>JADKBC010000019.1 GCA_016715205.1 Holophaga sp.
TGCAGGAGATCGCCGCCGCGATCCGGGAAGGGGCCAACGCCTATCTTTCTGCCCAGTTCAAGAAGATCGGACCCTTGATCATCATCATCACCCTGGTGCTGTACTTCACCACCCAGGGCACGGTACCGGCCTTCAAATATGGCCGTGCCATTTCCTTCCTGGTGGGCGCCCTGTTCTCCTGGTCCGTGGGTTTCGTGGGCATGCGCCTCGCGACCACCGGCAACCTGCGGGTGGCTGCTGCGGCGAAGCGCTCTTATGGCGAAGCCATGCAGCTGGGCTACCGCACCGGCACGATCACCGGCATGCTCACCGACGGCCTGGGCCTTCTGGGCGGCACCTTGATCTTCCTGCTCTACGGCGCCCAGGCCTACGAAGCCCTGCTGGGCTTCGGCTTCGGCGGCACGCTGCTGGCGCTCTTCATGCGCGTGGGCGGCGGCATCTACACCAAGGCGGCCGACGTGGGCGCCGACCTGGTGGGCAAGATCGAGAAGGACATCCCCGAGGACGATCCGCGCAACGCCGCCACCATCGCCGACAACGTGGGCGACAACGTCGGTGACTGCGCCGGCATGGCCGCCGATATCTTCGAAAGCTACGAAGTGACCATCGTGGCCGCCATGATCCTGGGCATGGCCACCTTCGGCCACAAGGGCGTGCTGTTCCCGCTTCTCGTCCGCGGCATCGGCGTGCTGGGCTCCATCATTTCCACCTACACCGTGAAGGCTGGTCCCAACGACACCTCCGATACCGCCCTCAAGAGCGTGCATCGTGGTTTCTGGATCGGCTCGCTCATCAGCGTGGTGGGTTTCTTCATCCTCGGCTGGTCCTACCCTGCATTTCGACGCCGCCTACCTGGCCGGCAATCCCGGCCGCCGCTGGCTTCCCGGCTGGCGACCCGGCCGACCTGCCCCTGGGCGAACTTCGGCGTGGCCCGGGCTGGACCTGCGCCCCGCCCTCACCTGCCCTCATCGGCGTGTTCCTCGCCGTCGCCCTCAACAAGGTGACCAGCTACTACACCCACACGGGCTATGCCCCCGTGAAGAGCCTGGCCAAGGCCTGCACCACGGGCCACGCCACCAACATCATCCAGGGCTTCGCCGTGGGCTACGAAAGCACCGTGGCCAACATCGTGGTCATCGCCACCGCCATCTTCCTATCCGTCATCGTCTACTCCGGCATGCCCCCCATGTTCATCGCCTACGGCGTGGCCATGGCCGGCATCGGCATGTTGACCCTCACGGGCAACACCATTTCCATGGACGTTTTTGGCCCCGTGGCCGACAACGCCAATGGCATTGGTGAAATGGGCTACGACAAGGAAGAAATGGAACGCGAGCAGCCCGGAAGCTACAAGCGGGCCCGGCAGATCCTGTCCGACCTCGATGCTGTGGGCAATACCACCAAGGCTGAAACCAAGGGCATCGCCATCGGTTCCGCCGTCATCGCTGGCGTTTCGCTGTTCTCCAGCTTCATCGCGGTCATCGCGGTAGGCAGTGAAGACAAGTTGGCCGCCATGACCCGTGAGCAATCGCCAACGGCAGCCAGGGCGCCTCACCGTCGCCGATCCTCAAGGTCTTCATCGGCCTCTTCCTGGGCGGCGCGGTGCCCTTCCTATTCAGCTCCAGCCTCATCCGCGCCGTGGGCCGTGCCGCCTACTACATCGTGAAGGAATGCCGCGTCCAGTTCCGTGACAAGGACATCTGGGCCGGCACCAAGAAACCCGATTACGGCCGCGTGGTGGATATTTGCACCAGCACTGCCCAGAAGGAACTCATCGGACCCGGCCTCCTGGCCATCTGTGCTCCCATCGCTGTGGGTCTGCTGCTTGGACCCTACGCCCTGGGCGGCTTCCTCGCGGGCATGATCGTCGTCGGCCAGCTCCTGGCGGTCTTCATGGCCAATGCCGGCGGTGCCTGGGATAACGCCAAGAAGATGATCGAGGACGGCGTGTATGGCGGCAAGGGCTCCGAAGCCCACAAGGCGGCCGTCACCGGCGATACCGTGGGTGATCCCCTGAAGGACACCGCTGGTCCCGCCATCAATCCGCTCATCAAGGTGATGAACATGGTCAGCCTGCTGCTCTTGGGCGTGATCATGAAGTTCTCTCTTTATGGTGGCACCCACAAGCTGGTTGGTGGGGTCATGGCCCTCGTCTGCGTCGGCGCCATCGTCTGGGGCGTGCTGCAGAGCAAGAAGGAAACACCGGGTCTCATGGATTCGGATTCCGAAAGTTAGGACCTGCTTGTAGCCCAGAAACGCCGCCTTCCAAGGCGGCGTTTTCAATTAAGGAACGATGGGTCCAGAAAAAAACTCCCCATCCAGCCCTGCACCTTGGCAGAATCGGGGGCAACCTCGAGTCCAGCCGGACACTTCCGCACTGTCTCTCACATCCTGATTCATGGAAGGAGCGCCTATGCCAGTCGCTGAACAATACCTAGATAGCGCCGGAAAGGGCGGCTTCATGGTTTCTTCCGTCGGGAAGAAGGTCGTGATGGCCATCACCGGAGTCGCCCTCTTTGGCTTCGTGACGGTCCACATGCTGGGCAACATGCAGGCCTACATGGGGCGGGAACCCATGAACCACTATGCGGAATTCCTGCACACCATGATCCATGGCGCAGGCATCTGGGTGTTTCGCGCCGTGATGCTGGTGGCCGTGGTGCTCCACGGCTGGGCCGCCCTCAGCCTTACCTTGGATAACTGGAAGGCACGCCCCAAAGGCTATCGCGCGCAGCAACTGCAGGCCGCCACCTGGTCCTCCCGCACCATGCGCTATACCGGTGTGATTCTGGGCTGCTTCATCGTGTATCACCTGCTGCACCTCACCACGGGCCAGGCCCATCCTGATTTCAAGCCCGGCGATGCCTACGGCAATTTCGTGACTGGCTTCCAGCAGATTGGGGCCAGTGCCTTTTACATCGTGGCCCAGCTCTGCCTGGGGCTGCACATGTGGCACGGGGTCTGGAGCTTGACCCAGACCTTTGGCTGGGCGCACCCCCGTTATAACAAGCTGCGACGCACCTTCGCTTCTGTGATCACGGCCGTGGTCGTAGGCGGCAATATTTCCTTCCCGATCGCAGTTCTGGTCGGCATCATCCGCTGAAAGGGACCCAACCATGGAACTCAAAGCCAATGCCCCCGATGGTCCCCTCGAGAAGAAATGGGAAAAACACAAGTTCGACATGAAGCTGGTGAACCCCGCGAATAAGCGGAAGTACAAGGTCATCGTGGTGGGCTCCGGCCTGGCCGGTGGTGCCGCGGCAGCCTCCATGGCCGAGTTGGGCTACCAGGTGGAATGCTTCTGCTACCAGGACAGCCCCCGTCGCGCCCACTCCATTGCGGCCCAGGGCGGCATCAATGGCGCCAAGAATTACCATAACGACGGCGACAGCGTGCTGCGGCTCTTCTACGACACGATCAAAGGCGGGGATTTCCGGGCCCGGGAAGCCAATGTCTACCGCTTGGCCGAAGTGAGCAACAACATCATCGATCAATGTGTGGCCCAGGGCGTGCCCTTTGCCCGCGAGTACGGTGGCCTGCTGGATAACCGCTCCTTTGGTGGCGCCCTGGTGAGCCGAACCTTCTATGCCCGTGGGCAAACGGGCCAGCAGCTATTGCTGGGGGCCTACCAGGCCCTGGAACGCCAGATCGGCCTCGGCACCATCAAGATGCACACCCGCAGCGAGATGCTGGAAGTCATCATCATTGATGGCGTAGCCAAGGGCATCGTGGTGCGTGACATGGTCACCGGCCAGGTGCAGAGCTACATGGGCGATGCGGTGGTACTCGCCACTGGTGGTTATGGCAACGTGATGTACCTCGCCACCTACGCCAAGGGCTGCAACGCTTCCGCCATCTGGCGCGCCTACAAGAAGGGCGCTGCCTTTGCCAATCCCTGCTACACCCAGATTCATCCCACCTGCATTCCGGTCACGGGTGATCACCAGTCCAAGTTGACGTTGATGTCAGAATCCCTGCGCAACGATGGCCGCATCTGGGTGCCCAAGAAAAAGGAAGACTGCAAGAAGCCCGTGGATCAGATCCCCGAAGAGGATCGCGACTACTACCTGGAACGCAAGTACCCGACCTATGGCAACCTCGCGCCCCGGGATGTTTCCAGCCGCGCGGCCAAGCAGGTCTGCGACGAAGGTCGCGGCGTTGGCGAAACGGGCTTGGGCGTCTACCTGGATTTCGAAGCCGCCACCAAGCGTTTGGGCGCCCACAAGATCGAAGAAAAATACGGCAATCTCTTCGAAATGTATGACCGCATCACGGGCGAAGACCCTTACAAAGTGCCCATGCGCATCTATCCGGCCACCCACTACACCATGGGTGGGCTGTGGGTGGACTACAACCTGATGAGCACCGTGCCGGGCCTCTTCGTGCTGGGTGAAGCGAACTTCAGCGACCATGGCGCCAACCGCCTGGGGGCATCCGCTTTGATGCAGGGCCTCGCCGATGGCTATTTCGTGGCGCCCTACACCGTGGGCAACTACCTGGCTGGTCTGAAGCCGGGCTCCTGCCCCACCGCCGATCATCCCGAAGCCAAGGCCGCCGAGGCCGAAGTGAGCGGCCGCGTGAGCCGCCTCCTGGGCATCAACGGCAAAGAGACCCCCACCTACTTCCACCGGGAACTGGGCAAGATTTTGTGGGAATACTGCGGCATGGCCCGCAATGATGCTGGGCTTAAGAAAGCGCTGCAACTCCTCCCTGAGCTGCGCCAGCGCTTCTGGGAGGATGTCAAAGTCCCAGGCAGCGGCGCCGACCTCAACCAGAGCCTGGAATTGGCAGGGCGGGTGGCCGACTTCCTGGAATTGGGCGAACTCATGTGCCGGGATGCCCTGGAGCGCCGCGAAAGCTGTGGTGGCCATTTCCGCGAGGAATGGCAATCACCGGAAGGCGAAGCGGTGCGCGATGACGAGAATTTCTGCCACGTTGCCGCCTGGGAATACACCGGTGACAACAGCGCTCCCAATCGCCACACCGAAGAGCTGAAATTCGAAAACGTCCACCTCGCCACCCGCAGCTATAAATAAGGAGACGGGGAATGTCTGAAAAACACATCAACCTCACCCTGTATGTCTGGCGCCAGAAAAATGCCCAGGACGAGGGCGGCTTTGTCACCTATGAAGCCAAGCACGTCAGCACCGAGATGTCCTTTCTCGAAATGCTGGACGTCGTCAACGAGGGCCTCATCCGCAAGGGCGAGGAACCCATCGCCATGGATCACGATTGCCGCGAGGGCATCTGCGGACAGTGCGGCGTGGTCATCAACGGGCGCCCCCACGGCCCCCGGGAACGCACCACCACGTGCCAGTTGCACATGCGAAGCTTCGAGGATGGCGACACCATCACCATCGAGCCTTTCCGCGCCACTGCCTTCCCGGTCATCAAGGATCTGATTGTGGATCGTGGTGCCTTCGACCGCATCATCGCGGCCGGTGGCTTCATCAGCGCCCCCACAGGCTCGGCCCCGGATGGAAACGCGATCCCGGTGAAGAAGACCTGTGCAGACCTCGCCATGGATGCCGCTGCTTGCATTGGCTGCGGCGCCTGCGTGGCCGCTTGTCCCAACGCCAGCGCCATGCTGTTTGTTTCCGCCAAGATCAGCCAGCTCGCCCTGCTGCCCCAGGGCCAGCCAGAGCGCTATAGCCGCGTGAAAGACATGGTCGCCCAGATGGACGACGAAGAATTCGGCACCTGCACCAACCATGGCGAATGCGAAGCCGCCTGCCCCAAAGCCGTCAGCCTCGAAAACATCGCCCGCATGAACCGCGATTTCATCTGGTCCAGCCTCACCTACCGGCCAGAATCAGGCGGAAGTGGCGGGGCCTGATCGGTTGTTCCATCAATCCGAATGAAAAACTGGCCCTGTTGGGCCAGTTTTCATTCGTGGGCTCACCACAATGACGCTAGGTTTTTTCTAGAATCAGGGTGCGCTTGAAGGCCTCTGAAACCCAGCCTAGAAAGGTCTTCAGCTCATCATAGGCGGCTGGTGCCGCAAACATGGTGTCCACACTGACCTTCAAGGTGATTACAGCCACTTGATCATCGCCTTGGTTTTCGATCTGGGTTGACCACAGCACCGTACCAAAGGTGTTGCTTTCCTTGAATGGGTTGCCTGGGTTCACCTTATAGCCCTTCGGAATTTTGAAGGAACACCGGGCCGTCTGGATTTGAAGGTAGGGCATCACAATGGGGAGGATGCGTTCCTTGGGAAAGGAACCTGGAATATTCACGGGGTATTGCAGCCCTGGAAAGGGAAAGACTTGGCGCTGCCGGCCACCCTCCGTTTCCACCTGCCCCTCCACGGCCCACGTCACATTTGCGGTTGGATTATTCGCGTTGAGTACCTCTGATTTTTGAATCGAAGCACCCTTGACCTGATTTTCAAACCGCTCCTTCAGCTTGCGGTTGCGCTCGATTTGCTCGTCCTGGTCATAACGACGTCGTTCGGCCAGTTCGGGAAAGCCCGAAAACTGCGCCTTCAGCTTGAAATGATTTTCTTCCTCGCCAACTTCCAAGGCATAGTCAAACCGCCTCTGATTGAAGGCGGCTGGCTGAATGGGAACCGTAAATGGTTGGCCTGCCCAATCGGCTTTTGGGTCAAATAAAATGCCCTGGACGCCTTGGAAATCTGGATGAATCAAGCCAGGTGCTGCAAAACGTTGCCAAGGATCCAGGATTACGATGCCCTTGTTCGGCGTTTCCATGGCAATGACAGGGTGGGAAGCCTGCCAGGGATTGGTCATTGCGGGCCGGAACAGGCGCACATCACGGTCCGCTAGGTAAGCGACCTTCGGAAGAGAGCCGGCATCCTTCAGAAGGTGATAGAGCAGCACCGTCATGCCCCGGCCTGTCGCTACTTTCTTTTCGCTGATAGCTTCTAGGTCACGGCTCTTTGGTGTCTTCAGGTCCTTTGCCCATTTCGCGGATTCCTCATGGGTAAAATGCGAAACGTTGATAATCTCCTTTTCCAGAGCACTAAGCAATTTCCCTGCGAACACCAGAGGATCCAGAGACGAAATGCCATGGAAAAGCTTACTTCGCAGCACTTCATATGAAGGGCCTTTATTTATTTCAGATTCAAAATCATCTTTTCTGATCGCTTTCCCAACCAAATCCCAAAACTCTTTTTCACTTTCCTTGGCTGCACGACTTGTCTGCTTGGGCTGGAAAAACATGGAAAGGACCGGACGATCCAGGGAAACGGGGAGAGAAAACGGAGGCATCTCGATGGCTGCAAGGTTCTGGGCGGAAATAATCCTGAATCCCGAACGCTCGTTGATCTCAAATTTCTGAGTTCGCCCCGAAATGGGAATATAGGTCCACGCAAAGGGCATGGGCACTTCAACCGTTTCCAGGAGCGTGTGATATTGCCCGCCAAAGCGAAACAGGGCGTCGTGCCCCAACCGCGCCGGGAGGGGTGTTCGGATGTCATAGAACTCAGCGGTGGATTCGAGCCATCGGAGTTCAACCACGCAATTGCCGCTGACACCGGGTGGGATGACCACGGTTCGTTTCTGGGTGAAGTCCCCAGCTTCAAAAATTTCCTGTTTGAAATCCTGCCGTTTATCAAACTTAAGGGTCTTGCCATCGGGGTACACCGTTCGGCCATTGAAATCGTAGCAATCCGGCGAAAAGGCTTCCAATTCGAGGGCTTTGCGGCCAGCTTCGCTTAACACCCGCACGCGCAAAACCCGCTCCACATAGGTGTTTTTGAGGATGGTTCGATCCTCAAGAATCACGGCATCCTTGATGCCCTTGGCCAGGTCCTCCTTTATGGCCCACACCTCAGGCTTGATCGGGGGCCAATCGGCACCATGTCCCGGAAGGGCCATCAAGGCGGAAGCAACACATAACATCCAGATCGGTTTCATTTCGACTCCTCAACCGTTTTCATAGGTTCAGTTTGAAGGCCAAACCATCGTTCAAAAGAGTCTTGATCTGATTGCGATCCTTCTTCCATTCCAGGAGCCCCTTTTCGCGGTCGTTGAAATCGAAAAAGGCATCCTTGCACTGCTGATGGAACGTGAGTTCCAGGGCGCTTTTCCCATCTGCGGCCACCGCCTTGGCAGTCCATTCAGCGGAACGAAAAGGCGTATGGACCGATAAGGATGGGAGCACGGGGGTCACTCGCCAGGGCACACGGATGCAGGCCCGGTACTCCAACTTTCCAACTCCATTCCATTGCACAGGAAACTGTCTGGGCTTTCCTGCCTTTTGAATTGAGCTAGGTACAGCGGGAAGGCCAAAGCTCGCCAGGATTCCTTCCCCAGCTTGGAGGTGAAAGCCATCTGGATGAGAAAACTTGAACGACACCACAAAGGGATGGTCCACATCAAAGGCATCACCCACCTTTAGGACTTCGAGGGTTCCCGTTGGTGGAAGATTCAAAAATGATTCCAGAAGGTACTCCCGCATTTTCTGCGGCCCTCGATCAACACATGCCTGGCGAAGGCCAGCGCCATCCGCCACCTCTTCAACTGTCATGGTGCCGTCCAAACGGCCGGATGGGAAGCACGTCTGCATCCAGAGTGACCGTGGTGGAAGGGGCCGTGACAGATGCCCGCGGAATCCTGACCCAGATTCCGCCCGCCTCTGTACAGATCAACACTTCCCTGTCTCGGTGACCCGCGTGCAGCGTCCCGACGGGTGCGAAGCGATCGGTGGGATCGACCAGCAGAAATCGCCCCATGGGCGTATCGATTTCCGCCGAAAAGCCAAGCGTCTGCTCTAGCTTTACAGCAGCAATCACATGATTAAAGCTCAGGAAACTCACCGGATCCAAAGCAGCAGCGTGTCCTTCCACGACCCGTGCCAACACGGGATAGGATTTCAGGCCCGCGATGCGCGCCTCGCTGATAAAGCAGGATGCCAAATCTTTGCAGTCCCCATATCGTTTTCGCAGCGTTTCGGGCACAAACTCTGGGATGTAGCCCCGCTCGGGTGAAAGGTACACCTGCCGGTAAGCAAGTTCTCTGGTCATCCACCTCTGAATGGCCTGCAGCGCCTTTAGGGGTTCTTTTTCCGTCATACCCATTTCGGACTTAGCAGAAAAACGCGTGGCGTAGCGATCGTGGAAATGCTGCGCCATGAGATCCCAGGACTGTATCGAGGGAATCTCCTTCAGTTTGGGATCCTCGAACCGAACCAACACTGAAGGTAATACATCAAGGACGGCAGGGTGGGCGCTTTCGTCCTCCGGCAAGCCCGGCAGGTCAAGGATTTTCAGGCTTTTGCCAGGTTCCATTTCTACCCCTTGCACCCAAGGTTGGAAATGGCGAATGTCCAGGTGCACCGTCACCTGCTTTAGGTCGGTAAACCAGCCTTCCTGCTTGGCCAAACTCAATTCCCACCGGTGAATGGGCCGACCTTCCATTGCCCCGAACACATCAAATGGACCCATGGGGTAGTTGAACACTTCCTGGGATTCAAAGGCGACCCAACTACCCTTGGTGGCCCTGGGCAAAAAGGCAATGGTTACCTGGCCAGTGCTAACGTTCTGTGTACTGCTGGCTCCCAGGGTGGCAACCCAATCGTCCGACAGTTTTACCAACTCCCCATCTGGCCTTAGGTTCCAGCCCTTTAACTTTTTCACCTTGCTGGCCTTGCCACCCAGTCCATGAAGCCGGTAGTTGGCTTCATTCAGTCCTCGTTCCGAAATAATTTTGGCAAGACGCAATTTCCGCGTACGGATTTCGCCATCCCCTGTGTAAGCCATTTCCGTACGATCCAAAACAATCCAAGCATCCGCCTCGGGCAGAGGCTTCCCCGCCACCTCTGCCGCGGCAGCCTGCGCCCAATCCGGGAGTTTGCGAAGATCTTGGGCCTGGGCAACCATGGCCAGACCGAGGAACAAAATGGCTTTCCAGCGAACCACGGCGGATCCTCCAGCGGGTTAGAGCGGACGTTGCTTCCATGAACCTTTGGCGGATCACGTTTTGCTGTTTTTGGGCGGGCCAAGGCACGCCAAAAAATCGTGGGCAATCAACTTTAAAAACAGAAAATGCCCATGTTTGCTTCCATTCTTTCTTACTAATCAGGCATGGACAACCCCGAAAACCCGTTTCTGCTTGCTTTTAAGGTTTACGGCGAGCATTGACTAAAAAAGGAACAGTCCCCCTTGGCTTCAACGCGAAGGCCCCACGCGTCTCCTTCGAAATATCCTGCGACTGGCAAAGGCCTTTCATTCCCGGTTGTAATTTCAAGTCATTCCGCATGCTCGTCCGCCCTGCCCTCCCCGGCCTATGCTGAGATCCTATGGATCACCCTTTTCCCATCCTTGGCCTCACGGGCGGCATCGCCTCGGGGAAAACCCACGTGTCCCGGCTTCTGGAAGCCCGGGGCTGGGTTGTCATCGATGCCGACCAGGTAGCGCGGGAGGTGGTGGCGCCTGGGACCTCAGGTCTCGTGGCCCTGGTAAACACTTTTGGTGCTGAGTGTCTATCGGCCGATGGCTCCCTGGATCGAAGCCTGCTGGGCAACCTGGTTTTCGCGGATCCCTGGGCTCGAATCAAGCTGGAAGCCCTGCTCCATCCTCTGATCGAGGCTGCGATCCAGAGCCACCTGGAGGCGTTGCCCAAAACCACCCGGGGCGCCGTGCTCGACGCCGCCCTCTGGGTGGAACGAGGCCAGGCACACCGTTTTGATGCCTTTTGGGTGGTGGAAGCACCGGAAGACCTCCGGCTCCAGCGCCTCGTGGCCAGGGATGGAATGAGCCTGGAACTGGCTCAGGCGCGGCTCGCCGCCCAATCCAAGGACACAGAAAAGGTGCTTCACGCGGATGTCATCCTCCCCAACGATGGCCGTGATCTCGCGGAACTCCTGGATAAGGCCGAAGCAAACCTTCTGGCAGACTGGAGGGTCCGGCGCAGCCGCACCTGGAGAATGCCCATGCCAGCTCCTTTTTCGCCCCATGACCTTCGCCAAGTTCTTGCGACCCTCCTCGCCAAGGGAGGGCACTACGGCGAGGTGTTCGTGGAACAGCGCCGAGCCTGTGGTCTGGGCATGGATGGCGGTCGCATGGAAGATGTTCTTGCCAGCGAAATCTTTGGGGTGAGCCTTCGGTTGATGGAAGCGGAAAGCACCCGGTTTGCCGATCTCATCGCCCCCTCCCTGGACGAGTTGCTGGAAGCCGCGCGCACCCTGGCGGCCCCCGGGCAGGGCACGGCAGCCGTGCTTCCCGACCTGAAGATGCTGTGCCATGCCACGCCAAGCCCGGTGGAAATGGACCCCGCCACCGTGCCTCTATCCACCAAGGTGGCCCTCGTGAAACGGGCCGAAAGCCTCGCGCGGGAGCACGGGGAAACCCTGCAACCGGGCGCCCTGCGCCAAGTGGCAGTGGGCTACGGGGATAGCACCCAGCGGATCTGGATTGCCTCCGCGGAAGCCAATTCCGATGCCTGGCAAGCCTCCCTCACCGAGGATTGCCGCACCCAAGGCGTGCTCAGGCTCAGCGTCACGGCGGGTGAGGGCGAGAACCTGCAAACGGGATATCAGGTGCTGGGCGAATCCAAAGGCTTCGAATTATTCGACGACGCCGCCGTTTCCCGCACCGTCAAAGAGGCGGTGCGTTTGGCCATCCAGGCCCTCTCGGCCCAACCCGCCCCGGCGGGCACCTTCCCGGTGATCCTCTCCAGCAGCGCGGGCGGCACCATGATCCATGAAGCGTGTGGCCATGGGCTGGAGGCCGATCTTGCTTTAGCAGGCATGAGCGCCTTTTCCGGCAAGCTGGGCGAAACGGTAGCCGCCCCTGGCGTCACGATCATCGACGATGGCACCCTGCCCCACAAGCGCGGCAGTGCAGCCGTGGACGACGAAGGCAACCCCACCCAGCGCGTGGTGCTCATTGAAAACGGTGTCTTGAAGCAGTTCCTCCAATCCCGGAAAACCGCCCGGCGCATGGAGGTGAGCGCCACCGGAAATGGGCGGCGCGAAAGCTATCGGCACCTCCCCATTCCCCGCATGCGCAACACCTTCCTGGCCCCTGGCGACGAGCGTCCAGAAGCCATTCTCAAGGATCTGGATCGCGGCCTGCTGGTGAAGCACATGGGCGGCGGCCAGGTGGATACCGTGACCGGGAATTTCGTCTTCCAGGTCACCGAAGGCTATTGGGTGGAGCGGGGCGAAATCTGCTATCCCGTGAAGAACGCCACCCTCAGCGGTTGCGGACCTGAAGTGCTGAAACAGCTCACCCGCATTGGCTCCGATCTCCACCATTTCGATATCGGCACCTGTGGCAAGGATGGCCAGGGCGTGCCTGTGTCCGATGCCCTGCCCACAATCCTCTGCCCCGCCCTGGTGGTGGGCGGAACCGCTGAAGCCCTGCCCTCCGTGATCTAAAAGGATTCCCCATGCATTCCCGCATTCAACTCCAGCTTGGCGATATTACGGCGTTGACGGTTGACGCCCTGGTGAATTCCACGGATCAGACCTTGCTGGATGGCGGTCCGGTGCACAAGGCCGTGCATGAGGCCGCGGGCGAATCCCTGGCCAAGGCCTGCGAAAAAATTGGCGGGTGTGAACCTGGAGAAGTGCGCCTCACGCCCGGCTATCAGTTGCGAGCCCAATCGGTGATCCATACGGTACCCCCCACCTGGATGGGCGGTGGCCGCGGTGAGTTGGAAACCCTGGCTTCCTGCTATACCAACGCCTTGGAACTCGCCAACAAGCGTGGTTTCCGAACGGTGGCCTTCCCCAGTCTCGGCAGTGGTCGGCAACCCCAGATTCCCCTTGAGGTGGCAGCGCCCGTGGCGATTCGCAGCATCCTCACGTTCCTCGAAAACCATCCCCTGCCCGAAAAGGTCTTCCTGGCCTGCTTTGATGCCACCACCTACCAGGCCCATCAAACCGTTCTCCGCGAGGCCCTGCCCTGATGTCCGAACCCGTATTTCGCTCCTTTGTTTCCGAAGCCCTCGAACAGCGCCTCCAGGATGGCATCCAGCACGCCCTCAGCCTGGGCGCCGATGGGGCCGAAGCCTTCGTCACGGTGTCCCGGGGCCGCAAGGCCAAGGTTCAGAATGGCGCCCTGGAAGACCTCAGCACCAGCAAACGCGGTGGCCTGGGCGTGCGGGTGCTGAGGGATGGCCGCACGGGCATCGCCACCTCCTCCAACCTTTCCCGAGATCATTTCGAGGAGTTGTTCCAGCAGGCCTGGGATCTTTCCGCCCTGGGAGACCAGGACCCCTGGTTATCTCAGGCGGAACCCTCCGGCCAGGACGATCTCCCCAGCCGCTACGATGCGCGCATTGAAACCCTGGACGCGGAACAGCGCATCGCCAAGGCCCAAACCCTGGAAGCCGAGGCCCGCAAGGCGTCATCCAAAGTCTCCGCCGTGCGCGAAGCGGCCTGGGCCGATGGCGCAGGCGCAACCCTGCTACTCACCCAGCGTGGCGTGCGCACCTTTGATCTGGGCAGTTCTTGTTCCGCCTCCATCGAACTGGCCGTGCAGGAGGGCGAGGATCGTCAAGCCGCCTGGCACTGGGATGTGGGCCGTCACCCCGAGAGCCTGGATTTGGCTGCCATCGGTCGCGAAGCGGCCTTGAAAGGCGAACGGAAACTGAATCCCAAGGCCCTTCCCTCCGGCAAATATCCCGTCATGCTCCACCCCGAAGTGGCCGTGGATCTGCTCGGGTTGGTGGCGGGCATGCTGTCGGCGGAAGCCGTTCTGAAACAGCGCAGCCTGTTCACGGGCAAACTGGGGGAACGCATCGCGTCGCCCCTGCTGACCCTCATTGACGATGGTCGCCTGCCGACTGGGCTTGGTTCCGAGCCCTGGGATGGGGAAGGCCTGCCCACGCGCCGCAATGTGCTGCTGGAACAGGGTGTTCTGAAAACCTACCTGCACACCCTCAAAACCGCCGCCGAAATGGGCTGCCAGCCCACGGCCAGCGCGGGTCGTGGCACCGGCAGCAATCCCGGTGTGACCACCTTCAATCTGTTTCCCGAAGCGGGCAACCAGAGCCCTGAGGCGCTGTACCGCTTGGCCGAAGGGGGTGTGCTCATCACCGAAATCATGGGCCTGCACACGGTCAATCCGGTGTCCGGCGATCTGAGCGTGGGCGCCTCGGGGCTGCGCATCCGCGATGGCGTCCCCTGTGAGGCCGTGGACCGCCTGACCTTTGCGGGCAACCTGCGCGATTTTCTCACGCGCATCGTGGCCTTGGGCAACGACCTGCACTGGTATGGAAGCCAGGCCGGGCTCACGATCCTGCTGGAAGAAATGGCTCTCGGCGGCGCCTGATCCAACTGCCACCACCTTTTTTTCTGCTGTGAACTCGGCGCCCTCTGCGGTAAGAGTTCTGTTGGTGAATTTTTCAGATTTTGAATTGTTGAGGTCCCCATGTCCCTTGCTGCTGCCCGCGAATACCTTGCCTTCCCCCATCTCGAAGCCGATCTTCGGGCCGAACTTGAACCCCTGGTGCGCGCCGCCGAAGCGGGTGACGCCCAGGCCATCGCTGAAATCCAGGATCGTTTTTTCGAGCCCCTGGCCTTTGGTACTGGCGGGCTGCGCGGCATCATGGCGGCGGGGCTGCGGCGCATGAACAAGCCCAATATCCGCCGGGCCACCCTGGCCCTGGCCCAGGTGGCCAAGCAGCGCGCCCCCCACGGCAAGACGGCCCTGGTGGGCTTCGACACGCGCCTCCAATCCGATGTGTTTGGCCGCGAAGCGGCGCGCGTATTGGCCGATGCGGGCTACACCGTGTACCTCGGCGACCGCCCGCTGCCCACGCCCTTTCTCTGCTTTGCCATGCGTAAGCTCGGCACCGCCTGCGGCGTGATCGTCACCGCCAGTCACAATCCCAAGATCTACAACGGTTACAAGGCCTACGACGACCAGGGCGGCCAGGTGGTCACACCCTGGGATGCGGAGGTGGAAGCCACCATGGGCGCCCTGCCCCTGGTGCCGGTGCCGCCCAGCGTTGCCGCAGATGCCCGCATCCTTCCCATTCCCAAGGAAATCGAGGAAGCCTTCTACGAGATGAGCCTTGGCTTTTTGGCCCATCCCAAGGTCTTCACCCCGGCCAAGATCCTGTTCACGCCCTTCCATGGCACGGGCATCGCCTTTGTGCCTGAGCTCTTCAAACGGGCCGGTTTGCCCCTGGAAATCTGTGAGCGGCAGGCCGTGCCAGACGGCACCTTTCCCACGGCGCCCCGCCCCAACCCCGAGGAAATGGCGGCCTTCAAAGTGCCCCTCGAAGATGCCGAACGCCTGGGCGTGGATGCCATCCTGGCCAACGACCCCGATGCGGATCGCCTGGGCATCGTGCTCAAGCACAAGGGCGAATGGATCCAGATGACCGGCAACGATACCGCCGCCTTGACCCTGGATTACTTGGCCACCCAGCACCACACCAAGGGCACCGTTGTAACCACCGTAGTCACTTCTGATTTCCTGGCCGAAACGGGCAAGCTGCATGGCATGGAAACGGTGTGGACCCTCACCGGATTCAAGAACATCGCCGTGTGCATGCACCGCCTGGTGACCCTGGGTGAAACCTACGCCTTCGGCGCGGAAGAAAGCATCGGCATGTGCCCCAGCGGTGATCTGCGCGACAAGGATGGCGTGACGGCCGCCCTGATCGTGGCCGAAATGGTAGGCCACTACAAAGCCCTTGGACAGAACCTGATGGAAGCGGTGGAGGCCCTCCAGCTCAAGACGGGTGTTTTCCATAACCGCCTCGTGAACCTGGAGGATCCGAAACCCGGTGGCGCCCAGCGTTTTGCCGAAGCCATGACGCGCATCCGTCAGGCCGGCCTGCGCGAATTCGCAGGCGAGCAGGTGGTCAGTTGGGAGGATTTTTCCACCGGGACCTGGAGCGACATCCATGGCAAGCAGGAGCCCATTCTGGATCGCCCCGATCGCCGCGATGTGGCCCTGCCCATCGAAAAAAGCAATGTGCTCAAATTCCGTTTTGCCAGTGGCGCCTTTGCGGCCTTCCGGCCCAGCGGCACCGAGCCCAAGCTCAAGGTCTACCTGCAGAGTCGCAGCACACCGGAATTGCTGGATCGCATGGAAGCCGAAGCACGAAAGCTGCTCGGCCTGGGATAAGCGTTACTAGGACATCAATTTGGGAAAGCCACGCGGGGCTGTTGAGGTGGACTGGTCGATGGCCTTGGATTCGTCCTCATTCAGTTTCCGGGTGGCTTCCGCCGGGGGGAACATTTCCGGGGCTTCCTCCTGCAGGAACCGCTTGGTGCGGGCCATGAGGGCGTCGATTTCCTGAAGGAAGCGCACCCGCTCCAGCTTCAGGTTGCGCATGATGGATTCCATTTCGGCGGCCCGGTGGTGGGCATCCCGCACGATTTCGTCGGCCTTGAATTCGGCTTCCTTGATGAGCAGGGCCTTCTCCCGATTGGCCGCATCCAGCAGGTCTTCCTTGGTCCGTTGGGCGTGCAGCAGGGTTTCACGAAAGATGCGGTCCTGGTCCTGGTACTGCTGAAGGCGTTCCCGCAGATCAAGCACCTCGTCCCGGAACTTGCCATTTTCGTGCATCACCTCTTCCCACTCGGCGGCCACCTCGTGGAGAAAGGCCCTGACCTCATTTTCATCCAGGCCCCGGAAGCCCTTTTCAAACTCCCGGCGCTGAATATCCAAGGGTGTGAATTTCATGAATCACCTCAGAAAGCCGGACTATGGAGGATCAAGGAGCGCAGCAGCCCCAGCAGGACAAGGGCCACCAGGGGGCTGAAATCGATCCCACCCATCGACGGCAGGAGCACCTGGATGGGATGCAGAATCGGCCCCACAATGCTCTGCACCAGCTTCACCAGCGGGTTTCTGGGGTCAGGCTGGAACCAAGACAACAACGAAGAGACCAGCACCAGCATCATGATGGCCCGGATGAGAAAATCGACAAATAGGATGAACATGGAATCCTTGTCCGTGGCTGTGCACAGCTCATCATAGACTTGATCGCCCCGGCCTGTCTTGGAGCCCCTCATGCGCATCGGCATTTCCTGCTATTCCACCTTTGGCGGCTCAGGCGTCGTGGCCACGGAAGTGGGCAAGGCCCTGGCGGCGCGGGGCCACGAAGTCCACCTACTCAGCCCCTCCGTTCCGCCCCGTTTGCTGGGTTTTGAAAACCGGGTGTGGTTCCACGAAGTGACTGCCAGCCCCTACCCGCTGTTTGAAGCGGCCCCCTTTTCTATTGCCCTTGCCTCCAAGATGGCCGACGTGGCCGAGCATCATGGCCTGGACATCATGCATGCCCACTACGCCATCCCCCACGCCAGCGCGGCACTCCTGGCGCGCATGGCCCTGGGCGGCAAGCTCAAGGTGGTTACCACCCTCCATGGTACGGATATCACTGTGGTGGGTGCCGACCCCAGCTACCTGCCCATGGTGAAGCTCGCCATCCGGGAAAGCGACGCCGTGACCGCTGTTTCCGCCTATCTGCGGGACGAAACCTACCGCACCTTCAAGGTGGATCGCCCCATTGAGGTGATCCACAATTTCATCGCGCCGCCGGAAACCATCACGCCCGATTGCCGTTCCTGGCTGGCCCCCTGTGAAGCCTCTGTGCTCACGCACATTTCCAACTTCCGCCCCGTAAAACGGGTGCTGGATGTCCTGAAAGTATTCGAAAAGGTGCGCAAAGAGCACCCCTGCCGCCTGGTTATGGTGGGAGACGGCCCCGACCGCGCGGAGGCCGAAGCTTACGCCCGCGACCATGGCTTTGAGGACGACGTCCGGTTCACGGGCAAGCAACTGGATATCGGCAGCGTACTGGCCTGCAGCGACGTGTTCCTGCTGCCCAGCGCCACGGAGAGTTTCGGCCTCGCCGCCCTGGAAGCCATGGCCCATCGCGTGCCGGTCATCGCCAGTCGGGTGGGCGGGTTGCCGGAGGTGATCCGCCATGGGGTGGATGGTTTCCTGGAACCCCTGGGCGATGTGGATGCCATGGCCGAGGATACCCTCACCCTGCTGCGCGATACGCGCATGCGCAAAGCCTTTGGCCTGGCTGCCCAGGAGCGCGCCCTTACTACTTTTGCGGAAGATCCCATCGTGGACCAGTACGAAGCCGCCTACGATGCCGCCATGACCCGCACCAAACACACCGTGGATTTTGGCGCCAATCCACGGTAGACTAGCCCTTCACGGCTGGGTAGCTCAGTTGGTTAGAGCGAAGGTCTCATAATCCTTAGGTCGGCGGTTCGAATCCGCCTCCAGCCACCAGTGATCGCAGCATTTAACGCCACCCTTGGGGGTGGCGTTTTTTGGTTGTACGCCACCCAACGACGAGAAAGGCACCAAGAGCCTCGAAATGCCGAAATGCCTTGCTCAGGTTTGCAGCCCAACCGTTTCAATCAGCTTGACGTCTTCAGGGGTGAGGCTGAGTTGCTCGGCTTGGAGATCTTCTTTCATGTGCTGGGGGTCGGTGGTTCCGGTCATGGGCAGCATCCCGATCTGCATCGCAAAGCGGAAAACAACCTGGGCGATCCCCGTTTCAAACCGCCGTGCGATGGACCGAACCGCTGGGTCCGCCAGCACTTCAGGATTGGCGGTCAAGAGCGAAAAGCCCTGGTAGATGATGCCTTCGGCTTGGCAAAGGCTCCGCACCTCTTTATCCCATCCACGGGAGGCATAACAGCGGTTCTGCACCACCATCGGCTTCACGATTGCCTTTGCGCAAAGCTGGCGGAGTTGTTCAACCGTGACATTGCTGATGCCAATCATCCGGGTCCTGCCTGCTTGGTATAGCCCTTCGAGGGTGCCCCACACGGCCCAGTCCGAATCACCCAGGCCCAGCCGTTGATAGGGGCCATGCAGAACGTAGGAATCCAGGTAGTGCGTGTGCAAGTGGGCCAGGGAGCTCTCGAAGGACTGCATGACTTGGGTCGGCAGTGGCGCCGAGGGATCGTAGGGGGTTCGATGATCCTGACCGTTGGTTGACGTGAATTTGGTCTGAAGAAAAAGTTGATCCCGCCCCACCCCTTGCTGGGCCAAGGCCAGTAGCGCCTCGCCCACAAGGGCTTCCTGATAGTGGATCAACTGGTTGGCCGTATCGATGGCCCTAAAGCCCTCGGCCACAGCTCGCTGCGCAAGCTGGGCCGTGGCATTTTTCTTCCAGGCCGTACCGTACATGAAGGAAGGGACAGGCACGTTGTTGTAAGTGATCAATGACATGGCGGCATCCCTATCAACATTGAGCGTTTTGACCCTTCATTGTACTGATCAACCGGTGCAAGGCGTGACGGTGCCCGGATGGCCATAGGGTGGAGGCCTTTCAGCCGCGAAATTCTGCCTGCGTGAACGGCCTCCTCAGCTGAATGACTGCCGACTTCTGGGAACTGGCTGTGGGTTGACTGTTTTACATAGAGGTGGCGAACCAGCGCACCATCTCGTAATGCGATTGTTCGTTGGACTCACGAGCTGAATAGCAGTGCGGCTCGAAGGTCAGCATGCCCACACCATCAAAAGGGAGCGCGCGAGGGACTGGCCCATGTTTGTTCGCGCTACCGTTGCCATTCCTGGTGCCAGGCAGGGGCAATCCCTGAGTCTTTTTGCTCAGTTCAGCCCATTGACGGGAAGCACAGGCAATCTACCTGGCGTGAGCCTAGCTCGCCGCCCGGGCCTGCCAGGCGATCCAAAGAACCCAAACTGCGCAGCCGGTGAGAAGCAGCCCCATGGTCTTGGGAAGCCAACGCCCCAGAACTTTCGAGAAATGACTTTCCGCATACTTGCTGGCCCAGCCTGAGGAGGCCCCAGCCAGGAAGAGCAGCAGCACATGACCCAGGGCATACACGAAGAGCAGCACACCGCCCCACAGGATCTTCTTCTGCAGGGCCACAATGGTGAGTACTGCCGCCAGAGCGGGCGTGGCGCAGGGTGCGGAAAGGGTGCCTGTAAGCCCCCCCAGGGCAAACGCCCCAAGGAGCCCGGCCCCCTGAAAGCGCTTCATGTGTTCAGAGGATGGCGTTGGCAACGAATAGAGGCCCAGCAGGTGGAGGCCCACGGTCAATAGGATGAACCCCAGGATGGCCTTCCAACCCCAGCCGATATCGCCCATCAAAGAGCCCGTCAGGGCCGCGATGAGGCCCAATATCGTGAAGGCGGCCGCAAGGCCCAGAACAAAGACACCGGAGAGCACCATGGGATGGTGTCGCCCTTCCTCCGTGCCTCCCGTGAAGCCCACCACCAGCGGCGCTGCCACCAGCACGCAGGGGTTGGCCGAGGTCAGGATACCTCCCAGAAACACGAGACCAAGCTGCTGATAGGCCGGCGCATTGGCCATCGTTTCGGCCAAGCGCTCGACCAAACCCGTGATCATTTCAGCCCGGCCTTGGCCAGCGCTGCCAGGAAATCACCCTTCTCCCAGAACCCAATGTGCCGGGTCACTTCCTTGCCGCTGGGATCAAAGACCACCTGGGTCGGCATGGCCATCACCTTGTATTCGCGGGAGGCCTTGGGGTGTTCGGTGACATAGAAATTGCGGACCTGGGCGCGGGCCCCGAAGTGCTGCTGCAACTCCGCGAGAATGGGCTGCATCTTCTTGCAGGGAATGCAGGTGGGGCCGCCGAATTCGATGACCGTCCATTTTCCTGATTTCAAAATCTGAGTAAGCCCAGCCGGATCTAAAGCAGGCACCGCGTTCTGGGCGGAAAGCCCTGCAGAGGCGATCAGGATGAGGGCGCTAAGGCACGGAATGGACATGGGTTCTCCAAAGGGAGGGTCACGTGGACCAAGACGACTGAATCAGCCCTTCAACAGGGCTGCGATTTCGTCCGAACTGATCACTTTGCCTTGGGATTTGAGCTGGCCGTCGATGGCCAAGGCGGGGGTGCTGAGGATGCCTCGGATCGCCATGGTGGCGTAGTCGGAGATCTTCACCACCTGGTGATCGCCACCGGATTGTTCCGCGGCATGGCGGGCATGCTTCTCCAGGGTCTGACACTTGGCGCAGCCGGGGCCGAAAACTTCGATGAGCATGGAAACTCCTTAGAGAATGGCGTTGAAGAGATACCCCACCAGCAAAATGCCGAGGGCCACGACACCCACGAAAGTGGCGATCAGGCGGGGACGCATGACCTTACGGAGAATGATGGTTTCAGGAAGGGACAAGCCGATCACGGCCATCATGAAGGCCAGGGTGGAACCCAGGGCCGCGCCCTTGCCCAGCAGGGCTTCCACGATGGGCATGACGCCCGCCGCGTTCGAGTAGAGCGGCACCCCTACTGCGACTGCCAACGGCACGCTGTACCAGGTCTTTTTGCCCAACAGCCCAGCCATGAAGCTCTCGGGCACATAACCGTGGATGAAGGCACCCACCAGAATGCCCACCAGGATGTAGGGCCACACCTTGCCCACGATATCTTTCACGCCCTGTGTAGCCTCAGCGATGCGCGCCGCAAGGGTGAGGTGTTCTTCTTCACTTTCCCCCATGGCGGGCGCCTTCAGCGCATCCTGCACCCAGCCTTCGAGATGGCGTTCCATGCTCATGCGGCCCAGAACGAGGCCAGCAATGAAGGCGATGGATAGTCCCGTTCCGGCGTAGATGAGGGCAATCTTCCAGCCGAACATGGCGAAGAGCATCCCCAGGGCCACTTCATTGATCATGGGCGCGGCCACCAGAAAGCTGAAGGTCACGCCCAACGGTACGCCTGCCCGCAGAAACCCGATGAAGAGCGGCACCGCCGAGCAGGAACAGAAGGGCGTGAGGATGCCGAACACCGAACCCAGGGCATTGCCGATACCGGGGGCGCGCCGTGCAAGGGCATTGCGCACCTTGGTGGGGCTCACGAAGGTCTGGAGGAAGGTGACGATGAAAACGATCAGCGTCAACAGCAACAGCACCTTGGGCACATCATAAAAGAAGAAGGCCACGGCCTCGCCCAGATGGGATTTGGGGGTGAGCTTGAAAAGCCCGAAGGCAGCCCATTCTGAAATGCGGTGATTCACGGCATAAAGCAGAATCCAAACTGGCAAGGCCAGCAGTACCCAGCCGCCGCGGCGAAGGAAGGAGGGTGGAGGTACGGCACCCTTTTCCGAAGCACAGGCGCATTCGCAGCCAGGGCGCTCAGACATGGGCTGCCTCTGCCTTTGCGGCCTTCTCGACCTTGCAACAAACCGCAGGAATGCCGAGGGTTTTTACGTCCGCCACCCGCTCGCGATCCTGTTGCATTTCCACCAGGGCCATGGCTTCGGCCAGGATGCCCTGAAGTAGCTGTGAAGTATTGGGGTGGGAGACCACGGAGACAAAGACCCAGCGGCCTTCTTTCCGCTCGTTCACGAAACCTGCCCGACGCAGTTCCCGCAGGGCCTCCGACACGGAGGACTGGGGCACCTGGAGCACCTCTGCCACCTGGCATACGCAGAGTTCTCCGGATCCAAGCAGCGCCAGAACGCGCAATCTCAGGGGATGGGACACCGCCTTCAACCGTTCCACCATCGAACGCAAATTCTGCGTCATGCCGTGCATCCTTTATGAGCTGCAGCGGGATTTAAGGTGCCCGTGCAACTTCAGTATAGATACATCGGAAATTATCGAAATATCAACTTGAATCCACCCAGACTCAATCGGATCAGCTCCTTCGCTTCAGTGGCAAGGAAATGCCCTAGGCATCCCCAGCGGTGGAGCCGAATCGCCCAGCTAAACCCGTGTGGACGAGAATGAAATCCGCAATGGCCTGCGGATCGTTCAAGTCCAATCGGGGAAGCCCTAGGCCCTCCAGAACCTGATCGCTGGCCACGGCCACGATCTCGGGGTCATGGGGGCATAGGAGTGGCTTTCCTTCCGATTCACGGTGGATTTCAAGTTTCGGATGGGAATGGGTCTTGAAGCCCTCGATGAGCAGCAGATCAACGGGAGTCATGCGTTCAATCAAGGCCTCGATGGAGGGCTCGGGTTCTTCCCGCGATTCATGCATGAGCACCCACCGCGAGGATGTAACCACCAGCACCTCCGAGGCTCCGGCCTCCCGGTGACGGTAGGAATCCTTGCCGGAACTGTCGACATCGAAGCGGTGGTGGGCATGTTTCATGGTGGAAACCTTCAGCCCCCTGTCCCGCAGGATGGGCAGCAGTGCCACAAGCAAGCTTGTTTTGCCACTTCCACTCCAGCCAACGATGCCCATGACCTTCATGACGTTCCCCCGCGCAATTCCCACTGATCGCCATCAACCCAGCCGAATGATCGCAGAACCGCGCGTGTTTTTAGTTCTGCGTTAGGTGGGGCGGGGATCATTTGCACCGCGACAACACCCAACTCGGCTGGAAGGCACTCAAGGGCAAACGCCCGCCGGTCTTAGGATCCCGCAAGGTCCGTTTCAGCACGAAGTCGAAGAGCAGCGGATTCTGTTTTCGGATCTCGTTCAGGGCAGTGCGCTCGGAAGGCGTGATCATGCCCATTTCCACGAATTTCCGAACCCAGATCACCAGATTCACGCCAGGCAGAGGATAGTCGCTGCCATTCACGAGGCGGCCATCAAAATCTGCCCGGGCCAAGACCGTGCGCAGGGGCCTGGGCAGGCGGTTCACCTGGGTCATGGCTGAGAGATCACCAAAGAGAATGCCTTGATACTTTGGTGTCGCCATGAGCCGCAGGAATAGATCGAAGTTGGTGGCGGTTTTACCGGGGTGATCCAAGTCGGCGTTTTTGCCAAGGCTCGCGCAGTGGGCCACGATGACCGTGACGCCCAAATCCAGTGGGCGTCGGAGACGCAGCGGATTGCCCAGAGCCTGGGCGCCTTTCACGGCCACGGCCTTTTCTTCGCCCGCATGGGTCAGCAGGACCATGCCAAGTTCCTTCATGCGGCGATAAAAGGGATCGAAGCAGGGATCGGCGGGATCAATGGCCTGGGCATTCGGCAACCACTTGACCATCCAGGCGCCCTGGGCCGCGCAGGTTTCCAGTTCCTGAATCGCATCCCGGCGGGCTGGATGCACCGACACCACTGGAACAAACAGCTCTGGATGCTCCCGGGCCACCTTCAGCACATGGGCATTGGGCACATGAAATTCCGTACGCGCAGAATCGGGGGTGCCGTCCGCATGATGGGCACGATCCAGGGCCAGAAGAAAAAGGCGCGGTGGCCGCGGAAAGGCCCGGGCCCTGGCCGCGAGCACGTCCACATACTCCTTGTCGAAGTGGGCCAAGCCCTGCACGCCGGTGGCTTTGAGGTACAAGTTGGTCTCGAAACGTTTCAAGGGATGGCGAGCGCTGAGTTTTTCCGGATTCACAAAGGCGCCGTCGCCATCCTGGCCCAGCCCGAGGGCATGCACATGGATATCCAGAACTGGTTTTGTCGGATCCAAATCCGCGAAGGCCCGGTCGATGAGCACCTGTGCGGTAGGGCTGTACCGATGACCAGCGATGGTGTCGGTTGGGCTGGCCAGCAGCCACAAAGGCATTAGGAAAAAGGTCAGGGTGAATTGAAGCAGGCGAGAAAGGCACATGCCACTGTGATAACAGGACTGCCCTCCATCCGCCATTTCATCGGTGCCCGGATCGCTATAATCACGGTTTCCATCCTTCCTGCTGGAGTCACCACCGTGCGCGATACGCCCCAATTCTGTGCCCTGCCTTTTCTCGCCAGCCAGGTGGGGCGATGAAAGGCGGGCTGCTTGCCTTTTTCGGCCGTCAACTCCTCGGGCTTCGCTATCGCGTTAGGATCGAAGGCCTGGAAGCCATTTTGGCCAAGGGCAACACCGGCATCCTGCTGCTGCCCAACCACCCCGCCTACTTCGACCCCGCCATTCTCCTGACCAACTTCTACCGGCACCTTCAGCCCCACATCCTGGCGGACAAGGACAACATGGCCAAGCCCTTGGCCCGGTACCTGATCGGGCGGGTTGGGGTGAAACCCATCCCCGATCCCGCGATCCATGGCGAGGCTTCGCTGCCGGAAGTGGCGCAGGTGCTCAAGGAAACGAGCGAAGGACTGCGCAAGGGCGAAAACTATTTGCTCTATCCCGCAGGCCACATCTACCTGAGCCGCTTTGAAGATCTGGGCGCGAACAGCGCCGTGGAAACCATCCTGGCCCAGGCACCGGACATCCGCGTGGTGCTGGTGCGCACCACGGGGCTCTGGGGCAGCAGTTTTTCCAAAGCCATTGATCGGCACCCGGATTGGGGCAAGTGCATCTTCCGGGGCTTCCGCTCTTTACTTGCGAATTTCCTGTTCTTCGGCCCGCGCCGAGAGGTGCGCATTGAACTGGTGGAACCTGCAGACCTGCCCCGGCGCGAAGGCCGGGCCGCCCTGAACCGGTACATGGAAGCCTTCTACAACCAGGAGGCCCCGCCCGCGCGCTATGTGCCCTATACCTTCTGGGAACGTGGCGGGGTGCGGGATTTGCCCGAACCCGAGCTCCAGAAAATGGAAGGGAATCTGGACGAGGTGCCCGCCTCGGTTCGGGAACAGGTGCAGGGCAAACTCGCAGATCTCGCGGGCGGTGCGAACTTTGCGGATTCGGCCCTGCTGGCCCGGGATCTCGGCCTGGATAGCCTGGGGCGCATGGAATTGCAGCTCTGGATCGAGCATGAATTCGGCCATCCCGTCTCCGATCCCGACATGCTCCAGACCGTGGGCGATTGCCTGCTGGCCGCCTGCGGCAAGGCTGCGGGCAATTCCAAATCCGCCCTGAAACCTCCCGCCGCAACCTGGTTCCAGGCGCGACTTCCCGTGGAAGTTCCTGAGGGAGACACCCTCACGGAGGTTTTCCTCCGCCAAGTGGCCCGGGGCCCCAACCGCGCTGCCATCGCCGATATGCAGGGCGGTCAGCGCAGCTACCGCGATTTATTGACAGCCATCTTTGCCCTGAAACCCCATATCCAGGCCCTGAAGGACGAGCGGGTAGGCATCATGCTCCCCGCTTCCAATGCCGCCGCCGTGGTCTATCTCACCGTGCTGTTCTCGGGCAAAGTGCCTGTGATGGTCAACTGGACCGCCGGTTCCCGCAATCTGGTTCATGGCTTGGAATTGCTCGGCGTGGCGCGCGTGCTCACCTCGGCCCAACTCGTTTCCAAAGTGGAAGCCATGGGGTCGGATCTTTCCGGAATTCGCGACCGCTTCTGGATGCTGGAGGACCTTGGCAAATCCCTCACCCGTGGCGAGAAGCTGGTGGCCTTTCTGCGAGCCCGGTTGTTCTGGCGCAGCCTGCGCAAGGTGAAGGTGCCCGAAACTGCCGTGGTGATCTTCACCAGTGGTAGCGAGAGCCTACCCAAGGCCGTGCCCCTCACCCATCAGAACCTGCTCGCCAATGTGCGGGATCTGGTGAGCCTGTTTCCACTCGCCCCCACCGAGCGAATGATCGGCTTTCTGCCCCCTTTCCATTCCTTTGGCCTCACGGGTACCATGCTCCTTCCGCTGTGTGCCGGGCTGCCCGTGGTCTACTTCCCGAACCCCACGGATGGCAGTGCCCTGGCCCGCCTGGTGGCGCTGTACCGCATTACCATGCTGGTGGGCACACCGACCTTTCTTTCGGGCATCGTGCGCTCGGGTTCGGATGAGCAACTGGCTTCCTTGCGCATGGTGGTGGCCGGGGCAGAAAAATGCCCGGAAGCGCTCTATGAAGTATTGGCTCGCCGCTGGCCCGACATGCGTGTGCTGGAGGGCTACGGCATCACCGAATGCTCTCCCGTGCTGAGCGTCAATCGTTTTGAGGAACCCAAGCGCGGCACCATCGGCAAACCTCTGCCCAGCGTGGAACATGTTCTGCTCGATCTGGAGACCCAGAAACCGGTGGAACCGGGCAAGGCCGGAATGCTTCTGGTGCGTGGAGCCAGCATTTTTGGCGGGTATCTGAACTACGAAGGCGATTCACCTTTTGTGGATTTCGATGGGAAAATCTGGTACCGCACGGGCGATCTGGTGCGGCAGGAGCCAGACGGTACGTTGGTCTTCACGGGTCGCCTAAAACGTTTTGTAAAACTGGGTGGTGAAATGGTCTCGCTGCCCGCCATCGAAGAAACCCTGCTCCGCCACTTCGCCCGCGAAGAGGATCAAGAAATTCCCCTGGCGGTCGAAGCGACACCTTCAGACAGCCAACCCGAGGTGGTGCTCTTCAGCATCCGCCCCATCACCCGGGAAGAAGCCAATGCCGCGCTCGGCCAGTCCGGCCTCAGCCCCCTGCACTTCATCCGGCAGGTGCGGCAGGTGGAAAAGATCCCGGTACTGGGTACGGGCAAGACCGATTACCGCGCGTTGAAAGCGCTCCTGTAGTTCCGAGGCTTGCATTTGGAAAAACTGAAAGTGCTTTTGAACCGCAGAGGAAAGAACCGTATCGCGGAATTCGATCTTTCCCTCCGCGCCCTCAGTTACCTCTGCGGTTCATCTGTATTATTTATTTCCAGTGGAAACAGAGGTAATTTTTCCGCCAAACCTTACCTGAACAGCGCCGCAACCAGGGGGTCCAGCCTAGGCGCCAAGTAAGACACGACCGTCCAGACCCAGAGGGCCGTGATGGCACCCGTGAAGACATCCATGATGTAGTGCGCCCGCAGGATCAGCACCGTGCTCACTTCGATCAGGGCGATGATCACGCCGGCCACGGCGGCCGCGGGGCCACCCAAGTTCCCCAGTTCAATGCAGGCATAAACGGCGATGGCGGTGTGCCCCGAAAAAAAGAGATCCGAGGAAGTGCCATAGGTCACCAGCAGCGAAGGGAAACCTGGGTGGCGCCAGATCATGCCTTCGGGGGGCGGCAGGGCACAGAGGCCCTGGCACAGTTGCCGGAGGGAAAACAGGATTAGGAGGCCCAACAGGGGCCGCAGGCTGGGCCCGAAGATCGCCAGCCCCACAATGAAGATGCCCAGCAGATCAATCAGAGCCGAAGTGAGGATGAGCAGACGATCGGCCCATTGGGGATTCGCCAACAAAAACCGGTTCGCGGGCGCGGTAAATTCCAGCACCGCGTCCCCAATCCGCCCCTCTGGAAAGGCGCGCTTGCCGATGAGGGCCTGGGTCCAGAACCACGCCCCCAGGGCAGCGGCCACCAACAACGCCCGGAATCCCCATTGCTGAAGGTGCATCATGCCCATTCCTTGCGACGGAATTCCATGGCCATCCAGCCGACGAAGAGCAGCGAAACCACGCCCAGGCCCGCGTAGGCGCGGGTGGGCAGCATCGTATTCAGTTTGGGAATGAAGGTATAGGCAAGGCTCACCACCGACATCCCCATGAAGGAGGCGAAATTGGCGCTAGCCCACACGGCGCCCTTCCGCTCCGGCACCGGGCGAATCTGCAGGAAGCTCTCGCAGGGGATGAGGAACAGACCACCGGCGGCCCCGGCCAGACCGATGAGCACATAGAGCAGCGGCACCTGCCAGGGGCCGTGCACCATGGGTACCAAGCCGATGGCAAGCATCATGGCAGCCATCACGATGCCCGAGGGAATCAGCACCTTGAACCAGCGTTCACCCTTGGCCAAGGTGCCCGCCAACAGGCCACCGCCCGCCAGGCCCACAAGCTGGGCGGCCACCAGCAGACTGGTCTGGGTCTCGTTCAGCTTGAACTGAGTGAGGCCGAGGGTATTGATGATGAGGAGCTGGAACACACCCACGGACCAGAGAAAGGTATCCGCCACCAGGATGCGGCCCAACTGTCGGTCCTTCCAGATTCCCACCAGCTCTTTCATGGTGTCCAACGGGCCGGTGTAGGGAAAGGGGCGCGTGGGATCCGCCGCAGCACGGCTGGGAATGCCCAGGCTCACCAGAAGTCCGATGAGGGCGATGACCACCACTGCCAAGCCCACCAGCGCGCGGCCATGGGGCGCGCCAAAGATGGTGGCACCGGAGATTCCCAGGGTGACGCCTGAGAGGGCGATGCCGATGAGGATGCCCGTGGTGACGATCATGCGCAGCAGGGCATTGGCGCTCGTCACATGGCTGGGCGGGTAGAGTTCGGGGATGGAACCATTGAGCGCCGGGCTGAAGAAGGTCGCCTGCACGCCCATGAGCCCCACCATACCGATCATGATCCAGAGGTTGCCCGTGATGACCCCCAGGGCGCCCACAAAGGCCGCAGCCAGCTCAATCGACTTGGCGCCGATCACGATGTTGCGCTTGGGAAAACGATCCGCAAACCAACCTGCGGGCGCCGCGAACAGGATGAAAGGCACGGTGAAGGCCATGCCCACGAGGCCCTGGAACTTCTTCATGCCCATGGTGATCGCCAGGAGCATCACCGCCTGCTTGAAGAAATTGTCATTGAAGGTGCCCAGGAAATAGGAACCTGCCATGGCCGCGAACTTGCCGCGGGCCTGGCGAATCTGATCAGTTTCGACGGCATCCGTCATGGATTCTCCTGAAAGGGGCAAAGGGTGCGTAACGCAGATTCAATAGGCTGGCACACCTGCGGCTACGGGGCTCATTACCAAATCCTGAAAATCAAAACTGAAGTCCGTGCTCGGGGAAACGGCCTCCATGCGCACCTGGCCGATCTTTCCCATGGGTGTCAGGGAGAACGTCACATAGGCATCCGCATCCAGGGATCGATCCTTCCAGCGGGCCACGAAGGTGTCGTACTGCCAATGTTCCAGGGTGCCCGTGAGCGCCGGGGAATGGGTGAAGCGAATGCTTAGCTGGCCATCCTTCGCGTCGATCACCACATCTCCGTACCAGGGATCCCGGTAGCGTCCCGCATAGGCGGCGAGGGGTAACGCAGGTGCCGACTTCGCGACGCGCAGGCCTTCTGCCTGGGCCAAACTCGCCTTGGTTTCGGTTTGGCGCTGTTTATCCAGTTCTGCGTAGGCCGCCACCCAATCCTTGGGCGGGGCGTTCAGGTAGTGATCCAACACGGTGCGTGTGATGGCCTGAAAGGCCGCGCCGGATTCCTGGTTCGTGAGCACCACGACGCCCAGTTTGTGCTCGGGCAGCATGGTCACTTCCGACACCATCCCCTGCAGCCCGCCCGTGTGGGACACCTTCAACTGGCCGCGATAGTCGCGAACTTCTTCGCCCATGGCATAGGTGATGAAGTGGGACTTGGCTTCCGCCAACAGCGCGGGAGGATCGCCCGCGGGCCGCAACACCAGAGGTGTCCAGAGCACCTTGGCCTGACGCTCACTGTAGAGCCGCTTCCCATTGGGCAGTGCACCTTTTGCCAGCAGGGCGAGCACCCACTTCGCCATGTCTTCGGCCGAAGCCACGATGGCCCCCGCCGGAGCGCTGTTGTCGAGGGGACTGTGGGCCATGGCTTGGAGCTGATCCCCCACCTTGGCGTGGGGCGCAATCACATCATCCCCAGGGCGCACATCCTTGATGCTGGTCTTGCTATCACCCATGCCGAGGGGTGCGAAAAAACGTTCCTGAATGAAGGGTGCCCAGGCTTTGCCCGAAACCTGCTTGATCACAGCGCCAGCCACTGTGTAGAGGATGTTGTCGTAGGCGTAGGTACTGCGGAAGCTGGTGGCCAGGGGCACAAACCGCAACCGGTAGATGATGTCTGCGTCCGTCAGATCCGTGCCGGGGAAGAACATGAGGTCACCAGCCCCCAACCCAAGGCCGCTGCGATGGCAGAGGAGATCACGGATGCGCATCTCGCGGGTGACATAGGGATCACTCATCTGAAATCCGGGAAGTCGATCCACCACGCGGTCATCCCAGGCCAATTTGCCTTCGTCCACCAGCATTGCCAGCGCCGCCGCCGTGAAGATCTTGGTATTGGAGGCAATACCAAACAACGTGCGGGGCGTGACCGGCGCGGCTTCGCCCAGTTTGCGCACCCCGTAGCCCTTGGCCACCACCACCTTGCCATCCTTCACCACCGCCACGGCAATGCCTGGTACGTTGAAAGCCTTGCGCGTGCGTTCCACCGCATCATCGAGATAGGTCTGCGCCAGAAGCGGCGCTGCGGCGACCAAAAGTAGAATGGGGGATGTCCAGCGGATGAATTGCATGGGAGTTGCTCCGAATGGGGTGAGGAACTGGAGTGGCTTACTGCAGTAATCACGAATACGGGCTGTGTGAAATGCCTAACTCCTAATCAGATCCAGATACAGCGCCTCCACCTTGGCCCTTGCCCATGGGGTCTTGCGAAGAAAAGTCAGGCTGGATTTGAGGGTGGGGTTTGAGGTGAAGCAGCGGATATCGATGGCATGGCCCATCTGTTCCCAGCCGATGGTTTCAACCAGGTGGATCAGCATATTTTCCAGCGTGATGCCGTGCAGCGGATCGTTGGAGCGGGTGACTGTCATGATGGAAGCCTTTTTCTAAACCAAAAATCCTGCGTAAGATTCGCTCCTGAAACATCAAGGGCCACCCCTAAGGATGGCCCTTGATGATAAGCGGTACCGGCGTTAGGCCAACTTGGCGAGTACATCCGCCAGGGCCTGCAAGGCATCGTTGGGCAGCTTGTCGGAACCGCCCAGTTCGGTTTCTCGGCTCTCCACAAAGGCGAGGCGATCGGCCATGCGTTTCTTGAATTCCGTCCGGTAGGTGGGCTCATTAAGGTCTGCCGGGAACCCCGGCCAGTCCAGGATCTTCATGTCCGTGAAGGGTTGCCAGGGTTTGAAATCGGCCTTGCCTTCCACGATGGCTTCCAGGATGCCGAGGGTATCGGCGGGCTGCACCTTCTTGCCCATGAAGGAGCCGGTGTTCAGCACGTAGCAGGCCACGCCATCGGCGATGAGCGCCTTGAAGCGGTCGTAATCCAGGGCGAGCTTGTAGGTGCGGAAGGGGTTGGCGTAGGGTTCCACCACCAGGGCGTTCGGGTCCACACCGGGTGCGAGGCGTTCTGCAGAGGTGCGCTTGGTGGCCAACGTCGCGCCGAACACCGAGCCCAGGCTCGGGCCTTCCAGCTTCACCACCGGCGGCAGCGTTTCGTCCTTCATTAGCCAGAAGATGGCATTGATGGGCTCGTCGATGCGATCCACGCGATTGGGCGACCACAGTTTGCTCTTCACTGCGCGGCCATTGCCGTTGCGCAGATCTTCGCTCACCACGCGCAGGGTGCCGTCGGGATAGCGGGTGGCGCCGTTGTTCTGGAGGGTGAGGATGAACTTGTTGTCCTCGCAATCCATCGGATAGTCCTGCGTCTTGTCGAAGTAAGCGGGCTCCAGGGCGATGGAATACTTTTCCTTCACGTTGATGATGAAGGCATCGTCGTGCACCACGGTGATGTCGTATTTGTTGTTGTGCCGGGCGTGGGTGATGGTGGATTTGCCGGAGCCCGAAAGGCCGAACACCGCGGCCACATAGCTCTTGTCCCCGGGCAGGCTGTAGCGCTTCATGCCCCCGTGGCAGGAGGCGTAGCCATGGCGCGCGGCCAGGTGCCAGGCCAGGGTCAGCGTGCCCTTCTTGTGCTCACCGAAATAGCGCATGCCCAACAGAGCCAGGGTGTTGTGTTCGCTATCGAAGAAGCTGAGGCCCATGGGGTGATCGGGGTGCGTCCAATCCGGGTCAGAGAAGACGATGATGTCGCCTTCGGGATAGGGCTTGGATTCGGAATAACGGGCGGCATAGACATCATTGATCCACTGGAAGTTGAGCATCCAGCTGTAGAGGATGTTGGCGTGCTCCTCGGGAATCACGAGGCGGGCCTTCACCATGAAATCCTCGTCCAGGCCCACCACCACCTGCCCAGTCACCATTTTCCGCTTGCGAGTCTGGTAGATGGCTTCCACGACTTTGTTGTAGAGCGCGTTCTTGTCCACACCAGGCCAGCCCAGGATCTGGCGGGCCGCAGCGGCACGGCCGGAGACGGCGCCATCATTCATCAACAGCGCCTTGGCATCCTCGGGAAGCCCCAGCACTTCAGGCTTGTAGACGGGCATGCCATCCAGGATCACGGTGCCAGGAGCCTGCGCCGCCAGCCGATAGGCTTCCGCCACGGTGCTGATGGGCCGCACGTTGTTTCCGTAAAACGCGGTTTCCACCGTGGTGCGGATCTGCGAGCTGATCTGCTTGAAGCCGTCCTTGCCTGGATAGGCGCCAATGGTTGACATTCAGTTCTCCTTTGAAAATCCAATGAACTGCCCAAAGCATTCTCTGGATCCCCCGAAGGGATAGAAAACCCGTCACGGCAGCGATAACGCCATCTTAGCCCGTTCCCTCGGCCTCGAACAGGGCACCCAGACATATTGAAAATCACAGCCAAAGGCGCCCAACCAGACGGATGGGGGTGGAAAGGGCGTTTCCATCGCGTCAGGGGAGCCGCGTCCAGCCTTGGCAGGTACAACCGCAAGGTGGCGCCCTTCCCCACTTCGCTTTCCAATTCAACCTTGCCTCCCATGGCGGTGGCTAGGCTTTTTACGATGCTAAGACCGAGGCCAGAGGAACCTTCTCCCGCGGTGGGCTTGGCGCTCAATGGTGTGAACCGCTGGAAGGCCTTCTGTTTGTCTTCCTCGGTGAACCCAGGGCCCTGGTCCTGAACCTCGATCCATCCCATGTCCTCGGTGGTACCGAATCGCAACCAGATGTGGCTCCCCTGGGGATCCGGCCGGGTGAATTTCACGGCATTTGAAACAAAATTTTCCAGGATGCCCTGGGTATGGACGGGGTCCGCCAGCACCACGCAGGGCCCTTCACCGGAAAGCTCCAGGTCGATGAACTTGGCAGTGGCCCTTCTCCAATAATCTTTTTCCACCTCAGCCGCCAACTTCGCCAAGTCAACCGCCTGCAGATCCAGTTCCATTCGCCCCGTGTCCATCCGGTTGACATCCAACATGTTCCGGACGAGCTCAGCCATCTGCCGCGTGGCTTTCACGATCATGTTTGAATATTTTGAAAGATCGCCTTCTTCGAGGTCACCGCCCTGAATTAACTCGCCAGCCAGGAGCACAGCGTTGAGAGGGTTTTTCAGATCGTGGGCCGCGATGCCCATGAACTGGTTCTTTTCCTCATTCAATCGCACCAGCGCTCCGGCTCGAGCCTCCAGTTCAGAGGTCGCCTCGGTCACAGTCTTTTCCAGTTCCTGCGTGCGTTGGCGCAGCAAGCGAATGCGAATTCGATAAAACCAAACAAACATGCCGCCCAGCGCCAGGATGTAGAAAACGTAGGCCAAGGGGCTAACCCATGGTGCGGGCTTGATACGGAATGGGAATTCCAGGGGCCTGCTGGCGCGGCCCAGATGATCCTTGGCTTCGATACGCAGCACGTACTTGCCGTGGGGCAATGCCGTTAGTTCGCGCCGCCCCAGGGCACTCCAGGGCGAGGGCGTGTCTTCGATGCCCAGCAACTGCGTGCGGAAACGGACATCTTGGGGACGGTGGAAGGAGGGCAAACCAAATTCGAAGGTCAGTTGGTTTTCCTTGTGGCCCAACACCGTGTCCTTGGAGATAGATCCCTCCCGTCCGGGCACAAGGACCCGGTCCAACACCAGATTGGGCGGAGGAGGCGAAAGCAGTTCCCGGGAAGTATCCAGGGCGGCCGCACCTTTGTGCGTGGCCACCCAGATCCGTCCGGCATGATCCACCCAGGAGGCCCCATAGCTGCAGGAGACGGGCGGAAGCCCATCACCCGTGCCATAGTTCTCCACTTTGCTGGGTCGGGAGGCGTTCGTTGAATCATCAAAGCTGAGTCGCGCCACTCCCCGTTGGGTAACCAGATAGATTCTTCCTTGGAAATCCTCTTCGATGCGCACCACCACATTGCTGGGGATATCCGGGTATTTCTTTACATCGAACGATTCCCAGGTTTGGGTCTCAGACCCATCCAAGGCAAACCGGAGCGCGCCACCACCGAAGGTGCCAGCCCAAAGCCAACGCTTTCCATCCCGCCCCCGGCTTTCATGGAAACAATAAACCGAGGGATTGGTCACCCCTTCCTTGCTGCCATAAACGGTCCACTTCCCGCGCCTGAGCCGACCAATGCCATCGCCGCGAGTGCCAACCCAAAGCGTGTCGGAACCATCCTGATCCCGCGTCACCCTCAGGCCAAACACCTGGGTCCCGGGCAGCCCGTCTCGTTTGGTGAAGAGGGTTTGCTGGTTTCCTTCCAGGCGAATCAGCCCGGAGGCACCACCGCCCCAAATAATGGACTGGCCCTTGGTGTCCTTTTGCTCCGCCAGGCAAAGGATGCGTTGATCCGCAAGCCCTGGCGTTGGAATGTGCCTCCAACGAGTGCCTTCCCGTTTGGCAAGACCCTTGAGGGTCCCTGCCCAGATTGTGGTTTCTCCACCCTGGCCACGGGTCGCCAGCAGTGAACAGATGTGGCTCTGAGGCAGCCCGGATCGCTCATCGTCCAAGTGCCACGCGCCCTGCTCCCATCGCACCAACCCGCGGCTGGTCCCGATCCAGAACCGGTTCTGACCACGGGCATCCTGGCTCTCCAGAAAGGCGTTCACTTCATCGCTGGGCAACCCGGACTGGCTGTCCACCACGTACCAGCCCGAGAGATCGAGACTGGCCAACCCACCGCCCCGAGTTCCCATCCACAACGTGGGCTTGGTACCGCCGGAGCCCAGGAGCGTATAAATGCCGTTGGCTGGCAACCCGGTGCTCGTATTCAACACTCGCCAACGCTCATCCGTGTAATAGGCGAGTCCCCGGTCGTAGGAGGAAGCCCAAAGCACCTGCTGACCATCCGGCCCGGGCGTAACACAGAGCATGATGGGATAGATGCTTGGGAAGCCGTTCTTGGGCTCGAAGAGGTCCCATCGCGCACCGTCCCATCGATAGAGCCCTTCGCCCCATTTGGCCATCCAGAAGTAGCGCTTGCCGTCGGGTCCGTTGGTCTGAGCGATGTCGTTTACTTCTCCCTCTGGCCAACCATCCTTGGCCTTCATCATCTTCCAGGATGTGCCTTCTAAACGAGATATCCCCTTGGTGGTGATGGCCCAAAGGGTGGTTGATCCATCCGGGTTGTCCATCTGGCGAAGTCGCCAGACATCGTTCGAAGGAAGGCCGTGCCGGGTATCGAAAAAATGCCAAGCCGTTCCATCGAACCGGCCAACGCCGCCGCCCCTGGTGGAGGCCCAAAGACTGACGCCGCCTCCCGGTTCCTCAACCTCCAACAGGGAATTGACAATATTGCTTGCAAAGCCCTGGCCAATTTTCCACTGGGTCCAGGCCCCTTGCTTCAGCTGCCAGAGCCCGCCGTTCTCTGTACCAAACCAGTGGGACCCATCCTTGGTTTCCAGAATGGAGCGCACAAAATTGGAGGTGCTTTCGGAAGGAAGCCCCAAGGTGTTCCACACCTGACCGTTGCAATGGGCCGTTCCATCCTGGGTGCCCACCCACAGTCGACCGGCCCGATCCCGTGCCACGGTGTACACGGAGGGGTTCGGCAATCCATCCGCGAGCCCATAGATTCTCAGCGGCGGGTGGAGGGAAAACCAAGCATCGTCGGGGTCCACACGCAGCGGCGGATTGGCTGCCGACAACAGCAGTGCCCCCACCATCCATACTGCCCCTACCAGCCGCATCACCCTGGTCCTATCTGACAATGGCCCTAACGCTATACCTGTCTCGGGCCGGGGCCAACCGATTTATCCAAGACGCTTTTCGCAACCTCCAGAAACCTCTGCCGAGCCTCCGCGTGATTGACGATTGGGTCCGGGTAGTGGACCGCCCGCCGAATGCTGTCAGGAACCTCCCAGGGGTTATGAATCCACTTCACCGGCACCCCTTCCAACTCCGGAACCCAACGCTTCACGTAGTGGCCAAGGGGATCGAAACGCTGGCCCTGGAGAATGGGATTGAAGACCCGGAACCAGGGCTGAGCATCCACCCCGCACCCTGCGCTCCACTGCCACCCCATGTTGTTGTTGGCCCAATCACCATCCACCAACCACCACAGATAGTGGGCCTCGCCCAATCGATACGGCTGGAGCAGATGCTTGGTCAGGAAGCAGGCGGCCACCATGCGGGCGCGATTGTGAACAAAGCCTTCGGCCTGAAGTTGCCGGGCAGCCGCATCCACCACGGGGAACCCCGTGCGCCCATCCACCCAGGCCTGCCACGCCGCTTCATCCCGCTGCCAGGGGAACCCGGTAAAGGCCTCCCGGAAGGGCAGATGCATCAACCAAGGCTTATCCACCAGCAGATGGTGAGCGAAATCTCGCCACAGCAACTCGTTCTGGAAACAGAGGCGATCTTCGACGGGTGCCTCCGCCGTAGCAACCGCGTGCCAGAGTTGACGCACGGAGAGCGTCCCGAAATGCAGATCGGCCGAAAGGCGCGACGTGCCTTCCTGATCCATGCGGTCCCGCCCCAGGCGATAGCCGTTCAGGCCATCCTCCAGGAAGTTATCCAGGCGTCGATGGGCCGCACGTTCGCCCCCGGGAAGCAGGCCTGCATTGGCAACCAAGCCCAGGTCCTCAAGATTCGGAAGCGCCAACCCAGATTCAGGCACCGGAGGCAAGGTCGCGGGTGCTGGCAGCGGATGCCCCACTGCCATTTGCCGATGAAAGGCCCGGGCAAAGGGGGTGAACACGTGATAGGGCGTGCCACTGCCGGTTCGGAGGGTACCTGGAGGTGCGAGCGTTTCCCCTTCGAAAAGGCGAAAGCGGATGCCCTCTCGTTCCAGGGCGGTTGCCACCTGGCGATCCCGTTCTACGCCAAAGGGTTCGCACCAGCGATGGGCCAGCACCTGATCCACCTTCCACCGGGCGGCCATTTCGGGAATGCGATCGACACTGCGACCATCCACGATCACCAGGCGGGAACCTCGGGCCTGTAAGCCATGCGCCAAATCGTGCACGGATTCCAAGAGGAACTGCATCCGGTGCGGCAATCTTTGCGCGTTGTGGGGCGCAAAGAAATAAGGATCCACCACGAAAACAGGGATCACGTCACCTTGTTGAGAGGCTTGGTAAAGGGGACCGTGATCCTCCAGGCGAAGATCCTTACCCCGAAACCACACCAGGCTGCGCATTGGCAAAGCCTAGCGCTCTTGGCATTCCGAGGAGACCTTGGGAAATTGGCGAGATCCGTGGCACTATCGTGACGTGCCTCAATGGCGGAGGAGCGGTTTTGTCCATGACTGATGCATGCGCGATTTTCACCACCTGCGGCAGCGAAGAAACGGCCCTCACCATTGCCGCTGCCGTCGTGGATCAGGGTTTCGCCGCCTGCGTGAACATCCTTCCGGGCATCAAAAGCTACTACTACTACCGGGGTGGCACTCACCTCGACGAAGAGGTCATGCTCATCATCAAGACCACCAAAGGGCAGTTCGAAGCCGTCTCCCAGACCATCTCTGAACTCCACACCTATGAAGTGCCTGAAATCCTGATGTTCCCTGTGGAAGCTGGCTCAGTGCCCTTCCTGGAATGGATCCAGCAGGCCGTCACCCGCCAAGACTGAGAGGAAACGCCATGGAACAGACCCTGACCGGAGAATTCCTGAAGGTCGTTGAGCAGGCTGCCATCGCGTGCGCGCGCAGCATTGGCCACGGGGACCGCAAGCACAGCGACCACTTGGCAGTGGAAGCCATGCGCGTGGCCATGGAAACCATCCAGATGGATGGCACCATCGTCATCGGCGAAGGTGAGCGGGACGAAGCACCCATGCTCTATGTGGGTGAAAAGGTCGGCATGGGCATGGGCTTTCCTTCCATTGATATCGCGGTCGACCCCCTGGAAGGCACCAACCTCTGCGCCACCGGTGCCGCCAACGCCATCGCCGTACTGGCAGCCTCTGAAAAAGGCGGCCTGCTCCATGCGCCCGATCTCTACATGAACAAGCTCGTGGTGGGCCCCGCCGCCAAGGGCAAGGTGCACCTGGATGCCGAAGTGGGCGATAACCTCAATGCCATCGCCAAGTCCTCAACCGAAAAGTGCAGGACATCACCGTGGTGGTGATGGATCGCACACGGCACGAAAACTGATCGCGGATATTCGCAAAGCGGGTGCCCGCATCGAACTCATCGGCGACGGCGATCTCAGCGCCGCCATCGCCGCCGCCGTGAGCGGCACCGGCGTGCACGCGGTCATGGGCATCGGTGGCGCCCCGAAGGCGTGCTGTCTGCGGCTGCACTGAAATGCCTCAACGGTGAAATCCAAGGCCGCCTCATGGTCGATACCAATACGGCCAGCCGAGAAAAGGCCGAGAGCATGGGCGTGGATTTCGATCGCATCTACAAAACGGACGAATTGGCTCCCGGCGAGCACATCATCTTTGCCGCCAGTGGCGTCACCAATGGCAACCTGCTCAAGGGAGTGCGGTTCTTTGGCGATGGCGTGCGCACCAGCAGCCTGATCCTCAACTACAGCCCCCGTCGGGTTCGCTTTGTGGAAACCGTGCACGTGGAAGCCGGGGATCACATCGCGATTCGGTTCTAGGTGCATTTGCATGACCCGGCTCAGAACCATCGGGATCTTGCTCATCGGTGCGGCTTGGTTATGGTCCGCTGCGCCTAGACAAAGTGCCTTAAAAGAACTGCGCGCCATGGCCAAGGCGGATCAGGATTGCCGCATGGCGGGCGGATCCTGCGCCCAGGAAGATGAAATCCGCCAGCGCCGCGTGCTGACGCTGTTGGCCGAAGGTAAGGTCAACGAACCAGAGGCTAAGGAATGTGCTGCCCTGATCCTCCAACATTCGGGTTTGACCCTGTGCGATGGACGCTACCAGGCCATCAGCCTCGACAACTTCCAGTTGGCTCATCTGCTTGCCAAGGCTGCTGCTGAGAAAGGACGTCGTTCCGCAAGGTGGTTGGCGGCCGCCAGCCTGGATCGGTACCTGGTTTTCTCTGGAAAGCCTCAGAAATACGGAACCCAGACGGTGTTCGACCCTGCCCTGCAACGCCTGGTGGTGCCCCCTGTGGATCCCGCCACCACCGATGCGGAACGGGCAGAATGGGGCGTGGAACCGCTGGCCACCTTCCTGAAACGACAACCGCCAACACCCTGAATCTGGGCACGGATCTGTCACCGAATCGTTTCCCAACTGCCCCGTATCTGAAAGGATAATGAGGGCTGAGGGACGACAATGACACGGGTTCTGGTCATCGAAGACGAGCGAGATCTCCAGCAGGTGCTGGCGTACAACTTGCGAAAAGAAGGCTTTGATGTGCTGCAGGCTCTGGACGGGCTGGAGGGCCTTCATGCGCAAAAGTTCACAAGCCCGACATGATTCTGCTGGATCTGATGCTGCCAGATTTACCCGGCACGGAAGTCTGCAAAGCCTTAAAAGCAGATGCCACCACCCGCGAGATTCCCGTACTGATGCTCACCGCCAAGGGCGAGGAAATCGACCGGGTGCTGGGCTTCGAATTGGGGGCGGAAGACTATGTGGTGAAGCCCTTCAGCGTGCGGGAACTGCTCTTGCGCATTCATGCGATTTTGCGTCGGGTCCAGGGTGCCAAAACCTCCAACCCCGAAGACACCGTGACCTTCGGGCGCCTGCGCATCGACACCGCCGCCTACCGCGCCTGGGTGGATGCCACCGAAATCCAACTCACCTCCATCGAATTCAGACTGCTGGTGATGCTGTACGAGCGGCGCAATCGGGTGCAGACCCGGGCCTCGCTCCTGGAAGATGTCTGGGGTCTGCAGGCCGATACTGAAACCCGCACCGTGGACACCCACGTCAAACGTCTGCGCGAGAAACTGGGCGCCGCCGAAATCTACATCGAGACCGTGCGCGGCGTAGGGTATCGCTTTGCGGCCAGCCCCGAAGAGGTGGAAGCATGACCCTTGGAATCCGCGGAAAACTGCTGCTGATCTCCCTGGGCCTGATCGCCTCGGCACTCCTGATCTCCGACCTGGTCCTCACCTCGGCCCTGGATAAAACCCTCACCGGGCGCACGCGCAGTGATTTGATGGTGCGGGCGGAATTGGCGGAACGGGAAGCCAACCGCTTTTCAGAGGCCTCTGAGATTCACATCAGTGAGACTTGGCAAAATTGGCGGTGGACCTCGGGGCCCAGGGCCCAGGCTCGCCTTACCCTCATTGCCTTGGATGGCGAAGTCCTCGGGGATTCAATCTCAATACAGAAGGCGTCACGAAAGTCGAAAACCACCGGGAACGTCCGGAAGTGGTTGATGCCCTCATGCACGGACACGGTGCCAGTGTCCGTTACACCCGCACCGTGCAGCAACGCATGATGTATGTGGCCATTCCCTTTCACCGTAAAGGTGTGGTGGCAGGTGTGGTGCGGGCAGCCGTGCCTTTGGCCCAGGTGGATCAGGCCGTGGCGAATCTCCGCATGTTGCTTCTGTCAGCCTCGGCATTGGCTCTGTTCATTGCCGGACTGGTGTCAACCTTGGCCACCCGGCGCATCTCCCAGACCCTGCGGCAATTGGCCCAAACCGCCGGCCGCATGGTGGAAGGCAAGTTGGCGGAGCGCACCCGCACCCCTGGCCACGATGAAATCGCCACCCTGGGCAAGAGCCTTGATCACCTGGCCGAAAACCTGTCGAAGACCTTGGCTCAACTGAAAGCAGAACGGGATTTGCTGGGCGGCATTCTGGGCGGCATGCAGGAAGGCGTGCTGGTGCTGGACCGAGAGGCCCATGTCATCCATGCCAACCCTGCCCTGCGCGCCATGCTGCTGCTGGGCATTGACTGCATTGGGAAACCCCTGCTGGAGGTCATCCGCAACGCCGATCTGGTGGAAATCCTGTGGCGCGCCCGGGATTCCGCCTCCGCCGAATCCGGGGAAGTGGAACTGGCTGGCATCAAGCCCCGTCGCTTGATGGTTCATGTGAGCACCCTGCAGGGTGAACCAGGGGATCTGCTCGTGGTGCTGGTGGATGTCACCCAACTGCGCCAACTTGAATCCATCCGCAAGGATTTCGTGGCCAACGCCTCCCACGAACTGCGCACCCCCGTGGCTTCCATGCGGTCCGCTGCGGAAACCCTGCGCGGCGCCATGGATGACCCGGAAGCAGCCCAAGGCTTTTTGGAAATCATTGAGCGCAATGCCGGCAGGCTCCATCAGTTGGTGGAAGATCTTCTTGATCTGTCGCGCATCGAATCCAGGGAGTTTCGACTCCAGCTTGAAAATGTGGACCTTTGCGCCTTTGCCGAACAGATGGCCAAATCCTACCGGCGCATGGCCCAAGAAAAGCAGATCCAGCTTGAAATTCCCGAGGAATACCGAGGCATCCTGGCCAAGGCCGATCGCAGGGCCCTGGAGCAGGTGCTTGGCAACCTGTTGGATAACGCAGTGAAATACTGCCCGTCGGGTACCTCCGTAAGAATTCACGCCGGACCTGAGGGCGAACGGGTTCGCGTAACCGTTTCCGAGACCGGTGCCGGCATCCCACCCCAGCATTTGCCGCGGCTCTTTGAACGCTTTTACCGCGTAGATACCAGTCGCTCCAGGGAACTGGGCGGTACGGGCCTGGGATTAGCCATCGTGAAACACCTCGTGGAGGCCATGAACGGCACCGTGAGCGTGGAGAGCGTTCCTGGAAAGGGCTCCGCTTTTTCGTTCACGCTTCCCAAAGGCTAGAGCGATTCCGCGTTCAAATAGATAAAAGCACGCAACCAAACCCCTGGTGGCGTGGTGGTGAATCCTTTGGGCGTGAATTTGTGAAAACGCTTATGAGCACCTCGATGGCCTGCTCGAACAGAGCTTTCCTTTTGTGGTCGGCTATTGCGATCTCGACTACTTCAAGCCTTATAACGATGTGTACGGGTACCGGAAGGGTGATGAACTCATTCAGTGGGCCGCCAGGGTTTTCCAGGAGGCCTGCGATCCGAACCTGGATTTTCTGGGCCATATCGGCGGCGATGATTTTGTCCTGGTGATGCGCTCAGAGGATTGGCAGGCGCGCCTGGAAGGGATCCTCACGCGCTTCACAGCAGGCCGGGAGATGTTCTTCCTTGCTTCAGACCTCGAACGTGGTGGATACGAAACCGAAGACCGCAAGGGCAAGACGGTACTGCATCCCCTGGTGTCGGTATCCATCGGCGTCCTGCCCGTATCTCCCGGGGCCTACGCCACCCATCGCGAGATCTCCACCGCTGCCAGCCATGCCAAGAAGCTGGCCAAGCGCCTTGAAGGCTCCGCCCTGTTCATCGAACGGCGTGCCCTTCCCTTGAAGCAACCTGCCTGAGGGTTTCGCAGAGGTAAGTAATGCATTGCAATGTTGATCTTTTCCCCTGCGCCCTCATCAAGACAGAGTCCGAATTTTGCGTTTAGAACAAAGCAAAAGTGCTTTTGAACGCAGAGGGCGCGAGGTTTCATAGCGTTCCGCAGCGGAAGGAAGCGCATCTAGGAATTTGGTCTTTTCCTCTGCGCCCTCTGCACTCTTTGCGGTTCACCTGCTATTGAATTTCTAACCAAAATTTCTCGGCTGAATACATCACGACAAATGAAAAGCGCCCCGGAGGGCGCTATTTTTTTGTGTTTAAGGTCGAATCAGAAGGCGACCTGGAAACCAACCATGAGCGTATCGCCACCCTGTTCCTTGGTCTGCAAGGTGAGTGCGTTGGGCTTCAGGAAGTTCTTGCTGCGGTTGATGTAGTTCACCTTGATGTTGGCGGCCTTCACCTTGTCGGACTTGAAGGCGTAGGTGTAGCCCAGCACGATTTCAGTGAATTTGGGGGTGTAGTCGGTGGTGGCAGAAGCATAAGGGCTGGTGGCGGTGTACCAGTCATCACCGCTGTTGTAGTTCAGCACATCGTAGCGGGCCAAGAGGGTGTGGCTGCCCATCTTGTAGCCGGCGGTCACGTAGTAGCCCAGGAACTTCTGGTCCAGGTGTTCGCGCTTCACGGCAGGGGTGGCCGCGGCCAGGGTGGGATTGCGGCGACCCAGGGTGCCCACGATGTATTCGCCGTTCAGGATCAGGGAGTCGTTCTGGAATTCGTAGAAGGCGCCGATGTTCTGCGTCTTGTCCTTGTTGTCGTAGATGGCGGCCTGGTTCGGCCAGGCCTGAGGCGCAGCGGGAGCGATGCTGACGCCGGTCTTGTCGGTCACATCTGTAGTGCCCTGCAGGGTGTAGACGCCGAACTTGTGTTCCTTGCCCACGTTCATATCCAGGCGGACCACAGCATCTTTACCAGCGTTGGTGTCGTTGCTCTTGCCAGAAACGGCATCGAAACGCCATTGAAGGCGGCGGCGGAGATCTTGGCGCCAAAAGCCTTTGGGATCGCCAAAGGAGTAGCTGAGCACACCGCCGCGATCGCGCTTGTCACCGAAGGCCCGGCCCAACTGGGAGCGCTCGGCAAAGAGGATTTCAGAGGAGGAGGTGAGACCTTCCATGGTCTGCAGGGTCTTGAACTGCCCGACCTGGAAATCCAAACCAGGGGCCAGTTCGAATTCGATGGCGGCATCCTGCAGGATCATGGGGGTTGGTGGTGCTGGTGGCGATGCTGGGATCCAACATCACTTCAAACTTGACGCCATCCAGGATCTTGCCAGCGACCTTGATTTCCGTGCGGCGCACGCTGAAGCGGCCGTTTTCCTTGTATTCGCCGCGAGGTTGTAGTAGTTTCGCCACGCTGTTGTTGCGCAGGTTGCTATCCAGCATCTGGGTGTACCAGACCTGCACCAGACCACTGAATTTGAAGTCCTGGGCCTGAGCCGTGGACATGCCCGCGAGCACCACGGCGGTACCGGCAAGCAGACGAAGAGTGCGGGACATGTGTCCTCCGTAAAAGTTCCGGCTGGAGCCGGAATGTAGATTGAGATGGATGGAACGAAAGCTAGGTGGGTGCTGCATCTTGCTTGACACAGCTATCCTCTCGAAACCGTGTGAAAACCATGTATTAGTTCCGCACCATCATCGGAACGGTTTGGCGAAAACGGTGTCAAACCAGCGGATAGATGAAGGGAAATGATTTGCCGGGATTAGACGGCTGGTAATTCGAAGCGCATATGAACCGCAGAGAACGCAAAGGGTGCAGAGGAAAAGATCAGATATCGCACTGCGATTCTTTCCCCTGCAGAACCCTGCGCCTTCGGCGGTTCAAAATCAGTTCTTTGCTTAAATTCTTCGCGAGCCTGCGCAAGGACGGGTGGACCGCAGTAGGGCGGTCGCCCTGCGAAACCCATCACAGTTGTCCTGCGATGGCCGGAATCTTCAAAGGAACGAGACGATCAATGCGTTTCAGTGCCTTCGATCGCCTGGCTTTCAGGATGTCGGATATCCGTGCCATTGGTGAGAAACACCACCATCTCAGCCAGGTTGGTGGCGTGGTCGCCAATGCGCTCGAGGTACTTGGCGATGGACTGCACGCCCATGCCCCGCTGGACTGCGCTGCGATCATCCATCATCAATAGCAGCACTTCGTGGAAGACCTGGGAGTAGTTGGCATCCACGCTGCGGTCCCGCTCGATCACCCACTGTGCCTTGGCGGAATCACCGGCCACAAAGGCATCCAGAGCGTCCCGCACCATGCTTTGCACGGTCTCGGCCATTTTCAAGATATCGGGCCAGGATCGTCGGGGCGGATCGGACGAAAGGTCGAGCACCCCGCTCACGATGTTCACCGCAAGATCACCAATGCGTTCGAGATCCGTCACCATTTGAGGCTGGTGGTGATGAAGCGGAGATCCGAGGCCACCGGCTGACGCCGGGCGAGAATGCTGAGGCAGAAACCATCAATCTCAACTTCAAGGCGATTGATATCGTGATCAAACTCGATGGTGCGATGGGCCAAATCGTTGTTCTGTTCATTGAAAGCACGAACGCTGGTGGCCACCATTGTTTCGACCTTGGCCCCCATCAGGAGAATCTTCTCCCGCAGCTTGGCCAGTTCATTTTCGAATTCCCTGTCGGTGTGCATCGCCATGTCTCGTGTCCTCAACCGCATCGGGCCGTGATGTAGTCTTCCGTGCGCCTGTCCGCAGGCCGAGTGAAACGTGCCTCGGTGGCGTTGCTCTCACCAGATCACCCATGTAGAGGAACGCCGTGGTGGGATACCCGCGCCGCCTGTTGCATGCTGTGGGTAACGATCACGATGGTGTATTTCTGGCCAAGCTCGTGGATCAGTTCTTCCACCTTGGCGGTGGCAATGGGGTCCAACGCCGAGCAGGGCTCATCCATCAGGAGTAACCTCCGGCTCGAGGGCCAGGGCCCGGGCGATGCACAGGCGCTGCTGCTGTCCGCCCGAAAGACTTGCACCGTTGCGGTTCAAAGAATCCTTCACTTCGTTCCAGAGAGCAGCCTGGTTCAGGGCCTTTTCCACCAGGGTGTCCGGGTCCTTGGGACGCAGCCCGGCCAGCTTCCAACCTGCCAGCACGTTATCCCGGATACTGAGGGTGGGAAAGGGATTGGGCCGTTGGAAACCATGCCCACTCCGGCGCCGCAATCCCACCGGATCCATGCCACGGACATAGACATCCTCGTTGTCCAGCAACACCCGACCATCCATCTTGGCGCCTGGAATCACTTCGTGCAGGCGGTTGAGGCACCGAATGAAGGTAGATTTGCCGCAACCCGAGGGGCCGATCAACGCGGTAACCCGCTTTTCCAGGATGGGCAAGGAGATCCCTTGGAGGACCTTGTTCTTCCCAAACCAGGCGCAGAGAGCTTCTGTCTGCATCTTCACCGAAGGGGCGACAGGGGCGGCGGTAGGTTCGGCGCGGACCGTTGGAGCGGCAAAGGTTGGGGGTTGGGTCATGGGGCGTTCTTCCATGGTCGTGGTCTCAAGAAGGGTCAGCATTTCATCGCCCTGCTTTCCGGGCTGTCGGGTCAGCACCGGGCCAGGATATTGAGGATGAGCACCAGCAGGACCAGTGACAGGGGCCGCAGCCCAGGCCTGTCGGTGCCATTCTTCATAGGGGAAACGGCATAGGTGTAGATCTGCACGGGCAGGGAACCCACCAGTTGATCCAGCTTCAAGGCCAAAAATTGCTTCCGAAGGCGGTGAAAGAAGCGGCGCGGTTTCACCGGCGGCCCGAGCAACGGCCAGCGCCGATGCCCGTGGCAATGCCGGGAGCGCCGGTTCGCAGCACCACCCCGAGAATCACGCGCCACTTGGGAATGCCCAGGGCAAGCCCGGCCTCACGCAGGGTGTCCGGCACGCGCCTCAGCAGTTCTTCGGTGGTGCGCATGACGGTGGGCAACATGAGGATGGCGAGGGCAACGCCAGCAGCGATGGCCGAGAAGCGCCGCATGGAAAGCACGATGACCGTATAGACAAAGATGCCCACGGTGATGGAAGGCACACCCGACATGACATCCGCCGCGAACCGCACCGCTTTCCCCAGTGCGTTTTCCCCAAACTCAGCCAGGTACACCCCACCGAGCACGCCCACCGGTATGCCAAAGGCACAGGAGAGGCCCACCAGAATGGCGGAGCCCGCAAAGGCGTTTGCCATGCCGCCACCGCTTTCTCCCACGGGTTTTGGCATCTCGGTAAAGAAAGCCCAGTTGAGACCAACGAAGCCTTTAATGGTCAGATCAACAGCACACTGGCCAGGGGGCACAATGGCCAGAACCACCAGGCGCAGGCATAACCACCGGGCCAGGATGTCCTTGTTTTTTTCCACCGGAAGTTTTCCATGGCTGAGCCCTCCAGCGCCGGAAGGTATGCGGCCCACGCGCCAGATGAGAGCCGGGCCAGAATGTTGAGCAGCACCGTCACGCCAAAGAGGATCAGGGCAATCTCCATCAGGGAAGCGTGGTAGATATCACCCGAGGCTTCGGCGTATTCGTGCCAAGACGCTGGCCAAGGTGTGCGAAGGGCTGAACAAGGGAGAAGCTGATATCCGCGCGGTTGCCGATGACCATGGTCACTGCTAATGGTTTCGCCCAGGGCGCCCTAACCCCAGGATCACGGCCCCACCACGCCAGACTGGCACAGGGCACACCGCTTTTCGCACCATTTCCCAGCGCGTGCACCAAGGGCCAAGGCGCCTTCCCGAATTGAATTGGGCACAGCCTCCAGCACATCCCGACTGACCGAGGCGATGGTGGGCAGAATCTGATGGCGAGGATGAGCACCCCCGCCATCATGCCAAAACCACGTGGCGTGCCTTCGAAAAAGGGCGTCCAGCCAAAGGCTTTGGCAAAAAAGGGCTGGATTGAATCGCGCAGCCAGGGCGACAGGACAAAGACGCCCCACAATCCATAGATCACGCTGGGAATGGCCGCCAGCAGTTCCACCAGGAAACCTAGGGGGCGGCGCAGCCAGGTCGG
>JADKBC010000020.1 GCA_016715205.1 Holophaga sp.
AAAGGACTGTCGAAAGGGATCATTTTTCCTGACCATGTAAAATGAACGATGCCACTGCGCAGAAACAAAGTCCTCCAACAAGGAACCATTCGAGTGCTCTAACTGGGCTGTGAATCAGGGCGAGAGTCATGAACGCCTAACGATGAGTTAACCGGCCCAACCGTGGGCCGGAGGAAACGAGTTGGGGAAGCGAGTGGTCACGGTTGGGTCCGGGTTGAACGAGTGGTTAGGAAGGCCGGGACGGCTTAACAGCCGAGGGAGATGTTGTAGCAAAATGTTTTCACTAGGCGCCAAGTGTTATTGCGTTTTGCGAGTATTCGGAAATAGATCCGACTGATTCCAACGTCAAGCGGATATTCGGTGATTGCCTTAACGTGTTTGATATGGTCTACCCATGTTGGTTCAACTTTTGCCAAGGCAATACGCACTTCTGACATTGTGACTTTCGGGAATTTCTTTGATATTAGGCCATCAGGTAACTGGCAAACAAATTGTCTCTCAGGATTTAACATTGCCGTTTTCCAGGGAGAGCGATAGTGCTTCCAGTTGATCAGATCGATATGAGGACCTTCGTGCTGGATAGTAATGCTTGTTTCGTATCGAAACTGAATTTTATAATTGTGTGAGGAGTTATCGACAACTGAAATTTTGAAAATATCCGAAAAGCATTCAAGGTCAAGATCGACGATTTCAGTGTTGCAGTCAAAATTGGTGATTTCAAAATCACATTCAGACCGCCCTGCGCCAGTGATTTTGATTGATTCAAGCCCAGGGTTGGACTGCGGAATTGACGAGAGTAATAGCCCGCAGGCGAGAAAGGCTAGGAATATCGACTTTGCCTTCGATTGACTCATGGGATCGAGAGCCTTCCTAACGAGGGAAGCTAACCGGCGCTGCCGAAGCGGCGCGGAAAGATGGAGAAGGGAAATCAAAACGGTTGTCGCGGACGATGACTCGAAGAGGCAGCGTCCGCGCAGTTAACGGAAGGTTAGGCCGATTCGCCCCAACAGGAAAACCTGAGGCGAGCAAGGCAAATCCATAGCCGTAAGGGACTGCAGCTTGGTTTTCATGGCCAACCATAAATGGAGACAGAAAGACGAATAGCAGGAATCCAATGAAGTTGAATGCTGCCATTTTGTATTCGCGTTTAAGAAGCAATCCTAAACCAGGAAGTAAAACATTTAGAAACGCGAATCCTATTCGCCTGCCAGGGCTCAAAGGCATCGGATTGGCAGAGTTCATGAGCGGCCTAACTTTGAATTAGACGAACTATACGAAGGAAAGTGTAGTTCGCCTAATACGGTTAATGGGAAATGTAAGTATTGAAAATCCTGTAGAGCAAACTGTTGAGGCAACCGTGTTAGGCAGACCGTTTTTCGCCGGATGGGAGGCCAAAAACTGGGGTGTGAAGTCGCCCCAGTTCGCCTAATCAGGTTTTGAAAGACGTAAGTGTTGAAAATCCCGCAGCACTACGAAAAATAAATGCGTACTTCGAAGCAAGGAATGGGCAATTTTAGCATTTTTCTGGTGGCCAGGGTGGCGGCCCAACAATGAGCGGTTCTTCGGCGGAAGAAAGTAGGAGTGAGCCGGAATGAACGTCCCGCCGAAGGTTCGCGACGTTGATGACATCCTGGGCCGGTTGTGTTGAAGGTGTGGCTTTCAGTCGCTTTGGGCAGAGCGGTCGGTTCTCGTGAGGTGCTTAGGGTGTGCTTAAATTTGGGAAAGCCTCTGAGTTTAAGCCCTGTTAAATGGATAACAAAAAGCCCTGAAACCTTTGTGGTTCAGGGCTTTCTTGGTGGTGGTCCCGGAGCGATTCGAACGCCCGACCCTCAGATTCGTAGAATTAAGTAAATTGCACATTCCAGGCATAGTTAAAAATGGGCTTGTGGGCTTTTAAAATTCACAATTTTTGGTGATCTGAACTTTCGCGGAATCGTCCCACATGCCGAGGGATCTTCAGAAGTGTTTGGAGCCTACCACTTCCCAGACTGGGAAGGGCCAACCTCCAACGAATTGCTCCGGGAGCTTTCTGAAGCTGAGTCCAAGCTGAACGCTCTTGCGATTCCTAGAATCACATAAGTCATTCTGCACAACGTGAGCGCGCCTGTGGATCGTTCGCCTCGCACTGCGACGGCCTCAGTCTACACAAGGGGTCGGTTCCACTTTCAGGGCGAACCCCGAGAGGATGGCGCGATGTCCGACAAGGCGGGCGACTTTATCTCACAGTTGCTTCCCCTCGCCGGGCTCCTCATAGGTCTTGCCGTCACGAATGTGATAGATGCGCTTAAACGTGGGGATGATCTTCTCGTCGTGGGTGACCACTATGATGGCGGTCTGGAATTCCTGGGCGAGGCGATTGAGGATCTTAACGACGGCGAGGGCTCGCTCGCTGTCCAGGGGTGCGGTGGGTTCGTCGGCCAGAATGATCGGCGGTTTGTTCGCCAAGGCGCGGGCGATCGCCACGCGTTGCTGTTCGCCGCCGGACAACTCGGGGATGCGCGCGTGGGCCCGGTGCTGGACATCGAGGGCGGTCAGCATGTCTAAAGCCGCAGCTCGCGCCTCGGCATTGGCCACCCCGGCCAGCATCGGTAGCAGTGCCACGTTGTCGGTGGCGTCGAGAAATGGGATGAGATAGGGTGCCTGGAATACGAAGCCGATGCGGTCGCGGCGCAGCACGCGCAAATCGGCTCGTTTCCAGGCATTGTCGTAGATCACTTCTCCCGGCCAGGGTGAAGCGCCCAGAGGTCGGCTCGATCACCGCTCCCAGGCACTTCAGCAGCGTGCTCTTGCCAGAACCTGATGGACCAATTAGGCCCACGACTTCGCCGGGATCGATCCTCATGTCAACGCCCTTAAGCGCGTCCACGGCCGTTGCGCCGCTGCCATAGCGCTTGGTGAGGTTTTCGATGAGGATGGCGGGTTCGTTCGTGTTCATGGCTTCATCCACCAATCGCTTCGGCCGGATCGATGCGCAGCGCCGCGCGGATCGCCAGCACGGAGGCCAGTGCGCAGATCACCAGGGTGATCACGAAGGCACGTATCGCGTCGCCGGTCTCCAGGAGGACGTACTTGGGAAACGCCGGTGCCCACAGGGTGGCGGCGAATTTACCGACGAAGAATCCGATGACCCCCAAACCTAGCGCCTCCTGCATGATCATCGCGGCAATGGTGCGATCGGGAGTACCAATCAGCTTCAGTACGGCTATCTCCTTGATCTTGCCGAGGGTCATCGTGTAGATGATGAAGGCTACGATGGCTGCGCTGACGACCGCCAGGATGATCAGAAACAGGGCGATCTGCTTGGCCGCGGTGGCGATCAATTTTGCCACCAGGATGTCTTCCATGTCGGTGCTGGTGTAGGCGGTGAGGTGCTTCCAGCGCTTGATGTTGTCGGCCACCTGACGTGGGTCCTGCCCCTGCTTCACCCTCACCAACACGGCGTTGACCCTTCGGCTAGCGGTCTGGATGGCCTCGACCGCCTTCAACACGCCTGCTTGGCCGGGGCGATTCACGTTGGGGTTGACGGATAGACGGTTGCGGTCGTTGACGATGGATTCGTTATCCTTCAGGAACTGGGCCTCCTGGGCGTCCTTTAGGGAAATAAATACCATCGGGTCGCCTCCGGAGGACACCATGCGTCGGGTAAGCCCCACCACGGAGTAGTTATTTCGACGGATGCGAACCTGGTCGCCCACCTTGAACCCGGTCTTGGCATCAGCCACCGCTTCGTAGTGCGATTGGGCGATCGGTCGTCCGGCGATGAGAAAGGCAGGGCCACCGAGCCGCCCCGGCGTATAGCCCGCCACCATCACGCGGAGATCTTTTCCTGCGTGCTTTACCTGCATCGTGAGATAGGCAACGTTGCCGGTTTCAGACACACCGGGCAAGCCTTCGAGGCTGCGATAGACATCGTCCTGAAGGCTGGAGGGTTCGGCGAAGGGTCCGAGGGTATTTTGCTGCACCACCCAGATATCTGCTCCACCGGCACGCAGCAATACCTTGGCGTCATCCACCATGCCTCGATACACCCCAGCCATGGTCAAGGTGACCCCGATCAGCAGACCTAAGCCAAAGCCGGTGAGAAGGTAACGGCCAAGGTGGTTGGCGACATCGCGGCGTGCAAGGTTGATCATCGCCGTTCGACCTTCTGAATACGAACACGAGCGCCCTGCTTGAGCTGCGAGGAACTGTAGATAATGAGGTTGTCGCCTTCGACCAGACCGGACCGGATCTGGGTGACACCCGCCTGGCCTTGGCTGCCAAGGGTGATCGGCTTGAAGGAGGCATGTCCATCGACCACCTGCCAGACACCGGTTTGGCCTCCTTCACGGGTAATGGCTGCGCTGGGCACGATGAGCACCCCGGCTTCGCCCGGAAGTCGGATGGTGACTTCTGCAAGCTCGCCCAAGTAAAGGCGGGCGGGCGGCGGATCGAAGCTCACATCCACGACCCGCTCCTCAGTCACTGGGTCGCTCTGCATTTCGATGCGGGCCACACGACCCGGTATCGGGGTTTCGGGCGCAGACCTCAGCACCATGCTGGCGGGTTGCCCCACCTGCACACCTTGGGCACGCGACTGATCAACCCGCGCTCGCACCCACAGGCTTTCGGGGGCGACGACGCGCAACACGGCTTGACCTGCGACCACCGTGGTTCCCGGTTCAGCCTCTCGCGAGACGATAACGCCATTCACGGGGCTCACGAGCCTCAAGCTGTCCCGCAGACTTCCGGCACCGCTGGTCTCGGCGTCCACGCGCTCGACATCATGTTTCACTGCCGCCGCGTTGGCACGCGCTGCCGTCAGTGCCGCCTCGGCTCTCTCGGCCTCGTGGCTGCTATTGTCCAGCGCTTGCTTGCTGATGATGAATTGCCGAAACAGCCCAAGATCACGCTCGCGGTTCATTCCGGCTAGCTTGGCGCGGCTTTCGGCTTCAGCAACCTGGGCATAAGCCACCTCTACCGCCTGCCGCGAACGTGCCCCGCTGCTCTTGGCTGCCTGAATACGGCGATCCATATCGACCGGATCCATTTCAGCCAGCAGTTGCCCGGCCTTAACGACCTCGCCCTGATCCACCAGCACGCGCAGCACTCGCCCGGGTGTAATGGGGCCAACATCGTAGGCCAAACGGGCCTCCACAGTGCCGATGCCGAACACGCTAGGGCTCAAGTCCCCGCGGACCACCTTGCCGGTCTGCACGCCCACCGGGGCCAACGGACCTCGAGTGGTCAGCAGCCAAAAGAAGGCCACTGCAAACAGAGTCACGGCGGCGATGATAATGATGAGCCTACCTCTTGGCTTCATGCTGTCACCTGTTTGCGTTCGAGCATCGACCTTAGGGTCTGCCAGATCCGCCTCTCCATTTCGTCGACCGGTTCGGTGAGAGCCCCATCCTTGGATGCGAACAAGAACCCCATTACCATCCCGGTTATGAGGAGAACTGCGGCTTCGATGTCGAGATCCTCTCGGATGAGCCCCTTCTCAGCCGCCTCGCGAAGACACAACCTGATAAAGTCCCGACCCCGGTTTCTGAGCGCGGCGATGTGCTGTGGGCCTTCGCTCCCGAGCGCATGGGAGATCTGGTCCGAGAAGATGAGCGACTGGATTCCCGGCTGGACGGCGACGGAGTGCAGGCGACTGAGGACGAAATTTTCTAGTCGCTTGAGAGGATCTTCTATACCCCGAGGTGCCGTCTCAAGCAACTCCTGGAGCCTGTCGAGCACAGCCAATTTGATTTCGTTCATGTCCTTGAAATGACGAAAGATCGTTCCGTCCTTGATGCCAACCTCGCGGGCGAGTTGGGCCGCGGTGAACTCCCGCAGGCCACGCTCTCCGATGATCTTGATGGCAGCGTCGGCGATCTCCCTGCGTCGCTCCTGGGTTGATTTCCTGGTTGTCACGAATTGCCTCCAGCTAGCAAGCACTTGCTAACAAGTTAGATCCACCCGTTGTTTTGTCAAGTGCCCATGCTTTCGATCCCGACAAACAGCCGCCGGAAATGGCCGGATTCACGGTGGGAAACCATGGGAGCTTTTTGCGCGGGATGGGCAGCATTCCTGCGGCTGTCGTGAGGATGGGGCGGGTGCGCACGCGCAGGGAGCCATCCAGCGCTTCGCGCAGCGTGGCTCCCTTTCCGCGAGCTTCTTCGACGAAGTCGATGAGCAGGATGTTGTTCTTCACCACGATGCCTGCCAGAGGAGGATCATCCCCATGAAACTGGGCATGCAGGAGTGCTTGGGTGTTCGGCTTGGGGTGTCCTCGTCAGTTCTAAGTTTCATCTGGCAGAATTCACGTTTGAGGGCTGAATGTTTGCAGTCGCGTCTGGCAAAAAACCTGCGCTGAATCTTTTCTGTCTCCCAACCCACGGCAAAGCACTTATCTCAGGGTTTCGAGCCGGGAAATGACCTCTGAAAGCGCTGCTTAGCCTATTCGCCATCTCCGCAAGAGTGACGAGGCTGCTTTTCGTCGACATTCCCCTTGGAGCCCACCGCTTGTTCGTGGAGGTTCACGACATAATGGATGTAATCCACGTAGGCAGCCACGAACTTGCGGCCAGACTCGGGATTTTTGTCCCGATGAAGCTTGGCCTTCTGGACAGCCTCAAACCTCTGGTGGAGCCCCTTGTGCGCATCTTCACGGATAAGATCCCAGACCGCCTTCAGGTTGCCAGTTTCCACGGCCTTATCGCCCGCTGGGATGGCCGGTCCCAGATCGCGCCCAGCGGGCTTGAGGCCGGTATAGCTTGCCCCCTCACTTGCGCGATGGAGCCGGACCAGGGTCTCAAAGAAGAACTGCTCAGCCAGCCTTTTTGCTTCCCCGCCCAGTTTTCGCACTTCCTGCGCACGAACAAAGGCCTCCTGGATGGCGGCCTCGTCCGCCTTCCTTACCCAGAGCAGGACCAGATTCACGTTGTTCTGGGCAAAGGCGCGTTTAGCATCGATCACCACGGGGCCATCGATGCCATCGCAATGGGCCATGGCGAAGGTCGAACACAACGCCCACACAGCCGTGGTACGTATCAAGTTATGGAAAAGCATGAAGCCTCCGAAATGTGGCAGCGAGGATGGAGCTGCCCAACCATCCTCGTTTGCCAGCACAACTCCGCCATCCATCAGATGACCGAAAGCAGGGAATAACCATGTCGAAAGCGCGCATCAGGATCGATCCAACACATGATGGATGGCCCTCCCACAGAATGGGTGGACTAGTACTCCTGCTGATTGGGGCCGTCCTCACGGATCTCATCACTGATCGGTTCTCGTGCGGGAGCGATGCAAGGCTGCTCATGACCAAGGGCCTCTTCACCCTTCTCGCCATCGTTGGAGCCTTTTGGATCTACCTATTCCTTCGTTCCCGATCCCGAGTCATCAGGAGACTGTCTACCGGCCTCGGGCAAGTTCAAGCAGAAGCAGAACGCTGGAGGTCTGAAAGTCAGACACTTGCCTCCGGTCTGGCAGTCGCCATCGACGAACAGTTCAACCGATGGGAGCTGTCATCTGCTGAGCGAGAGGTAGCGTTGTTGCTCATTAAAGGGCTCAGCACCCGTGATGTCGCAGAGCTGCGGCAAACGAAAGAACCTACGGTTCGCCAGCAGGCCCAGAGCGTGTATCGAAAAGCGGCACTGGGCGGGAGGGCTGATCTGGCAGCCTTCTTCCTCGAAGATCTTTTGGCGCCTCGCGAATCGCCTCGCCCTTGAATGAACTCAGGCGAATCCTAAGCACTCGGAGATCGCTACAACCGGACCGAATGATCCCCAAATAGGGAAATGCAGGACCTCGGGAGCATCCTCCCAGGTCCTGCATTTCCCATTCAGGTGGTGATTAATCGCGGTGAATTTCAGCCGCCGGGGCTGGCTTGGCCGTTGCGACATCCCCTTCCTTCAGGGTCTTCCACTGCCAAGCTCCCTTCACCGACTTGATGGCGAAGATGAAGATGGCGACGGCACCAAGACCGAAGAGCACGTCACCTGGCATGCGGAGCCATGCGGTGGTTCGCATGAAGCCACCCTGGACTACGGCCTCGCTACGGGCGAACCAAGTCCCGTGCTCCAGGCTCTGGAAAAACTGATAGAAACCACTGGGGATGAGGCTCATGACAAGCATGAGGACCAGACCGATGTTCAAGCCCCAGAAGCCAATGGACAGGAGCTTGCCATTCCACGCGCGGTCCGGGGTCATGCCGCGCAGAGCGAAAAGCATGAGGCTGATGGCCAGGAAACCATAGACGCCGAAAAGGGCAGCGTGACTGTGAATAGGCGTAGTGTTGAGGCCCTGGCTGAAGTAGAGCACCGAAGGCGGATTGATAAGCATCCCGAAGACACCGGCGCCTATTAAGTTCCAGAAACAGACGGCCGCGAAGAACTTAAATGGCCACTCGTAGCCGCTTCCAATGGCACGCCCGGCTTTTAGGCTCAGGGCCAACTCAAATCCGATGATAGTGAGGGGCACGATCTCCAAGGCACTGAACACCGAACCTAAAGCCGAGATGAAGGCCGGGCTGCCGGTGTAGTAGAGATGATGGAAGGTGCCGATCACACCAGAGCCGAGGAAGAGCCCCATGGAGAGGCTCACGCCACGAAGGGCAGTGGACTCCCGGAGCAGGCCCATGCGGGTGGAAATCAGGGCGATGGCCACGGTGGCGAACACTTCAAAGAAGCCTTCCACCCAGAGGTGGACCACCCACCAGCGCCAGTATTCGGCGATAGCGATGTGGGTCTCACGGGTGTACATGAACCCCGCCGAGTAAAAGAGCGGAATAGCTGCGGCTGCCAGCACGAATAGTTTGAGGAGCCCGAGCTGGCCCTTTTCGCTTCGCAGGGCGGGGCGAAGGGCACGGAAAACCAGAACGAGCCAGAACACCATGCCCACCGTGAGGAGGATCTGCCAGAGGCGGCCCAGTTCGACGTACTCGTAGCCTTGGTGGCCCAGCATGAAGGAGCCGGAAAGCTTGCCCAGAATGGCCTGATGACTGCCGGTGAGCGCACCGACCACCACGACCACCAGCGCCACAAGCAGGCCCGCGACGCCTAATCCCTGGCCCTTGGGTTCGGCACCGGAAAGCTTGGGCCCCAGGTAGAGACCGGTGGCCAACCAGCAGGTAGCGATCCAGAACACCGCCAGTTGCAGGTGCCAGGTCCGCGAAGCCGCATAGGGAAGAATGGTGGAGAGATCCACACCATAGAGTGCATTGCCTTCCACCGCATCATGGGCCGTCAGCACACCCATCCCGATCTGAACGATGAAGAGCGCCATGGCCACCCCAAAGTAGAGCGCGGCCCATCGTTGGCTGGACGTTGGGGGTGCCGGTGGAATTGCCTTGGGATCGGGGAAGGCCTCGTGGGGCTGGCTCGCGTGGTGCCACACCAGGAGTCCAACCCCCATGAGCAGCAGCACGATGGACAGGATCGTCCAGAGATGACTGATGGGGGTGATCGCGTTGCCTACGAGAGGTTCCTGGGGCCAGTTAAGGGTGTAGCTAGAAGATTCTCCAGGGCGACGCGCTGAGGAAGCCCAGGCGGTCCAAAGGAAGAAGTCCCCCACGCGATCAGCTTGCTCTGCAGTGGGGATCCATTTGGCCGGAATGGAGGCCGCACGGTCCCCTTCATGGACTACCTTCGCCAGCTCCGCACGAGTCTGGAGGTACGCCTGGGCTTGTATGGGGTCCAATGTAATCGTGCCATCGCTGAAGGTATTGGTCTGAAAGAGCACCTTCAGTCGTGCGGCGGATTCCGCGTCTGAAAGCCCCTTCGCTTTGAGTCCTTCCCCGGTATGGGCCGCCCACTGATGCAGGGCTTTGGCGGTCCAGTCGGGTGCCAAGTAGGCGCCGTGACCGAACACGGAGCCGATGTGCTGGCCACCATGGCCCAAGTAGAGCTTTTGCCCCTCCAGAACTTGACTCGGCCCCACAAGCACGGCGCCATCCGTTGATACAACGGAGGAGGGAATGGGAGGAGCTTTTTTAATGATCTGGCTTCCTCCTATGCCAAGCACCCCAAAGCCTGCAATGAGCAGGAGTAAAACCATTAACCAACGCGATTTCATACGAGCCTCCGAGTGTGAAAGTAGCTAATGCAATGAGGCACCGCCTTGATGTGGGTCAAGAGCGTGACGATTCCAGTGCGGTGGCCTTTGGGAAGAGCAGGTGACTTTCCAGGTAGATGTGGAGATGGAGATCATCCTCCAGAGCCTGGAGCCCCATGTACAGGGAGCGGAAGCTTCCGCAGGCGTCTTCGGGCGGCGTATAGCCCTCGGTGAGCGCCTTCAGGCTGCGGAGGAGTTCCCCGGCCTCTTCGTGCTCCGCCTGCATGACTCCGATGGGGCCCTGAACGCCACCGAAACATGCTTCAGGTTGGCTCCCGCCCGCTTCCAGGCTGCGGATGTAGGGGAATAGGATCTGCTCCTCCTTCTCCAGATGGGGCATCAGGTCAGCCATCAAGGTGTGGAACAGGCGTGAGATTTCGACCAGTTCGGGATGGTGGTCGCCGTGGACGTGCAGCACCCTATCCATGAGGGGTGCAACCCGGTGCAGCTCCTCGCGAGTGAAGGTGTGGTGCTTGGCCTCGATGTGGGCGATGAGCTTCGTGAGCGAAGCTGCCGCCCAGACACCTGGATCCGAGGCTCCCTGGGGCCTTGCCGAGAGCGTGCCGAGTTCGGCGATTACCTGCGCCGTGTCCAGGCCTGCCTTCGAGCAGACCTCCTCCATCGTGCGATGACCCCCGCAGCAATAGTCCAGGTTCAATCGTTCGAAAATCCGCATGGCTTCGGGCATGCCGAGCACGACATCGCCAATTTTGGTCTGGGGTGTGAATGACATTGGGACCTCCAAATAGGAATCGGTGGGGAGAATCAGGGACGCCTCAGCGCTGTGCAGAAGGTCGAGCCTTCTTTGGTGCAAGCGGCGAGTAGTCCCTCTTGCTGCACCTGGGCGAGCAGAGGGGCAGGTTCGAAGTCCGATGCGAGCACAACGATGGCTCCCGCAGGATGGGCATTCAGGGCCTGCTTGACTTTGGACAGTGGGTGTCCACCTTCGGCCAAAATACTTGCAACATCCAATCGGTCAACCACGGATGCCTCGCGGAACCATGGCGGCCAGGCTGCGACGACAGAAGACGCCGTATCTCCTTCCGTTGTCGGGTTTTCCTGCCCAAGCGCCTTTCGAATGATGCCGATCAGTTCCGGCAAGGGAAGGTTTCCGACCTTGGCTGCTTGTTCCAGGGTGGCGAGCTTGGCCACGGTGGCGCGAAGGATGGGGTTCTTCAGTTTCACGAAGGCGGGCACGGCGGCAATCAGGGTGTCTTCAATTTCAGGGTGCGCATCCAGCAGCGCACCCACCTTGGTGTGAGGCGTGATGTCCATCTCAAGCTTCCTCGTACTGGAGCAGACGGCGGTCCCCTTCAAGGGCGCGGAGTCGCGTTAGGTCCTGGGTCACTTCCAGCGTCCCGAGATAGGCGCCCGCCTCGTTCCGCATGGCGAAGTAGCGGATGTGGATGAACTTTCCCTGCATCTGAATCCAGAATTCCGCCACGCTCTGGCGGCCCGCCTTGAAGTCAGCCAGGATGCGGTCCACGATGTGCACACTCTTGGGTGGATGACAGTTCTGCACGGAGCGACCGATGATGGCCCGGCTGCGCTCGAAGACCCGGTCTGGTCCCTCGCTGAAGAAGGCGACGCGGTCCTCCGCATCCACATAGGTGAGGTCCACGGGCAGGACACTAAAAAGCCCAAGGATCTGCTGGAAGGACAGCGTACCGCTGGGGAAGGCCACGGCCTGGGTCGCCTGGAGCTGAATAGCGCCCTCCACCATGCGAGCTTGGGGCGGCTGATAGCCAATGCCGGGAGCCACCAGGCACCAGCCATACTCCGCGCTCTGGTGCCAGATTTCGCCCCACTGTTCCTCGGTGAACATGCCCAGGCACATCGGGAAGAGGATGTGCTCCTCCTTGTAGATCATGCCTTCCAGGGCCGTCAAGGCAGGCTCTAGCACGGTGTCCTTCAGGATCTTTAATTCCGCGCCGGACAGGGCCTCCTCATGAAGGGCCATGCCTGCGGCTTTCAGCAGCTCTCGCACCTCATCATCCTTGCCCCACATCACCTTGCTCGGGCCCGTGGTGCCGTGCCGCTCTAGCACGCTGAACACAAGCTGCTCCTTGCGGCGGTAGTGCTTCTCTACATCCATCAGGGGTTGGAAGGCCTCCAACACCGAGAGACGCTCCGACTTGGGCGTGACGGTGTCTGCGAGGGACCCGAGGCTCAGCACCCGGAGCCGGGCCGTGGTGATGGCGGCCTGGAGGGCGGCGTTCTCAGCCTTGAAATGCTGCACGGGATGGCCGACGAGAAGGGGCATCGAGGGGCAGGGCTTGGCCATGACCTCCTTGAGCACCTCCGCGTGGAGGTCGCACATGGAACGGACTTCCTCCGAAGACATGCCATCGCTCATCAACTGCTGTTCCATGGCCGCGATCTCGCTGGCGTCCACTTCGGCGATAAGGTTCTTGAGCTGTCCGCGCACATCCTCGGGTGCCTCCCCCCGGTGCAAATGGAGGATCACTTCCTTCAGGGTCTGGATACGCATTGCTTGGTTGTTGATCAGCTCGCTCATGGGCCCTCCGGGACAACTCCCAAAAGAAATATCCGACTGTTTTGGTCGGAATACCTTGATCGAGATCAAGTCTCAAGGAAAACCTCAGAATGGAATTGCTTCAGGTGAGGCGGCGGCCTGTATTGGCCTTGAGATAGTCTTTTTGAGAACGGAGTTGCCCATGCTGCCTGTTGGTCCCCTGATGGTGGAGCACCGCCTCATTGAGCGGATGATCGCCCTGCTAGGCCGAGAGGCCAAACGGATTCGCGCTACGGGGAAGGCCGACACGGATTTCGTCCTCGCGGGCATTGAGTTCATCCGGCTCTACGCGGACCGCAGCCATCACGGCAAGGAGGAGGAAATTCTCTTTCGTGAGCTAAAAACGAAACCACTATCAGCGAAACACCGGCTCGTGTTGGAAGAGCTGGAAGCAGAGCACGTTCAGGGGCGGAAGGCGGTGGCGAGACTGGCCACCGTCCGGGAGCGCGTCATCAAGGGTGAGGCGGCGGCCATACGGGACCTTGCGGCACTGCTGGAGGACCTTGCGAAGTTCTATCCAGCCCATATCGAAAAAGAGGATAGGGACTTCTTCCTACCCTGCATGGATTACTTCACGGAAGACGAGCGGGCAAGGCTCCTGGAAGAAGAAGAGACGTTCGATCGGAACCTACTGACCGCCCATTTTGAAGGCCTCCTGGATGCCCGAGAGGGCAAGCCCTTAGCCGCTGCCGCGCCCGTCGAGCTTGAAGGTGCTGCAGCCACGCGCTATGGATGCATGGCTTGCGGTTACATTTACGATCCCCGCATGGGCGACGCTGCTCAGCACATTCCTCCAGGGACTCCTTTCGATCAGCTTCCTGATGAGTGGATCTGTCCCCACTGCCATGTGACTCGGAAGATGTTCATCCCTCAGGGCGGAATTCGCCCTTGAGCAGTTCCACTTCTTTGAGCGCAGTTTGGAAATCAAAGTTGTCCACACATTTGGCGATCCGCTCTAATCCTTCCCGGATCTTGCCTTCGGTTAGGCCCACCCGCAGCTTGTTTAACGGCAATTCGGCATCGGGGCTGCCGATCTGAAGCTGAACGATGAGCTCGTTCAGGAGGCTCAAGAATTCCTCGGCTGACACGCTGACTTTCGGTTGGGATGGGGCGATCTCCGGCGCATCCAGGGTGTGACCAGTCTCTAGAACGACCTTGAGTAGGCTTTCAAAGGTTGCCATATGGTTGCCAATGGCTTCTAACTCCCGGCTCCGGATGCCCTTTTCTAGCTCGATGGCAGCATGATAGGCCGTCGTGGCGGAAAGATTTCCAAGGGCACCCTTCAAGGTATGGATAATGCGTTCGACGGTGCTCCAGTCCTCTTCTGTCATGGCCTGTTTCATCGTTGAGACGCTAGCGCCGAATTCTTTGTTGAACATGGAAAGGAGCTGACGAAGCAGATTCTTTTTCCCGCCCAAGCGCTGGAGAGCTGCATCGATATCGATGCCCGGCATGGATTTGGGGAGGGGTGTTTCCAGCGTGATTTCGGCGCGGGTTCGGAATGATTCTTCTTCGAACCGGGGCCCATCCTTAATCCATTTAGCCAGGGTTGTGAAGACTTGTTCAGGGTCAATGGGCTTGGTCAGATAGTCGTTCATTCCCGCCGCCAGGCATTCCTCCCTGTAGCCCGAAATGGCATGAGCGGTCATGGCAATGATCGGCAGGTCTTTGTGCTGGGTTTTTTCCCGGATGCGCGCCGTGGCTTCGTAGCCGTCCATTTCGGGCATCTGGATATCCATGAGGACGGCGGCGTAGGTTTTTACGTCCACCATGTGGACGGCTTCAACACCCGTGCCTGCGAGATCTACGTGGAGGCCCGCACCTTCTAGAATCTCCCTGGCCACTTGCTGGTTGATCAGGTTGTCCTCGGCCAGGAGCACGCAGGCACCGCGAATTTTTCGCTGCGCTTCGGATTCCTGCTCGTCCTTGGGTTTGATCAACATTTGAGCGGATTGCAGGCCTAGAGCCTCCAGGATGGTGTCGAGCATCACCGAAGAATTCACAGGCTTGATCAGGAAACTGCTGATACCCGACTTGTCGGCGGCCTTAATGACTTCTTCTCGGCCGTGGGCGGTCACCATGATGACTGTGGGGGGAGTCGTGAGGCCGGGGATCTCCTTCATTCGGTGAGAGGTTTCGATGCCGTCCATTTCCGGCATGCGCCAGTCCATCATCACGAGATCGAAGGTTGTTTCCCCTAATCGCCGCAAGGCTTCCGGCCCAGAATTTACGGACTCAACCTGGAAACCAAAGCCCTGAATTTGCTGTTTCAAAACTTCCCGGGCCACCGGGGAATCGTCCACCACAAGGATATTGAAATTTTCGGCGCCATCGGTTTCGTGGTGCGCCGAGGGGCACTCCAAGCATTCCTCGAATTCGGCAGTAAAGGTGAAGGTGCTGCCGGCATTGGGTTCGCTCTCCACCCAGATCTTGCCGCCCATTTTTTCCACCAGTCGCCTGGAGATGGTGAGCCCTAGCCCCGTTCCGCCGAATTTTCGGGTGGTTCCACTATCGGCCTGGGAAAAGGCTTGGAAGAGTTTGGCGATCTGATTGGGGGATAGCCCGATCCCCGTATCCTTTACGGCGAAGCGCAACCGGATGCTGCGCTCGGTGATTCCATCCAACTCCACATTCACATGCACGTGCCCGGTGAGGGTGAATTTCAGAGCGTTTCCCACTAGATTGACGAGCACCTGGCCCAGTCGCAGGGAATCACCCACAAGGGTTTGGGGCACTTGGGGCGAGATGCTTACCAAGAGATCCAGGTCTTTTTCAGAGGCACGATTCGAGAGGAGATCCACGACCTTGTTGAGCACATCCTGGAGCTCGAAAGCCTCGGCTTCCAATTCCAGCTTGCCCGCCTCGATTTTGGAAAAATCCAGGATGTCATTGACGATGCTCAGCAGGCTCTGACCGGCGGTGATGATCTTGTGGAAATAGTCGTGGGCCTTCTTGGAGAGTTCCAACTTCATGCCCAGGCCCGAAAACCCGATGATGGCGTTCATGGGTGTGCGGATTTCGTGGCTCATGTTGGCCAGGAACTCGCTCTTGGCCTCGTTGGCGGACCGGGCCAGACTGGCCATCCGGTTGGTTTCGGCCAGGGACTTGGAAAGGGAATCGTTCAGTTTCTCGAGTTCGGCCTGATTCCTTAACAAGGCCGCAAGGGCGACACCGAGTTGATGCATGGACGGCTTGAACACGAACCAGAATTCCAAGACCAGAATGAGCAGACCGATGGCGAGAATGAGGGTTTCCAGCTTTTGAAGCTGTTCGATGCGCGACCGGGCCTCCTGGTCAAAGGTGTAGGTGATCTTGTCCATGAGCTGCAGAAAGGCCTGCTCGTTATTTAGGATGATCAGGGCGTTTTGGCGGTAGATCTCCCGCCGCACCTGGGGAGTGAAATCCTGTCCGCGGGCGGTGTCCAGTAGCTGGGTGGCGGCCTGGACCATATTGTCGTGGAAACCGTTGATTTGTTTGAAAAGGCCAGAGATTGCAGGCGAGCCCGTCCGTGCTGGGAGACCTAAGTCTTGATCCCCGAATTGCAGGCCATAGTGAGCCCGGCTCCAGTCCTTCAGGGATAATTCCATCTCCTTGAAGCGAGGTTCTGCGGTGCCAAATTCCTCCATCTGAGCAAGAGCCAGGGCGCACTTGGTGATGCGTTGGCTGAGCATGCGCTGACGGCCCGACAAGTTGATGATTCGGGCATCGCCTCCGTTGCGTTTGATGGAGTAGTGCATCACCGCCGAGGAGGTCAGCAGCGTCAAGGCAATGAAACTTAGGGCGATGGCGTACACCAAGCGGATGCGCGCAATCTTTTTCAAGGTAAAGACGGATTCACTCACGGGTCATTTCCAGCTCTCAGGCGGGCGGCAGCGCCGTCCAGCGGTTTCGTCCCTGCTTCTTGGATTCGTAGAGCGCTTGATCCGCCTGGTCCAGCAGGTCGTCCTGCTTATCGGTCACGGTGGGAAAGCAGGAAGCCAAACCCAGACTGATGGTGACGTGGGCTCCTGCGCTGGATTTTTCGTGGGGAATGGCCAGCGCTTCGATAGCGGAGCGTAAGCTCTCGGCCACCATGGCTGCTCCTTCGAAATCCGTGGCCGGAAGAACGCAAAGGAACTCTTCACCGCCGAATCGGGCAACCAAATCCGTTTTTCGTTGAATGACACCTTCTAGTGTCTTGGCGATGCGCCGCAGGCAATCATCTCCCGCCAAGTGCCCGTAGTGATCGTTGTAGGCCTTGAAATGGTCGACATCCATCAGCACTAGGGTGATCGAGCCGCGCATGCGAATGGCCTGGCTCCAGAGCAGATCCATGAATTTCTGCAGATGGCGACGGTTGGGAATACCGGTAAGGCCATCGGTCATGGACTGCTTTTCCAGATCATCGCGGTAGCGCTTGAGCTCCAGGTGGGTTTTGACTCGGGCCCGTACAATGGAAAGGCTGAAGGGCTTGGTGATGTAGTCCACCGCGCCCATGCCGAAACCCTTGAGCTCTCCGCATTCCTCATTTTCCCCCGTAACGAAAATGACGGGGATGTGGCTCGTACGGGGATCCTCCTTGAGTTTGAGACAGACTTCGTGCCCGCTCATTTCCGGCATGACCACATCGAGCAGGATTAAATCGGGTCGCTCCTGGAGGGCTAGTTCCAAGGCCACAGGTCCGCTGGTGGCCACCAGGATCTTGTAGTCTTCCCTTAAAAACTGAATGAGGGTGCGGATATTCGAAGGGGAATCATCCACCACTAGAACCTTTGGCAAGCTGGGTTCCAAGCTTTCAGGCATTTCCAGGGAAACAGGCGGACGCACTTCCTTGGGTTTGTAATCGGGAAAGTAGGTGGGGGAACAATCCGGACAGAGCCCGTGACTGAATTGCGCCACGGAACGCTGGGATACGTATTCTTCGACCTGCTGCCAAAACCCGCTGTCGTTGCGGATTTTCTTGCAGTGAGCACAGATCGGAATCAGGCCACCAAGGTGTTCGACTTCCGCCGCCACTTTCTGGAGTTCCGCGATGAGCTTGAGTTCCCGATCCATAGCCAGCTTGAAACCGAGATGAGTCCTGAGCCTCGCTAGCAATTCCGTGCCATGGAAGGGCTTGAAAATGTAATCGGCGGCCCCGGCCTCCAGGCCCGTCACGATGTCCTCTGGTCCTGACTTGGCGGTGAGAAATACCACGGGAATCGCTTGGGTGGCCGGGTTCTTCTTTAGTTCCCGCAAGATGCCAATGCCATCCCGATTGGGCATCAAGATATCCAGCAAAATGAGATCGGGTTTTTCTCTTAGCGCCAAGGCCAGGGCCTGGGGGCCAGAGGAAGCTTTGAGCAACCGGCAGGGACAGCCCGACAGGAGCTCGGAAAGCCCCTCGAGTTGGTCAGGGGCGTCGTCCACCAGCAGGATCAGAGGCAGGTCCATTTGCACGGCGGAGGCCTCGGGGTTTTTCGTTGGGGGCAGGGCGTTCATACCCCATACCTTCGGGAAAAACCTCGGCGTGCTTAAATTTGATTTAGCCGCGATGGGCCTGCTACTTTTCCAGCTCTAGCTATTCCATATCGAAAGCATCGAACTGAGTTTAGGTGGATAGTAAAAATAGTTCTTCACGAATATGAATAAACCCGCCGGCCAGTAGCGGTTTTAGGTCATTTTTGGTTTGTTGAGAGCACGAGATAAAGTAGGCCGCTACTGCCTGCCAAAGAGCTTATGTCCCGACTGGGTGGATGGAAAGGACATCGAGTTGGAACCGTGGACCGATCCGAGGCTGGGCGAAGGGGCCATGGGCGGAAGTGTGGATTGAACTGCTCGGATTTGGAGATCATCCAAGGCAATGCGGTGGCTGCGGTCATTTCGTATCAGGCGTCGATGATTGGTCGGAGCGGAAGATCCGTGATCTTCCGGTGTTCGACGCAGGCTCGTGTCGCCTGCCCTCGATGTGGCCCGAAGCTGGAAGTAGTGGAATGGCTTGACTCCTACGCAAGAGCCATCAATCGATTGGCAGAAAACGTGGATGTAATTCTCCGCCCGCACCGTAATTCACCGCGAGTGAAACCGCTGTGTCCCAAAATTCAGCGGGCGTGATTGAGAATCTACCTTTTTTCGACTGTCGTCATTTCTGAACCCGCTCCTGTAGAAGTTTCACTGCCGTTGGCAGAGGTTTCTATTCCTGATGCGCCATGGGCCCGCCTGGGGGCTCATGAGGCTATCGGCCATCAGCCGACCAGTTCGTACACGCATGCTGTCAGGACACTCCCCTTCCTGATGAGTGGATCTGTCCCCACTGCCATGTGACTCGGAAGATGTTCATCTCTCAAGGGGGAAATCGCCCCTGAGGAACAGTTTGCGCAATCGATTAAACGCGATTGGGCTTCCATCCCAGATAGCTCCACCCATTGAGCAAAAAGCAGAGCAAATAAAAGGCTGTGAATCCATACAGCGCGACCTGCGTGCTTCCCGAGGCAACGCTGCTCTTGAACACTGCGGGAATCAGAAAGCTCCCATAGGCCGCCATGGCCGACATCCAGCCGACGGTAGGCCCAGCCAGCGCAGGGCCGACAGCCGCAGGAGCCATCTGGAACACAGCGCCATTCCCAAGCCCAGTGGCGACAAAGACCAAAAGAAAGCACATCAAGAATGGAACAAAGTGTACCTCGGGGGCTGGCGCACTCTGGGCTAATTGAAGGAAGTGAGCCACTCCAAGGGTACCAATCATCATCAAGACAAGTGACACCTGGGCGAGCCGTGCCCCACCCCATCGATCTGCCAGCCATCCACCGATTGGGCGTGCAATACTTCCAACGAAAGCACCGAGCCAAGCATAGGCCAGCGGGCTGGGAGCATTGGGATTGGGATGACCGCCGGGGAGCTGTCCGAAGACGACCTTGAGCAGCAGAGGCAAGGCGCCACTGAGCCCAATGAAACTCCCGAACGTGCCGAGGTAAAGGAAAGACAGTGACCAGGTGTGCCCGTTTCGGAGTATGGCAAGCTGTGCATCAAGTCGCTGTTTAACGGTGCCTCGCAGCAATTTCAGCAAGCCCAAGGCCGCCAGGATGGTGCCGATTAGAATGAGCCCTTGGCCGCCTAAACCCGGCTGAAGAATCAGGAGGGCCAGGACGCCCAGACCGGCTGCCAAGAATCCGAGCAGATGAAGGCCCAGGATTCGCAGCACAGCGAGTGGTGTTGGCTCTGCATCCTGGCCCGGAAGGTTGTCCATGAAGAACCAGGCGGCCAGAGCCAGCAGGGCGGCGATGGGCGCCCATAGCATCGCCCCATTCTGGATCCACATGGATTTCCCCGCAGCAGTCAGATGGGGTGCTCCTGCCAAGGAGCCGAAAAGGGCTCCAGCCATGACCAGGGGCGTCGCGAACTGCATCACGCTGACACCGAGGTTCCCCAATCCACCGTTCAAACCTAGCGCCGTTCCCACCAAACGCTTGGGCCAGAAGGGTGGCACATTGGCCATGCTGGACGCGAAGTTACCACCACCAATGCCAGAGAGGGCCGCCAGGATCACGAAGGTGTGGAAGCTGGTGTTGCGGTCCTGAAGGGCGAACCCCGCGCCCAGGGCGGGGAGGATGAGCAGGGCGGTGGTAACCGCGATGGTGTTGCGTCCCCCAGCCACAGTCACGAGGAACGAACTCGGGATCCGGAGGGTTGAACCAACCAGCCCCGCAATGCTAATCAAGGTGAACAACTGGGCATCGGAGAAGGGGAATCCCGCCTCCTTCATGCGAACCGTGAGCACGCTCCAGAACATCCAGACCGAAAAGGCAAGGAGCAGCGATGGGATCGAAATGGCGAGATTCCGCCAGGCCCGTCGGGACCCGCCCCCCTGCCAGGCGGCTGCGTCTTCAGGGTTCCAGCTTGGAAGGTCAGCCATTGGAGCTCCGATTCAAGGTTTTCGATCGAGGGAAGGCAGTTTCAAAGAGATCCAGAGGACCAACCCTGTCAGCACAGCAGAGACAGCAAAGGCGCCTGGCAACAGTCCTCGCTGCCCATCCAGAACCGCTGAGAGCACGGTCTCAAACAGGTAGACCTGGACTAGCACCACTACCAGCACAAGTCCGAGTGCAGCCATTGAAAGTTGCGACTTCGGAGAGGGCGTCATGACTGGTTCTCCTCGACAGCCACAGTTGGCTTTGGAAGCTCACCCGTGATCCAGATGCCACCCGCTTTCTCCTCGACTCTCAAGGCCGACAGCGGACGCGTAGGAGGCCCCTGGACGGGAAATCCTCGCTCGATCTCGAAAAATCCCTGGTGACATGGGCATTCCAGCCTTCGCCCATCCCATCGAACCGAACAGCCTAGGTGGGTGCAGGTCTGGCGGTAGGCCCGCAGGTCGCCGTTGGTCGTTCTCACGAGGATGCAGCGGTCCTGCTCATCTCGATAAGTAAACAACCGGCTGTTGCCGGGAGAAACGTCACCCGTTTCGCAGATGCGAAGGGGCCCGAGGTTCTTGTGAGCCTGATCCGGTGCGCCCTCCAGGGGGCGTTTGCGTATGGCGAGGTAGCCGATGCCAGCGGTGAACCCTGCACTCACCACAGCCAGGAAGCGCACAAACTCGCGACGGCCGAAGTGGGCCTCCTCTGCGAGATCCAAGGGAAAGGCTTTTTTCCAGTGGGGCATCACCGGCCTCCTTCTGGACACAGCAGAGATGCATCCAGGTTTAGGGGAATTTCTGGATCCGGAACCATTACCGCATTTCGGGTTGTAATGCGCAGCGCGCCAATCTCAAATTCTCTCAGAGGGCGATTCCCACGCATGCCTGCCAATTCCTCGTGACGCACAAAGAGCAAGGCCTGGCTCGGGCAAACCGTGGCGCACATGGGGCGATGGCCAACGCTAGTCCGGTCGTAGCAGAGGTCGCACTTGAGCATCTGCTCAAGTCCCCGGAAAATGATGGGTACACCGAACGGACAGCTCAGCTCGCAGTTGCTGCACGCGATGCAGCGGGGCTTCTGGGCAGCGTGAACGACGCCATCCTCACTGCGCTTGATAGCATCGGCAGGGCATACCTGGGCACAGATGGGATCCTCGCAATGCATGCACACCGTCGGCCCAGTCTGGGTCGAGGCGAAGCGATCCATCTCATCCAGGTGAATCATGGGGCGCCCGCGATGCGTGCCGCACTCACCACAGGAGGCCACACACGCGCGGCAACCAATGCAACGCTGAGGGTCGATGTAAAAGCCAAATTCCGCGCCAACCATCACATCACCTGCTCAGGAAGATGGGGCTGGTTGCTGGAGGCCTGGTCCGCCATGCGCCGCAGCTCCAGGAGCTCCTCGGGGAACTGGTCTTTGGACACCTTTCGGAGCCGACAGGCGCTCACCTTGAACTCAGGAATCTTGCTGACAGGGTCGAGATGCCGCGCCGTGAGCTGGTTGACGGAGAGCTTCCCGGGCCAGTGGTAGGGGATGAACACGGTATCCGGGCGGATGGTTGTGACGACCTTAGCCGGAAGAACGAGGTTGCCGCGCCGGGTCGTCACCTCCAGGGCATCGCCTTCGGTGATGCCGTAACGCTCGGCCAGACGTGGGTGAATTTCCACATAGGGATGGGGGCACTGCTCCACCAGAAACCCGATGCGCCGCGTCTGGGTACCGCTCAGATAGTGGAAGATGACGCGGCCGGTGGTGAGCCAGATCGGATAATCCGCATCCACCACTTCCATGGGGGGACGCCAGGGCGTCGGGATGAACTTGGCCTTTCCATCGGGGTGGGCGAAGTGTCCCTGCTCGAAGAGGCGAGGTGTGCCCGGATGATCCTCCGTTGGACAGGGCCAGAAAACGCCCTGCTGGCGCTCGATCTTCTCGTAGGAGATGCCTGCGTAATCCGCGGTTCCACCCTTTGAGGCCACTCGGAGTTCGTTGAAGATGATCTCTGGGCTCGTGAAATGGTCGAAAAATTTGCCTCTTCCCAGCCGGTGGGCTAGGTTCACGAGAATTTGCCAGTCGGGTCTGGCATCCCCTGGAGCATCGACAGCCTTATTAATTTTGATCACGCGGCCTTCGGCACTGGTCGAGGTGCCCTCATCCTCCTCGTGCAGGGCCGAGGGAAGCACGATGTCCGCATGCTGCGCTGTCTCACTCAGGAAGAAGTCCAGCACCACGAAGAACTCGAGCTTCTCCAGGGCCTCCCGGGTGAAGGTTGTGTCAGGCAGGCTCACAAGGGGGTTGAAGCAGAGGCAGAGCAACCCCTTGATTTCTCCCGCATGAATGGCGTTCATGATTTCCTGGGCGCTCTGGCCCACGCCGGGTAGTTCTTCGTCCGTACAGCCCCAGACGGAGCAGATGTAGGCGCGATGCTCGGGGTTGCTGATGTCTCGATTGCCCGGGAGCTGGTCGCACTTGTGCCCGTGTTCTCTGCCGCCCTGACCATTGCCCTGACCCGTGATCGTGGCATAGCCGCAGTTGGGCCTTCCGATGCGACCCGTGGCCAGCACCATGTTGATGCAGCCCAGCACATTTTCGACGCCCTTGCTGTGGTGCTCGATGCCACGGGCATGCAGCAGAAAGCTGGTCTTGGCTTCGCCCCACATCCGGGCGGCCTTCTCGATAGCCGAAACGGGAATGCCCGTGGTGGCCGAGGTCCACTCGGGCGTGCAGTCCTTCACGACCTCCAGGGCGGTCTCAAAACCATTCGTATGGGCATTCACAAAATCCCAGTCGATGAGGTTCCACTTGTGAAGCAGGTGCAGGATGCCATTGGTGAGGGCCGAGTCCGTGCCCGGCTTGAGGGGCAGCACAAGGTCCGCGGTTCGAGCCAGGGGCGTGATGCGCGGGTCGACAACGATGAGCTTCGCCCCCTTGTCCCGAGCCCGCCAGATGTAGTCGGTTGTGATGGGGCTGCACTCGGCGACGTTGGATCCAGCAACCCAGATGACTTCGGCGCCCTCGATATCAGCCCAACTATTCGCGGCGCGATCGAGGCCGAAGGCCTTCTTGTTTCCAGCCCCGGCGCTCACCATGCAAAGGCGCCCGTTGTAGTCCAGGTTCTTTGTCTGAAGCCCCAGCCTGGCAAATTTTCCGACGAGGTAGCTCTTTTCGTTGGTGAGGGAAACGCCCGAGAGGACCGCAAAAGAATCTTTGCCGTGGGCAGCCTGAACTCGCTGAATCTCCGTGGTGGTGCGAGCCATGGCCTCTTCGAGATCCATGGGCACGAACCCGGCCTCGGTGCGTTTCATTGCGGATACCAGCCGATCGGGATGATTGCCCTGGAGGTAGCGCTTCACACCCTTGGGACAGAGCTTCCCCTGGTTGAAGGGAAAGTCTTCCCAGGGGTCGAAGCCGATGACCTTATTGTCCTTTACCTTGAGCTTGATCCCGCACTGCTGGCCACAGAAGCAGCAGTGGGTGTTCACGACCCGGTCGGGTTCAGGATCCGCCGTCCATCCTCCGGGGGGCGCCAGATTCAGATGGGGACCGAACTGCTTGCGGAGCGCCGAGAGCGTCTGGGGCGTGTGAGCCATGGTCAACTCCTCAGCGAGACAGCATCATCAATGGGTTCGGTGGGAAGGGGGATTTCCGCGAAGGGGTCGAATGCCCCGTGAAGCCTTTGGCTGTGGGCCTTCATGAGCGTACGCCTCCTACAGGATGGGCAGAGATCGAGGTGATGAACCCCATTCGAATGGACCGCACCTTTCAAATCCAATTCGTTCCAAAGCCGTTCAAGATCCTTCCGCTGGTTCGGACGGATGTGGTCCCGCCCACAAGTAGCACAGGGGCGAAGGCCCTCCGTTTCGCCTTCCTCCCGGTAGAGTGTCGCACCCGCCTGCGCGGGGCGCTGGACGATGTGGAACAGCTTTCCAAAGGGCAGCGAGAGCAACAGCAAAATGACGGTCATTTCATGCAGAAATGCGAGGGTGCCATAGTTCCGCCCATCGAGAAAACGAACAGACGCAGTCAGTAGCAGACCCGTAAGAGACACTGCGACTAGGAGCAACAGAGGCATTAAATCTAGGCCGAACCGCTGTGTGGATTGTTCGCCTTCATCCTTAAGTCGCCGCATAAAGGCCAATAGGCATCCTGCGATGACCATCACCGCTGCGACATCCAGGATATGAAATGCCAGCAAGGCGACAGGAGTGCCAAGGGCAAAGGCCCCGGCGGGAAAGCCGAAGAACCAGGCTTGGTATCGGTCAGGATTCAGGCCCTCGCTTGTGAAACGCACCCACCCGAAGACTAAGGGGAAAGTCACAGCGAACGCCAACATGCATCCCCAGGCAATAAGGGCGTGGGCTGCCCAACGGCGATGGGCCCGAAAATCAATGAAACGCTGGAGAACCATTTGATCTGCGAGTGCCGCCGCCATGCGGGGGATGCGGAGCCAGCGTTTGGGGGTGGTCAATCCCTTGAGGGTCCAGCGCCAAAACATGGCGGTTGCGGGGCGTTCAAGCCAGGCAAAATAGCGGTAAGCAACCCCGAAAAAAGCGAACAAACAGGCGATCAAATACCCGAGAAGGGCAGGGTCGATCCATCGTCCGCCCCGACTCCCCGCTGCTATGACGGCAGCCAGCCCGATCGTCGCAAATCCTGCACGCACCAGGGGGCGTCCATCAAGTTCAAACCTTGGAAGGGCTGACATGGGGCCTCCTAAGGAGGTAGATGAAAGTCGAAGAGACAGTAATTGCCCGCGCCGTTAAAGAGGGATAATCGAAACTATAGGCAGACTTCTATCAGTTCCTTGACGCAAATCAAGGAGCGAGAATATATCGAGGGACCTTGACGGCTGCTGCGAAGGTAAACTCTGAGTTCCCTTTCTTATGAGCAACCCGATGGAAGCTGGTCAACCCAATGCCCCGGCGTATTTCCCACCTGTTGGACGCGCTCATCCAGCGGAGCTTGAGCGTCAAGCGAGGGTTTGGGTCGAAAACCCCCTGCTTCACCAGGTCCTCGAGGCGATGGAAGGATTTGTACTCCTGATCAACCGACAGCACCAAATCCTGATCGCCAATGTTCCCTTTCTGAAGGCCGCCCACGTAGAGGAGGTGTTGGACCTGCGTGGGCTCAGGCTTGGCGAGGTCCTGGGCTGTATCCATGTTGCTGAGGGAAGTGACGGCTGCGGAACTTCCCCAGCTTGCGCTCAGTGTGGCGTGGCCCAGGCGGTCTCCTGCGTCAAGCAGAAGGGTTTCCGCGTAACCTACGAGGCCCTGCTGAGTTGCCGCCAGGGCCATCGCTGGGAAGCCATGGAGCTGAGGGTGCATGCCTCGCCGTTCCCAGAGGCCGGGTCCGACGAGATCCTGATGGTTTGCCAGGACATCAGCGCTGAGAAAAGACGTGAAGTCCTGGAAAGTGTCTTCTTTCACGATGTCCTGAATTCCCTGGGTGGCCTGAGGGGCTGGGTGAATGTGCTCAATGCGGGCCTCGGGGATTTAAGCCGTGCCAAGTCGAAGCTTGATCTGCTCTCTGCGCAGGTCATTGAAGAGGTCCGTTCCCAGCGCCTGCTGACGCAAGCAGAGCGGGGCGAGCTGGCGCTCAAGTCCGCGGAACTTGAGACGGCAGGCCTGCTGCGGGATTGTGCCGCCCTGGTTCAGGAACATCCTGCTGCGAAACAGAAGACGATCTCGGTTTTGCCTACTCCCGAGGGGCTGAGGTGTCTTGCCGATCCAGATCTTCTCCGGCGCGTCCTCGTCAACATGACGCTCAATGCACTGGAGGCCTCCCCGGCAGGTGCCACGGTGACCTTGGGGGTGCAGGTCTCCGCGGGGATGATTCATTTTCAGGTCCACAACTCTGGGTGCATACCGCTCGATATACAGGGCCGTCTCTTCCAGCGGAGTTTCAGCACCAAGGCCACAAGAGGTCGAGGTCTGGGGACCTACAGCATGAAGTTGTTCGGCGAAACCTACCTGGGCGGTCGGGTCAGCTTCCATTCGACGCCAGAGGAAGGAACTACGTTTGAACTGGCGCTTCCCTTTCCCCACGAACACCCAGTCGGTGATTGAGACCGATCAACCTCGCATCGGATTGCGGGATGCCTGTAAACCAAGTCGCACTTTTCGAGGAGTGTTCATCAGACTCGTAGACTTGAGTAAATAGGCCATTCTTGGGATGGTTGCGAAGCCCTGTGTGGGCAAAAAATCGGCCGAACTTTCGCCGTGAATCCTGTGGATGGCTGATCCCAGTGGTTAAGCATTCTGCTCATCGATGCCGATGGAAATTTGCGTTGAACGGCTACCACGATGTCCATGCTCACCGTTCACCGAAAGGATCTGTTGTCTCATCTGGCGTGTTATCGCCGGTGGCAGTGACAGGAGGAGTCGATAAGCCCCTCCAACGCCTGGCTTCAGCACTGTATCTTCGCGTCGAGGACGTGCTGCTGATTGCCCCCGGGGATGCGGTGTCCATGGCTGTCGTGGATCAATGGGTGGACTGACATCGCGTGTCTTGAACCCCAGTATTCATGGGCCTCGCGGCGGGATGCCCGCGAGTCGCCCTTTATCAAAGGGCAGGGAAATTCGTTGGGGCGCAACGCATTGGACATCGTGATGCTTGGCACGGTGAGTCAATGCACCTTGATCCTGCGCGGGGCCCAATTTGGAGTGCACCTAGGGTGCACCTACTATGCAAAACGGCCACCCAAAGGTGGCCGTAAGTGTTGATTTTGATTGGTCCCGGAGCGATTCGAACGCCCGACCCTCAGATTCGTAGTAATCCAACAAACTTCCTGAAAACCAGGATTGCTACGCGAAAACACCAATCATTACAACGATTTACCAGAACGCATTAATGGCGTCACCAATTCTCCATCCCAGGTTTGCACCTCTATTGCACCTGGACACGCTCAGCCAGGATTTCAAGCCGCTCCTTCCCTCCCCATCCCCGGAGGGAGATATGGCTGGTTTCAAGAACGGACTTCAGAAGGTCGGAGACGCATACCACTACTGTTTCAGGATCAACGGGCAGCAGTACAAGGGCAGCACTCGCGCCCATGATCTCCAGACGGCAAGGAAGGTCCTGGAAGGCAAACGCCAGGAAGCCCTTCTTGGTAAGCCCGTCACGCCCAAGGAAGCGCCCACCTTCGCCCTTCTCGTCAAGGACTGGCTAGCGGCTCATGCCAGGACGGCATCTGCGGGTCATCGGAGGGGCGTTGAACACATTTCCCGGATCTGGCTGACTCCCTACCTTGGGTCCTGCCCCATTGATAAAGTCAGTCAGGGGATGATCCTGGAAGCCCGTACTCGAATGCTGGAGGCGGGGCGATCCATGGCGACCGCGAATCACCTCCTCCGGGTCGTGAAGCTGTTGTGGAACCACGCTGTGGACGCCGGGTACATCGAGCTAGTTCCGTTCAAGATCAAACCGCTTCGACTCCAAAAAGAAGCCACGCCCCACCGCATCCGGCTTCAGGGTGCCTGAGTTTCTTGCCGCCGTTGATGCCCAGTGCCACTCCCAAGTTGCGGTGATGCTCAAAGGTGATGCTTGGGCTGGGCATCCGGGAATCTGAAGCCCTGGGGATGCGCTGGGAATGGTTCTCTCCAGGTCAGCGAACTTATACCGTGGGCAAATCCAAGGGCAAGGAAGCCCGAGTTATTCCCGTCCCTGACTGGCTCTGGAAGGTGATCCATTCCATGCCCAAGACGCTCAGTGAGTGGGTCTTCCCGGGCGAAGACGGCAAATTGCACCATCCCCATTTCTGCAAGAGGGCACTTCAGCGCATTAGCGTGGATCTTGGGCTTGGGCACGTCACGCAGCACCGACTCAGGGCAACATTCGCATCTCTGCACGCTGAGGCGGGTATCCCATCACGGAAATCCAGGGGATGCTCGGACACAAGGACATCAGCACAACGATGATCTATGTGGAAACTTCTGTGATGCCAAACGGCGTGCCCAGGACGCCCTGAGCCTGAAGCTGGGGTTGGCGTGATGGGGCGCGAAACGATGCGAACCCTCCCCAAGAACCGCGATGCCTTCAACGATGAAGAGCACCAACAAACGGCACGACCACATCCAGGGCTGCGACTTGTCGGACGATACTGGCACTTCCACTTGAAAATTAACGGTCAGCGCTCACATGGATCAACACGTTGCACAGACCTTGCTACCGCTCGAAAGGTCCTTGAACATAAGCGGCGCGAGATTGTAAAAGGTCAGCTGGCAAACAAACCCCGTGTTCCAACGGTTAGAGAATTGGTCGTCGAATGGCTGGCGATCAACCGCATGACCTTCTCGAAGTCGCACATCAAAAGCTCGGAATGCGCGATGCGACTGTGGGTGCTTCCGATCGTGGGATCTTTTCTGTTGACGCAAGTGACGCTCAAACACGCTATGGAGCTTCGTGCCCGGATGCTAGAGCGTGGCTGTTCTCCCCACCTATGCGAACAACGCATTCAAGATCCTAAAGGCAGTTCTCAAGTACAGGTTCGCGCAAGATACATCACCGACCCTTTTTCGTCTTCCCGCCTTCGTGTGCAACAGAAGCCCCGAGCCATCGTCCCTGCCAGGCAATTCAGGGCGTTCCTCGATGAGGTTGATCATGCTGCGAAGAATCCTCACATCGCAGTTGTGTTGAAAGTAATGGTCGGGTTGGGCATTCGAGAAGCCGAGGCTCTTGGGATGCGTTGGGAGTGGTTTGATCCTGATCAGAAGACCTACATTGTTGGAAAGGCAAAGGGAAAAGAAGCACGGGTGCTTCCCGTTCCAGAGTGGCTATGGGTTGCGATTCACTCAATGCCAAAGACCATCAGTGAGTGGGTGTTTCCCGCTGAGGATGGCAAGCCTCATCGTGCTCAGTTCTGCAAGAAGGCGCTGCAACGGGTATGCAAGGAACTCGGGCTCGGCAATGTCACTCAACATCGTTTGCGAGCAACCTTCGCATCTCTTCATGCTGAAGCAGGAACACCACTTTCAGACATTCAGGGAATGCTGGGGCATAAGAGTGTCACGACGACGATGATCTACATTGAGCAGACGCTTGAATCGAAGCGAAAAGCGCAGAACACACTCAGCCAAAAACTCGGGCTCGCATAGACGGACATGGAATTTCTACGGGCTCCTGCCGCTCGTGGAAGCTCCATCTGTCTCGTTTTGTGCAGGGTTGGAGTTGGATATGAAAGCAATCGTGAATGGCTTGGAGATTGGTTGGGAAGGGATCACCGATAAAGAATTTCATCAGCAAGAACGACTGGCGCAGCTTCCAGAAATCCCATTGGGACGCGCCCCGGATCTGAGGAGTGACGAGCCCTACGCACGACTTGTGCCCTTGTATCGCGTCTGCCCTAGCGGGGATCCAGTTAAGGAACGCACTCGTTGGTTGTGTCGATGCACATGCGAAAAGAACACCTTGGTTGTGGTGATGGCGCAGAATCTTGGAAAGCCAGGGAAGACTGAAGGGTGCGGCTGCGTCTTCAAAATCCGTGCAGCAGAAAATATCAAGCGAGTGTTCGCGATCCCAGATATACGGAAACGCAACGCTGAAAGCTGTCGTGCTCGAATGATTGCCTACCAAGCAGAGAACAAGGAAGCTGTGCGGGCGAGAGCATTTGCATCAGTCGAAAAGGTCTTTCGGAATCCTCTATTCATGGCGAAGAAACGAGAGAAAGTGCGCGAACGACGCGTCGCCCGCAATTTGGATCCAGATATTCCCCTATCCACTCACCGGGTTCTCATCCGCAATGCGACCTTTCCTCTTCGAATGCACATCCTGAAAGTCCGGGACGATTACACCTGTGCCATGTGCAATCAGCGAGGTGGAAAGCGAATGGCGGTGCATCATGTGGTGCCGATTGATGCGAGCTGGGAATTGGTAGGTGAGCCACGCAACCTCGTCACTCTTTGTGCAACCTGCCACTTTCAAAGGGCTCACGGAGGCTCATGGAAGACCGTGGACGCCGGGAATCAACTGGCGCTGTATTTTCACGCTGCCGACAAGGAACGTTTGAACGCCACGCCATCGGAGATTGTTCTCTTGGTTCGTGTGCGGCTTGATGCGTTGGGACGAGAGATTGGAAGGCTACCCATCGTAGATGTCGGCAATGCGAATGGACTTGGGTAGTCCCATATGGCGAGCGTTCTTGAATGTTCTGTTATAGATTTCGGTTCGTGTTCTATTTGCTGTTATAGCCTCTATTTGTTCTATTTACTGCATCTTGAATGCGATTCGGTGGACGACCGACAATGACTCGGCATCCTTTTTCAGCCGCTCATCATTCCACTTCGTCCAAGCCCAGAAAGCCAACTGTGCCCCGCAAGACTTCGCCTCTGCCACGAGTAGATACAGAACCCTGTCACCCCCAACAGCCCAATAAGGCTGACAAGGGCAAGCCTGCGTTCCGGCTGCACGGTGATGTAAAATCTCTGGAGTTTGCGTTCGTTGAAACACGCCGCCGCTTGGTGGGCACTACGGTTCCCGAGACCATCTACTTTTTGATGCAAAAGCATCCCGGCAGCATAAGTGGCTTCTTCGAGGATGCCGTTGCTGCCTTTGACGGCGACCTTCCGGCGTTGGTAGAGGCTGCCGTTCAGTTCGTGAAACAGCGAAACTGAGGGCATCCTCAGATTCGATTCGCAACGCGAACGGACGTATCTACTTCACTACGTTTGAACGAATCCAGGAGATCGAGAAGGCTCTGGCATCTGTGCGTGGCATGTCACGGGCAAAAGTGCTCGCTGGATTGATCAACCTATTTTTGATTTCTGGAGAAAAATAAAATGGCATTCTGGCTACCTGTTGGCATACAAAATCGCATCAAATCAGGTCTAATTTCATCGCTGTTAGCTTCATGCCTGTGCGCCGCTCCGCCCGCCGATAAGCCGAAGCCAGGTGCTGTCGCAGGAGCCAAAAAAACAAACCGAAAAATCACAGTGGATGAACTTCGAGACATGAGTTGCATCGCCACATTCACCGACACCGAGGAACTTCTGCTTGAACGAATATCCAATAGCCCTCGCAAGACTCGTGATGCCCTAGTCAGGATGATGAAACGCCGTAGGGAACTGAACCTAGCTGCTACGGATCGCTTGAGCGGTTCTCAAGACCCATCCACCATGATGGCTTTTGCGAGAGCCTACGAAGCCTACCAGTCGTTTGGTATTCAGATCCCAAAGATGGAAGCTCTCAAGGTCGATTAGTGCCTTTTCGACCCCTACGGAAACACGCCGGGTTAAGCAGATGAGGCGCTTCATCTTGGATAATCTGCCGGATAACAAAAATACATACATTCATACATACACAAACAACCATCAACAAATCCCGAATTCCCAACGGGTTTGATGGCGCTTAAGCCAATTCGCCTTTCGGCTCTCGTCTCAGAATTTGAAGCCATTCGCTGATTGGCTTCGATTCCCTGAGGGCTCCCGCTATTGCCTCCATGCTCACGGGTGCAGATCGTCGTGCTCTGCGGGGCACACCAGGCGTCTCAGCCACGGTGGGGCACCCAACTGGACGCCCCCAGGCTCCTTGCCTCAGCTCGGAGTTCGAGCCTACATCCTTACATAGTGAAGGATTCCACGCAGCCCGACCATCTTGAGAAACCTCCGCCCCGGTATCTGCCTATTCTCTGGCAACCATGTGTCCGATTGGCTGGAAGGTAAGAAGTCTTGGAATTTTGGGGCGCGGGATCGGTCGCTCTGTGAAATTACTTATTGTAGATATGATGATAGTTGTAATTCCATGAGTCTCATCAGACCCAAGGGGGGGCGTTTTTCTACGAATCGATCATTTCCCTCAAAACCCTACGGGTGGGCAATTTACGAATGGGATGCTATCGAAGGTGCAAGGACTGGTGAGGGTTTGCGAGGATTGAGCCACATCCTCATGCCCGGAAACCCACTCCAGGTTGAGGCTTGGTTATCAGTGAAACGAATCGACAGGTTGACAGCCGCAGCATGTCGTCATGGGTCGAATAACAATCCCTACGTTTCAGCAGTGACCCTCCAAGGAGCCGTTCTGGATGAACTAGAGGCAATAACGGCGCTGCTTCACCCGTAGAACGCCGCATGCGGTGAGATAGACTCGCAATATTGACCTATGTTCGGCGGCGCGGTGGAGTGCGTGGAACGCTTTCCACCGTCAGCCATCCAGATCCGATCGGGATGATTATCTCTATAGCAGTTGTTGGATGCTTTCTGAGTTTGGCTGGCAATTGTCAGTGTCGGTGCAAGACAGGCTGTCGATTCGATTCGTCTGCGCGATGACGGCTGAAAGATTGGTGGAGTGGATGATCGGCAACGCCGACCTTGGTGGTAATTCAAATTAGCCACCCAAGATCGGAGAGCTAGCCTTCGATTCTGTGCCGGTTATCTGCGGCTGCTGATTTGTAGGCAGTCATCTTTCGCCAACCCTATTCAGTGAGTTCAAACGGCTGCGAGCCCAAAGAACCACTCCAACCAGATCGACCTACCAAACGGTGGGTAAGGAGACTGCATGTTCGACGACAACTACTTCACCTACGGATACCCCGACGCTCTCGTGACGGCTTCACCTGAAGAGCTATTTGCAACCATGGTCGCGGAGACCGTCCAGAAAAATGCCGACTGGCTTCAAGCTACTCCTCGCACGATTTTCGATATCGCTGCCCATCTCTTTCCATGGGAGTTGGATAACCAAGAAGACAAGACAGACTTTCTTGCGCTGGTTGCCACCTGCATGGGATCAAGGCTACACCACGGCTTCCCAGGATGGGGAGGCGTTGAATGGCGTTGGCTTGAGGGAAAGCCTGCCTCCACCTCGATACTTTTAATGTCTGAAACCAAGGGCGCGTTTGCCGTCCAAGGCTGATCGTCGCCCACCATCCA
>JADKBC010000021.1 GCA_016715205.1 Holophaga sp.
AGGTTCCAACGAAGCCGTGAAAGCCAATATTCGTTTCGTGGCTGCGACCCACAAGAACCTGCGGGCCGAAATGGAAGCGGGGCGCTTTCGTGAGGATCTCTACTACCGCCTCAATGTAATGCAAATTGCAATACCCCCGCTTCGAGATCGTCCAGAGGATATCCCAGCTTTGGCGCATCGATTTGTGGAAAAGCAGAACGGTTTGCATGCCAAAAACGTGCGTGGATTCCTTCCCGAAGCCATGGAGCGGCTCTTGCGGTATTCCTGGCCCGGCAATATTCGTGAACTGGAAAACGCTGTGGAACATGCCTGCGTGCTTTGCCGACAGTCGCTGATTCGACCGGAATGCCTGCCTGCGTCGCTGAATGAGGGCTTTGTCGCCTCGACGGAACTGCCTTCTGGTCAAGATCTTCGTGGGATGGAGCGCTGTCTTATTCAAGCGGCCCTGGAACGGCATGGGGGCAATCAAAGTGCCACGGCACGGGAACTCGGAATTAATAAGACCACCCTTTGGCGGAAGCTTAAGCGGGCTTGACAGAGCGTCGTTGCAGGGTTTCAAAAATGGAGATTTACTGCTTTTTGCATTAATGGTGTGATCTTGATATGGTGCAAAATGCACCTAATTAGTGTATTGCGATGAATCAACTTGGTTAAGTCCTCTATTTCATTATTTTAGGTTATTGGCAGCCGGATTGCATTGAGACCTCTTGGAGGGCTCATGCTGGTGGCTATACCTACATTCCATGGTCGGGTCGCTCCCACCTTTGATTTCTGCCACCGAGTCACGTTCTGGCGGTTGGATGAGGAGGGCTTCCGAAAGATTGCCGACCGAAAATGCAAGCCACTGGAATCCGGAGAAAAGGCGGCACGGCTCCAAGCCATGGGTACGGATTGGCTGCTTTGCGGAGCCATTGGAAAGCCTCTGGAAATGAGCTTGAGGTCCAGGGGGATCCAAGTGCTATCGGGCATTGCAGGAGCAGTAGTCGAGGTAATCGCCGCCTTCGCTTGCGGGGCCTTGAGCGAGGCCCGCTTTCAGGTTCCAGGAGCGAATGCAAAAGAACTAATTCTCGGAGGTGCACGATGACGAGTTATGGACTGAAACGCATGATGCAAGCGTGCCTTGCGCTATTCGCAGCGGGAGGTTTGGTCGCTGGAGCAAGGGACGTCGAAGGTAAACGCCTTTCAGTGGCCGTGGCAGAAGCAGATGTGGAAGCCATTGTTAAAGTTGTGGGCGGAAACCAGGTGGATTCCTTCAGCCTCTTCAAGGGCTGCATTCTTCGGAAAGATCTGGCAGTTGAGGCCTCAGCAAAGGCGCGCCTTCTCAAAGTAGACACGATCGTGTGGACGGGGTTCTTCGGAGAATCTGAGGCCATCAATGCGGTGCTGGCCGCAACAAAGGATCCCATATCAGTCGGAAAGTCTCCAAAGGCTGTGGGCCCACATTGGATCAATGTTTCGCCAGGAACATTCAGAACCAATGTCCCATTCACCACCTGTGAAGGGTATGCGGATCCGCTATATTCAGCGGGCGATCCTTTCTTCTGGCTCAATCCAGAGAATGGCTCGGTGATTGCCCGGAACGTGGCCACAGGCTTGGGCAAGCTGCTCCCCGACAAGCAGGCTTATTTCCATGCGAATGCTACGGCATTTATAAAGACGCTTGGGAGTGATATTGCGCGCTGGAGGCTTGCGCTAAAACCGCTAAATGGGCTGCGAATTTTTAGTGCCCAATGTGGGTGGCAAAATTTTTCGAGCATGGGTGGGCCAAAATTTTTGGTTTGCAAAGCCACGCCAGGACAATTGCCGACGGCAAAGCTTTTGCTTGATCATGTGAAGAAGATGAAGGCCAGCATTATTCTTGTGGACCCCAATACACCTCCAGAATATGTCGCGGCTTTCAAGGAGCAGTCAGGCCTGAAGGTCATCGAAGTTCCCTCTTCGATTGAGAGCCTCCAAGGCGAGAAGTCTTACAGCGGTCTTTTCGACAATCTCGTCAAAGCCCTTCAAGGGGCTGTGAAGCACTGATTCCAGACCTTTGATTTACGGAAACGAAGTAGGGAGATTTATCATGATTTTTGGGAAAAGGCCCCTCCAGGCGAGGATGGGCAAGATCACACGTTTGTGCAAAAGCTGGCTGCTTCTTGCACTGTTCTTCAGCTCGTTCTCGATAATGGCTGAGGCCCAAGGGAAACAACCTTCACTTAGGCTCGCCCACCCCTCGATCTTTTTGAAAGACGAGGATGGCAAGAATGTGCTTTCCACCAACAAGGCGATCAGCACCCGGCAGACCTGTGGGGCTTGCCATGACTATGCCTTTATTACCGATAGTTTCCATTTCCAGCAGGGCAAGAACGAAATGAACCCTGGGTTGATGAAGGGGCATGGTTTCGCGGGCTTTAACACTTCTCCAGGAATGTTTGGGAAGTTTTCCATTCTCCCGAATCGGCAGCTCACTCCAGTCGGAGTTGCGAATCCCGGGGATGTGGACTTGACCCAGCCGGAGTGGCTAACCAAGTGTGGTGTGTGTCACACCGGGGGCGGCATTTCCGAATTTGATTTGCATGGGCATCGCCTGCTCACCGCAGATGCCAAACCTCATGGGCCATTAGATCCGAGCTACACCATTCGCGATCGAATCACCGGCAAGGTGGTGCCATGGGATTGGCAGAAGAGCGGCATTACCGAGGCCGATTGCTTTATTTGCCACGCTCCGAAAGCCAGTCGAGGTGATCGACGAGAAGTCGTGGCCGCAGGCAATTTCCGCTGGGCGAACAACGCAACCCTCGCCAAGAGCGACATCGTGGTGAAGGATACAAAGGGCAACTTTACCTACAATCGAAAAGCCTTCAACGCGGATGGCACCGTGAAATCCGAGATTCTCAATCTTTCGGACCCGCCCCTTGAGAACTGCGCGCAATGTCACGGATTTTCAGCCCGCAATGCCTCCACCATTCAACCCATTCAGCATGCCGATATTTTGCGTGGCACTGAAAAAGCAGGGTGGATCTATAACGGCAGCAAGATCAGCGAGACGGTTTCACCGCGAATCGTCGGCAAAGAAAAAATGGATTACCCCTGGGATGTGCATGCCGCTAAGGGGCTTGGTTGCATTGATTGCCATTTTTCGCCGAACAACCCGGGGCGCAAGTTCCAGGGCGATAGTGAGAAGCACCTGAGCTACAAACCGGTAGGCGAAGGCATTGCCGAATACTTGAAACGCCCGGATCACAATTTTGCGCGCGGCAACATTCCTCCCGAAACAGTCAATATCACGCGCCACAACACCATGCGGGGCTGCGCAGAGTGTCATGACGCAGAAAAAACCCACGCATTTTTGCCCTATAAGACCCAGCATTTTAAGGCGCTCGCCTGCCAGACCTGCCACATCTCCGAGGTGCACTTCTGGGCCTATCGAAGCGATGAATGGGGCTTCTTGATGGATACGGGAGCGAGCCGAATCACCTTCCGTGGCATCAGGGGGGACATCGTTGATCCTGATTCCGAGATCATAGGATTCAAGCCAGCCTATGTGTCTACGCCCGCCAAGGATGGCCACCTAGAAATCCGCCCCACCAATTTGATCACTGGGCTCTACTGGTTCGATAAAACCAAGGGCAGACCGGTCTTTACGTGGCAAATTCAAAAAGCCTTTTTCCTCGATCGGCAGGTCGGTGGTGGTTGGGAGTACCGGCCCGAGATCGTGAAGGCCTTCGGCGACAAAGATGGAATTATCGATTTTCCTCAGGCTCGCTACGACACCCCCGAGAAAATAGCCCTGGTTAAGCGCCTACTGCTCGAACATGTCGGTATCGCGGATCCTGAATTGCGGATTGAGGTGGTGCCCTGGGCGATGAGCCACAGCACCATGGGTAAGGCTCAGGCGATCAAGGACTGCAAAGCCTGTCACGCGAAAAACAGCATTCTTCGCCGCCCCATGGAATTGAATGATTTTCTTCCCAAGGGCGTGCCTGTTTATTACGCAGGGAAACAGGTGAATGTGGTCGATCAATCCGGTAAAGAACCCACCTTCGATAATCGATCGCTCCTTCGGTCCTTTTACATCATTGGCAATAGCCGTGTTCTCTGGGTCGAAATTTTAGGCTGGCTGTCAGTGGCAGGGGCTCTTCTCTTCAGTTTCATCCACGGGTTCATCCGCATTCTGGGAGCCAAAAAGTCATGACCACTTCGACAGAACCTCTCTACAGCCTCCACGAGCGGGTCTGGCATTGGATCCAGGCGGTGGCCCTAGTCCTTCTCGTGTTGACAGGGTTTGCCATCCATTTTCCGGATCGGTTCGGCATTTTTGGTTCCATGGTGCATGCCTTGGCTTGGCATTCTGTGATTGGCTTTGCCCTGATCGCCAATGCCTTTCTGGGGTTGTTCTACCACTTCACAGCGGAAAAATATCATCACTTCCTGCCAAAAATGGATGACTTCACCGAAGGTGCCGTTCGTCAGGCCAGGTTTTACCTCTATGGGATTTTCAAGGGTGAACCCCATCCCTTCGAAACCAATTCGCGCCACAAGCTGAACCCGTTGCAGCGAGTGACCTATCTGTCTCTGCTAAACATTCTGCTTCCCTATCAAATTCTCACGGGTCTGCTGATGTGGGGAGTCACCCGGTGGCCCTCGACCTTTCAAAAAGTGGGTGGATTAACCGTCCTAGGTCCTGCTCACAGCCTTGGGTCCTATCTCTTCCTAGCTTTTCTGATCGGGCACATTTACCTCGCCACCACGGGTAAAACGCCATTCAGTCTTCTGCGTGCCATGATCACTGGCTTCGAAGAGTCGGGTCACAGGAAGGAATAGAGAAGGGCTTAACATGTTGCCTCTAAATTGCGGTGGAGAGGCACTCTCTGATCCGGGAGTGGCCTTCACTGTGCATCCGATCGGTGTAGTACATACTCCCCATCGTCAGGGGATCCAGCTCTTTCCCAATCCTTCGACGCCAGAAAGATGGGTCATTGAAGTTTTCCCCAGGTTCAGTAATGAACTAGAAGGCCTTGATGCTGGAGTCACTGCGCGGTTGCTCACCTACCACATCGATCCGGATCTGGAATGTCGCCCCCCAATGGGAACATCGGCAGCAATGACTTTCGGCTCTTCTACCTCTTCTCTCCTTCATTTCTTAAGCCCAATCCGGATCACGCTTGTAAAGGTGATCGGTAGGCAAGGGGGAAACCTGAAGGTGCAGGGGCCCTGGCTCGAGGATGGGTCGCCAGTTATTGATATACAGGTTCTTCTGCCTGCTCAAGAAAGCGAGAGCCTCACGTCATGAGCTTCCTTGCATCCCGGCCTTTGCGAGGGAAACGAATCCTCATTACCCGGCCGGCAGGCCAGGGTGCTGCCACCGCAGAGATGGTGAAACGTTTTGGGGGGCACCCCATCGAACTTCCCACCATTGTCATCACTGAGCCCCCCGATCCTGCTCAAGTTGCTGGGATGGTTTTTAAACTTCCTGAGTACGATCTCGTTGCATTTACCAGTGCGAATGCGGTTACCTGCTTTTTTGCCTACATCGAGGCCCAGGGCCACGATGTAGGCATCTTTCGTCAAACCCGGATAGGTGCAATCGGGAGCGGTACGGCGGCGGCCTTGGCCAGCAAGGGGCTTTGCGCCGACATAGTCCCTCATATGTTCGTGGGAGAGGCTTTCGGGCAGGCCATTCTTGAAGATCCGATGATCCAAGCGGTGCTTTCGCATCGTCGCCCACGCGTGCTTATCCTCCGTGCTCTTGCGGCTCGTGAAATACTCCCTGAAATTCTTCGCAACGCGGGTTGCATCGTAGATATCGTTCCTGTCTATGAAACGCGGCCGGCAACCATGGCACGGCGAATGGAGCTCATTTCAAGGCTCGAAGGACAAACCATCGACTGTGTGATGCTAACGTCGTCAAGTTCGGTTAACGGCTTGGTGGATCTCCTCGGTTCGCGTTCGAGAGAACTTCTGCGGAACCTGCTCGTCGCCAGCATTGGACCGATCACAACATCCTCCGCTAGAAGGCATGGCCTCTGTGTGGGCGTGACATCAGATGAGAGCACCGTGAAAGCTTTGCTTTCGGCCATCGAATTGCATTTTGGGAAGGAAGTATAGACTTTTCGAAATTAAATAAAGAATTGACTGGGTGGGGTAATCACGGGTGTATCTTGATGCACTTCATCCGTTTTCTGAGGACGCTATGAACGCAAACGTGGGTTCAATCGATAAGGCGATTCGTGTATTGGTGGGCCTTGGCCTGCTTAGCCTCTTCTATTTTCTGGATGGGAATGCCAGGTACCTTGGCCTTATTGGTCTTGTCCCTCTTCTAACGGCGGTGATGAGCTTTTGTCCGATCTACACACTGTTGGGCCTTAGCACTTGCCCGACCAAAAAATAGCGACTGGCGTTATCTCTGATTCAGAGTGGCCATTCTGGTCACCCCTTCTGTGTTGTGAGTGATTCAAGATTTCGTTACAGATCTTCCATGCTGAAGGGTTTGGGAAGAATCGTAACGAAGGGATAGTCCTTGGCCAAGACTGATGCTGATTGAAGGTGCCACTCTCGCCATGGCGTCTGCGGCGATGACGCGAATTCGGCCCACGATTTCTGTCTTTTGGCCCTCGAGATCTGTCTCCTGGCGCCAAAAGGCAACCTTGGCCTGAGACCCGGGACTAATGGGTGTGCGGAAAGAACCGCACCATTTCCTGGAGGTTCTCATGAAGATCACCGCTCTCCTCACTGCTCTCATCTTGGCTTTGCCTCTGGCAGCCCAGAGCACTGACACCCCTAAACGCGACCAGGTCCGGAAACAAGATGGGACCGGCACCGCAACGGGCACCCAGACGCAGCTACGCAAACGGGATGGCACGGGTAACGGTACAGCTACGGGCACCTGCACTGGAACCGGCGCCCAGCTCCGCAAGCGGGACGGGACCGGAACGGGCACCTGCACGGGCACTGGCAGTCGTGGGGCTAGTCAAGGCGCTCGAAAAGGCCGGGGCCGTTGAATTTAAATAGCGGATTGCGGAGGGAAGCGGCGAAAGCGCTTTCCTCCGCAACACGTTAACCACCGCCTTGGAGGGGTTCCATGCGCTACCTCGTCTTGCCGCTTCTATTGGTCTTCGTTGCACTGGACGCGGAGGAGGCTCCTGAACGCCCCACCGCTCGCGTGGGGCTCGGAGCTTTCATCGACCGGTACTCGGACACCACCGGTTCCTGGAAGGGCTGGATTCTTACGGGAGACTGGTTTCACGATGACCACGGCCCTTGGAGTTTTTCGGTTGTGGGGACCGAGCGTCCAGAGGGGAAAGGAACCCAGTTCACCGTTGCCAAGGACCACGCCTTTGGTGAAAGCAGTGGCGTTTGGGCTAGCCTCAGCGCTGGCACCGGCGCGGATTTCGTTCCCAGTTTTAGGGGAGACGTGGATCTAACCTTGGGAGTTTCTGGTCCCTGGGAGTTTGGAGTAGAAGGGGCGTGGAGCCGTTTCCGTGGTGGTTCCACCACCACGTTGTTTCAGGCTGGTCCAGGCTGGGTGGGGGAGGTTTGGAGTGCCTCGGCCCGTGTCCAGCAGATGCGATACCTTCCTGGGCAGGCTTCTGACACCGGATATCTATTGAACCTTCGTTGGGGTGCCGGCAATCTGTGCCGTTGGCATAGCGTGCGAGTTGGATGGGGCCAGGGCATTCTTGATTCACTCCAACCCGGCGGCAGCAATTCCACCATCACGGGCTATTACGGAGGTAGTGGAAGTGGAACAGGAGGCGGATGGGGCCATGGGCCAGGTTCCGGAGGAACAGGGACAACGACCACCGCCCCTTCAACCGGAACCGCCTATCCAAGCCTTAACGAATTCATTTTGACCACGACAAGTCACATCCCGTTTTCAAAGCGCATTGCGATTCGGGTGGACCTGGGCTGGGGGCAGCGTGAATCCCAGTTCAAGATGTGGACAGGAAGTGTGCAGACCCTTATTAGCTTCTAGGAAGGTTCGATATTGTTTTTGCTTTTTTCCCGTTTTCAGTTCTGGGTGTTTCTGGGGGCTATCGCCCGAAGCCAGGAATCGGTCTCACAGCCCACGGGAACTGTGGTTCCCATATTTGCGGGACCTAACCAACAGAATGAAAAAAAATGAAAGTGCAGCAGGACGCTTAATTCTCTTTTGGGCAAATTGCGCAAAAAAGGTACTTCCGTGATCTAAGTGAAAAGATCGCAAAGGGTGATTGATATCAACGAATCAATCAAATTCTTGTACATTCGCTTTTTCCACCCTGGAAGGTGTTCGTAGCGGAACTAATCAAGGTGTCGTTCTGAGCCGATGCTCCATTAAAGCTGCCTAAGGGGGTTCCATGTCTCGACCTCGCGTCGTTGTCCTGGGGGCTGGTGTGGCGGGTCATACCAGTGCCTCTTTTCTGAAGAGGTGGTTGGGCGACCAGGCGGAAGTCATCGTCGTTTCCCCACGCCCTGACTACAACTGGATTCCTTCAAACATCTGGGTCGGAGTTGGGCTGCTGAAGCCTTCCCAGGTGCTATTTCCTCTATCCCCAATCTATGAGCGGGAAGGCATTACCTTTCACCAAGCTAGGGCCACTGTTCTTCATCCCGAAGGCCATGGCGAGGATCTCAAGCCCTTCTTGGAAGCCGAATCCACCCTGGAGGGGCACGAGGGGGAAGCGCTTAAGGTCCCCTATGATTTCCTGGTTAACGCCACGGGGCCAAAGTTGGCCTTTGAGGCAACGCCCGGTTTGGGGCCGAAGGGGCATAGCCTATCCGTTTGCACGGCACCGCATGCAGAAGAGGCTTCCCGAGCTCTGGACGAGGCGGTGGAACGGATGAAGCGAGGCGAGCGCCAGCGATTCCTGGTCGGAACGGGTCATGGCACTTGTACCTGCCAGGGGGCGGCTTTTGAATACATTGTGAATCTCGAATTTGAGTTGCGCGCACGGGGTGCGGGACAAGGCTGAAATCACCTACTTGAGCAATGAATTCGAGATGGGCGACTTTGGCATGGGGGGCATCCATATCCGAAGGGGCGGCTACGTAACCCCGAGCAGCATTTTTACGGAATCCCTCTTTGCTGAGCGGGGGCTTCGCTGGGTCACCCAGGCCCATGTGACGGGGTTGGAAAAGGGCCGGGCCTCCATGGAGTTTCTGGATGGGCGTGACGGCGAAGAAACCTTCGATCTGGCCATGCTGCTGCCTCCCTTCAAAGGGGTCGGGCTGAAAGCCATGAATCGGCAGGGAATCGACATCACGGAGCGACTCTTCGCACCCTCCGGCTTCATGAAGGTGGATGCGGACTATACCCCGAAGCCTTTTGAAACCTGGCGGGCCTCCGACTGGCCGCGAACCTATCAGTCTTCCGCCTATCCCAACCTCTTTGCGGCAGGCATCGCATTTGCCCCACCCCATCCGATCTCCCGGCCACGACAAAGCCCCAAAGGGACCAACATCACACCAGCACCGCCTCGCACCGGCATGCCCAGCGCCATGATCGGAAAGACGGTGGCGCGCAGCATCGTAGACATGATTCAAGGGGCCAAGGAACCCCGCTATGCGGCCTCAATGGCTGAAATGGGGGGCTGCCTGCGTTGCTTCAGCAGGAGCCAATCCCTTCCGGGGAACGGCTGCAGCCATCACGGTCTTCCCCATCGTGCCTGATTTCGAACGCTATCCCGAGCATGGTCGGGATCTCCGTCATACGTTTGGTGAGATCGGCTTGGCAGGGCATTGGATCAAGATTCTGCTGCACCACCTCTTCATCTACAAAGCCAAGATGCATCCTTTCTGGTTCCTGATTCCGGAGTAAGCCATGGCAATCGAAACAACCCCCTTTGAACAAGCACGGAAAGTTCAAGCTTCCTTCGCAACGCAGCCCACACCCTTCACGCGCTTCCTGCGAACCTGCGTCCCCTGGCAGATGTTCCGCTTCGCAGTCATCAACCTGAAGATGGTGCGCATCATTCTGAAGAGTCATCACTGAGGGGTCGGTCTCGCGAAGCCGTTAGCGTAGCATGAGGGCATGAGCCTTCCAGAATTTCGAAAACCCAGTGAGTCTACCGAGAAAAATGTGTCGGTGAACCTGCGGCAGAACCTAGGCAGAGTGCTATCGGATGGCGGCCCACTCCTCATGGAGGGCGGGGTGGTTGAGCGCGTTCGGCGCGGTGCACCGAACTTGTTGGATCCTCTCCTGATGAATGCACCCCTGGTTTACAGCGAAGCGGGTCGTGCCTTGCTGCGCCAAATTTTCATGGAGTATATGGATATCGGGCGATTGCACGACCTGCCGTTCCTTAGCCTTGCCCCTACGTGGCGTTCAAATTCCGACCGGCTCGCTGCTTCGGCTTTTGCGGAGCGCGATCTCAATGGGGACGCTGTGCGCTTCCTTCAAGCCATCCGAGATGAATTTGGGGAGTACGGATCGAAGATTTACATCGGCGGGCTCATGGGCTGCCGCGGTGACGCCTATAAACCGCAGGAGGCACTGTCAAGGGAGGCGGCTCGAGCATTTCACGTGATCCAAGCCAGGGCACTGGTTGAAGCAGGGGTGGATTACCTCATGGCCTCGACAATGCCCGAGATCCATGAGGCACTGGGAATGGCTGAAGCACTTGCTTCCACAGGATGCCCATACCTAGTGAGTTTCATCGTTCGCCCCTCGGGTTGCCTTCTGGATGGAACGCCCCTGGATGAAGCCATGTTGCGTGTGGATGATGAGGTGAGTTCGCGCCCCCTTGGCTACTTGGTGAATTGCATCCACAGCTCAGCTTTGGATGCCGCCCTTGGTACACCGCTTGGTCAGCGAGCCTTGGCTGCGGGAAGGCTTCTGGGCCTTCAGGCCAATACTTCACCCAAGAGCCCCGAAGAACTGGATGGATCGGATGTATTGGAGGGGGAGGCCCCAGAGGTATTTGCTGCCAATCTATGCGCCCTACGGAACCAATTCGGGTTGCGGGTGCTCGGAGGGTGCTGCGGCACAGATGCCAGCCATATTGCAGCGCTGGCCAAAGGTTTGATCAGGGAATGAAGGTTCCCTGATCAAACCAGATGCTTTGGGATGTGTTGGTGCAACAGAACGTGGTGCCTCAATAGCCCTCGCCCTCACCTGCGGCCTGTGCCTTTCCGCGGAAGAGGCGGAAGAGCATGGCGAAATACCCAAGGGCAATGGGGAAGCCGATGATCCACCAGATGAAGCCCTTGCGGAGCCCCGAGGCGGCCACGCTCGCGTTATGGGCGGTCAGGCTCCATTCCGGATTGAGCGTTGAACGCAGCATTACTGGCCACACACTGGCGGCAGTGGCAGCGAGGATGCCTAGGATAAAGGCCCCTGAGCCGATGAAGGCCAACAAGTGTCGGCCCTTGAAAAGCCCAAACATAACTGCTCCCAACCCTGCGATATAAATCAACGTCGCTAGCCAGGCCAAGGGAGAGGTTGCCCACCCATGAAAGAGTGCAGGTGTCACTCTCAACGTTGCTGCTGTCATAACAAGCCAAAGGATTATGACAAAAGACCATAGCGGCAGCCCGGCATTAACTGCCCGTGCATGCACTCGGCCATCGGTTTTCCAGCCAAGGAAAGTCGCCCCATGCCCGGCAATTGTAACCAAGACGAAGACCCCCATCAGGACTGTATACCAATCAAGGATGCCAACCGGATTATGGATCCCAAAGCTCGTGAACAGTGGGATGTTGAAGTAGCCCGTTGCATCGATCGGCACGCCGCGAACCACATTGCCAAGGGCTGCGCCCAACAGGATGGGGAGGAGGATGCTAGCGACGGCGAAAACGGCATCCCAGAAGGCTCGCCACATGCCATCACGAAGGTGACTGCGGAATTCAATACCGATGCCCCGAAGCACCAGGCACCAAAGCACGAGGAACATGGCGAGGTAGAAGCCCGAGAATCCGGAGGCTAGCACCTTTGGGAACGCCAAGAACAATGCCCCACCGCCCGCCAGAAGCCAGACTTCGTTGCCATCCCACCAGGGGCCAATGGCTGCCAGCACCTGCCGACGTTCATCATTGGTTTTTGCCACGAATAGGTGGAGGATGCCCGCCCCAAAATCGAAGCCATCCATCATGGCGTAAATTGCGATCATCACAGAGACTAGCCAAAACCAGAGCATTTCCACGGTTGTCTCCTCAGTTCACTTCGCCATGGCCGGCAGGGCCTTGAGCGATTTCCCGCCCAATCAGGAACAGGAACAGCACACCCAGAATGAAGTAGAGCCCCGCAAAGCCGAGCATTGTGAAAATGGTCTGACCGCTATGAACGAGGTGGCTGGAGCCCTCGGAGGTGCGCATCACACCAAAGATAAGCCACGGCTGACGGCCCATCTCAGCGGTCATCCATCCCATGGTGTTGGCGATGTAGGGGAAGGGGAACGCCAGCATCAAGATCCAGAGCATCCAGCGCTGGGCCTGGATGCGCCTTTTCCAAAGCAGGAGGAAGGACATTCCCATCAAGCCGATAAAGAGCGTTCCGAGCCCCACCATGATATGAAAACCGTAGTAGAGCATTTCGATGCTGGTGGGCCATTGATCGCGGGGAAATTCATTGAGCCCTTTTACATTGGCACTGAAGGATCCATAGGCGATAAAGCTAAGCACACCGGGAAGTCGAATTGGATTGTCTAGTTTGCCTTCTGCGACGTTGGGCTGGCCAATCATGTTCAGTCCCGCCCGGGGGCCGCTTTCAAATCGCCCCTCCATGGCCGCAAGGCTCACCGGTTGGTGCTTGGCCACGAGCTTTCCTTGGAGGTCACCGGTTGGGAATGCAACCACTAGGCTCGACAAGAGCCCCGCTGTGACCCCGATCTTTAGATTCAGCCAAGCCTGTTTGGTGTGGATTCCGCGCAAGGTCCAGTAAGCACCCACGGCTGCAATCACAAAAGAGCCCGTTACGACCGCACCCGCCATGTTGTGGAGATACTGGATTGTGGCCCATGGATTAATTACGAAATCCCAAAAGCTTGCCAGTTGCAGGGTTCCATCCGCTGCCGTCATATGACCAACGGGATGTTGCATGAAGGCATCGGTAGCAACGATGAAGTAGCCACTGAGCCAACTACCCACAAAAAGGGCGATTGCTGCCCAGAAATGGCGGCGAGGGCCAAAACGCTTTTCGCCCCAGATGAGGATTCCCAAGAAAGTGGACTCTAAGAAGAACGCAAACATCCCTTCCATGCCCAGCGTCTGGCCGATTACCCCACCCGAGAAGGCACTGAACCGCGACCAATTGGTGCCGAATTGGAACTCAAGTGGAATTCCTGTCACAACGCCTACGGCAAAATTGATCCCTAGGATTCGGATCCAGAAACGGGCGGCCTCGTTGTAGTGTTCGCGCCCTGGATCCAGACCTAGCCACTTCATTACTGCGATGAGAAGCGCAAGGCCCATGGTGAGTTGCGGGAACAGGTAGTGGAAGGATGCCGTAAATCCGAATTGCATCCGGTGCCAGAACAGTGGGTCACCCATGGAGCCTCCCGAAGGATACAAATGTGCGCCCAGAATAGTTCTATTTTAAGCAAATGCTCAATAACTTTTTCAAAGTTTTGGGACCGTTCTGTTTAGATCACGAATAATGTATCCGTCGTAATCGCCCAAGTAGGTGAAGCCATACTTTTGATAAAGCGCAATCGCCGCAGTGTTGTTCCGATGAACTTCCAGCTTGATTTGCAAGCCCATTGCGCCCGCACGTTGAAGGCTTGTTTCAAGTAAGGCTTTACCCAAACCCTCGTTTTGATAATCCGGCGCGATACCGAAATGGTGCAGATATATTCGGCGGCCGTCACTGGTCATCCAGGAGGTTCCGATCACGTGGCCTGAGGGAATCGCCTCCATGACCAGGAAAACGCCTCCATGGGCCAAGGTCCGCGCAATAACCACGGCATCGTCCCCACGATTGGGGCTACCCAGACCGGTGAGTTCCCAGAGTCGGGCGATGCCATGGAAATCGGCTTCCTGATAGTCGCGGATACAAAACCCAATGCTCATGTTTCCTCTTCGCCTGATGGGTCAAGGGCGCGTTTGGATCCTTGGAGACGGGTCAACTCACCGACAATTCCAAAAGGAACCGGGCAGACCAGTTGGCTCAAATGCCGAGTAGCCTGCTCAACATCGGCAGCAGTGAAAATAGCGGAAACAACCGCAATTCCTTCCGCTCCGGCCCGAATAGCATCCTCGATATTCGTTTCGTTCAAGCCGCCGATGGCTACGAGTGGGTGACGAGAAAAGGCCCGGATACGCGCCAGACCTTCAAGCCCCCAGGCAAATTGGGTATCGGTCTTGGTCGGCGTCTCAAAGATGGGGCTCACGCCAAGGTAGTCCACCGGCTGCTTTTCTGCGCGCAGCACATCCTCCCAGGTTTCCACGGAGAGCCCAATGATTGCCCTAGGCCCCATCAGGCGCCGGACCAGTTCGCAGGGCATATCGCTTTGCCCCACGTGAACGCCCTCGGCTCCCACTGCCAAGGCCACATCCACCCGGTCGTTGATGATCAGAGGGATATTTAAGGGGGCCAGTAATTCCTTGATTCGGGTTGCCTCCTCCACAAAAATTCGTGTGGATAGCTCCTTCTCCCGAAGTTGCACCCAGGCGATTCCTCCCCGGGCCGCCTTTTTGACAATCTCTTCTAACGTTCGATCGCCGCAGAGCCTGCGATCTGTAACGAGATAAAGGCCCTTCATCTTTAGCACTCCAGGCGAAGGCGCTGGGTGATCTCGGCTTTTGTCAAGCGGTACAGGGCGTCCAGGAAATGAACTTGCAGAGTGCCCGGGCCAACGGCCATTTCTGCGGCGATCTCGCCGGCGATTCCCATTACGGTCATGGCCTGAGCCGCTGCTTTCGCAGGGTCCGGGGTCACTGCGGCAAAGGCTCCACATAGCGCAGTGGCTGTGCATCCAAGGCCGGTCACTCGAGTCATCAAGGGATGGCCATTTCTAACGCGGAAGGTCTTCTGCCCGCCCACAATGTAATCCGTCTCTCCACTTACACAAACAACCGAGCCTAAGCTGGCGTGCAGAGTCTGGGCAGCGGTTACGGCGTCACGGGACTTCTCAGTGCTATCCACGCCTTTGGTCCGTATCTGCTCACCACATAGCGCCATGATCTCGGAGGCGTTTCCGCGAATGATCGTGGGCGGGGTGGCGGATACCAGTTCCCGTGCCGTGTCTGTCCGGTATTGGCTGGCGCCTGCACCCACCGGATCCAGCACAATGGGAATGCCTTGCTTTGCTGCCTGAGCTGCGGCCGTGAACATCGCCGCAACCCACGTCTTGCTCAAGGTGCCGAGGTTGATGACCAGAGCGGAGGCGATTTGCACCATATCTACCACCTCCTCCTCGGCATGGGCCATTACGGGCGATGCGCCGAGGGCAAGCAGAGCGTTAGCAGTGGTGTTCATGACCACATAGTTGGTGATGTTATGGATGACCGGAGAAACGTCTCGGATGCGCTCAATGGCCATCCATGGATTTAGATCATCCTGTTCATGCACGGGAGATTTCCTTTCCAGAATGAACGTTGGGCCTTCTTGCTGTTTCTGAATTTAGTTATAGGCGGTCTTGATCTCCCAGGCCTCATCCAGCAGGGGCTTGGCAAGTTCGGTCATGTTCGCGTCTTGCCAGAAAGGCAATTGCTCGTGGCGATCCATGTATTTTTGCGGGATAGGATGAGTGCCGATGACCACCGGTAATCCGTATGCTGATTCGATGAAGGCCTTGAATTGGCGAATGCTGGGGCAGGGTGGGTAACCCACCACAAAGCAGGTGGCCAAATGGATGACCTCGGCTCCGTTCTTTTTCATTTCCTCCGGTAGGTATTCCACATTGCCCCCCGGGCAGCCGCCGCAGGTGGAGTAGCCCACGATTTCGACAGCCTCCTCGGGGGGGTAGATGGCGAAGGCGCCACGGCGTTCGCGCAGGGCGCGAAAACATTTTCCGCCGCCGCACCCTTGATACCGACCGCAGATGATGATGCCGATTTTGGTCATGGATACCCTCCTCGCAGATTGATCAAAAGTTCGGTTTTTGCTCTACCTATTGGGATTCATGGAGTGTGTTGAATTCTATCGACTCGCCTACAGTCAGGGTCTTTCCCAAATCACCGAAGGCTTCCTGAATGAAGGAAGTTGCTGGGAGGCCCGTGCAGTGGACAGGTGCAATGTGTTGGACACCTGCGTCGCGGATTGTCTGCAAAGTGAATTGGATACGGGAGTTTGGCGCGGCAGCGAGGTGAAGTCCCCCCACCACGGCCAGAGTGGAATCCTTTTTCGTGATGGCCCGAATGTGGTCCAGAGTATTGGCCACGCCCGCATGGGCGCAGCCCACCAGCACGACGAGACCCTGAGGAGTGGAGACCCAGATTGCTTGGTCATCCTCCAGGGGATCGGAATCAAAACCTTCCGGGTCGAGATAGAAGGGGCCGGAAACAGCTTCTTCGGAATGTCGCCGGGGAATGGGGCCGGTCAAGCCAATCCCTTTCCCAAGACGCATGGGCGCGGTGGACCAGTGCAGTTGATCCATACGAGCTTGCAGCAGGGCATGAATCTCCTTGGGCATGCTAAGGGGGCGCGGAGGCTTGCCAGGCTGGAGACTGAATTTAGGGGTCATGGCCGGGGATGCAGGTAGACATGGGCTTTGGGAAGGGCACGCAGGAAAGCTCCAAGACCGCCCGTGTGGTCACGATGCCCATGGCTAAGGATGATGCGAGAGATACGCCGCCAGGGTGTGCCCAGGCGCTCAGCATTATGGAAAGCGGCTTCGCTTGCCCCTGCGTCGAAGAGAAGCACCTGGTCATTCACTTCCAGCAGAAAACTCAGGCCGTGCTCAGTCTCCAGATCGGAGCGGGTGGACTGGTCATCCACCAGGAGTGTGATGCGCAAATGAGTAGGCATGGGCTCAGCCGCGAGCGGGGTTGATTATTTGATCCTCGGGATGAAGGGGAACTCCCATCTGGCGGCTTCCGATCCTGCGGGCTTCTTCGGGATCAAGTTGCTCGGTCCAACCACCCCAGGCGGCTTCAGGCCGATCCGCCTTGGGGTAGTACGGCTTGATGTCCAGCAGGGGGGTGCCATCCAGCATGTCGGCTCCCTCGAACACCACCGTCGTGCCATTGATCGCAACAAGCTGCACGAGGCTGAGTCCTAGGCTGTTGGGACGGTGGGGGTAGCGACAGGCGAAGACTCCTTTGACCTCGTCAAGCAGGAAAGGTTTCACCCGCAATGGCCCTGGCTCAGCGCAGTGAAGGTGGTAAATCAGGAAGGCATGGCTGAAAGCTTCCAAGCCTTCCAGCCCTTCCGCAAAGGCTGGGTCCAGATGTATCTCACCCTGGATACCTTCCGCAAAGCATGGCTGGATAGGTGTTTGGTCGGGCGCTCGGTGGGGAGTGTGGATGAGCCCCAGAGGCTGGAGATTGAGGCTCATCGGACCGTTGCCTCGGAGGCTATCAGCAGGGCCTGGAGGATGGGCTGGAAGGCCTGGGCGGCGGCATCACGTCCCCCGGCGAAGAGCCTGGGGCGGCCAGCCTCACCGCCTTCACCGACTGCAGGATCTAAAGGAAGTGTTCCAAGAAAGGGCAGGCCCAGTTCCTGGGCCAAACGCCGACCGCCGCCCGACTGAAAAATGGGTGTGCAAGTGCCACAGGAAGGGCAGGCGAAGCCGCTCATGTTCTCCACAATGCCGAGCACGGGAATATGGGAGGTTCGGCAAAAGGTGATGGCCTTGCGGGCATCCAAGGTGGCGACTTCCTGGGGTGTAGTGACGATCACGGCGCCCTCCACCTTGCCCAGAGCCTGGTGGACAGAAAGATGCTCATCCCCAGTGCCAGGTGGGCAGTCCACGACCATCACATCAAGAGCATCCCACTGCACTCGGTTCACGAATTGGTCCACCACACTTGCCTTCATCGGGCCTCGCCAGATAGCCGCCTGGTCCGGTTCCAAGGCAAAGCCCATGGACATCACTTTGAGAGACCCAAGTTCCACGGGTAGCAAGGTTTTGCCTTCCGTCTGGAGTGTTTCGCATTCCAGGCCCAGGAGCTTGGGAACGCTGGGACCGTGAAGATCTGCATCCAGCAGGCCCGTGCTTAGGCCCTCCGCAGCAAAGCCCATGGCGAGATTAACGGCTACGGTGCTTTTCCCCACGCCCCCTTTGCCTGACATCACCAGGATGCGACGTTGGACTCGGCCTACGCCAGGGCCGGAAGCCCCGTCATGAATCGGCACACGCTCGGGGCACTCTGATTCGCAATTGTCGCAGCAGTCCTCGCTGCACTCGCCACCGCCACAACCCTCGCCACAGCCTTGCTCATGGGCATCCTTGGCCTTGAGGGCCTTCTCGTATTCCCCCAGGGCCTTGGAAACGGTACTGAGTGCAAGGTCGGCGCAGTGGTGGGCTTCCTCGCCAGCTTCCCCTTCTGCGATGCCTAGGACCTCCAGCACGTCGATGGGGCGAATCGCGCGCATTTCGCCAAGGCTTTTCCCCTGGCTGAGATGGGCCGCCACGCTCCCGCTGGCGATGGAGGTTTCGCAGCCATCGCTGGTGAAAGAAGTGCGTACCACCCGAGCGTCCTCCAGGAGAACCCAAAACTCCATGGTGTCCCCACAGGAACCTTCGATGCGGGCATGGGCATTAAAGGCCCGCATGGGACCGAAGTTGGCGGGGGTGAGGCGGGCACCGATGGGTTCAAGCCAGTTCATGGGGTCTTCTCCTGAGTGGTGAGTCTGCATTTCTGTATTTCCGTTGGCTCTTGGGGTGCTTCTTCGCACGCACTGGCCGGCTGTTGCTCTGGCCGCGCTCATCGTGGGCGTCAGGAAGTTGACTTGTCGGAGGCCACCTGTCGAGTGACAGGGGGAGATCGGGCCCGGCTGGGTCTCCCGGCTGGGGGCCCTGTACAGGTCCCAAGCCAGAAGGCCCCTTGGCTTCCACGAAGGTGGTGACGGTGCTGGACGTTCCGCGTCCGGGGGATTTCCAGGCTTCGACCCCGGCGCTCATGAGGAAGAGCCGGACTTCATGCCCCTGCTTCAAGGCCGTGTTGGCGAAGCGCACACCGTTCCAGGCCTTTTCGGGTTCGTTCGTTTCCAGCAGGATGCCGATCTTCATGGGTATGGCTCCAAAGAGGGACTCAATCCTTCGGGCAGGGCTTTGTGCTGAAGAACCAGTCCAGGGCTTTCACGCTCGGATCCGCGACGCGGTCCTTGGCAACACCGCAGGAACCGGGTGGGGGCACGATCACGTCTTCGCCCGGCTGCCAGTTGGCGGGGGTGGCCACACCATGCTTCATGGAGAGCTGAAGGGCCATGAGGATCCGTTTGATCTCCTGCATGTTGCGGCCGTTACTCAACGGATAATAAAGAATGGTCTTGACCAGACCCTCGGGGTCAATGATGAAGACCGCACGCACTGCCTGGGTATTGCTGGCACCGGGCTGGAGCATGCCATAGGCCTTGGCCACTTCCATGGTGAGGTCGGCGATGAGGGGGAAGGTCACTTCCACTCCCTTCATTCCCTTGTATTCGATCTTCTCCTTGATGGTCCGCAGCCACGCGATGTGGGCGTAGATGCTATCGATGGAGAGCCCCACTAGCTCGCAGTTCAGAGCATGGAATTCCCCCTGCATGCTGGCAAAGGTCATGAATTCCGTGGTGCAGACTGGGGTGAAATCTGCAGGGTGAGAAAAGAGAACCACCCACTTTCCCTTATAGTCCTCGGGGAACTGGATGGGGCCTTGGGTGGTTTCCGCCTTGAAAGACGGTGCCTTGTCGCCGATGAGCGGCAGACGGATGGGCTGGTCGTTCATGCTGTACCTCCATGAGGGTGGTTGAAATTCCCGCAGGATGCGGGGATGGGTGTTGGTTCAGAATCTCATCGCCTTCTTTCGCGCATTTCGGTGAGCAGGGTTTCCAAGAAGGTTTCCAGGGGTTGCGCGCCCAGATTGCCGTCCCGGCGGTGGCGCACGGACACGGTGCCATCGGTCGCTTCGCGATCTCCGAGCACGAGCATGTAGGGGATCTGTTGAAGTTGGGCGTCCCGGATCTTGGCGTTGACCTTTTCATTGCGGAGATCCAGTTCCACTCGAATATCCAGGTCCAACGCCCGCTCCCGGATGGCCTGGGCATAGGCATTGGCGCGATCCGTGATGGGCAGTACGGCCACCTGCACCGGCGCGAGCCACACGGGAAAGGCACCGGCGCAGTGTTCGATGAGGATGCCCATGAAGCGCTCCAGGCTGCCGAGAATGGCGCGGTGGAGCATCACGGGCGTCCCCTCGGTGCCATCTGCCTTCACGTATTTCATGCCGAAGCGGGCGGGCATGGAGTAGTCCACCTGCAGGGTGCCCAACTGCCAGGGGCGGCGCAGGGCATCCAGCACCTGGAACTCGATCTTGGGGCCGTAGAAGGCGCCCTCGCCGGGATTGATGTGGTAGGCCATGCCCGCTTCCTGCAAGGCTTCGGCGAGGGCGTTCTCAGCATCATCCCAGACAGTGTCGGAACCGAGGCGCTGTTCGGGGCGCGTGGAGAGGGCCACCCGCACTTCGGTGAAACCGAAGGTGGCATAGACCTCCCGCAGGAAGGCAAAAAAGGCCGCCATTTCAGGTTTCATCTGTTCCGGTGTGCAGACGATGTGGCCATCGTCCTGGCAGAAGGTGCGCACCCGGGTCAGGCCCTGGGTCACGCCGCTGCGCTCATAGCGGTGGATGCGTCCAAAGTCTGCGTAGCGGATGGGCAGTTCGCGGTAGCTGGGCCGGGCCGTGTTGTAGATCAGGCAGTGGGTGGGGCAGTTCATGGGCTTGAGGGCGTATTCCCGCTCATCCACCTCGGTGAAGTACATGTTGTCTTTGTATTTTTCGTAGTGGCCCGAGGTCTTCCACATGGCCACATCCAGGGCCTGAGGCGTGATGACTTCCTGGTAGCCCCGGCGGCGGTAGAGGCTGCGCAGATAGGCCAGCAGCTCGTTGTAGATCACGGCGCCCTTGGCGTGGAAGAAGGGCGAAGCCGGGGCCTCGGGATGGAAGGAAAAGAGCCCCAGTTCCTTGCCGAGCTTGCGGTGATCCCGGGCCCGGGCTTCCTCAAGGCGGGCAAGGTGTTCGTCCAGTTCCTTCTGGGTGGCGAAGGCTGTGCCATAGATTCGGCAGAGCTGAACGTTTTTCTCATCACCTTTCCAATAAGCTGCCGCTGTGTGGAGCAGCTTGAAGGCCTTGAGCTTCCCCGTGCTGGGCACGTGGGGGCCCCGGCAGAGATCGAAGAAGTCGCCTTGACGGTACCCTGTGATCGTTTCTCCTTCGGGAAGTTCGGCGGCAAGCTCGGCCTTCAGGGGTTCGCCCAAAGCCTTGAAACGCTGGACTGTGCAGGGCTTGATCAGTTCCTCGCGGCACAAGGGAAGGTCAGCCTCCACCAGGCCCCGCATCTCCACTTCGATCGCCACGAGATCCTCCGGCGTGAAGAAAGGGTCCACCTGGAAGTCATAGTAGAAGCCGTCCTCGATCACAGGCCCGATGCCAACCTTGCCCTTGGGGAAGAGCCGCTTTACAGCCTGGGCCAGAAGGTGGGCCGTGGAGTGACGGAGGATATCAAGACCTTCGGGATCTTTGCCGGTGACAATGGCCACTTGTGCGCCATCGACCAAGGGCAGGGATAGGTCCTGGAGAGCACCATTGACTCGAATAGCTAGTGCGGCCTCCAGGAGGCGCGGGCCGATGCTGCGGGCCAGATCGAGGCCCGTTGCGCCCTCGGGCAGTTCACGGAGGGAGTGGTCAGGCAAATGAACGTGGATGGGCATGGTCGGTAATCCCTGGTTCGACGGAATCATCGGGGAATCTTGCGTCTATTCAATCTCTTCCGCGCCGCAGAAGCAGGCTTCCACCCGCAAGAGCACAGCGGCGTTCCTCGCAAACCGATCCGGAGTCCACGCCAGCATGGCCTGGAAGGCTTCGCCTTCCGTGTGGTATTCAAGGCGTCCCTTGATCTGGTAGGCCTTGTTTTCCGGACAGAGAAAGAGGAGAGAGCCCTTGGCGTTGCCCGTGAGGATGTTTTGGCGCGTCTTGTAGAATTTGTTATCGGCGATGAGGATCGCATCGTCCCCGTAGAAGTTGACGCACTTGACATAGACGGCATTGGGTTCGCCCTCTTCGTTCGAGGTTGCGAAGACCATGGGACCCTCGTGGTCCTTCCATGCCTGGCGAATGCGAGATGCGCGTCATGGCCCCGGGGGTTGCGGAATGCCGTGTCATCGCGAGCGGCTCAGCCGTGGGCTGGCAGCAGCAGGATCAGGCCCGCGCCGGCCAAGACCAGGCCCGCCTGCCAGATGGCCTCCGGCTTCGTGGTTGTCTTGCGGTGTCGGGGCACCAGGTCCGCCAGAGCAAGATACAGGAAGAAGGCGGCGCCCGCAGCCAGGGCGTAAGGGGTCATGGGTTTCACGAAGGCGAGACCGATGGCGGCCAGCAGGGCCCCAACCACGGTGAACAGGCTCGGGATGAGATTCCAGAGGAAGGCCACGGCATCCTCGCGCCCTTCCTTAAGGAGCACGAGACTCACCAGGGACTTGGGAACCTCATGGCCCACCAAGGCCAAGGTGCAGATCCACCCAGCGGAACTTCCGGCCTGGAAGGCGAGGGCGAGGACAATCCCGTCCACCAGCGCGTGAGAGGCATTCCCCAGGAAAATTCGCGTGGGCATATCTGCGTGTTCCGCGCAGTGGAACTCGTGGCAGTGGCGCAAGATCTGGAAGCGCTCCAACAGGAAGAGAAACAGGATGGCTGCGAGGACCGTACGCAACACCGAATGAACCTCGCCCTGAACGAGTGCATGGGGAAGCATGTGCAACAGCGCCATCCCCAGAATGGCCCCAACGGCAAAGCTAAGCACTCTCGGTGTCAGGCGCTTCAGGGTGTCTTCGGGAAGGTGGAAGACTTGGCTGGCCAGGAATACGCTGCCAGGACCAACGAGAAGGCTTGCAATCAGGATTGTGGAAATCATGCGGGGGCTCCTTCCATTCCCATGCCCAGTGTCATGAGCAGGGCTTGGTCCGCTTTGGCGTCGCAGCCCTGGGTGGTCAGGAGTTTGACTCCAGTAAATATGGAATTCGCGCCGCACAGGAAGGCCAGGGCCTGGGCTTCATCACTGAGACTGCTCCGTCCCGCTGCGAGGCGAATACGGCTGGAAGGGAACAGGATCCTGGCCGTGGCGATAACCCGAATCACGTCGATCACCGGCACGGGCGGCATGCCTTCCAGGGGCGTCCCCGGGATGGGCACCAGGATGTTGAGGGGAATAGCCTCAGGAGGCGGATCCAGCAGCGTCAGCTCATGGAGGAAATGAATGCGGTCCTCCCCGGTCTCGCCAAGGCCCAGGATGCCACCACAGCAGACCTGGAGTCCGGCTTCACGAACAGCGCGGATGGTGGCCAATCGCTCATCGAAGGTGTGCGTGCTTACGAGGCGGCCATACATCAGGCGGCTGGTGTCCAGGTTGTGGTTGTAGACCGTGCAACCGGCGTCCTTGAGACGCTTGGCCTGCTCGGCGTTAATGAGCCCGAGGCTTACGCAGGCCTCCAGTCCCAGGGCGCGAACTTCGCGGACGATGTCCAATACTGCGTCGAAGTCCGGTCCTTCCTCCAGGCTGCGCCCGGAGGTGGCCATGCAGTAGCGGGTGCTGCCCGCTTCCAGGGCGCTGCAAGCGCCCGCCAGCACGGACTCCCGGCCCTTGAGCGGATCGGGTTTCACCTCCGTGGTATGGTGGGCGCTCTGGGCACAATAGGCACAGTCCTCGGCGCACGCACCCGTTCTCAGGCTGTCCAAGGTGCAGTGCTGGAGGCGGGTTGGATCCCACTTCTGGCGATGCACTGTCATGGCCTGGTAGACCAGCTCCGGGAGGGGCTGGTCATGAAGGGCGCGGATTGCGGCGAGGGCTTTCATGGTCAGGGTAGTCCGGCCCAGCGGGGATCGGTGTCTGCCGCGGTTTGGCCGATATGGGCCAAGGCCTGCTCGAGATCCGCAAGGATGTCCTCGATGTCCTCGATGCCAACGGACAGGCGCACCAGGCCGTCCGAAATGCCGGCGGCGATGCGGTCTTCCCGGGCCATGCCGGCATGGGTCATGGAGGCGGGGTGGCTGATGAGGGTTTCCACGCCCCCCAGGGACACGGCGAGGCCCGCGAGATGTACGTTGTCCATGAGCAACCGTCCGGCCTCGATCCCGCCCTTCAGCTCGAACGCGATCATGGAGCCGGGGCCGGACATCTGCCGCATGGCCAGATCGTGCTGCGGGTGGCTGGCAAGGCCGACGTAGCTCACCCACGCCACGGCAGGGTGCCTGGTGAGCCATTCCGCGACCACCCTGGCATTCTCTTGGGCGCGCTCGACCCTCAGGGCCAGGGTCTTGAGCCCGCGGCTCACCATGTAGGACTGGTGGGGATCCATGTTGGCGCCGAGGTTCACGAGCATCGCCCGGATCTGCTTGTGCAGGGCTTCCGTCCGGGCCACCACGATGCCTCCCACGACGTCCGCATGGCCGTTGATGAATTTGGTGACGGAGTGCAGGACCACATCCGCGCCGAGGTCCAGCGGCTTCTGCAGGTAGGGGCTGGCAAAGGTATTGTCTACCACGAGCAGGGCCCCTGCGGAGTGGGCGATCTCTGCGGCAGCCCTGATGTCGGTGACGGACATGGCGGGATTGGAAGGGGATTCCACGTAGACCAACTTGGTGTTCGGCCGCATGCCCCGCGGAGGCGAACGAGGTTAGAGGTGTCCACGTAGGTGGACTCGACGCCGAACCGGCTCATATGCTTCTCCATGAGCCCGCGGCTGGGGCCGTACACGCTGTCGGTGCTGACCACGTGGTCCCCGAGCATTGAGCAGCGCGAGATACACCGTGCTCACGGCACCCATGCCGCTGGCCATGGCTGTGGCGCCGAAGCCGTTCTCAAGCTGGGCGACGTTCTCCTCCAGGGCTGCGGTGGTCGGGTTCCCGATGCGCGTGTAGATGTAGCCGTCCTCCGTGCCCGCGAAGCGGTTCGCGCCCTGCTGGGCATTGCGGAAGGCGAAGGTGGAGGTCTGGTAGATGGGCGTCACCACGCTGCCGTAAGCGTCCTCTCGGATGCCCGCGTGCACGAGCTTGGTGTTGAAGCCTTTGGTGCGTGTGTCCATGGTTGCTCCTTGGATCAGGCGGGACGCCTGCGTGCGTGGTTCAGCAGTGCCCGGAGGCCTGCGCCACGAGGCAGGGCCTGGCCGGGCCCGCCGAGGTTTCCTTCGAAGAACTTGGCACGAGCGCTGGCGCGGACCTTCCCGCCCTGCTCGATGGTGGCGTGCACAAGGTGAACCGGCCCTTCGCCGCGCAGCCACTCCCCGCGGATCGTGGCGGGAAGGCCTGTCTCCACGGCGCCCCGGAACCGCACCCGGAGGTCCACCGTATAGGCCGCGATGCCCTTGGCCAGGAGGCAACTGGCCATGGCGCCATCCAGGAGGCTGGAGACGATGCCCCCGTGGACGACATTCCCAAAGCCTTCGTAGGACTTTCCGCAGCCGAAGGCGCCTTCGACGGTGTGTTCGCCGGTCACACGGAAATCGACCTTCAGGCCGAAGGGATGGCGGTCCCAGCAAACCACGCAATGGGCGTGGAGCCGGTTCTTCAGGGTATCGAGCCGGCCCTGGGCCGTCTCGATACCCGGATCCAGCGCCCCCAAGGCCTGAAGCCGCTCCAGCAGGGGAGCGAGTTCCGCTTCGCCGGGGGCGGCCGTCAGGCTGCAGAGAACTCCCAGACCCTCGCTGGCGTGATGGAACGCCTCCGGTGCAAGCTCGGTGAGGACGGCCGTGTTCGCGCGGGCGTCGATGTTCAGGAGCCTTTCGATCAGGTCGCGGAATGGCTGGTTCAGCCCATCCACGATCACCAGTTCCCAGGCCTTCCGGCGGGCCGCCTGAAGAAAGCTCCAGGCATCGGCAAAGATCTCGACGCGGGCGCTGCGCCGTTCCAGGCCATCCGGAAGGGCCATCAACGCGCCTTCCCGTGCGGTGACCAGTGCGACGTTCATGGGTCTCCCCCTGCGCGGGTGGAATGTGCGGTGCGGGATTGTTCAGTGCTGGAATGGCCCTGGCCGTGCTGCTGCCCGCCGCCGCAACTGTGCTCCCGGGTGAAGCGCTGGAGATCACCCGCAGATGAACGACTGGACGGCCGCATTCACGCTTGGGGACCTCGGTGCCGCGGTAGACTTCGATGCCGGCCTGGTTGAAGCCCATCAAGGGACGCAGACCCATGCCCCCGGCAATGAGGACCGTAACACCGTGCTTGGCCAGATGATTGACAGGCGCGAGACACCCGCCCTGCTGGTGTGGAACGTTCGGCAGGGTGCCCACTTCAGTGATCTGGCCTTCGTTCACATCGACCACGGTATAGAGATCACAGTGGCCGAAGTGGGCTCCCACGCTGGCTTCGAGGCCGCCGGGCAGGATGGAAGGGATGGCGATGCGGGTCGGGTTCATGAGCAGGACTCCTTAGATAGGGGATGGAAGTTCAAGAAGGTGCTGCAGGCCCGGCCAGATCTGCCGGACCTGGAGGCCGAACGGTGTGGCTGGGCCTTCGGTGACCGCTTGCCCGCGCAGCATGGCCTCGGTGACCGCCGGATCGTGTGGCAAGTGCCCCACCACCGGAATCCGCCGCGCCTCGCAGTAGGCATGGATGGCTGCCTGGTATTCCCGGCTCAGGTCGGCCTTGTTGATGAGCACGCAGCTGCGGACGCGGAGCGCGTGGCAAAGCTCCGTCACCCGGGAGAGGTCGTGGAGTCCGGATGGGGTGGGCTCGGTCACCAGGAGCGCCAGGCTGGCCATGGAGAGGGAACTGATGACGGGACAGCCGATGCCAGGGGCGCCATCACTCAGGATGCGCTCCAGGGCCCGACTGGAGGCCTGCGCCCGCGCCTTGGTCTTGAGCAGGGTGACGAGCTTCCCGGAGTTCTCCTGCCCTGGGTCGAGCTGGGCGTGGATCATGGGGCCGAAGCGGGTCTCGCTTTCGTACCAGGTGCCGCAAAGACGGTCCGGGAAATCGATGGCTTGCTCGGGGCAAAAGGCTACACAGACCTTGCAGCCCTCGCAGTGGCTGGAGTCCACTGTGAATCGCCCGCCCTCTTTGTGGATGGCGCCGTAGGCGCAGACGTTCGCGCAGGTGCCGCAGCCGGTGCAGGCGGCAGGGTCGATTTCCGCCACGTGGCCGGACAGGAAGGGGCCGCTTCGCTGCACGGTGGGTCCGGCGATCAAATGCAGGTCGGGTGCATCCACATCCAGGTCGCAGAGCACCTTGCCTTCGGCCAGATGGGCGAAGGCCGCCGCCAGGGAGGTCTTGCCGGTGCCGCCCTTGCCGCTGATCACCACCAACTCATGCATGGCACGGCTCCCCGGCCAGCCGCTTCACCCGTTCCGCCAAGTGCTCGAAGGTAGCCTTCATTCCTGCATCCAGCTGGGCCAGGATGCCGCCCCGGGCATAGTGCTCGGCGATATCCCGGCGGAAGGCAATTTCCGCGAGGAGAGGCAGCCCCTTTTCTTGGCAAAAGGCTTGGACTTGGTCATCGCCCACGCCAGCACGATTGATGACAACACCCATTGGTTTGCCCAGGGAGCGGAAGGCCTGCCAGGCCAAGCGAAGATCATGGAGGCCAAAGGGGGTTGGTTCGGTTACCAGGAGAATGACATCCGCATCTTGCACCGCCGTCATGGCTGGACAGCTAACACCCGGAGGGGCGTCGATGATGATGTCGCGCAACTCTTGGTCGCCCATAGCCTGCATCCGCTGGCGGACCTTGCCCATGAGCGGCGGGCTCATGGCCTCGCCGATGCGAAGGCGGCCCGTTAGGCACGGGATTCCGTCTGCTGTAAGGCCTGTTTCTACCACGCCAAGTTCTCGCTGGCCCTTTTGGAGAGCATGTTCTGGGCAAATGCGCATGCAACCGCCGCACCCGTGGCACATCTCCGGAAAGATGAGCAGGTGCGCGCCCATGAGACTGATGGCCTTGAACTGGCATAACTCGGCACAGGCTCCACACAGCTTGCAGAGGGCCTTGTCGAGCACAGGCACTTCCAAGAAGGCTGTTTCGACACGCACGGATTCCGGTTTCAGGAAAAGGTGCAGGTTCGGTTCCTCCACATCCATATCCACGGCCAATACCGGGTGCTTCCAGATTGAGGCAAGGGCGGCAGAGACGGTGGTTTTGCCCGTTCCTCCTTTACCACTGGCGACCGCGACAAGCATGGTGGCTCCTAGTGGCTGGGGGCATCGGAGAAGGTGAATTCCCCAGCCTTGAACTTGGCCACGGCCTCGCCAACGGTCATGTTCTCCACGCCTTGTACCACCCTGACGCCGGTAGCCTGGAGGGCGGCCCAAGCTTTGGGTCCCACATGGCCGGTAAGCAAAGCCTGTGCACCCGCCTTGACGAGATTCTCGGCGGCCTGGATGCCAGCCCTTGGGCCAGGACCTGGGAGGAGCCGTTATCCACATAAGCAATGGCCATCGATTCCAAGTCCACTATGACGAAGCCGCCTGCGCGACCGAACCGGGAATCTACCGGATCCCCAAGGGTGGGACCTTCACTGGTGATGGCGATCTTGAGAATGGGTGCAGTGGTCATGGGGAACCTCTTGACCAATAATGGGCATATGCTCACTATTGGTCAACCCAACCTTGGTCACACTTTGGCGTGGGCCATTGGGTGTTTATGCTTTCGGTGCAAGCCCGGTCTCAAGGGCGCCCTTCAAAATTGGCAGCATCATTCAGCCAGCGGGGTTTTTGGGGAGCATTGGCTACGACCTGTCCCAATTCAAAGACGAACCGGGTCTGTTGTGCCATGCCATCCAGGTTCCAGGTGGGATCATACCGATCAGTGGGTTGATGGTATCCATTGCGTAGCCAAGCATCAGCCTTGGCCTGGGAGGTTTTCGGATCGTTCACGTAGTCCCAACCACCATCTAGCGAAAACCCTGGGGAGATTGCTGGCACGCCTCCACGAACGAAGGCAAAGTGATCGGCACGGAAGTAGAGGCCCGCGGGGTCCGGGGCGCATCCGCGAAAACGCAACCCCATGGAAGCGGCAACCTTCTTGGCATGGTCTCCGAGTTCACTGGAATCGGCACCCAAGGCCGCGATGTCTTTCGTTTCACCCAGAAAATTGAGGCTCTCGAGATTGAGTACGGCGGCGGTTTTGTCCAAGGGGCGCAAGGGTGAACGAACGTAAGCGGTCGCACCCAGCAAGCCGGCCTCTTCGCCGGTGAGAAAGAGAAACAACTGGCTGCGCCGGGCGGGCTTGCGGATGGCAGCCTGAGCGATGGCGAGAACCGCCGCAAGGCCGCTGGCATTGTCAACGGCTCCGTTGAAGATGCGGCCATCTTCGTGCCGTCCGAAATGGTCCCAGTGGGCCGAATACCCTACATATTCATCCTTCAATACAGAATCCATCCCTGGGATGACGCCTACCACGTTGTATTGGACCACGTGCTTGACCTTGCTCAGCACGGCTCCCTTCGCTCGAATTTGCAGATCTACGGGACGGAAATCAGGGCCCTCGGCGCGGTGAGTCAGGGCATCTAAATCCTGGCCTGCCGCCGCGAAGAGCTTGCGGGCTGCATCCTGGCTGATAATGCCACCGAGGATGGAGGTGGCAGCACCTGAGTCGAGGGCGAACCTTTCCCCGCTCCAGCCTGTGCATGCCACGCTCCATGCGTAGCGGGCGGAAATGGGCGTGTGCACGATTAGCACAGCGGCCGCTCCTTGTCGGATACCCTCCTCGATTTTGTAGGTCCATCGCCCCTGGTAATGGGCGGGCGTGCCGCAAGGCGAGGCGGCGTTGGTATCGGTTCGCTCACCCATGAGCATCACGAGGACCTTACCGCGCACATCCAGGCCTTTGTAGTCGTCTCGCCCCCCGTTGCTTGATGAGATTCCATGCCCTACAAAGACGAGAGTTGCGTTTAGGTCCACCTGGGCCTTCGGACCGGAAGGAGCAAGGAAAAAATCCTTCCCGAGCTGCAAATCCAATGGTCCTTTTGTGGTCTCAAAGACGATCCGGCTAGCCTCGGGCCGGGGCAGCATGCTCGCCAATTTTACCGCCTGGAGATAGCTGTCCCCATTAGCAGGACGGAGCCCCAGAACACGAAGCTGAGTTTCCAGATACTTCACAGCCAAGTCGCCGCCCCGCTGTCCCATGCCGCGCCCTTCCAGAAGGTCGTCCGCCAGAAAGGCCAAGTGAGCTCGAAGGGCGCTCTTCTCAATTCGGGTTTCTTGGGCGGAAAGCAAGAAGGGCAGGGTGAAGGCAAAAATTCCGCGAAGCTTCATTTGATCCTCCTGATCCTGTTCATGCTTCGGATACAAGGAAACCTTGGGCGCGCATCCAATCGTCGCTAAAGACGGTGCTGAGATACCGGGAGGCGCCATCGGGGAATACGGTCACTATGCGGGCGTTGGGGCCGAGCTTGGCCGCAATTTGGCGAACTCCCCAGATTGCCGCACCACTGGATCCGCCCACCAAGAGCCCCTCACTCCGCGCCAAAGCACGTGCTTCCAGGAAGGTGTCCTGGTCCTTGACCTGAAGAATGTCATCGAGAATCTCGAAGTCCATGGTGGCAATGGGAAACTCGTCGCCGAGCCCTTCGACAAGATAAGGGCCGGAAACCAAATTCTTGCGCCCCCGGAAATGGTCATGGAACACCGAGCCAATGGGATCGATGGCGATCACCTGTATTTTTGGATCTTGTTCTTTCAGGAAGCGACCCACGCCGCTGATTGTGCCACCCGTGCCTGCCCCAGCCACGAAGGCATCAATGCGGCCTTCCATTTGCTCCCAGATCTCGGGGCCAGTGCCGTGGTAGTGGGCCGCGTTGTTCTCGCGGTTGCTGTGCTGATCCGGAAAGTAGCAATGCGGTGTTTCCCGCGCTAGGCGTGGTGTGATGCGGTTATAACTCTCGGGATGCTCGGGTGGCAGGCTGCTATCGGTGAGGTGGACTTCCACACCCAGCACTCGGAGCTGATCCAGCTTCTCCCGGCTAATCCGGTCCCGGACTACCACCTTGAGGCGGTAACCCTTTTGAATGGCTACGAGCGCAAGGCCAAGGGCGGTATTTCCGGATGAATTTTCCAGGATCATGTCCCCTGGTTGGATGCGCCCGTCTCGCTCCGCCGCCTCAATCATGTAGCGCGCAACCCGGTCCTTGATGCTGCCCATGGGGTTGAGGAATTCCAATTTGGCAAAGACCTGACAACCAGATTCCCGGCTGAGACTTGGAAGTTCCACAAGGGGTGTTTTTCCGATGGTCTCCAAGATCGCGCAATGGGTTCCCTGCATGGTCAACTTCCCTTTCAGCGCAATGCCTGAAGACGGCTGTTGGTTATTCTTTACACCCAATTTCGCCGATATAATGAGCATAAGACCAAAATAGGCTGTTTGGAACCATTCGATTTAATGAATGGATGCCCCGAGTACTACGAACCTGGCTATTCAGCTCTTTTGAATTTCGTAGTAGCGGCCGCGAGCTGTGGCCCGCACCTTTCCGCCTTGGGATAAGCATGCTGTCATATGGTTGAACGGCCCTTTACGAAGGCGCACTATCCCGGTCACCCGAGCCTCTTGGTCCAGTTCTACGGGGAGTAAGAAACGCACCTGGATATCGGTTGTTACCGCCTCGATGCCTTCCGCCATGAGGGCATGGGCCATGGCGCTGTCCAGGAGCATGCTGACGATGCCGGCATGGAGATTCCCAGGGAATCCCTGAAAGGGCGCATTGCAGGGGAAAACACCTTCGACCTTGCCTTTGGCGGTGTGGGCAAAAATGACACCCAACCCAAAGGGATGATCCGGGGCACACACGAAGCAATCGGGATGCTGGTGTTGGCGGACCACCTTCAGGGAGAGGGGCTCGGGATCAGGTGGTGTTGTCGGGATGGCATTCCGGTTTGGTTTCCCTGTGGCTCGTTTGGCTGTGCTTAGTAATTCCGCTCTTCCACAGGAGCCACTTGATGCCCTCCAGGGCCAGGAGGTTTTCGGACTGCGGGTAGGAACTTGAGGTTGCTGTTCGCTGGTGTTGGGGGCTTTGACCTTCATTGGAGCCTGCTTTCAAAAACCTAAAATCCCCGTGATTGGGCGGATCTTGCCAGGGCCACGGTTTAGCAATTTTCTAATAGTGAGCATATGTTCGATAATATTGACGACAACGGGATGTGTCGTGATCAACCGTGACGCACGTCCTTGCCATGATAATTCAAATTAGCTTGAATGGTTATATTGGCAAAAATGCCTGAACGACCTATTTGTTCTTCACCCGAAAGGAATCCGATGTCCCGCTCTCCCCGTATTGTGGTTATTGGCGGCGTTGCAGGCGGTGCCAGTGCGGCTGCCCGTGCCCGAAGGCTCAGCGAAGATGCCAGCATCGTGCTCTTCGAGCGTGGACCCTACGTGTCATTCGCCAACTGCGGCTTGCCGTATCACATTGGGGGTGTGATACAGGAGCGAGGGCGATTGCTTGTCCAGACCCCTGAAAGCTTAAACGCTCGTTTTGATATCGATGTGCGAGTCAACACGGAGGTGGTGTCCATCGATACCAAGGCCAAGACCGTGCTGGCCCGAAACCTAAAGACGGGCAAAGAGATTTGTGAACCCTACGATGCGCTGGTGCTGAGCCCTGGTGCCGAGGCCATCCGACCCGGGATTCCCGGCGCTCAAAACCCGAAGATCTTTACCCTTCGGAACATGGGAGACATGGACGCCATTCTGGCCGCAGTCTCGAAGGATGGCGTTGGTCGAGCACTCGTGGTGGGAGCAGGCTTCATCGGGCTGGAATTGGCGGAACAGCTCCACCATCGGGGTTTGCCAGTATCCTTGGTCGAAAAATTACCCCACGTGTTGGGTGTGGCCGACATTGAAATGACCTTCCCATTGCACGAGGAACTGACGCGCCAAGGCGTAGATTTGCGCCTTGGACGTTCCGTTGCAGCCTTCGAGGAAGAGGGTGAGTTGCTGGTGGCTGTTCTCGACAATGGTGAGCGCATCCGCTGTGATCTGGCTGTGATGAGTGTTGGTGTCAAACCCGAGACCCGTCTCGCCCGGGAAGCAGGTTTGGCTCTTGGGTCGACTGGGGGCATCCTCGTGGATGATCAGATGCGCACCAGTGATCCTGCTATTTTCGCGGTGGGCGATGCCGTGGAAACCAAGGATTTCGTTAGCGGCGACCCGGTTTTGATCCCTCTGGCGGGTCCGGCCAATCGGCAGGGTCGCATCGCCGCCGAAGTCATCCTTGGCCGTAACAGCAGCTACAAGGCCACCCAGGGCACCTCTATCTGTAAGGTCTTTGATCTCAGCTTCGCCATGACCGGGCTATCCGAGGTCATGCTCAGCCGCAAAGCAATTCCCTATCGGCGCATCTACGTGCACCCGGCGGATCATGCCACCTACTATCCCGGTGCTCATCCCATCACGTTAAAGCTGTTGTTTGATCCCAAAAATGGTCGGATTCTGGGCGCCCAAGCCGTGGGTGTCGCGGGTGTGGACAAGCGAATCGACGTGATCGCCGTGGCTCTAAGGGCTGGCCTAACCGTCCATGATCTTGAGGACCTGGAGCTTTGCTACGCCCCCCCTTTCGGCAGTGCCAAAGACGCCGTCAATATGGCCGGATTCGTGGCCTCCAATGTGATTCGTGGCGATACGGAACTCTGGGAGCCAGAGGAACTGGCCACCCTAGGGGAAAACCAATTGCTCTTGGATGTGCGGACCTTTCAAGAAAATGGTCACGGCTCCATCCCTGGCGCCATTTGCACGCCTGTGGATGAGCTACGGGACCGATTGGAGGATCTGCCCAGGGAGAAGGAATTACTGGTGTTCTGCCAGGTCGGACTGCGCGGCTACATCGCGGGGCGTTTGTTGAGTCAGCATGGCTTCAGGGTGCGTAATCTCTCTGGCGGCTACCGGCGCTATGCCATGTGGAAAGGCACCCATACTGTGCCGTTGGCATGCGAAGCTGCCATGCAGCACGAGGATGGCGAATAGATATTCGGGTAGCCAGGGAGTGACACCATGCGCATGACCGATTTTCTCGCGGCGGAATGGAAGCCTGCGCTGGGTTGCACGGAGCCTGCGGCTGTGGCCTGGGCTGCGGCTTTGGCTGCAGAACAGGGGGGCGGACAGGTCCGCCAAGTGCGGCTGGTCTGCGATCCCCGCACCTACAAAAACTGCTATGCGGTGGGGCTACCCAATTCCGATCGGGCCACGGGTATCCTTTGGGCCCTGGCGTTGGGGGCGCATCTGCCAGATGGGTCCCTGGGCCTGCGAAGCTTTGAGGGAACGAATCCCGCCTCGATTGATTCCGCGAAAACCCTTCTGGAGCACCATGGTGTTCATGTGGAGGTGGACGCTCAACAGAGCTGTCTGCTTGTGGATGTGACGGTTGTGCGAGAGCAGGGTGTGGGCCGTGCCATTTTGGAGCGGGAACACACCCATCTGGCCCGCCTGGAGAAGGACGGCCATTTGGTTGGTGGCGCAGAAACAAGTTCCCTGGCGCTGGAAAGCCCTTCACTGCGTCAGCAAGTGGCAGCGAGCTCTATTAAGGACCTGATGGACCTTGCCAAGACCTTGAATTCGGAGGACCGGAAGCGACTCCAGGAGGGAGTAACTCTTAACCTGGCAATTGCACGCCACGGATTGTCGCGGTTACCTTCTGGCTTCGTCGCCCCAGCTGGACAGGATTCACAGACGCGCCTTACTCGCCTTGTGAGCGCCGGAGTTTTTGCCCGCATGTCGGGGGAATCCCTGACGGTGATGACCTTGGCCGGTTCAGGCAACAAAGGCATTACCGTTGCGGTTCCTGTGAGTCTTTGGGGCCGAGAATCGGGGCATCCTGAAGATAAAATTGAGGAGGCACTTGCGTTTGCTTGCCTCATGACAACGGCTGCCACTTGGCACTTGGGCACCTTATCTGCCATTTGTGGTGCGGCGAATGCCGCTGGCATTGGCGTTGCGTCTGCCCTTGTGCACTTGGAGGGTGGAAACGCCGATCAGGTTGGTTTAGCCGTATCGAATATGGTCGGGAATGTCGCCGGTATGATCTGCGATGGCGCAAAGATCGGGTGTGCCATGAAAACGATGACCGGGGTTGATGCTGCTTTTCGGTCTGCAAATCTGGCTCTGGCAGGGATTGGAATTCCGGCCACGGACGGAATCGTAGGCGAAAACGGGGAAAGCTCCCTGGCTAACTTGGGTCGCCTTGCCCAACACGGCATGGCGGGTGTGGATGCTGAGATCCTGAGGATCATGCAGAGCAAACTAAATGGTCGAGCGGGGGATTACTGAGATTGACATTTGTGGGCATAAGCTCATTTTGTTGTAGTCGCTCTGCTCCTTTTGGCTCCCGAATCACCCCAATCCTGCCCCTTTCTGGAGGATACATGTGTTTGCTAAAAACCTTTCAACGGGCCCTTGTCAGCCTCGCCCTACTGGCTGGACCGCTGCTTTGGAGCCAGAGTGGACAAGACCACACCAGCCTTGTTAACGGGCCCTTCCGCTCGGGCCCGGAGGTAACCAAGGCCTGCCTCGAGTGCCATCAAGGTCATGCCGACGACTTTATGAAGACGGTTCACTGGACTTGGTCCTCGCGCCAGAAGGTCAACGGCAAAGAAATGGATCTGGGCAAGAAAAATGCGATTAACAACTTCTGCCTTGCCTTGCCTTCCAACTACGCCCGCTGCACGAGTTGTCATGCTGGCTACGGCTGGAAGGATGCTTCTTTCGATTTCTCCAAGGCCGAAAACATCGACTGCCTGGTTTGTCACGACACGACCGGAACCTACAAGAAGTTCCCTACGGCCGCAGGCAACCCCGTGCTGCAGGATATGGAATGGCCAAAGGGTTCTGGCAACCTGATGAAGGCCATCGACCTTGATTTCATCGCTAAAAAAGTGGGCAAGACCAGTCGGACGACCTGCGGTTCCTGCCACTTCTATGGTGGCGGTGGGGACCATGTCAAACATGGCGACCTCGACAGTTCCCTGCTCAAGCCCTCTCGGGAGCGAGATGTCCATATGGCTGCGGCTGGCCCGAACATGTCTTGCACCGCTTGCCACAAGAGTGAGCGCCACCAGATTCCCGGCAAGGCCCTCTCCGTTTCGGTCAGTGGCGGTGGTCAGACCTTGGACTGCAGCACCTGCCACGCTGGTACCCCCCACAAGAAGAACCCCATGCTGAACAAGCACATCGAGCGGGTGGCATGTCAGACCTGCCACATCCCCACCTTCTCTCGGGATCTGCCGACCAAGGTTTGGTGGGACTGGTCAACCGCGGGTAAGGATCAACCGATGGGCAAGGATGCCAATGGTATGCCCCTCTACGACAAGATGAAGGGTGATTTCCGGTGGTCAAAGAATGTGCGCCCCACCTACCTCTGGTTTAACGGCTCCGTGGACCGTTACCTGTTGGGCGATCTTATGAAGCCCGGTCAGGTGACCTACCTGAACCATCCCAAGGGTGAACGGGCCGACAAGCCCGCGAAGATCACTCCCTTTAAAGTGATGGAAGGCCGCCAACCCTACGACCCCGGGAGCAATATGCTAATCTCCGCCAAGCTCTTCGGCGGTTATTGGAACCACTTCGACTGGGTCAAGGCCTCCGCTGACGGCATGAAGGAAGCAGGACTTCCTTTCACCGGCAAGGTCGCCTTTACGGACACCAAGATGTTCTGGAAGGTGAACCACATGGTGGTTCCCAAGGGCCAGGCCCTGAAATGCGGAGATTGCCACGGCGCTGCAGGTGTTCTGGACTGGAAGGCTCTTGGCTATCCGGGAGATCCGCGCAAGGGACCCAAAAGGAAGTAGGTTCTAGCTGATTTTTGTCAAAGGGCCCTCAGTCACGAGGGCCCTTCTTCCACTTTTAAGCTTATTTCGAATAGCTCAGGGATTGATACCGTCCGCGCGCTTGCTCCGGATTGGGCAGTGGTCGCAAACGGATTCTGTTCCGATGCTGTCGCCAGTGAGTTTGGCCGGGCAGCGTTCACAAAGCCCCGGCCCAACCATGCAGAATGAGCCGCCTTCGATTCGCAGGGCGCAACCATCCACCAAGGCTGTTGTAACTTTTCGATGGGCTGCGTCCAGGACTCGGCCGAAGGTCGCACGGGAGACTCCCATGCGCTCGGATGCTTCGCCCCTTTTCTGGTGTACGGATGAAGCCAAAACCCATTTCAAAGACCCACGCGCAGCCCTTGATGGAGACCATGTGGCTCGACCTCGCCTAAGACACCGGACACCCACCGAAACGCCGCCACAAATCTGCGAAGCGTAAATGCCTGCTCAGCAAAGATGGCTTGCGGAACCTCCCCAAATGCAACCATGAGCTTTTTTTGGTGCAGTAGCTTGTCTATGCTGTTTGACAATTGCAAAAACCAGTGCGGCTACAAACGCCAGGAAAACCGCAATGGCAATGATTTTTTGGCAGCCGCGAATGTTGCAAGGAATGGCCATTTTCGTTCATTGAATCTCCCTTTTGGCAGGTTCGGCATCGCATGCCGTTCCTTGTAAAACCTCAACAGATTGCTGCGGATAATGCCATTCGTAATCCTGGTTCGCGAGCGTGGATTTCACTTCGTGAATCAAGACCTCAGCCTCGCTGGGCTTCACTTCCCTGCAAGCGAAACGCTGCGCAGGTTCAACCCTGAGTGCTGGAGTTCAAGGATGTTTTGGGCGAGGCCCACGAGCATGGCGATTTCAAAATCCTCACTGCTACGTTTGTTGGCGGTGGGGGGTGGCACGCTCTGGATGGAACTCGCCGGCTTGCCCTTGGCCCAAGTGAGGTTCAGATCGAAGCCGACCTTCTTGTCCTGGCTGCTCAATTCGCCAGAGACGGTGCCGATGAGTCCACTCGGGTCATAGCCGACCTTCAGGTGGCCGGGGCCTTCCATGCCCCGGCTTCGGTTTGTGATGCTGATGGACAGGGGATGGCCCTTGTCGTCGTAGGCGAAGGCCATTTGGGTGTGGACTCCCTGGCCTTCGTTGGAGAAATTCATGCGATTAGGGTATGACGGTGATCTTGTCCACCTGGATTGCCAAACGCCCGCGCTTCCAGAATCCGAGACTATCGGTAAGGCTCTGTTCACGCTTTTTGGGATCGAATGCAGGGGTTGGAGCGTTGAAGATCAGGGTCTGAACGGTCCTGCCTCCTAGGATCTCCTCCTTGCCGAGGCTGGCTTTGAAGATGGGGCCATCCACGTAGACGGCCTTGATATCGTTCAGGACGGAACGGAACCACCCAAGGTAGGAGAGTGGCGCATCGCTGGGGGGTGGCTCGACGCGGGTTAGTATACGCGCCCATTCTATGTTTGGCTGTACAGAAAGCCGCGATTGCCAACGCGGGTGTAGAGCAGATTTCCGAAGCTGCCCGTCATTTCCGTCTTGAAGTCCGCGTTGGCAAAATAGGTGCTCTTGATCTGTAGGCTGGCCTTGCCGTTCTGGGTGATGCCGCCTTTGAGCTGTCCCTGACTGGTCTGATCGACCTTGGCATTCATGGCCGCAGCGGATAACTGGACAGTCAGGCTGCCCTGGATCTCGACGGCATTCACATCCTGGTAGGCCTTGCCGAACCAGGTCTCGTTGATGGTGTTGAGAACCACTTCAAGAGTCTGGCGTGTAACCTGGGATTCGGGATTCGTTTTGGATTTGGGCGCAGCAGCTTTGGATCCAGCCGCAGCTTTGGTTGCAGGCTGAGCAACCAGGGCGGCACTCATGGAAAGGGAAAGCAGAAAGGCAATACGCATGGTTGAAATGCTCCTATTGATGTTTGGGTGAGACAGGAAAATATTCACGTCTCGGGCCCTTCCTTAACGCGGTCAGAATCAACGCCCTTTCCGCTACCACACCCACCGTGGTGTGTGGTGCGCCTGAACCGGCCAGCAAGGGGCGGCTGGTTTTGCTTTCGGTGCTAAAGAGACGGGTTTCAGCATTCCCGACGGAATAGGCAATCCACCGATCCTGTTGACCCCAACGGGGACTTGAAAAGGATCCTTTCCCAGAAATGAGCACACCCACAGTTCCCGAAGCCAATTCAAGCGTCTTTAATTCGCTGACCCCCTCCTTGTTCACGGCTGTGAAGACAAGCCGGGATCCATCCTGGCTCCAGGCAGGGTCTCGGAGGTGTTGTTGCTCGAAGGGAAAGGATTTCTCCACTTTTCCCTCTGGCGTGATGACCACAAGAGCTTCTCTGCGAGTGCGGCCATGTACGAATACGAGTTGCTTGCCATCCGGGCTCCAGGCGGGAGTCTCATTGCATAGATCAAAACCCGTGAGATTCCGCGTCGCCGGAATCCCAATCCAGCGTCGGATGGACTGTCGACCTTGTTTGTCGTTTTCGACAAAGGCTAAGGTGCGCCCATCCGGGGAGAGAGCCGGATCGGACACTACTCCTTGTCCACCTAGTGGTGGATAGAGGCGTTTCGGTTGGCGGTGCTTCAATCATGCCCCAGATCTGGGGGGCCCATCCGTAGGTGATGTAGGCGAATCGTCCATTCCGAACCGAGGTCGGTGAATGGGTGAGAGTCCCATGACGGGGGAGTTGTTTGAGTTGGGATCCCGCAGCATCGGTCAGCACGATCTCGGAGACTGGCCTCCTCCGACCTCCTGTAAGGCAGGAGCCGGTGATATCCGTCTTTTTCGTCCTTG
>JADKBC010000022.1 GCA_016715205.1 Holophaga sp.
GCGGATTGGTTTGATCCATGAACTGGGAGAGCTGGCTGGAGCCGAAGAACTCTTTCATGGCAGCAATGACGGGCTTGCTGTTGATCAGGTCATGGGGCTGCAGGGGACTGTTGGGGTCCTGCGCCATGGAGAATTTTTCCTTGATGGCACGCTGCACGCGAACCAGGCCAACCCGGAAACAGTTCTCCAGCAATTCACCCACGCTGCGGACGCGACGATTGCCGAGATGATCGATGTCATCCTTGCGGACGGGAGCGATTTCATCCGTGCGCTCCGAGCGCGTGGTGTCGTATTTCTTGAGACGCAGCAGGTAGTGCACCGTCTGGATGAAATCCTCAGTGCGGAGGGTGCGCAGATCGAGATCGGCCCCGGCGCCCAGCTTGGCGTTCATCTTGTGCCGGCCGACCTTCGAGAGATCGTATTTCTGGTTATCGAAGAACATGGCGTGGAGCAACTTCTTGCTGGATTCCAGCGTGGCTGGCTCACCAGGACGAATCTTCTTGAAGAGCTCCTTGGCGGCTTCCTCGGCATCCTCGGTGTGATCCTTGGATAAGGTCTCGCTCAGCACTTTGCCCGTGCCATCCAGCTCAGGGAAGGACACCACGAAGTCGCTCACATTGTTAGCCAGGAACATTTCCAGGTGCGTCTGCAGGAATGGATCGTTGGCCTCCAGCAGCACTTCGCCGGTGTTCATGTTCACCACGTCTTCCAGCAGCACCGCGCCGTCCAACATCGCGCGTTCCACCGTCACACCCTTGAGGCCGGCCTTCTGCATCTTCTCCATGAGGCGACGGCTGATGGTCTTGCCCTTTTCGGCAATGACTTCCTTGCTCTTGGGATCCTTGACGTCCTCGTGCGCCTTCTGGCCCACCAGCAGCTCGCAGGGTTCCAGCAGCAGGTTTTCCTTCTTCAGGGAGAAATGGTAGGGCGTGTAGAAATGGGACAGGATCGACTGGTTGTCCGCAAGGCGCTCGTCGAAGAGGCCCAGGGAACGCAGGAAAGTGGAACCCAGGAACTTGCGTTTGCGGTCGATGCGGGCATAGAGCAGCCCCTTGGTGTCGAGTTCGAACTCGATCCAGGAGCCGCGGTAGGGAATGATCTGGGCGCTGTAGAGCGACTTATCGGAGGAGATCGCGAAGAACACGCCGGGGCTGCGGTGCAGCTGGGACACGATCACGCGCTCGGTGCCGTTGATGATGAAAGTGCCGCGGTCGGTCATCGTCGGGATATCGCCGAAGTAGACTTCCGATTCTTGGCTCTGCTTGTACTTGCGGTTGCCCTTATCGTCCTTCTCGAACTGATTGAGGCGCACGCGGATCTTGAGGGGCGCGGCCATGGTAGCCCCACGCTCCATGCATTCTTCCAAGCTCATCTTGGCGTGGAGCCCCACGGGCTCATTGCACACGTCGCAGATGGTGGCTTCATTCTTGTTGCGGGTGCCGCACTTGGGGCAATCCACGCTGGGATCCTTGGGATGCTCGGCCACGATATGGTGACCGCAGCTCTTGCAGGTGGTGCGAAGATGGGCCAAGCCCTCGTTCTTGCCGCACTTGCAGGCCCAATGACCCACGGTATAGTCGACAAATTCCACTTCCAGCGCCGCATCGGTGCCATCGGGGTTCTTGCCGTTGTGGACGGGGAACATTGCATCAAAGACGGTGCGAAGGCCGCGATTCTCCCGCTCGCCGTGGAGCAGGTTCATCTGAAGGAATTCGTCGTAGCTACGTTTCTGGATATCGATCAGGTTCGGGATCGGAACCAGGGAGCGGATCTTCGAGAACGAATGACGCTGGCGATAAATGTTCTGCTGGACGCTCATGGTTCACTCCAGGATCATGCCGGAGAGCGCCGCAGCGGCCCCCCGGAAAGGCACGGGATTGGATTCTTCGATGGCGCGCGATTCGCAGGCAAGCCCAGGACGGACCCTTCCCTCACCCTGGAGGGAAACGGACCCCAACGACTTGGACGTGCACGTGCGGGGGATGTGTTGCAACCGAAGCCCTTCGTGGTGGCTGGTTCTGCAAGCCCGGGGCGCCGAGCCGGGCGTAAGGAATAAGCATACCACTTTGCGTTGAAAGCGCAAAGTGCAAAGCGCAAGGCGCACACGGCGCCTCGCGCTTTGCAATTTCCAGCGGAATAGGCCTACTTGATGGTGACCTTGGCGCCGGCTGCTTCGAGCTTTTCCTTGATCTTGGCAGCTTCGTCCTTGGTGACGCCTTCCTTGACAAGCTTGGGGGCGCCATCGACGAGGTCTTTGGCTTCCTTCAGGCCGAGGCCGGTGACGATCTCGCGGACCGCCTTGATGACGTTCAGCTTGGCGGCGCCAGCTTCGGTGAGCTCGACATTGAACTCGGTCTGCTCTTCGACGGCGACGGCAGCGCCACCGGCGGGAGCCGCCGAGACAGCCGCGGCGGAGACGCCGAAGCGCTCTTCAAGAGCCTTGACCAAAGTGGCCAGCTCAAGAACGGTCATGGTTTCGATTTCCTGGATCAACTGATCGGCGGTGAGAGCCATGGAATACTCCTCTCGTAATTTGGAATTCGGGGTTGGGTGAGAAGCGTCGGCTAGGCCGCGCCTTCCTTCTGCTGCCGGATCTGATCAAGCGCAATGGCCAGGCCAGAAATGGGGTACTGCATGAGGTAGAGCAGCTTGCCGATGAGCACATCGCGGCTGGGGAGTTCGGCAATGGCCTGGAACTCCTGCACCGACACAGCCTTGCCATCCAGGATGGCGCCCTTGAAAGAGGCGGCTGGATTGTCCTTGAGGAAGGTGTGCACGGCCTTGGCGAGCGCCACGATATCGCCTTCGCTGGTGGCGACGGCCGTGGAACCCTTGAAGTGCGAGGTCAGCACTTCGAAGGCAGTCTCTTTCACGGCGAGGCGGAGCAGGGTGTTCTTGGATACCCGATACTGCGCCTTGCCTTCGCGGATGCTCTTGCGGAAGGCGGTGTCCTTGACGACGGTGAGGCCCTTGAAGCCCAACACCACCGCAGATTTGGCGGAGCTGAACGTGCCCTTCAGGAGAGCGACTTCTTGATGCTTCTGTTCGCGTTCCATGATCCGCCTCACTTCTCAACAATACTGGTGGACACGGTCACGCTGGGGCCCATGGTCGAAGCCATGTGGATGGCTTTGACATATTTGCCCTTGGCGGCGGCAGGCTTGGCCTTGTTCACGGCATCGATCAAAGCTTTTGCGTTTTCCATCAGCTTTTCGATACCAAAGGACAGCTTGCCCACGCCAGCGTGAATGATGCCGGTCTTGTCGACGCGGTATTCCACCTTACCGGCCTTGATCTCCTTGATGGCCTTGGCCACATCGAAGGTCACGGTGCCAGTTTTGGGGTTCGGCATGAGACCGCGGGGTCCGAGCACCTTGCCCAGCCGACCCACGCCCTTCATCATGTCGGGGGTCGCCACGAGGGCGTCGAACTCCAGGAATCCCCCCGCGATGCGCTCTACAAGATCATCGCCACCGACGATCTCCGCACCGGCGGCTTCCGCGTCCTTGATCTTTTCGCCCTGAGCGATAACGGCCACCCGCATGGTCTTGCCCGTGCCGTGAGGCAGGACAAGGGTGCCACGAACCATCTGGTCCGCGTGACGGGGGTCAACGCCGAGCCTCATGTGAACTTCCACCGTCTCGTCGAACTTGGCAAATGCCGCGTCCTTGATGGCGTTGAGAGCTTCCGTGAGGTCATAGGGGCGATCTTCGATCTTGGAGGCGGCAGCCCGGAACTTCTTGCCAGGTTTTGCCATTACTTCTCCTTTTCGGAAGATCTTCCGCGATAACGGTCGCGGTTACCGGGAGTTCCGCACGGCGCGGTCCTCCGCAAAAAACCAATTCGAGCTGATTAATCGACGATTTCAACGCCCATGGAACGGGCGGAGCCCGCAATGGACTTCATGGCGGCGGCAAGGCTGCCGGCATTGAGATCAGGCATTTTCGCCTTGGCGATCTCTTCCAACTGCTGGGTGGTGAGCTTGCCCACCTTCTGCTTGTTGGGGGTGGCACTGCCCTTGTCCAGGCCCAGCTTCTTCTTGATGAGGACCGCCGCAGGAGGCGTCTTCAGGATGAAACTGAAACTGCGATCACCAAAGACCGTGATGACCACGGGGACAATGGTGCCCTTTTCCACTGCGCCCACGGACTTCGCGTTGAACTGCTTCACGAATTCCATGATGTTGACGCCGTGTTGACCGAGCGCAGGTCCAACAGGAGGAGCCGGGGTGGCTTCTCCGGCAGGCAACTGCAGCTTGATATAGCCAGTGATCTTCTTTGCCATGGTGGTCTCCTTTTCCCGCAGCGGATTCCGGCAAATGCCGGCGACTGCTGCCTTGGTGGGCGAGCGGCAGGATTACCGCTGGCCTGGTGTGTCGTGTCTGTTCAAGAAGCGCGTCAGCGCTTTTCAACCTGGATGAAATCGAGCTCCACGGGGGTGCTGCGACCAAAGACCGTGACCATCACCTTGATGGTGGAACGCTCTTCGTGGATCTCATCCACATCCCCTTCAAAGTTGGCGAAGGGGCCGTCTATGATACGCACCTTTTCGCCCTTTTCAAAGTGGAACTTGGGCTTGGGTCGCTCCTGAGTTTCCTCGGTGTGGTGCATGATCTGACGCACTTCCTCGTCCGTGAGGGGCGTGGGGCGCTTCTTGTTGGCGCCCACGAAGCTGGTCACCTTGGGCGTGTTGCGCACCAGATGCCAATCGGCATCTTCCATCTCAAGGCTGGATCCCTTGGCGTGAACCGCAATCTGGACAAGCAAATAGCCGGGGAAGGATTTGCGCTTTTTGAGCACACGCTCCTTCTTGCCGGATTTGGGATCGACCTTCATTTCTTCGTAAGTTTCTTCGGGGATCTGGATGTCGCCGAAAAACTCGTCCCGGGCTTCCATCTTGATGCGCTGACGGAGGCTCTCCATCACCTTGGCCTCGTAACCCGAGTAGGTGTGAATGATGAACCAAGCCAGTTGCTGCCCGGAAGCCTGCTCGGGAAGGGTGTCCTGCTGGGTGCCGATGAGATCAGTCATGGCTTCCTCCGACCTAGTGGTGCGGGAGGATGAACTTCATCCCCCAGGAGATGGCCAAATCCGCGAGGTACAGGAATACGCCCACAAAGGCGGACACGAAAATGACAGCCCCCGTGGAGCTCATGACTTTCGCCTTGGCAGGCCAATCCACGCGATTAAGTTCCGCGAGGAGGTCTTTCGTCTGTTGCTTGATGTTGCTGATCAAGATTAACCCCCGCAGCGGGCGGACTTTCAAGAAACCGGCCCCAGCACGAATGGCCGGGGCCGAAGCACGAAGTGGCAGGGGAGACAGGTTTCGAACCCGCGACCTGCGGATTTGGAGTCCGCTGCTCTACCAGCTGAGCTACTCCCCTATTTCAAGAGGTCTGAAAACCTGGCCCCACCGTGGCGGGGCCAGGTCAAGACTCACTTCGCTTCGCGATGGGGCTTGTGGCCGCCACAGAACCGGCAGAACTTTTTGAATTCAAGCTTGCCTGTGGTGGTCTTCTTGTTCTTGGTGGTGGTGTAGTTCTTACGCTTGCACTCGGTGCACTGCATCTGAACGATATCGCGCATGTCGGATCCTTAGTGTTACTCGATGACTTCGTCGACGCGGCCGGAACCGACCGTGCGGCCGCCCTCACGGATGGCGAACTTGAGACCCTTTTCCATGGCGACGGGGCAGATGAGTTCCACCGTCAAGGTGACGTTGTCGCCCGGCATGACCATTTCGCGGCCAGCTTCCAGGGTGATGGAGCCCGTCACGTCCGTGGTCCGGAAGAAGAACTGAGGACGATACTTGTTGAAGAAGGGGGTATGACGACCACCCTCATCCTTGCCCAACACGTAGACAGCCGCGGTGAACTTGGAGTGGGGGGTGATGCTGCCGGGCTTGGCCAGCACCTGACCGCGCTCGACGTCCTTGCGCTCAACGCCGCGCAGGAGGATGCCGGCGTTGTCGCCCGCTTCACCCTGATCGAGGAGCTTCTTGAACATTTCGATGCCGGTGACGACCTTCTTGACCGTGGGCTTGATGCCGACGATTTCGATCTCTTCGCCAACCTTGACCACACCCTGCTCGATACGACCGGTGACGACGGTGCCACGACCAGTGATCGTGAACACGTCTTCGATGGGCATGAGGAAGGGCTTGTCCTTGGGACGGGCAGGATCGGGGATGTAGGAATCCACGGCTTCCATCAGATCCATAATGCACTTGCACTCAGGCGCCGCTGGGTCACCGGAATCCATGGCCTGCTTGGCAGAACCGGACACGATGGGAATCTCGTCGCCAGGGAAGCCGTAGGAGGAGAGCAGCTCACGGAGCTCCATCTCAACAAGCTCGGCCAGTTCGGGATCGGCGATGTCCATCTTGTTCATGAACACGACCAGGGAGGGCACGCCGACCTGACGGGCCAGCAGGATGTGCTCGCGGGTCTGGGGCATGGGGCCGTCGGTGGCAGCAACCACGAGGATCGCGCCGTCCATCTGGGCCGCGCCCGTGATCATGTTCTTGATGTAGTCGGCGTGACCAGGGCAATCCACGTGCGCATAGTGGCGACGGGTGGTCTGGTACTCGACGTGGGCGGTGTTAATCGTGATCCCACGGGCCTTTTCCTCGGGAGCGGAGTCGATCTGGTCGTAGGACTTCACGGCGCCGCCGTGGAGCTTGGCCAGAATCATGGTGATGGCGGCCGTCAGCGTGGTTTTACCGTGGTCCACGTGACCAATGGTGCCGATGTTGACGTGCGGCTTCGAGCGATCGAATTTCTCCTTGGCCACGATTGCCTCCTGAGGTGGGTGTTAAGTAGAAGTGGGTGCGGGGTGATAGAAGGTGGAGCCCACAGCCGGGATTGAACCGGCGACCTCGTCCTTACCAAGGACGCGCTCTGCCACTGAGCTATATGGGCCTTATGCTTCTGGAGCGGGAAACGGGGTTCGAACCCGCGACATTCAGCTTGGAAGGCTGACGCTCTACCAACTGAGCTATTCCCGCCTGGAAACCAGTTTTCCTCGAAAAACTGGTGGGTGGTGCCGAGAGAAGGATTCGAACCTCCGTAACGCGTTGCGTGGCAGATTTACAGTCTGCTGCCATTAACCACTCGGCCATCTCGGCATTGTCTTGGGTTGTCAAGCACCCCGGGAGTTGGGCTTTGCGGACAAAGCTTTCCTGACAGGGAATCCGAAAGATATCACGAGAATCTAAGGCTCACAACCCAAAATTTAGGATTTCTCAGCCCCGCGCCTCGCCACCACACGGAAGAGCATCACGGCCGCAGCCGCAGAAACATTAAGGCTTTCGATTCCACCCGGCATCGGGATGCTCAACAGGGCATCGCAATTCTCGGCGATCTTCTGGTGCAGCCCTTCCCCCTCGGAACCCATCACCAGCACCGTGGCGCGGTCAAAGGGTTCCCGGAGGTAGTCCGAGCTTTTCGGGCCAGCCGCAAGCCCATAGACCCACGCCCCGGCTGCCTTTAGATCCTCCAACGCACGCCCCAGATTCACCACCCGCACCAGAGGTACTCGCCCAGCGGTGCCTGCGCTGGCTCGCACCACGGTGTCATTGACTTGGGCGCTGCGACGTTCGGGAAATACCACACCATCGGCACCAGCAGCGGCGGCGGAACGAAGAATCGCACCAAAGTTATGGGGATCCGTCACACCATCCAAGACCAACACCAGTGCATCATTTCCCCGCGCCTGCACCCGCCCCAGCAGTGTCTCCATCGATTCGAGGCGCAGTTCCACCCCTTCGCCAATCACACCTTGGTGCCGCTGACCTTGGGACCGTCGATCCAGCCCTTCCATGGGTTCCTGATGCACGGTCACGCCCGCGGCCCGGGCCTCGGCGCGCAGCTTGGCACAGCGCCCCCAGGCGGCTGGCGCCAAGCGCAGCACCTGCAACTCTCCCCGAACCAGGGCCTCTTCGCACGCGTGGGGTCCGAGAAATTGCATGGATTCAGAAACTCCGCTTAAAGCCGATGGACCAGAGGTGCCCCATGCCCTCAACACGAGTCGTGGCGGGCGTCACCCGATATCCGGAGCTGCCCCAGGCACCCTCCAACTGAGAACTATCGACGTCCTTGTTCTGGCGGAACTGGTAGCCAACGTTGAGTTCTCCGCCCCAGATTCGGTAACCCGCTCCCGCCGAGAAGGCGGCCGACCGGGATCCCGAGATCAATGGGTTTACGGTTGCATCTTCCTGGAGGGCAGGGTCAAGGCTCGCGCCCAGGCGGAAAGTCCAGTTCTTCGCAAGAATGAACTCACCCATGAGACTTGCCCCAAAGCCACTGCGGTAGCCGCTTGGCAGGGCCTGGGCCCTCACCACGCCATTGGGTGTTGTCATGGTGGGGGAAGTGGGCAATTCAAAGCTGGAACCCGCCACATGCCTTAGGTCAAGTTCCCACGTCACAAACTGGTTGTAGCGATGACGCACCCCCAGGCTGGCCTTGGCCGGCAGCACCATGCGCCCGGTGCCGGGCTGGTAGGTGGTTTGGGCCAGGAAAGCCGAACCGGCCGTGGTGGTCACGGACCCATCTGGAGCCGCTGCGTTGCCCGTGAAATCAAAGTAGCGCGGCGAAGCCTCGCCCCGGGCCGCGTGGAGGGTCATGGATCCACTTAACGAGGACTGGTAGGCGCCCGCAAAGGTCCACCGAGGATTGAAGGCCCAGCGAAGCCCAAGGTTCCAGGAGGGTACCAGCACATTCCCCTGCTGGCGCACATCGGTTTCCACCAAAGGATCCGTGGGCAGGGATTGAAGCGGGAACTGAGCGCGGAGGCTGACTTCAGAGGCATAAGTTAGACGGGCAAAGCCCAGACCAACGCCCATGGACACGTCTGGCCGGAAGGCCCAGGCCGCCTGGAATTCAATGCGCTGCGCCTTGATATCAATGGCTTTCCCCAAAAACCGAAGGGTACTTTCTGTGGGGATTTCCGCATGTCGCAGGAAGGGCTCGTCCAGTTTCAGGCCAAAGGAAAGGCGATCACTCGTGCGCCAAGCGCCGCCAAAGGACGGCAGGAAACGGTTGCGGTCTTCGGAAAACAAGCTTCGCTGATTGGCCTGAAGGGTGATCTGGGAAGATGCCATCTCCATGCCGAATCCCACAAAGGCGCTGGAACGGTCCCGCAAGGTCACCAACAAGGCGGGATTCAGCGAGGCAGCCTCAAGGCTTTGGCCAAAGGCGACACCCGCTCCCCCGCGAGCGATGCCCACGGGATCCGAGGCTGGCAGCCAGAGACTTTGAGCAGTCAGGGGCGCAGATAGCCCCGCTGCAAGGCCCACCAGGCCGGTTCCCAACCATCGATACAAATGCACCATTGCCATAACCTCCGAAAAGGGTCCGCTTTCAAATGGCGCGGAGACCCCACAGGTTCAATCCCGAGTTCCCAGGATGGCCGGAATGCCCCCTTCCCACCAAGGGCCTAATCACCTGCATGAATATGGCGGTTTGTGTTTACGATTTGTCAAAACCCAAAAACCTGCGACTCATTACTTTTCGGGCTCTGTCAGAATGGCTCCCCGATCGCTGGAGGTCCCATGAGTGACGCCATTGCCCTCAATCCCAACAAGCTTGTCCGCGCCCTGGGGAAGCCCGCGGCCGAATTCACCAAGCAAGACATCGTTCGTTTCATCGAACAGAACGATATCCGGATGCTCAATTTCCGGTACGTGGCGGGTGACGGACGGCTCAAAAAGCTGAACTTTGTCATCAACAGCAAAGCCCACCTCGACAAGGTGCTCTCCATGGGCGAGCGGGTGGATGGCTCCAGCCTCTTCTCCTTTGTTTCCGCTGACTCCAGCGATCTTTACGTGGTTCCCCGATACCGCACGGCCTTTGTCAATCCCTTCAGTGAAGTACCCACCCTCGACTTCATCTGTTCCTTCTACAACAACCAGGGTGAGCCGCTGGAAAGCGCACCCGAGTTCATCCTGCGGAAAGCCCAGCGCGAACTGAAGGAAAAGACCGGCTGCACGCTGGAGGCCCTGGGCGAGTTGGAATACTACCTCTTTTCGGAGGTGGACCAGATCTACCCCATCGTGGAGCAGAAGGGCTATCACGAATCCCACCCCTTCTCGAAGTGGGGCCTGGTGCGGCGCGAAGCCATGCAGGTCATCAGCGAGATGGGCGGCATGATCAAGTACGGCCATGCGGAAGTGGGCAACATCATCGCGGGTGATCTCGAGATGGTGCAGCATGAGATCGAATTCCTGCCTGTGCCGATTGAGGACGCCGCTGATCAATTGGTGACTGCCAAATGGGCCCTCCGCGAAGTGGCCTACAAGCACGGCTTGGAAGTGAGCTTCGCGCCCAAAATCATCGTGGGCCACGCTGGCAGCGGCCTGCATGTGCATAGCCGTCTGGTGAAGAACGGCGTGAATCTGATGGCCGACGAGAACGGCCTCACCGACACGGCCAAAAAAGTCATTGCCGGGTATCTGATGTGTGCCGAGTCCCTGACCGCATTTGGCAACACGGTGCCCACATCCTTCTTGCGTCTGGTGCCCCACCAGGAAGCACCCACCAGCATTTGCTGGGGCGACCGCAATCGTTCGGTGCTGGTGCGTGTGCCCTTGGGTTGGGTGGGCGTGGGAGACCGGATGCTGCGAGATGCCAACCCCCTGGAAGCTCAGGGTAGTGGCACCTTTGAGAACAATCAGACCGTGGAAATCCGGAGCCCGGATGGGTCTGCCAATGTGCACCTGCTGCTCGCCGGATTGGCGGTGGCGGCGCGCTACGGCATGGAACACCCCGAGGCATTAACGGTGGCCGAACAACTTTACATCCGGGCTGACGCCACGAAAGTGCAGGGCCTCCAGCAATTGCCCGCCTCCTGCTTTGAATCCGGAGAATGCCTGCGTCGCGACCGCGACCGGTACGAGGCCGGCGGTGTCTTCCCTGCGGGCCTGTTGGATTCCCTGATCAATCGACTCCAATCCTTCGATGATCTCAACATGAGTGAAAAACTCTTTGGGAACGCCGATAGCCTGCGCCAGTTGGTCCAGCGTCACCTGCACTGCGGCTAGGCTTCTGTCATCTGCGAAACCAATTCCCCGGTGCGTCCCTGCGCCGCAGTGGGGATGTATCCCTCCACGGAGTAGACTGCTGTCATGAGCGCGCTGCCGTACGTTCCCGATCTTGAAAGCATCGATCCCTCCCTGGATCTTGTGGCTGAAATCGGCCGCCTGAGGTCTGCCCGCCGGGCGGTCATTCTGGCGCATTACTACCAGGAACCGGAAATCCAGGACCTGGCCGATTTTGTGGGCGATAGCCTTCAGCTCAGTCAGGCTGCTGCCACCACCGATGCCGAGGTCATCGTCTTTTGCGGTGTCCATTTCATGGCAGAGACAGCCAAGATCCTGAGCCCTTCCAAAATCGTGGTCATCCCCGACATGGACGCTGGCTGCAGTTTGTCGGACCGCTGCCCCCCAGAAGCCTTCGGTGCATGGCTGCAGCAGTATCCCGGGCATGAAGTTGTCAGCTACATCAATTGCTCTGCGGGCGTCAAAGCCCTGTCCACTGTGATCTGCACCAGTTCCAATGCCGTGCGCGTGGTGGAAAGCCTGCCCAAAGAGGCACCCATCGTCTTTGCACCGGATCGCCATCTGGGCAAGTGGGTGATGACTCAGACGGGACGCGACATGGTGTTGTGGCCGGGCTTCTGCATTGTCCACGAGCAGTTCACCGCCAAACGCGTGGCAGCCTTGAAAGCGCAACATCCCGACGCCAAGCTCATTGTTCACCCCGAGTGCGATGCCACCGTGAGCCGTATGGCCGATTTTGTGGGCAGCACGGCAGCCATGCTCACGTTCGTGATCGAGCGACCAGAGCGGAAATTCATCGTAGGAACCGAGGCTGGCATCCTCCACCAGATGCACAAGGCCAGACCGGAAGCCCAGCTGATTCCCATCCCCGCGGATAGTGGCTGCAACTGTTCCCTCTGCCCCTACATGAAGCTGAACTCCCTCGAAAAAATCTACCTCTGCCTGCGGGATCTCGAACCCGCAATCCATCTGGACGAAAACATTCGGCGTCAAGCCCTCAAGCCACTGGAGCGAATGCTGAGCCTAGGCTAGTCTGCGAGACATGTACACCCGCCACGTCGCCCGTTTCCATCCTGTTCGTTCGGCAGAGCACACGCCCTCCTGGTGGCAGCGCCTGCAACTGCGGAGTGGCACCGTACTCCTTACGCTGGCCATCATCGCCATCAGCCTCGTGTTGGTGTGGGTTCCAGCCATGTGGATGAATGAACACATCATTCGCATCAACAACGTCATTTCACCCACCTATTCCCACGATCTGACCCGAGTTGAAGAGCATTGGCTGCATCTGCCTCGGATCAACAACCTGAAGCAGGGCAATGAGCCCGAGATTCGCCAGTTGCTTGCGGAACATCCGCTGCTCGTCGCGGTGATGGACCGCAATGCACCGGAACGACTCTGGATGCGCCATGGGGAACAACTCGTGCCAGGCAGTCGGGAGCCAGAGTATGCGCGCTATCGGCAGTGGATCACCCTTGCCGAGCAGGCAGGGCGATTCCAATGGACCCCACCGTTGGCAGTGAATGCGGACCCCACCTTGGGCCCAGCGATTGTGCTGCTTGGGGAGCGCTGGATCATTGTCAAACGCTGGACGGTGGGCAGCGCGGAGGTGGAGAAGATGTTCCGGCTGGTGCTCGGGGCCAAGCCTCCCTTTCGCGCAGGTATCCGCCTCAGCATGCCAACGAGCAAGGCACCCTTGAAACCCCAACCCTGGGGCGCGGAACCAAACATCCAGGCGGATCCCGCCCGCCTGGAAGACCCTTGGTTTGCCTACACCGGCACCAGCCAAGCGATGGAGGGTTGGGATATCGTTGCCATCCCCGTGCGAAAAGAAGGCAAAGTATTCGCCCGGCGGGTCCTGCGCCAGGTCTGGACTGGTTTTGCGGCAGCGGTGGCGGTGGGTGCCAGTCTAGGCCTAGGGCTTTGGCTTCGGCGCCGGGCCCGGCGGCGGGCCATCCTGGACGCGGACCGCCTCGCCTCCCTGACCCATAGCCTGAAAACGCCCTTGGCCATCCTCAAGTTCCGGTGCGATTCCATCCGCCTTGGGCGCCTGGGTCCCGACCAGACCGATGCCGAACTCATCAAAGTAGGCGAGGAGGTGGATCACCTCACTCTGTTGATTCAAACCGGCCTGGAAGCCATCCACGGCATTTCAGAAACTGGCCCCCAGGGCGAAGTCAGCGCCGCTTGGCTGTCTGACCTGGTGGATGATCTGGCGCCTGCCTTCGAAGCCGAGCAACGCAAGCTGCATCTGGATCTAACCTCTGACTCGGGACGCGCGGCCCTGCCTTCACTGAGGTCTGCCATCCTGACCCTGGTCGAAAATGCCCTCTATCACGGGGGTGGCGATGTGACGCTGCAGACCCTCAAAGTGCGGCGACGGTTTCAGATTCGCATCCAGGATGCTGGCCCCGGCCTGGCACCCCACCAGCTGGAATCCCTTGGCAAACCTTTCATGCGGATCCGGAATCAGGGCAAGGAAGGCTTTGAACGCGATGGCCAGGGTCTGGGCCTGAGCCTGCTCGTCCAGGTGGCCCAGAAGGAAGGGTGGGGGCTTACCTTTGCATCCGCCCCGGGCGAAGGTTTTCTTGCCACCATCGAGATCCGTGCGCTCCGCACGTAGGGCTTAGGAAAAACCGCGTTTCCGAATTATTTTCAAACAAGCCATTGCCTTTGGCTTCGCCGTATCGCAAGGTGAGATGTGCCTTCTGGATCGAGCTAACCATGACCCACCTTCTTGTGGTCGAAGACGAGCCGAACCTTCGCCAACTGCTTGTGAACAACCTCACCTTTGAGGGTTTCACAGTGGAAGCGGCGGAGGATGGGATCGTGGGCCTGCAGGCCCACCGCGCCCAACGTGCGGACCTTATCGTGCTGGACCTCATGCTGCCCAAGATGGACGGTTTCCAGGTCATCCAGGAACTGCGGACCGCGAAGGATCACGTACCGGTGCTGATGTTGACCGCCCGGGGCTCGGAATCGGACCGCGTGCGGGGTCTCAGCCTCGGGGCGGACGACTACCTGGTAAAGCCCTTTTCGGTGCTGGAATTCATCGCTCGAATCAAGGCCATTCTGAGGCGGACCCAGCCTCTGGAGCAGCCCACCGCCCTGCGCTCCGGCGCCTACCATTTTGATCTGACGGCCATGGAAGCCCGCCGCGACGACCGGCCCTTGGAACTCACGCCCCGCGAATTTCGTCTGCTCGAAATCCTGATCACCCATGCCGGGCGCACCCACAGCCGCAACGAACTGCTGGAACAGGCGTGGGGCGCAGATGCGCGGCCCACGCCGCGCACCGTGGATGTGCACATCGCCAACCTGCGCAAGAAGCTGGGCGATGATGAGAAGAAAAACCTCATCGCCACCGTGGGCGGTGAAGGCTATCGCTGGACCCTGCTGGTGGAACCCGATCACTGAAGGGTGGGATGCACCAGTTCTTCACCCAGGGACAACTCAAGGGTTTCGAAGGGCGCCTTCAGGCTGAAAATCATGCCCGGCACCACATCGCTCAGAGCCTTGTATCTGGCTGGAGGCAGGAGCTGGATCTCCCCCGCATTCAGGGGAGGAATATCCAGCCCTTCCCAGGCATCCAGGGGAAGCGTGCGCCGGTGCCGCCCTGTGCGCAATTCCAATGCACCCCGGAACGAGAAATTCGGCTGTAGCCAAGCCCCCAGCACCACACTGCGGAGATCCTCCACGGCGAGACAAAACCCGGCCGGACCATCCCCCTGCCAACCCACTGCCGCCAGGGTTGGCTGCGGAGGGCATCCCACCACCGCGCCGGGGCCCTGCACCGGCAGATGCCCCAGTGGTCCGCCATCAGCTCGGCGCAGGGTTCTGGGTTCCGGCAGGCAGGCCAGCATTTTTACAACCATGAGAGACGGTGCGAGGAGATCAGGTAAATCCCCGCGTTGGTGCCATTTTTCGGCATAGGCTAAGGCCCGGTGAACCCGATGAAAGCCCGAGGTCCCATCTCCAACACGCCTTGGAGTGTCGGGGGCACCAGGACTTCCGCCATGGCCCTGGGGCGGCCCTCGCCCAAGCGAGACAGTCTGGCAATTTCCACGCGATGAAGATCAACCACCCGGCTTGGGTCAGAAGGAAGGGGCGCCACCATGACCTGGCGTGCTTGCCCATTTTCCATCCAGAGGGCAGTCCCCACGCGGAGTGTTGGTCCTTCGACAGATCGTTTGGACATGAATATCCCCAGAGCTCTTCCAAGGAGCCTATCGCAAGCCCCATCCTGGGGTATGGACGAACCGCACCCCACGCCCTGGCACCCTGACCGTCGATGGGCCGATCCACTGATCGCTCTCCTGATTCTCCTGGCGGCCCTCACCACCTTTGAAGCTATCCACACCTTGCGCAAACCCCGAGGCGAAGCGAAACATCCAGGTCTGCAAACCCGGGTGCTGGAACTCCGCGCCGCAGCTCAAAAATTCACCCATCGCCCTCCATCTTTGGCAGTGCCTGCCTCCTCAGAGCCATGGGATCGGGCCGTGCTGGCGGTGCTTTTGGCGGAAGAGGGCCAACTGGCCGAGGGGCGACGGTTGGCTGAAACAACGCCTGCGCCATTTCTCGAACTATGGAAGGGGATCTATGCCGAGGGAGAACTCCCCGCAGCCCCCCAAGTGGAAGCCCTTCGCCAACCCTTTGGGAGCAGCTACGCCTACTGGCAGTTCAGGGGCAGGCTGGCCGAGCGCCAGCTTCAAGATCCAGAACCTTGGCGAGCCAAGGCGCGGGCTTGGGCTTGGCCCCGAATGGTCGCCCTGGGTTTGGGGGGCCTGATGCTGGTGGCCCTGGGATTGGGTGGCATCATCTCCGCCGGCGTGATGGCATTGAGCCCAAAACAGCACCTTACCGCCACGCTCAAACCCTGCCCCATGTCCGGTCGCGCCGTGGCATTGACGCTATTGGGTTGGTTTGTGGCCCTTCGGTTTTCGGGTACGGTGGCGGCACTGCTGTTTGCCTTTATCCCCTTGCCGAAGGTATTGGCGCTCCCCGTGGCCTATTCGTTCCATGTCTGGGTTGGTGCCCGACTCCTCCTGCGCGCGGAGGGCGTCAGTTTCAGGCAAGCTTGGCGCCGCATGACTCCCGGCCCTTTGCCCCGGGCCCTGGGCTGGGCCCTTGCCTTCCTGGGTATTGCCCTGGTTGCAGTGTTGTTGACCGGGCTCCTTACCCAGCCCTTCCTGCGCAATACTCAGCCGCCCCAGCGGGAACTGTTGGAATTGGTTTCGAGCCAAAGGCACTGGCTGGCGACACTGCTCCTGTTCGCCACCATGGCAGGACTCGCGCCGCTCTTTGAGGAATGGCTCTTCCGGGGCACGCTCTTGCCCTGGATGGGGCATCGATTCTCCCTGCGGTGGAAACAGGGTGGCTGGCTGCTGGCGGTGGTGATCACCGGTATGACATTCGGCGCCATGCACCTGCAGCCTGCCGCCTTACCGGGCCTTTGCACCCTAGGCATGGTGTTGGGCTGGGCTTTTCTCCGCACTGGCAACCTGTGGACCACCGTTGCAATGCACGCCTGCTGGAACGGAGGCGTATTCGTGATGATCCAGATCCTGGCTTGATCAGCCCTGGGGTATGTAGGTGCGCAGGATATCCAGCAGCCACATGATGAGCGGACCAAACACCAACACGATCAAGATCCACTTCACCAGGGTCTTGGGACTGATTCCATCTTCGGCAGGCGGCCCACTCGGCGCCTGGACAGCAGGGCGCACGGGGTTGATGGCTCGCTGACCGGGATTTGTTTGGCCGCCTTCCAATTCGATTTTGACCGAGGCCGTGGAGGACGGCATGACAGGTCGTGCCGGGCTGGTGCGCCCGGCCGTATTGCGCGATACCTGGCCTGAGCCCGTATCTTGACCCGCCGAGGGGCGGGGCCGGGATCGGCGCAGGGGCACGATGTCACCGGAATGATCATCGTGGCAGAACAGGTCCTCCACCCGCCCCTTGGCAGCGCTTTCCAGAGGGTAGATATCGATCAGCGCCGTGAGGAATTCGATCAGTGTTTCGTACCGATCCTCCGGATCGTGAGCCAGGGCCTTCCGGAAGATGCTGGCCAGATCGCCCGACATGCCCTGGGGAATGACCAGGGGCTCGTGCAGCACATGGGTAATCACCGCCGCCACGTTGGAACCTGGATGGGGCAATTGGCCGGTCATCAATTCGAATGCGGTTACCCCAAAGGCGTAGCGATCGGAGCTGGGCGTGGGTTCTGCACCGCGCAGGAGTTCGGGTGCGCTATAGGCGGGGCTCCCCAGGAATTCCCCCTGGGAAGTAAGTCGCGGGGCCATGGTCTTGGCGATGCCAAAATCCATGAGCTTCACGCGGCCATCTTCGCTGACCAGGATATTGTCGGGCTTGATGTCGCGGTGGATGATGGCGTGCCGATGGGCGGCCCGCAGCGCTCGCATGGCCTGCACCAGCACACCCAGCCGGGTTTCGGGTTCCAAGGTGCCTTCCCGAATGTATTTACCCAGGCTCTGGCCCTCGACATATTCCATGGCCAGGAAGGGACCTAGGTCAGGTTCCTCTCCCACGTCATAAATGGTCACCACGTTGGGGTGGTTGAGCTGGGCGGAAATCTCGGCTTCCCGCTTGAAACGATCCAGCGCCAGATCCCGCTCTTCCCCGATGGCGCGCACCACCTTGATGGCCAGGCGGCGCTTCAGCATGGGATCTTCGGCCAGGTATACCGATCCCATCGCCCCCTGCCCGAGGAGACGTTGGACCTGATATCGCCCGATATTCCTGGGATGTTCTGCCATGGTTCAACCGATCTCCAATCATAGCCGTGACAAAGGAAACCGAGTCCACTCCTTTCCTCGTCCTTGAAACGGTAGAATCAAGGTTTCAGATTCCCAGGCCTGCCTGGATCCATCAACACCCTGCAAGGAGCCCCATGGCCGCCCTGATTGAAGCCATCGCCATCAAGCGCAAGATGTTCTTCCAGTTTGAAGACACGCCCTTCCACTGCCTGGACGTGGAGATTTCCACCCCCACCGCCCGAGGTGGGCAGACCTTGGTTCGTCTCAAGATGCGCAACCTCCTTACCCGCGCCGTGTTCGACAAGACCTTCAAGGCAGGCGACAAGTTCAGTGAGCCGGACCTGGCGGTGGTGCCCGCCAGCTTCCTGTACGCCGACGGGGAAGGTGCCCATTTCATGGATCAGGAAAGCTATGAAACCCACACCTTGAATGACGACATGATGGGCGATGCCCTGGATTTCCTCATCGAGGGCCAGATCATCCAGCTTCAGAAATTCAATGGCAATCCCATCGGCCTGCAACTGCCTACCCATGTGGAACTGACGGTCACCTACACAGAGCCTGGTGCCCGCGGGGACACGGCCAGCGGCAACGTGACCAAGCCCGCCAAGCTGGAAACGGGCATCGAGATCCGGGTGCCCCTCTTCATCAAGGAGGGTGAGAAGGTGAAGGTTGCCACCGAGACCCGGGAGTTCGCGGGCCGAGCCTGACCATGAGGAAATTCCGCCTGGGCCAAAGCCGCAACGCGCAGGACCTCGATAGTCCCGAGGTCTATGCCCGGGAAGGCAGGGCCCAGAGCAAACGGCGTCAACAGAGCGCAGATCGGCTGCAGACCGGTATTGAAGCCCACGATGGGGAAACCATGCTCGGGCTGCCGGACGCCGAACCCTGGATGCACTACGCCGAGGCCACGTTAATCCAGCGCCACAGCCAATGGGTGGATCTCGAACTGGAAGACCGCACCCAGTTGCGGGCTTCCCTATCCGGCAAGCTCAAGGGCGTGAAGCTGGTGGTGGGCGATCGGGTCCGCTTTTCCCCCGTACCCGTGGACGCCGTGGACCCCACCGGCCCCCAGGTGCAGGTGGTGGCGGTGATGCCCCGCCGCACCTTGCTCAAACGGGGCGGCATCGATGATCGGGAACCCTGGCAGCTCATCGCGGCCAATGCCGACGAGCTTTGGGTGTGTGCCGCCGTGGTGGACCCACCACTCCGACCGGGGCTGCTGGAACGGGCCCAAACCCTGGCTTTGGCCGCTGGGCTCACTTTCCGCATCGTGGTCACCAAGCGGGACCGGGCCAGCCTCAAGGACACCCTGCCGGAACTGGATCCCTTGCGGGAGCAACAGGTGCCCGTGATCGAAACCAGTGCCCTGAAAGCCGCAGGTCTGGAGGCTCTGAAGGAGCTGCTCCGGGATCGGGTGGTAGTGTTGGTGGGTCACAGCGGCGTGGGCAAGAGCACCCTGGTGAATGCCCTGATGCCCGAGCTCCTCTTGAAAACGGGCGACATGAGCCGCTGGGGCACGGGCCGACAGACCACCACCGCTGCAAAATGGCTGCCCACGCCCTACGGCGGCACCCTCATCGATACCCCGGGCATCCGCACGCTGAGTGTGCGGGGGCTTGACCGGGCGCTGCTGCACACGGTGTTTCCGGAAATGCCCAGCGAATGGGTGGAAGACCCGTCCGGCCTGGACCCTGAGGACGAGGATCTGAATCTGGACTATCCCGAACGCCTGCAAAGCCTCAAGCGCCTCTGGGAGGAAATGGGCGAACGCAATCCTAACCAGAGCAGCTACCGCTGAAAGGGAGCCCGACCGGATAGGCGGTACCGGCGAGCGGCCACCCACAGATACATTCGTCTGGAAAGGGTGGATACCCCGGGGATCTTCAACAACGGCGCCACCATTCGCCAACGGGGCAACCGTCCAAGCACCCGTGGGATCAGATCCGCCCCTGCGAACACTCGGCGATCGCCAGTGTCGACCCCATGGATTTCCAAGTGAAGCGGACGTCCTGCCAGTTCGGGGGCCACGCGCAGCAGTTCCGCATTCTGGAATGGGAAGGTGACCACCAGGCCCCAGCGGTCCCGGCGCTGCACCCAGTCCATCATGCGGCAGCAAAGGCTGCACTCGCCGTCATAGGCCAGCAGGAGAGGGGCTGGTCGCGGCACGTCAGACGGGCTGAACGGATCGGGAGCCGAGCAGCCGTTTGACCCAGGCAGGTAAGGGTAGGACACCCTTAGGAGGCGTGAGCGCCTTTTGATACCGCCGCAAATCGCCCTCGTGGTTGATCACGAAATCGCTCTCCTCCAGATAGGTCGTCACGGGCAGCAGGGCCGTGGCCAAGGGGGTGAGTTCTGAGGCAATGGGTTCCAACACAAGGCTGAAGGGTGCAGCGTTGACAATCTGGCGCAGTTGCTCGTTTTCACGGTGACTGCTGAATTCGGCGTCGTGCAGCACCACCACGGCCTTCACATCGCCCCGTTTCAGCATTTCCAACAGGCCGTCCAAGTGCCCGAAGCGGAAGCCGCGTTCCGCAAAGCCACGCCGGTTCAAGACTCCGTCACCGCTCCCCTGAATCTCCGGAAACTGAAGGGGATAACGTTTGTCGCCACTGCCAAAGCGAAGGTCCTCGCGGCTGGCCAATTCTCCGAGGCGCTGGGCCGCATCGCAGCCAAAGGTGCCCTGCCCCACCACCGCTATCGTGCCGACGCCAAACAGAGCCTCGGCGATGATTTCCAGGGATGCAGCCCCACCCTTCAGGAGCGGCGTCCGCAGACGAGAGGCGGCATCCAGGTTGTAGCGATGGCAGGCCGCGCGTTCGTCATCGAAAATGAAATGGGTGGCCCGCTTGCCCTCCAAATGCCGGGGGCGGAAGCGCCAGACCTTGTTTTCGTCCACATCGGCCCACAGGGGGTTGGCCATGGCCGAGTGGCGGCTGATGGTGGGCATGGGTTTGAGATACCAAACACGCTTGGTGAAGCGGAAATCCCGGTTGGTGAGCGCACCCACGGGACAGAGATCCACGACATTGCCCGCCAGAGGATTGGCATCCATGGAAAGCCCTTGGTAGGTGGTCACCTCCAACTGGGAACCCCGATTGGCCACCGTGAGTTCGAAGGTTTTGGAAACTTCCTGCGTAAAGCGCACGCACCGAGTGCAATGGATGCAGCGGTTCTTGTCGATCACAATCTTGGCGCCCAGCTCTTCGTACCGGTAGCGGCGCTTGGGCTCCGCCATGCGGGAATCGTCGCTTCCGTACTGGTAGCTGTAATCCTGCAGTTTGCATTCCCCGGCTTGGTCACAGATGGGGCAGTCCAACGGGTGATTGATGAGCAGGAATTCCATCACCGCCGCCCGCGCATCCGACACCGCAGGGGAACTGGTGGAAACCTCCATGCCCTCGGTGGCGGTCACCGTGCAGGAGGTCGCCAGCTTGGGTTGGCCCTTGATCTCCACCATGCACATGCGACAGGTGGCCACGGGAGTCAAGGCTGGGTGATAGCAGTAATGAGGTATGTCAAAGCCAGCCTGCTTGCAGGCGTCCAGCAGCAGGGTGCCGGGCTCCACGGTAATCGTCGTGTCGTTGATCTTCAGCGTCGGCATGAGCCACCTTGGTCCGTGTCCGGTCGCCCGGACAGCATCCCAGGATGGCCAAAGCAGGGCCAAGCCGCAAGCGAGAGCGCGTTCAGATCCGACTGGGGCTGGAAACCAGGCAATGTCGGCAGAAGGTCAAAAAGTCTTTCAGGGAGGGGTGATCAACCTTCACGGAGGCCGGAACCACGTTGGGGATCACGATCCGTTTCCGGAGCTCTCCGCAAGCCTCCAACGAGAAGATGAACCAGGACATGCGGTCCTCCTGGCTGGAAAGGTTTACGGATACCACCCGAGTCTCGAAAAAGATCTGGGGGCTGGTCTCCGTATCCTCGATCACGTGCCAATCGGGGAAATGACCCCGTTTGACGAAAACATCTTTCAGCTCTTCAAGCGTGTGCTGGATGGTGAACTGGACCTCAACCTGGACATCCATGGCCCCTCCCGTGGTTTTCTTCGGCAGCGATCTGCCCTGGGATTAACTTGGCCTCCACTAACCTGGAAATACAAGGGAAACAACCGATATCCGCGCTTCCTGCGCATGGCCGCCCCATGGGAAAATACCCTTTCGCGAGGAAGCCATGGCCACTGCACTGTTTTCCGTTTTTGATAAGACAGGGCTGATCCCCTTAGCGCAGGGTTTGCAGGCGCTAGGATGGGATTTCCTCGCCACGGGCGGCACCCTGAAAGCCATGCGGGAAGCGGGCCTGGCGGTCCAGGAAGTGGCCGACTACACGGGCGCCCCCGAATGTTTCGGCGGGCGGGTCAAGACGCTGCATCCCCGGATTCACGGGGGTTTGCTCTTCCGGCGGGAAGAGGAAGCCCATGTCCAGGACGCCCAACGGCTGGACATCCTGCCCATTGACCTAGTGGTAGTGAACCTGTACCCCTTCGAGGCCACCATTGCCAAGGCAGGCGTAACCTTCGAGGACTGTATTGAGCAGATCGATATTGGCGGCCCGTCCATGCTACGCAGCGCCGCCAAGAACCATGCCTCGGTGACGGTACTGACGGATCCCGCCCAGTACGAGCCCTTCCTGGCGCAGGTCCAGGCGGGAACCTGGGGCGAGACCGATCGCCGAGCTTGCGCCCTGAAGGTGTTTCAAACCACGGCCGCCTACGATGCGTCCATCGCCACCTGGCTAGCCCGACAGACGGCACCCCAGGTGGAAACCGCCCTGCCCGAGCGCCTAGCCGTGGGCTTGAGCCAGAAACAAAGCCTGCGTTACGGTGAGAATCCCCACCAGGGCGCAGGTTTCTACGTCCAGCCCGGGGCCGCTGCCGAGGGCTTGGCTGCCTGTCAGCAGCTTCAGGGCAAGGAACTGAGTTTCAACAATCTGTTGGATGCCGATGCCACGGCCCGGCTGGCTTGGGTCTTTGCCGAGCCCAGCTGTGTCATCGTCAAACACAACAACCCTTGCGGTGCCGCCTGTGCGGATACCCCCCTGGAAGCCTTTCAGAAGGCCTTGGCCAGCGACCCGGTCAGCGCCTTTGGCGGAATCGTCGCCTTCAACCGTCCGGTGGATGAAGCCACCGCCCAGGCCTTGGCACCCACCTTCTGGGAAGTCATCTTAGCGCCCCAGTTTTCGGAAGGTGCCCTCAGCATCCTTTCGACCAAGAAGGCCCTGCGCCTGATGCAGACCCCCGGTACCTGGCCCTGCGGTGCCTCTGGGCTGGATGTGCGCGCCATCGGCGGCGGCTATCTGATCCAACGCCCCGATACCGCCTTTGCGCCCTTTGAACAGTGGGAAGTGAAAGTGGAAGGCCGCGGCCCCAGGCCCTCCACCCGGGATCTGCTCCTTGCCCAACAGGTGGCCAAGGTCGTGAAATCCAATAGCATCGTGCTGGTGAAGGATGGCGGCACGGTGGGTGTGGGCGCAGGGCAGATGAGCCGGGTGGATTCCGTGGAGATCGCCTGCCGAAAGGCTGGCGAAAAGACCCATGGCGCCGTGCTGGGCAGCGATGCCTTCTTCCCCTTCGCCGACGGGCTCGAACTGGCTGCCGCCGCAGGCGTTGCGGCCATCGTCGAACCGGGCGGCAGCGTACGTGATGACGAAGTCATTGAAGCCGCTAAGAGGCTTGGTGTGTGGCTCTACTTCACGGGCATGCGGCATTTCCGGCACTAGGCTGCATTCCTCCTTACTTGATTTTTTCGTGTGCCTTCGTGGCTAATTTTTTCTGATTGCGAGTTCCTAAATGAAAACGTCTCTCCTGCGTCAGCGCTTCCTTGACTACTTCGCGGCCCAAGGGCATCGGGTGGTGTCCTCCAGCCCCGTGATCGGCCCGGCAGACGACCCCACCGTGATGTGGACCAACGCGGGTATGGTGCAGTTCAAGGATGTGTTTGTGGGGAAGGAGCGGCGCGACTACACCCGCGCGGCCACCAGCCAGAAATGCTTGCGAGCCGGCGGCAAACACAACGATCTTGAGAATGTGGGCTTCACCGCACGTCACCACACCTTTTTCGAGATGCTGGGCAACTTCAGCTTTGGCGACTATTTCAAGGCCGATGCCATTCGCTTTGCTTGGGAATTCGTTACAGGCCCCATCGAAAAGGGCAATCTAGGTCTGGACCCCGAACGCTTGTGGGTGTCCGTGTTCGAGGGCTACCAGGGCATCCCCGCCGACACTGAGGCGGAGGAGCTTTGGAAAGCTGTGGGCGTTCCAGCGGATCGCATTCTGCGTTTCGGGAAAAAAGACAATTTCTGGCAAATGGGCGATACGGGCCCCTGCGGCCCTTGCTCTGAAATGCACTATTACCGTCCCAAGGACATGGCTGGCAACCGCCCTGAGTTGGTAAACGGCGATGGCGACGACATCATGGAGATCTGGAACCTGGTCTTCATGCAGTACGAGCAGGATGGCAAGGGTGGGCTGACGCCCTTGCCCAAGCCCAGCATTGACACGGGCATGGGCCTGGAACGCACGGCCTCCATCCTCCAGGGCAAGGAATCCAACTACGAGATCGACCTGTTTGAGCCGATCTTTGAGGGCATCTGGAAGGTGGCCCGCGTGCCCGTGTCCGAACGCGCCGAGCACACCAACCGCACCGCCTCCCAGGTGGTGGCCGATCACATCCGCGCCGCCGTGTTCATGGTTTTCGATGGCGTGGTGCCCTCTAATGAAGGCCGTGGCTACGTGCTGCGCAAGATCGTGCGGCGGGCCCTGCGCTTTGGGAAGAAACTGGGCATTGAAGGCACCTTCTTTGCTGCCTTGGCGCCCACGGTGCTGCAGGCCATGAGTGATGCCTATCCGGAACTGGGCCTGGAACTGGGCCGCATCCAGAAGGTGCTGGCTAGGGAAGAATCCCAGTTCAGCCTCACCTTGACCATGGGCCTGAAACAGCTGGAGAGCTGCGACACCGCGTCAGGCTCATTGCCGGGTTCGGAGATTTTCAAGCTCTATGACACCTTCGGTTTCCCTGTGGACCTGGTGGAAGACTGGTGTAAGGAACGCAGCATTGCGGCCGATCTAGAGGGCTTCCAGCAGGAACTGGGCGAACAGAAAGCCAAGAGCCGCGCGGCAATGAAAACCCATGATGTGCGGCTCCAGGGCGATTTCGCCGCCCTGACCGACCTTCCTCCTACGCACTTCCTGGGCTATGGGGAAACAGCGGCCGAAGCCAAGGTGCAGGCGCTATTCGATGCGGATAAGCGTCAGGTGGCGACCTTGGCTGGCCATGGATTTGTGGTGTTGGACCGTACCCCCTTCTATGCCGAAAGTGGTGGCCAGGTGGGGGATACCGGCGAATTGAAATGGGAAGCCGAAGGCGGTCATCGCGGGTTGGCAACGGTTTCAGATTGCCGAGCGCTGGCGCCCAAACGGTTTGTGCATTTCGTTCAGGATCTGTCGGGCGAACTGCGCGTGGGCATGACGCTCCAGGCCGAAGTTGATGGGGATCGCCGGGGCCGCATTCGGGCCCATCACACCGCCACGCACCTGCTCCACGCCGCCCTGCGCGAGGTGCTGGGCACCCATGTGAAGCAGGCAGGCAGTGCCGTTGATGGAGAGCGCCTGCGCTTCGATTTCTCCCACTTCGCACCCATCGAACCCGATCAGATGCTCGAGATCGAGCGTCTTGCCAACGAGCAGGTGCTGAAAGCCACGGCCACGGATGTCCGTGAAATGCCCATCGACGAAGCCCTCAGCTCCGGTGCCATGGCGCTCTTTGGCGAAAAGTACGGCGAGACGGTGCGGGTCATGTCGGTGCCGGGATTCTCCGTGGAGCTCTGCGGCGGCACCCACGTGGCGAATACCGGCCAGATCGGTGCCATCAAAATCATTTCCGAAGGGGCCGTGGCCGCGGGCGTGAGACGCCTGGAAGCTGTGGCGGGCATGGCTTCCCTCGAGCGACTGCAGGAGGACGAAGCCCTGATCGGAGGCCTTTCCCGCCAGGCCAACACGGCCCGGGAATCCCTTTCGGCCCTGCTCACGGCCAAGGAAAGTCGCATCCAGCAGTTGGAGCGCGAACTCAAGGAAGCCAAGCTCAAGGCTGCTTCAGGCGGCGGCGCCCACGAAACCGTTGAAGAATTCAAGGGCATGACGGTGGTAACCGCCGCCGTGGAAGGCCTTGATGCTTCTGCCCTGCGGGAAATGATGGACCAAGTACGCACCCGGCATCGGATCGCTGTCATCGCCCTGGCCTCCACCGTGGCCGAGGACAAAGTCTCCCTGTTGGTTTCCGTCGCACCGGAACTTTCGGACCGGGCGGATGCCGGGGCCTTGTTAAAGGCCATGGCACCCCATGTGGATGGCCGGGGGGGCGGCAAGAAGGACCTCGCCCAGGGTGGCGGCACCAAACCTTCGGGCATCCCCGCCGCACTGGCAGCCATGAAATCCAACCTCTAGGATTCTCCTTGAAACCCATCCGGAAACTGCTGCTTCGCGAGCTCCTCATGTTGATGGGGCTGCTGGTATTGGTTTCCGTTTCCTTTGCCTGGTTCGGCACCCGCCGGATCCTGGATGAGCAGATTGAGGCCCGCTCCAGCGAGAGTTTGGCCCGTTTGGCGGGAGATCTCCGGAAAGATTTCGACAACGTCGAACGGGTGGCTCAAGCGGCGGCCCGATGGTGGGCTGAAGGCAAGCTGGATACCACCGAAGGTGCTGCTGCCGGAGCACAGCTGCGCCCCCTGATGCTTGAATTCCCGGAGATTGCCAACCTCGTGGTGGTAACCACAGACGGGTGGGGGCTCTCCTGCCTGCGGGAAGCCACCGGCCTGGGCATCTACCAACTCGATGCTCGCCAGGCCAACGCACAAAAACGCTATTTCTTCCGAAAGGGAGAAACCCAGTCGGCCCCCTCTTGGGAGCCCACCCCCTATCGGGTCTTCCAGCGTCCCTGGTACACCGTGGCACAAAGTGCCACCGGCCCCCAGTGGGTGAGCGCCTACCGCTTTGCCACCCTGGCCACCCACGGGATCAGTTATGTGATTCCGCTCCGGGATGCCCATGGGAAATTCCAAGGCGCCATCTGTGCCGATATTTTTTTGGATTCCTTGAGCGCCAGAACCTGGGCCGCCCAACCCACACCCCATAGCCAGGTACTGGTGACAGATGAGACGGGCAGAGCGTTGATTCTTCCCAGGGATACCGCCAGCAGCCCAGACACCTACCACGCGTCGCCTTTTCTCCGCACCCTCGGCCCCGATTTCCTTCCGCTGTTCCACACACTTCTGCCCCGCTGGCAGGCCTCCGGGCGCCCGCTGGGCGCCATGCATTTGCGCCACCACGGAACCCATTACACCTGCACCATCAAGCCGCTCGAGGCCAAGGGCGTTCAATGGTTCCTCAGCCTGGCCGTGCCTGACCAGGACTACCTGGGCGCCAGTCGCTGGGCCGTGGTCCTGCTGCTCTCATCGGGTCTTTGCATTTGTCTGGTGGGCATTTGGCGTGCCCGCGGTCTCGCAGATAGGTTCAGCGCCCCCTTGGAAACCTTGGCCCAAGCCGCCCATGCCCTTGGCCAAGGTTCGGCGCCCGTCCTGGTGCCCTCCAATATTTCCGAGGTCGCCACCTTGGCAGAAGCCCTCCACCGTGCCGGAATGGCCATTGAAAAGGACTCCGAACTCCAGCTCAAGCTCCAGCATAGCCAGCGTCTGGAGACGGTCGGAACGCTTGCGGGTGGCATTGCCCATGATGTGAACAATCAGCTGGCGGCCATTGTGGGCCAGCTCAATCTCGGGCGGGAATTCCTGCCCGCCGACCATCCTTCCGCCAAACGGATCGAAAAAGCCGAAGATGCAGCCCAGCGCTGTGCCCAGATGATCAAGGCCCTGCTTGGATTTGCCCATCAGACCTGCCCAGCGCTACAGGCCATCGACCTCAATGCCCTGGTGCGGCGTACGGGCACCCTGCTGGAGCGCCTGCTGGGCGGGCGGATCCGCCTGGATATCGACCTAGCACCCGACCTGGGCCTGGTTCATGGGGATCTTGTGAGCCTGGAACAGGTACTTATGAACCTCGCCGTCAACGCCCGGGACGCCATGCCCATGGGTGGAAGGCTATGGATCTCCACTCGGCCAACCCCCAACAACCAGATCCAGCTTTCGGTAAAAGACACGGGGAGCGGCATTCCGGCTGAGATCCTGCCTCGAATTTTCGATCCCTTCTTCACCACCAAGGAGGTCGGCAAGGGCACAGGCCTTGGCTTAGCCATGGTATTTGGCATCATCCAAACCCATGCGGGGCATATCGAAGTCAAAAGCGAAGCTGGTCAGGGCGCCGAATTCATCATCACGCTGGACCGCGTGGAGCCTCCACCCCCCGTGGAAGTCAATTCACCCACCCAGGAGATGGAGGAACATTTTTTTGCTGGGCGCAGAATCCTGGTGGTGGAAGACGAACCCCCCCTTCGGGAATTGTTGGCGGAAGGTTTCATCTCCCGGCGCGCCCAGGTGGATACCGCCCGTGACGGAGAAGAGGGCTGGATGCTCTGGAAGGGGAGCCGCTACGACCTCATCATCAGCGATCAGCGAATGCCCGAACTCACGGGATTGGAACTGGTCACTCGGATCCGGGCCACAGGCTCTTCCATTCCCATTCTCTTGACCTCCGGATACGGCCTTGAAGGAATGGAATCGGAGCTGGCCCGCGATCCCCACCTTCGGACCCTGCTCAAGCCCTTCAGCTTCCGCCGCCTGTTCCAACTCGCGAAGGAACTCCTGGAGTCCTGAAAATCAGGCTTTGTCTTTGCCACCACCAAGCATGCCCCGGAACCGGCTAAAGAGGCCACCGCCAGCCGTTCCTGGGTCGGGCGTATCCTCCTTGAGGTCCACATCATCGGGAATGGCCACGCTGGGATCCAGTTCCAGAGCCTTCTTGAAACAGGCCTTGGTATTGGCCTTGAAAGCCTTGCGGTGGTAGACCTCGCCCATGAGGGCCCAGGGTTCGGCGGCTCTGGGCTTTAACCGAGACGCCGCCTGCAGGGCTTCGATGGCACGGGAGGACCAGGCAGGGTTGGTCAGGCGATGTTTCCCCAACAACAGCCAAGGTTCGTAAGACTGCTCGGAATCAGGGTCCAGGCGGACGCTCTGTTCCAGAAGCCGGATGGCCTCCACCGTGCGGTCCTGGGCCAGGAGATTCTTGGCACGAATGAAAAACTTTTTGGCCTTGAGGCCTGGATTGTCCTCCGCCTGGGCCGGGCTCGGTCCCCGCATCGCCGGAATCTCGTCGAAGGCAGGAAAGGCTTCAAGGGGTGTTTCGCCGACCCCTTCAGCCCTTGGCAGGAAATCCAAAGGCGCCGCCGTGTCCTGAGAAAAATTGAGATCTAGAGGTTTCGAGGGGGTGGGCGGCAGAGGCTGTTTTAAGGGCGCGGGAACCGCAGCCACCGGCGGCGGCGGCAGGGGGCCGGGCAGTTCACCCTGCGCCAGGGTGAGAACACCCAAAGCCCAGAGCGTCATAATCAGTCGCCCAGCTTCCGTCTCTTCAAGGTTGCTGAGGGAAAGAAACGTTTCAAAGCCCATGGGCTCCTGCCCCAAAAACGACAGGGCGTAAGCCAGCTGAGGGGTGAGGGGCAAGTCGCTCACAGCCTCCAGAAGTCCTGCCTGGGCGGACCACCGCCAGTCCGCTTCCTTGAAGAGCAGATCGCAAAGCTCTTCCACATTGCGCGCTTCCAGGAAGGTACTCCAAATGAAATGGCGGTGATCCACTTCAAAACGAAGATCATCGCTGAGCTGACGATGCACCAGGCCCGGGTTCCACTCCATTTGGATGATGGGGTGCTCCAGCGCGTGGATCATGACCTGTTCCTGCAGGGAGCGCAGGTGCAGATCGCGTTCTTCCACGGACATCAAGCCCCATTGGATGACCTTTTCTCCGAGGCGGAAACGTTCTTCGTTGGCCAGCAGTTCGTTGAGCGCGGAATAGTCGAGGATGCCCTGGCGCAGCAGGTAATTGCCAAACTGCTCGCCCGCCACATCGCTCTGCAAGTAGATCACCCTGCCGTCAACCCAGTGGATCCTGCGCGTGCCATCGTTCTGCTCCAGGTGCAGGGTGCCTTCGGCCTTTCGTTGGCAAAGGCTTCCCATGATGGCGGGCAGCAACTGGGGCGAATCCGGCCGTGTCACAGGCACTCCATGGAGAGAGTTGATGTAATGATCATCCTAGCAAACCCCTCAATGCCAAATAGGTTCGGCTTTGCCTTTGCGCGAATCGAGGCAGACCCTATCCTTTTCATTGTTGTCATTCTGCACTGAACCTGGTGGGCGCATGTTTGAAAAACTTGGCAAGTTCCAGATCAAGCGGCTCCTTGGACAGGGTGCCATGGGCGAGGTTTACCTGGGCATGGACCCAGCGATCGGCCGTGAAGTGGCCATCAAAACCATCATCCCCACCGCTGCCCAGGGCGATGAGGCCAAGGCCCGTTTCGAGCGCGAAGCCCGAGCCGCCGGGGTACTGAATCACCCCCATCTCGTGACCATCTACGAATTTGGCGAAGATCAGGGAGTGCTGTTCATCGCCATGGAATACGTGCGCGGGCACGACCTGGAGGAACTGTTCCGGGACCAGTCCCTTTCCCGCACCGAGGCCCTGGAAGTCCTGGCCCAAGTTTGCGACGGGCTGAACTTTGCCCACCGCAGCGGCATCGTCCACCGGGACATCAAGCCCTCGAACGTGCGGGTCACGCAGGATGGCAAGCGTCTGCACGCCAAAGTGATGGACTTCGGCGTGGCCCGGGTGAGTAACTCCGAAATGACCGCAACCGGCATGGTGATGGGCACCGTCAGCTACATGGCCCCGGAGTACATCCGCACGGGGAAACCCGACCCGCGGTCAGATCTGTTCGCCGTGGGCGTCATGCTTTACGAGGTGCTTTCGGGCCGCAAGCCTTTTGCTGGCGACACCACCCCCACCATCCTGTACAAGATCGTCAACGAGCCCCCGGATCCCATCGATCTCCATGCCCTTGCGGGTATCAGTCCCGCCATTCGCCTAGTGCTGGATCGAGCCCTGGCCAAGGATCCCGATGTCCGGTTCCAGACCGCTGAGGATCTCGCCCGAGCATTGAGGGCCGCCAAGGATCCCACCTGGCAGGGCGAGGTAGAACAGGCCACCCTGCGCATCACGGCCGCTGCCGTCACCGCGCCGGTGGGGGAAACGGCCCTGCCACCGGCGCCCCCTGCACCCGTAACCGTCAGCATGCCCAGTCGCGCCACGGACGAACCCAAACCCCGTAAATCCAAGGCGGGCGTATTGTTGGCGGCGGGCTTCGGAGCGCTTGTGTTGCTGGGCGGCGGTGCCTATGCGGCATACCGCGCACTGGGCAGCAATCCCAGCCCTGTGGCAGCCTCCGTCGCGTCTGATTCGAAACCGGAGGTTTCCGCCACCCCCAAGCCCCTTGCCCAGGCCTCTGGCAAGGCCCCAACTTCCCTGCCCCAGGCGACTCCCCCTCAGGTTCCCGAGGTGGCTCCTTCAAAAACACCCACGAAGGAACCGTCTAAAGAAGTATTCAAGCCCGCCCCTAGCCCGACTCCAGCACCAGCCCAGGAACCAAAATTCGCCCAGGAAACCCTTGGCAAAATGGATGTCCCTGAGCGCAAGAACCTGAGCAACATCACCCAGAGCGAGGCCATTCAGCTCGCGGATTCGGACCCCAAGCGGGCCCTGGAGGGGTTTCTCAACGCCATCGCCGCCAATCCCACCAACCCGGCGCCCTATGCCTGGGCAGTGGCGGTCCTGTATGAAAATCGCCGCTATTCCGAAATTCCGCCCATCCTCGCCAAAGCCCGCCGGAATGGCATCACCAGGGGGCAGATGGCGTCGAACATCCGATTCCGTATGGCCATGCAGCGGGAAGCCATGAATCGCAATATCCCGGGCGGATCCGGGGGCGACGAGTGACCCTGGAAACCCGACTGGGCTACCGTTTCCGCAATCGTTCGCTGCTGCAGCAAGCGCTCACCCATCCTTCCAGTGGAATCCTGCCGGACAATCAACGCTTGGAGTACCTGGGCGATGCCCTCTTTGGCGCCGCGCTCTCGCTCCTGCTGTTCCATGAAAAACCGGATTGGCCCGAGGGTGCCCTGACCAAGTTGCGCCACCTGTTGGTGAGCACCGATTCCCTGTACGGCTGGGCCAAGGACCTGGACCTGCGCCTGAAACTACCCGCGAGGACCGACCCCAGTCACATGAAAACCGCCTTCCGGAAACCCCTGGCAGATGCGGTCGAAGCCCTGCTGGCAGCCATCTACCTGGATGCCCATGCCCTTGGCGAAGACGGCTTTGTCGCTCTCTGCAAGGTGATTGGTCAGCGTTTCAAAACCCAGATTCAACAGGCCGGACGGGATGCTTGGGAACACCACGACACCAAGACAATTCTGCAGGAAAGGGCCGTCAGCCGTGGGCTGCCCGCCCCAAAATACGAACTGGTTGAACGACATGGCCCGGACCATGCTCCCACGTTCGTAGTGCATGTTCAGGTGGGCCCCCACCAGGCTCAAGCCTCGGCGAAAACCCTCAAACAGGCTCAGGTGGAGGCCGCGCGCTTGGTGCTCCCCTGTCTGGAATGAGTTCCCGTGCGCAAGGGCATACGCATGGGTTAAGATTCGGAAGTGTGTCAAGGAGAGGTACGCCCTTGAAGGTTTTGCCTACGCTTCAGATCGAGAACGGCCTCCTGGCACCCGGCGCGGGGGATGGGGCCCCATCCGATCCCATGGACGTGGCTCAGGCCCTCCTCGACCAGGGTTGCCATCGGCTCTGCCTGCTGGATGTGGACGCCGCGCGTGGCCGCGGCCACAACCGGGAACTCCTTTCACGGATCATGCAGCGCTTCCAGCACGCCGGCGCCAAGGCCTGCGTCCAGGTGGGAGGTGGCATTCGCAGCTCCGATCAGGCCCAGTTTTTTTTGGATCACGGCGCCACCTGGTTGCTGGTGGGCACCATCCTGCACCGCTCCCCCATGGTCGTGGATCAACTGCTGGCCCGTTTTCGGGAATCCCTGACCGCCGCCATCGACGCCCGGGATGGCCAGGTCAAGGCTTCGGGCTGGACGGAAGCGGCCTGCCTCAGCCCCGAGGAAGCCGCCGCCCGTATTCGGGAACAGGGCTTCAAACGCATCCTCTTTTCCGATATCCCAGGGGATAACGGCGCCTCGCCCGATTTCCCGACGGCCGCACGCATCAGCCAACATGGCCGCCTGCCCATGCTCATGGGTGGCAGCATCCGCTCCCTCACCCATGTGGCCCAGGCCACCCAGGTGGGCGGGATTCAGGGCGTGCTGGTGGATTGCCGCCTGGTCCTCGAAACGCCGGCCCTGCTCGGCACCCAAGCCCAGCCCTGCGGATAGGAGGGCCTGTGGCGGAATTTCAGCAGCCTTTCCTGGCCTCGTTCACCAATCAGGAGAGGCTCCATTTCCGCAACCTGGTGCTGCTGCGCCCCCAACTACCTTCGGAGCGCCAGTATCAGTTGATCGAAGGCCTGGCGCGCAACCTTCTGAACCCGAGGCTGCTCACCCTCATCGCCCGCACGCCCCATTGGCTGCTCCACGCTCCCATCATTCAGGCCCTGGCCGAAAACGATGCCACTCCCGAGGCACTGCGCCGGGATCTTGAGCTGGCGGTTTCGCTCTTCGATCTCATGCACACCATGGACCGAGCCCCCGCGGCCGAACGGGAAGAGCGCGCCGAAACCGTAAAGGTGGTCTACGCCCAACTGCCCTTGGAGCTGAAGGCCATCGTCAAGCAGCAGCTCAAACAACTGGCCCGCCAGGTGAACCCCAGCGGCCTGACTCAGGAGTTGCCGCCCCTGCCCGCCGAGGACCAGGACTGGGAAACCCTGACGGAACCACCTCAGAGCCGCACCGCCACTCAGCCCATGCTGGCCCAGGTTTCTAAGGAAGAGCTCCTGGCCAGGGCTGAAACCACCCACGTTCAAGAAGAGCTGCTGGATGCCCTCGCCAGCCCAGACGCAGAAATCCGCCAGGCGGCCCTGCACAACCCCATGATCTCGGAAGAGCTTTTGGCGGAGACCATCCAGACGGCTGAGATCCCCGATCTGTTCGAGGATGTCTACGCGGAAGCCCGCTGGTATTTCCGCGAGCCCATCCGCGAGGCGATGTACGATGCCCCGCGTTTGCCAGATCCCTTTGCCAAAAAACTCCGGGTGAGCCGCGATCTGCTCGCGGAGCTTTCCAAAGGGTCCCGCGGCCCCCGGGCCCTGAATCGCATCGCCAGCCTCTTCACCCAATTGGACGAAACCGAATATCAGTTCATCACTTTTTGGGCCAAGCGCAGTGCGCCCAACCTGTTGCGGGTGATCAAGATTTTCTACGACCGCCTGCAGCGCAAACGCACGACCCAGGTGAGTGGCCTCTCCACCCAGCCCGAAGGACGGTGGGCCTCGCTGGAAGAGCGCGTCTTCATGGCCAACCAATCCACCCAGCCCGACCAGATGATGGCGGCCCTGCGGGATCCCGACCCCACTGTCTTTACCGTCGTGTTGGAAAATCCTGGATTGACGCCTCGGGAATTGCTCTCGTCCATTCCCGCCATGGATCCCTTGCGCGTGGAAAAGGTAGCCGCCCATTCCAGCTGGGGCGAGAACCCCGCCATCCAGGAAGCTCTGCTCCACAACGCGCACCTGTCCCAACCCACGGCGCTGCGTCTGCTTCGGTCGCTCACCACACCCCGGGCCCTGCTGGATCTGCTGCGGGATCTGCGCATTCCCCATCTGGAAGTGAAACAACAGGCCCTGGAATCACTGCGATCCCTGTACCTCGCCATGACCATCCAGCAGCGCATCGTGGCCCTCCGGGCCAGCGGTGGGGAACTCATCCGCCACTTGCCCCAGGATGTCTTGAAAGATGAAGAAACCCTGAAGCAGATGGTCACGGACCGCCAATTGGATCCCAGCATTCTGCTGCGCCTGGCCCGCAACAAACAGACGCCCCGGGCTATCCTGGAAGCCATCGCAGCACATCCCACTCTGATGGCCCACCCCTCGATCATGTCGGAATTGCTGCTCAACCCCAAAACCCCGCGGGAATCCGCCACCCGGGTCTGGGGCCTGCTATCCGAGAGTGAACAGCTCCAGCTCCTGCGCAGCCCCCACCTTCCGGCCACGCTTCGCCATCTGGCTTCTTGAGAAACTTTGCCCTCTTCATAACCGCAGGGGCCATGTGCACGTAGCCCTGAAACTGGGTGTCGATATGAAACTGGCCGCCACATTCCTGCTTCCCGCTGCGCTCCTCGTTGTTACGGGGTGCGCTAAACACGCCAAAGGCCCGGATTGGGCGGCTTCAGCCCCTCCCGGAACGGTGATGGCAATTTCTGGACAGGCCGGCTGGGTCATCCAGCGCCGGGAATTCCAGAGCGCCTTGGGCCAATTCCCCATTGCCGATCAGGCCCTGGATCTTTTCTTGAAGCGGGCCCGCATCAACCCCCAGGGGGAAACCGGCCGCATCACCTTTTACGCCATGGATCTGCAGATCGAAACGGCCCTGAAATCGAAACCAATCAACGGCGCCAATTTCTTGCTGCAACTGGGCGGCTTCAAGGACCCCAAAAACCTCCTGCTGGCGGTTACCGAGGCCTTCCCCATGGAAGGCACCCTTCAGACCCCCAAGGGCGAACTGCCCTTGTATGTATTGATGGATTTCAACGAATACCACCTTCGGCTCGTCTTCGATGGGCAAGGGCGCATTTGGATCGGGGACTTGGCGGCCTTGGGCAGCCTGGGCAAACCTCAGGTACCTGCCCTGGCCATCCAGCGCGCTGCGGAATGGATCGACACCCAAGCTCCCATTCAAGGCCTGCTGCTTCCCGAAGGCCTCCTGAAAGAGGCGTCGGAGAAACTCCCCAAGGAATTCGCCAAGGAACTCCCCAAGGGCATCGAGGCGCTTGCCTGGAGCGTGACCCCCAGTTCTGCCAAGGATGCGCCGCACACCTTCGCCCTGGCACTCACGGGCAATCCCGAGGGCATCCAGCAGGTTTCCCCCTGGGTGCAAAGGCTGGTGGCCTTTGTGAGCAGCATGCCCGGAGCACCTTCCCGAGCTACGGATGTGCTGGAGGAACGGAACCGGGTCGGCCTCAAGGCCCAGCTCAGCTCCGCCCAGCTTGAAGCCGTGATGTCTCGGCTCTCCCAGCCCGGCGTGTTCAAGGCCCTGACAGCCCCTGAGCGGAAACCATGACCTCTGGGACCCTCGAACTGGGCCAGGAATTCACCCCGGAATACTGGATGGGGCGGCTCAAGGCTGGGCACGAAGAAGCCTTGGCCCACCTCATGGCACGCTTCGAAAAGCCGATTTTTTCGTTTTTGTACCGGAAGCTTCAAGGCGAAACCGGCGTTGTGCAGGAATTGACCCAGGAGGTTTTCCTGAAGTGCTTGCGCCATTGCCAGCGCTTTGAAGAGGGCCGTCCCGTAGCCGCGTGGATTTTTACGCTGGCGGCTAATGCAGCCACCGACCATCTGCGTAAACGAGGTCGGGAGCTACCCCCTCCCGAGTCCTTTGATGCTCCTGATCCCCACCAGCCATCCCCTTGGGACCAGGTAGACCAAGACCGGAAACTCCGGGCTCTCAAGGCCGCCATGGACGGCCTTACGCCCCGGCAACGTTCCATGGTCCTGGCCTACTACGTTCACGAGCGGCCGGTGAAGCAGATCGCCGAAGACCTCAGCTGTGCTGAGGGCACCGTGAAAGCCACCCTATTTCAAAGTCTCGCCAAGCTCCGTAAAAACCTGGAAGTGATGCCATGAACCCCGAATCCGAAACCCGCCTCCCAGCCGACGCCGACCGCTTCGACCTCCTGGAGCATCCCGAGCTTTGGCCCGAGGATCCCGCCGCCCAGGCCGAATTGGCCCAATTGCTCGAACTTCACCTCGCCCTCCATTCACACCGCGGGGACCTCGACCTTGGCTTTATTCAGGCAGCACCTCAGAAGGCCCGTACCAAATCCAATTGGTTTCTGGCAGCGGCGGCAACCTTGATGGCACTGGCTCCCACGATGTATGCCCTACAGCACATGCGCACCCTTCAGCACCAATCCCGCGACACGGCCCGGATCGAAGCCTCGGCCCAGCACCGTGGCCAGAATCGGCTGTGGGCTGCCTTCTTCCAGCAATCCTCCGAACTGATTCAACGGTTCGACAAGAATCCTCCCGTTTGCAACAAGGATCACGAAGACCGCAACGAAGAGCGCGTGATGGCCATGGCCCTGCTGGAAGCCAGCCGCCAGTTGGCCGACCAAACCGCCCCGGTGGCCAATGGGGAAGCGGAGTCCGCTCGCAATGAATTGCATGCGTGGCTCCAGGAATTATCCCTGGAAGATGGCTGCCTCAGCCCCGAACGGGCCCAGGAATTGCGCCAATTGGCCAGCGCCTGGGATCTCGAGGGCCAGGCCCAGCGTCTCAGTGAGCGCCTGAAGGGTGAGGGATCCTGATGCTGCTTGGGCTGCTGCTTTTATTCGCACCTGCGGAGTCGGACCTGGACCCGGCGAAACCTCCGCGCGTGGTCGCCAAGGAAGCCCCGGGAGATGGGCTGCTGCGGGAAGCCAAGGGCCTGCGCTATGGGCAGCGCTTTTTTGAAGCCGCTGCCCTGTACCGTCGCTACCTGGGTGAATTCGAGGGCTCGGGGCGCGCTTCCGAAGCCCGTTTCTGGCTCGCAGCGACCCTGGAACAGGATCAACGCTGGGATGAGGCGGCCGCCGCCTACACCGATTTTTTGACCCGTCATCCCGATGAACGCATGCTGGGCAAGGAAGCCCGTCTCAATCGCCTGCGCTGCTGGGGCATTCGGCAGGGCCAGGCTCCCGGCGCCACGCCAGGCCTGGTGGCCGCCCTCAATGACGAGGTCCCAGAAGTCCAAATCGCTGCGGCCCTGCAACTCGCAAAAACCAGGGATTCCCGCGCCATCGAAACCCTGCAGAAGGGGCTTGCCCTGCCCACCCAAGCGGAAGCCTGCCGCCTGGCCTTGATGAGCCTGGGCGCCAAGCCGCTACCCCAGGCGCCTTCTGCCAATCGGTTCCTGGTCCTACGCATTCGTGAAAAGGGCAAAAAGGATCCCGTCACCATCCGCCTAGCCCTGAGCTTGGCCCGCGCCATGGAGAACTACCTCAGCGACGAACAGATCGCACAGGCCCGGCGCAAGGGCATCGAACTGGGCAACCTCTCCGACCGCGCCGCCAGCCTGCCCAAGGGCTCCCTGCTTTTTTCCGTGGAAGACGGCAAGAGCGACATCACGGTGACCGTGGAATAGCCCTAAGCGGATAATCTGGAAATTATGGGATTACTGCTGCGCTTTTACCGAGAGCATCTCAAGGTCCACCAATGGACCTTGTTGGGCGCAGCCTTGCTGCTCCAGGTGGGTGGACTCTGCCAAGCCCTGATGATCGGCACCCTTCAGTATGTCTTTGAGGACAACCTCAAGATGGGTGGCGCGCAGGCGGGGGCCATGCCTCAATTCGGGCTGCTGGTCTCGCTGAAGGCCTCCCTGCTGGCCATCCTGCCTCAGGCCTCCACGCTGCGGGATGCCAAGTACTTCGTGCCGATCCTGCTGATCCTCATCTTCTTCATGAAGGGGATCTTCACCTTCAGCGGCACCATGATGATGGTGCGCAGTGGCATCAAGGCCACCCAGTCACTTCGGGAACGCCTCTTTGCCCGCACCCTGGACCAGGAGCCCAACTTCTTCCAGCAGCATCCCGTAGGAGAACTCCTGCAACGCTGCATCAACGATGTGGGCCTCGTGCAGGGCATTGCTTCAAACCAGCTCGCGGAAGCCGTGAAGGAAATCACCCTCGCCATGGCGATGTTCGCCTACGTCATGTACAAGGACTGGAAGCTGACGCTCACCATCTTTGTGGCGGTGCCCCTGGTGGTTTTCCCCATTCGGCAGCTCAGTCGACGCATCCGCAAGTACAACCACCGCAACATGGAAGCGTCCAGTCGCCTGCTGCAACGGCTCAAGGAAGTCTTCAGCAACATTCGCGTGGTGCTGGGTTTCGCGCGCGAACGCTACGAAGTGGAACGCTTCCACCACCAGCAGCATGAACTCTATCGGTTGGGCATGAAGGCCGCCCGAGCCAGCGCCTTGAGCCATCCCATCATGGAGATGGTGGGCGGTCTGCTCATCGCCTCCATCATCATCCTGGTTTCGGATCGGATCCATTCCGGTGCCTTGAAGGGCACGGATTTCCTCACCTACCTTCTGGCCCTCTATGCCTTTTACGATCCAATCCGCCGCCTCACCAAGCTGAACAACGAAGTGCAAGTGGCCCAAGCGAGCTTAGAACGAATTTATGGCCTTCTGGAACGTCAGCCCGAAATCCTGGCACCCGCCAATCCAACCCCGGTGCCCATCGAGCCGGACACCCTGCGGTTCGAACAGCTTCATTTCAGCTACGACGAAAAGCATCAAGTGCTGCAAGGCATCAACCTCGAGGTGAAACGGGGCGAGACACTGGCGCTCGTGGGAGGTTCGGGAGGTGGGAAAACCACCCTGGTGAATCTGGTGCCCCGCTTTTTTGACCCCACCCAAGGCCGAGTCACCCTCGATGGTATTGATTTGCGCGAATTCGACCCCCGCGAATTGCGCCAACGAATCGGAATCGTGAACCAGGAAACCCTGCTCTTCATGGATTCCGTGCACGAGAACATCGCCTACGGAAAAGATGCCAGCCGGGAGTCCGTGATCGATGCCGCCAAAAAGGCCCACGCTCACGACTTCATCGTGAAGCTCCCCAAGGGCTACGACACGCCCCTGGCCGAGACCGGCTCCAGCGTCAGCGGAGGCCAGCGCCAGCGCCTTGCCATTGCCCGGGCGCTGCTGCAGGATCCACCCATTCTGCTGCTGGATGAAGCCACCAGCGCCCTGGACACCGAAAGCGAGCGTGCGGTGCAGGAGGCTCTGGAAACCCTGATGCAGAACCGCACCACCCTGGTGATCGCCCATCGCCTGTCCACCATTCAACGCGCCACCCGTATTTGCGTGCTCAAGCAGGGCCGCATCGTGGAGCAGGGCACCCACGAGCAGCTCCAGGCCCTGCAGGGCGAGTACAGCCGACTTCACAAGATGCAATTCGCGGAATGAAGCGCACTGAATTTTCCTTCGAGCTCCCGGAAGACTTGATCGCCCAGCATCCGGCGCCGGAACGCGACGGGGCGCGGTTATTGGTGGTCGATGCTGCCACCGGAGCGCTGACCCATTCCTCCATCCGAGAACTGCCGACCTGGGTGCCCGCCCAAACCCTGTGCGTGCCCAACGATGTCAAGGTTCGCCATGCTCGGCTCTGCCTGCGTCGAGCCGGTGGTGGCCTGGGCGAGGCCCTGCTCTTGCGCGCCTTTCCGGACGGTTCCTTTGAGGCAATGGTGCGTCCTGGCGTGAAACTGAAACCGGGTAAACAGGCTGATGTGGTGGACCCCACCACCGGCGAACGACTCGCCAGCTGTCTCATCGAGGACACCCTGGAAGAAGGCCTGCGCAAAATCAGAATCCAGCGCGACCTCCAGGATCTCGACTGGGATGCGGTAGATCGGATTGGGCGCCTGCCCTTGCCGCCCTACATCCATCACGCGGCGGATGGCGAGGATGAAACCCGCTACCAGACAGCCTTCCATGCGGAAGAAGGCGAGGCCGTGGCGGCCCCCACTGCGGGCCTGCACTTCACGCCGGAACTCATTGCCCGCCTGGAGGCCAATGGCTGCCTGTGGCGACCTGTGCGCCTCCACGTGGGTCTGGGCACCTTCCGCCCCATGACGGCCGAACACCTGGAAGACCACGTCATGCACGAGGAACGCTACGAAATTCCCGAAACTGCGGCCGCCGTGCTGGAACCCACCCTACGCACGCGCAACCGCTCCTTGCTGTGCGTGGGCACCACCAGTCTGCGCACCTTGGAAAGCGCCTGGGATGGCGAGCAGCTGATTCGCAGTGGCGCCACGCGGATCTTCATCAAACCGGGCCATCGCCTGCGCAGCGCCGATCACCTGCTCACCAATTTTCACTTACCCGAAAGCACCCTGTTCGTGCTCATCTGCGCCCTGCTGGGAACCACATTGGCCAAGCACGCCTATGGCGAAGCCGTGCGCGAACGCTACCGCTTTTTCTCCTATGGCGATGCCATGCTGATCCTCAACGCGCGGCGCTGAGCGGGTTCATTCAGCTCCGTCTTTGCCTTCCCGCTTCCGCCGAATGGCGGGGCGTGCCAGATTGCGCAGGGCTTCGGGCGCGGGGGGCAGGGAAGGCAGGTCCATGGCGGAGATTTGATGGTCGCCCAACACCTTCCAGGCCCGGGCCTGGCGGGGCAAGCGCTCGGGCTGCATGACTTCCCAGCCCTGGGCATAACTCACAAAGGGCGGCATCACCAGGGCAAAGCCCGTGTAGAGGAAGGCCGGGTAGCGCAGGAATTCCTCCTGGCCATCGGGCCCAGGCACCGGCACCGCAAAGAGCGGATGCAGGCCACCGTTGATCCAGTAACCCTGGGGTGGATCATGACGGGGATACACAAAGATTCGCCGCCGATGCATCAAGGTCAGGTTGCCCACGCGGTAGGTATCCACCGGCTGCACGCCCGTGCCTTCCAGGGCCGGACCCCAACTGCGCTCGGGATGACCCACCACCTGGATCACCTCGCGGCCAGGGCCCTGGAGTTTGCGAAAAAGGGTGCGCAGTTCCTCGGCTTCCTCGTCTTCCACCGTGCCCTGGTTCGGCTTGATATCCCCCAGGAGGGCGATGCGCTTGGGTTGGTAATCGGCAATGAGGCCCAGCAGCCGTTCCCAAAGATCGTTGTGCTGTCCGGCGGGAATCAGATCAGGACGCTTGCGGCGCCCGGCGCCCATGCCCAGGAAAAGATCGGATAGCACCAGAGTTTCCTGCTTGGGCAGGATCACGGCACGGCGACTGTCGAGAATCACATCATCGGAAAAAGGGATCTGCATGGGGCTTCCTGTCCTCTCCATTGGAACACGAGCGGTAGACTTCGGTCATGGCTGGCGCAACTGGATCCACCTTCACCTTTCTCGCAGGCGCCCTGGCGGGCCTCGGCGGCGGGGTCCTTTCGGGCCTGTTCGGGGTGGGCGGGGGCATCGTGCTCATCCCCTTGCTGGCGCTCCTTCTGGGCCTCAACCAGCACCAGGCCCAGGGCGTGACCCTGGCCGCCCTGCTGCTGCCCAACAGTCTGCCTGCCGTGCTGCATTTCCGTAGCCGGGGCATTCCCATTCACTGGCCCCTGGTGGGCGCCATCGTGGTGGCCTTTCTCCCGGGCGTCTGGGCTGGTGCCAAGGTGGCCAATCGCATTCCCGAAGGTCCCCTGCGCATCGGCTTTGTCTGCTTCCTGCTGCTGCTGGCCCTGCGCACTTTCTTGCAAAAACGGCCGGCGGTCTCCGCTGTCGAGCTTCCTCCCATGGCACCGCCCTGGGCGCCCGGCCTCATCATTGGGCTTGTGGGCGGGTGCTGTGCCGGGCTGCTCGGCATTGGCGGTGGGGTGGTGATGATTCCCATGCTGGTGCTCTGGCTGAAGCTGCCCCAGCACGAAGCCCAACTGGTCAGCATCGCCGTACTGCTGCCCCCTGTAGGCCTTCCCGGCGTGCTGGTTTATGCCAAATCACAACCGGCCTTCCCCTGGTTGATCCTGATCGGCCTTGCCCTGGGGTTTCAATTGGGCGCCTTTGGCGGCGCACGGATTGCCACTCGGATCGCGGGCCCTCGCCTCCAGCGGATCTTCGCGGGGGTCATGGTGGCCCTGGCGGCCATGCTGCTGCTTCGCTAGATCTGCGGCAAACTGTTGGTAGGAGTCCACCATGCCCTTTCCTGAAATCAGCGTCCTCGACCGTGGCTTTGTGCGCCTCATCGATCACATGGGTACCGACCTCACCGTGGTGAATGCGGCCCGCGTGTCCTTTGGCAAGCGGAAGGAAGCCTTCGATCCCAAGGATGCCGAGTTGGTGGACTACCTGGCCGAACACGAACATACGGCCCCCTTTCGCCATGCCTACCTGACCTTTCATGTGAAGGCCCCCATTTTTGTGTTCCGCCAATGGATGAAGCATCGCATCGCCAGTGATTTCAATGAGATTTCCGGGCGCTACGTGGAGTTCAAGGAGGACGAATATTTCGTTCCTGAGACCTTTCGCCAACAGGCCAAGGTCAACAAACAGGGCAGCGAAGGCGAAATTCCCGAGGCCCAGCGTACCGCGGCACGGGAGGCCTACCTCGACGCCTGCCAGAACAGCGTCACCCAATACAAAAAACTAATCGATCTGGGCGTCTGCCGCGAGCAGGCCCGGTGCGTGCTGCCCGTGGGGCTCTATTCAGAGGTCTATTGGACCGCCAGCCTCCAGGCCGTGGCCCACTTCCTCCACCTGCGTCTGGACAGCCATGCCCAGTGGGAAATCCAGCAGTACGCCCAGGCCGTGAAGGACCTCACCGAGCCGCATTTCCCCAATAGCCTGAAGGCCTTGATGAAAGCGCCCACGGCCTAGCGGAACATCCAGCTGATTTTCATCTGCACCACATCGTCGCTTGGCAAGTGGCGCAGCACGGCCAGATCCAAGCGGGGGCGAATGCTCGCACGGTCATTGAGCAAGGCATCGGTCGCCACACCGTGTGTGTACACAAAGTAGAAGGCACTGCCCGGGCGGAATTCCCAACGGGTAATGAGGTTCACGTTCCATAGGCGATCGCTGAAGGCCGTCGAAACATGGGTAACGCCATCGGGCAAACCCGGCGCAATGGTTTGGTCATCCACGTAATGGCCCACCTCCCGAAATGCGTAATTGGCATCCAGCCATTGGCTGAACAACTGAATGCTGAAGGTGGGGCTGAGGGCGTAGGAAACGCGCAGGGTCTGATCCATCAACCCCATTCGTCGCAGCCCCACCATGGGCGCGGCGGTTTCGAGGGCATCCTCCGGGCCAGCTAAATATTTTCGCTCCCCGTTATCGCGCACCAGATTGGTGTTGAGCTGAACTTCCACCGCCGAACCGAGCTTGATGGATTGGAACAGGCCCAGGTCGGTGCTGGGACCGCCCTCATGCCAACCCCGATCCACCGAAAGCCGCACATACCAAGGCCGATTGCCGGGCGTATCCGCCCCGATGCCTGCCCAGGGGTGCCGCGCGGTCCGCAGGTACTTCTTTACGGGATCGGTAAAGGTTCGTAGTTCGCGGTCATCCTCCGCTGGTAAATCCAGCCCGCCTTGCAACCATGTGGAGAAAAAATTCGTGAAATCTGTTCGGAAAAAGGCTCCCATGGATCGCTGGATCACGTGACCAGCCTGGTCACGGATCACCACTCCGGTGGCGCTTATCTCCATGTTTCTCAGAATTCCGATGGCCTGGTCCCAGCGCCGCGACACCGACATGACCGCCCGTTGTTCATCCGCCCGGGAAAGATAGCCCACGTCGTTGGGATCAAAGGCCCGCGAAGCATTCACTGCCGTGACATCCGCGGCCCAACCCGAACGCCACTGGCGGTTGACATGCAGGCGCCCCCGCCAGCCTTCAACGGTTTCCCCGCGGGTTCCAGCCACACTGCGGGCCAGGGTGAATTCGGAAATGGTGCTCTTATCGGGCGTCTTGTACACCGCGTCCAGGGCCTGCACGTTGGCTTCTCGTCCATCCGCGCGGGCTTGGCGCATGAACGAGCCAAAACCACCCACGTAGCTGCCCGATTCCCCAAGGGCCTGCTGAATGCGCAATACGCCAAAATTGGTGAGTGGATAGACCTCGCGAGACACGATCTGGTCCGGGTCGCCAGGGTTGGGTGACTTGATCGCCAAGGTGGCTTTCGCGTTGGCCACACTGGCCCCCAGCACACCAAAATTGAGGCCCGAGGCCAGTTTGACGGTGTACTTCGCCGCGCCGTTGATTTCCGCGGCCTGGGGCCGATCCACCACCCGCTCCCCTGCGCCCAGATCGGGATCCCCCAACCCACGGCCGATGCGTCGGCTGTAGAGCAGCCCATTCCCAGCGACCTGAAAGATCTCCATGCCTTCCAGGAAGAACGGCCGCTTCTCTGGCAGATAGGTTTCGTAGGTGCCGAGGTTCAGCACCGCTTGGTCCACTTCCACCTGACCAAAGTCGGGCAGTACCGAGAGATCCAATTGCGAATGGCTGGTCAGTCCCAGGTGCGCATCTAAACCCAAGCGATGGGTCCAGACACGATCATCGTAGGGCTGGGACGTTTCAAATTTCCGCTGGGTGCTGATGAAGGGGATCCATTCCTGACGCGCCCGAGGACGAATACCTTCGATGCCAGTGAGCAGCGGAAACCGGCTGACAAAGGCATTTTGCCCCCGGGGTGGCAGTTCCCAATAGCTGGTTTCACGCACCGGCCCCTGGTCCGCGCGGCTGAAATTGATGCCCCAGGTTTGGGGCCCTTCTCCTGGCCGAATGCGCAGCAACGAAAACGGGATCTTAAGCTTGGCGGTCCACCCGTCACGATCCACCGAAACCGAGCTTTCCCACACCCCATCCCAACTGGAATCGCCACGCATATCTTCGCCCACATGGAGCGTGTCGCGCTGAACCCCGCTGGCATTCACCGAGAAACCCCAGGCTGTGCGGCGATCCAGCAGGCTATCGAGGTAGACCGAAAACCAGTCGCTGGAACTATCCTGGTCACGGCGATGCAGGCGGCGGATGATTGCCGCGTGGCCCTTGGGATGCTCCATCCGCGCGCCCACATAGAGGAAGTGGTCGTCGTACAGAACTTTGACCACGGTGGGCAGGGCCGCGTCTTTGCCAAAATCCGGCCAATTCACGGTGAACCCAGAGGCGCTGGGAGCCTCGGCCCAGGCGGGTTCGGATAACCGACCATCCATCCGAATGGGCTGCACGGTGCGCACCGCATTCAGGGATTGTGTCCCTTCCTGCGCCCCGAAGCACAGGAGCGAGAAACAAAGACTAAGTGCCAAAGCGCGTAAGGTCATCCCATGTCCCACCCCGGCAGAAGCGGGATAGCGAATATTACCCCATCTAGCGAGGTATCCTCAACTAAAGCCTTTTTCATCACCGGCTTCGGGTGCTGACACTCCAGATGTCGTCATCCGCAATCCATCGCCTAGGCCTTGAATCCGGTACCATGAGTTCTCGCCTTGGAGTTTCCATGCACCCCTTTCTTCTAAGCAGCCTCATCGCCATGAGCCCCTATCAGACCGATGGCGGCACCGTGGTGGTCAAAGGCCAGCGCTTTCTCGCCGAGGTGGCCCGAACCGAGCAGGAACGCGCCCGCGGCATGATGTATCGCACCCAACTGGCCAAGGACCGCTGCATGATCTTCATCGCTGACGATGACGCCCAGCGCCCCTTTTGGATGAAAAACTGCCTGATCGCCCTGGACATGGTCTGGGTCAAGGCCGATGGCACTGTCGTGGAAATCAAAGAAAGCGCCCCGCCCATGCCCGCCATGTTCCGCGGTTCCGACTTCGACATCCCCAACTACGGAGGCAACGTCGTCTCCCGCCACGTCATCGAGTTTGCCTCCGGCACCGTCCGACGGTTGAAGTTGAAGGTAGGCGACCGGGTTGGATGGGAACTGCAGTTCAAGGATGGGAGTGCCATGCGGGGCGGCGTGGCGGTGCCGAAGGAAGGTGGGAAGGGTAAAAAGCGTTAGACATTTCGCAACCTAGCACTCTTTCGATTGGCAACCTTTGAACCATGCAATTCACTCGAAGCGTCTTGCCCCCCATAGGAAAGGGTGGGATTACCTAACCCAGTCAAGACACACCGAGATGAGAACTCCCAAAGATCGAGCATCTTGCCTCCCTCTGATCACTCCCAGCACTAAGCAATCCGAGGGGCCCCTTTGGCTGACTTAGAACCTCGCCCCAGGCATGGCATTTCCTTTCTTCGGGATCTCCTTGGGAATGGCCTCGCTCAGTCCTTCCAAGCCCTCGCCCCGATCCTGTTCACGCCCCTGCTCACCCGATCCCTGAAACCCTCGGAATATGGAGTACTCGGCGTGGCCGGAGCCCTCATGGTTCTGGTTGTGAACGCAAGTTCCCTGAATCTTGATTCGGCCGCATCCCGCTGGTACTGGGGTACGCGGGATGAAGTTGACCGACGCACCACGCTGGTCACCTGGGCCTGGAGCGTCCTGCTTCTCTCTCTGGGCGCCTTCGGGTTCCTGATCCTCATGCGCCCCTGGCTGACCCGCTGGTTATTCCCGGAGGCAGCAGCCCGGATTGCATACCCTTGGATTGCAGCAACAGTGCTGTCCTCCTCCCTGAGCAACGTCCTTGCCTACCGCCTCAGGCTTTCCAGGCGACCCCTGGCGGTGATGTCCTATTCCGGACTGGTTGCAGCCGGGTCGATTTCGGGGATATGGTTCCTGGTCTTTCACCTGGGGCGAGGCCTGGAAGGGTTCTATCAGGCCATGGTGGCCGTAGGAATCCTTGGAAGCGCCGCAGCCATCATCACCATGCGCGACCTGTGGGATGTTCGCCAAGCATCCTGGGTACGACTTAAGGAAATGCTTCGCTATTCAGCCCCCCTGGTCCCGGCCAGCCTCGCGACCTGGGTAATCAATCTCTCCGACCGGTTCCTGGTTCAGTTCTTGGCGGGAGGGGAACAGGTTGGACGATACCATTTTGCCTCCGTCCTCTCCATGGCCGTGGGTTTCCCCGTCACCGCCTTCCTGGTGGCCTGGGCCCCATTCGCGCTTTCTATTCATGAAAAAAAAGAAGCCCCTTTGGTTTTCCGCCGCGCGGCATTGGTGTTCACTGCTGTCACCCTCAATCTGTCCCTTGCCCTGGCCTTGGGTGCCCCGTTACTGGCAAGGGTCATGGCACCCACAGCCTATGCAAAGGCCTTACCCGCGATCCTGTTACTGGCTTGGTGCCATGTCTTGATGGGACTCATGCAGATTGCCTCTCTCGGTGCAGCCATTGCGAAACGAAATGATCTGGTCCTGAAAGCCTTTGGGCTTGGGGTGGTATTTAACTTGGCATCCACCGCCCTCCTCGTACCGCGCCTGGGCGCCTTTGGAGCAGCCCTGGCTACGCTTCTCTCCTATTTCTTGCTCCTGGTCCTAATCTGGCGCGCCGCTAACCGGGTCTATCCAATCCCCCATGATTGGGCCGGTGTTGGCTGGCTGTTTGCGCTGCAGGCCTTATTCATCCTTCTGGTGGTATCCCCGGCGACGGGGGTTGCTTCCCTCGGGCTTTCACTTGCGGTGGTTGTCTTCCTGTCCCACGTGACGTTGTCCTGCTTTCTCCTCCGGTGGCGATGGTATTTGCCCCATCTCGATGGTGTTCAAACGGGGGCGTCCCAATGACCCTCTCTTGGAATTTCCTGACCAATCCCTTGGCACGGCTTTCCAGGAACCATGCCAATTCTCGGCTGTTTTGGCGGCTGAAAGAACCCCTGCGGAAATTGTTTACACCCAGGCGGAATTCACCTATCGAGGACTGGATTTGGCTGGATAGATTTGACGGTGACCTGAAGATTCAAATCAACCGAAATGCCTATCTCGGGAGTCTGTTGTACTGGCATGGGGGGCATGCCCAAGAAGAGTCTGCCTATTTCAAACTATTCCTGAAGCCCGGCATGGTGGTCGTGGATGCCGGCGCGAACTTTGGGGAATTGACTTTGATCGCCGCCAAACAGGTTGGGCCAACGGGCCATGTATATTCCTTTGAACCTGTCCCGAGTATTTTTCAAGTATTGAACCGCAACATCGTTGCCAACGGCTTTAACCACGTCCATGCGCAAAACACCGGCCTTCACGAGGCCCCAGGAAACTTCAGATTTACGAAGCAAATGGCGTGGATGCAGCAGGGGAAAACAACGAAGGTCTTGGAACTTTTTTCCCCACTCCTCTTCGATCCAAACCGGCAGGCGAAGTGCCTTTGGAAACCCTAGATGAATTCGTGAAAACCCATAAAATAACCCGCCTTGACCTGTTGAAAGTTGATGTTGAGGGAAGTGAATGGTGCCTGTTCCTGGGAGCGAGAAACACCCTGAACCGCTTTAAACCATGCTTGGTGTTCGAATTGAATCGAGAAACCTGTGTTGCATCCGGCCATAGTCCCGAGGCACTGCTTCAGATGCTTGAATCATTCGGCTATCAATTTTTCAAGCTGGACGGCAGTACACCCTTGCCGGATCCACTCCCGGACATGACTAACGTCCTGGGGAAACCAAGGAAGGCCTCCACACCTCCCTTGGGGGCATGAATGCACAAGGGGCTCCGGATCCTATTCGTGCCTTCCTGGTACCCATCCCAGAACAGTCCCATGGGTGGGACTTTTTTTCGGGAACAAGCCCAAGCCCTGGCCACGGAAGGGAGCGAGGTTACAGTCCTCCATCCTGAGGTTCGCTATTGGCGAACCCCAGGTCACCTGTGGTCAGGTCTATTTCGAAGCCATTGCCACCAGCGGGGAAACTTACTAGAGGTTTTGGAGTCTGGCCCAACCCTAAGCCTTAGGCGGCGGGTGGGCCTGGTCACTTGGGAGATCAGGGTTCTACTCCTGTACCTCCGGTATTTCCGTCGAATCGGCAGGCCCGATGTCATCCATGCCCAAAGCGCTTTCCCAGGTGCTTGTGCAGCAAGGCTTTTGGCCAAATTGCTTTCCACCCCCTTGGTCATCACTGAACATCAATCCGACTATTACGATGGGGCATACACTCCTTGGCAGATGAAGGCCTTGAGTCGCTGCTTTCACGAAGCCACGGCAGTCATCGCAGTGAGCAATTTTTTGAAGCAAACCCTCACCGAGGCGAACCTTGTTTCAGAGGCAAAGATCGAGGTTCTTCCCAACCCGGTGGATTCCCTCAAATTTTTCCCAAGGCCTTCTATCCCTGCTGGCGATTTTCGATTTCTCAGCGTGGGCTCACTATCTGAATTAAAGCGTAATTCGGATCTGATCCTGGCTTTCTGTGAAGCATTTCCATTACAGGAATCCGTCCAATTGGATATTGTCGGCGAGGGTCCGGATTTCGAAACATTAAAGGAACTGATTGAGTCCAGAGGAAGGGGTTCCCAGATTCGTCTCCTGGGTTCGATCCCTAGGGAACGAATGCCAGATCAGTTTCGCAAAGCCCACGCCTACGTGCAGGCGAGTCGTATCGAAACCTTTGGCGTGGCGCTCGCAGAAGCCCTCATGACCGGACTTCCGGTCATTTCAACCGCTTGTGGTGGCCCGGAGGATTTTGTGACCCCTGCAAATGGCTTTCTGGTGCCAGTGGGTGAGAAGCAAGCGATGGTTGAAGCTCTGCGCAGCATCCGTCGGGACTATTCAAGGTTCAATCGCCACCAAATCAGCACCCAGAGCCGGGACGTCTTTGGAATCCCCTCCTTCGTAAACCACGTGATGAAGCTCTACACTCGAGTTCTTGGAAAAGTAGAGGCTCCCCTCGAATTCCCTGGAAAAGAAACGCTGCGCTAAGACTCCATTCAAGAAAGGCTGGCTCCCAAACGTGTGTGGCATTGCTGGGATCGTTCGAATCGCTGGCCCAGGGCGGCTCCCTGGCGAAATCCTTCGTGGATTCTCCAAGGACCTTGCTCATCGGGGCCCCGATGGCGAAGGTTGGCTTTGCTGGATGCCCAGTGGTTCCATTCACCGGGGATATCACGCCTGTGAGCACGATCGCGAAGGCCGTGTTGCCCTGGTACACCGCCGCCTGGCCATCCTCGACTTGAGCATGGCTGCGGCTCAACCCATGTCCGACGACACAGGGCGTTATCACCTCACCTTCAATGGCGAAATTTATAATTTTCTCGAATTACGGAAGGAACTCGAGCGCGAGGGGATCCGGTTCTCCACCCGCTCTGACACGGAAGTCCTCCTGACAGGCTTCCGTGTCTGGGGCGAAGCGCTGCTTCCAAGGCTGCGCGGCATGTTCGCCCTGGCCATTCTGGATACAGAACGGCAAACCCTTCTTCTTGCGCGGGATCCTCTAGGTATCAAGCCTCTCTATTTCGCCCAAACTTCCGAATTTTTGGCGTTTGCTTCGGAACAGCGCCCTCTTAGGTCCCTCCCGGGTTTGGGGCGCAAGGTGGATCCTCGCAGAGTGAATGAATTCCTGTGCACTGGTCTCAGTGATAACGGCAGCCATACCTTTTTGGACTCTGTAAAACAACTCCCGGCAGGCCACCTGATGGAAATATCCCTTCAGGGGCCTGCCGCCCTGATGGAGCCCCGCCGCCACACGCGCCTGGAACCTGAACCCATCGACGGGATGACCCGAATCCAGGCGACGGATCGGTTGCGCGAATTATTCCTCGATTCAGTGCGCCTCCACTTGCGCAGCGATGTTCCGATTGGCTCGGCCCTCTCTGGAGGCATCGATTCTTCTTCGATTGTGATGGCCATGCGTCGGCTCGACCCCTCTGCGGATCTCCATGCCTTCTGCTATCGAGCCGGCAAGGAAGGCCTTGATGAAGGCCCTTTCATGGCCTTGGTCGGGCAGGAAGCTGAAGCCACCCTCCACGAAACCTGGGCTACGGGTGAAGACCTGCTCGACGATCTCAAAGGTTTGATGCGAGCCCAGGATGATCCTTTTGGCAGCACCAGCATCTTTGCCCAGTACAGGGTCTTTCGCTTGGCCCGGGAGGCCGGAATCAAAGTGATGCTAGATGGTCAGGGCGCCGACGAAATGCTGGGTGGCTATCTTTCCTACACCGGTATTCGGGTGGCCAGCCTGATGCGGCAATGGCACGTTATCCAGGCCATGAAACTCTTGCGAACCGCCAACCGGTTGCCGGGTCGCGGGGGGGATCGCATTCCTGGCCGAGCCTCTCAGGTGGCCTATGCCGCCAATTTTCTACTCCCGAAGTGGGCCAAAGACCCGCTTCGGCGTCTGGCAGGTTATCAACCTGCTTGGCCAGACTGGATCCAGGCCACGTGGTTTCGAGAACGTGACATGGGGCCTGCCCGGCCCTATG
>JADKBC010000023.1 GCA_016715205.1 Holophaga sp.
CCTTCGCGGTGTCCCTGGCGTACGCCTGTCCTTACGAGGATCGGCGGCACGTGGATGCCTTCAAGGTGTCCAGAGCCTTTCTGGTTTTTCAGGCGGGCATGCCGGTGTTAGGTTGGCTCGGTGGTCGGGCGCTGAAAGCCTGGATCGCGCCCATCGCGCCCTGGCTGGCGCGCCGGTGGTCTTCTGGGCTTCCTGGGCAGCAAAATGATCATCGGTGCCTGGAAGGACGAGGGAACGACGGATCTCCACCGATCTGAAAGTACTGGCCATGCTGGCGGTGGCCACCAGTATCGATACCCTGGCGGTGGGATTGCTGATTGCCTTGCTCCGGGGTCTCCTTTGGGATTGCCCATCGCCATCATTGGAACGGTCACCTTCGCTGTTTCCTACGCGGGCATCTTGGGCGGCTTCGAGCTCAAAAACCTCCTGCGGAATGCCGGGCGACGAATCCGTGCTAGGCCGCGGGCGGGGTGGTCCTAGTGGGCATCGGGTTCGCATTCTGTTGGGGCACCTTCTCCAGCGCTGACCGAGGAATCTGCCATACTGAGCATTCACGCTGGAAAGATCGATTTCCAACATGGCCGCAGGAGACTGCCATGCCCGTGCCCATGCTCGGGCTCGCCCCAGAACAACGCCGCGAAGGCAAAGATCCTGGAAGGCCTGTCCACCATCATCGACAAATCGAGCTTTGTGCTGGAGACGAGAACGTACCAAAGGCCTGGAAGCCGAGCTTTCCGATACTCCGGCGCGATGCGCCGTGGGCATGTCCAGCGGCACCGATGCCCTGCTGGTGGCCCTGATGGCCCTGGATATCAAGGCGGGCGACAGTAAGTCATCATCCCCAGCTTCACCTTCTTCGCCACGGGCGGGGTGGTAGCTCCCACGGGCGCCACGCCGGTTTCGTTGATCTCGATCCCGTACCTTCAACGCCACGGCGGCGCTGGTGGAAGCCGCCATCACGCCCCGCACCAAAGGCCATCATGCCCGTGCACCTCTTTGGTCTGCTGGCCGACATGCTAGGCAATCATGGCCGTGGCCCAGAAACATGGCATTCCCGTGATCGAGGACGCCTGCCAGAGCCTGGGTGCCAAGGGCTGGGGCAAGTCCGCGGGCCAGTTCGGCGACATGACCGGCTGCAGCTTCTACCCCACCAAGAACCTGGGCGCCTTCGGTGACGCGGGCCTCCTGCCATCCGGGATGACGAAAACTGGCCGCCAGGGTGCGGCGCATGCGAGTTCACGGCATGGAACCGGTCTACGTTCACCACGAAGTGGGCATGAACTAGGCGCATGGATGAGTTCCAGGCGCTGGTGCTGCGCGCCAAGCTGCCCATGCTGGAAGCTGGCATGCCGGTCGTCGCAAGCATGCCCACTGGTAATGCTCGACCGGCCTCGACCGCCCTCACGCCCGATGAGCTCGTCCTGCCCAGCGAAACCGTGCCCGAGGCCGCCACATCTACAACCAGTTCACCGTGCGGGTGAAGCAGGGCCAGCGCGATGCGCTCCCGGCGCACCTCCAGGGCCTGGGCATCGGCTGCGCCGTTTCTACCCCATCTCCCTGCACGAACAGCCTTGCTTTGCCTACCTGGGCTACAAGACCGGCCAGTTGGCCGAAACCGAACTGGCTCCAAGGAAGTTCTGAAGCCTCCCAATCTATCCTGAAATGACCGAAGCCATGCTGGAAGAAGTGGCCAAGAGCTTTGCTGAGCTTCTTCGGGAAATAATAGCTAGCCACCCAGACACACGAAGCCTCCTACGGGCGGGCACCAAAAAGAAACACAGGGGTTTTCTCTCTCTGTTTTTAGTAAGGGTTAAAAATGCTTTCGATTTTGCCGGGAAAAAACAATCAGCTGACAGTGTGATTACCGTGGTACCGGCGCCGCCTTGGTTTTTGGGGCGCATCTTCAATGCGGGTGATGCCGGGATGGCCTTACAAGGCCCCTCCTGCGCGGCTTTCAGGCGGCCGGTGCTGCCGCTGGCCGTGGTCGACGCCGGATGAATTTCTGGCCCGGAAGCCAGGGACTCCTCCAGGAACCGGTGGACCTCGAGTGGAGTATCGTCGGAGGCACGCCCGATCAGGTTGATCTCACTGGACCCCAGAATCGTGGGCCGTGGCCCGGTGCTGTCTCGCCACCGGCTGGTTGGCGGCATCGAAATCAGCCCTGACGATGGGTTCCAATTCCCCTACCCGGGCCTCCAGGCGGCGTCCTTGGGGTTTGTAAGGTGACGCGGTCACCCTTCCAGAGTGATGACGCGGCCTGCTACACGCAAGTCCGCGGTGTCGGGCATAGCCGTCAAGCCTTAGCTCCGCACTTTGTTTGGCGGGGCGCGGCGCCAGCCTGATGGGTTGTAGTTCGGCCCGGGCGATCTGCTCCAGGGTTTTGACCCGTTCACCGGCTTCCGTGCCGATACGGTCCGCGTTCAAGGGTTCGATGCTGCGTTGTTTTCCTTCACGTTCTTTCACCAAGCGCTTGGATTCATGCTCCAGGAAATCCAGCACCCGCTGGATCTTCTCGCGGTTGTCCTGCTGGAATTTCTCGTGGCTTTGGCGCAGGGCCTCTTCCCGCTCGCTCAGGTTCTCTGGTCCTTGAGTAAGGGCAGCCTCCCCGTTTGGCTTGTTCCTCGGCCTGGTCCATGAGGCGCAGACGATCCGCCTCAGGGATTTCAGAAACTAGCGCCAATCCTGCTCACGGCGACCCAGGACCTTTTCCGCATGATCCAGCACGAAACGGGGCAGGCCCAGTTTCGCAGCGATGGTGAGGGCGCGGCTTTGGCCGGGCTGGCCCACCATCAATCGGTAGGTGCCAAGCGGTTTTCATCGAACTGCACGGAGGCATTCTGGAATCGTGGATGGCGGATAGCCCACTGGCTGATCTCGCCCAGGTGGGTGGAGCAGAGCACCCAGCACTGGCGGCGGGAAAGGGCTTGCAGCACTGCGATGCCCAGGGCGGCGCCTTCTTTGGGGTCGGTGCCCGTGCTGAGTTCATCCAGCAGCACAAGGCCACCCCGCTTGGCCTGGGTCAGAATGGTTTTCAAATGCAGGATATGGCTGCTGAAGGTGGAGAGGCTGCCAATCAGGGTTTGGTGATCCCCGATATCGGCATGTAGGGTGCTGAGCAGGGGCAGTTCGGTACCCGCTTTGGCAGGAATGGCGCACCCCGAATGGGCCAAGGCGGACAGCAGCCCACGGTTTTGAGCACCACGGTCTTGCCACCGGTATTGGAGCCGGAGATCACGAGGCCAGGGCGGGATTCATCCAATTCCAGGCTCAGGGGCACCACGTCATGGTCGAGGGGCTCCAGGTCCAGGGCCAGGCGCACAGCGGGAAGCAGCAGTGGGTGGCGGGCTTCGAGCACGTGAAGTCGAGAAGTTCCGAGCTCCGGCAACACCCCGTCGCACAGCGCCCGCCAGCGCAGCAGCGCCAGAATCTCATCAGCCTCGCCCTGGAAGCCGTGCCATCGTTCGAAATCCTCCCGGCGGGCGCGCAAGCGATCCAGCAGATCCCGCAGGAAGGCCTGCACCGCCTGGGTGTATTCCCGATCCGCCTCCACGAAATCGTTGTTGAGGGAGACGACTTCGAAGGGCTCCAGGAATACCGTGGCACCGCTGGAACTGCGATCCAGCACCAGACCCGGCACGCTGCCTTTGCGGTCCACCCGCATGCGGTAAGCAGATCCGCCCATTGCGTTCGACGATGCTTTGTTCCTGACAAGCGTCCGGCACATCCTGGAGGATGCGCTGCAGGCGGTTTTGAACCGACTGGAAGCGGCGCTGGCGCTCGCGATGGAGATCTGCCAACCCTGGCACTCGGAGCGGGTCCAACTGGCCATCCTCCGTGAAGCTCTTCTGCAACAGGGCCACGATGGAGGTTGGATCGGGTAGCAAGGCTGCGGTGACCTGCAGGAGGTCGATGCCCAGGTGGGTGCCGGGAGGGGGCAGGGCGATCTTCGGGCCAGCCAATCGAGGCGATGTTGCGCAGCAGCGACGCCGTGGCGTGAAGTAGTCATTCTGGAAATAAGATTACCGGATAACAAAAAAGGCCCGCGGGAAGCGGGCCTTCAAGGTCGCGCAGGGCGATGGGATTAAGGCGTTCCCATGATGCGGCGTTCCTGGGACAGGCGCTTGAGGGACTTCTTCCGGGCGGCAAGCATCTTCCGCTTTCGCTTGGCGCTAGGCTTCTCGTAGTGCTGGCGCTTTTTTAGTTCGCTCAGGATGCCGGACTTTTCGCACTTTCGCTTAAAGCGTCGTAGCGCGTTCTCGAAGGTCTCGTCTTCTTTGATCTTGACCAGTGGCATGTATGTTATCCCCCCCTTCGCCGTAGATTCGTCCCGGGACGTGCGCCCCTATTGGACCGGTCTGACAGAATACCCCACAAAGCAGAAAACCGCGAGCGCAAAAAACCGAGCAGAGAAGGGGATTCAAAGCCTATCGTGCTTGCAGTGGGGCCGATAGAATAAGGATCTTTCTTCGAGCGCGCATGTCCCGACCTCTCCTTCTGATCCTGGATGGCCAGTCCTGAAATCCGCAGGGGTCAGGGAGGCCTTGGCCAAAGATGGCTGGGATGTGGCCCACACATCCTGTGCGGAGGCACCGGCTTTCGTGGGGGGCACGGAGACCTCCCTGATCCTACTGGACCCCTTTCTCAGTGGCGAAGCGGCCCTCCACGCCGTGCAGTCCATGCGGTCCCAGGACCATGATGTGCCGGTGGTGGTATTCAAGGGCGCAGACAACGCTGCCTCTGCCGGGAAGGGCTTCCATATTCCGATCCCGGATGTGGCGGGGGACCTGGACCGTTCGTTGCCGGCCGGCCAATGGGCGGATGCCCTCAACGAAATCCTCACCCTCAAGCGTCGCGAGAAACACAAGTTCACGGCGGAAGACCTCTTCGCGGACATCCTGGCAGAAATCGAGACACCAAAGGCCGCGCCGCTCCCTCCAACCAAAACCCAACCCTTCTTTGCCAGCGTAGCTGCACCACCAACACCTCCACCGAGTGCGACGCCTCTCGTTGCCCCAACCGTTCCACCCGCGCCGCCTGCCCCGCCCGTCCCGCCTGCGCCGTCCGTCCCCAAAGTGGTGTCGGCGCCCAAGCCCGCTGCAAATTCCATTCCAAGTTCCCGGCCGCCGGTCGTTGCCAAGCCCATGCAGCCAACGGTGCAGCTTCCTGGCCTCGCCAAGGATCTTCCAGCACCTTTGCCTGTTGCGGCGGCACCCAAGAAAAATGAATTCACACTCAGTGGCATTTCGGGAATCAACGATCCCTTTGGAGATGAAGCGGGGGTATCCCTGAACCCCATCTCCGCCGAAGCCATCGAGTTCGTGGACACCACGGGGCCGGCTCCCCTTGCGCCAAAGCCCATTGCCGCGCCCCTTTCCTTCCCCTCGATCCAGCCTGTGGTGGATGAAAAAGCGGGAGTTATCGAAGAATTCGGGAACTACTACCTGCTCGAAAAAATCGCGGTGGGTGGCATGGCCGAATTGTTCAAAGCGCGTCAGCGCGGTGTGCATAATTTCGAAAAAATTGTGGCCATCAAGCGCATTCTTCCGCACCTTTCGGACAACGATGAGTTCGTGCGGATGTTCATCGACGAGGCCAAGCTCGCGGCCCAGTTGACCCACCCCAATATCGTGCAGATTTTCGACCTCGGGAAAGCCAGCGGGTTCTACTACATCGCCATGGAATACGTGGACGGGAAGGACCTCCGCAGCCTGCTTCGAAAGGTTCGTGAATTCAAACTGCCGATGCCTGAACCGGTGGCCGCCTTTGTCACCATGAAAGTGGCCGGTGCCCTGGATTATGCGCACCGCAAAAAAGGCATGAACGACAAGGAATTGAAACTGGTCCACCGGGACATCAGCCCCCAGAACGTGCTGATCTCCAGTGATGGGGCTGTGAAGCTGGTGGATTTTGGCATCGCCAAGGCGGCCACCAAAACCACCCAGACAGTGGCAGGTGCCCTCAAGGGCAAGCTGCTCTACATGAGCCCCGAGCAGGCCCTGGGCCAACCCTTGGATAGTCGATCCGATATCTATTCCCTCGGCCTTGTGCTGTTCGAACTGCTGACCGGCGAGCGCTGCTTTCAGGCGGACAGCGAACTGGGCGTGCTGGAAAAAGTGCGCCTGGGCAAAATCCAGGACATCCGAGGCGTCAATCCTCTGGTGTCGCGCGAAATGGCTTCCATCGTCGAGCGTGCTCTGCAGAAAAACGTGGACCAGCGTTACCCATCCGCCCGTTTCCTGGAACGTGACCTCAAAGGGTTGCTGGGGCGCAGCGGCAACGAACCGGTGGAACACGACATCGCCGAGTACGGCAGCACGCTCCTCAAGGGTACCAAGGAACAAGTGGAAGCCCTCATCGCCAGCCGATTCCCATTGCAACCACGACGCTCTTCTTCGGAAGTGAGGGTGAGCGAAGGTTTGCGCGCCTCCCGCCAGCCGGATCCACCCACCAGCGTGACCAGTGTGGCCGTTTCCAGCAATCCGACCCCGGCTCCTGAACCGCTCCCCCTCCCACCACAGGATCTTGGGCTGGGATCCGATTCACCCCGGAGATGGATGTTGCCTGCAGCAGCACTCATCCTGGCTGCCATCGCAATCGTACTGTGGCTGGTGGTTCACTGAATCGGGTATGATCAATCATTCCCAGTACCAGCCTTGATTTTTTCTCACCATTTCTTCCCCTGGAGCACCCATGGATCTCAGCAAGGAACAACAAGGCTTCTACCAGAGCGCCCGTGAGCGCTGCCGCCAGGAAGTCGACGAGATGAATCGCACGATTCGCGCCGAGTGGCAGCACCTCAATGATGAGATCAAGCGGGTGCAGGAACTCATTCAGACCCTCGAAACCCGCAAACAGACCGTGGGTCAGATGTATTCCTCCGCCAGCGATATGCTCGGCATGGAAAACGATCTGGATGTCGGCTCTGCCATTCAGGAAGGCAACGAAGAGGCGGACGATCTCGGCGTGGGTGAAATCGACCTGTAGGGTTCGCAAATTCCGAATGAAAAGCCCCGGATTTCCGGGGCTTTTCATTATCTGCTGAATTGAGGGTGCGGGGTGCGACACCGTTGCGCGGATCCCTGGTGATTAGCACAATATTGAATTGTGCGGGGCGGAAGGAAAAGCCAAGGTAGTAAGAAAGGCCTATCCAGGAGCGGACTAATACCCCAGCTGTGTCACAGCCTTGGTGCATTGCCGTGTACCGAGTTGACGAAGCAAGGCTAATAAGCGTAGAAAAGGATTGGAACTCATGCTTTAACCCCAGTGACCACTCCCTGGCCTTGACCGAGGAGATGCATGAAGGGAAGCGCTCACCTTCGCCTGGTGAGCTTAGCCAAATGGGGCTTTTAAATTACCAATACGAAATTTTCAACGGACTGGCTACCTGCACGTTTTCCAAAGATCCCTGGAGTTCACCATGACGCTTCGCCTTATTCCAATCTCTGTCGTTGTTGGATTGATAACCGCCCCGCTGGCTGCCCAGGGGGGCATCAATCCAAACTATGGCTGGCAGATGCAGCAGCAGCAGTTTCAGGCTCAGCAGATGTTCCAAATGCAGAGACAGATGCAGCAGCGTTCAATGATGATCAATCAAATGCAGCGGCAGATGCAGATGCAAAACATGCAGATGCGCATGCAGTCCCAAACTCAGACTACGGCAGCCTTCTTGCGTCAGGCTTCACTTAATGGCACTGCTCGTAAAGAGTCGGACGCCATTCCACCGGTGTTGCCTAAGCCCACGAGGGAAGCTTGGAAATCATCGCTGGGGGTGGTGGACAAATTCCCTTGTTTTGACGGCTCCCGATTGATTCGAATCGGACCAGATTCCCTCTGCCTTCAGAGCCTTGACTTAACCACGGGCAAGGTGATTTGGGAGTGCCCCTTTGTGGGTAAACCCGAACTAGATCCCATGCTCATGGGTGATCTGGTGGTCTATGTGAATGGTAGCTATCTCCTGACCGCAGTGGATGCAACCACAGGCAAAGAGCGATTTTCCATTCAGCTTGAAAGCCTGAAGTCGTTTTTGCTTTCAGCCAAAAAAAACCTACCCAAGGTGCTCTTTCCGGTGCAGAACGAGAACACCCTTCTCATTACCATTTTTGGCAAAGGAAAGGGTGGTGCCACGGGGATTGTGTACGCCATTGATATCTTGTCTGGGCAGAAACGCTGGGAGGCCAAGATCCCTGAGGGGGCAGATCTTTCGCCCGTAGTGCAAGAAGGGCGGGTGATCGTGGGTGGCGCGGGGCGAGTGATTGCTTTGGATCTTCAAACAGGTAAACAACTGTGGGAGGTTCTTACAGGGGCCAACGTACAGTTGTGCGATGGCCCCCTACTGGGAAAACAGCTCCACGTTGTTGCGGAAGGTTATCTCCTCGCCATTGATGTAGAGAAGGGTCGGGAAGAGTGGCGAACACCCTTGACGGCCGGAACACCACCGCTGGGCGATGGAAATCGCATTCTGTATACCGAAAAGCGCGGCGTGTTTCGGAAATCAGAATGGATCGTAGCCCATGAGAAGGAAACCGGGTCCAAGGTCTGGGAATTTGAGGTGGGTAGCACAAAAATGCCGTGGATCCAGGATGGAAAAGTGTATTGCAATGCCTACGAAAATTTGATTTGCCTGGACCTTCAAACTGGTAAAACCCTCTGGAAGCGTGCTCTGGATGTGGAGCCCTGTCTTCCCATTTCCTTGGCAGGTGAAACGGCTTACATCGCCACTGAAAACGAAGGCAAACAGCATCTCTATGCCGTCAAATTGGCCGACGGTGCCGTGGTTTGGGACTATACTTTCACGGGCAAATGCTCCTCCGGCTTGTTGCTTCCCATGGCTGATGGATTGCTTTGCCCTGGCGAAGAAGGGGCATTGATTGCCCTGAAGTGAATCGGAAACAAGCGATCCATTTGGTGGTCAGTGATAACTGGACTTGATTTAGCGCCGTGCTCGACCTCATGTTCTCCAATGGCCGCGCTGGCACCCTAGCTCCACTGCGCAACCTTCAATCCGTGATAGAGGATGGGCAGTACAAAGGGCCAATACACTGAATGTTAAAAGACAAAGAGTCGTCTTGAAGGACCTGATAATTTGCCCCATCAGGGTTGTCAAAAAACTCCCGAATCATCGGTGAGGGTGGCAACGGCCAGCGGAGCCTTCTATCCACCAAACAGCGGCGCGCTACAGTTGGTGCAGTTAGCCCGGTGGGGGGGATTTCGGTGGCCACAGTGGGGGCAGATGCGGTCCTTTTTCCGACGGCGCTGCCAGAGGCGAAGGTAGAGCAGACCGAAGAGGAGCACCAGGAGCCCCATCTTGGTTGGGCCCGTGAAAACAAATCCCGTGGGGCTGTCGATGATTTCTTTGGGTGCCTTGGATTGCAGCTCGACCGTGGGTTGGCGCATTAATCGTCTCCAACTTTGAGAATCGCCAGGAAGGCTTCCTGGGGAATCTCCACGTTGCCGATGCTCTTGACGCAGCCCATCCGTGGGCTGCGCCCTTCGGGTTTCGCCTTCAGCGAAGTTGCCCTCCGCTCCTGCTTCGGGCTCATGCGCGACGAATGCTCATGCAAGAAGCGCATTAATCGTCTCCAACTTTGAGAATCGCCAGGAAGGCTTCCTGGGGAATCTCCACGTTGCCGATGCTCTTCATGCGCTTCTTGCCTTCCTTCTGCTTGTTAAGCAGTTTCTTCTTGCGGCTGACGTCGCCGCCATAGCACTTGGCGAGCACATCCTTGCGGCGGGCTTTTACGTTGGTGCGGGCCACGATCTTGGCACCGATGGCCGCCTGAATGGCCACGTCGAACATCTGGGAGGGAATGACTTCCTTCATCTTGACCGTCAACTGATGGCCCATGTTCTGGCTCTTGGAGCGGTGGATCAACACCGAAAGCGCATCGATGGGGTCGCCGTTGACCAGGATGTCCATCTTCACCAGATCGGATTCGCGGTAATCCTTCATGTGGTAATCGAAGCTGGCATAGCCCTTGGAGATGGATTTCAGCTTGTCGTAGAAGTCCAGCACCACTTCATTCAGGGGCAGTTCGTACACCAGCATCACGCGGTCTTTGCCCACGTATTCCAGGCGTTGTTGGATGCCGCGACGCTCTTCGCAGAGCTTGAGCAGGCCACCCACGAAGTCGGGCCGGGTGAGAATGGTGGCCTCGATCAGCGGTTCTTCGATGCGGGCGATCTTGGGCAGGGGCGGCAGTTTGGCGGGGTTATCCACATCCACTTCTGTGTCATCGGTGAGGAAGACGTGGTAGCGCACGCTGGGTGCGGTGGTGATCAGATCCAGGTCGTATTCACGCTCCAGGCGCTCTTGAACGATTTCCATGTGCAGGAGGCCGAGAAACCCGCAGCGGAAGCCAAAGCCAAGGGCCTGGCTGGTTTCAGGCTCGTAGTGGAAGCTGCTGTCGTTGAGGCGCAACTTGTCCATGGCGTTGCGCAGGTTTTCATAGTCATCGCTGTTGGTGGGGAAAATGCCCGCGAAGACCACAGGTTGGAGTTCCTTGAAACCCTTCAGCATCACGGTGGAGGGCTTGGTGTTGTGGGTCAGGGCATGGGTGATGGTGTCGCCCACCTTCACATCTGACAATTGCTTGATGCTGCCCGTGAGGTAGCCCACTTCGCCCACGCTCATTTCGTCGAGTTTCTGCATTTTGGGGCTGAACACGCCGATTTCATCCACCCGGTGATCCGAACCTGTGGCCATGAAGTGGATGGTTTCCCCGGGGTGCAGGGTGCCGTTCATGATGCGGATAAGGCTAACGATGCCCTTGTACTGGTCGTAGTAGCTGTCAAAGATCAACGCCTGCAGGGGTGCCTTGGGGTCGCCCTGGGGCGGCGGGATGCATTTGACGATCTTTTCCAGCACCTCTTCGCAGTTCTCGCCGGTTTTGGCCGAGATGTTGACAGCGTTGGCGATGTCCACCAGGCCGATCACCGATTCGATTTCTTCCAGCACGCGCTCGGGTTCGCTGGAAGGCAGATCGGTCTTGTTGAGAACTGGAAACACCTCAAGCTCATTTTCCAAGGCTAGGTAGGTGTTGGCCAGGGTCTGGGCTTCTACGCCCTGGGTGCTGTCAACCACCAGTACGGCGCCTTCGCAGGCGGCAAGACTGCGGCTCACTTCATAAGTAAAATCCACATGGCCGGGCGTATCGATGAGGTTCAGGGTATAGATTTCCCCGTCCTTGGCCGGGTATTTCAGGGTGACGGCGTGGGCCTTGATGGTGATGCCACGCTCCCGCTCCAGTTCCATATCGTCCAGGATCTGGGCCTGCATATCCCGCATGGCGATGGTGTGGGTCAACTCCAGCAGGCGGTCTGCCAGGGTCGACTTGCCATGGTCGATGTGGGCGATGATGGAAAAATTCCTGATAAGGCGGGGATCAGTCACGAAAAACCTCGAACCCATCATTGTACCCCAGGCCGGTGGGCAGGTCTTCTGCGGATCCTGGTTGGGCCCGATTCCGCCTTCTCCGGTGGCCATGATTTAGTTGTTTCGTCTGCAAGCTGTCGTTAGGCTAGGCACATAGAAGCGAGGCAAGGTTGGCAGAATCCACTCATGAGCCCGGCCGCATTCTCTTGGTCGATGACCTTGCGCTCTTTCGGCGCATGCTGCCCTTGCGATTGGGGGCGCTGGGGCGAGAAGTGGAATCCGTCCCCAACGTGGAAGAGGCCCGGTCGTACCTAGCCAAGCGCCGCCCCGAGCTGATTCTGCTGGATGTGATCATGCCGGGCGTGGATGGCTTCGCCTATTGCCGCGAGCTAAAGGCGGATCCCCGCACCAAGGACATTCCGGTGGTCATGCTCACCGATGTGAAGGCCAATGCCCACGACCGTAGCTTGGAGGCCGGGGCGGACGACTACATGCCCAAGCGCATCGATGATGCGGTGATGCGAATTAGGGTGCAGCTCCATATGCACCTAATGGAATTGAGGAAAAAAGCAGGGGGAACACCCGTTCCCGCAGGACAGGCCTCCATTCTTTTGGCTTCTCCCTCATCAAGCCTGCAGGCCCAGCTCTCCGCCCAGTTTGCCCAGGATGGCCACACAACCAGGATTCTTGAATCGGTGGATTCCATCGTGGCGGAGATTCACCCAGAGGATCGGCTGTTAGTCATGGATATGGATCTTGGCTTGGAATCCATGCACAAGGCCCTGGCGGAGTTGCGCATGGAGCCCACCACCGCGGGTTTACCCATCCTGTTGTTGTGTGCCAAGGAACAGCTGGATCAACTCACGGCCATCGAATTCATGGTGGACGATGTGCTGTGGAAACCACTCAATGCCCAGGTGAACCGCCATCGGTTGCGCTATCTGCTGGAGCTTGGCTTCCGGACGCTAGGGAGAACGTGACCTCTCGGTGGCTGCTCGTCCTGGCGCCGATCTTTGCGATTGCCGCGCTGGCAGGTCAGGTCAATGGCCGGGTGGTGGATGGTCGCGGCGGTGTTGCCGGTGTTCGGGTGTACCCAGATCGTCAGCCCCACGTGGGTTCGGTTGCCTTTGTACCCTGGGCACTGACGAACGCACAGGGGGAATTTACCCTAGCAATCGAGACCACGGATCAAATTCTCGCGGTCGAAAAGAGCGGTTGGCAGAGAGATCTGGTGCCCATCACCGAGCTTGATCAACCCATTCGATTGCACCCCGCGCCCCAGCATCGAATCGAAAAAGCCTTGGTTGTGCGTCTGGACTTTCCGGATGAAAAAGGTCGCCTGAGCGACGATGCCCTTCGCAGGTTGTTGTTTGGTCGACAGCTGGGCCTGGCGAGCGCGGCCAACTATCTCTACGAAGTGTCCAAAGGTAGTCTGGAACTGGAAGAAGGGGCGATGTTGCACCTTCAGGACCCTTCGCATCTGTTGCCCCGGAGTGACGCGCAACGGGATGCCATCGCCGAGTGGGTTCTCAAACAACTTAGAAATGTGGATTTGAAGGATTTTGACCGTTTGGATAATCGGACGGGTGCATTGAAACCTGATGGGAAGCCCGATCACCTGTGGATCATTCCCCCAGGCCCTGCGCGGAATGTGACCACTAGCCCGAAACACCTGTCAGCCAGCAGCTTTTTGTTGCCCTTGCCCTGGAAACGCACCCGCCGTTGGGGCGTGGTTTTTTTCGCAGAGGAAACGCCCCTGGGCAACATCGTGCATGAGCTGTTCCACGCCATGGGCGAGCATCGGGTGGATGATTTGTACCTGGATTGCGATCACCCCATGACAGCCGGGATCTGGGATCTCATGGATGCGGGACAGTATCGGGGTTGGGATCAAGTTCCCTCCAAGGAAGGGCCATGGCAGGAGAGGGTTGGGTATAGCCCCTCGCATCCCATGGGCTGGGTGCGGGGTGAACTTTGGTATCGAGGGCGTTTCAGTGAAACAATTCGGACGGCAAAAATCTCGGGGTCTGAATGGAGCGGTTGGCTGGATCCATTGGTTCGTTCTACCTGGGATTTTCCGCAGCGTTTGGTGGTTCCTGACCCTCGCCGCAAGGGCTGTTTCTGGGAACTCAGCGTGCGACGTCCCTGGGGTTTTGATCGAGGGCGGGTAGGAAATCGCTGGGGGCCTGGCTTTGAGGGGCTCGTGGTGGCGGCTGTTAATCCTTCACTGCTGAGTGAGGACGACCCGAAAGGCGCGGTGAGGGTGATCGACGCCCACCCAGGAACAACCCAACCTGAACCTCCTCGATTCCCCTGCGGCCGCTGGGAACTGGATGACGCTGCGTTCAACCTTGGTAAGGGCGAAAATCCGGCCGGTTCCGATGGCCCCCTTTCCTGGGAGGTGCTTGCGGTGGATGGGGCTGGGCGTATGCGGGTGCGGATAAAGTTGCGTTAAGGTTCGGCTTCGCACAGAGACTGCATTTTGGTGGAGGTGCCGGTGAGCATGGTTCGACTGTTGCACATGGCCTTACTTGCTCCTGGCCTGGTGATGATGGCCCAGGATAGGAGCGAGGCGGTAGGCGCAGTGCTGGACGACTGGCATCTTGCCGCAGCCCAGGCGGACGAGGGGCGGTACTTTGGCCATCTCCGCGAGGGTGCCGTCTTTCTGGGCACGGATGCCACCGAGCGCTGGACCAAGGCCGAATTCCAGGTGTGGGCGCATCCCTTTTTCAAGCGAGGCAAGGCCTGGGCATTCAACGCGACGCAGCGAAAAATAGCCTTCTCACCTGATGGCAACACGGCCTGGTTTGACGAAGCTCTGGCGACACCCAACATGGGCCCGGCCCGGGGCAGCGGGGTTCTGGTCAAGGAGCTAGGCCGTTGGCGGATCACCCAGTACAACCTCAGTGTGCCCATTCCAAACGCCCTCATGGATCAGGTGAAAATTCAGATCGAGGCCCACCTGCAATCCGCCAAGCCGAAGTGAGACGGTATCCAGGCGAGCCTTGACCTCGTAAGATGAGGCACAAGGAGTAACCCATGCCCGCCGCCATTCGCCTTGCCCTGGTTTGTGCTTTTTCGGTGTTGGCGGGCGCCCAGGATTCCCACGATGACCGCACCCGCCACGCGGTGGAAAGCTTGGCCGCAGAGGCGCTGCGAAGCCAGGATGCCTACCGCAATCTGGGCGTACTGTGCGATAGCGTGGGTCATCGGCTAAGTGGCTCGCCGCAATATGACCTTGCGATCCAATGGGCGCTGAAGCAGATGAAGGCGGATGGACTGCAGAACGTCCACACCGAAAAAGTGATGGTGCCAGTCTGGCGGCGCAATGCGGAAAGGGCAGCGCTGATCGCTCCGGCGCACCACGAGCTTTCCATTCTGGGGCTGGGCATGAGCGTGCCGACGCCCAAGGGCGGCATCACCGCGGACGTCGTGGTGGTGGGTTCCTTCGCTGAGTTGGAAAAATTACCTGGGGACAAGGTGAAAGGGCGGATCGTGCTGTTCGACGTGCCCTTCACCGGCTATGGCGCCACGGCTCGCTATCGGGTGCTGGGTGCCAGTGCTGCCGCCCGGAAAGGGGCGGTGGGAGCGCTGGTGCGGTCCTTGACGCCCATCAGTTTCGATACCCCCCACACTGGGGTACTGCATTACGAAGAAGGCGCTCCCAAGATCCCCGCTGCAGCAGTTTCGGTGGAAAATGCAACCATGATGCGCCGCATGTGGGAGCGGGGCGAAACCATCAAATTGCACTTGGAAATGGCCTGCGAACAGTTGCCCGATGCGCCTGCGGCCAATGTGGTGGGCGAGGTGCTGGGCAGCGAAAAGCCTGAGGAAATTGTCGTGGTATCGGGGCATCTTGATAGTTGGGATGTGGGGCAGGGTGCCCAGGATGACGGGGTGGGTTGCGCCCTGGCGCTGGAAGCCGGGCACCTCATCCAGCGCCTTGGCCTGAAGCCCAAGCGCACCATTCGGGTGGTGCTCTTTGCCAATGAGGAGAATGGCAACCGGGGTGGTCTTGGGTATCTGGAGGCCCACCGGGCGGAACTACCCAACCATATGGCCGCCATCGAATCCGATTCTGGCAATGGCTTGGCCAAGGGGCTTTCGCTTGAACTGCATGACATCAAGGGAGCTGCGCCCGTGAATCGAGAACGGGCCTTCAACCTTTTCAAGAGGCTAAAACCCTACCTGGAGCCTTTGGGCGCCGGAAGGCTGGAACCGGGCGGAAGCGGGGTGGACGTTGGCCCGATGGTGCAGGCGGGCGTGCCTGGCATCGGCATCGAACATGACACCACCCACTATTGGGATGTGCACCATTCCAAGGCCGATACCTTCGACAAGATCAACAAGGACGACCTAGCCCGCAACTCGGCCATTGTGGCCATTACCACCTTCCTGCTGGCGGATCTTTCGGAACGACTCTAAGGCTGTGTTTTTGATCACGTTGGATCGTGCCAATTCCTCCCGCACTCTGAGATACTCAACCATTCGAAAAAGCAGTCGATCAATTTGGATGGGAGTGTGCCATGGCTTCATTGGGTAATGTTCTGGCCGTCATCCTTGGTGGAGGCCGCGGGGCGCGGCTGTATCCACTTACGAAAATGCGTGCCAAACCAGCCGTGCCCATCGCGGGGAAATACCGCCTGATCGATATTCCCATCAGCAACTGCATCAACTCGGGCATCTTCCGGGTGCATGTGCTCACCCAATTCAATTCGGTCTCGCTGCATCGCCACATCACGGACACCTACAAGTTCGATGCCTTCCATACGGGCTGGGTGCAGGTGCTCGCGGCGGAGCAGACGCCGGAGAGCGGTGAGTGGTACCAGGGCACAGCCGATGCGATCCGCAAACAGCTGGGGCAGATCACTGCGGCGGGTGCCGAGCATGTGCTTATCCTTGCGGGGGATCATCTCTACCGCATGGACTACTCCGCGATGATGGCCTTCCATGTGGAAAACGGCGCAGACATCACGGTGGCGGTGCAGCCCGTTTTGAAGGAGGAGGCACCCCGCTTTGGCATCCTGAAGCGCGGCGCGGATGGTCGCATCCAGGATTTTGTCGAAAAACCAACCGATCCTGAGGTGCAGGCCCGGATGGTAAGTCGAGACGATCCCGGGCGGCCTTTCCTTGGCTCCATGGGCATCTATGCCTTCCGCACCCAGGTGCTGATTGATCTACTGGAAGAACACCCGGATTTCGATGATTTCGGCAGCGACGTCATTCCCTATGCCATTTCCCGACAGCCCGTGTTCGGATTTGATTTCGAAGGCTACTGGGAGGATATCGGTACCATCCGTTCCTTCTACGACACCAATCTGCAGCTCACACGCCCCCACGCCGCCTTCAATTTCTACGATGCGCGCAGCCCCATCTACACCCATTCCCGCTTCCTGCCCGGCAGCATCGTCACCGATAGCAAACTCACCGAGGTGCTGCTCACGGAAGGCTGTGTCATCGAAAAGGCGGAAATCACCCATTCCATCATTGGCCTGCGCAGTCAGATTGGGGCGGGTACCACCATTCGCGACAGCATCATCATGGGCGCCGACTACTACGATCGCCACGGCCACCAGATTCCCCTTGGCATCGGGGCTGGCTGCTACATCGAAGGCGCCATTCTCGACAAGAACGTGCGCATCGGCAACGACGTCATCATCAAGCCATTCCCCCGTGGCACCGAAATGGATAACGGGGATTGGGTGGTGCAGGACGGCATTGTGGTGATTCCCAAAGCGACAGTTTTGCCCGCTGGGACCCGCATCGAACCGTGAGCGGGAACCATCTGGTTTTTTTCGGTTCTACACGAATTTCCTGGAAAGCCATGTGAATGAAGGTATCTCCGAGGGTTCGGTGATATCGGGGAAATGCCAACCGCCAAGGTGCCAAGCGGCGCTGGCCTTGCAGCGGAGGTCATTCTTGGCGGTTCAGTTCCTTTTCGACCAGAATCAAAGTGCCTTCACAACCTGTTCACCACCCAATTGGCGCATCTGGCCCAGGATCCAGGCCTGCCGTCCCCGTACGTATTCACTGGGTGCGCCCACATGGTATTTGTGTGGATTCGGGAGCACGGCCGCCAGGAGCGCGGCTTCGCTCGGGCTCAGGCGTTTCGCGGGTTTCCCGAAGAAGGTGCGCGCCGCAGCCTCCACACCGTAGATGCCATCGCCAAACTCCACGATGTTGAGGTAGACCTCCAGGATGCGTTTCTTGGACCACCCCGCTTCGATGAGCAGTGTGAAATAGGCTTCAAAGCCCTTGCGCAGCCAAGATCGGGTTTCCCAAAGGAAGAGGTTTTTCGCAGTCTGCATGGAAACGGTGGAGGCGCCCCGCTTTCGGCGGCTCTTCTCGTTATGCTCCACAGCTTTTTCAATGGCCTTCCAGTCGAAGCCGAAATGCTCGGGGAAATTCTGGTCCTCGCCTGCAATCACCGCCACCCCCATGCTCGGTGCGATGTCATCCAGAGAAACCCAATGATGGCGCGAGGTGTAGGGCTTTTCGCCGGACCAGGATTGCACCCTTCGCTGCACCATCAGCGCAGAAAAAGGAATAGGCACCCAACGGAACACCAGCATGGTGATCAGCGTGCTGCCGAAAAAGGCGAGGATGACCCATCCAACCAAACCCAGCAGGCGTCTGGCCCAGGACTTTTTCTTTCCTGCAGATGATCTCCCCACCGTTCCTGCCTCCACACCCATTTCAACGGCCCAGGATGCGAAGCGTCAATGTTTAGTGTGAGCGAGTCAAGATGCCATTATTCAAGGCATTTCCGAGCCCTCGACAGGCCCTGCGTAATCGGGCATTCTCGGCTCTGGAGGCTTCCCATGACCGAGCGGCTGAGTGGCGATGAATTGGTGGCATTGGTGCGGCGTGTGTTCCTGCCCCGGGAAAACGAAACCGGGCTGGCGATCTTGGTGGATCTGCCCGATGCCCAGGTGCCGGATAACCCGGATTGGGCTGCCCGGCGTGTGATTGCGGCCCATTGGGTGGAAGAACTCTCGATCCATCAGGCTGAACTTGGCCTGAAACCCACCCTGGTGCTCTATCCCAACGTCCACACCAATAACGGCGACCTCCCCGAACGTTGTTGGATTCATCGCGGTGGGCCACTGCCGCACACGGCTGCGGGTCTGAATCCCGAGGACTCCATCCTGTTCGTGGAACTGTACGCCGCGAATCCGATCCTCATCGCCCCCACCGGAATTCTCGGCCACAGCTCCTCTCAAAATGGCCGCCAAGAAACACCCCATTCGTGCTGCCACCATGCCCGGCTTCCGGCAGGACATGATTCCCGCCCTGCGACTGGATTACACGGAGGTGAACCGACGGGTGGAATACCTCAAAGCGCTGTTGGATCGCTCCACCGGAGCGGATTTTCACTTTGCTCATCCAGGGGGCGAAGACACTTTGCACCTCGATCTGCGGTTCCGCAGCGCCCATGCCTCCGGCGGCCTGCTACCGAACCCCGGCGTGGCGGGCAACCTGCCTTCGGGCGAAGCCTACATCGTGCCCTTCGAGGGCGAATCCGAGGCCAGTCGCAGTGAGGGTATTCTGCCCGTGCAGTTTGGCCAGGAAGTGGTGCGCTACCGCATCAAGGGCAACAAGGCCGTGGAAGTGCTCACCCAGGGCCCAGCGTCAACGGCAGAGGCCGAGCATCTGGCCCAGGAACCCGCCTATGGAAATGTGGCGGAATTGGGCCTGGGCGTATTGGCGGCCTTTGGCGTGAAGCCCATCGGCGAGATTCTGCTGGATGAAAAACTGGGCCTGCACATCGCCTTTGGCCGCAGCGAACACTTTGGTGGCCAGGTCGGCCCCAAGGATTTCTCCAGCCCCGGCGCGGTCATCCACATCGACCGGGTGTACGTGCCCGAAACCCAGCCTGATGTCATGGTGAAGAACCTTGACCTCGTCTTGGAAAGTGGTGAGGTACTGCCGCTCATGCGCGACGGGCAGTACGTGGTGACCTTCGAATAGCCCCTTTCTACCTGGCACAGCCCGGAAGGCCCCTTCTATTGCGGGCCTTCCGGGTTTATCGAATCCGCCTGGACAGGATCAGGTTCTCCAGATCGAGATGCCGGTAGAGCCTCTCTACGAGAATCTGGAACGAATCAAAGGACCTGCGTTGTTCGGAATGGGCGCTTTTGATTGGATTCACTGGCCCATGTTCCAGGATCGCGCACCATGGCATCTCCTCGGAGCGCCTGGACGTGGTTTTACCTAAGCCTCTGGAACAGCACCTGGTTCTCCAGGTAGACATGCCGATACAGGCTGTTGGCCAGGGTCTGCAGGGTTTCAAAGAATTTGCGCTGGGCGGCACGGGCGTTCTCGGGAGGATTGAAGCCCTCCGTCAGCACCCGCAGCCTTTTCAGCAGCCCGGCAGCGGCTTCATGTTCATCTTCCAAGAGGCGCATAGGCTCCAGGGTTTCCACCGGGATGGACGGGGCTCGGCCTTCGGCAATATCCAGCAGGGCTGGGAAGAGCATTCGTTCTTCCACGGCCAAATGGTTGCGCAGCTCGATGCAGAGCCGATCTACCTCGTCACGAATTTCCATCAGCACCGGATGGTTCACGCCCTCCATCAGCACCGCTTCATCGGCCTGGGATTCCAGCCGCGCCATTTCTACCCGGGCCTCGCGGTGGTAGTGCCCCACGATGTGGTGGATCAGATCGACCGTGGATGCGGCTTTCCACTTATCCAGTTCGATCTTGTCAGCGGCCCAGACTTCGGGATCCTGCATCATGATGCCCTCCACGGTTTGGAATTGAGCTCGGTGGCCACAGCATACAGGCTCCGAAAGGAGAAGGCCCCTCCAAAATTGAAGGGGCCTTGGTGGATCCTCGACCCTACTTCTTGGGGTACGCCGGGATGGCGGGGAAGGCTGGTGTGGGGTTGTCCTTCAATTGTTTCAGCAGCGTATCGATGGCGGTATCCAACTGCCGATCCTGGGCCGCCAGGACGCTTTCAGGGTCGTTTTCCACGGTGATGTCGGGATCCACGCCGTGATTTTCCACCCACCACTTGCCGTCGCGACCATAGAAGGCGTTGTTGCTCTGTTCCACCTGGCCACCATCCATAGTGAACTGGGTGTTGATGATGCCTACCAGCCCACCCCAGGTGGGTACTCCCACAATGGTGCCGAGTTTCCGGGCCTTCACGTGTTCCAGGAAGGCTTCCCCATCACTGCCATCCAGTTCGTTGCAGATGAAGGTATAGCGACCGTCTGAGGCCGTCCCTGGGTAGCGGAAGGGGGTCATGCCCCGCAGCACATTGAAGCCCACCTGTTGGCGCTCCAGTTTGTCGATCATGAAGAATTCGGTCCACCCACCGCCGTTGCCGCGCACGTCGATGACCATGCCTTCCCGGTAGCGGAAGGCGCGCCAGTATTTGTCGAACTGGCCGATGTTCTGGTCGCCCATGGCGGTCATGTGCATGTAGCCTAGGCGGCCATTGGAGCGCGCTTCCACCCGTTTGATGCGATCCGCGATCCAGCCTTCGTAGCGCAGATTGAAATCATTGCCGACCGGTTCCACTTCAAAGGTGCGGGCACCTTCAAGGGTGGGTTTCCCGTTCACCGTGAGTCTCACCTTTTGGCCCCTACCGATCTGGAGCAGGCGGTACGGGCTCTCCGGTGCCTTCACGGGGATGCCGTCGATGGCCAGCAGATACTCGCCCACGTTCACCTTGGGGGTTGGATCCGCCAGGGGCGCCTTGAGGCCAGGCTGGTAGGGCGTGGGGCCGTAGATGCGGGTGAAGGCATAGTGGCCGTTCACCACCGCGAGATCGGCGCCCAGCAGGCCCGTGAAGGCCGCTGCCGGAGGCGCCGTGCCCGGGCCGTTGTCCCCACCACCCACGTAGGTATGGCTGGCACACAGTTCGCCCACCATTTGGCTTAACAACCAGTTCAGATCCGCACGGCTCGTGCACTGGGGCACCCAGGCGCGGAATTTGGCACCAATGGCGTTCCAATCCTGGCCGTGCATGTTGGCGTCGTAAAAGAAATCCCGGTACCACCGCCAGGTGTCCTGGAAAATCTGCGCCCATTCCGCCTTCGGATCCACAGTCATGGAGAGCCGATCCAAGCTGACGCGCTCGGGGAGCGCTTTGCTGGCAATCACCTGCTGGGCGGCACCGACATGAAAATCTGTGCCTTTCTTGATAAGCAGATGCGCACCGCTGGGATCAAAACTCCATTCACTAATGGGTTCGGCCAGCACCGTTTCCTTCTTGGTGGCGGGATCGTAGAGATGCAGGGTCCACTTGGCCTGACCTCGGGCCCTGTAGACTTCTTCATTCACGCTATCGTCCCAGCCCTCCACCGTGGACCAGCCCACCAGCCCTTTGCCAGCCTTGAGGTGGAAGGCGTTGGCGCCTTTGACGGGAAGCTGGGTGATCCGCTGGGCGAGGCCCTCGGTTTCGATCTGGAAAGCCTGGGAATTCGACAAGGAGGAGGAATTTTTGGCTTCACCGCTGCGCAGCTTCACCGCCATGACCTGGGCGGGTGAGGGCAGCACGTGGTTGTCCTGGGTGGCATCCAGACGCACTTCATAGTTGGAATAACTCAGGAAATAGAGCGTGCTGCCATCGGCGTCGAAGGCCGGGTTGAGGCAATCGAAAAAACCATCCGTGAGCGCCACCTTCTGTTTGGTGGCGAGGTTGTACAAAAACACCCGGCTATTGCGGTTATCGCCCACAAAGGTATACGCAACCCATGTGGAATCCGGCGCCCAGGTGTAGTCGGAGCCTTCCCAGGTGAACTGGTCATTCTTGAGCACATTGGAGCTATCAATTTTCTCAAGCTTCTTCGTATCGACATCCATCACATAGAGGGCGAAGCTCTTGTCGCTGAAGAGCACCTTCTTGGAATCCGGGCTCCACTCCAGGCGATACAGGGTGGTTTTCAAGCCCGTGGGAACCCGCACCGTCGTGCCGCCTTCGGAGGGGCGAAGGTAGAGATCGTACTCGCCGCTTTCATCGCTGAAATAGGCCACGCGCTTGCCATCGGGAGAAAGGCGTGGGAAACGTTCGCGGACGCCGGGTGTTTTGGTGAGGTTGAGAGCAGGCTGGTTTAGATCGGTGGGCAGAAGGAAGGCTTCGCCGCGTGCTTCCAAGGTGAGGCTCTTGCCACCGGAGGCAAGGCTTGCGCTCTGGATCCAATCCTTGGGATTTACAGTTCGGGGGGCGGTTTTCCAGGAATCGCTGGCGACCTTCACATCCACGCGCTTGGCTTGGCCGGTGGCCACGTCAAAGGCCGTAAGGAAACCACCCTGGGCGAACACGACGGTTTTGCCGTCGGTGGAGGGCCACTGCACATCGAAGTCCGTGTAGGTTGTGAGCGGCTTGGCGGCCTTGGTGGCAATATCCAGCGAATAGATATTGGAAACCCCGTTATCGCGGTCCGACACAAAGAGGGCCTGGCCCGTGGCGGTCCACATGGGGTGTGCGTTCTTGCCCACGTAATCCGTGAGCTTGGTGTAATGCTTGGCCTTGAGATCCGCGAGCCAGATCTCTGCGAACTGGCCTCCCTTGTAGCGTTTCCAGTAATACTCCTCGTTGCCCTTGGGGTTGTAGAGCAGCTGGGTGCCGTCCGCGCTGAAGGTGCCCTGGGCGCCCTTCGGCAAGGGCAGGGGCGTGGGTTCGTGGCCGTCCAGGTCCACCGTGAACAGGCGCGCAATGGGGCGGTGATCCATGTCCACCGCCGCGCGGAATAGCACCTGTTTGGAATCCGGCGTCCAGCCGAGGACTTGGGTGGTCCCGCGCCAGGTGAGGCGTTTGGGGGCGCCACCCTCGGCAGGCATCAGATACACGTTGGTGCCGCCATCGTAGCTGGCGCTGAAGGCGATCCATTTGCCATCGGGGCTGAAATGCGCCGCCGTTTCCTGTCCAGGGTGGGAGGTGAGCCGTCGCGCCGAGCCACCCGCGAGCGATCCCAGCCAGAGGTCGCCTTCCCAGGTGAAGACCACCTTCTCGCCCCGCACATCCGGGTGCTGGACGAAGCGGGGCGTCACTTCCTGGGCACTGGCGACAGGCCCCAAACACAACGCAAGTGCAAGGGAGGAAAGGGCACAAAGGGGCAATCGCATGGGGCCTCCAAGGATCCAAAACGGGACTCTGGATCATACATCGTAATGCGATCTAGGTGAACGCCAGTCCCTCATCCGTTCGAAGGCTGGGTTGGGTTTCCAGAAAACGCAGCGCTTCCTCCCGTACCTGCTCCGCGGTGCGGGCCTTCTGGATGCCCTTGAACATCTCGTGGCCGAAGACGAAATTCTTGGCGAAGTAGAAACTGAATTCCTTTAGGCGGCCAAAGGCTCGCTCGGGTGGCAGGTCTTCGAGGGTGTAGCAGTACATGCGATCCCAGACTTCCGCGTGATCGATGCTGAGCTTGGGCAACCCGGCGAAATCCCGAAAGATCCAGGGTTTCACCGCCACGATGCGGCCCAGCATCAGCCCTTTCAGGGGCTCGAAGGAGGCGCGGTGGTCTCCACATCCTTCAGCGAACAGACATCGCCATTGCCGATCAGGGGCAGGCTGGTTTGGGCGGCGATCCAGGGGAATTCTTCCCAGCGGACGCGCCGTTTGAGTTTTTCCGTGGAAAAGCGCGGGTGCACGGTGATGGCGTGAACGTCGCAATCTTCGAACAGACGCAGCCGCTCGATGAAGAGTTGGCGCCAGGTTTCGGGATCATCCCCCAGGCGCACCTTGACAGTCAGGTACCGGAATAGCAGCGGCGGATGCGGGTGAGCACGGTCTTCAATCGATCAAAATCGCGAAAGAGCGCGGCTCCGGAGGCCTGCTGCTGGATTTCCGGCGCGGGGCAGCCCAGGTTGATATCGATGCCGGTGTGGGGCAGGGTGGCCATTTTTTCAAAAACGGCTTCCAGGTTTTCGTCGCCCGAGGTGCGGAATTGATAGATGACCGAGCCTTCACAGTCCCGGCGCTTGGTGTAGGTGGATTCATCGGGCCGTTCGTTCAGGAAAGCCGATGCCGAAAGCATCTCCGTGAAGAGGGCGCCGTAGCCACCGAAATCCGCCAGCAGACGACGAAAGGCGGAATTAGTAACCCCCGCCATGGGTGCCAGGAACAGTGCCGGGGCGATGGTCGTGTTGTTGATCGTGATCGCTTCAAACACTTAGAACAGTCTCCCCACCAGCGCCGCCACGGCGGTTTCGGTGCGCAGGATGCGCGGCCCCAGATCCACCGGGCGAAAACCAACGGCCGTCAGGCTTTCCAATTCTGACGCGATCCAACCGCCTTCCGGACCCACGGCCAAGGTGACGGGCCCCTCGGTCTGTCGGGGGCAGGGTTCGACCGCGCCAGGGTGGCCCACCAGGGCCAACGTTCCCTGGGTGATGCCAGGCAACTGGTCTTCCACAAAGGGTCGGAACAAGCGATGCAGATGCAATTCCGGCAGCACCGTGTCCTTGGCCTGTTCGAGGCCCAACAGGCGCTGGTGCATAAGGTTTTCTTCAGCCATGCGGGGGCTTTTCCAATAGCTCTTTTCCACCTTCCAGGCATTGATGAGGTGGATTTGCCTCACGCCCAGGCTCGTGGCCGAGGCGAGCACCCGATTCAGCACCTTGGGGCGAGGCAGGGCCAGCACCAGTGTCAGGGGCAGTTTTGGAGGGGGTGGCTGAATCAGCGTGACTTCCATTTCCAGCACGTCCTCATCGAGCCGCGTAACGATTCCCGTACCTATGGGGCCGGCCAACAGGCCCACGGTGAGGGCATCGCCAATGGCGGCGCGGTGGGTGTCGCGCACATGGGCCAAGCGTCGTCCGGCGAGCCGCGCCCGGTGGGGTTCGACGAAGTCTTCAGGGAATAGCAGGATCAGGTTCATGGGCGGGGCAGGGCTTTCAGGGCGTACGTTCTTGGGGTGGAAGTAAGGATCTGGCATCTACTCGGGTTGAAGGTGGCCTTCCCGTTCATAGAGAGCCGTGCCCGGATCGCTTTCATCCATCTTGATCTCCCGGGAATACGCAAACCCGAGTTTTTGGAGAAGCTTGATGGAAGCCATGTTGTCGGGCGAAACCAGTGCAATGGTTCTTGTCAGGCCGAGGCTTCGTTCGCCAAACGCCAACACTGCCGAGGCAGCCTCCAGGGCAAAGCCCTTGGACCAGAATTCGGGAAGAAAGGCGTACCCCAGGTCGATGTCGGCAAACTGCTCCCGTTTGATCAACCCGCACATGCCGATGAGCTCGGACGATTCCTGAAGCTCCACCGCATAAAGGCCGTGACCATGAGTCTCGTAGCTTTTGATGGGGCCATTCAGCAGGTAGTCACGCGCCTGGTCCAAGGTGCGAACACCTTTGTCCGCGATGAATTGGATGAACGAGGGTTCGTTTAATAGCCGAAGAATGAAGGGCGAATCCTCGATTGTGAAATCCCGAAGGCGAAGGCGCTGTGTTTCAAACTCCATGGGGATGTCCTAGGTACGAAAAAACGGAAAGGGGAGATTTTCAAATTCAAAAAGAAGTCCACAGATGGGCACGGAAAAAAGGAACTGGAAGCTTGCGCTTCTGGAATCGTATTGAATGGGAGGAGCGTGTATTGATCTAGCCTTCCCGTGTCCGGATTCAGCCGCGGTCCAGGTTCCCGTCAATTCAAATAGCGTTCCTTGAGGATCACGATGTGGTGGGCCACATGCCCGAACAGGATGTGAGCCAGGGCGGCGGCGCTGCAGGGCCGGCCGTTGGCGGTGCCCTGGTGGGCGAAGGCGGCCGTATCCAGGTTGCGCACCAGGCACACGGTTGCCTGGCGCACGGCGCGAAATTCGGCCAAGAGATCCGGCAAGGTGCGCCGGTCGAAGTTCGCGGCCTTCACGTAATCGTCTTCCTCGTAACCTGCCAAGGGGGTGGCGTCTCCTCTGGCGATGCGCAGCAGACGATAAGCCAGAATGCGTTCGCCATCCGCGAGGTGGCCCAGCATTTCCTTGATACTCCACTTGCCGGGGGCATAGCGATGCAATGCGGTTGCGTCATCCAGGTTGAGCAGCAGGGCCTCGAGTTCGGGCACCTGGGCTTCCAGCAGGGCGGGCAAATCGCCTTCAGGAACTTTTTCGATGTAGGTGGCGTAAAAGGGGGCGTATTCATGGGGGCCCGGATACGGAATGCGGCTCATCGTTGCTCCTTCTTGGGTTTGCGCGGTTTCGCGGCACGGGCGGCCACCTGCTGGGCTTTGTGCACCCAGGGTGCCAGTTCGTCGAGATCTTCCAACACTTCCTCGGGCACTTCGAAATAGGCCATGGGTTTGTCGGGGTCACCGAAGGGTAAAAAAGGGCCCATGCCCTGGGCCTGATAATCGGGGCGGTTCGTGTCGTCCACCTTGAAATAGAGTCGCTCGTCGGCGATGAGCGCGAAGGCTCGCCCTTCATGAAAAAAGGTGAGGCCACCAAACATGGGTCGAGTGGTGACGGGCGCGATCTGGCTGAGCTGGTCCTGCACGTAAGTTCGGAAACCGGGGGAGACACTCATGCAAAGAGGGTACTGCCGATTGCTCGCCTCGTCCTGGGTACGTGGCAGACTGGGGCCATGGAGTCGGTGTCATGATCCCCCTGGAGTGCTTGCCTGGATTCTCGACCTGGGGTCGCTCCCTGGAACACCTGCTGGCGCGCCCGGAACCCCTGTGGGTGTTTGGCGACACCGGGTGCGGCGCCAGCAGCGTGGGGGCGGAACTGGCACGCAGGCGGCAGGTGGCTTTTCTGGACGATGCCGATCGGCAGGAGGATCTTCCCGCATGGGTGCGCCTGCATCCCCGTGGTGTGCTCGCGGCACGGTCGGCGCCGCCCGAGCCCCTTGCCGGCATCTGCCTGGAACTCCGCATCCCCAGCCTGGATGAGGATCCTTTGGTGGTGGCGGAGTGCCTTGCCCTTCTGGCCCAAGAAGAGGGTATTCCGGCCCCCTTGCCGCCCGCCCTTGGTCTTCTGCCCTGTCCTGGCAACCTGAGGGGATTGCGGAACCGGCTGCTGCGGTGGAAGCTGCTGGGTCAGTTGCCCGAGGCGGTACCCGCTGCTGCGGGCGCCCTGCCCACGGATTCCGATGACTTGGCGACCAACCTGCACCTGCTGGAGCGCCTGTTGCTCCATCGTGCTCTGCGCCGCAGCTATGGCAACCGGGTGGAGGCTGCCCGGCGCATGGGCGTCAGCCGCCGCCAACTCTACCTGTTGATTGCCCGCCACGGGGATCCCGTGCGGGGCGAGGTCTCCACCAGCCTGGGCCCGAAGCGTCTCAGCAGGGCCCGAATGCGCCAAAACTCCAGTCCCGGCTCCGAGCACCGATAAACCCATCGAAAGCTGTCCCGGACCTACTGGAAAAACACATGGCCAATCCTTTACGTATTTTGGTGGTGGATGACGATCCCGGCATGCGGGACGGCATGGCCATGAGCCTCAAACGGGCCGGGTTTGTAACCGAACAGGCCAAGAGTGGCGAGGATGCCCTGCGCATTACCCGCCCGGGTGCCTTCGACGCCGTGGTCACCGATCTGCGGATGATGGGCATGGACGGCTTGCAGCTCACTGCGCGGCTCAAGGCCCTCGATCCGTCGATACCCGTCCTTCTGGTAACGGCCTTCGGCAGTCTGGATACAGCCCGGGAAGCCATGCGGCTGGGAGCCTTTGACTACCTCTCCAAGCCTTTCAGTCCCGACGAACTGGTGTCGGCGGTGCGCAAGGCCATCCAGGCGGAGGGCCATCTCAAGGCCGAAGCACCGGGGGATGCGCCAGTGATCCTCACCCAGGATCCAGTGTTGGCTGAGACCTTGGCCCTGGCTCGCCGGGCTGCGGATAGCCGCGCCACGATTCTCATTCAGGCGGAAAGTGGCACCGGCAAGGAATTGCTCGCCAAGTTGATTCATTCCGCCAGCCCCCGCCGCAAGGGCGCCTTTGTGGCCATCAACTGCGCGGCCATTCCCGAGAATCTGCTGGAAAGCGAACTGTTCGGGTTTGAGAAAGGTGCTTTTACCGGCGCTACCAGTGCCAAGCCTGGACGTTTCGAGTTGGCGGATGGCGGCACCCTGGTGCTGGATGAAATCGGCGAGCTGCCCCTGGCCTTGCAGGGCAAACTGCTGCGGGCCCTGCAGGAACGCACGGTGGACCGACTTGGAGGCAATCGCCCCATCCAGGTGGACGTGCGGCTCATTGCCCTCACCAACCGGGATCTCGTGACCGAAGTGAAAGAGGGCCGGTTCCGGGAGGATCTCTATTACCGACTGAATGTGATTCCGTTGCGTCTGCCGCCCCTACGGGAGCGTACCGCCGATATCCTGCTGCTGGCCATGCATTTCGCCGAACGCTATGCCCGTGAAAATGATCGGGATACTCCCAAGCTTTCCCCCAGTTTTTTGGCGGCCCTGGGGCGCCATCTCTGGCCGGGCAACATCCGGGAATTGGAAAATGCCATCCAACGCTGCGTGGTGTTGCACCAGGGCCAAACGCTTACCGAAAAGGACCTGCGCTGGCTGCTGGAGCCCGGGCAAATGGAAGGCCTGCCCGAGGATCCGCCCGAAGTGGAACGCCCTGAAAGCACGCGTGAGCAGGTGGTCGTACCCGAGGCTGTGCCTTCGGGTGTGGTGATCGCCGATCCTAAGAAGCCCTTGAAGGATGCCAGCCTGGGAACCCTCGTCGCCCTCCCCTTGGGATTGCCGCTGCCCGAGTTGGAGCGCTTCTGGCTCCTTTCCACGCTGGCTGCTCTGGAAGGCAATCGCACCCACTGCGCCCAGCACCTGGATATCGCGCTGCGCACGGTGCGCAACAAGATCAACGAGTACCGAGCCGATGCCTTTGAAATTCCTGCCAGCAGCCACGGCAAGGACAACGGCGACTGATCAAGGTTTTGGCGCCCGCAGGTTTGCCGGTACCCGCACACCTGAGGTGGTGCCGGATTCATGGCGGTAGAAGGCCGCCGTGATCTCCGCGCCCAGCAGGAAGATGGCGCTGGAGTAGTACAAGAAGGTAAGGCCCGCCACCATGCTCAGCATGGAGCCGTACATGATGCCCCAGGTGAAGGTGTGGTTGAGATACACCGCAAAGCCCCATTTGGCGGCCCACCAAAGGGTGGTGGCAATGAGCGAACCCAGGAATGCGTGGCGCCATTTTACGTGGAGGCGCGGCAGGTGTTGCAGCAGGATGGTGAGCACGATGAGGCAGAGCAGCGGCGGCATGTAGGGCAGGAATTCCATCTGCGGGGGCAGGTGTCGGCTAATGGCGCCACCCACCAGCAGCGCGATGAAGAGCACCAGTAGGATCATGCCGCCCACCAGCAAGGAGACCTGCCGAAACAGCGGGTTCTTGCGGGTCTGGCGGTGCTTCTTGATGCGCAAGCCAAAGACATGGGCCAAGCTAGTGTCCAACTGCCCGATCCCCCAATAGCTGCCGAATAGGAGCACCGGCAACGACAAACCCAGGCCGCCCACTTGTTGGCTATTGCGGATGGAATCTTCCACGAAGCCCTGGGGCAGAAAGGGCACGATGGTTTCCAACACGCGCTGGGTGGCCACAGCGTACGCACCCTTGCCCAAGATCAGGCCGAGCATCTTGAAAAGCAGGGTGCTCATGGGCACCAGACTGATGATGAGCCAGAAGCTCAGCCCAGCGGCATAGCTGAAGCAATCATCCTTGTAGTACTTTTTGAGCACTTCCCAGGAAAAATCCACCGTGCGGCCCAGTCGAGGGAAGGCTAGGGCGAAGCGGCGCCAAGCGAGAAGGGCGACGTGTCGAAACGCCCGTTGGGCCCGGGCCACGCGGGCGCGCGCTGCCTCAAACACGATCAGAACCGTACGGGATGGCGGGGCAGAAGGTACATCACCCAAGCCAGGGCTAGGCCGATGCCAAGCAGGCCTGCGGCATGCTTGAGAATGCTGGCCTTGGTGCGCTCGGGGCGCAGGGTGGGCGTGAGCAATCCGAGTACCGCGGAAATGCCCAAACCCATCAGGAAGAAATGGATGATGTGACTGCCAAGAAAGCGCATGACTTGAGGGTATCAGACATCAAGGAGGTCCAGCCACGCCTTCAGCACGTAGGCGGTGGCGCCCCACAAGGGCGCCTGGGGCAGGTCCAGTCGATGACTCTGAAGGGTGATGCCCTGGTGTTCAAGCATTTCCCCCTGCCAGGGGGCGTTTCGTAGATGCACCAGGGGCAACAGCAAGGCTTGATGAATTTCGGGGCCCGGCTCGAAGTGGGGCTCGGTGGCATCCCACCGGAAAAAGACAGGGGTGAAGCGCGTGCGCGCCTTGGCCACCCCATCGGGGAAACAACCCAACTCCCAGAGGTTTTCGGTGATGCCTAGTTCCTCCGCCAGTTCGCGGCGGGCGGTGGCAGGCAAATCCCGATCGCCTGGCTCCACCATGCCGCCTGGAAAGGCCAGTTCGCCCGCGTGCTGGGGCGCCGTGTGACCCCGTTGAGCCAGCAGGATGGCGCGGGCTCCGAGGTCATCGCCCCAGAGTAGAACCGCCACGGCCGCGCGGCGCGGCGCTTCGGGAATCCAGGGGCTCAGTTTATGGGGAGAAAGGCGGCGGTTCGCCACCCGCAGGCTGCGCTCGATGACCGCCCAGGGCAGGGGTGGCGCTTCCTGCGGCGACTCCCACCACATCAGCGGGTGGATCCGAAGATGGATCCGCGCACCCGTTCCACCGTGAAGACGCCCTTCAGCTTTCGGACAGCGCTCATGAGTTCCACGATGTGGTTGCGATCCTTCACCCGAAGGGCAATGTGGAAGAGACCGGCACCACCTTCCGTGCTCGAGGCATTGAAGCGCTGCATGCTGAATCCTGCATGCTGGATGGCTTCGGATACGGCCGCCACGATGCCCGGGCGATCCTCGGTGGTGACCACGATCTCAGTGTCGAAGACGCCTTTGCTCTGCTTGCCCCAGGCCACGCTCACGCGGCGTTCGGGGTTGAGCGCGGCGGACAGGAGATGCGGACACACGGAACGGTGGATGCTGATGCCCCGACCCCGGGTGGTATAGCCCACGATTTCGTCACCCAGGATCGGTTTGCAGCACTGGGCCAGCACGTAGAGCACGCCCACGTTGTCATCTACCAGCACGGTGTCATCGCCCAGGATCGGGGTCTTGTCGCTGCCCTTCCGGTGCGTTTCCGGCAGCAGCGGCTCCAGCAGACGATGGACCGTGATGCGGCTGAAGCCCACGGCCACATAAAAGGCTTCCCAACTGTTGAGGCGCAATTCCTTCAGGCGGGCTTCCAGGGTGGCGTGGACCTGGGGATCTTCCAGATGAATGTTATGGCTGCGGGCATCGCGCTCCAGCCGTTCTTTGCCCATGGCAATGGCATGAATGCGCTCTTCCTCGCGGATGAAGGCCTGGATGCGGCTGCGGGCACTGGCGCTCTTGGCGATGGTGAGCCAATCGCGGCTGGGTTTGTGATCGGCCCGGGTGAGGACTTCCACCCGATCGCCGTTTTCCAGGATGTGGCGCAGGGGCACCATGCGCCCGTTGACCTTGGCACCCACACAGTGATGGCCCACTTCCGTGTGGATCGCATAGGCGAAATCGATGGGGGTGGAACCTTCCGGAAGGCTGCGCAGATCACCCTTGGGCGTGAACACCTGGATACGACGGAAGGAGAGCTCGCCCTTGAGGTTCGCCAGCAAGTCCCGGCTGTCCCGGGCGTCCTGGTGCAGTTCCACCATGCGCCGCAGGAAGGAAGCCTGATTGATCTCCTGGCGGTTGGCGATGCGCCCTTCTTTGTAGGTCCAGTGGGAGGCAATGCCCGCCTCGCCGCGCTCGTGCATTTCATGGGTGCGGAATTGCACCTCGAAGCTATCCCCGCTGGGCATGAGCACGGTGGTGTGGATGCTCTGATAGCCGTTTTCCTTGGGCAGGCTGATGTAGTCCTTGAAGCGTCCCGGAATGGGTTTGTAGAGCGCATGCACCAGCCCCATGGCGGTATAGCAGGCGGCGCGATCCGGGCAGATCACCCGGTAGGCCAGCCAGTCGTGGATTTCTTCCAGGCCCTTTTCCTGCACGCCCATCTTGCGCCAGATGCCGTAGAGGTGTTTCACCCGGCCATAGACTTCCGCCTTGAGGCCCTGGGCCAAAAGAGCGGATTCCAACGTGTTCTGGATTTCCTTCATCAGGTTCTGGTTCTTGGTCCGTTTGGTCTCAACGGCCTTTTGCATTTCCTGGTAGCGCAGCGGCTCCAGGGTGGCGAAGGCGAGGTCTTCCAGTTCGGACCGCACCACGCCCATGCCCAGACGGTTGGCCAGGGGCGCAAACAATTCCAGGGTTTCCCGGGCGATACGGCGCCGTTTTTCCTCCCGCATGGAGCCCAGGGTGCGCATGTTGTGCAGGCGGTCGGCCAGCTTCACCAGCAGTACCCGCACATCCTTGCCCATGGCCACCAGCAGCTTGCGAACGTTCTCGGCGTTCATCAGGGTGCGGTCGGTGAAGTCCAGTTTGGACATCTTGGTGAGACCATCCACAATCTCCGCAACCTCTTCACCAAAGGCCTTCCGCACATCCTCCTGGGTCATGAGGGTGTCTTCCACCGTGTCGTGGAGCATGCCGCAGGCCACGCTCACCGCGTCCAGACGCCATTCCGCCAGACTCAGGGCCACGGCCAGGGGATGGAAGAAGTAGGGTTCCCCGCTCTTGCGACGCTGACTTTCATGGGCCAGCTTGCCCACCTTGAAGGCCTTGTCCAGGAGCGCCACATCGCCATCGGGATGGTGCTGCAGAAAGGCTTGGCGAACCTGCTGGTAGGCGCCTTCCTGGGTGGGGCAGGTTTCGGGGCCCGACGCGATGTCCTCCCCCTCGCGGAGGACGACTTCCCGAATACTCTCGCCGTCGGTCATACCCTGAGTTTGCGTCAGGGAGGCTCGGCGTTCCAGGGGCGGGGTCAGAAATCTTGGGTAATTTCCGCCACCAGCTCCTTCACGCTGATCAGGTCTTTCAGCTTCCAGCCATTGCTGCCTGTGAAGAACAGCCCCGTATGCTTCTTCCCGCTGCGGGCATCTTCCAGGCGATCCGCAATGCAATAGCCCACGGCGCGAGCGCCCGCGCCATGCTCACACGGGGTTACGCAGTCGCTGACGCAGCGAACCTTGGGGGCGGTGCCATCCAGGATGGAGGCCTGCAGCCCGGCCACCACCGCTCGACCGGGCATGCCCACGGGAGATTTCACCAGTTGGATATCGTTTTTCCCGGCCTGGAGGATCATCTCCTTGAAGGCGGGTTCCGCATCGCATTCCAGGGTGCCGATGAAACGGGTGGCCATCTGCACGCCGCCTGCGCCCATGGCCAGGAACCGGTCGATGTCGGCACGGTCCCAAACGCCCCCCGCCACAATGACGGGGAAATCGCCCCATTTGTTGCGTTCTTCGAGCACGGGCCCGAGCAGGGCCTCCAGGCTGAAATCCGCATCCACGATCTGTTCGGCACTGAAGCCCTGGTGGCCGCCTGATTCAGGGCCTTCCAAGACCACCGCATCGGGCAGCCGGTTGAATTTTCGCTGCCAGGTTTTGCAGATCAAACCCAGGGCCCGGGCCGAGGAAACAATGGGCACCAGGGCCACATCGGCATCCCCCACATACCCAGGCAACGCCAGGGGCAGGCCTGCGCCTGAAATGATCAGTTGGGCTCCGGCAGCCACCGAAGCTCGCACCACCCGCTCGTAGCCCTGAATGGCACAGAGGATATTCACACCCACCGCGCCCTTGCCCTCGGAGCGCCGCAGGGCCTCCTTGATGATCAAGGTCAAGGCTTCGCTGTTATTGAGGTTATCGGGACCGAAGGGGCGCCCCAGGCGCTGTTCCACCATGTCGGGGTAATGGTTGCCCGTGCCGATGGCCGAAACGATGCCCACGCAGCCGGTGCGAGCCACTGCGCCAGCCAATCCTTCCCAGGAAACGCCCACGCCCATGCCGCCCTGGACGATGGGGTAGCGGATATCCAGGTTGCGAATCTTCAGGCCCGGGAGCGGTGCAGCGCCTTCGCCCAGCACCTGGGAGGGAATTTCGGCCAGCCGGACAAACCCAGGCAGTTCCGCCGTCGCTGCTGCGTGCAGCAGGGCGGGGGAGCGCAGTTGCAGGCCCTTCACGCCCTCCACCCGTAGCAATTCCTTGGCCCGGTCCAGATCTTTTTCTGCCTCGGCCAGCAGGGGCAGACCTGTGCGGCGATGGATTTCGGTGAGGCGCTCCAGCAGATCGGAGCCCCCTTCTACTACCAGAGCATCAGCCCCTTCCTGGGCGGTGCGCTCGGCTTGTTCAGGGTTCTGCACAAAGGCGAGCCGGGGAATGCCGCAGCTGCGCAGGCACTCCAGAAGCCGCTGGGAGGGTTCCGGCCCATGGGCGAGGAAGGGAACGCTGCGCTGCTTGGCCTGGTCGACCACCTCGCGGAATCGATCCCGAAGTCCCTTGAGGTCCAACCCTGCGCCCTTGGCCTTCTCGATCCAGGCTTCCAACTCTCCCTCGCCGGGGAAGGCGGGAACTCTTAGTACGCCGAGCCCGCCACCCTGGGCAAAGGCACCGGCCAGCTCAAGGCTCTGCCCCGGAAACCAACCTTGCAATAACCAAGGTTCGCTTCCCGCATGGCTTAACCTGGCAAAAAGATTCATCAAGTGCCTCCGCGCTTTACCGGTCTAACCCTGCATTCGAGAGCCCCGGCCGAGTCGCGAACCCTTCCAGTCTACCTGAGCTTGATAGCTGCCCCTGTCACATTCCTGTGGAGGTCTCTAGGATTGAACAATGATCGACCTTGCTGAAGCCCTGGCCCTGCTGGAATCCGCCGTGCCCACCCCGCGCTGGGCGGCCATCCATGCGGATCGGGATGATCCATCTATGGCTCGCAGCGCCATGGATGGCATCGTGGTGCGGGCCGAAGATGGGCGAACGCCGCGGAAGCTCCAGGGCACCCTTTACGCCGGGGATGATCCCTCCGCCTTTCGGGTGGAACCGGGCACTTGCCTTCGGATCATGACCGGGGCTTGCATCCCGGAAGGCGGAAACGCGGTGTTGCCCGTGGAAAACCTCCAGGAAGCGGACGGATCGTTGATTCCCATGGATGAGCCCCGCAAGGGTGACTATATTCGCCCCCGGGGCGAACAGGGGCATGCCGGGGCGCTGCTGGTGCCGGAAGGCCATACCGCCAATGCCGCCCGGCATGGACTTCTGGCTCAGGTCGGCCTGCCCCGGCCAACCTTGGGGCGGGTGAAAGTGGGCATTGCCGCCACTGGCGACGAACTGCGGGGCGAGCCCGCACCTTGGGAGATCCGCGATTCCAACGGTCCCATGCTGCTGGCCTTGGCCCATGCCCTGGGCGCCGAGGCCTGCGAGTTGTCTTCCGTCCCAGATTCACCCGAGGCGGTGGCGCAGTTTTTCAGCCATCCTTCCGACTGCCGGGTGGTGATTACCGCCGGTGGCGTTTCCATGGGTGAAAAGGATCACCTGCCTCGCGTGCTCGCGGCCCTGGGCGCCCGCATCCTGTTCCATAAAATCAGGCTGAAGCCAGGCAAACCCACCCTGGCGGCCATTCTGGGCGACCGGGTGATCCTTTGCCTGCCGGGCAATCCCGTTTCCGCCTACCTCAACGCGCTGCTGTTTCTTCCCGTGATCCTGGCGCGCCTGGAAGGCCGGGCAGCGCCCCAGCCCTGGCGGCAGGGTTGTCTAGAGGTTCCGGTTGCCAACCCGGGTGACCGGCCTCTTCTGCATCCCTGCACCCGGAACGGCGCGGTGCTTACCCCCTTGCCCAGCAAAGGCTCCGCAGATCTCGTGCGTTTGGCCCAGGCCGATGTCTGCGCCTGGATCCCCGAAGGGGGTACTGCGCCCGGGACGGTGAACTATCTGGAGATGGTGTAGCTTCCGCGGACCTGCACAGGTCTGCCTGGGAAGTGATCAAGATTGGCGGAGGGAGAGGGATTCGAACCCCCGAACGCTTTCACGTCTCCAGTTTTCAAGACTGGCGCCATCAACCACTCGGCCATCCCTCCTGGAGGCATTAGTGTGCCCGGTTCGGGGGCAGTCGGTCCGTTTCCGGGCTGAGTTGCAGCCGGGTTTGAGCGAGGCAAGGGGCCTTTCTATTCCTGGCCTGCGGGTTTGGGAAGGCTGGATTCCCGGGTCACGGTGGCCAGGTAGACGCCCACCACCGCAATGGCTCCGCCAAACAACTGGAAGGACCCAGTCGCTCGCCCAGGATGAAAAAACTGGCGACGACGGACACCACCGGGATGAGGTTGACGAACACGCTAGTGCGCCCGGCGCCCAGGCGATCCAGGGCGGAGGCGTACAGCCAATAGCCCGCGGCAGAGCAGATCACGCCGAGGTACAGGAGGTTCAGGATCACGGCAGTTCCGGGCACTTTCCAGGCGTGAGCTTCCTCAGGCGAAGGCACGCACCCGATCACTCCGAAGAGGCACTGCCAGAAAATGACGGTGATCTTGCCGTAACGGGGAGGCGATGCCTCGGGTGAGAAAGCTGTAGGCCACCCAGAGGCCGGGCGGCCATGCCCATGTAGAGGTAGCCCAGCCGCTGCACCTGGGAACCAAGGGAGGGCGCCACGATGAGTGCCACCCCCAGAAAGGAAATGAAAGCACCGATGTGGACTCGGGCGCCCACACGGTTCTTGAGAAAGATTTCCTCCGCAAGCACCGTGAGAACAGGAATCGACCCGATGATCAGGGAAGATTCCGAAGCCGTGAGCAGTGCCACGCCGTTGTTTTCGCCCAGGAAGTAGAGCGTGACGCCTGTCAAACCGCCGCCAATCAGAACGGGCAGGTCCCGCGGGGCCACTTTCAGGCTTTCTCCCGTGATCAGCGCCAGAATGGGCAGTACGGCGCAGGCAATCACAAAGCGGATGACCGCCATGGACATGGGTGGCACCACGGCCACCGCCACCTTGATGCTGAGAAAGGAAAGCCCCCAGAGCAGCGCGACGGTGAGTCCGTAGAAAGTGGCCAGCCGTCGTTTATCCATCTGCGGATGGTATCCCTGGCGGGTCCGCAAGGTCCAGCGACCGAACCGGGGCGCCCGGCCTGGCTTCCTTGGCCAAGTTCCTTGCGGGATGCCCTGGATCCAGGTACCATCGAGGGTTCCGGGAGAGATGCCGGAGTGGCCGATCGGGCTCGCCTGCTAAGCGAGTGTGTTGGGTAAACCAGCACCCAGGGTTCGAATCCCTGTCTCTCCGCCAGACTGAGCCAACGCGCTGCTGTTCTTCCCGTGATCCTGGTGCGCCTGGAAGGTTTTCGGCAGCGCCTCTGCGCCCTGGCGGCAGGGTTTTCTAGAGGTTCCGGTTGCCAACCCGATGACCGGCTTCTTCTGCATCCCCGCATTCCGAACGGCGCGGTGTTACCACTTGCCCACAAAGGCACCGCAGATCTCGGCGCTGACTCCAGGCCGATGTCTGCGCCCTGATCCCCGAAGGGGGTATTGCGCCCGGGACGGGGAACGATCCGGAGATGGGTGTAGGTCCTGCGGACCTGCACAGGTCTGCCTGGGAAGTGATCAAGATTGGCGGAGGGAGAGTCCGCTCACTCGGTGTCTGTCAGTGTCCGACCACGAGTGCGAAGGTCCATTCTTTCTAATTGTTATGGATCGATTTGCGAATTGCACGGACGTGCCCGCGTCCACCTGAATTCATCGACAATCAGGTTCTGGGTATGGGTATAGATATGGGTAGAATTGGCCTTGAATTCACCCCCGCTTTGAGGTCAAGGTATGCGTAGCGGACGGAACAAACCGATAGCGAAGCAAAGCTCGCCGCTGTTGGTTTATCTGTTCGATGGCGGCCTTCTACCTTCAATGACGGCACGTGTCATTCCAAAGAAGGACGGGAAGCCTTCAACCACTTCCAGGCGGGGCAACCAAATCCTGACCCGCACGGGACAGAGCCAACGGGAAACTTCTGGAATTGGGGCTGGGCTCCTACGTGGATGTCGCTGGGAGGAGGCCCGCCGAAAGGCCACCTGAACTTCGGGCTTCCCTTTACGCGAGGGAAAGGATCCCAAGGCCGAACGGACGCCCGACGCAGGGCTAAGTCGAAGCGGCCGAGCGCATGACCTTGATAGCGGCCGGCGCCCGCATTGCCGACCTTCGCGGAGGTTGAAAAACGAAAAGCACGCGGATCAATGGATCAATACTCTTGGCTACCTATGCTCGCCGGTAATCGGCCTGCCGCCTATCGCCACGATCGACCTTCCCTCGTCCGAAAAGCCCTGACCCCATCTGAACCATCAAGAACGAAACTGCTCTCCCGGGTGCGGCAACGCTCGAATCCGTGTTGGTGTAGGCTGACCGTGAGCGGGGCATTGAACCGGTGAGAACCAGCCCGATGATGGCGGGGCCGATCTGAACGGCACCTCCTGCCAAACCTCAAAGGTGCAGGCCAAAGCCAACCGGCGCCACCCTACGCCGAGATGGGTGCGTTCACGGCAGTTCTGCGAACGCACGGGCCTGGGCGCTCTGGCTCTGGAATTCACGATCCTAACGGCAGCCCGAACCGGCGAAGTCATCTCCGCTCAATGGGATGAGTTTGATCTCACCAAGAAACTCTGGACCATACCAGCGGAACGCATGAAGGCTGGGAAAGAACACACGGTTCCCTTGTCGAAGCGTGCCCTCGAAATCGCCCGAACCCGAAAGGCTAAATCAGGCCCTCCGTTTTCCCGGGTGTCGAGGAGGGTGAACCCCTCTCCAACATGGCCATGAATGCCACGCTCAAACGCATGGAATACCTGGATATCACCGTCCACGGGTTTCGTTCAACCTTCCGGGATTGGGCCGGAGAACAAACCAACTTTCCCCGGGAGATCATCGAGCACGCGCTGGCTCATCAGCTCAAGGACAAGGCCGAGGCAGCCTATTCCCGGTCCACGATGCCCGAAAAGCGCTGTCAACAGACACGGAGGCTTGAGCAACGTATTGTTCCACCTAGGAAGGCTCGATGATTTAACTGCGGATCTGATCGAAGTGCGCCGAGAACCCCTTGCAGAAGCCATGGCCGGGATCAAATTAGGTCCGCTAGCCCTCTCGTTAGGGCGTAGGCCCAACCGCGACGAATCCTGTTTTTGCCAAATTGTGCCCAATGCCCGAATTTTGGACCTTTTCCATAGCCAACAGAATATGGGAACCTTTACCATTCATTCCCGGAATCCGATTCCTTTCCTTTGGGTTGGCCCCGTGTTCCGTGTGCTCTTAAAGGAGACCGGCCATGGCCCAATCGGTTGAAGTCTGTGTGGGGTTGAATTCTGCCGTAACCTAGCGGTAGACTACTAACATCTGCGGGGAATAATCTTCAGGCAGACATTTCAGAATTCATTCTCTGAAGTGAAGTTCGATCGCGCGAAAGGGCCCGCGACATTACATGGGGGTGTGCAGGTCGATGTGGCGTCAGGCGCAGCAAGCATGGAGATCCCGTTTGGGCCCGGGATTGGAGGAAGAGGGCTGAACTTTCGCCCGACACTGAGTATGCGGATTGCCCCTCAGCTTGGGATCAGCAGCCGGGTTGAACAGATTTTTCACATGACATTGGCTAGCGGATATCAAATCTGGATTCCTCAAACTGTGGACGAGCTTTATCAAAGATCCTTTGGGTCAGCCACGTTCTCCCCCGGTACCTATTCCTTGGGGCTTTATACCCAACACGAAATCGGGGTGGACCCTGATAACTACAGCTTTCCTGGCGGAGGTGGTTCTACATCTAGTGGCTCGGTTTCTACCATTACTTTAACCGAGGCTCAGTCTCTGCTCCAAAAGTTTAACTTAGGTTCAGAACAGATTGCGAACATCCAAGGCTATGTAAGTAGTTCAACAACTCCCTTCATTCGGGTTGGTTCTACCGGCCACCTTATTCTTGGTTTAAAGAGCCTCTCAGCACCTGATTTCCCTCCCCCTGGGAATCAAAATTTGTTTGGATTTACCGATGAAATTCACGATGATGTTCAGGAAAATACCCCTATCACTGCTGACATTCAGTTTCCGAGACGAATATTAGTAGTACAAGGTGAGGTGGCATATCTCTACACATATTTCAGTCATGGCTATCTTACGAATGATCGATCATATTTGATAAATCAAAACCGATCCTTCCTTAATAAAGCCAACTATGCATTGACACGGATTCTCAATCGTTTCGGGGAAAGCATCGATTTTAGATACGAAACAGATGGAATCGGCTATACCGCGACTTGGAGCACCAATCGAGAAGTAAAAATCATCGTCTCCATGAGCGAAGCAACGCTCTCTCCCTCAGGCAAGCCTTCATTCACACGGCCAGATATCCCGATGACCGCTGGTTCCAGGATAAATATTCATTACACGGGCACGGCCACCCCAGTTTCGGCGTATGAGCTGGATTTTGGATTCGCCGGTGATCCGCTCTTCAGGCAGGAGGCCCTGGCAGCGCCCAAACCTTAAATCAAAAGGTATGAAGGTAGAAGGTGGATGGGGATGGGGCTCACGGGCCCAAAGCCTCCAGCCCATCAAAATCACGAAGATGGCAACCAACGAAACCATCGAGTTTGAATACGGGGCAGGGGAAACGACCACATGGAGTAATTTCTCACTTACTCCAACAGTCCTCACTGGAGTGTATTTCCCGAATAGAGCCATCACCCTGAAATGGGAAGCATACAAGTATCGCCCAAACTACTCTCCGAACGCATGGGGCGCATCAAATAATGCACCCGTATGTCGTCCCTTCTTCGCATATGGTGTCAAGGAAATTTCCAACGGGGGGCGAACCACCAAATACGAGCGAAAGACCCCTCAGCTTAATTGGATTACCGTTCTTCCGGACCCCTCGCTTCCCCAACCGGAAGAAGAATGGGTCGAAACCAATTTTTATACGGCAGTCACTCATCCGGATGGTCAAGTCAGCTTGCATCGATTCATGGAGCCAGGCTCAGTCAATGGAACTTCGGGCGAGGATGGTATTCATAATCTGGGCTATCTGAAGCATGTCGAGCGGGAAGTGAGGGTACTACCAATCCGGCGTGAACCCAGAGGCTTGGAGAGCCGATCTGAGCGTGACAAATCCTGCATTAAGCCTTGCGTATAAATGGGTTGTAAAGGACCGCCTCAGTAGTCACAGCTTGGGAAATCGTTCAGGAACCCTTGGTGGAAGTTCGGCACCCTATCCCACCCGCACCAGAACCTGGGATCGCGATACCCGAACCTTAACGGCAGAAGAGGTTACAAATTGGGATAGTTCCAATGTGGGCTGGACCCAAATCCACAGAAGTTCAGGGCTGATCAGTGCGCCAACGTTCGACTTCGACGTGATGAACCTGACAACCAAAGGCGTAACCTACCAAGCTCCTACTCTTCAGGCAGGCATTGAGGACCAGACCACCAAGGTCTTTGACTCCAAGGTTTCACAATGGCTTTTTGGTCGGGTAAAAGAAGAAACTACAGTTCGTCACTGGGACAACACCTTAAGCGGCACCAGGGATGGGTCCCCTCCAAAAGTCACTCGGGAGCAGGATCCGATTTTTAACACCCTGATAACTCAGACAACCGGTGACCTCGGGAATCTGGCTGTGGTGACCACCCTCAGCTACCAAGGTACAACCGGCCTCGCCGCTTCTCAGTTGAGCGGTGCCGTGATTAGCGGCCCCCGCGGGCTCGCAGGTTCTGGACTTGTGGGAGTAACTGCCTATGGATATGACTCCAATGGCTTCCTCAACAGCATCAGCATTAAACCCAACGAAACCTACTACCCTGACCTGCAACCAGGACCAGGATGCACTCGGGCGTCCAATGGCGCAGTACGACGCCGATACCCGAAAGCAGGGGTTCGAATGGGATAGCGCAGGGCGCCTGATATCCATCATTCCACCGGGCGGAGATGTTGCTACCACCCTAAAATACAACGATGTCGATCACAAAGGGATAACCCTGACTCGTGGCAGTGGCGATCATCTTCAGGTTCAGGAGTTCCGCTACAACCAGTTTGGGGAGCTCATCCTGAGCGGCGTAAGGACCCAACCGGTAATTGGTCCCATAGGATTTTCTCTTACGATAGTGTGGGCCGACAGCTTGGTGAAACCATTTGGCTTCCAGGAAATGGCCAAGCAAACGAAACCATGTGGATGGTGCCGAACTTAACCCAGAAGCTGGATGATGTGACCACCACCACCCCGGAGCACTACGGTTTGTAAAAAAATGGGGTCCCATCGATCCTGAGACGGGTCAGCGAGAATGCATTCTATGGCAGAACATTCCTGGGAGCACCACCACCCAACATCGAAACGCGTGCTACGTGGGGGTTTCCACCCTTTACGACGGCAGAGGCCGCGTTATTCGAACCGGGGATGCAGCCGGAGTCATAACCACGACCAGTTACCCACCTTCTATGGGGCTCCGAAAAGTCGTGACGGTTGGCGGGCTTCAAATCACCGAATTTGTCTACGACGCCATTGGGCGCTTAAAGCAGGTGAAGGATGCCAAGAATCAGCTTACAGATTACTTTTATGACGCTTCTAACCGCATCAAAACCGTGACACAACACGATGGCTCAGAGAATCCCCAGGTCCGTAGTTGGAATTACAATAGCCTGGGTTGGCTGAAAGCCTTCGTCAGCCGGAAAGCGGAACAACTTGGTATCCGATTTCACTGTGACCGGGCAGCCTAAGGTCGCCAACTACAATGGCCGAACAGTTAACAATGCTTACGACTGGATGGATCGAATAACAAACATATGGTCCGACGAAACACCCGTTCGATCAGTAATCCAGAGCTTTATTTATGACACGGCACCCGGAGGGAAAGGGAAGCTCGCTTCGAGCCTTGATGGTGCCGTTAATTCTAGCTATGGCTATGACCTATTGACGGGTCGTTTGTCTTCCTTAACGACCACCGTATCCGGAAAGTCCTTTATTCAGGATTTTGGTTACGACACGTACGGCAATCGCACTCGTGGCACCACAAGTCATGGTGCCTGGACTCAATCCTTTCATCTTGAATCGGGGATGCCCGCGCTCCTGTCCTTTGGTTATGGGGCGTCAACTGGCAACCCTGCCTATGCCACAAGGTCTATTGCAGACACTAGCAACTGGATTGCCAACATGATCAAACAAGTTGGATGCCCAGAGCCATCTATTATGGGAACACGGCTTCCAGCACCTTTACATATGATTCATCCCAAACAAGGTTGGCAGGAATTGCCTACCTAGCCGGGACTACAACCTTGGAACGCTGGGAATACAAATACGACACCATGGGCAACTTAATCCAAGAACTGGATAAACTAACGGGAACCCCCGGTAATCCTGGTGATCCTGGAAAATTTGATCAATACAGTTATGACGAACTAAATCGATTGGTTTCAGCGGTAATCCAGAGCACCCAATATGGTCAGCAGCTCCAGACCTTTGCGTATGATGCCTTCGGAAACCGCACCATGGGAAAAACGGAACGGGTCACCCATTGGGCTGGAAATGTAGGGGCATCAGCGGCCACCGTATCACCCACATCAGTGCCAAAACTAGCGAACCTAACGTTGAACGCTACTGATTTAGCCTTGAAACAACGCAATCAAATTCCAGCAGTGATGTCGAATAACGCCCCTACCGGCGCAATTTACGACGCCCAGGGGAACCTGACCCAGATGTACGAACAGCCCAGCGACACAGTAAACGTGCTGACAATGACCTACGATGCCCTGGGACGAATTACTCGGGTAAGCCATAGCGGCAAGGGCATTCGTGAGGATTACCAATACCGTGCAGATGGGCTGCGCACGGTCATCGATGACACCAAAAATGGCGTGTTCCAGAAGACCCGGATCCAGATCTACAATGACGCGCGGCAGCTGGTGAGCCAGTATGAGAAGAGCTCCAGCGGATCTTTGACATGGAAGCGCGACATCCTCTACCTGGGCACCCGAGAAGCCGCCGAGATCGATATCGCAGGCATGCATGTCACCCAGGTGGATCACCTGGGCACCCCCCGCGTGGTGACCGGTCCTACAGGTCAGCTGGAATCCAAGCAGAAATTCTTGCCCTCTGGAGAATTGCTCGATCAGACCGTGGGTGGGTATAAGACGTCCAAAGGCTATACCAACCACGAGCAAACGGATGAGAGTGGCTTGATCTACATGCAGGCGAGGATGTATATCCCGCTGTATGGCAGGTTTACCTCACCGGACCCCGCACGAGACCAGCATTTTGAGCTGACGCAAAGCTGGAACATTGCTAGCTATGTGCGGAATAACCCGGTGATGAGCACGGATCCGACGGGGATGGTGGAGGAGCCAGAGGTCGATAAAAACAAGGGTGCCTCAAAGTTGCCTGTCTATGCTCAGCAATCAGCAGATGGGAACGAAACTGGGGCAAAGGCAACGGAGAACAAGGCGTCGCAAACAGGCGAGGTGACGCCCGGTAATAATGTTCCTGGCAATTATCAGGAAACAAGAGGGCGGTGACATTTGATGTTCAGTACAAAGGATTAACGGGTTCTGGATTCAAAGACTTTCAAGATGCGAATTTTAAATATGGCAATGCCTTTACCCAGGGTCCATCTGTTCTGAATCCAGATCCAAGTATTGCCCAAGGTGGTGATGGGAAATATAGATTCTCTTTCGAGACACCAACTGGGCGTTCTGACAAACTCCAAGTTTACGCGACTATCACCGTTTTGATGAATTTATCTAATTATAATTTTACATTTTCAGGGACTGCATCACGAAAATGCTCATGTCGAGGCATTCAGAAACTGCATACGGTAAAAAACATTTTGATCCACTAGTGAAAGAAATTAATGCCAGGAATTCTAGAGGTTTTAATTACTCTTGATGCAGCTACCAAAACATGGAGTGCATCAGGAGAAATTTAGATCCATTAGTGAAGATTCTGGAGTTTGGCGTAATAGAGCTGCCGACGCCCGCAACCTTCTGATGCCTTGGTGAGGTGCAATATGATTAAACATAGAAAAATGATAATTTTTATATGTGTTTCGACAGTCCTACGCTTGTGATGGGCGGTAAAATGGTCCTATAGATCAAAAATATGATGTTAATTATGTGTTTGATGATCTGCGAGCAGTCTCGTCGATGCATATGTTTTGTATAGCGGCTATACTGACATCAATGGCAATTGGGTGGCTGCTCAGCAATCGGATGAAAAAACAAAGAATGAGGCTGTTTTGCGTTGGAGCAAAAAAGGTTATAAATTTGAACCACGGGAAGATGTAATTATTATATCTAACCCGAATGGACAAAAGATTGGATCATTGTCAAAAAATCAATTTATCAAAGATAAAAATTATTTTAACAATAGATTCAACCAATGATAATCAAAATAAGCGCTGGTTGGTGGCAGCTTGACCGATCTCTTATAGCTAAAGAAGCTGGGATCTCCTGACGGATAATCTCAGCCTCTTTGCTATCGCCTCTCGCGGGCTTGTCCCTCGCCAAGTGTTAATTGTCCCTCGCCAAGTGTTAATCCGTGCCGGTATTTTCTGATTTTCCCGTGACGTGATCTCCCGTCGCTAGTTATGCCATCGAATGATTCCCCATTCACCCCTGCCAATAGGTTGATCTAGGCCGTCAGACCGGTGGCATGGCCAAAAAGTGCCCCGATCAGACAGGCTCTCGCCTTCCCATCTCGACAGGTGGACAGGGTTGGACCAAAACCAAAGAACCCTCGATTCCTGCTGCTTTGACTTCAGGCGGCGTTTCGCCAAAGGTACCGGTGATGCAACCCGCCGACCCGGGGCTGTGCCTCCACCAAAGCCGCCGCGTTAGGCGGGATTTCTTCGAGCCTTCCGTTCGGCGCATCCTTGCCGAGGGCGAGGTGGGTGCGGTCCTGGTGGTAATAGGTGAAGTATTCCTTGAGTAGCCGACGAAGGTGATCCTCGTTGAGGACCACGACATGATCAAGAAGTTCGCGTCGTAGGGAACCAAATACCCGCTCCATCGCGCCGTTTTGCCATGGGCAATGGAAGGCCGTCTGTTTAACGTGGATGCCCATGGATTCCACGAAGGTCTTCACTGCACCGAAAATGGTGTCGTTATCGAAGATCAGATATTGAGGGGTTTCATCAAAGGGGAAGGCCTCCCGAAGCTGCTGTTTCACCCTAGACAGCGGTTGGATGGGTGGTGACATTCACATGAGCGATCATCCGTCGGCCATGGCGAAGAATTACAAGGATGTAGATCTGACCGAAGGTGAGGGTTGGAACCACCAGAAAATCCATGGCCGCAATCGCCTCCCGGTGGTTTCCCAGGAAGGTCCGCCAGGATTGACGCTGCTTCTCGGTTCCCTTCCGCTTCGGCATGTAGCGCAGGACGGTGCGCTCACTGACGCTGAAGCCGAGTTTGAGCAATTCCCCATGAATGCGCGGGGACCCCCAGGTTGGATTCTCCCGGGCCATGCGGCGAATTAAATGGGCCAGGCCTGCCTTGATTGCTTTTCCGCCCGGCTTCTTGCGTGATTTCCAGGTCCAGAAAAGCTTGAAGCCTTTGCGGTGCCATCCGATGACCGTTTCGGGCTTTACGAGGTGGCAGGCCGATTTCCACTTGGGCCAAAGCCGTGCAAGGGTGATGGCGAACACCTTGAAACCTCGGCCAATGTGAGGGCGATGGCCCTGCCGCCTCAGCTCCTGCACTTTTTGGCGGCTGAGCAGGAGTGCCCACCGGAGGTCATCCTCAGAAGTGGGCATAGCCAAGCAACGGAAAATCAAAAGGCGTAATAACGAAAGCATCCTTCCAGGGTTTCGGAATCCTCGCGGGAAATCGTCACGAGTTGGAGTTTGGATTTGCTTTCGCCCATTCAAGATTTCGAAGCCCACCCACGACCTTATTGCCTGCGATCTGCCATAGATGAGGCTTCCTCATGGGATCGTCACATTGACATGCAGACTGCCCTAAGCAGAACGTGCAAAGAACGTGCAAAGAACGTGCAAAGAACATACAGAGAACGTTATGAGAACGTATAGAGAACGCTCTAAGAACATGCAAATAGCGGGTGGATGGGTAATCCCAAACATGCGGGTAGTGAACACGAGGACCAGATAAGTGGACAAATGTTATTAGGGTTCCGGTCTTTAACCCCCTTGGTAATCCTTCGAGGTCAGTGGGGTCTTTCAGAAATGAACTGCCCGCCACATTGGCACTGCGACGCAGGCATGCCCAGCCATGGCTTCCGTAGGCCAGTTCCGTTCGAATGGATGCCCGCAATTTTCTCAAGGAGTAGCGAGCAGCAGGAAGAACCGCTGAAAAGTAGAGGATCTTTCCGGGAGATCGGCTTGGCTCTTGCCACCGGACGATCTTCCAGGGGCCAATTAATCCACGCATGCCTTGAATGCATTGGTGACCCTTCCGCTCGAATTCCCTGATGGTGGGGCCTGAACCCGCAAGGGGCATGGCACCCAAGCGACGAAATTTCCCGCCATGGCCACAGGGAACGCCTACAACGCGACCTGGGAGGCTTTGTCGGGGGTTAGGCTCAGGGTTTGTCTCCAGGTGAGTTCCCCATCGATCCAGGGCCTTCTGACGGTCATCCCTGAGGCGCTCGGCGGCTACCTCCCGGACTTCGCCGGTTTCTGGATCTACGATTTCAACCCGACAGGGAGGACGGCCCTCGTACAGATAGGTTTCCGCCATGGCCTCTTCAGCCTGGAAGGCCCGCACGGGAAGCAGAACGTGGGCGGCATTCCGCAGAATCGAACAGCCTCCTCCCATCGAGAATCTACGAAGCCCTCGGGTGGCGCCAATTAAATGCGCCAAGCCGCCTGGCCCGGCCTTTAGCTTGTGAAAGTCCTCCGGTTTGGAAAGGTATTTAGTGATGTAACGCGCCGCACTCGCAAGGCCACCGCGATGCTTCCGGGTGCCTTCCTTGCCATCTCGCCGCACCCAGCGTTTTAATTCCAGGCTTTCACAATCCACGACATAGTTCAGGCCATTCTCCCGCGGCCCGCCTAATTCCTGTGTCCATACTCTCCCAATTTGTTGATAGCTAACCTTTGGAGACCAGAAAATGACCAGCAAATGCAAATGGAGATTCCAGTTCCCATCTTTTCCGGTTACGACCTCGGACCCTCGAATCCACCCAAATACATGACGATTCCACCAGCGAGTTCGCTGAAGTTTGGCGAAGGCATGGTGTGCCTGATCTCGAAGGAGAAGCAGGTTGCTTCCATTTGGCACGGTCAAGGTGACCAATCGTCCATGTCCCTCATGAAAGCCAAAATCCCTGGCCAGGAGGAGTGTTTTCTCGGTCTCGGAAGATAGCTTAGCCTGACGCGACCGGCCACATTTGGGGCACCATGCATGTCTGCATCGGTGGATGCCAATCTGCCGCCGGAGTCGCTCCCTCCCCCAGCGATCCCGCCAAAAGATCCTCACGATGTGCTGGCGGCACCAAACGGTATCGCAACCTTCTAAACGATCTGTCTGCGCTTTGAGATAACGCTTTTCCAACTCGCGACACACTTCAACAGTTTCTTGAAAGCGCTCAGGGTGCGGGCTGATTCTGCGTCGAATCCAGTCAGCTACTTCAAATAATGGATACGTGGACGCATGTCCACCCCTTTTTCAGCTCGAATGTCTTGCTCAAAAATACCCCAGCGGCTTCCCCAATGCGCCAGGGTGAGGAGGTCAGTGGGGTTTGTTGGATCCAATACAACGGCTTCGAGATCATCTTCAATGCTGGTATTCAGAGCTTTGGCAACCTCCGATGGATGGATACGGCCCTCAGTAAATCTGCCTTCCATATTTCGATTCATTTCGTTCCTTCCCGGTTGGGAACAGGGCGCGAAAATTGTTGCGCCTTAGTCAAGATTAGGGGGGCCTCGCGGCCCCCCGGATCAACGCGGCGATGGTTCCCTCAAACGCCCTGAGGTTTCGCCGATAGGCGCTCCAGCCATGCGGAAACTTCCACGGCGGGAATCAATGTCCGGCGCCCGACTTTCACGATGTGAAGTCGCTTCTCACGGATTTCCTCGAACACGCGCGAACGGGCCAAGGCTCACGAGTGCGCAGAATTCCGCGACGCTGTAGGCAGCCTTCTCCAGAGTTGATGCGGGGCTGTGCATTGGTATCTCCTCCTGGGCTCACGCTTCTGCGCGGCTCAAGGAAATATTCGGGAAGGAACTCGACCACTCGTCGAGCACCCGACCGGTGGGGAGGGCACACCACCGCAGTCGAACAACATTTTGTAGCGAAGGTCTCTCTCAGTCGTCGAGGTACACATCGACATCGATATCGGACAGCTGGATGCTCGGGATCGCAATCCCCCAATCTGGCAGCTCCTCCACACGCCAAATTCCGTTAGGGTCCAGCAAAGGGTTCCCTGATCTTTTCGGGGTGAAGCCCAATCCAAATTCCTGAAATTCTCGAGCCAACACCAAGATGGCCTTTGTCGTCACGGCCAAATCTCGCCACCCCATCGCGTGAACAATCCGTTTCTGAGTTGCCGCGCCTGACGTGCCATCCAACTCGACGCACTGTAAGGCCTCGACTGCCATCCAACGGTTGAAGAAGTACAGCCCAGCCCATAGGTGGGCAACATCCTTGAATTCACCCCAGGCTTCCTTCAACGACTCCTTCCGAGGAGGGTGACTGAAAATGTCTTGCTTTGAGCGGAAGAGGAATCCCCAGATCCGGGTCAACGAGATCTTGAAGGGACCGCGTTCGGCATAGTCCCTATGGAGGAGATAGGCAATGCACAGTGTGGCTCCCACCCAAATACCCCGAACAATTCGGTCGCCCGATTCCCTTCGTAGCCTCTCGCTAGAAGGGAGGCTTGCCTGCATCACGAACTCCCTCGTCGCGTTGCGATAACACGCGATAACTCATGCAGCAAAAGGCACTGGTCGTCACCGTTCTGAACTGGTATCGAGTCTATCGCCGCAAATGAATCCTGGGTCAGCCAGTTTGGTATGCCTCCTGCCGTTTCACGTCCCCTGGCCAGCACATCACCGAAAAAATCCGTTCGGACAGGGCCCGACTTGGCTCGAAGCCAGACTCCAGGCCAAGTTCCTGGAGGAATGAAAAGTGCGATCCAATGTTCAGGATTGGCATGGATCCTCGAAGGCAGGAATCGGTTCAAGAAGGAATACCCCAGTATCCTTGGTTCACTGGCTCTGGGCACCAGGGTTCATGGGAGCCGAGAGGAATGACCGCCCTCTTTTTGACTCATATCTAAGGTATGGGTTGAAAGATGGGTAGATAAAACGATATGTTATCAAACATTTTAAAACAAAGGACTTAGGAAACTAATTGGCGGAGGGAGAGGGATTCGAACCCCCGAACGCTTTCACGTCTCCAGTTTTCAAGACTGGCGCCATCAACCACTCGGCCATCCCTCCTGGAGGCATTAGTGTGCCCGGTTCGGGGGCAATTCGTCCATTTCGGGCTTGAGTTGCAGCCGGGTTTGAGCGAGGCAAGGGGCCTTTCTATTCCTGGCCTGCGGGTTTGGGAAGGCTGGATTCCCGGGTCACGGTGGCCAGGTAGACGCCCACCACCGCAATGGCTCCGCCAAACAACTGGAAGGGGCCCAGTCGCTCGCCCAGGATGAAAAAACTGGCGACGACGGACACCACCGGGATGAGGTTGACGAACACGCTAGTGCGCCCGGCGCCCAGGCGATCCAGGGCGGAGGCGCATTACAACAGCCCGCGGCAGAGCAGATCACGCCGAGGTACAGGAGGTTCAGGATCACGGCAGTTCCGGGCACTTTCCAGGCGTGAGCTTCCCTCAGGGCGAAGGGCACACACCCGATCAACCCGAAGAGGCACTGCCAGAAAATGACGGTGATCTTGCCGTAACGGGAGGCGATGCCTCGGGTGAGAAAGCTGTAGGCCACCCAGGCCAGGGCGGCCATGCCCATGTAGAGGTAGCCCAGCCGCTGCACCTGGGAACCAAGGGAGGGCGCCACGATGAGTGCCACCCCCAGAAAGGAAATGAAAGCACCGAT
>JADKBC010000024.1 GCA_016715205.1 Holophaga sp.
TCCGGAAGGATGCGGCGGTAGTGCGCCTTGAAGTTGGCGCGGTGGATGGTAATCGGACGTTCGTCCGAACCCCTCTCCTTCCCATTCGCCTCGCCTCCAGACCGATTTCCCCACCTCAGCCCGGCGACCGGAAGGATCACGTCCTGGATGCGCCCCTCGGCATCATCCACCACGGCTCGGGCCACCCGGCGGATCACCTGGGTCTTCCCCCGCACGAGCTGGGCGGTCCCCACCAGCTCTGCCTCGACCTTCTTCTCCGCCCGCTTGGCCATCTTCGTGGAAGGTCTCGACCAGCAAGTCCACCAGGTGGTCCGTCAGTGTCTCGCCCCGACGTTGAGGTGGGCAGCAGCTGGCTTAAAGGTCCCTCCGATGACGGCGCAATTCGTGCGGCTCTTCGACGGCCGCCCGCCGTGCATAACCCTCCAAGGCCTTCGGCGGAATCCCCTTGAAGAGATCCTCGCGAAGCCCCACTTCCCGCACCAGGCGGAGCCGTGCGATGGCTTCCTTCATACAGGCGCGCCCGCCCGCCCGGCCCGACTTGATCGCCTGCCAAGGCGTCCAGTCCGGCCCCTTCCGCGTCCTCAGGATTCCCGCTGAGTTCTGTCGGCACCAGCGGGTCTCCAGCCTGCGCCACCGTCTCGCGGCTCAGCGCCTGGAAGACCTGCTCGCGAAGCGGTTTTCGTGCGCGTGGTGCGGATTGGGTGATTCCGCTGCTGTGGCTTGGGGTGGGCGGCTCCAATCTGGAGGGCCTACAGGTGGTGGAGCAAGGCCTCTTCCAGTTGGTCCTCGGGAAGCCACCGGAGGCCAGGTCTTCTTCGAGCAGCCAGTTCCGGGTTGTTCCAGATCGGTCCTGAAATCTCACGGAAGCCGCACCACTTTCGCGGATCTCCGCACGATGACCTGATGGTCGCGCCATCCATGGGTAGCCGTCAAGATCCCGGGTGAAGCCTCCACTTGGCTAGCCACAAAGGGACGACAGCCCTGGGGACGCCTGATGGACGCAGGGAAGGCCATCTCAGTTGGAAGAACTGAGCAGAAAGGAATCCCAAGCGAGTGGTCCCATGCTTGATGACCACAGGAGATCCCTCTCACGGGGATAAGTGCCATTGCTCGGGATATCCGCATCGGACCAGCGCGTTTCATGGGACGTATTCCCTCATTGAACGACCCCCAAAATGAAACATCAGTTTCTCAAATAGTCCGAGTCCATTAAAGATGAACCAGAAGCGAAGCCCCCATGTCCGCCGCGATGGCAGACCACAACGAGGCATGGCCCATCAACGTCAGGACCACAAAGACCGCTTTCACTGCCAGGGCAAAGGTGATGTTTTGCCGGATCACGCCTAGGGTTCGCCGGGAATGTTGGATCAACCACGGCAATCGGGTGAGATCGTCGTTCATCAGGGCGATGTCGGCGGTCTCAATGGCGGCGTCGCTGCCCATGGCACCCATGTGGCACGCCTGTTGGCGCGAGCCATGGCCGGAGCGTCGTTTACACCATCCCCGATCATGGCCACCTGACCATACTTGGCCACCAAAGCCTCGATAGCCTTTACCTTGTCCTCGGGCATGAGTTCGGCCTGAATCTCGGTCAGACCAACCTGTCGGCCTACGGCCAGAGCCGTGCCCTCATTATCTCCAGTGAGGAGAACCAGGTGTTCCACACCGGCTTCACGCAGGCCCTGAAGGGTGGAGGCACTGGTGGGGCGCACAGCATCCGCCAGGGCAAGAAATCCGATCAGTTCTCGCCCCACTCCGAAGGCCACAACCGTTCGGCCATCCGCTTCCAGGGATTCCAACTGTGCATGAATATCTGGGTTTTCTGCACCCTGTTCCTCTAGGAAGCGGTGAGAGCCGAGCCAATGGGCGCGACCATCTAGAACAGCCGTGGCACCCTTGCCCTGAAGGGTCTGGAAATCCTGGGCGGGTATGAAGGCCACGCCCTTAGACTTCACATGGGCCACGATCGCCCTAGCCAGAGGATGGTCGCTTTGTGACTCCATGGAGCCAGCCACACGCAGGAGGTCTTGTTCACTGAATCCATTCCTGGGAGCCACTTGCACGACGCTGGGTTGGCCTTCGGTGAGGGTGCCCGTCTTATCGAAGGCGATGGCCTTCAAGTGGGCGGGAGCCTCCAGGTACATGCCACCCTTCACGAGGACTCCGTGCCGGGCGGCAGAAGCCAGACCCGCCACGATGCTCACGGGCGTGGAGATCACGAGGGCGCAGGGACACGCGATCACCAACAGCACCAGGGCCCGGTAAAACCAATCGGCCCATGCACCGCCCAGCAGAAGGGGCGGGACCAACGCCACCAATATGGCCAGGATCATCACCACAGGGGTGTAGATCTTGGCAAAGCTGTCCACCCATTGTTCGGAGGCTGCGCGCTTGGTCGAAGCTTCTCCGATCATGCGGATGATCCGGGCAAGAACAGTGTCACTGGCGGGTTTGGAACACTCAACAACGAGGGCGCCATCGCCGTTGACGCTCCCGGCGAAAACTTCCTCACCAGGGTTCTTCGCAACCGGCATGCTTTCCCCGGTGATGGGAGCCTGGTTGAGGGCGCTGGTGCCTTGGAGGATGAGCCCATCGAGCGGTACGCGTTCTCCTGGCTTCACCTGGAAGTGAGCGCCCATGGGCACCTCCTCGGGGCGAACGGATACGGTTTCGCCATCCTTCATAAGCTGAACGAGGGTCGGTGTCAGATCCATGAGTGCTTCCACGGCCCGGCGTGCACGGCTGAGACTCCAGCCCTCAAGGGCATTCGACACCGCGAAAAGAAATGCCACCGTTGCGGCCTCGAACCACTCTCCAATGCTGATGGCACCAAGGATGGCGACCACCATGAGTAGGTTCATGTCCGGGCGCAGGCGCTTTGCCGAAAGCCAAGCCTTCGGCGCGGTGAACCAGCAGGCGGCGAACATGGCGCCCAGATAGGCGCCCTTTGAATACCATGGCGCCATGTGGGTATGGCCCATGCCCTCGGCACCAAGGGCCCCATGAAAGCCACCTGAGGACCAAGCATGGAGACCGAAGGCCAAGGCAGTGAGCCCACCGCTGAGAATCGTGAGGACCACTTGGAGCTTCTGACGCCCGGACTTCTCCCGACCTGATCCCGCACCTTCCTGCCACGGTTCGGCATTCATGCCAGTAATTGCTACGGCCTTGAGAATGGCCTCAGAGGAGGCCGAGGCCCTCTCTGAGACGATCATCTTGGCGTTCAAGAGGTCGAAGGCGAGGTGTTCTGCGCCCCCAACCACTGGGCCCACTTCACGCTTGAGAGTGGCCACTTCTTCGGCGCAATCCATTCCGTGGACCTTGAAGGCCATGCGCTGGACGTTCATTGGGGGCCTCCAACGGTCATTTCGACATGAGCCTCAATAGCTTCATTCCAGTCCTGTCGTTGCAAAGAGAGTCGAAAATTCTTTGTTCGGACCTGCCCTGCAATGTCTACGAAGGCCCATGTTTCTTTGCGCGTCAACGCGTACAACCCGAAGTGGGGTGACAGCCTGCCTTCGTAGCTCTGAATGACTTCCATGCTCACTGGACATCCATTCTTTCGGATGTGAAGTCGCACCTCGTCAGCCTTCGCCTGAAACGTCCAGAACTTCGCAACGGGGCGCGGGGCTTCCAGGGTGAATATGAAGATCTGGTCTCCAGGCTCACCAACGCCTTCTGGGGGATTTGTGACGTCCTTGAATTTTAGTTTGTCGATGAGACGCCCAAGGAAGCCCACCGGGTTGGCCAAAGGAGCTAGTCGTGAGGACTCGCAGAGTTGGTTAAACCAGCGTTGACCTTCCGTATGGGTCGTCTCACCGACAGTAAGCGCCTGCAATCCATGGGGAGCCCCAACCCAAACCTCGCCCTTGTTCGTTGTTCCAATGGGTATTTCCCCAGAATCCTTGAACACATCCTTCGGCTTGCTCTTATGGAAGGACTTGTATTCCACTCGGTATGCCAAGGAGGTCTCAGAAGGCCCTGCGAGTGACTGGGCTTCCAAGAATTTTTTCAAGACGGGTGGAGCTTGGAGTTGGGGAGGCACCGCATTCAGCGCGGTGACCATGAAGATTGCAATCGCTGTTCTCATGTTTAGTCTCCAGGATTGGATTCAGGAGCGAGTTTCGGTCTTCCCACCCAGGCATAGAAGCTGGGCAGTGCCAGGAGCGTGAAGAGCGTGCTCGTGATGAGCCCGCCCACCATGGCGATGGCCAAGGGGCGCTCCAGTTCCGATCCGCCAAACCCGAACAGCATGGGCATCAGGCCCAGGATGGCGGCCCCGGCGGTCATGAGTTTGGGCCGCACGCGGCCCAGGCTGGCTTCCCGCAGGGCTTCCTCAAAGGGCACGCCTGCTGCCATGAGGCCCTTGGCTTGGGTGATGAGCACGAGGCTGTTTTGCACCGCCACACCAAAGAGTCCGATCATCCCGACAATGGAGCTGATGTTCCAGGTTTCCCCTGCGAGCCAGAGCGCCAGGAGGGCGCCCGCAAAGGCGTCGGGCAGCGTCGCGATGACCACCAGCACCTCACGCCAACGTTTCAAGGCGAGGTAGAGGAGGCCCACGACCAGCGTTAGAGCTGCCGCAATGGCAATGCCTAGGCGGCGCTGGGTCTCACGGGCTTCCTCGATCTTGCCACCCAGCTTCAGGAAGGTGCCCTCGGGGAGTTTCACGCCTTCCAGTTCCTTTTCAATTCGCTTGGCCGTGCCACCAAGATCGCCGGTGGTTCGGATGTTGAGGCCGATGCGACGTTGGCCTGATTCGCGTCGGACCAGGGTAGGCGTTGATGTTTCCTGGAATCGGACCACCTGGCCGAGGGACAAGGCGCGCCCATCTTCCAGGATGAGTGGGGTTTCCTTCAATGTTTCCGGGCTTACCCGTCCATCATTGGGAAAGCGGACAATGCGCTCGATGCGCTGGGGGCCATCGAAGCGGATCTCGGTTTCCAGGCCTTGGAGCGCCGCCTGAAGGGTTTTGGCCACCAACGTTCGGGGAACTCCGAGGCGCCGAAGAGCCTCCTCGTCCAGAGCTGCCCGCCAGCGGGGCATCGGGTCGGGTGTGTCCACCGTGACGCTACGAACCCCCTCAAGCTTCGACAGATGTTCCCGAAGCTCTGGCAGTGCGCCTCGCACGGCCTCAAGGTCGCGGTTGAAGAGCTTTACCTGGATATCGGCTGGGGTACCGCCGATGCCCTCAGCGATGCGCTCCTGCATGGGAGTGTTGACTTCCACCGGGAAGGGCATGACCTCAGCAGCTTCCAGTACTTCCCGCCCGACGACCTGCTCGTTGGCATCGGGTTTGAGGATGACCATGATTTCACTGTCTGTGATGGGGCATGGATCTTCCGTGACTTCGGCGCGTCCACTGCGGCGGTAGACGGATTGAACGCCGGGGATGGCATTCAAACGGGAATCCAGATGGACGTTTGCTTGATCCACCGCTTCCAGGCTGCTCTCGGCAGGCACTTTGGAGAGCAGCATGAAGGCCCGTTCATCCAGAGTCGGCAGGAAGTTCGTTCCCAATCGCATGGCCAGCCAGATGCTTGGAATGGTGAGCCCCAGGGCGAGCACCCGGACCAGAGGGCCATGGTGCATCGCCCAGTCCAGGCAAGGCCTGTAGAATCGCTTAATGGCGACCACGAGCCGAGGTTCATCCAAGGAAGTTCCGGGTGGAAGAAATCGCTCGACCAGGGCTGGCACAAGGGTGAACGTGAGCACCAGGCTGATGGTCATGGCCGAAGCCACCGCCATGGCTAGGGGCGCATAGAGCTTGCCCGCGATGCCCCCCATGGAAAGCAGCGGGATGAAGACCGCTAGGATCACCAGCACCGCAATCAGGATGGGCGTGGCCACCTCAGCAGCGGCCCGAGTGAGGGCCACGCGGCGAGGCTCAATATGCTCCTGGTGTTGGTGCAGGCGATGGGCGAGATTTTCCACCATGATCACGGCGGCATCCACCAGCAGGCCTACGGCGATGGCGAGTCCACCCAAGGTCATGGCATTGATTCCAAGACCCGCAAAATGCAAGGGGATCGCGGCCCCAAACGTCGCCAGAGGTAGCACGGCCAATACCAGCAAAGCCCCGCGGAAATTTCCGAGCAGCAGAATCAGAACGATCGCCACAAAGATCCCGCCCACCAGTAGCGCCAAGGTCACCCCGTTTAGGGCGTGGGTGACCAGTTGGCCCTGGTCGTAGATGACATCCAGGCGCATGCCCTGAGGAAGACCCTTCTTGAGTTCGGCCACTGCCTCGCGGACACCCTCGGCCACGTCCAAGGTCGCGGCGGTGGGTTGCTTCACGATGCGTAGGCTCACATCCTCGTGGCCATCGTGTCGGGCCAGGCCCCGCCGGAAGGCCGGAGCCTCACGGATTTCGGCAATGTCACCCAGGGTGACGATTCCCTTGGCGGCCTGCACGGGAAGCTGGCGGACTTCCTCCGGGGTCGCCGCCAGATTGCCCACGGACATGTACCAACCCTTGTCCTGGATCTCCAGCACCCCGGCGGCCAGATCCTGATGGCTCTCCTCCAAGGACGCTATGACACGATCCAGGCTGACGCCGAGGCTACGCACTTTTTCCGGAATCAGGGTGATCTGAAGCGAGCGTTCCTGCCCGCCCAGCCGTTCCACGCGGGCCACTCCAGGTACTGCCTGGAGGCGCGGTGCCAGCACCTGGTCGGTGTGGTCCCGTAGGCGCATGGGATCCACCTTTTCGCCTTCGAGCACGATCTCCATCAGTTCGTGGAGACGCCCGGAAGCACTGCTCATGAGGGGCGGGCGGGTGCCAGAAGGGAAACTGCCGATCACCCCGGAAAGTCGCTCTGCCACGAGTTGCCGCGCCCGCCAGGGATCGGTGTCCCCTTCGAAGGTCACGACGACCTGGACAAGTTCCGGCAGGACGATGGTGTTTACGCGCTTGACGCCAGGCATCCCACCCAGAGCTTGTTCGGTGGGCTGAGCGACGGAGAGTTCTAGTTCCGGCGTGGCTCTCCCTGGGCTTTGGATGAGAACCGAGAGGATCGGCAGGCTCATATCTGGGAAGAGATCACGCTTGAGGCTAAGGAAGGTGAACACACCTGCCAAACACCACGCAATGCTAAGGGCGAAAACCCAGCCCTTACGGGGAAGCAACCAGTCAAACCACCGGCGGATCGGCGTGCGGTGTTGGGGCGTATAGGTTGCATACGGATCGTGGGGCATGGTTGGGTCGAGGGGGATTTCGGACCCGTTCGGAAGCGTCGGATCAGTGGCCATGACCAGCCTCCTCGCCTTCAGGCTGAGTGCGTTTCTGCTGGTAGGCCTTGAGGAGATAGGCTCCCTCGGCGACGACGGTTTCGCCAGGCTTCAGCCCCTCCAACACCAGCACTTCGTCCTTCACTTCGGTCCCACGCTTGATCGGCCGGAATTCAGCCTCATCTTTCATCACAACAAAAACACCCCAGCGGCCATCGATTTGCTGAAGTGCGGCCTGAGGTAGGTAGACGCCCTTTTCCATGGGGACCTTGACCTCCACGGGGGTTCCTGGAATGGGCAAGGGCCCACCCACGAAACGCAGCCGGTAGCTCAGTCGCCGGGTATCCGTAGTGAGCGTGGAAGGCGTGCCCTCCAGTCGGGCTTTCCAGGTCCTACCGTTGGCCTGTCGAACCTCGCTTTCGGTGCCGGAGTTCCATCCCATGGGTCCGGGCTGAGACAGCTCAAGGCGAACCACGGCAGCCTGGGCCGCCTGGAAGCTCCCGAGTTCCTGACCGGCCTCGACGCCTTGGCCCGGCTGGACCTTCCAGGCCACCACGGAACCGCTGGCGGGAGTCTTTACAGAATAACTGGCTCCAGCGTCACCGGGTGTGAGCCCTACCGCCTCCAGCCCCAGGCGGGCGGCGTCCTCCTCCGCTTTCGCGGTGTCGGCTTCGCTTCGCACCGATTCCAGGTCGCGGCGGGCTCCGGCACCAGCCTGAAACAGGCGCTCCTCGCGCGCGAGGTCGGCCTGGGTACGATTCAGCTTCGCCTTGGCGGCGATCCATTGAGCTTTGAGGTGAGCTAGTTCGGGACTCTGAATGAGGGCAAGGGTCACACCCTTTGCGCGAGCCTGTCCTGGGGCAGTCAGGAGCTGGCTGACGATGCCTTTCACGGGGCTGCTGAGCAAGGCCTGAGCCGCCTCGTCCCCAATGGCTTCTCCAGGTACCCAACGGCCTTCGAGGCGGGGTTCAGGCACCTTCATTTGTCGTAGCCCTCGGATTCCTTCAAGGGGGATATGACCGCCTTCGGTTTCCTTAGCCTCTCCTGCCTCATGGCCGTGTTCATGCTTTTCGGCTTCATTTTTTGTGGCGGACTTCTTTGAGCAGCCGACTCCAACCAGAAGCACGAGGGCAAGAGGAAGGCTGATTAAAATGCGGTTCATTGGTTCACCTCGGGAAGCAGGGTCTGGAGTTCGGCGTTGAGCAGGTGCTGAGCACGAATGCGCCGCAGAGAGGCCATCTGGGATTCCAGAAGTTGGCGTCGGATCGGCAGGGCTTCCGAAGGTCGTTCACGACCTTCCTGGAGCCGCAAGCTGACGGCTTCAATGGACTTCATAAAGTCAGGAGCCGGTATGGTGGCCGGTGACTTTTGGATTCGAGATACCGCCGAGACAGCCCGCGAGTCGAGTTCAGCCAGGGCTTGTCGGGCTTCACCTCGAATAGCCTGGACTTGGGCTTCCGTGCTGCGTTGAATGGCGGCACGCTCGCCGGGCCTTGGAATCCGGACGGCTACACCCAATCGAGTGACTTTATCGTTTCCTTCTTGGGCGTAGGTTCCGCGCAGGCTCCAACGGCTTAGGGCCTGTGCTTCCTTGAGTCGGAGACTCTGGGTTTCCAGTTCGATTTGGGCCAGCAGGGCCTTGCGCAGCGGGCCCTCTTCCAGGCGGCGAGCCAAGTCCACGGTTGGTACGATCTGGACGAGGCCTGGGTCGGCTAACGGTACGGGAGCGGAAGGAACCTCTGCTAATGCCACCAGAGTTCCCCAGGTGTGAGCCTCCTGGATTCGGGCCTCATCCAGGTCCTGCTGAATTTTGAGCCGTTCCCCTTCGACCAGAGATACCTGGAAAGCAGGGTCAGCCCCAGCCTCGAACCGGGCCTGGGCTGCCTTGAGCCAGCCCTCCACCGTGGCAAGTCCGTTTCCTTTAAGGCAAGCAGCCGCGAAGCCAACCAGGCGTCCAGGTAGGCTGTACGGAGTCGAAAGTGACTTTCCCGCTTAGCAGATTCCATCAACAGGGGATGAGCCTTCCCAAGGCTGCTCTCAAGGTCCGACCGGACTCTGGGCGAGAGAAATAGGGGCAGATCCACCTCGAACCCCTTGTCCGTCGTGCTGCTCACACCGGGTGTTCGTCGCGGGCCCGCAAGCATGGATAGGGTCGGGCCTTCCCTCAGGAAGCCTTTGCTCTCCTGGAATTGAAGTTGCCGTTCGGTGAGCAACGCGTCTGTGCGCCACTGCTCGGGCGCGGGTCGTGCCTTCGCTTGGATATCGTTAAAGGTAAGGGGAGTCTGGGCCGCTGCTTGCATGGCAAACAGGTAGACCACAACCCCCAAGGGGATGAGTCGCATGGTGTCCTCGAATTGGATGGAAAGCTGGCCCCAATTGGGGCGGTTCAAGCGCTGACGGTGGTATCAGGCCCGAGGAGGGGCTTTCTCTGGTTCGAGGTCGAGATTCAGGATGGGACGAACAACCGTCTCTTCGTAGACGGGCTTGGGCATGGGATCAGGGGGGGGTGGCGTAAGTAGGTTCGGAAGCAGGACGGGGGTGCAATCATCAATACAAAGAATGTGTGGCGACTGTTGACTCTGACCATTCGGCTCATCATGGCAATGATCTACCCCCGAGGCTGCCAGGAATGTGGCGACCACCACGAGCAGAAGCACCGCGACCCAGCGCCTCATGGACGAGAACCTGCAAGATATTTTCGCGTTTCCTCGCTCAGACAGAGGCCGTGATAGAGCACCTTTGTGATGCAGTCATCCACGATGCGGTAATGGATGTGGCTGCCATGCCGCCGAGTGGCCAGAATGCCCATGTCTACGAGACGGCGGAGCTGATTAGAAACCGCTGGGGGTTTCATGCCCACAAATTCAGCAAGATCACCCATGCAAGGATCGCCTTTAATCATCAAGGCGTGGAGTAAGCGCAGCCGAGTGCTCGAAGCTAGTACTTCGAATAGCCGTTCAAGCGACTGAGCCTCCTCCATCTCAAGGAGTTGCCTTGAGGGAACATCTTGCTTTTGGGGGCAAGGAGTATGGGGCGGGGCGAGACTCACTTAATCACCAGTTCACGAAACAGTGTAGTGTTTTTTCATGCGCATGCAACCCTTCGTTTCGGATCCTCGGTTGGAATGTTCTGCATGGCATCACTAGGCATTCAATGCCATGGCCGGGTGTTCAGAAGGACACCCCAGCCAACCGGACGGAAGAAAAACGCCAGAGTTCCCCAAAAAAGGCGAAGATTCAGCGCCCTTCGAAGGGGACGCCGATCATCTCTGACTTGAACTCCGAGGTGAGCAAGAGGCCGCCTGGCACCAGTTTGTTGACTTCAACCCCCTTGGAGACCATTCGAGGTTGGTGAGGCCGGGGTAGTGAGAAAGGCAACCAAATGAGGACGGCCTCCGCGAAAATCCGTTTCGCCATTGAGACACCAGTCCCAAAAATGTCAAAAATTGTACTTTCTTAAATACGTTGGTTTTCAAGAACTCAAACACCCGATGATGGCGCTTACCGCAAATGGCGCATTTTCGATTCTCGAAAACCATTCTTGAAACATTCGTCTCGATTGCCTATGCTCATGACGAGTTCCGAGAAGGATTGCCATGCGGATCGGCTACGCCCGCGTCTCCACCGAAGACCAGAACCTCGACCTTCAAACCCATGCCCTCGGCCAAGCCGGATGCGAGCGGGTCTTCTCGGACCGCATGAGCGGCTCCCGGAATGACCGCCCAGGCCTGAAGGAGGCGCTCTCCCATCTCCGCAAGGAGGATGCCCTGGTGGTCTGGAAGCTCGACCGCCTGGGCCGGGGCTCGTTGACCTGGTGACGGACCTCCAATCCCAGGGCATCCATTTCCAAAGCCTCACGGACCAGATCGACACCTCGACGCCTGCGGGACGATTCTTCTTCCACGTCATGGCCAGCCTGGCGCAGATGGAGCGGGAACTCATCGTGGAGCGGACTCGGGCAGGCCTGGATGCCGCACGAAGGAAGGGCCGCATCGGTGGTCGCAAGCGCCAGATGACCGAAAGCAAGGTGGAGTCCGCCCGCCAACTGCTCGCCAGCGGCGTGCCCCCAAAAGAGGTTGCGCAAAACTTGGGTGTGTCGGTGCCTACGCTTTACCGTTGGCTGCCTGCCTCATCCCGAGCGTAGGGTCCCTCAATTGCCCCTGGTGACTGGAATGTTGGGATTACCAGTTTGATCCCTCATTGCACGTTTGTTGGTAGTACCCCGTAACTCTGCCAGGGGGATCCAAAAATGTTATGGACTCGGTGAACGAGTTGGATAAATCGAATGTCAGGCTGCCCAGATTTTTTTGCCTCCAGGTAGACCTGCCATAACGGCAGTCCTGTTGGTTTACCTATGTATTGGTCCTGACCTTTCACCCCTGGACCGGGGAGAAGTTCGCCTTCAGCTGAATATATGAACACCCCGTCCAGGATGGCTGGAAATACGATTTGTCTTAGCCGGTCTTCCCACGGAGTAGTCATGCCTCTCCCTTTCGTCGTTCAGCACTTTGAATGCTGGATTCCCGATTTTTGAATTTTTTCGATTTGAGCCCATTTTGGTGACCCTGCCATCACCCACGAAACAAGCTTCTGTGCAGGTATAGTGCGGACTACCATAACCTGAATATTGGAAAATAGTCTATTTTGGACTATTCCAAAATCGAATCCAAAGTGACCCCTGATCCCGCAGGGGCACATGGAAAAAACTCTATTTTCCCAGGATTACCAGGTCCTCTTGGAACTTCTCAGAGAGGTTCGGGAAAGGACGGGTGTCACTCAGATCCAGATCGCCACCCGTTTAGAAACGACCCAAAGCATCGTTTCAAAATCTGAACGGGGTGAGCGCAGGTTAGATGTACTTGAACTACGTCGCTGGTGTATTGGCCTCGGAGTGCCATTTGCGGACTTCATGGTGGAGTTTGAATTGGCCCTAGCAAAAGGGAAAAAGCGGCAATAGGGAACACACAGTCACGTTGGGGCCTCGGGTGCTTAGAACGCCTATACAAATAGGCGTTTTTATCACTCCAGTCCTGAATATCACTGGAGAGCCTCTGCTGAGTCAGAAATCGGAGGCAAACCCTAAAATGCAGATGCTCGGAAATCATCCTGAGATCTATGTGTTGTAGTGATTCTGATAGGCCCGAGGGGATTCAAGCCCATGCTCTCACCGTGATAGCGCTTAGAACAACCTGAAGTCCTTTGCGACCAGGTCCGCCTTTGAGGATTGAAGCCCTGCGGTCTGAGCGAACTGAGGGAAGGATGCGATCGCCCCGGCCACCTCGCTCAGGATCTTGAGGGGGTTCCGGACGCCAAAGCGGTCAGCCTCCTGGAGCAGGTCCGCCCGAGTGATGTCATTAAACTTGCCATTCACACTCAGCAGGTGCTGGTAGGTCCACTCGCCCTTGGGGTTGTATGCGTGGGTGACATCATAGGCTGGCGCCAATGCCCAGGATTTTCCCCGTTTGAGGATGAACGCGATGTTCTTCGTGTGGTCGTCGCAATTGCGGGACATGACGTTGAAGGCCATTCGGCGGAAAAGATCGTCGGTTCCATCCGCTCCGATTTGGAGCTTGGCAATCGCCATGAAGGCCTGGCCATAGGCATGGGTAGCCCGTTGTTTGTAGTCGAGATGTTCCATGGCGCAGAGCGTCTGAACATGGTGCTTCGTGTTGCCATCCCGATCGAAGCGGCGCGTCATGAAATGGGCGCGGCCGTTTTCCAACAGAAGGCGGGACGGTGACATCGGAACGCCTGCGGCACTCGCCATGAGGTAGTAGGCGTACTCGATGCGACCATAGTCACTGCCAACTCCAAGCTCACGGTCTGACCCCATACCGTCAAACTTCAGCAGCCAGTGCTCAAATCCTGGTGGGACATCGAACTGACCGCTCCGGATCTCCTCGGTTTTTGGATTCCAGGCGATAACGGCCTTGGCGCGAGCTCCTCCCGCGGAGGTTCCAACCCGGATGATCTGGGCCAGCGCAGCCTCCGCCAAATGGTCAGATGCCAATTCCCCGTGGACGGCACTCCGAGCTGCTTCCACCAGCATGTTCATCTGCAGGGCAACTTGGCTGTCTTTGCGAGTGCCCATGGCGGGTTTGAATTCGAGGGCACCAAGGCCACGTTTCCCCATGTAGGCCAAGCGATCAAGCACGGTGACCGCACCCTTCTCAATGCCCTTTGATTGCATCCATGCGTCGATCAGTGCATTCCCAAAGGCATCTGGTAGTGCGTCGGCAATCATCCCTGGAAGCCCCTGGAAGGTTGCGACAGGGAGTTGCGGAAAGGCAAAGGCTTCCCGATAACCTGCGGAAGGCATGGTCCGTGGGGCGAGTTCCACGCCGGTGCTGAGCCAGGCTGGAACGTATTCAAACACGTAGCACCCGAGTACGGGGTCCGCGGCCACGGCACCAACCCGCTTATCCCAGATGCGAACTTCGATGACAGGGGTGCTCACCGTGGGTCTCCCTTGGATTTTCGGACGCGGAGACGCGGCGTGGAACGCTTCAGCAGGGCCAAAGGACTGATGGTTGGGGTTGGCGCCAGGGCCTCCAGCCCTTGCAGTGCCTCAAGGGCCTTCAGCACCCGCAGGAGAGTTTCGGTGGTGGAGCCCTTGCCGTGTTCGAGGGCGCGGAGGGTGCGGATGGCGACGCCCGCCCGATCCGCCAACTCGGACTGCTCAAAGCCACGCTGGATGCGAAGGCTGCGAAGACGCGAACCAAGTTCCTGGGCGAGCTCTTCGGGGGTTAGAAACTGAAAATCCATAAACGGCGTGCCTTTGCCTGTATAAATTACAATTCCCCAAAACGGCCGTTAGTTGCCGGTTAGTGAAATGATAGTTCGTCTGGGTTGATTGTCAACAAAAGGCAAAATTATGCCTTTTAGTCTTGTTTGTATTCTGTAAACGGCATGTTAATGCCTTTTATTTGAAAATTCTGCTAAAATCTCTCATTTCCCATATTTAACTGGAAGGGTGATCGAAAAAAGCCCCGGTTCCAACCGATGCGACCTTCGTTCTTACACCACCCGAAGGAGTACCGGTTATACGGTTGCTGGGTATTCCTGAGCGATGCACTACGCAGCACAGGCAAGCGAAGCTCCCGTCCCCTGCCAAACCCCCTGCCCTTACGTTTCCGCGTGGAACACCATTCTTCCCATAGATTCAGGATTCGCTACCTTTAGAGGGTTCTGTCTGGCTCTTACGAACACAAAGAATCCTATGTATTCTTTACACAATTATGGAGGTTTTGTGCGAAAGGTCCTTGCGATCCTTGGGTGGCTCAATTTACTCGTCGGCGTATGTGCTGGATTGAGGGTTATTGGTGGCCTTAGTTTATGGAATGGGACCATGGTTTTGGAAAGCGAGGCAAAACCATTTATTCCGTATATCTACATTGGGCTCGGTTCTGCAGTCTTCCTCCTGGCGTTTTCAGAGGCACTTGAGCTTTTGGAACGGATTGCAAATCAGACAAAGCCTCAAAGCCTAACCTCTCAACTCAATGAAGAAGCAACAGGCGAGCCTGCTTAGAATTACTCAGGAATAAGCAGGAACCCTTTGGTCATGGTTCTTCTTCCAGGCATTTCGACGGTCCAGGCAAACGGAACAGGAACCCCATGGTTTACCCTCCGGCTCGAGACTGATTTTTGGCGGACTCAACCAGAGAGAGCGCTAAGGCAGAAAGTCCTATGCCCCCAGTGCCTGCGGCCTGTGCCAGCGAGGGCCTTCGGCTGTGTCCACGCGGCTAAGCATCCCCAGGTCGGTGAGCAGGTCCAGGTGGGCGGCGATGCTCTCGCGGTAGCGGCCCCGGCTGCGGAACGCCTGGGCGACGGACTCTAGGGTCCACAGTCGGGCGGAGGATGTGAGGACCGCGCGAAGGGCGCCGAGCTGATCCTTGAGGTCCTTGGGCCAGGGCTGGGGCTCGATGGGGGTGAGGAAGGCGACGGGCTCAACCTCAGTCTCCTCGGTGATCAGCGCCGTGGTCGTCGCCGTGACGGTCTCCGGGGCTTGATATTCGGGGCGGAGCCAGCGGACGACGCCCCGGGCTTCCTCGGCGGCGCGTTCCTTGTTCAGGGCCACTAGGTTCCCGAGGATGTCGGCGTCGGAGAGATCCACGGGCCAGCCGTAGGCATCAGCCACGGCGGCGTCCAGCTCGTCGTGGAGCTGGCGGAGGATCTCGGTCTGTGCGGCCCCGTGCTGCTCGCGCTCGCGGTCGTTGAAGGGCTCGCCGGACCGCAGCTTTACCAGCAGGTTATACATGCCGGTGATGGTCGCCCCTCGGCCCTGGGCGGCCTTTCGATGGGCATCCAGGCGCTCCGCGAGGCCCCGGATGATGGCCTTCTGGGCCACGATGACCTCAGGGAAGGGGAAGGGGTCGAAGCAGCGGGACTTGGAGTAGCGCGGAGTGTTACCAACGCCCATAAGGGCTCCCGCCGCCAGGGCCCAGGCCATATGCACACGGCTACCAAGAACTCCGAGGTGGAAGGCGTCGTCGCTGGCGATGGCGATGAGCATGTTGTCTGGAACCGTGGCACCGTCCAGGAACATGAAGACCCGATGCTTGGCGGTCTCCACGGTAGCGATGTAGCGGGAAGACCTGCCAAGGCCGGACGGAAGCTGCTCCTGGCCTCGCCATAGATCCACCAGTTGTCTCTGTAGGCGGCACGGTTGTTCTGCTCACGCTCGGTCTTCACATGCTCCCGGACGTGCTGGTAGACGGCTGGGTGCCGGTCCCGCGCCTGAGCCTCCGTCATGCCATAGAGGTCGATGACCATGACGCCCCGTGGTGTATCCGTTAGATCACGTCCGTTCCGGTAGGGATGCACCACGGCGGGGCGCCCCCAGTCGTTCCATTGGTCCGGGGTCACGATGAAACCAGCCCCGTGGAGTTTCATCCCCGGGGAGGAGAGGAGGTCGTTCGCCTTTAAGGCCCGAGCGTCCGAGACATCTGCCCCGGCGCTCAGGTCATCGTTGATGAGATCGACAGCCTGGCCTTCTACCTTCACGGCCTGTGCTTCCATCTCGGGTGTGGCACCGCTGCCCTCCTCCACGACACGACCAAGCCATGGCTGGCCTTTCACCCCGCCCACGGTCATGGCGATGCGGACGGCGGCGCCGTCGTCGGTCCAGGGGTGATCCGCGATGGCCCACTGAAGCTTCAGAGGGTTCTTGCCGCTCGTGTGGTGGGTGATGACACCGCGCTGGCGCACTTGTCGTAGGCTGTTTGTCGTGATCAAGCCGAAGCGCCGGCTTCGGCCTGACCGCACCGCCACCGCAGCCTTGTGCCACCAGTAGAGGACGAAGTCCACGGTGTCGGGCACGTCGGGGTAGGCGGCCCGGAGGGCCTCGGTGTAGCCGTCACCCAGGGCGTCGCGCATCCGGGCGTTGCCGAGGAAGGGGGGGTTGCCGACGATGAAGTCCGCCTCGGGCCACGCCGCCGGGCGCGGGTTCACCAGCTCGGTGACGGGCACCTGGGCGGTCTCGTCGGGCACATCGTTGCCGGTGACGGGGTGGACCCGGAAGGTCCGGCCATCCCAGCGGCTGCGGTCGGTGGCCCGCGTGCTCGTCCACGTGAGCACGGCATCGCGGCACTGGATGTTGCCGTAAGCCTGGAGCACGGGCTCGGGCGGGTTCATGTCGGGGTGCTGACGGTGGAACCACTGGAGGTGGCTGATCCACAGCACGAAGTCGGTGATGGCGGCGGCCCAGGGCTTCACCTCCAGGCCGACGAACTGCCCCGGGGTGACCAGCACGCCTTCCAGGGCCAGGGACCGACCCGTCTCGCCCAGGTCTTCCAGGCGGCGCTGCACCTCACCCTCCAGGCGCTTCAGCACGTCGTAGGCCGTGGCGAGGAAGTTGCCGCTGCCGCAGGCAGGGTCTAGAACCTTGACGTGGGCGAGGTGGCGCTGGAACTCGTGGAGCACCTCCCGGGCCTTGGCCTTGTCGGCGTCGGTGGGGTCGTTGCCCAGGAGAGCCATGGCCTCGGCCTGGGCCAGCTCCCAGTCGGCGCGGAGCGGTTCTTCCAGGGCCGGGCGGAGCAGCCGCTCGACGAAGGCCCTGGGGGTGTAGTGGGCACCCAGGCGGTGGCGTTCTCGGGCATCGAGGGCGCTCTCCAGTAGGGTGCCGAAGATCGAGGGGTCCACCTCGGACCAGTCGAACCTCGCCGCCCCAGCCAACCTCGCGATCTCGTCGGCGTTGAGATCCAGGGCCAGGCTCTCGGAGAAGAGACCGCCGTTGAAGCGCAGCACCTTCAGCGGGCCCCAGAAGCCGCCGGTGTTCATGGCGTCCCACAGGGACTCCATGCCCTTGGGAAGGACTTGGGGTGCTCCTTCCAGGCGCCCTCCAGGGCGTTCTGAAAGAGCTTGTCGGGCAGAAGGCCCACGTCCTCGGCGAAGAAGGTGAAGACCGTCCGCATGAGGAAGCGGGCCACGGCCTCGGCGGGGAACCGGGTCTCAAGGCTGCGGGCCAACCCGCCAAGGGCGGCGGCCACGTCCCGGGTGACGGCCGTGCGGGACTTGGAGGGGTCGAGGCTCTGGGGGTCCAGCCAGATGGCCTTGAACCGCTCCTGGACCTTGGGATCCCGCAGATCCTCCATGGTGTAGCTGCGGCGGGCGCCATAGCCGCCGTAGGCCCCGGAGAAGCCATCCCACACGTGGAAGGCGTAGCCGATGTCGCAGGTGATGACGAAGGGCGGGCGCTGGGGCAGGTTGCGGGCGTAGTTCACGGCCTGCCCGAAGGCGGCCTCCATGTAGCGGTCGTAGGCCCGGGTGCCGCGCCGGGGGGCGGAGCCCGTGGCCTCTGCGGTGCTACCCTGCTTTGCCTCCAAGACGAAGCAGCCCTCGCGGTAGCAGTCGATGCTGCCGGTGGTCGTCGTGCCGTCCAGGTGGGTGAGCTTCAGGTCCTTCTCGAAGCAGTGCGTCGAGGTCGGGTTCTTCGGCTCCGGCACCGGCAGGTCCAGCACGGCGCAGAAGTCCCGAAGGAAGGACTGGAAGTTCGCCCGTTCGTTCCCGGCGGAGGGACGCCACGTCGCGAGGAAAGCATCTAGGGCAAGGGGGGACATGCGAATACCTTACCGTCAGGTCAGAGGCCTTGAATAGGTTCAGGGCTTGGCGATTAAGCCTGCGGGCGATTTGGTAACCGACTGGCCCCCCGTCTGTATTCTTTTAGAGTATGGGTTTTTAGGCCTTCTCTTGCCGTTTTGGCTTCCTACCTTGATAACAACAGACTCAGCATTTTGTTGGGTATTGCAGTGTTTGTAACAACTGATTACATTTGATGGTGGTTCTGCATTCACCAATCCAGTTTTGAAAACGTCAGATGCGATTTGAACGGTTCAATCCGGAAACCAAGGAATGAAAGGGCAGGGCGATGACAGAAACGAATCGGGAAGCCATGGAAGTGCTCGCCTTCTATAACGGCAAGGGAGGCGTAGGCAAATCCACACTGACGCCTTCTTCGGCCGCAGCCTTGAAACGGCTCTTCCCAACACTTCGTATCGGAATGATTTCTGCCGACTCCGATAATCGATCGCTGGCATGGGCCTATACCCCGGATCTTGAAAACGACGATAAAGGCCTCTGGAACGCTATCGCGACCATGGTTGATCGTCGCACGGCCAACGATCACAGTCTTTTGGTCGAGGCCATTCGAGGCGGGGTTCGCCAGCTTAGGGTGATTCCAGATGTCCCGGAATCTGAAGGTGTCATTGAATTCATGGGTTGCGCGGGTGAGTTGGGGAAGCAATTCAGCCAAATGCCGCCGCTCACAGATCCAACTTCTTGGCGAAGTGTGGGAGTGCCTCTCCTACAAGCTATCCAGCAAACCTTAGGCTGGGACCTTTGCATCCTAGACCTGCCTGGATCCATCCGGGACGAGCTGGTTCGAGCTTTACTCCCCTGCTGCACCAGCGTCGTGATCGTCTCTGATGTGATGAAGGTCGAAAACCTGTCCATGGAACGCGAAGTAGTGAACCAGCTTCTGGCCCTAGATGTTCAGCCCACGGGGTTCTTGGCCAACAAGGTCTCCAACTCCGCGGCATGTCGAGGTGCCCT
>JADKBC010000025.1 GCA_016715205.1 Holophaga sp.
GATTGGGTTTGGGATCGGGCTCATCCCCGGGATGAACATCGATCACCTTCACCACCCAATCGGAATCTGTGCCGCTGGTGGAAACCCAGAGATCCGCGCGGATCGGGCCTGCCACGGTGAGGTCTTCTGTCAGCGGCTCGCTTTCGTAGACCATCACATCAGGCCGTGTGGCGGCAAAGCGCTGATCCTCCACCAGGTATTCGTCGGTGTGATAAGTGGAAATACCTGCCTTGTATGGCACCGGCTTGGCGGGATCAGAGATGAATTCATCGGAGGCAGTTGCCACCGCAGGTCGCTTCCTTGCGAGACGACCGTCTCCCTTGAAGAAAAAGGACGTCGCCTGAGCCTGGGGCGAAGGCCAGGCCTCGAACTTCCGCCAGCGGTGGGTGCCCACTTCGAACAGGTAGGCCTTGGGTAGCCCTGGGTTGGGTTTGTCCAACAGGTAGTGGTCAAAAAAGGGTTTCTCAATCTCGTTGCGGTAGAACTCCGCCGTAGGCTGTCCCCATTCGCCTTGCCCCAGGCTTGCTCCGGTATCCCCTGCCCACTGGCCGTGGGACCAGGGGCCCATCACCAGATGATTGGGAGTACTCGGGCTTTGGCGCTGGATGCTCTTGAAACACTCCAGAGCCCCGAACAGATCCTCGCCATCGAACCACCCGCCCACGGTGAGCACGGCAGGCTGAATGTTTTTCAGGTGCGGGCGCAGGTTTCGGGCCTGCCAGTAGCCGTCGTAGGTGGGGTGAGCCAGGGTGTCCTGCAGATAGGGCCATTGCCCCTTCCCGTATTTCGCCTCCAGATTTTTGAGAGGGCCCATTTCACGGTAGAACCGGTACCCATCGGGAGTTCCAAATTCGAAGGGCTTGCCACCGGTCGTGGCGGGGTAGTTGGTTTCGGGGCCAAACCAGCCCGCCACGAACTCGAACATATCCAGGCACAGTGCGCCATTGCGGTGATCATCATCGCCGATGAACCAGTCCATGATGGGGGCCTGGGGCGAAACCGCCGCGAGGGCCGGATGGGCCCTCACGGCCCCCACGGCCGCATAAAAACCCGGATAGCTGATGCCCTTGAGTCCGACCCGTCCGTTGTTGCCAGGAACGTGCTTCACCAGCCATTCAATGGTGTCGAAGGTATCGGTGGTCTCATCCACCTGATTGGTCCCAGCGGGATTCTCCAACACTGGCCGTATGTGCTCGAAGCGCCCCTGGCTCTGGAAGCGCCCTCGCACATCCTGAAAGGCGAAAATATAACCATCCTTGGCATAGGCTTCACCGAGCCCGTAGAGCTGCATAAATTCGGCGCTGCCGTAGGGGCCAGCGGAATAGGGGGTGCGCTCCAGCAGGATGGGATGGGGTTTCGAGGTGTCCTTCGGAACGTAGAGCACGACGAATAATTCCAGGCCATCGCGCATGGGTATGCGCACTTCCTGTTTGGAATAAAGAGCCTGGAAGGAAAACTCTGCCTGGGCGGCAGGTGCTGGGCTTTGACCAAGACATGGCGCTGGCAGCATAAGGGCCAGGGTGAGGCAGGCTTGGCTCAAACACATGGTGCCTCCGGTGCAGCACAGTTCCAACGACGAAGAGCTGAACCGCTGGACCCTAGGATTCTGCATCCTTCGCCAAGTTGCACCACCCTTTTTGCGGCGAGAGTGGCTTCCAGTAGACTGGCAACGGTACCCGCCCCGGAGGTTGAAGATGTGGAAGCTAAGCCATGGCACTCGCACCGCAGCTTTGATCCTCTGCACTGCCGCCATCGGCGCCTTTGCCGCCGAGACCACGCGTTGGCAATGGAAACTCAGCGAGTTCACCTGGATCAAGCGCCAACCTGCCGAAGCTGGAACCCCAGCCAACACCCATCCGGTTCGAATTGAGCTCGAAGCCCTGCGTCAGCACCTGAGCACCCTTCGCTTTGAGAACGGCGCGGAAAGTGACCTCCTCTTTTCCAAGGATGAACTGACGGCATTGCTCGAACCCCTGCGGGAGGCCTTGTCATTGGCGACGCCCACCGAAGACTTGATCCTGCTCAGCACCCATCGGCGGACCGGGGGATTCATGGGTAGTTCCTTTGGCCTTACGGCAAGGCTCTTCGTGCAGGAGGGCAACCTGAACCTCCTGGTCCACGACACCCGGTTGGATTTCCTGGACCGGTACCGCGGAATGCAGGTACTTCCTGAATTCAAGTACGGTTCGCGAAGCACCGCCAGTGCGGTGAAATTGGTGAGCCCGGGTGGTCTCCTTCGCCGCCCCGATTGGCTGATGATCCCCTTGGCCGGTCTGGTAAAACCCTCCGCAGTGCCCCCACCAGCCCAGGTTACCCCGGCCCCGTCGGCCCCGGCAGCCGTGCCTCCTGCGGCCTCGCCTTCCGCGCCTAAAAACCGTGATGCCGCCTTTTTCGAAGAACAGGAGAAACGTCTGCGGGCCCTCAAGCGGATGCGGGATGAAAACCTGATCACCGAAGCGGAATACCAGCAGAAGCGCAACGAGATCCTTCAAACACTCTGAAGGTTTGCGTTCACGGGATTCCTGGCCAATCGATGGCCTGATGCCCGAGTAATCCAGCAAGACGCATTCAGGAGAATGTGTTCTGGCGGGCCCATCGATAGCGTTAGTTTTCATTGAATATATCGATCCATTTTTCGATATATTCAGTGAAGACTAACGGTCGGAGTCAGACTCCTGGCGCACAAAAGGGATTCACAAATGGCAAACGCAGTCTATACGTCCTTGGCCTTCCTGTTGGTGTCTTGCATGGCGACAGGGGCCGAAGCTCCACCCACCTCCTCCGTCGCACCCAATGGGAAAAAGGAAGAAAAGGACAAAGCGAAAAAAGGCACCTTCAAGCTTGGCGAGGTCACCGTGGCCGTAACCGGCAAACTGGAAGTGCTCGAACAGGTCCACACTCGAGTGGACGCCAGCACCATCCAGGCGTTCAACACAGATACGGTGAGTGCCGCGCTGACCCTGCTGCCTGGCCTCACGACCTCTCTGAATCCCAAGGCTGAAACGGTAATCTACCTGCGGGGCCATGATTCACGCCGGGTCCCGGTCTACCTGGATGGCATCCCCTGTTATGTGCCCTATGAGGGACAGATGGATTTCGGCCGGTTCTCCACCTTTGACCTGGCAGAAATCCAAGTGGCCAAAGGCTTCAGCTCCGTGCTGTTCGGGCCGAACACGTTGGGGGGCGCCATCAACCTGGTTACCCGACGGCCTGTCACGAAGTTCGAAGGAGATGTGCTGGGCGGGATTTTCGACGGCAATGGGAAAAAAATCGCGGCCAACCTGGGAGCGAATTTGGGCACCTTCTACCTCCAGGCTGGTGCGAGCGTTCGAGATGTGGGGGATTTCCGCATGTCCTCGAACTTCCAACCCAATGCCAGAGAAGATGGCGGACGCAGGGAAAACAGTTATTCCAAGGATTCCAAGTATTCGTTCAAGTTCGGCCTTACTCCCAATCCCACAGATGAATATGTGATTGGCCTGGTGATTCAGAATGGTGAAAAAGGTCAGCCCACCGCCACCGACCCCGCCATCCAGGCACGCTATTGGCGCTGGCCGCAGTGGGATAAGCAAAGCGCATACTTCACCACCAACACGGCCCTAGGCACCCAAAGCTATGTCCGGCTGCGGGCCTATTTCGATACCTACAAGAACACACTGAACGCCTATACGAATGGGAGCTACACCACCCTTCAGACCACGGGTGGCATGGCCCCCACCGGCATCAGCATCTACGATGATTTCACCCGGGGCGCGATCCTGGAGGTAGGCACGACAGCACTTAGGGGAAACAGTCTGCGTGCTGTAATCCAAACCAAAACCGACGTCCACCGAGAAGACAACGCCACCAATGCCTGGAAAGGCTACCGAGACGATCTGAGATCAGTTGGGTTGGAAGATGCCATTACCCTGAACGAATCCGTGGACCTTTCCCTGGGACTGGGCCTGGATCAGCAGCGACCGGTGGATACGGGCGCCTATCTTCGCACGGAGCCCAGGACTTGCTTCCAGGGCCAGCTTGGGGCCTTTTGGAAAATCGCACCCGCGGTTCAGGTCTATGCCACCATCGCGAAAAAGGGCCGCTTCCCCACCCTCAAGGATCGCTACTCACTCCGCTTCGCCACCTTCATCGAGAACCCCGAACTGAAACCCGAACGCTCGCTGAATCTGGATCTGGGAGTGAAATCAAGCCCCACATCCTGGCTATCCCTGGAGGGCGCCCTCTTCCAAAGCGAGATCACGGATCTGATCCAAGAAGTTAAATTCGTATCCGGCCAGAAATCCCAGATGCAAAACATCGGCAAAGTGCGGCATCGGGGCGTGGAACTGTCCTTTGGCTTGAAGCCCGCAAACTGGACAGAAGTGGGGGCCAACTACACCTATCTGGATCGGGAGAATCTGAGCAATCCCGAAACCAAACTCACCAGCACGCCGCGCAACCGCCTCACAGGCTTCATGCGCGTGATGCCATCGCCCCAATGGCTGATCCAGGCGAGCGTGGAAAACCAGGACAAGATGTGGGACAACAACACCCTTCGCCTGGGTGGCTACACGACGACCACCTTCAGCGTGGCATGGAAGCCCATCCCGCCGCTGACGGTGGATGCGGGCTTCTCCAATCTCTTGGATCGGAACTACCAACAGGTGAGCGGCTACCCCATGCCAGGCCGCACCTGGTTCACCAACACGCGTTATCGGTTCTAGGAGCCCACATGATTCGGCAACTCGCTCTTTCGTTTATCACCCTTGGTCTCATGGCGGCAACAGCTGCACCCCAGTTCAAGGGTGCCCTGGCCAAGCCAGGGGCCCTTGATTCAAGCACGCTCCGGGGCCTTCCCAAATACCGTCGTCTGGTAAAAATTGCCACTTCGGATGGGCAGTATCGAAGTTCGCTGGAAGTCGAAGGCTACGCTCTGCGAGATGTGCTGAATCGACGTGTATTGAAAAAGCAGGATGATGGGTTCGACCGCCCCTTGGATCTGTTTATCACAGTGAAAGGGAGAAAGGGCGAGCAGGCTTTGTTCTCCCATGGCGAGACCTTTCTGGTGGGAGACGAAGGGCCGCTCCTGGTGGAGAAGGCACGGTTGATCATGCCCCACCACCACGACCCCTTGAGGGCCGGGAGCAACGACCCGAGCGTGCTCTTGAACGTGACTGGGCGGAACAGGATCAACCTCACGACCTGCATCTCCTGCCACGGCGGGCCAAAGCCACCCCAGCTCTCGCTTCCCAAGGGTTGGCTGTTGGTGTCATCCCAGGATGCCTTTGGTGGCCGCTTTGTGGAGGATGTTGCCGAGATTGCGATCCACCAAGTTGGCACTCCCGTGAAGGATACTCGGTCCAGTTCCAAGAACGCGTTCGTGGACACACCCGTGATCGTGGGACCCGATGGCAAGCCAACAGGCCTGAGTGTGGAACGCTTCCAGCAGCTGCCCCGCTCCACCATGAAGGATGCGGCCTTTGGTCTCGGCAAGGGATTCCATGGCCTGAACACCTGGGAGGGCGCGCCGCTGGAAGCCCTGCTGCGGCCTCTGCTTGCCCCTGGCACAGATCCAAGGCTTACGTATGTGGTGGTCACCTCGGTGGATGGCTACCGAGCGATCTACTCGGGCAGCGAAGTGTTTACCGCATCACCCGAAAAAGGAACTCTGCTTGTCGACCGCAAGAACGGCGCAGCCCTTGACAAGGGATCCGGCCGGTACACGACCCTTTCCCGCACCGATTTCTACATCGACCGCGATGTGCGAATGGTAAAAGAAATCCGACTTGAACGCTTGCGCTAAGGGCTATCTACCAACCCTAAACGATTGCAATCCTGCCTCGTAAGACCCAGGAATCCTGGTTCCTACGAGGCAGGATCTTTCCTATGCGAACAAACCGTACCGCTGCCCAAGGGCGGGAGCTGCTTCATCCAGGCGGAAGTCACCATGCGCAAACTGAATCGCGGTTTCTTTGTCGGCATGCTGCTTGCCCTTGCCGCTTTCCACCCTACCGGTATTGGATTGGCGCAGGCACCTCCAGACACAACCCAAGCCCAGCCTGCGACTTCCACCGAGCCATTCCTCGTTCGTTTGAACCTCCAAGGTGGCCAGGCAACCCAGGGCGACCGTATGGCCAATACTGAATTCGGGGTCGACCTGATGCTTTCAGCCAATCCCTTTCAACGGTACGGAATCCACGTATCCACTCTGTCCCTTGATGCCAGCCCCACAAAACAGCGATTTCTCTGCACAGGCTATGTTCTTGAAATGGTTCTGTTTCAATGGCTGCGGGCGGAAATCGGCACTGTTGGTTTCATCGGGCGTGGCGAGGCCAGTGGAAACAACCCCTTTGGGGTGCTCTATGCCCTGGGCTACGAAAAACGAGTGGGTCGCATGAACTACTCGATCACCTATGAATCGAAGACGGTTTTCACCAAGCCCGTGATCGCGATCAACAACCTGGGTATCAGTGTGGGTGTGCATTTCTGAGGCACGGACCAACGAGAACAATTCCCACGTCATTCAAGGAATAAGCCACAGGACAACGTGTGGGATGTTGATCAACGCGGCGGAAGGTTGGGTAACCATTTCAGGGAAAGCCTTGCGTGGAGGCGCCCAATCCTGCCCAGGCCACCCCATTCGGGGTTCCAAGAGACCCCAACAGTCTCGGCAACCAAATGGTTAAAGCATGCGGTCTTGACAGACTAGCTAACGATCGTTAGCTTTAGATATGCCGAGACAAGAAGCCACCAAGGATCGCCTCTATGCCATCGCCCTTGAGCTGTTTGGCCGAAAGGGCTTCGGTGCGGTCTCCATCCGAGAGATTTGCGCCGCGGCGGGCATTCGTGAGAGCTCCCTCTATAACCACTATCCCTCCAAGCAAGCCCTGCTCGACCGGGCCATCGAGGAGATGGGTGCCTACATGCATTCTCCCGAGCTGTTCGAGCGGAAAAAGGCAGCCTGGGGTGCCCTGGGCCTGCGGGACTTGCTCAAAGGGGGCGTGGCTCGGTCGCTGGAGGCTTGGAACAACGAACACCTCCGCCAGCTCTGGATGGTCTTATCCCACGAGCAGTACCAGAGTGAACCGGTGGCCTCCTTACTGAACCGGGAGCAGGAGAATCGGATTGCCTATACCACTGACATGTTCAGCCACCTCATGGCGGCTGGCCGGATGCGGCAAAGCGACGCGCGGCTGCTGGCGACCACTTACGTGCATGCCATGAGTTCACTGAAGCTCGAGTACGTATTGCGCTTGCACCATGGCATGGACCCAGAAAGTCATGCCCGGTTGATCCATCAATTGGCCGAGACTTTTTCAGCCCAATGGCAGTGTTGATTCTGATCTTCCTGACGACTCGGGAGTGAATATGTCGATTCCGCTTGCCGAAACAGAAATCCCACCATTGGCCGCGGTGTGTGGCCTCTACTGCGGCGCCTGCAGTGTCTACCTCGCCACCCGGGAGGATCCCCAGCGCCTGGCGGCCTTGGCAGCTCGGTTGGGCCAAACGGAAGCCGAGACGCGCTGCGGAGGTTGTCGTGCCGAAGTGCGCTCTGCCCATTGCCGAAGCTGTGATCTGGCCTCCTGCGCCACAAACCGGGGCATTGCCTTCTGCGGTGAGTGCGCTGAATTCCCCTGCCCCCGCTTCCAAGCATTCCAGGCCGCCCTGCCCCATCGCCGGGACATCCTTCGTGACCTGTCCCGAATCCTTGAGATCGGCGTGAACGACTGGATGGGAGAAATACCAGAACGCTACACGTGCCCGTCTTGCCACATCCCGAATTCCGCCTACGACCTGACTTGCCGTCGCTGTGGCCACATACCCGGCAGCGCCTTCGCTGCGACCCATGGCGCTGCCATCCACGACCACCTTGGCCGGCGGTAGTCCAAACCCGTTCCACCAGGAGACCCCATGACGACCCAACTCTCGATTCACGCCACCCATCAGGGTGGAATGCGGGTGCTTCTCGAGGCCAACGGGCACCTCGTTCCCACGGATTACCCGCTGCCTGGAGGAGAACCCACGGTGGGCATGACGTCCTTGCAACTCCTGCTCGGCAGCCTGGCGAGCTGTTCCGCCAATGGCCTGAAAGCCTTGCTGCGCAAGGAGGGCGTGAATCTCACTGCGCTCAACGTGCATGCCACGGGCCAGCGTCGCGAAACCCATCCCACCATTCTCGAATCCATCCACCTTGCCTTCGAGATCGAAGGCGAAAACCTGGAAGCGACGACGCTCGAGCGTGCCCTCGAATTCGCGGAATCCCACCTTTGTCCGGTATGGGTGATGCTGCGGGCTTCCACGCCTATTTCGCGTTCCCTGGCAATCCACCCGAGCTCGAAACCCACCGCCATGGAGGTGTCGTCATGACGGAAACCACCCATTTCGAACGCGCCGCAGCAACCTGGGATCAAGAGACCCGGCGCGTTACGCTGGCCAATGCCATCGCCGAAGCCATTGCACAGCGCGTGCCACTGACCCAGGATCAGGACGTGCTGGACTATGGCTGCGGTACAGGCCTCGTCACCCTGGCACTGGCCCCCGCAGTGCGATCAATCACCGGCGCAGACACTTCCTCGGCCATGTTGCAGGTTCTAACGGAAAAGACCGAAACAACCCACACGCCCCTACGGCTGATTACCTTGAATCCACAGGAGGCCTTGGCGCTGGACGGGCCCTACCACCTCATCGTGAGCAGCATGACCCTGCACCACGTTGCCGATATTCCGGCGCTCTTCCACGCCTTTAGGCAGCACCTTCACCCTGGGGGTCAGGTGGCCCTGGCCGACCTTGATGAGGAGGACGGCAGTTTCCACGAGGCCTCCGTGCCCATCCATCACCGCGGCTTTGCCCGGGAACAAATCAGAACCTGGCTGATGGCCGCTGGCTTTGACAACATCCACCTCGATACGGCCACGACCACCCAAAAGGGTGGGAAGAACTACTCCGTGTTTTTGGCCACGGCGCAGCGGAGCTGAGGCGCAGGGTTTCGACCCACCACGTTGTGGCACCCACCCCAAGGGCATATAAAATCAGCAGGGAGCTGAGGAAACGAGCATGTCCCTTGGGCACGTCGAAATCGTATGGTCCAGCGGCACCGGGAATTCTCGGCGGGCAGCCCTATGGCTGGCTGAAGCAGCCCGCCTTCGAGGTCGATCCGTGGCGGTTCGAAGCCTGAAAAGGCCACAACCAGATGTGGCACAGGGAGATCTGCTGGTACTGGCCTAGCCGACGAACCGAGGTCAACCCTATCGCCATGTGGATGATTACTAGGATTGGCTCAAACAGGCCGTGCACGGGCTGCTCTTTAACCCCTACGGAACCGAAACTCTTTCAGGCGGGGTGATGTGCCACTGGCCATGGACGACCACGAGACTCTGAACGCCCTCCTGAAGGTTGCCGGGGGCGAGACGCGGTTGGCGGCAGGCATAACAATAGTGGGATACTGCTTCGCCCCTACTAGGACCCACATGAAGATCCCCTCGGCCGCCCTCCTGGTCACGATCCTGCTCGCTGGATGTCTTCGACTCTTGGGCGCGGGGCAAGATCGGCCCCTGGAGCGGGTCACGCTGCAGCTGAAGTGGACACACGCCTTCCAGTTCGCAGGTTACTACGCAGCCCAGGAGATGGGCTACTACCGGGAGGCGGGGCTCGAGGTGCAGTTCCAGGAGGCCGTGCCCGGCACGGATCCCGTCCAGGCGGTGCTCCAGGGGAAGGCCGAATATGGGGTTGGCACCAGCAGCCTCCTGCCCCTGCGGAATGCGGGCAAGCCTGTGGTGGTGCTGGCGGTGATCCTCCAGCATTCGCCCTATGTCCTCCTGGCTCGTCCCCAGGCGGGGATTCAGCACATCCACGATCTGGTGGGCAAGCGGGTGATGATCGAGCCACTCGCCGACGAAATCTTCGCCTACCTGAAGAAAGAAGGGCTTTCCCGAGACCGCATCACCCTGGTGGACCACAGCCTCGATCCCAGGGATCTGCTGGAGGGGCGGGTGGACGCGCAGTCGGCCTATGTCACCCACGAGCCGGAATTCCTGGACCAACAGCGGTTCTCCTACCTTGCCTTCACGCCCCGGTCGGTGGGTATCGATTTCTACGGGGACAATCTGTTCACCCTGGAAGGGGAGTTGAAGGCCCATCCGGAACGGGTGAGGGCCTTCAGGGAAGCCAGTCTCCGGGGCTGGAACTACGCCATGACCCATCCCGAGGAACTGGCGGACCTGATTCTCGCCCGCTATTCCCGGCTCTATACGCGGGAACATCTGCTCTTCGAGGCCCGCCAGATGGCCACCCTCATGCGGCCCGAACTGGTGGAGATCGGCTACATAAATCCCGGTCGCTGGCGCCATATCGCTGACACCTACGCCGATCTTGGGATGCTGGGGCGGGATGTCTCCCTAGCCGGTTTCCTTTACGATCCGAACCCCCGGAAAAACCTTACATGGGCCTACCGCGCGTTCGGGGGTGCCGTCCTCCTCGTGCTGCTGGTGGGGGGAATCGCCGCATATTACGTGCGCCTCACTCGTGCCCTCCGCATCAGCGAAGAGCGCCACCGCCTGCTGGCGGACAACGCTGCGGATGTCATCTGGACCATGGATCTAGAGGGACGCATCACCTATGTAAGCCCTTCCGTGGAAAACCTCCGGGGCTATACGGCTGCCGAGGTCATGGGCCAGAGCATTGCAGAGCTCCTGACGCCGGAATCCGCCCGCCTTGCCGAAGAAGGACTGCGGAGCACCCTGGAGGCCCTGCAGAAGGGACAGCCTGTGCCTCGCACCCGGGGCGAACTGGAACAGCCTTGCAAGGACGGCACGACGGTGTGGACCGAGGCGACTACCACGGGCATGACCAACGTGGAGGGGAAGTTCATTGGAATCCTGGGAGTCACCCGGGATATCTCAGAGCGTCGCCGCTTGCAGGAGGAATTGGCTGCCCGAGCCGCCACCGATGCTCTTACGGGTGTCTGGAACCGCGCCCGACTGGAGGACCAGGGACGGCTGGAGGTTCAGCGGTTCGAGCGATACGGGCATTCCCTTTCTCTCGTCTTCCTGGATCTGGATCACTTCAAGCAGGTTAACGACCGCCATGGCCATGCAGCCGGGGATGCGGTCCTGAAGGGCTTCTGCGAGGTGACTCTGGGCTGCCTCCGGGGAACAGATTCCCTGGGACGGTGGGGCGGGGAGGAGTTCCTGATCCTGGCACCCAGCACGGAGATCGCCAATATCCGGCTCCTCGCGGAGCGCATCCGTATAGCCATGGAAGGGCATGTCTTCCCCCGGGTCGGCCGGGTCACCGCCAGCCTCGGAATCGCCGAATGCCGCCCCGGGGACACCTGGGAAAGCCTTGTGGCCAGGGCTGACGCCGGACTCTATCGCGCCAAGGAAATGGGCCGGAACCGGGTCGAGGTCGAAGGAGACGAGCTGCACTCGGCGGGAGGTCCCTTCCTGAGGTTGGCCTGGAGCGAGGCATATGCCTGCGGCCAGCCCCTCATCGACGCCCAGCACCGTGATCTTTTCGATGGAGCTAATCACCTTCTCCAAATGCTTCAGGAGCGCCGATCCATTGAGGAAATCGCCGTCGCGATCGCAGGGCTTCTCGGGGCGGTGGAGGCCCATTTCGAAACTGAACTCCAGTTGCTGCGAGCGGCAGGCTACGCCGGGGCCGAGGCCCACGCTGAGATCCATCGAAACCTACTCCAACGCGGCCAAGCGATGGCGGAACAGCACGGGCAGGGGATTCTGAATCCGGGGGACCTCTTCACCTACCTTGCTTACGAAATCGTGGCCCAGCACATGTTGAAGGAGGATCTAGCCTTCTTCCCTATCTTCCAGAGCACGGGGCCAAATGTCCCTGACCCACTGGAGCCCACCGCCCTTCAGGGCTGAGTTCTCACTAGGCTGGCTGATGCACACGCAGCGGCGGATCGATCGATCATCACATCCCTGCCAAGCCTGATCGCTACCCGGCAGTCTGATATGGAATCCGGGGGAGCAGAGGCTCCATCTCTGTCAGCACTTGGTTCAGGAGACCTCTGGGATGGCCATCAACATCGGCGCTGCTAGGAGGGTCTCCGACACGATGATGAAAAATTTCAAAATCGCAATAGAACCTGCCACCCGAGACGGGTATGTAGGGTGAAGGCGAGATCGAGATGGCAGATCACAATGCATTCACCGACACCAGATTCGAAGATGGGTCACATAGGGTCACCGCTAAGACGGGCATGGTCCTCGTTAATACCAATCAGGCCGCTGAATTCCTTGGCCTCCAACCCTGCACCTTGAACGATTGGCAATGGCAGAGGAAGGGTCCACCCTTCATCTGCATCAGTAGGGGGTGTGTGTGTTACGACCAAGCCACTCTAAAGTGGGTAGCATCCAAGACCCTCTACGAGATCCCTAGAGTTTCCTAGCCCCCTCCTGGGTGCTTTTCTTTGCATCCTGGTGGGTGCCAGGCAACGAAAAGGCCCTCCTTTTTTGAGGGCCTTTTTGCTACTAAGTCTGGCGGAGAGTAAGAGATTCGAACTCTTGATACGGTCACCCGCATACACGATTTCCAATCGTGTCATGAGTGCATTTTATTGGCATTTTATGACGTTAAGTAGTTTAAAATACAGTTTTTTAAACTCTTTTCGAATTCAGTTATATTTTGTTAACTTGCGACAAAAAAGACCCGTTTGAGACCCAGTTTGAGCTAAAATGGGAGGAAAGGTTCGTATCATTTTTGAGGACCTCCCCCATGCCTCGAAACACACCCACTTCCCTTCAGAAAGCGACCCTCCCCGTCGGCGAAAACGAGGGTGAGCTGACCACGCGTATTGTCCGATTGGACCAGCGCTTTGTGACCAAGCTCGGCCCATCCGACGAACGCTATCGCATCACGGATGCGCGGAGCACCGGTCTCAGTATTCGGATGGAGCCCTCGGGCAATCATACCTGGCAGGTCCGCGTTCCCAGCCAGGAAGGGGCTCGCCAGATCTGGCAAACCCTCGGCAAAGTGGCTGACATTCCAGTACGCCGTGCTCGGCGATTGGCGTCCGACACCCGCAAGATCGCTGCCGACGATCCAAATTCTCGGAAGGCCCTCGGAAAGGACCGCGCCCAGAAGCTCCCCTTCGAAGAACTGGCCGAGGAGTGGATGGACACCTACGTGGCGAAAAAGAAGCCCGGCACACAGACCAGCTATCAGGAGAAGCTCGACCTTTACATTCTGCCGCGCTTCAGGAACCACAAACTGCGGCAGATGGACGCGGCAGCCATCCGGGCCTGGCACGAGGACATCACGGCCAAAGGCGTTTGTGCGGTCCAGAAGGACAGCACCCGCAAGCCCCGTCAAGCAGCTCGGTCAGCAGACGTGGCGCTGGGCACTTTTGCGTCGTTCTTTCGATTCGCGATCCAGGAAGGGTGGATCGTCAGCAATCCCACACGGGATGTTCCCCACAACGGGGACCACAAAATCCACCGTCCCATGGATGGTAACGCCCGGCGCAAAGCGGGCCAGACCATTCGCGACATGATGGTAGATGGCTCCGCCAACCCCATCCATTTGATGGCCGTTCAGGTTTCGATGGCGACGAGCCTGAGGCGGGAGGCTCTGACTTCCCTGGAGTGGCGAGAAGTTGATTTAGAGCGGCGATTCATTCGCCTCGAAACCAAGAACACGACTGCCTTCGACCCGCAGTACATTCCCATCGGATCGGCAGCCTACACCATCCTCCGAGGCATCCCTCGAATTGGCGACTCCCCGTATGTATTCCCTGGCCGAAACCCCAATCGCCCCATGGCCCCCGGCACTTTCAATGCCGTATGGAACAAGATCCGCGAGCGGGCGGGAATTTACGGTGATTACCCAGAACAAGACCGTTACGGCAAGACCATCGAAAAACCACCCATTCGCCCCCACGACCTTCGGCACACCAAGGCAGCCAAACTCGCAGAGACAAACGAAAACGCCATGGTGGGCGCATTGGTAGGTATCAAAACCACGTCAATGATAGACCGCTATGGAGGTCCCGGAAAAAAGAAGAAAGAGGAGGTCAACGAAGGCTACGAGACCTGCCTGGCCGAAGATAAACTATCCTCCCGACGAGGTCCTCCAAGAAATGGTCCTGACACGCCCTGTGAGCGTAATTGGGCCGGAGCTAGGGGTGACGGCGAAGGCCTTGGAGAAACATTGCAAGGCCCGCGGATTGAAAGTCAGGCCTCGGGGGTATTGGGCCAAGAAGCGCGCGGCCAAAGCGTCCAATCGATGATCAACGTGAATATTTGCCGAAGGATAGCTGGTGGCCTCTGAAATAGAGGCGCACTATCCATCACCCCTCAAGGAGGTTGATCACATCCTCATCAGAACTTTCAGCAGCGTTTTCTCATCTCGGAGGAAAACCGCTGCAATGCGCCGAAGGCGCTCCATCCGTTCCTCTAGAACGCCAACCGAACCGGGTGTGGTATGTCGAATTTTTAACGGCGGAAAGGCCCCCTTGGTCCCCTCGGGCAACCCATCCCAGGCTTGCATCAAAGGGTCATCCTGCATAAGGAACCAGAACATGGCTTCCTCTCGTCGTTCAGGTGTGGGGGCGAATTGGTCCCACGCACCAGAAGAGAAGCCACACCGAGCATCTAACAGTCGCAAGTAGGCCTGGTACCCACGTTCACTGCGGAAGTTCACCCGATGAGGCTCCCAGTCTTCTTCGTGGTGATCCAATTCTTCAGCCGGGTCGGATACGGGCATTCCTTTGGGCCCATTTCCCGTGATCCTCCAATTACGCAGGGTAGCTTCGTAGCAGTCCGCACTCTCAAGCCAGCGATCAATATTCCGCTGCATCTCAGGCCGATCCGATAGGCTGCGAACCGTGCCCTGGAATTCGCTGGATTCGCAGTGAGAGGCTGGCATATCGACCCCTTCCCACTGTTCGGCTTCTTGAAGGAGACGAGGATCCAGTTCCTCCTGCACCAGCTCCACCAGCAGTTCAGGAATGTCCAGGCCCTCTTGACGTGATTCTCGAAGGGCGGCCACCCAGTGCCGTGCAAGCTGCGCCAGGACACTTGTGCCTTGGCTTGAGAGTTCGTGTCGGATTTCTTCTACCCTTTGAGCAGCCTGTGCGCCGGACCACCAGGTTCTGCGCCCATCTTTGAGATCAACCAGATCGAGAGTTGTCTCCTTGTCGGCTGAGTTGGACTCGGCCAATTGGAGAAACAGCGACAAGCCTTTTACAAGGATGCTCCCCATGTGCTCAAGGGTGACCGTTCTCCCCTCACGCCAGGGCAGCGCCCGTTCTAACATGCCGCGTACGGCATCTGCGAGAGATCGGTGCGCGTAGACGAAGGCTACCTTCCGCCCACTCTCACGTGCCAAACGTCGCAGTTCGCGGGCGGTGTCAAAGGAAGAGAGGGGGCTGTCCACAATGGTATGAAATGCTCGCCCCATCCCGCCTTTCACTAGCGTGGTCTTGCCACAGGCAGGCATGCCCATGGTGATAAGCACGCACTCGTTTGAGGAGGCCACCGGCATCGCCATGCGCTTTCGGAACATACGCATCGGGAGGGAAGCTAAGGCCTCACCCGAAAATCGGTAGCTCAGTAAGGGATTACGGGCTGTCCATCTCAGGATGCCAACGAGGTCATCACCGCCGATCAGCTTCCCGTAGAGCGTGAATGGGTCCTCGTTGTAGAGAGCAAATGCCTTCTCGGGATCTCCGGCGAAGCGGTTGGCAAGCCCGATGATCTCGGAGACCTCTGGCATCTCCCGCAAACGTGTGGCCAGGGAAGTCGAGACAGGGTCGCCGGGTTGCTCAATTTGCCGAATGAGTGGGACGGATCCCAGATCGAGTTCAATGCGAATCGGCGATGATTCTTCAGAACTCATGGTTGTCTCTCCCGTGAAGCATATTTCCCATTCTGGGTCCGATGATGCGTCAGTAGCTGTCAAACCCTCGAAAACGAAAACCGAGCAGTAACCGGATTTGTTTCGCTAAATCTTTCTCCATTTCCTAACCCTCTCAATGCACGCTGGCATGTTGTCCCGCAGTTCGTAACCCAGAACCGCATGACATCCCAGCCAAGCTCGATCATCCGCATGTTCCGCATCTGGTCGCGGCGGAGCAATTCTCCATTCCAGGCTCGGTGATAGCGTTACCCGTCCACCTCGATATCGAGGCGGCGATCCCCGTCGATCAGGGCAAAGTCCAGAGTGTATTTTTCGACATCGAACTGCGGTATGGGGCGCAGCCCGGCGCGATACAGTTCCTGGTAGAAGACCCTTTCCCAGTCGGAGACAAGCTCTGGGCGCGATATCGAAGGATATGCCAGGCCTAGATCTTCACCCGTATGGTCAACCTCTTGCTTTGTCTGCTTCTCAGCCGAGAGTCCATCGATGAAACCGGAGAACTTCGCGAGGTAGTCCACACCTTCGGAAATCGCTGCCTTCCTGTCACCGACCACAACCAAGCATGCCTTTGCCTCGTTACGGCCACATTGAACAGGTTGCCGTTGTTGGAGAGAAATCCAATGGCCCCTTTCGGAGAACCTTTGGAAATCACGGGAGAAAAGATCATCACATCGCACTCATCCCCCTGGAAGCGATGCACGGTATCGATCAGCAGGCCGGTGTTGAGCAGGCGCGTGCTTTGCGGATGGGCATGCACAAGATCACGGATCCGATTGACCTGGGCCCGAAACGGTGTGACGACACCGACAGATCCCTTGTAATCCTGTTGGACGAGGATGCGTTCGAGTTCACGCACAACGGCGTTGGCTTCTACCTCATTCATCGCACTGCTACCGCCAGGCCGGGTCACATTCCCTCGGCGTGAATCCACCGCACTGCTGGCTTATCCCTGTCGGGACTCTTCAGAAGGTCATAGCGCGTGGCGACACGCAGATCCCCCGCATAGAAGTAATGGTTGGAGAACGTGATGATGTCAGCGTGGGAGCGGTGATGGTCCTTGAGCATCACCTGGTCATCCAGAACCATCGGAGATGCGAGGTCGAAGGCCGAATTTGAGGAATAGCCCCACGCCGCGTAGCTCTCGAACAAGTCGTACCGTGCAAGCAACTCCGCATCCCGCTTGATCGGAATCGCACTGATGTGCTTGAGCTGCTTGGGATCACCAATGATGACCACAGACTTAGCCCGGTACAACAGAGGCAGCAGAGATGCGATATCGCACTGGCTGGCCTCGTCTACGACCAGCAGATCGAAAAAGCCTGGCTCAAAGGGCACTCGACCTCGCGCCGAGAGGGAGGTCACGGCCCAGCAAGGAAGCTGGCCCAGGAGCTTCGGATAGAGGCGGTAGTACTGCGCGAACACCTCTTTCCCAACGGACGATCCATTCTCATCGGACTGCGAGAGCAGCCTCAGAATGGCGCAGAAATCCCCGAGAACTTTCCGATCCTCTGCTGAGAGGCGAGAAGGTGCCAAGCGCAGCCAGGCCTCCCAGAGCCGACGCGATTGCACAGGGACCTTGTCCATCCATTGGGCAAGTTCGCGGGACATCTTCAATCCGCTCCCCCGCACCAGCATCATCAGGAGTTCCCGGTAGCCCTTGGCCGCCTCCAAGTGCGGGATTCTTGCGCGCAGCCTGCAGGCCACCTGTATCCAATCTGCCACAGCGGTTTCGTCGGTCAGGTCAGGTGGGCATGGGATTTCGGCGGAATGGAGGCTGGGGATAGCGGCGCTGATCACTTGCCGCAGCGATTCAAGACGCTCCGCGACACTCCATCGCCAGAGCAGTTTCCCAAACCAGGATTGATGTTCCTTGGATGCTCTTTTGCCAGCCGCCTCCAGTTGATGCGCGATCAACGCCAAATTCCCCAGATCGAGAGACGCAACTCGCAGGAACAGATCTTCCCCAAGCGTCTGGCGAATCGTCTCTATTTCGCTCTCTGCCGCGTCCACACTGTTGCGGAGCTGGATGACTTCTTCAGAACGACGCTGCAAATCCTGAACCTTCC
>JADKBC010000026.1 GCA_016715205.1 Holophaga sp.
AACCACAGCCCACACAGCGCGTATGTAATCAATTACCATCTGGTCTGGATACCACGCTATCGAAAAAAAGTTTTGGTTGGGCCTGTCGAGGCAAGATTGAAAGAGTTGTTGGCGGAAGTAGCCATGCAATACGGTTTTGAGATAATGGCAGTTGAGGTCATGCCCGACCATGTACACTTGTTTGTGAGCGCACCTCCAAAATTTGCTCCTGCTGAAATTGTCCGTCTGTTCAAGGGGATAACATCCCGCAAGCTGAAGAAAGAGTTTGAAAGCCTTGGCCGCCAGTATTGGGGTAAAAATGCGACATTGTGGGCGGAGGGGTATTACGTTGGTACGGCTGGACACGTTAGTGCGGAAACCATCAAGCGGTATATCGAAGAAAGCCAAGTCTTGAGATATTAGAACACCCGTGCTACAATGTTGAGTATGAAGTTAATTGCCCAAGTCAAACTTCTCCCCACGCCAGAACAAGCCGACACACTCAGGCACACGATGGAACAAGCCAATGCTGCCTGTCGGTTTGTGAGCGATACCGCTTGGGAAACCAAAACTTTTCGACAGTACGATTTGCACCACAAGTGCTATCAGGCGGTGCGGGAGCAGTTCGGCCTTTCGGCACAGGTTGCGGTACGTGCGATTGCCAAAGTTGCTGATGCATACAAACTTGACCGCAAGGTCAAGCGCAGGTTCAAAACAATGGGCAGTATTGCTTACGATGACCGTATCCTGTCCTGGCGATTGCAAGACCAAACCGTGTCGATTTGGACGGTGAACGGGCGGCTTCGCATACCGTTTATCTGCGGTGAGAGGCAGTTGGAATTGCTCCAAACGCGGCAGGGGGAAAGCGACCTGGGACTGTATAAGGGGAAGTTTTCTCTTTCCGCTACTTGCGAGGTGGACGAACCAAAGCCCAATGACGTTGAAGGCGCGTTGGGCGTGGACTTGGGTGTGACAAATATTGCCGTTGATAGCGACGGACAGGTACACTCGGCCAGCCACATCAACAACGTGCGCCATCGCCACCGCCGATTGCGCTCCAAACTGCAAGCCAAAGGCACGCGGTCTGCCAAACGCAAGCTCAGGCGACTGTCGGGAAAAGAACATCGTTTTGCCAAAGATACCAACCACTGCATCAGCAAGAAACTGGTTGCCAAAGCGAAAGACACAAATCGAGCGATTGCCCTGGAAGACCTGGGCGGAATACGCAAGAGGGTCACGGTTCGTCGCACCCAGCGGGCAACCTTGCACAGTTGGGCGTTCTTCCAGCTTCGCTCCTTCGTATCCTACAAAGCAAAACGGGCTGGTGTGACTGTGTTCCTGGTTGACCCTCGGAATACGAGCCGTACCTGTCCTATTTGTGGTCACATCGATAAAGCTAATCGTCCTTCTCAAAGCAAGTTCTCCTGTGTGGTTTGCTCCTTCGCTGGCCTGGCTGACCACATCGCGGCGATCAACATTGGTCGTCGGGCGGCAGTCAATCCGCCATTCGTAGCGCGTCTTGAAGCCAAAGCTGACCCCTCGTTAGAATTGCGGCAGAGCGCAGTTACAAGCCACCCGCTTTAGCGGGTGGTCGTTGACTTGACATTAATATTTTCTGGTGCTAAGCTGTTAAGAGAACTCGATTCATAGATTAGAAATCTAAAAAAACCTCTCCCCTGCTTTCATTCGTATTGGAGGTCTCATGCCCGACCTATTCCAGCACCGTGTCACAAAGATCCTCTTACCCCCTTTTTGTTTGCGCAGCCCTGATCATCACCCTCGGCTACGCCCTGACCACCTCCCTGGCCCAGGGGCGCTGCCGCCGTTCCGGCCCCCTCAGGCCTGCCCTGGCCGGCAGGCCACCTATGAAGGCCTGCGCGCCGCCCAGACAGACCCTGCCCAGGCCGACTTTGTCCAGGCGGACCTCGCCCAGGCGGCTGAGGCCAGCGACCCGCAAACACTCCAACAAAACCAGGCCGCCGCCCAAAAATCGTACAACACCTACCAGAACAGCCTGAGGCAGAGCCTCAAACAGCAGGTCAGCCAGGCCGCCGCCTCCGGTTACCTGCAGCTGCGCCAGCTGGAAAACCAAAAACAGGCCCTCCAACCCGCCCTGACGGTCCTGCCCCAGGCCCTGACTGCCGCCGACCCCCGGTCCTTTCGCCCCAATCCGGCCAGTCGGTTCCGGCGGTCAGCTTCATTCTCCAGCCGCTGCACCTCAACCGCTGGCCCGGCGGAATGGCGAGCGGTTTTTCCATCACCAATACCAATCCCAGCGCAGCCAATGTTACCCTGGCGTATCATTGGCCCAACGGCGACCTGGCCCACACCCAGGGGCTGGTCATCCAGGCCTTCGGCCGGGCGGTGGTCTACCTTCCCAACATCCCCGAATTGGGCGACCTGTTCGGGTATGTTCAGGTCACCAGCGACCAGCCCTCACCGGCCAGATCGGCTCCCAGCCTTTCGGCGCACTGGGCGGGCGCGTCTTCCAGCCCGACGGGGTGACCCCGGTTAACAACGTTGGGGTGACAGCCTTCTTACAGCCCAATAACCGGGGCAAATACGACACCCGCACCTTCGCTGACGGCAGTTTCTATATTGGCGGGCTGCCCTCCGGCCCCTACATCCTCCGGATCAACGCCGAGGCGCCTTATGCCGGCGAATTCTACAACCAGGCCATCTCCCAGCCTGCCGCCCACATCTTTGACCTCGGCCAGCCTCCAGATCACCAGCACCCAGGTCGTTTTGCTGCCCGGCGGGCAAATCAGCGGGACGGTCTACGCCGCCGACGGCGTCACCCCTCTGTCCAACATCAATGTCGACCTGCAGCGAGGGTTGGTACGGCGCCTGCACGGATGCCCAGGGCCACTACACCATCAACGGCGCGCCATACGGCCCCAACAAAGTCCACGCCGGCGGCGGCTGGAACTGGTGCGCCAACGCTCCTTCACCCTATATCGAGCAGTTCTACAACAAAGCCCCCTATGCCGAATTGGGCGCCTCCATCATCCTCAGCAGCACCCAGACCAGCGTCAGCGGGATCGACTTCCAGCTCCAGCCCGGTGGAACCATTCGCGGCCGGGTCACCAGCGCCCTATCTGGCCAGGGGCTGAGCGGCGTCAATGTCACCGCCTGGGCCCCCAGCGCCAAAAACTGGGCCGGCACAGACCCCAACGGCTATTACACCATGACCGGCCTGACCGCCGCCGATTACCAGATCTCGGTCGACCCCAACACCCTGCCCCCCGGCCTCGGCCAGATTTATTACCCGGCGGCCCTCACCCAAAGCGGCGCCAGCCTGGTGAGCGTGACCCAGGGCGGGGATGTCGGCGGGATTGATCTGGTTCTGCCGGCCGGCGGCACCATCTCAGGGCGGGTGCTGAATGCCGCCAATGGCTCGCCCGTCGCCAACACCAGCGTCAACGCCGCCATGGTTGGCCCCGAGCAAGGCCCCGGAACCTGTACCGATCAGAACGGCAATTACACCCTCAAGGGCCTGCCCTATGCAGACTACACCGTCAACGTTGGCGGCGACTGGGATTGGTGCCGGAACCAATCCTCGCCCTACATCCGCCAGTGGTACGACCATGTCAGCGACTTCGTCCTGGCAAGCCACCTCACCGTCAGCGCTGCCTCCCCGGATATCCAAAACATCAACTTCGACCTGGCCGTTGGCGGCACCTCCAGGCCGGGTGACAGACGCCGCCACCGGCCTGCCGGTTGGCAATGTCCATGTCGCGACCCTCGACCCCTACACCGACAAAGGCCAGACCGGCGCCAACACCGACCCGAATGGCTTTTACACCATCAGCCTGGCCGCGGGCAGCTACCACCTGCGCGCCGAAGCCCACAGCCTGCCCGCCGGCTACGGCCAGATCTACTACCCCAACACCATCAACTGGCAGTCCGCCGGGATGGTCACCATCTCCGCCACCCAGACCATCACCGGTCTCAACCTGGCCCTGCCGCCCGGCGGCTCGATCAGCGGACGGTGACCGACAAACAAACCGGCCTGCCCGTGGCGAACCTGAACCTCAACGCCGGGAACGTCAACCTGCCTTTCGGGATCGGCTCGTGCACAGACGCCAACGGCTACTACACCCTGCCCGGCCTGCCCTATTCCACCTACAACGTCAACACCGATGGCAACTGGAACTGGTGCACCAACCAGCCAGCCGTCTACCCGTCCACCCTCTACAGCGCCACCTACCAGTGGAACAACGCCGTCCAGTTCGAGATTGGCCCCGCTCAGCCAAACTACAATTCGATCGACTTGCACATGGAAAAGGGCGCATTCATCCAGGGCACAGTCAAAGACGAAGCCGGCAAACCCGGTCGTGGGCATGCAGCTCAATGCCGGCGGGCTGAACAATCAGTGCCAGAACTGCTGGGATAATCTCGGCCGCACCCAAACCGACCAGAATGGGGTCTACTCGCTTGGCCCGCTGCCGCCCTTCAACCTGTTCGTGGAGGCCTGTCCGGCCTGCAGCGGCCTGCTCTATTACAACCAGTATTACTCGGGCAGCCTGCCCATCGAAACCGCCCACATCTTCAACCTCTTGCCCGGCCAAACCGTCGGCGGGGTTGATTTCACGATGCGCCGCGGGCGATCCTCACCGGCACCGTCAGCGTTCCCACCGGACCCAACGCCGCCAACACTCCCCCGGGTCGGCGGCTACTCGCCCGGCGGCATCCAGATCGATGTCTGGCCGAACGGCCCCTTCACTCACTATGTCGGCATGCAAACCGACAGCCAGGGAAACTATCAGGTTTCTGTCCCCCGGTCATGGACGTCCTCTGGTCCGTTGCCGCCCGGCCTTACGGCACCAACCTCGGCGCACAGTGGGCCAACAATTTTAACCTTTCCAAAGAACATCATTGGGATTTCAACCTGACCCTGGGCAGCACCATTCAGGGCTGTATCCGCGATGGCGGCCAGCCGGTGACCAATGTCTGGGTCAATGCCTGGAACCCCACCATGGGGATGGGCAGCCCGGTTGGGCCGGATGGCTGCTACCAGATCACCAACCTGCCCACCGGCAGCTATTCTGCTGCGCCGATGGCTGGCCGAACCGCCTGCCCACCCAGTATGGCCCGCCCAATGGGCAGCCCTGGCTGCCACTGGAACTCCTGGCCGGTGAGATCCTGACTGCCAACCTCAACATGCCCCTGGCCGGGCAGATCATCGGCCATGTCACCGCCAAACCCAACGGGGCGGCGATTGAGGGTGTTCGCCTGGTGGCGCTGAACGAACTGGGTACCTGGGAGTCCTTCAGCCAATCGATGGCTCGTACATCCTCGATGCGCCCGCCGGTCGGTACAAGCTGCTGGCGCCCGGCTGGCTGGTGTACAACAACCTGTATTACCCCAACAGCCTGAACTACGCCCACGGGCTGACCATCACCCTGCCCGCCCGCAGCGCCGGGGCCTTCAGCGCCGATATGGCCCTGGATGGGCGCGGCAGCCTGTCTGGCCTGGTGCTGGACTCCGTCACCAGCCAGCCCCTGGAGGGCATCCACCTCGTGATCCGCGGCCTGAACTACCCCGACCGCCAGACCAACGCCTGGTGTAACGTCTGCACCGATGCCACCGGCGCATACAAATTCGATGGCATAGACCGGGCCAGTTCGAAATCCAGGCCGTAGGCGCCTGCAGCAAGTTCGCCTATGCGCCATACACCCAGACCCTGAGCATGCCCCAGTCTGGCAGCCTGACCCTCAACCTGCTCTTGCAGAAAGTGGGCCAGCGCCCGCAAGGCCCGTTCCAGGTCCTGGTTGAAGAAACCTTCGACCACAGCCCACCCGGCCTGACCATCAACGGTTCGGGGCTCGCCAACAATGAAGATGTCATCAACGCCCTCTCCACTCCCCTGACCCAACTCGATGACACCGGCCTCTGGCGCACCGAACTTCTGACAGCCATCCCCAGCTTCGAGAACGGTCTGGCTGCCATCCGGCAGGAAAGCCTGGTGGTGACCTACACCCTCAAACCCGGCCTGAGCTGGTCGGACGGCGCCCCCCTGACCTCCGCCGACATCGCATTCACCTGGCGCAAGCTGACCCAGCCCAGCCCCCACCAGCTATGACCTGAGCAAGCCGCTCTTCCACATCCAGTCCGTCAGCACACCCAACCCGCTGACCGCCGTGCTGACCTTCCGGCCGCGCTACTACACCAACAACTATCTGCTGGCAATCACCTACCTGCTGCCCGAACATATCCTGCACAGCACCCACCTGCTGGACATCATGTTCGGCTCGCAGTATGCCAACCTGCCGGTGGGCAACGGCCCATACCTGCCCACCCGCTATCTGCCGGGGGCTTACCTGGATGTGCGCGCCAACCCCAACTATGTTGGCGCCAGCCTGCGGCCTGCCAAACATCAAAACCGTGCGCTTCACCTTCATCGGCGATCCCTACAAGGACCTGACCAACCACATGGTGGACGCAGCCGCCAACGTCCAATACAGCCAGTCCCTGCCGCCCAATTATGGCGCTTCTCCGCTCCAGTTCGTCCAGAGCGAAACCGGCGGAGTGGAATTCATGTACCTGAACACCACCCGGCCGCAGCTCAGTGAGCCCCAGGTGCGCCAGGCCCTCTGGCTGGCCCTCGACCGCCAGTCCGCCATCGCCCAGCTGCCCACCGCCAGCGCCGTCCTCGGCGCCACTTATCTACCCTCCTCCAGCCCGTTCACAGCCCGCCAGCCAGCCCGCCCCGTTCAACGGCCCAGGCGGCCCAACCTGCTGGACAGCCGCCGGCTGGGTTGACCACAACGCCAGCGGCGCCGGGATAAAAACGGCGTGGAGCTGCGCTTTACCCTGGCCTACAACCCCTCCAACCAGTTCCGCCACAACCTGGCGCTCAAATTCCAATCCGACCTGGCTTCGATCGGGGTCGAGCTCCAACTGCAACCCTACCCCTCCCTGGGTTCGATCCTGGAACAGTTCAAATTCGGCGATCTGGATGCGGTCATTGTGGCCTGGATGGGCTACCCGGTCTACGACACAGAGTTTGTGCGTGAGCTGGCGACAGCCAACATCCCAACCGCCTACAACAGCTACAACGGCAGCAACTATGCCCGCTTCAGCAGCCCGGCCAACGACCTGCTGATCCAGTCGATCCTCCAGCCCCAGGGCTTTGCAGCCCTCAAGCAAGCCTACCTCGCCCAACAGGCCGAATTTACAGCCCAGCTCCCGCAGCTCCCCACCCAGCACTTCGCCCGCCTGGACGGCGCCCGCCCGGATCTGGTCAACTTCAAGCCCTTTGGCATGGCCCCGCTGACCTGGAATATTGCTGAATGGATCCTGCCCGAAAACCCATATGATCTGGCTGTCTTCGCCGGGCTGACGCCCGGAAGCC
>JADKBC010000027.1 GCA_016715205.1 Holophaga sp.
CGAATCGGTGACCATGCAGGTGCTGAAGGTGAAGATGGCGTCTTCGTTGTGCTCGCGCATCAGGCCCACCGAGTGCCCGACCCCCACCACCATTTGAGGCGGTGAGACGGTGAAAGACTCTTCAAAGCAGCAGTTCGGGTGATAGGGGCGAGGTGGCGCTGAGCAGAGCGGTAGCCCCGGAGCGGCGGAGTAGCGTTGGGCAGGGTTTTGTCTTCGTTGAGGAATTCCGCAGCTGCAGGGCTCAGAAGGGCGGCGGGCTGCTCTTCGGCCGGCCGGGCCGTTTCGGGCTGGGCGGGTTGGGGTTCTTTTTCCCATCACTTCCGGAAGCTTTGGTTTTCTCAGGGTTTGAGAACAGGCGTTTAAAAAAAGACATCACGGTAACTTCCTCCGGCCTATACTGTTAAAGCGTAAAGATGATGGTCTGTTGAACCAAAATATATTTTGTCTTGCCAGAATGCAATCCCGCCTGTAATTGCGCCACCGGAGGCGAATTTCCAGCGCAGGCGGCCTGTGCGGTACTCCAGGCAGTAAATATTCTTATCCACCGAGCCAAAGATCACCGAATCTCGAAAGACCAGGGGCGTTCCGGAGATCTGGTGTTCGGTTGGGAATTTCCAGATTTCTTTGGATGAGTTGGCGTCGAGGCAGTACATGTGGTAATCGGCACAGCCGATCAGCACGAAGTTATCCACCAGGGCCGGGGAGGCGATGGTGGGCTTGGGCAGGCGAAAACGCCAGATGACGAAACCCGTTTTGGCGTCCACGGCGCAGACGGTGGCATCCACCGAACCGAAATAGACAATGTTGTTGGCCAGGACCGGCGAGGAGGTGATGGCGCAGCTTGGCCTTGAAGCGCCACTTGATGTTGCCGGTCAGGTCGAGACAGAAGAAATCGCCAGCTTCGTTGCCAAAAAAGATCCGTTCGCGTTCCACCACCGGTGAGGAGCGGATTGGGGCGCTGGTGTTGATTTTCCAGGCCCGCCGCCCGCTGAGCGAGTTGACGGCGTGGATATGTTCATCATCTGATCCAAAAAAGACATGCCCTTCGGCAATGGTGGGCGATGAGCGCACCGGTCCATCGGTGTAATACAGCCAGGAGAGTTTGCCCGTCCGCTGCGAAATGACATGCAGGCGGCGGTCTTCGGAGCCAAAGTATATATTGCCATCGTACAGCACCGGGCGGGTGACTATTCCGCCATCGGTGGGATATTTCCAGACGAAGGTGCCCTTATCGGCATCGATGGCGTACAGGTTGTGGTCGTACGGCCGGCGTAGAGGATGCCGTCCTGCACCAGGGGTGTGCCGCGGATTTCATCCTCGCATTCAAATTTCCAGGCCAGCTTGCTGGTATCTTCAACTTTGAAGTTTTCGGTGAGCGAGCGCACGCTGGCCAGCATGCCTGTTTTGCGGGCCACAGCCAGGAGCACATCTTTCATGCCGGCGGCTGTCTGGAAACGGTTGACGGGGTTGTACTGCAGGGCGGTGTTGATGACTGTTTCCAGCACTGCTCGGGCGGAGAATAGCCCTCGGTGCCGATCATGGTGCCCTTTTGGCCCGATTGAAAGGATTTGGCAATCCCGAAATCGACCAGCACCACATGGCCGCGCTGGTCGATCATCACATTCGAGGGTTTCAGGTCGCGGAAGATGATCGGGTCGGGCAGGTGCCCGTGCAAAAAGCTGAGCACATCACACAGTTCAATCGCCCAGGAGATCACTTTTTCCACCGGGAAAAAGCCCTGCGATTCCACCAGAAGGGCTTCCAGATCTTTGCCTTCGACGAATTCCAGGATCAGGTAGGAACGATCGTTATGAGAGAAATAATCGTAAATGCGCGGGATTGCAGGGTGTTCGAGGGTTGCCAGCAGATTGGCTTCGCGCTCAAAGTTGCGCAGCATGGTCTCCCGAATTGCCGGGTCGCGGGTCTGGTTGATCATCTCTTTGACCGCCACCCGTTTGACCACGTTGGGGAAGTGCAAATCACGGGCCCGATAGACCGCACCCATTCCACCGACACCCACTACGCCCTGGATCAGGTAACGGTTCGAAATTGTCACCCCTGCTTGCAGGTGTGACCCGGTGAACCATTCATCGTATTGGTTTGGGGAATTTTTTGGGTTTCCAGGTTAACCTCCGCAACGTTAATTTTTGTTATACCATCTGGATGACTTTTGGTTGAAAACTGTGGAATCGTACAATAATGAAAACCCGCCCCGATAGGGCGGGTTTTCGTGTAAAAATTCGAACTTTAGCGGAATGTGCTTGGCGCAGCCGGCTTGTTCTGCAGGATGGCTTCGATCCGTTCCAGCACTTCGGGGGTGAGCTGCTTGGCCACTTCCAGGGCCTTCATATTCTCCACAACCTGTTCGGGGCGAGAGGCGCCGGTGATGACAGTGCTGACATGCGGGTTCTTCAAACACCAGGCCAGGGCCATCTGGGCCATGCTGCGGTTCAGCTCGCCGGCAATGGCGGTCATCTGGGTCACCTTCTCCAGGTTGCGCTTGGTTTCATCGCGCTCGTACATCTTGCAGCCAGCCATAATCGGGCAGGCTGAGGCGTGACCCTTCCGGGATGCCCTGGTTGTACTTGCCGGTCAGCAGGCCGCTGGCCAGCGGGCTCCAGATGGTGGTGCCCAGACCGAACTCGTGGTACAGGTGGTGAAATTCACTCTCCACTTTCTCACGGTCGAACATGTGGTACTGCGGCTGCTCCATGGTCGGCGGGATCAGGTGCTTTCGCGGCGGGGCGACGGCGTGGGGCTTCCACGATCTGGGCGGCGCTCCACTCGCTGGTGCCCCAGTGAAAGCGTAGCCCTGGTCGATCAAAATTCATGGCCCGCACGGTTTCTTCGATGGGGGTTGAAATGTCAGGCCGGTGGCAGAAGACCAGGTGACATAGTCCAACTGCAGGCGCTGCAGGGCGGCCCAGGTGCCTTCGATGACATGCTTGCGCGACAGCCCGCTGTTGTTGGGCTTGTTCCCGCCCCAGAAGATCTTGGTGGAAATGACCAGCTCAGAGCGTTTCCAGCCCATCTTCTTGAGGACATTGCCCATCACGATCTCGGCGTTGCCGTTGGCGTAAGCCTCGGCGTTGTCGAAAAAGTTGACTCCGGCGTCCCAGGCCGCGCTCATGCAGCTCAGGGCCAGCTCTTCGCCCACCTGGCCGCCGTAGGTGACCCAGGCCCCAAGTGAGAGCGCCGAAACTTCCAGACCAGATTTGCCTAAATGACGATATTCCATTTCTTTTCCTCTTTCTTAAAAATAAATTGTTATCTCAGAAAAACTGAGGTGGTTGATATTTGGAGAGCCCGCCCCACCCCCGGGCCCCGACCCCACCCCCGGCCCCTCCCCGTTCGACGATTACGTCGCCTGGGAAAGTGCCTTCGATAATCGAGCGCGCTCTCCCAAGGCTTCCCCCTCCCCGCCCGTGGGAGGGACGGGCAGAAATGGGAGGATCTTCCAATTCTACTCTCTCTTCGCCGGACCTCGCCCGCACCTTTTGCAGGGTGTGCGGATCGGCGGCGCTGATGGCGCTGTAATTCTTCTTTGCGTAGTCGATCTCCGGCTGGAGCGGGAAAATGGCTTCCTGGTCAGGGTCTCGGTCGAGCCGTAAGCCTCTTTCACCACCAGCCAGCCGCCGGCGATGCTATCCCAGACCTTGGCGGTGACATCAAAGCTCGCCAGGGCCAGCCGCACCCGACCGCGCTCATCAGATAGGCGGTGGGCCCAGGATGCCGGGTCTTGTAGGGCAGGTTAACCGTGTAATGGCGGATGGGTGCGAACAGCACGAAAAAACGACTCGGCCTGGTTTGGCGCAGCGCCATCTCCGCCCGTCAGGTGCAGCGGCGTTCCGTTCAGCTCGGCGCCCTGCCCGGCCTGGGCTGTGTACATCTCGTTGATCAGCGGGAAATACAGGGCGGCGGCCTGGGGTACGCCGTCCAGCAGGTAAGCCAGCGAGACGCCCCAGTAGTGCAGCCCCAGGCTGAAGTTGGTTGTCCCGTCCAGCGGGTCCACCACCCCACAGCTCGGGCGGCACCTGGGCCAGGCAGGTTTGTTTCTCTTCGCTCAGCACTGCCGCACTGGGGTCTGGCGCTGGAGGGCCGCCAGGATAAAGCGGTCTGCCTCCAGGTCGGCTTCGGTCACCAGCGAGGCGTCTGCTTTGCGCCGGGCCAGCGTGCCGGCAGGGTCAAAGCGCCGCGCCAGCAGCTGCCCGGCGGCAGTGGCGGTTTCGGCGGCGATGGTTTTGATGGCGTTCAGGGTGGGTGAAGTCTGGATGGTCATACCCGGCCTTACGGTCGAATCTCCAGCAGCTCCACCTCAAATACCAGGATTGTATTCGGCGGGATGGCGTTGCCGGCCCCTTGCTCGCCGTAGCCCAGCTCGGGCGGGATGACCAACTTGCGTTTGCCCCCGACCCGCATGCCGGCGATGCCTTCCTCCCAGCCCTTAATCACCTGCCCGGCCCCCAGCACAAACTGGAAGGGTTGGCCGCGGAAATACGAGCTGTCGAACTGGGTGCCGTCCACCAACCAGCCCGAGTAATGGACAACCACGGTCTGCCCGGGCTGGGGATTTTCGCCCACCCCGCTCTGAATTTCATAAATCCGCAGGCCGCTTTCGGTGGTGGTGTAGTTAAATTCGTCGATCACGGTTTGTTTGATCGGCTCTTTGACATCCACCAGCTCGATTTCCATCAGCAGGGAGGTGTTGGGCGGCACAATGGCGCTGCCCGCCGTGCCATAAGCCAGCGAAGGTTCAATCAGCAGCTGGCGTATGCCGCCGACCTTCATCCCGATCACGCCCTCATTCCAGCCGGCAATCACCGTGCTGCCCTTGCCCACCTGGAAAAAGACCGGTGAGTCGCCTTCGGAAGACGAAAGGTAGGTGTTGTCCATGACGCCCTTTTTCCACATGGTGTAGCGGGTGGTCACAAAGGTGCTGTTGAGGGCCACCCGGCCGGTGCCTACCACCAGATCGTAAAACAACAGGCCGCTCGGGTTTTTCTTGTAGGCTTTAATATCCACTGTCTGGGCCACCGGAACCGGCATAACCTTGACCAGCTCCACCTCCAGCACGAGGGATGAATCGGCGGGGATGCCTTCGGGCGGGGTGGCGCCAAAGGCCAGGGTGGGCGGCAGGATCATGCGCGCTTTGCCGCCGGCCTTCATCATGGTCAGGCCCTGTTCCCAGCCCGGGAGGAGCTGGCCTTCGCCCATCCGCACGCTGCGCGGGGTCAGTCCGTTGATGCTGTTCAAGACCTCGGTGCCGTCCGGCAGGGTTGCCCGATAGTTCATAACCACAATATCGCCGGTCACAGGCACCGGGCCGCTGCCAACCACCAGGTCCACAAACTGCAGGCCGTTGTCAGGGTGATGCCGCCGGTCAGGGCCAGCGGGGTGGGGGTCAGGACCACTTCCGGCGTAGGGGTTGGCGCCATGGTGGCGGCCTTTGTGGGGGGCGGCAGTTGGGCGCAGGGTGGGGGTGGGCTGGTCTTCCAGGCCGTTGACGGCCGATTGGCAGCTGCCAACAAACAGGCTGAGCAGCACCAGAAGCGTCAGCGCCAGCCAGGAAGGCCGCCGATTGCCACAGTTTTCTCGGATCACTCCGGGCAGTTAAATTGATTGCATAGTTCCCTGCCAGTAAATAAAAATTAGTCGGATGTGGACTGCAGCGCCAGGTATTCTTGATCCACGGCGTTTTCCGGGTCGGCGCCCAGGTAGCGGATCAGCTCCACCGCCATGAGCGATTTGTGTTCGGCGTCCAGGCGGCTCCAGGTGCGGCTTTTAACCTCTAAGTACGAGCCCAATTGAGGCGAGGTGATGTTGTCGATGTTGATGAAGAACTCGGTTCCCTGGAACAGCACCCGCCAGCGCAGACGTTCTTTTTCGATGGTGGTTTCGCTGGCTGGTTTGAAGTATTCGCGGTAAAAGCGCAGGCTGTGGACGGCGGGCGCCAGGAAGCGGCTGCGGCTGAGGAGCACTTCAGAGGGGTAGCGGCGCTCGCGTTCTTCGCCCAGGTGGGTCAGGCGGTAGCGCACACTCTGGACCTTGTTATTTGTTGTCGATCAGCTCGTCTTCGCGGTAGCGGATGCGCCCCTGGGCCGGGTCGTCGAACGAGAAGTAGGTGTCAAATTCGTGGTAGTGGCGGTAGTGCAGGATTTCAATCTGCGAGCGGTGGATCGCCTCGATGACCGGGGCCCGATCTTCCAGGCGGACTTTAAGTTGGATCTCAAAGCTTTCAGCTTCGGTGGCGCCGCCGATGGCGATCAAGTTTGGAGAGGACCGACTGTTCGCGTTCGATCAGGAAGGCGTCAATCCGTTCCGAGTAAACCGCAGCCTGGCTCAGCAGGGCTGCTTCATCCAGGGTGGTGAGCTGTCCAAAATCAGGTCGGCCCGTTTGCCCACTTCCAGGGTGCCGGTCAGGTGGCCGATGTGCAGGGCTTTGGCGCCCAGGCGGGTCGCCATGGCCAGGGCGGTCTGAGCCGGCAGGACGGTGGGGTCGTTGGTGTGGACCTTGGCGATGAAAGCCGCCAGGCGGATCTCTTCAAACATGTCCAGGTCGTTGTTCGAGGCGGCGCCATCGGTGCCGATGCCGACATTCAGCCCGGCGTTGATCATCTTGCTGACCGGGGCAAACCCGGACGCCAGCTTGAGCTTGGAGGAGGGGTTGTGGGCTACGCCGGCCTTGTGGTTGACCAGGGTTTTGATTTCCCCATCGTCAATGTGGACACAGTGGGCTGCCAGGACTTTGGCTTCGAACAGGCGCTGTTTTTTTGACATACGGCACCACGGGCATCCCGTTTTCGTTGCGCATGTTTTCCACTTCCTGGCGGTTTCGGAGATGTGGATGTGCAGGGGCACATCAAACTCCACGGCCAGCTCGGAGCAGGCCTTCAGGATTTCGGGCGGGCAGGTGTAGGGGGCATGCGGGGCCACCGAGGGTACGATCAGGTGATGGCCTTTCCAGCCTAGAATAAACTGGCGGGCCGCCGCCAGTGATTCTTCGTAATAGGCGGCATCGGGCGAGGGGAATTTGAGCACCGTCTGCCCCAGCACAGCCCGCATTCCGGCCTCGGCTGTGGCCCGGGCCACATGCTCTTCAAAGTAGTACATATCGGCAAAGCAGGTCACGCCGCTGTGGATCATCTCGGCGCAGGCCAGCTGGGTGCCCAGGCGCACAAATTCGGGCGAGACAAACTCGCGCTCCACCGGCATCATGTAGCCCATCAGCCAGACATCCAGGCGCAGGTCGTCGGCCAGGCCGCGCAGCAGCACCATGGCCGCGTGGGTGTGGGCATTGATCAGGCCGGGCATCAGCACTTTGCCCTGGCAGTCCACCACCTCGTTGGCCGTAAACTGCTCTTTGAGGCTGGCCTCTTCGCCAACGGCCACAATGCTGTCATCCCGGACGGCCAGGCAGCCGTGTTCGTAATAGGTGAATTTTTCATCCATCGTCAGGACGATGGCATTAATGAATAGTGTGTCTACAGACTCGCTCATAGTTTCTCCTTGAGTTATTATAACCTCAAATAAAAAAGAGCGCGCCAAAGCCAGGACTGAATAGGATCACTGAGAGGATGAATTAATGCGCAAAGACTGAAAAATGGCCTTCCGGCAAGCTGGAGGTTTTGTCAGTGGCCTCGTTTCCTCAGTGCCTCAGTGTTTCAATCGTCCCCAGGTGCGAAGGGGAAGGTGCAGCTCACTTCAAGCCTGGGTTCGTGCCCTGCCTGGGGATGAAGTGAGCCGCACCTATCGGTGATGCGCAGCTTCCCATGCAGAAGAGCGTGGCTCACCTGGGCTGGAAGTCGAAAGGCCGGTAACATGACGAACGCATTCGGTGCACCGGTTCAACTCGCATCTGAAAGGTGCAGCCCTGGGACGACAAGATCACCTGAGCGGATGAATTAACTTTGAGACCACTGAAAAATGCCCTCCGGCAGGATGGAGAATTTTTCAGTGGTCTCAGTTTTCCTCAGTGCCTCAGTGGTTCAGCTGTTCAATCTATATCTTCCGCAAAGTGTCGAGGGTGTGGTTGGCAGCCCAGGCGGGGGCGCTGCCGGGCGGGCCGCCGTAGGGGCGGGCCAGCTCCTGTTGGCCTTCGGGGGTGATGATGGCGATGTAGATCTCAGTCTTTTCGCCAGCCGGGAAGAGGAAGACTCCCACGCCCACCTCGGCGCCCTGGGATTGGCGGAAAGCCTCGGTGGTCTGCAGGCGGTCGGCGGGCGCTTCAGCCTGGATCTGGCCGCCGGCAAACTGGCCGGACGCGAAAGTCACAAAGCGGCGCAGCAGCTCGCCGCCCAGCCCGTACTCCACCGCAGCCAGGCGCCAGCCGCGCCGGCTGAGGGCGGCCGCCACGCAGCTTTCCAGCGTCTCGGCGTCGGCGCCGTAGATGGCTTCTCCCAGGCGCTGGCGGATATTCTTTTCCAGCTCGGCGATCATCCGGGTCACTTCGATTTGTGATTCGGCCTTGGCCGTGATGCGTACATCCACCTGCCCGGAGTGGGCCGCCAGCCCGACCGTCGGGTTGCTCAGGGTCTCCAGGTCGGCGATCAGCTCGTCGATCACCGATTCGCCCATGCCCGAGGTGTGCAAAACGCGGGCGGTGATGACGCTGGTCAGCTTGAAATGGGCCCGCAGGTAGGGGATGACGGCGTTTTCCATCAGGTGCTGCATTTCCGCGGCACCCCGGGCAGCGAAATGACCACCTTGCCGTTGGCCGCGCAAATAAACGACGGCGCCGTGCCGACCGGGTTTTCCACCGCCAGAGCGCCTTTGGGGATGTATGCCTGGCGTTTGTTGTTCTCGCTCGGTGTGCGCCCAAAGCGCTCGAAGCGCCGCAGGATTTGCTCCCACAGCTCCGGCCGGTATTCCAGCTCCACATCCATCGCCAGGGCCACGGCCTCGCGGGTTGGGTCGTCTACGGTGGGGCCCAGGCCGCCGGTGGTGATGATGATATCGGCGCGCTCCAGCCCCTCGCAGATGGTCTGAGCGATCCGGCGGGCATTGTCACCGATGGTGGTTTTGCGGTAGAGGTCCACCCCGCAGTCGCGCAGGCTGCGCGCCAGGTAGCGGGCGTTGGTGTCGGTTATTTCGCCGAGCAGCAGCTCGGTTCCAATCGAGATAATTTCAGCAGATGGCATATTTTCCTATAAAAGAGGGACATACAGGCGGCAGATCCGCCTGTATGTCCCTCAAGTGAGAGCAGTGGGTCAGATTGGGCGCACGTTACTCGATGCCCAGATACGACTTCTGGACCATCTCGTTGTTGCGCAGGTTGAGTGCGGTATCGCTCAGCACGATTTCGCCGGTCTGGATGACATAGCCGCGGGTGGCGATCGAAAGCGCCATCAGGGCGTTCTGTTCCACCAGCAGCACGGTGGTGCCGTCTTTGTTGATCTGGACGATGGTATCGAAGATCAGTTCAACCAGCAGGGGTGAAAGGCCCATGGAGGGTTCGTCCAGCAGCAGGATGCGCGGGCGGGCCATCAGGGCCCGGCCCATGGCCAGCATTTGCTGCTCGCCGCCGGAGAGGGTGCCGCCAGCCTGGCTGACGCGTTCTTTCAGACGGGGGAAGAGGGTGAAGACCCACTCCAGGTCTTTCTTGATGTCGGCCTTGTCGTTGCGCAGGAAGGCGCCCATTTCCAGGTTTTCCAGCACGGTCATGCGCGGGAAGATCAGACGGCCTTCCGGGCTCTGGGCGATGCCCCGGCCCACAATTTGGTGCGGGGCACTTTTTCCAGCGGTTGGCCTTCCAGCAAGACGGTGCCTTCGCGTGGGCGCAGGATGCCCTGGATGGTGCGCAGGGTGGTGCTTTTGCCGGCGCCGTTGGAGCCGATCAGGGTGACGATTTCGCCCTTGTTGACAACCATGGACACGCCTTTTGAGGGGCGTGAATGCCATAATATGTGTGGATGTTTTTCAGTTCGAGCATTGCCGCTTTCCTATCTTTTACTTGCTGGAGGCTGCCGTGCCCTTGCCCAGGTACGCTTCGATCACTTTGGGGTTTGCCTGAACTTCGGCAGGCAGGCCTTCGGAGATCTTTTCGCCATGGTCAAGAACTGTTACCCGATCGGAGAGGCCCATGACCACGCGCATGTGGTGTTCGATGAGCAGAACCGTCAGCTTTAATTCGACGCGCAGCATTTTGATAAATGCGGTCAGGTTGGCCGTTTCGTTGGGGTTCATCCCGGCGGTGGGTTCGTCCAGCAAAAGCAGCTTGGGTTTGGAAGCCAGAGCGCGGGCAATTTCCAGGCGGCGCTGCATACCATAGGGCAGGTTCTTGGCGGTCACGTCGGCGTCATCCCGGCGCAGACCGACAAACTCCAGCAGGTCGATGGCATGCGCCCGGGCATCGGCTTCTTCTTTGCGGGTGCCGGGGTCGCGCAGGATGACGTTGAGCAGCCCGGCTTTCAGGCGGACATGCTCGCCGATCATCACGTTTTCGGCGGCGGTCATGTTGCCAAACAGACGGATGTTCTGGAAGGTGCGGCTGATGCCCAGGGTGGGGATCATGTGGGGCTTGATCCCATCCAGGCGGTTGCCGTCGAAGTACATCTCGCCGCTGCTCAGCGGGTAAATCCCGGTGATCAGGTTGAAGAGGGTGGTTTTGCCGGCCCCGTTCGGGCCGATCAAACCGGCGATCATGCCCGGTTCGATCACAAAATCCACATTGTTGACGGCGGTCAGGCCGCCAAAATTTTTGACTACTTTGCGTGCTTCAAGCAAACTCATGGTATTTTCTCCTATGCCGCTTGTTTGGAGCTGTCAGCTTCAACGTCTGCTTCTTCGTGGAATTCACGCCGGCGCTGTTCGCTGGGGATCAGGCCTTCGGGCCGGACCGCCATCATAATCACCAGAGTCAAACCAAAGAGCAGGTAACGATACAAGATCGGGTTGGCGTTTTGGGCCACGGCCTTTTGGAGGGCCGGGTTGGAAGCCAGGAGCCGGCAGGACGGAGTGGTCCATCAGGCCGCTGAGCATATCCTTGAGGGTGGCAGGAACAGCCGGTCGGCGCTCATAATCACCAGGGCGCCAATAATCACGCCGGTAATGTTGCCCAAACCGCCCAAAATGACCGAACAGAGCACGATGATCGAAACCGAGAAGTCGAACACGCTGGGGAAGATACCCGAAATGTACGAGGCGTAGAACGCTCCCGCCAGGCCGTAGAAGGTGGCGCCCATCATGAAGGCCAGCAGCTTGCTGCGGGTGATGTCGATGCCCATCTGTGAGGCGGCCAGTTCGTCTTCGCGCATCGCCATCCAGGCCCGGCCCAGGCGGCTGTCGCGCAGGCGGATGATGACGAAAACGGTCAGCAGGATGATGGCGATGATCAGGAAATACCAGGGCCGCAGGTCGGCCGAGGCAAATTCACCGATCCCGGGCAGCCAGGGGCGGCCGATGGGGTTGATGCCTTTTTCGCCGGCGGTCAGGTTGACATTTTCCATCAGGGTGATGCACTGCACACTTTTTGCGCCAAGCGCCGGCAGGATCCAGCAGGTGATGGGTTCTTTGATGGTCACGGCGATCAGGTTCTTAAACAGGACGGGCACAATTTCACCCAGGCCGAGGGTCACGATGGCCAGTAGTCGCCGCGCAGCCGCAGGGTGGGGGCGCCCACCAGCAGGCCCCACAGGCTGGCCATCGCCGCCGCAATCCACATCACCAGGAAGAAGGGGATGTGGATTTCATGCTGAGACGAGGAGAGCAGGCCGGTGGTGTAAGCCCCAATCGCAAAGAAGGAGGCCGAGCCCAGGTCGAGCAAACCGGCGAAACCGACCGTGATGTTGAGGCCGAGGGCCATGATCACGAACATCAGGGCGAAGATGATCTGAGCAGACCAGCGCAGGTTGGTCCACTGATCCACAAAGGGGAAGAGGGCCACCAGCAGGCCGATCAGGGCGAAGGTGCCGATGCGCTGCTGCTGGGGGGGCAGGGTGAACAGGGTACTGAACCCGGCGATGGCGGTCATACCCACCACGCCGATCACGTTGGCGATGATCACGGTTCCCAGGTCGCTGGTGGGCAAGTGTTACAGCCGGCCCCAGGATGAACTTTGGAACATGCTGATCACAAACATCACAGCCCCGCCCACCAGGCTGGGGGGCATCATGGCAATAAAGGCATTTTGAAGCTGTTCTTCTTATATTGAGCGCCGTTGGTCATACCCAGGATTAACCGGAAATGACACCCATGACGGCGACCGACCAGCCGCCAAACAGGCAGATGACGACGCCAGCAACCAGGCCCATTGATTGCAGGACGGAATTGGGGATTGTTCATGTTATCTCCCTATGCCTTTTGGGCAGTCGCTTCGCCAAGTAAACCATTGGGTCGGAAGAGCAGGATCATAACCAGCACAATGAATACCCAGGCGTTGGTCCAGCGGGCATTCAAGTAGCCGTCGCTGAAAGCAGCCAGCATACCGATCAGGTAGCCGCCGAGCATGGCGCCGGTGATGTTGCCGATGCCGCCCAAGACGGCTGCGGTGAAAGACTGCAAGCCGGCCCGGAAGCCCATGAACCACCAGGCCGTGTTCAGATAGAGACCTGCCATCAGGCCGGCAGCGCCAGCCAGGCCGCCGCCGATCAGGAAGGTCAGGGTGATGACCCAATCAATATCGATGCCCATCATCTTGGCGGCATCCCGATTTTGGGCGGTGGCGCGCATGGCCTTGCCCATTCGGGTGCTCTGCACAAAGTAGCGCAGGGCTGCCATCATGCTGACTGCCAGGACGATCACCAGGCCTTCTTTGGCGGTGAAGCGCAGCCCCCAGCCGGTGCCGCCCAACAGGTTGACATCCATGCCCATGTTGGTGAAGAGCTGCCCGAGCAGATCGGGGAATTCTTTCTGGGCGGCGCCGCCGGTGGTGCCGAAGCGTGGCACCAGCCAGGACTGCCCGGCCCAGATCAGGCCAATGTTTTCAACAATAAAGGACATACCGATTGCCGAAATCAGGGATGCCAGGCGGGGCGAATTGCGCAGCCGCCGGTAGGCCAGCTTTTCGATGCTGGCGTTCAAAACGGCCCCCACGACAATGGCGACGACCAGCGCCAGGACAATGCTGACGATGATATGGGTCGGGTTTTGGTGTCGAGGGCGCCGGAAAGTGACAGGGTGGTCAGCGCGGTGAAAGCGCCGATCATATACACATCACCATGGGCGAAGTTGACCAGTTCAATGATGCCATAGACCATGGTGTAGCCAAGAGCGATGATCGCGATGATCGAGCCGTTTGCCAGGCCAATCAGAAAAAACTGGATAATTTGTTTGGGGTCTTCTGCCAGACGGGCGGCGATCACCGGCAAGTCCAGGGCGGCGATCGGGCCGAGCAAAAGAACGAGATAAACCGCAATAATTGCAATCAGGGGCTTTGAAATGCGCTTCAAGATTGGCTTCATTTGAATCAGTCTCCTTGGCGAAAGAGAACGCAGGCGTTAAGGGGTGAATGGCGATTTACAACACTAAGCCTGAGGTAAAAAGGGGGGGCAGGCGAACCTGCCCCCCGCAAGGGTTGCTAAACGAACCGAAATTAGGGTGTGAAGGTGCCGAAATCGGCGTAAGATCCACCCTGAACCTGGCCCACAACGAAGTAGGGCAGGGTGATGTCGCCATTGGCGTCGAAGGACCATTTACCCAGGGCGCCTTCGAAATCCTTGATGGCGAAGACTGCATCGCGGATGGCCTTGCGATCGGTGGGGTTACCGCCGGCGGCGCAGACATCTTCGATCGCCTTGATGGCGGCGTTCATGGAATCGTAGCCCATAATGGCATAGGGTTCCTTGGTGGCGCCGTACTTGGCTTCGTAATCGGCATAGAACTTCTTACCAGCATCGCCGAGGTCCTTGAGGGCCAGGCCGGGGGTGGTGGCGAAAACGCCTTCAGCGACGTCAGCGCCAGCGCCTTCGATCAGGGCTGCGGTGAAGATACCATCGGGGCCGATGAACTTGACCTTCATGTTGTCGCCCATGATGGCAACCTTGTCCTTGAGGATCTGGGCAGCGTTGTTGTCAACGATGGCGCCGAGGAAGATCGCTTCGGGAGCATTGTCACCATCGATGGTGGAGATCTTGGTCATCAGGGCCTGGTAGTTCTGGGCCTTAGGATCAAAGCCTTCCTGGCCGAGAACCTTGATGCCAGCCTTGACGGCGGCCTGGTTGACGGAATCGGCAACACCCTTACCGTAGACTTCCTGATCGTCGAGGATGTACAGGGTCTTGACGCCCTGGGAGACGAGAAGTTCACAGCCACGGGGCCCTGGAAGTCGTCGGTAGCGGCGACACGGGCGTAGTTGCGGACGCCGTTGGGATAGTACTTGCCGGGTTGTGCGTCAGCATCGGTCAGGCCAGCAGCAGCGTGGGTCAGACCGGGGTAGGTGTTGGCGGGGGAAATCATGACCAATGGGCCGGCGGCGTTCAAAACCGGGATGGACAGCTTGGCTGCGCCCGAGTTGAAGGTGCCGAGGTAAGCGACGATGCTCTTGTCAGCAGCGGCTTTGTTGGCGTTTTCAGTTTCGACAGCGGGGTCCCACTTGCCGAGAGCGGCAGAGGCATCGTCCCAGGCTTCGTAAGTGATGGTGTACTTGCCATCGCAGGCCTTGCCGCCAGCCTGCTCAACACGCAGCTTCATGGCGTTAACAATGGTCTGGGTCTGGGTCAGGAATGAACCAGTCATGGGCAGGCTGGAAACGATCTTGATCGATCCGCCGCCGGTCGAGCCGCCAGCGCAGGCTGCCAAAACCATGGCTGCCACGATGATCAGGGATGCAATTGTGAATAAGCGTTTAGACATTC
>JADKBC010000028.1 GCA_016715205.1 Holophaga sp.
GCCAAACCCGTTACAAACGGTGGATAATAATATTCCGGGTGCAGCCAGACCGCATAATCCTTTTGTAAAAGAGCCAAAGCATTGCTGCCGCTTGCCAACGCATCGATCCCGGCCTGTACGTAGCTGAACAGCCGGGTAGAAAACATCTGCGGGATCCAGGGCCCAGCGCTGCCTGCGCTGACCAGTGCCAGCAAACCAACTGCCAACCAAAACCGCAGAAAAAAACCGATATCGAACCGGCTGCCCTGCACTGCGCTTGAAACCAGCCAGCCTGCCAGCCAGGCCGCCATAAAAAAGCCCAGGAAAAGCGGCATCCTGTAATAGCTCAAACTCATACCCGCTGCACCCAGACCAACGGCAAGCAGACGCAGCAAGTTTTTGCCAATCTGAGAGCGCTTCAAGCTGTCGCTGCGCGTCCAAAATTTCAGGCTAGCCAGCACCAGCCAGAGTACAGCCATCAGAGCCGCCTGCCCGCTCAACTGGGCGTAGCGGCCCCAGTTCAAATAAATGGCTGGCACACTGCTCACAAAACCGGCGATTAAAACACTCAGTGTCCCTGCCCAGGCATCCCCGTCCCACAGGCTGAGCGCCAGAGGATACAAACCCAAGACAGCCAGAATATTGACAATCTGCCCGATCCACAAAACCGCCCGCACAGTTTCGATCCCGCTCAGCCACACCAGCCCGGCAGACAGTGCCGAAACTCCAAAGTGAATAGAGAGTGTCTGATACTCTGCAAAAGGCTGCCAGGACGAAAACAAGCCCTGGTTATCCAGAATAAGCTGAGCGATAACCCCATGCTGGACCGCATCGCCCCACATCGGCGCAGCCAGGCTGCGGGCCATCCAAAAACGGCTAAAAATTAAAATTAACCCCAACCCCAAAAATGTCACGAGCGGGGTTCTGCGCATGGCAAGCTGCGGCCCGGCTGTGAGCCACTTTCGCCAGCCAATTTTCCAGATAATCCTGCCGTTGCGCATCAACAAAAAAAAGCTGCCAAAAAACGCCGAGTGCTTCGCGGCCAAACCCAATCACCCCCAGCGCTGGTTGATAGCCCAGGCGAAAGGCAGCCTGTGCCTGCTGCGCCTGGTGATCCAGATAAAAAGCCCCGTCAAGATAACTTCGCAGTGTCGAAGTTCGCCCAGCCTGGTAAACCCCGCTGCCCTGGAACTCGACAAAGCTGTAAAAATAACGCTGCCTTGAGACCGCCACAGGCTCAAAACCAAACCGCACAAACCCGGCTTCGCCCACCAGTTCCAGCGGAACCTGAACCGTTCGCAAGTCATCCACGGGATCGGGTCCCGTCCGCAGATGGAAAACAAGCTGCCCTTCCCCGTGTTCAACGGCTCCAAGATAAAACTGCACTTCTTCAAGCCCATCAAATCGGGCCACGAAACTCTGCCCAATGGACTGTCCAGGCTGAAACACCTGCTGTGCATCAAAAACAGCATGTCCGGGTTCAAGCAGCTCATCCGAACATCCGCTTAAAAGCAAAGCCAGCATGAGTACAAGCAGCCAGCAGTGCCAGAACTTGCGCATTGAATCAGGAATCATCTTCAGTCGTTGACGCCTGTTTCGGTGGGACTGGCTGCATCCGTCTGGGTTAGCTTGCTGCGGTACAGAATCTCTTCCAGCAGCTTCCGGTTAAACCCGATCAAATCTGCCACCAGCCCAATCAAAAGCACCTGAAACCCGATAATCAACAGCCCAACCGCCAGGATAATCGACTGGGTATTGCCTTCACCGACCTGCAGGATATAGCGCAGAGTGATAAACCGGACCCCTAAAACAAGACTGGCCAAAATCATCAGGCTGCCCAATATGCTGAAAACCCGCAGCGGGCGGTACATGGTGTACGCCCGCACAATGGTTATGGAAGAATTGGTCACAAGCAAAATGCGGAATGCTCTTCATCAGCCGCGAAGACCGGGTTGAAGGATTGGTTCTGATTGGCACATACTCGATCGATATTCGCTTTGCCCCGGCCTGGATCAAGGTTTCCAGGGTGTAAGAATACTCGCTCAAGACAACCGTGCGCATGGCAGCCGCCCGGCTGATGGCCCTGAACCCGCTGGTGGCATCCGGGATCTGCATCCCCGCCGCATGGCCCACAACCCAGCTCCCCAGACGCTGCAGCATCCGCTTCACAGGCGAAAAGGCTGTCAAATTCGCCACCCCCCGGTCGCCAATCACCAGATTGGCGCGGCCAGCCAGAATCGGTTCCACCAGACAGCGGATGTCATCCGCCTGATACTGGTTGTCCGCATCTGTATTCACGATTATATCCGCCCCGAGTTTCAAACAGGCATCCAACCCCGCCATAAACCCGGCCGCCAGACCCTGGTGCCATGGCAGCCTGACCACATGGTGAACCCCCGCCGCCCTGGCCGCCTCAGCGGTACTGTCAGTGCTGCCATCGTCAATAATCAGGTATTCGATCAAATCAATTCCCGGAATCTGGCGCGGCAAAACCGCAACCGTTCCCGGCAGAGTTTGGGCTTCGTTGTAACACGGGATCTGGATAATCAACTTCATCCAGTAAAGTATACTCTGAAATACACCCCAATTCCAGTAAAGCTCCTGCCAAATTCAGGGTTTTAACAAAAAAGGACATGTCATTGCGAGATTCGTACATGACGCAAAAGGCGTCACTTGACAATGAAATAACAATGGCATCGAAGGTAGGGGCGAGCCCGCCTGGCTTTGAAAATTGGCACGGCCAAAAAAAGATAGGGTCGCCCGGTTTGACCAAACAGGGCGACCCTTGTTATAACGGGATGAATGCCGAAAAAGCCAACCGGGCTCGCCCCTACATTGGCCAGAAAATTATGTTATGAGTAGCCCGGCGCGGCAATCTCAGATCCCCATTACCGAGATTGCCAAGAGTACACTTCGGTGAGTACACCGGCTTCCGCATTCAGAAAACACAAACAACGCCACCGTGTGGAGGGGCGAGCCCGCCGCGGTGTACTCACCGCCTCGCCCGGAGCGTCCCATACCGGACAGGTTTTCATGGACAGCTTTTCTGCTTACCTATCAACGCACATGCCCCTCATCTTTAAAAAGTTGACGTCCCACAGTCCTGATGTATACTCAACCATAAGAATGACCATCGTACTAACTCCGCCGCTCCCGTTTGAAGGCTTTGAGCCTGGCTCAAATAACCTGCCGGCGCGTCTTTTGGGTCGGTTTATCCCCCCGGCCCCCCTCGCAGCCGCATCCGCCTGGCTAGCACAGCTTTCCCCCCCGCAACCAGATCGAACGCCAATGGCTGATCGACCCCTTCGGCTCGTCCCCAGCCCTGCCAGTCGCCGCCGCCCGGGCCGGTTGGCGCATCCTCGTTTCTGCCAACAATCCGATTCAGCGTTTTTTGCTCGAGAAGATCGCCCACCCGCCCACCCAGGCCGACCTGCGCCTGGCCCTGGCCGAACTGGCTGCCAGCCGCAAAGGTAGCGAAAGGCTGGAGCTGCACCTGCGCGCCCTGTATGCCTCAAAATGCCCAACCTGCGGTGCGGCAGTTGAAGTCCAATCCTTCATCTGGGAACGCAGCCCTAATCCCGAGCAGGCTCAGCAGGCCCAAACAGCCCAGATGATTGGCCGCCTGCTGACCTGCACTGTCTGCGGTGCAAACGGCGAATTTCCGCCCTCTCCACAAGACCTTGAACTGGCAGCCCGCTACGCCTCCGGTGGCCTGCATTACGCCCGCGCTCTGGAGCGGGTAGCTGCTGCAAACGATCCCGACCGGGAACATGCCCTTGAAGCCTGGCCGTCTATCTCCCCAGAGCAGTTTATGCGCTCTTCACCCTGATTAATAAACTGGATGGGCTGACCCTGTCGGTACAGCGCCGGGCCGATCCTGGCTTACCTCCTTTTACATGCCTTCGACCAGGGGCAGCTCTTTGTCCGGTCACCCTGCCGAGAACGAATTTCCCAAGGCGCTGATCATTCCGCCGCGTTTTCGCGAAAACAATCTCTGGCGCCTGCTGGAGGAAGCAGCCCAAAACCTGGGACGTGCACCTGAGGAGAATTATTCTCCCGTTCCGGTGATGATCTATCCCAATCTTCCACCCGAAACGGGGGGCATTTGTATCTTTGAAGGCCCTCTGCGCGAATTTCTATTACATATCCATCCCCCCAGCATCGCCGCCCAGCACCTCGGCGGGCAATCTGCCCCCTCGGCCGCCAACCCGGCCATTCCATCAATCCAATTCCAGGCGGCTATCTGTGTGCTGCCCCGTCCAAACCAGGCCTTCTGGACACTTTCTGCGCTCTGGGCCGGCTGGTTATGGGGACAGGAATCGGCAGCGCCCTTCAAAAGTGTCCTGCGCCGCCGGCGTTACGACTGGGCCTGGCATACCACCGCCCTCCAGGCCGCATTCGAGAACCTGGCAGGTCTGCTAAAGCCGGCTGTCCCAGTCCTGGGATTAAGTGAAGAAAACGAACCTGGTTTGTTCAGTGCTGCCTGCCTCGCCGCCTATGCGAAAAAGTTCGAGCTGCTGGGACTGGAAGCGCGCCGCGGCTCTCTTCACATCCTCTGGCAGGCCCATGCCGTCCAGGAGACTACTGGTGTTTCTCCCAGCCAGCGCCGCCAGGCAGCCGCCCGCGCCGCCAGTGAGTATCTCAACGCCCTCGGACTAACCGCCACCTACATTCGCCTATTCATGGCCGGAAGCCTGGCAGGTCTGGCCCAGGATCACCTCCTGCCTGCCGATTCCAACGCCCCGGCCGATAATTATGCCGCAGCTCAAACTGCCCTGCGCGAAGCCCTCACGTTTGGCGGCGGCTTCCACCGTTACAACCCTGGCGAATCTCCGGAGACCGGCCTCTACTGGCTCCGCAGCGACCAGACAGCCAGCGAACCACTCGCTGATCGCCTCGAAAAACTGCTCGTCACGCTGCTTGTCCGCCAGCCCGCCATCACCACCCTTGAACTGGAACGCCGCCTGCAGGCTTTCCCAGATTGCTCACCCAATCCCGATCAAATCCTGACCTGCCTGGCCTCGTATGCCCTCGAAGATCCGCCAGCCAGTGGCAAATGGACCCTCCGACCTGAAGATCGCCCGGCAGCCCGCCGCGCCTGATCTGGCTTCGTTCAATGAACTGCTCCACTCGCTTGGCTCCCGGCTTGGCTTTGCCGTGTCGGGTGATTCGCCAATCGCCTGGATCAATTCCCAAGGCCAAACGTGTTTTGTCTTTTACCGCACCGTCTCAGCGGTACTCGGACCTATCTTGCGCGCTCCGCTGCCCCCGCCGCCCGCCGAAGTGATCATCCTCCTTCCGGGCGGCCGCGCCAGTCTGGTGATGGACAAACTGCGCCATAACCCGCGCCTGGCTCAGCTTGCAGAAAACTGTCGCTTTCTCAAAGCCCGCCACCTGCGCCAGCTTTACGACGCCCCGGGCCTAACCCCCGATAACTTCATCCAGCGCATCGACGAAGACCCGCTGACCGGCCCGCAGCCCCAGATGCGCTTGCTTTAAATAATTCAGAGGCTGGCGCAAAAAAAATTGCGCCAGCCTCTGAAAATTATCGAAAGATTACGGAACAGTTGGTGTTTCGGTCGGTGTCTCCGTTGGCGTGGGCGTTGGCGTATCCGTTGGCCCAGGAGTGGAGGTTGGCGTCACAGTCGGCGTCGATGTTGGCGTGCTCGTAATGGTTGGGGTTGCCGAGGCTGTCGCAGTCATCGTCGCAGTCGAGGTCGTCGTCATGGTTGGGGTCGGCGTCGAAGTCTGGGTGGCTGTCGGTGTCAGGGTCGGCACCTGGAAATTCAGCCGAATGATCTTCTCAGCCGTGGTATTGCGCACACTGTTGATCACCAGCCGCAGGCTGATCGTACCTGTTCGGCAGACCATCCGGGAAGGACTCCAGCAAGATTCCAGGTGTAGATCTTGTCAGGCTGTGCTACGACCTGATCCCGATCGAGCAGTACCTTCCAATCGACCGGTTCGTCTCCCAGGCCAAAGCTGAGTGAGTAATTGCGAAAATCAGATGTGGCATCTACCTGAGCAAACACGTCAATCAGGCTGCTCTCAATTTTCTGACCATCGTTTGGTTGAACGAATTTCAACGTCACCCGCGAATCATCCGCGTTACACTCACGCGGCGGAGCAAACAAGATCGGCTGCGAAAAGCCGATTTCCTGTCTCCAGGCCTGCCCGTCGCCATTCTCCACGATCCAACGCACTGCATAAGGATCACTGACATTCAGGCTGAACTGTTCCTTGGTGAATTCGTTGCAGGCAGGAGAGTGCGCGCAGTCCGGTCCAGGTGTCAAACAGCCCTTTGAACCACAAATCTTGTTCCTTTGCCAGGGGCGGCTGATCTGCCGCGAAATATTCACCGCGCTGCGATGGGCACCACTGCGAGGGATCTGTACCCGATACAGCGCACACGATCCGATCGACCACTCCGGCAGGTTTAAAGAAGGGCCGTGGGCTTCCGCCGGTCAGCCGCTGAATGGCTTCCTGCATGAAGGCCGCCCAGATTGGGGCAGCCCCGCTGACCCCGGTCGAGTTGATCATCGGCGTATAATCCGCATTCCCCACCCAGACCCCAACCACCACATCCGGGGTATAACCAACAGTCCAGTTATCCCGATAGTCATTGGTAGTCCCAGTCTTGACGGCTGCCTGGAAAGGCAGATTGAGGACCGAATTAGCCCCAAAGGAAGGGGTGCGGGCGGTGTTATCCGACAGGATCGAAGACATCAAAAAGGCATGCTCAGCCCGGATCACCTGCTGTCCAGCCTGTGGCTGGTGCTCAAAAACCACATTATTGTTATGGTCAACAATCTTGGTGATCGCAACGGGCTCTACTCGCTGCCCGGAGTTAGCAAATCACACCGTAGGCGCTGGTCATCTCAAGCAGGCTTACCTCACCGCCGCCCAGCGTCAGGGCCAATCCGTAATCGCTGCGGGTCAAGGTTGTAATCCCCAGCCGGGTCGCCATGCCGATCAAGCCTTCGGGTTGTGGTGTTGCAGGATTGTCATAAATCCCCACGTAAGCCAGAGCCCGCACCGCCGGATATTATACGAATTTGCCAGCGCCTGGCGCAGCAAAATCGGCCCGTGAAAACGCCCGTCATAATTCACCGGACGGTACGGATCACGCGGATCACTTGGGTCCCCCGAGGGGGGGAAATCCGTTGGCACATCCCAGATCAGCGTGGAGGGTGTCCAACCCTTTTCAAAGGCCGCCAGATACGTCAAAGGCTTCATGGTTGAGCCCGGCTGGCGGGTGGGGCTCAAAACCATATTAACCTGGCCTGAAATTTGGACATTGTTAAAGTCAGCCGAGCCAACCATCGCCAAAATCTCACCGGTGCCGGGCTGAATCGCCACCAGTGCCCCGTTTTGAGCGTTATTTTCAACCAATCGGGCCACCTGCTCGGCCACAATTCGCTCAGCAGCATCTTGAAGCCCCGGATCGATGGTGGTGTAGATGGTAAAACCGGCCTGATAAATCGTCTGGGAATCAAACTGCTGCTCCAGCAGCGACCGGACATGTTACCCAGTGCGGGTAGCGAATTTGAATTTCCGGAGAGCCGAAATTGTAGGCCTGGATTTCGGAGTGCGCCTGCAGGGCCTGGTTTGAATCCACGCAGATCGGCTGGTCATTGTTACTGACGAAGATGCACGACCCATTCTGGCTGGCTTCGTACATCAAAATCAGGACTTGCTGGTGCCGTTTTAAGGTCGCCTCGCGGTTGGTATAGATATCGTACACCGAAGGCGCTTGCGGCAGCCCGCCAGGAACGATGCCTGTCCCAGGGTGAGTTGGTCAGACGAAGTGTTGAAATAGGTCTCGGCGGCCGCTTCAATCCCGTAGGCCAGGTTGCCGTAATAAATTTCGTTCAAATACAGTTCCAGGATTTCGTCTTTGGAATAGCGGCGGGTTAACTCAGCAGCCGCGATTGCCTCGCGCACCTTGCGCCAGTATGTCCTCTGGTAGCGTTCTTCCTGGGTGAAGAGCAGGTTGCGAGCCAGCTGCTGGGTAATTGTCAAGCCCCAGAGACAACTTCGCCATCGTTCTGAAAGTTCTGCCAGAACGCCCGCAAAATCGCCATTGGGTCAAACCCGGGGTGCGTATAAAAATTACCGTCCTCAGTCGCAATAGTCGCCGCCACCAGGTAAGGTGAAATCTTGGAGATCGGCCGGTATGTTCTTCGTCCCGCCTGCGGATCCAAAATTTCATACAATGTATTGCCATTCCGGTCCAAAATTCGGGTAGTCTCAAACTTGGAGGCTCGCTGCTGCAGGTTGTCCATACTGGGCAGTTTTGAGGCCACAATATAATACTGGCTGAGCACAACCGAACCGGCTATGATCGCCAATAAAACAAACCCAAACACTGGCCAGAATAAACATCCGCATCAGGCAGCCCATCCCGGAATTCCAATCAATCCTTTTCCCGCCGTTCCGCCGGGAGGCTGGGGCGGTGCATAGCGCGGCGGCTGCTGTCGCAGCGCAGATGTCTGAAACTGGGTCTGGCCCCTTGGTAGGGTGGGTACAGGCGGCTTTTGGGTCGGGGGTTGGTCTGGTTGGCTGGCCGCTGCCAGTTGGCCGGCTGGTCTGGTTTTGGGGAGGCGTGGTTTGAGCCGGGCGGGTCGACCGGGGGGTGTATTGAACCGGCGGCAGCGTTGACGAATTTGCAGGGGTAGAGCGGGGGGAGTTGAAGGCCGCATCCGAGGCCCTCGTCGAATCCATATCGACTTCATCCACCCTCCGCGGCAGGGGCAGACCGTAGGTACCTGTCAGAGGGCGGGCCGTCTGCGGCAGGTCGCCCAGGCGGCGGAGGCGGGGGAACCCGCACCCGGGTGGGGGCTGCCGGCGGCTGAACAGGTTCAGCCGCCGGTGCAGGGTTATTTAAAGACTGCTCAAACAACTTCGCCAGGTCAGAAGGAATCATGGTCGTCCCTCTGGAACAGGCGGCTTCACCGGCTTGCTGCCTGAGGCAAGTTTGCCTGAGCCAGGTTTGCCTGAGGCAAATTTGCCTCCGATTCCACAGAACCGCCGCCAGCGGCATCCCGCCCGCCTGAATCGGTTGGATCCTGTCGGATGGGCGCAGCTTGGCTGCCAGAGCCGGGTTGAGCGGATTGCTTATCAACCGCACTTGCCTCTGGCAGTTCGTTTTGCCCATCCTCGCTTGAAGAAAGCAGCCGGCGAAATCGTTGATCAGGGGTTTCGCTGGGTGGGGATTTCCACCCCAAGACGGGGGACAGCTTTGGTTTCCACGACAGTTAACACCACATGGATGGTATCTGCAATCATCACTGGCCGCGAGAATTTCCATTCTGCAATTTCGCGAAACGCCAGAACCGTGCCTTCGCATCCCGGTGCGCATCGCCAGCCCCGAAGCAATCGAAAGACCAAGCAAACCATGCGCTACCCCGCTGGCCGAAAATCGAATTCCGGCTGAATTCGGCATCGGTGTGAATTTGATTATAATCGCCAGACAGTCCGGCGAACGTAACAATATCGCTCTCAGTGATCGTCCTTCCAGTTGTGACGATCTTTTGACCTACTTCAAACTCTTCAAAATACATACCTTTACCAGTGGGCAGAGGGCTCATCGTGTTTTCTCCTTTAAGAACAAGATTTTACTGTAAAACTTATACCATTAAATCACCCATGCTCCTGCCAATCGACACGCAAACCTGCCGAATCAGGCATGCTTTTCTAACTGTAATAATTATACCAAACCCCCTTTTTGATGTAGAATTGCCTATGCGTGAACTTATCTTTAAACCTGGTGCTCCTTTCGGCCGGATGGTGCTGGCTGCGGATGCACGCCGGACTGCCACCCAATACAGTGATGATCAGATCTGGGAATTGGCTCTCAACCGTGGTGAGCCCCCAGCCTGGCAGTTGAGACCAGCTTTGGTTTGCGCGCCCGCGCCTTTCGCATTTTTCCCCGCTTTACCAGCGACGGCAAAACAATCTCCGGCCCGCAGGAATTTGCCGGCCCGCTCAAAGTCCGCCAGTTTAGCCCTGGCTATATCCAGCTCAACTGCCAGATATTCCCCAACATCGAACTGACCTACGATTTATGGGTTTGCTCATCCCAGTCCTTGTGCGGGGCGCTCCATTTTCTCAACACAGCCAAAAACACGCTTGCCCTCCAGGTTGAGATCTCTGGCATGCTCTCACCACTGCTCTCCTCCCAGACCAGCGGCGACCGTCTGAGTGTCCAGCTTGCGGGCAATCGCCCGGTATTAACCGGCACAACGGGCAACCTGACACCGGTCATCCAGATGCGCTCCGGCATGAGCGGACCTGCTGGACCAAACCCATTCATCTATCAAGTCCTTGAGCTGCCCCCAATCAGATTCAAACCTCGCAGTGGGTTCAAGCTGGCGGAATCAGCCTCGAAAAATCTCTTGAAATCGCACGAGCTGCCCTCGACCGGCCCTGGGAAGCTGAATTCAGCCGGCTCGAAATGGAGAGCAAAGGACAGCTTGAGATCTGACCGGCAACCCGCTCTGGGATGAAGTTTTTGAGCGCAGCAAGCAGATCGCCCTGCGCCTGCTCCTTTCACCCCACCATACACTCGCCCCACCCCACCTTTGTCGCCTCAAGACAGCCCGATCTGGGCTACTCCATGCGCGGCGACGGATCAGACTATGGCCCGCTCTGGAATGGCCAGACCGTCCTCCAGGCGTACTATCTGGGCATGCTGCTCATGCCCACCGCACCTGCCATTGTCTCCGGAATACTCAAAAATTTCCTAAACTCCCAACATGACGACGGCAGCATCAACTTTCGTCTTGGCACGCCCGGTCTGGGCAGCAGTCCCTGGCCCAGGCGCTGGCCCCACCCGTGCCCAGCTCAACGCCACCCCGATCCTGGCCCGCATGGCTGGCGCCTGTACGAAGCCAGCCCCGATCGGGAGCTCCTCGTCGCAGTGCTGCCCGGGCTGCACCGTTTCTTCGAATCCTGGTTTTTACCCGAACAGGATCGGGATGGAGACGGGCTGCCGGAGTGGAGCAGCCCGCTCCAGAGCGGGCTCGAAGACCATCCAATCTATGCGCATTGGCTCGACGGTGCCCCCGGCCTCGACATCACCACCGTCGAATCCCCAGACCTGGCGACTTTCCTATATTCAGAAGCCCAGGCCCTGATCAATATTGCCCAAATTCTCGACCGCAAAGAAATCAGCAAAGCCGTCCAAAAGCGCCTCAAAATCCTGAAATCGGCAGTCGAAAAGACCTACTCCGCCAGAGCTGGTATTTATCAGACCCGCGACCGTGAAACCCACCAGGTCAGCAAAGCCGAAAACCTCGGTGAGCGCATTGGCCCAGGCGAAATTCCGTTAACCGCACCTTTACCCCGGAGCCAGGGTCTGCCTGACCATCCAGACCTCGGATGGCACGCTTCGCCGGCCCGTGGTGCAGATCAACGGCGCAAATCCCTCGGGCGAATCTTTTGCAGAAACCCTGACGATCGACAATTTTCGCTGGCGCCCGGGGACAGGCCACACCACCAGCCAGCACATCTTCACTCTCCAGCCTGCCGCCTGGTTCCGCATCAGACCCAGCCTACCACTCGATCCACCTGCCCTGGAACATGTTCGTCATCGAAGGTCTGTTGGCCTATGGCCTGCATGAGGCTGCCCTGGACCTGTTCTCGCGGTTAATGGCTGGCGTTTGCGAAAACTACACTCAGGAGGTTGTTTTCGCCGTTTCTACATGCCGAAAACGGATCGGGCATGGGCGAAGCCGATTCGCTCGAGGGGCTCGCCCCCACCGGCCTTTTCCTCCAACTTCTGGGTGTCCAGTTCTTGAAACGAGCAGCAAATTGTCCTTTCGGGCCGCAACCCATTCCCTGGGCGGTAACTGTGAAATTCAAAGGCATCACCGTCCTGCGCCAGTCCGATAAAACCTCCATCATTTTTCCCAACGGCCAAACCGCCCTGGTCACCGACACGCGGCCGCACCTGGTCCAGATGAGCTAGCCGGAGTAGAAATGACCAGCCGCCTGCCTGTCCAACTCAGCCGCACTTTGCTGCTCATCGGGGTCGCTTTTAGTCTGGCTATCCTGGCCGGCTGCAAAATGCCCGCCCCCGATAGCGATCCTGCTGCCAGTTTCTCGATCCCCACTGCCCAACCGACCAGCCCGGTCAGTATCGATTTACCGCCCACCCCGCTTGGGAGCAGTGGCCCGCTGCCATTGCCGCACAACCCAAATGCCACCAATTCGCTTCTGCCTTCCGCCTTGTACTTATTGCGCCCCGATCCCAACCAGATCACCAGGTCTGGCGCCTGTCTCAGACGGTGCAGAACTGACCAGGTGACCTTTTCAGACACCCCCGTCAGTCAATACGACATTTCCAGTGATGGCCGGCTGGCTGTCATTACCGCTCAAAGCCTGATCGTTTATTCCGCCGATAAAACCCAGACCGAAACCTGGCTGAATTCATCCCCCGGCCTGCCAGAACAGAACCCCCGCGCCCCCCGCTGGGCTCCCGGAGGCGGCCAGTTGGCCTACGCCGCTCAAGGGGTCTGGATCGGCCGCTCACCCAATACCGTCCATCTGGCAGTTGCCGATCCACCGGGCAGCCGGATCCGGCCCTTCGACTGGTCTCCAGATGGACGCTGGTTGCTGGTAACCATCGATAGCCAGGAACAATCCAAACTGGCGGTTCTCGACCCTGCGACCGGTGTAATCCAGACCCTTGTAACCGCAGACGGGATACCCGCCTGCTGCCAGGCTGCCTGGGCTCCTCAAAGCCAGGGGTTGGTGGTCGCGAACCCATATCCGACCACCGGCATTCCAGAGCTGCAGACCCAGAATGGCGTTGGCGGGCTGTGGTGGGCGCCAGTCAGCGCTAACCAGGCTGAGATCCAGGTCAGCGCCCTGCTCCCATCCTTCGCCGCCGACGAGACCTATAATTTTGTCGGTTGGCCGCATTTCAATCCAGATACGACCATTCAATACGCCTTTGCCAATTTCCCCCTGCTTCCCCAACAGCGGTTCCCGCTCGCGCTTTACAAAGCCTCATTGGCTACCCCAGATCTGCGCCAAATGCTGCGCGCCGAATCCTTCCTTGTAGATCAGATTCTCTGGAGTCCAAACGGCGAGCTGGCCCTGCTTGTCCTCCCAATGCCTGGCTCTGTCTGGAAATCTGGCGGCCCGGTCATCCTGGTTCCTACCGGGCAAGACCCCGCCACACCGCTGATCGAACAGGGTGCCAGCCTGAAATGGGGTCCCTGATCGCCCCACGCTTCATTCGTGAAATTCTTCCACCTGATAAACCAATACATCCAACTTTTTTCGCCGCCACAGGTCCGGCCTTGCGCCCATTTTATGGCAGAGGTGATCCAGAAATTCGGCCGGTTCGCTCAGTTGTTCCCAGACCTGGGGCAGAAAGGTCGCCCGTTGGCGTCCATCCCGGATGATCACCCCATCCACGTCTGGGCGCAGCTTGCGCAGCAGGTCATCCGCATCCGCATAGACCAGGGGCTTAGGGCTTGTCAGGCGTGAGATTTCAATTCGGATGGCTGTCAGCTCGCGGGCACTGACCGGGTTGAACCGGTAATCGTTCACCCCGGCAGCCGCAGCGTGTTCAATTACATCCAGCACAAATGGCTGGTACGCTTCCAACGCCCCAATACAGCCACGCAGTTGCCCCTGAATGGTCAGGGTCACGAAGCTGGCCCCATCCGATCTAAATTCGGTCGGTCAGCTTTGCAAGTCCACCGTTGGCAGTTGTTTACCTCGAACGGCCTGGCCGAGCGATTCCCGCGCCAGCCGCAGCAGTTCGCTTCGCTGCTCGGCAGAGAATGGGCTCTCGCTGGCTTCCGCTCTGCCCGACGCGCCTGCCCCGCTCATTACAGCTCCTTAAACTCCCGGTAGCTGCGGTTATAGTACAGCAGCGGCGCCGCTTCAGCATCCCCTGCCACAAAAGACTTCACCCCAATTACCTGTCCGACAATAATCGTATGGGAGGACATTTCAAATACCGCCGAAACCCGGCAGTCCATCCATGCCAGAGCCCCATCCAATAATGGAGCGCCGGTCTCCAGGACAGTTGTATTCAAGCCTGCAAAGCGATCTTCCAGATCCGATATCCTGCCGGCAAAGCGGTTGGATAAATCGACCTGCTGGGTAGTTAATAGATTAACCGCAAACACCGCCGAATCCAACACCAATTGCCGGGTGCGCGTGCTGCGCTCCAGGCAGATCAAAATTAACGGCGGATCGAGTGAAACCGATGTAAATGAGCTGACCGTCATCCCGTGGCGCACACCCTCGTGATTGGCGGTGACGATCGTTACTCCGGTCGCCCAAAGGCGCATTGCTGCGCGTAGTTCTTCGTTTGTGACTGTCATGAACCTATTATACGCGTAAACCCAAAAATACGGGGGCGATCATCAAAACCTGCCCACGTTCGGTTTGGCATCATTATTGCACCAATCTGACCAGAGCTCGCCATCCGATTTTCGCCATATTTGGTAGAATATAGGTAATGACTACACAACAACCTTCCACCCAACCCCAAAACCCTTCGCCCAGGCCAAGATTGTCCCTCTCCTGGCTGTTCTTGATTGCTGCCTTTGCCGCCACCCTCTTCACCGCCTGGACAGAGCCCGGCATGCTGCCCAGCGAACTGAGCGAAACAGTCAGCAGCGCCTTCGATTTCAGCAGCACCCCTGAACCCCAATGGCCCACCCCAACCCCCCGGGCCCGCCTCCTGGTTGGGATTGTTGCTGGTCACTCCGGCAACGACTCGGGCGCCGTCTGTCCGCCCGAGCTGGATAACCTGCGTGAAGTGGATGTCAACCTCAACGTCGCCGAGCGCGTCCGTGCCAACCTGATCGGGATCGGAATTGACGCCGAGCTCCTGACCGAATTCGATGACCGCCTCAAGGATTATCGCGCCAACGCCCTGGTCTCCATTCATGCCGATTCCTGTGACTACGTCAACCCCCAGGCGACAGGCTTCAAAGTTGCCCCGGCGCTCTCCAACCTGTACCCCGAGCAATCGCAGCGCCTCACCAACTGCCTGCGGGCCCGCTACGGCGAGGTCACCAAAATGCTCTTCCACTCTGGTTCCATCACCAGAGACATGACCGAATATCACGCCTTCGGTGAAATTAGCAAGCTGACGCCTGCCGTCATCATCGAAGTCGGATTCCTCAACCTGGACTATAAACTCCTCAAAGATCAACCCGATTTGCTCGCAAACGGCGTGACACAGGGAATTATATGCTTCTTGAAAAACGAACCCGTTGTACCTGAGAATTGACTATGGATACCAACCTGACCTCCGCTGAAGCCGTAAAACTGGCCCAAAGTTTCTTTCGTCTGAAAGACACCAAAATGGCCCGCCACTGGGCCGAACGAGCCGCCGCCCTCGACCCTGGCAACGAAGAAGCCTGGTTGTGGTTGGCAGCAGTCTCCCAGCCCGACAACGCCGTGCGCTACTTGCGCCGCGCCCTGGAGATCAACCCCAAGAGCCGCCGGGCCCGCCAGTATGCACTGGGCAATCCAGCAGCTGCGCCGGGCGCCTCAGCCGGTCAAAAGCCAGCCCGCCGCGGCAGCCAATCCACCACGCCCCAGGCTGCCCAGGTCGCCCCGCTCCCTGTAGCCGCACCTGCAGCTCCGCCTGCCACCCCCGCCAGCCGCTTGCCCGCCTCGATTCCAAGCCAAAAACTGGTCCAGCCCCGTTTCTTCCCCGCCCGTCTGATGGCAGTTCTCAGCCTGCTGATGCTCGCCATTTTTGCCTTTGTCGCCGTTTCCAGGTTTTGCCCGCTCCAGTTCAGCCGATCCGGCCAATCTGCAGCTCGCTGCCCTTCCCGCCTTCCTGGAAAAAGAAACCCGCACCCCTACCTTCACAGCAACCTTTACACCCACCTCCACTCCGACCAATACCCCTACCCCGACTTCAACCTTCACCCCAACCCCAACCTTTACCGCCACGCCCACCGAAACCCCGACAGAAACACCCCTGCCCACCGACACACCGGTGCCAACGGACACCCCCGTGCCGCCAACGCCCGAGCCAGCCTATACCGGCGGGCAGGATTTGGGGACTGTGGTCAACGTACACTACTGATGCCGCTCCATCGACCGTTTACACTTTCACGGCGTGAGTTTTTACGCCTCGGAGGCGCCGCGCTGACTGGCGCCTTTTTCCTTTCAGCCTACCAGACGGCCTGGGCTAAAATGGCGGACGAAATCAGCGATTTTCAAACCGCATTCAAAGCCACCTCCCAAAAAGGGCTGCTGGCCGCTTCTGGGCTGCCCGAATACACTCCCTACAACCAGGGCCGGGTCTGCGAAGAATATGTCGACGCCCACAGTGAGCCCGATTTCAGCTCCAAGCGGACCGCGGTCTTTTGGAAAGATACCATCATCCCAATCTCAGGCGTCGCAATCTCTGAGGATACCTCGTCCCACAACCTGGTCTGGTATCAGACGGGCGACTCCGGCTTCGTCCACTCAGGTTCTGTCCAACCCGTCCGCACTATCCTCAACGAAGTCAGCAGCGAAATCCCCGCCAGCGGCCGCCTGGCCGAGATCACAGTGCCATTCACGGATGCCCGCTGGTCGGCCAGCCTGGCAGACCGCCTTTCCTACCGCCTGTACTTCGAAACAACCCACTGGGTTACCGGTCTCACCCAGGATCAAAAAGGTGGCTACTGGTACTCCATCTTTGACGACAAATACAAGAACACCTATTACATCCAGTCGCAGCATGTCCGTCTGGTGCCCTACAGCGAACTCAGCCAGATCGCACCGATCGTCCCCAACATCCTCAAACGGATCAAAGTATACCTTGGCAGCCAGATATTGGTAGCCTACGAGCAAAACCGCCCGGTCTTTTTTGCCCGGGCAGCCACCGGCGGCGTCTTCAGCACAGGCAGCTACACCACCCCCACCGGCGCCTTCCAAACGTTTCATAAACGGCCTTCGCGCCACATGGCCGCCGGAGATATCGCCTCCAACGGCTATGACCTGCCAGGTGTCCCCTGGATCAGCTACATCACACCCAGCGGTATCGCCATCCACGGCACCTACTGGCACAATAATTTTGGCCGGCCACGCTCTCACGGCTGCATCAACCTCTCCAGCCAGCCAGTAAATGGATCTACCGCTGGACAAACCCAACTGTGCCCCAGCAAGAACAGGTGTTGTATGAATTTTCTGGTACACTGGTTGAAGTGGTAGAATAAATACCAGTGAAGTTAATTCATTCAAACAAATAAAGGAAAGACTATGCACCAGGCTTTTGGTTACACTCATTACATCCTTAAACGCCAGGTCTTCGCCCTGACGGGGAAAGTGCGAATTTACAGCCCAGAGAACAACCTCCTCCTGTTCAGCGAAC
>JADKBC010000029.1 GCA_016715205.1 Holophaga sp.
AGCCTGTCAGGAATTTTGTGTGTGGCCAAACCTGCAGGAGCATAGAGCATGGCAATCACACCTGAAATCCTAAAAGAGTTATTGAAGGGTAACGAGAAGCCCGAGGATCTCCTGGGGAAGGACGGGATTTGAAACAGCTAAGCAAGCCCTGGTGGAAAGTGCGATGGGGGCGGAGCTTACCAATCACCATGGTTATGAGAAAGGAGATCGTTCGGGAAGCAGGTGAGCAACCACCGGAACGGCAGCTCGAAAAAGACTAATCGGAGAAGAAGGCCCAGTGGAGATAGAGGTTCCACGGGATCGGGAAGGCACCTTCGAACCTGCAAATCATTCCAAAAGGGCAACGCCATTTCGATGGCTTCGACCAAAAATCATTGCCATGTATGGGGAATGACGGTCCGTGAGATCCAGGCATTTTTGGAGGAGCAATATGGCGCGAAGGTTTCACCAGACCTGATTAGCGATGTGACGGATGCGGTCATGGAGGAGGTGCGGAGCTGGCAGGTTCGACCTCTGGAGAAGATGTACCCGATCGTGTTTCTGGACGCCCTTCGGGTGAAGATTCGGGACGAGGGGCACGGTGATGAACAAGGCTGTTTACATGGCCTTGGGCGTTCGTCGGATGGCACCGGGATGTGCTGGGCCTCTGGATTGAACAGACCGAGGAGGCAAATTCTGGCGAGGCGTGGTGACAGAGCTTCAGAATCGCGGTGTGGAAGCAATCCTGTTGGCAGTGGTGGATGGGTTAAAGGGCTTTCCAGAGGCGATTGAGGCTGTTTTCCGCAGACTCCAAGTGCAGGGTGCATCTGCATCTCCTGCGTAACAGTATGGAATTCTGCAATTGGAAAGACAGAAGACCCGTGGCGTGGGAGCTCAAAGCCATCTACCAAGCGCCGACGCCCGAAGCAGCGGCAGCGCTTGGCAGCCTTTGAAACCAAGTGACTACGGGAAAGAAATACCGTCCATTGGGCGCCTTTGGCATCGTGCCTGGGAGCAGGTAATCCCTTTCTCTCCTACCCGTTCGCGATTCGGAAGATCATCTACACCACCAATGCGATCGAAAGCCTAAAGCGCGCGATTGCGGAAGATTCTGAAGACTCGGGGCCACTTCCCCAATGACCAGGCCGCATCCAAGCTGATTTACTTGGTGCTGCGAAACCAAGCCAAGAATTGGAACCGGACACTATCGGGATGGACCGACGCCCTGAACCACTTGCAATCCCTTTTACCTCAGATCACTTGATCAACCTCATGTTTGACCCATCAGAACCAAATCCATGAAAATCGCCCACACAAAAATTTCTGACACTCCCCCAAGGTTGGCTGTTAAACGGCGCGTTTTTTGAGGTTCGACCCTACCTATGCCCAGTTTCTGCCCTGCTTTTTGACCACTGCATTTGGACCACTCATCCTGCACCTGTGCGAACTTCCTGGATTCAATGTTTCGGCTCGAACGCCACCCAGAACATGAACCCAAGCATGCCCAAAAGCAGGATCCACGAGGCCACCCGGGCGAAGTTGAAGGTCCACCCCAGCCCCAGGCCTTTGGGCGCGAAGAGCCTGGGATCCGCGGGGTCCCAGATCACGGGCCCTTGACCCCATTGGGCCCGCGCTGTCGGAGTGGCGCTGCGCCGCGCCAGGATCTGCCCGGCCGCGGCACACAGGTTTAAAGCGGCCAGGCCCGCCAGGATCGGTGTCAGCTGCCCAAATCCCAGGAGCACCCGACACCCAAGGGCCAGTTCCAGGCCCAGCACCACCCAGCCTCGCATCTGAACGGAAACCCGCCGCACTTCTCCCTTCGTGAGCCAGGCTTCGGCCCATAGCAGGCCCCAGGCGAGGAGCGGCACGCTGATCCATAGCCATGTCGCAAGGAAATGGTTGGCGAAGAACACGAGCAGGAGGCCGCCCAGGGGCAACAGATCGTACGGGCCCACAAGGGCGATTCGCTCCGACTCGACGAAAGGGGTATCGCCGCCCGGTCGATAAGCCCTCATGCGTGCCATGCGGACGATTGGCGCGATGGACGCGAGCACCGTGCTGCCCAGCACCGTGAAAAGAAGCACCGGCGAGGGCAGCCAGATCGTGACGGCCTGAAAGAGCCCCGCTGCCACCAGGTAATGCCCCGCGCTTCGGTAGATGCTCCGCCATTCCGCACGGCGCGCTGGGGTAGGCGCCGTGGTTGGATTGGGTTCCATTCGTGGCAACAGATTGCCCGCAAAGATGAACCCCACGGCGATGGCCAGGAACAGCAGCCGAGGTTCTCCGGCATCCCTTCCAATCCCCTTCATGAGCAGGGCGATGTGGACGCCACATAACAGCGTCACCGCCAACCAGCGCAGTTGCCGCCCGATGGCGCCCGAAAACTGGAGCCCACTCATGGCATCCAAGCCCCACCGGCTAACCCCCAGCAGCAGCATGTAGATTCCCACGGTAGCAAGGGGCACCGCCCACACAAGGGTCAGGGGCGAACCCCAGCCATCGGCCTGACCGGACAGGCCCCAATGGAGCGGTACGAGCCGGGGCAACCTCGGCAGCAACCAGAGGCCCAGCGCCAAATCCCCCACCATGAGCAGCCACAGAGGCCAATCCTGAATCAGCCCTTGGGCCTTCGACTCGCCGGTTTCGCATCCTTCTGAAAGAAGTCCATCAGCCATTGCATTGCCTCCTGGAAGACCGTGGTGTCCAGTGTGTAGATCTGGTTCTGCCCCTGGCGCTGCACCCGAACCAGCCCTGCCTGTTTCAGTAGGCTCAAGTGATGGGAAACGCTGGCCTTGGTCATGGGCAGCCCTTCTGCCAGTTCTCCGGCATTCAAATCTCCGGCCCGCAGGCGCTCCAGCATGGAGCGGCGGGTGGGGTCGGAAAGGGCCTTGAAGACCAGGGAAGAAAATTCCATAGGGGAAAGATACGATATTTAGGCAAACATCTAAATATTATTTTCGCGCCTTCCTCCCCCTGGCCTCCACCCAGGCAGCCCTCCGCCCTTGGGAGTAAGGTTGAGGAAACCGCCGAAAGCAACTCTCCCTCTCCAATCAAGTTTGGCGCGCTGCGCTTTTGGCCAGGAAGGATCCCATGCACCCTCCCATCTCGCGCACCTTCTGCCTGGTCTCGCTGTTGCTCCTGGGCGGCTGCGCCATGCAGCGGAAGCCCATCTGGCATCAGGCGGGCGCCAACCAGCCCACCCCGCACACGGAAATCCTCTTTGCCGCCGCGCGGAGCGCCTATGCCCTCGCTTCCGACGGTCCCGGGGTGGAACGCTGTATCGCCCTGCACGAAGCCGTGTTGAAGGATAATCCGGGTCATTACCAGGCCCGGGTCAATGCCGCCAATCTCTACATCCTGAAGGGAACGGCCTACACGGCGTCATCTTCCGCCAAATCCGAAGCCTTTCGAACGGCCATGAGCTATGCCGAACTGGCGATGTACACCAATCCCCAATTCAAGGCCCAGGTGGATGCGGGTCGCCAACCCTGGGAGGCGGCGGATTCCCTTGGGGCTCGGGAAGCGGAGGCAATGTATTTCTGGGTTACGGCCTTGCAATACGAATTCAAGGAGGGCATGTCACTTCCCTCCAAGATCGTGAACATCTCCTGGTTGCCGCGGGCCCTGGTGTTTCTGGATCGCATTGATGCCGTGGCACCGGATTTTGGTGGGGGCGGGGTCGAGGTCGCCAAGATGATCTGCTACTACGTGCTGCCCAAGAGTCGCGGCGGCTCCAAGCTCAAGGCCGAAGCATGCATGCAGAAGGCCATGGTCAAAGGCGATGGCTTGCTGTTGCCCCGCTGGGCCCGGGGCAAATACTACTTGCCCGCGAAAGGACAGAAAGAGGCGGCCGCGGCGGATCTCGCCTGGGTGGCGGCACAGGACCCAGCGGCCTTCCGTGATGTGTACCCCTGGCGCGTGCATTTTCAGCACGACGCACGACAGTTGTTGAAGTAGGCCATGGCTGCCATTGGCCACCCCGGGCGCCGCTGGCTCACTGCTTTCGCGCTGCTGTTCACCTTGGGCTGCATCCCTGCGCCCAAGGTGCCGATTCCAACCCTTCGTTATCAGGCGGTACCCGCGCAGCGACAACGTCATCTGCTGGTACTGATGCGGGGCCTGGGGGCTGGCAACACCATTTTTGAGCGCAAGGGCATCATCGATGAAATCCGCGCTCGAAAACTTCCCTTTGATGTGATCGCCCCGGATGTTCACTACGGCTATTACAAATCCCGAACCTTCGAGCAACGCTTCAAGGAAGACATCATCGACCCCGCCCGGCGCCAAGGCTACGAGCAGATCTGGCTGGCGGGCTTTTCCATGGGTGGGCTGGGCAGCCTACTGTATGTGCGCAGCCATCCCGCTGATATCGATGGCGTGCTGCTCACCAGCCCCTTTCTGGGCTGGCGTTCCCTGCAGCGCGAGATCCGGCGGGCCGGTGGCGTGGCCGCCTGGCAAAAGACTTCCGACGACCCTGACCATTGGCAACGGATGCTTTGGTCCTGGATCAAAACCCGCAACCCCGCCACCCCACCACCCATCTGGCTGGGCTATGGCCAAAACGATATTCTCGCCGCGGGGGGACCACCCTTGCTCGCCACCGTCCTTCCCCCCGAACGCGTTTTTTCGGTGCCCGGCAACCACACCATCACCACCTTCAAAACCATCTTTTTGCGGCACCTGGATACCCTCGCCCTTCAAAGCGACCCAGGGTTGAAGGACCGCAAGGCCAACTCAAACCTGCACTGAATTCGCCAGTGCGGGTTTGCGTGCGCCCCGTGACCATCTGTCACCAGGATGTAAAAGTACGAACCCCTTCGTTGACAACTACGAATTGGTTCGTAAACTGAGTTCAATTCCCCGGAGTGCCCATGTCCCAGCCCCCGATCCGCCCTTCCGATGGTGAGCTCGCCATCCTGCGGGTGCTCTGGAGCCGCGGTCTTTCCACGGTTCGCGAGGTCCACGACGAATTGTTGAAAGATCGGGAAATGGGCTATACCACCGTGCTGAAGCTCATGCAGATCATGGTGGAGAAGGGTCTGGTAACACGGGACGAGAGCTCGCGTACCCATGTCTACCGGGCCTCCCAGGGCGAAGAACGCACCCAGGCCTGCCTGCTCAACGACCTTCTGCAGAAGGCCTTTGAAGGCAGTGCCAAGTCCCTGGTGGTGCGGGCCCTGTCGGAAGCCCAAGCCGACGCGGCCGAACTCGATGAGATCCAGGCCTTCCTGGATGGCCTGAAGGCGAGGAAGCCATGAACGACCTGCTCCTTCATCCCACCCTGATTCGCCTTGGGCTCACGGCGCTCCATTCCCTGTGGCAAGTATTGGCCCTGGGTCTGCTGGCCTGGGCCGGACTGGCCATGCTGCAGCGCCAGCGATCAGATCTTCGTTACGCCTTCGCCTGCAGCGCGCTCGTGTTGATGGTACTGGCGCCCCTGTTCACCTTTTTCTGGATCGGCCCCGAACTGGCGGATTCAGCGCCCACGGTGCTGCAGGTGGAAGGCGGGACCCTGGCGCTGAGCCCACTGCTCAGCACCGGAGGCCTGCACGGCTGGATGCTCCGCGCCAACGGCTGGGCTCCCTGGTTGGCTATTTTCTGGGCCGCGGGCACCGGCACCATGATGCTGCGGTTGGCTGGCGGCGTCTGGTGGTTGGATCGGGCGTACCTCGCCCAGGCCCAGCGGGTTTCTGAATCCTGGCAGGCCACCCTTGATTCCCTCAGCCGACGCATGGGCTTTAAATCCGCTGTACCACTGCTGGAATCCCAGAAGGCAGACACTCCCTTGGTTATTGGCTGGTTCAAGCCCGTCATTCTGATCCCCACCTCCGCCCTGCTCCACCTCAGTCCCCAGGCTCTGGAAGCGGTGCTGGCCCATGAGCTCGCCCATATCCAACGCCTCGATTACTTGGCCAATCTTCTGCAGTGCCTTGCAGAGGCTTTCCTGTTCTTTCATCCCGCCGCCTGGTGGCTCAGCCGCCAGATTCGGGAACTCCGCGAACACTGCTGCGACGATGCCGCCGCGGCGCTATGCGGAGATCCCATGATCCTGGCCGAAGGGCTTTCCACCCTGGAGCGCCTGCGGCGATCCCTTCACTCGAACCCCGAACCGGCCCTGGCGGCCGCCCAAGGAAAACTCATGTTCCGAATCACCCGTCTCTTCCGTCCTCAAGAAGTTCAGGCACCTTCCCTTCGCGGACTGGCCATGACCTTGGTGGGTGTCTCTCTCATCAGCGCGGTCGCCCTCACCGCCCAACAGGCCACGGCGGCCAAGAAGGCCCCTTCCACGGCCGCCAAGGCGCCAGCCCCGAGCCTGCGCATTGCCTATCAACCACCTCCGCCGCCCTATCCTGAAGAGGCCCGCGCCAAAAACATCCAGGGGCTCGTAGTGCTTCGGCTGCACGTAGACGGGTCTGGATTACCAAACCGAGTGGAGGTGATGCAAGGTCCCCAAGAACTCCATGCCACTGCCACCGCCTACGCCCAAGGTTGGCGGTTTAAGGCCGCGGCCTCCAAAGGCAAAACAGCGGATCAAGTCTTTCAGTTGAACCTCCTGTTCTCCCTCAAAGGTGACAAGACATCTGCCACGCCCATGCCGACCATTCCAAGCACAAAGGGGCCCAGCGCCACTATGGAGATTCTGGCCCGAGCCGTCTCTACTGAGGCACCAACTTCCGCGCAGGGCGTGGCGGAGTTTGATTTCAGCCGAATCAAAGTCGCTTTCCAGCCCAAACCACCGGCTTATCCTGTGGACGCCAAAGCCAAGCGCATTCAGGGCACGGTGGTGATTTCAATCACCATTGATGAGCAAGGGATGCCGCAGTCGGTTGAGGCGCTGGAAGGCCCCGAGGAACTTCGTTCCACTGCAACTGACTACGCCAAGGATTGGCGCTTCGAGCCTGCCCAGCTGAACGGCAAGCCCATCAAGGCCCGATTCAAGCTCACGATGCCCTTCAAATTGCGGTGATTCTGCGCGGGTCCTTCAGCTCTCGTCGTCCAGGGATCGCACGAGTTCCTTGAAGCGAGGATGCGCGTGGAGAACCTCCAAATCGCCATCGTGAAGGAACCACTTCTTTTCCGAGAGGCCCGCCGCAACGGCCAGACTCAGGCAATCCAGGGCTTCTTCGAGCTCTCCCGCCAGGGCATGAATGCAGCCCAAGTTGTAAAGCAGCATGGAATCGTCTGGATCGAGGCTGCGGGCCCTTCGTGCCCAATCCAGCCCAGTCTCACGATCACCCAAGGCCACCAGCGCATTGGCGCCCAGGTACATGGCCCTGGCATCCTTGGGCGCATGTTTCAGCCTGGCCTCCACCAGGGCCAAGCCCCGTCGACGTGCCGCCTCGGCTTCATCCAAGATGCCGAGGCTGCCGTAGACCTGGGCCACCAGTAGCGCCGCCTGATAATCCTCGGGACGCAAGGCCGCTGCCCATTCAAAATATTGAATGGCCTCCTCGGGCCGCCCCACCGCAAAGCAGTGCCGAGCGTAAAAGTAGTAGGCTTCGTAAAGGTTCGCATCCAAGCGCAGGGCGGTTTCAAAGGCCTCCTCGGCCTCACCATGCTTTCCAGAAGCGGACAGTGCCACCCTCGGGCCACGTGCGCTTCGGCTAGCTGCGGGTCCAGGGCCAAGGCCCGCTGGCTGGCGGTTTCAGCCTGCGTGCGATGGGTTTCGGAGCGATCCACATAGATGTAAAGATAGGCGGCGCAAAAGGCCAACCCCGCCCAGGCCGCCGCGTAGGTGGCGTCCAGGTTCAGGGCCTTTTCAAATTCCTGGATGGCGAGGCCCATGCCCTGGCGGCTGAACCAGAAATAGTAGTGACGCCCCTTGAGGTAGGAATCGTAGGCTTCCAGGTTCACGGGGAGGTGGTTGAACGCGGGCGCCTTGATACCCAAGGTGGTGGCGATGGCGTCGATCAGCTCTGCCACCAGGGCGAAAATATCCGACCCTTCCCGCGCCACCCGCTGCGACCAGACGACCGTTGCCCCCTCCGCCGCAAACAGTTCGGCCCTGACCGCCAACCGCGCGCCTTCCTTCTGGAGACTGCCCGTGAGCAGGAACTGGGCGCCGAGGTGTTGCGCAATTTCCTCCGGGCCCAAGTCGGAATCCTTGTACAGAAAGGAAGAAGTGCGGGAAAGCACCCGCAAGCCATCCACCCGGCTCAGCCCTTGGATGATTTCCTCGGCAAAGCCTTCGCAAAAATGGCCTTCCCGGTGGGCCTGGCTCAAATCCACAAAGGGAAGGATGGCGATGGAAGGAAATTCCTTCCAGGTCGCCTGGGAAAGCCGAAGGGATGCTGCTGGCTGCTCGGACATGGGTCCACCTCATCTACCCAGGAAAGACTGAGCCCCTGAGGGAAACACCACAAGGGCTGAACTTCATACCAAGCAGCGGTGGCCGTTGGCCGACCCCCGCGAAAAACGCCCATGGTCAGGAACCATCAACGGGCCCGCAAAAAGTCCGCGAGTTTTCGATCCTCATCCTGGATGTGGTTGGTGAGCCAATCCTTCAGAAAGTGCATGGTCATAATCGAAAGGGTCATGGTGCCGGCCGCGTACTTTCCCTCGAGTTCCTTGACCTGGTGAATGAGACCTTCGTGGAGCGCCCGATGAGCTTCAAGGCCGGGATAGCCCGTTTCGCGCATGACAGCTTCTTCCGATTGGAAATGGTCGATGGTGTGGGCGCGCAGGAACGCCAGGATATCCCCATTTCCTGACGGGAACGCCCCGCCGGAGCGCTTCGTGGAGGTGGTTCACCGCATCGAAAGCGCCGCATGCTGGTGATCGATTTCGCCGTAACCCACTCGCAAATCATCGGTAAATTCTGCGAAAGGCATGGGGATCTCCTGCGTATCTGGTTTTCTTGAAGGGCAAGGAGGCGGGAGTTAAGGAAACGGTCCTGCGTACAACCATTCACAGGTTTCGGCGCCGCAGCCTGTTGCAGTGAGTTTGGTGACCGCTGGCGCTGGGTTTTGGGCGTGACGGTTCTCATTCAGGCTGCAGGAGTTCTATCCAAAATGCAAAATACTTACAATAATAAACTTAATTTACATTTCTTTCCCCTGAAGCCCCGAGTGCCTATTCAGAAAGTGTCCATTCCCACAGCCAGCATTTGGAACGAGACACTTATAAACAACCTGGTTCGGGCAGCGGCAGAAGCGGTAGACGCGTGATGCCTGGCGGTAGGCTTAGCTTGGCCCCCAGGTAAAGGCGAACTTGGCGGAGTGCAGGGATTCCCCCCTCCACCATCACGTCAATAGCCCGCCACCCCAAACAATGGATGAGAATTTGGGCGACATGCCCCATCCATTCGCGTTGGTGGGAGGTAGGGATTGAAGGCTCGCGTAAATGCCCAGGAGATGTGATATCCGTTCAAGTTGATCCTCGTTCAAAATCGCATTCTGTTCTTGTTCCCATGTTTGGTAGGTGGCTTCGCTAATGCCTCCGAGCAATGTTCGCTTTTCCTCCGTGGACAGATCCCAGGCAGCTCCGATGCTGAAGAATGCCTTAAGGGCCGAAGATGAGAGGTGTTCAAGATGAGCCCTGTCTCTCGACAGACGCTTAAACCAAGCGGTTGCGTCCCCTTGTTGTTGGCGAAAGAGTTCCCATTCTATGGAGTCTTGTTGATCCATCACACATCCCTCGAGATCTTGTCTTCCTTCTAGTGCCGCGCTTTTGGCGAAACCATCTGAAAGGTTAGTCTGGTGTTATTGAAGGTCACGTCTAGCACCGTGCATCACAGAAAAATGAGCTCAAAATTTCGAACCCATTTTTTTTGTTTGGATCGAGGAGAAGCCCCAGCGGATCTTGCCCTTGGAACACCTGACTATGGTTTGGACTTCGCAACCATTTTTTAGCCATTTTGGCGTCGTTCACTAAACCCATCAGCCCTGACCAAATTCGAACCGTCTGTTCCATGCGTCGCAAGTGCTCATGCTGCACAAACATGATCGGATGCATCCGCCAACGCTGGATCGTTCGCTCACTCACACCACCCAGCAGCTGTGCACTCTCTCTATCAGTCAGATCCAATTTTTCGGCGATGGCAAAAAAGGATTGAAAAATATCTGGCCCAACCTTGCGTGTCGTTCTCTGTTTTTCCGGGTCACGACGATAGCCATAGATCGTCTTCCCATTCTCTTCCACGAACTCCCAAGGATGTTTCCAATGCCTTGGGATCTGAGAGGGTATAACTGTAATTCGAAACAGGTGGGGCCATCGATCCAAGGGACGTTCTACAAGCCATGCCATCCAAGCCGTAAGCTTTAGGCGGTAATTTATGGGGTGGAAATCAAAAGCCAACCGGCGCAGGTTGCCATGCCGTTGGGATTTTTCTCTAGCATCACTTGAGGTCTTTAATGACCTTGGATCAATGTTTCGGTAGGCAAGAGCGTTAAATGCAGTGAGGGCATGGCGAAGGCCCTGGAAGAAGCAGACACCTGAAAACCGCCCTAATTGAGGCAGGCGAACCTCATTCTCTCGAAGTGCTTGATGGGCTAAACCCTGAAAGCGAAAGGATAGATTGAATCGAGTCATGCTCCTCGCGTGGGTCGTAATTGCCGCACTTGTTTTTTTGAATCTTGCTCCCTCGAGCCGCGCCTGAACAAACCCAACACATGGGAAATCCAGCAGGTTGTAATTCAGAGTTCACAGACAGAGCCCAAGGAAGGGCGGGCCTTCCACACACTGGACAATCATCGCGTAAAGGAACCTGGTGTCGAGGGCATACAACCATCAAGGAGAGGCGGTGAACCAATGGAATGTGCGGATCCTCTCCTTGGCCAACACATACTGGGCAGTATGGTGTTCCTCCACTTTTTTTGTACGCGTAGGACGGTAATTGCCATCCATTTGGAATGATCCAAGGTAGGTGCCGAGTGCTTTCACCTGAATGAATTAACCGCTCTCGGTCATGCTCCCGAATTAAAATGGGTAAGAAAGAAGATAGGGTCATCTGCCGTAATCTCTCTGTGTGCACGCCGGTCCTGTGCGAGAGTTCATCGAGAAACCCTTTGGGAGGGGCGACATCTAAGTCGGCGCGGAACTCCTCCCTTCTGAGGGATAAGCTACCAAGAAGAGTTGGTATTGGAATCTGGACTTTCCTTGCAAGACGAGATATCCAGCTGGTTAGTGATTCGGAGTCAAATGGATCCACATTCCAAAGCCAGAGTTTCGATTCAGGCTTGCACGGCATCTCTTCGATCGAGAAAGGCGATTCCATTGACACTAGTTAAACCTTCATCCAAGGGAGGTCTCCAGAAACCGCGCGTTTAATCAGATCTTCAGTAATCTGTTCGCGACCTTCGGAGAGCGCTAGCCGTGTGGCCTCTAATACCAGGGATATGGTGTTTCCGATGGTCTTCTTGCTGTGGGTATAGATCAACTCAGCAAGATTACGATTCGTGAGCATCGATGCCTCACGCAAAGGGAGTCTCCTCTCAAGAGCCTTGAGAAGTCCCAAATAGGATCTGTTAAGCCCCCAGGGCGGAAGAATGACCGGGGGCATCCTGCTCAGATACTGATCATCAAGTCTTATAACTTGAAGGGCACGCGAAGTCCCAGCTGCGACGAGAGCTATCTTCAGTTCATTTGACAACGCCTTCAGCTCATCAATGATGATTCGCTTTCTCATCTCTCCACCAGCTATGAGCTGGTGGAGCTCATCGATCAATATCCTTTTACACCTGCCTCTCTCTGAACGGCAGATTCACACGGTGCCGCACCCAGCTGATCTCGCCCCTTACCAAGTCTGGTATGCGCACTCCCTCACAGAGAGATTGAAATAGGTCTTTTCGTCCGGCACCGACAGGTGCCTGGATGAAAACCACTGGAATAGTCATCCCTGTTCCATCTGGGTTCATGACCGGTGGATTTTTGCGGAGATAATAGTCAAGCAAGTGAGTCTTTCCGTTATTTGGGTCTCCAACGATTAGAAGCCCTTCGGGCCTTCCGACGAGCCTCAAAGTAATGCGATCAAGGCGTTGAAGAATGGCCTCCGCTGCTGGGTAGTTCAACCAGAAGGGAACCTCAAGAAATTGGATCCGGTCTTGGGCAGAAGCCCCGAGCATGGCTTCTGCTGAATGATGGAGGCGGTTGCTTGAGCTGTTGCTGTCGCTTGCTGTGTTCATCAGAAATCCTCTGAAGCAAATGTTGGGATATCGCTCCAGAGGTCATCTGCAGC
>JADKBC010000030.1 GCA_016715205.1 Holophaga sp.
GTGCTGCCCGGCGAGACCGTTGATATTGTAGATTTGACGGCTCCGACTGTTGCGAAAGGATTTCGCGGCTACTTCAAAATGCTCAATGCGGCTGGCGTCTTTTTTAACGATTCGGTCTATGTGGACATCGTGGTTTCTGCCACCACAGGCACGCCCACCGTCACAGGCACACCCGGCACACCCACACCATCTTTAACACCCACTGCCACCTCGGCCGGGTTCACCGTCAGCAATGCCACCATGGTCGGGGATACCCAGGTCTATTCCGGCACCTGCCCACACACCCTGACATTCACGGCTCGTTTCACAGCCAATACCCCAGGCCAGATCACCTATGTCCTCAAAGCCGAATCATCTACACCTGGCTTCACTTTCACCCTGCCGCCCGCCACGACCATGAACGCTGTGACTGGCGAAAATGTCCTCCAGTTCTTTCTGGAGATGAAATCAAACGTGGTTGGCTCGATAGCCCTGCACATCACAGCCCCGGTTGATGTCACTTCTTCCCAGGCCAATTTCTCGGTAACCTGCGCACCCTGATCAAGGGCAGTCATGGGTTCTGCTGAAAAGCATGCACTCACCCAGGCGGTCAAGGCTTACGCCCACCGCCTGGGTTTTGCTTTGGCGGGGGTCGCCAGGCCCAACCCGCCCGCTCATTTGGACGTCTTCGCTGACTGGCTGCAAAACGGCAGACACGGGACGATGGACTACCCGGCGAATGAACGAGCGATCGAGCGGCGCAGCGATCCACGCCAGATCCTGCCCGAGGTGCAAAGCATTCTGGTGCTGGCAGCCCCTTACCACCCGCCCGGCCCCCTGCCCGAGCAGGCTGCAGTTTTGCCGCTCGGGGCCGCAGCCGCCTACGCCTGGGGCGCCGATTACCACGAGGTGCTGCCCGAACGCCTGCAGGCCCTGGTCAGCTTTCTTGAAGGGCAGGTTGGCGAGAGCATCCCGAACCGCTATTACACCGACACCGGCCCGATCCTGGAACGTGAACTGGCCCAAAGCGCCGGTCTGGGCTGGATCGGCAAGAACACCTGTCTGATCAACCCCACCCGGGGTTCATATTTTTTTTCTGGCCGAGATTTTTTGGGCATCGAATTGAATTCGACCCGGCGATGACGGCTGACCACTGCGGCAGTTGTACACGCTGCATTTCGGCCTGCCCGACCGGCTGCATTTTGCTCAACCGGACGCTGGATGCCACCCGCTGCATCGCTTATCTGACCATCGAACAAAAAGGCGCCATTCCAATTGAGCTGCGTCCGCAGATTGGGCAGTGGGTCTTCGGGTGTGATGTTTGCCAGCAGGTTTGCCCCTGGAACGTACGCTTTGCCCGCAGCCCTGGCGACCCGGCCTTTGCCGGCAGCACATCGGCGCAAAAGCCAGACCTGATCAAAACCCTGGCGCTCTCAGCGGAGACCTTCAACCGCCAGTACAAAAACTCGCCCATCCGGCGGGCCAAACGGCGCGGCCTGCTGCGCAGTGCGGCCATTGTGCTGGGCAACCAGGCCAAAGACACCCGGGACGAGCGGGCTGAAGAAGCCCTGTGCGCAGCCCTGCACGACTCAGAGCCGCTGGTGCGGTCGCAGCCTGGGCCCTGGCCCAGGTGGGTGGGCCAGCAGTCCGGCAGGCTTTGCAGCAGGCCGCCGAAAGCGAACTGGACGAATGGGTACGGGCAGAGATCCAGACAGCCCTGATTGGGTGTCAATGAAAACACACACGCCTTTCTTTTTTGCGCTTTTTGCTCTGACTCTGGCCCTGGCAGGATGCAGTTCGAGTGCCGGCCTGCAGGTACCTACTGCCCAGGCAACTGCCCAGAGCGCAGTCACATCCACTCCATTTCAGCCTGTGCCGCCCTCTGCCACGCCAGGCGTCAGCCCGGCGCCAACCGCATCCAGCACACCCAGCCCAACGCCGCTGCCCACAGTTACCCCCACACCCACCCCAACCGCTACCCCAGAGCCAATCACCCTGCTCTTTACAGGTGTGATTGTGCCAGCCCGCTGTGTGCAGGCAGCCATCGATGAACGCGGCAGCCCGGATTATATTTACAGCGAGGTGCGCGAAATTATCCAGGCGGCCGACCTGGCGGTTGGCACGCTGAACGCCACGCTGAGCGACTATCCCCCGCACACGGGCTGTGTCCGGACGTATGTGCTGGTGGGCAGCGCCAACAACGCTGACGCCATGCAGCAGGCCGGCTTTGATGTGATGAGCGTGGCCACCAACCATATTAAAAACTGTGGGCTGACCGACTGCGGCGACCGGGCCTTTTTGGATACGATGGACAATCTTGAGCGGGTGGGGATCCAGGCCGTTGGGGCTGGCGATAACCTGGCAGAGGCGCTCCAACCAATTTTCGTGACGATTAAGGGTGTGCGCTTTGGGATTGTCTCGCTGGGGATGGTCGAACCAATGGCCTTTGCAGGTGAAAACAGCCCGGGGATTGCCATTTTGAATGAGGAAAATCTCTCCAGCGCAATTGCAGCAGCCCGCCTGCAGGCCGATGTGGTGATCGCCATGCCGCACTGGGGGCCAGAGGACACCGAGATCCCGAACGAATGGCAGGTTAAGATTTGCCCGGGCTGCGGTGGAGGCCGGCGCCGATATTGTAGTGGGCAACCATACCCATGTCGTCCAGGCCTATCAGGAGCTGGACGGCGTTCCAGTGTTTTACGGCCTGGGGAATTTCGTCTTTGACCAGAACTGGGACCTGGCTCACCAGCAGGGTGTGATCTTGCAGTTAAAATTCACAGGCGCCCGCTACACTGGTTTTGAATTTCTGGCGACCCATGTGGATGGAGATGGCACGGTTCATCTTGCCGGCCCGGAAGAAGCCGCCCAAATTTTAGAGCGAATTCAACCTCGCCAGCGAGAAAATTAAATAAAAGAGAGACTGTCCCAAAAGAGGGGTTGGGGGTACATCGAACACCACGTGTGGTGTTCGATGTACCTGGCTGTCTAACCTGTATGGGTGACATCGAAAACCCGCCCACCTCCAACCCCGCACTCGGGGCGGGGAAATCCTATTTTTATGCGATTTTTTGCCCACAAATGTGGGCAAAAAATCGCAATTTCAGCATTGCTCCCGCCCCTTGAGGGGGCTGGGGTGGGGTGATCGGCACACACGAATTGGCAGTCAGGAGGCGATATACCCCAAGAATCCAATATGTACGGCAGAGGCTGTCCAAAAAGGAACTTTTTGGACAGCCTCTGGGTTTCTATTACAGTGAGCTGTGATATGTAATTGACCCAACCAGCAGGCCAGCTACTGCCAGAACGGTTAAGGGCACTGCCGGCAGGACAATTTTCTTTGGCGTGTCAGCATCCGTTTGTTCAGCCTGGATTTGATCCTGCTGTTTGCGGTGGACATTTGCGCCTACGGCGACAACTGCGGGAATGGCAGCACAAAACATGCACATATAAACCTCATCGGACTGCGTGAATAAAATCGGCCAGGAGGCCGTAGGCCGTGGTATGGGGGCCGGGATCGCTTTCAATCACGGCCAGCTTGCCAAGCACATCCGTCTCGAATTCAACGATGCTGGTGGTGCCGTCAACGCTGTACATCGGGGAAGAACGCTTGACGCGTTCCGGAGCCACTTTGGCGGACACGTTTCCAGCGGCATCCCGGCGGGCGGTGCAAACCAATTTCCAGCGTTCGCCATCGTTGATGGCAGCCTGCAGATCGGCCGGGGTCAGGGCGCGAATGCCGGTGCGGTCCACCTGCTGGGCTTTGAAGGTGTCCATCAGAACCGTTGTCAGGGCGGCAATCTTAACCGAGGCATCCCAACCATCAATATCGCCGGAAGGATCGGTTTCGGCAATTCCAATCGACTGGGCATAACGAACGGCGTCATCAAAACTTTCGCCATTTTCCATCCGGCTCAAAATCAGGTTTGTGGTCGAATTTAAAATGCCGCGAAAAGCCACCAGGCGGGCAGCCGGCAGTGCGCCGCGGAACAAAGAAAAGATGGGGGCGCCGTCCATGACCGTTGACTCGAAGAAAAAACGCTTCCCAACCTGGCTGGCCAGGGCACGCAGTTCATGATAGCCATGCACCACAGGCCCTTTATTGGCCGTAATGGCATGCATCCCGCTTTCCAAAGCGGCGCATATGGTTGATTGCGGGCTGACCGGTTTCATAGTTGACGGGTGTTTTCAAACATCACATCCGCCGGGCAGGCGCGGATGAATGCCAGCATGTCTTGGGGGCAGGCTGGCTGGAAAGATCGTTCAATGATCCGCCGGTCTCAAACTTAGCCAGGGCGGCCTCAGGGTCGATCCCGGCGGGGTTGATGGCTGCCCCATGCCGGCCGGTGGCGATGCCGGTAATCGTAAAGGTGATTTGATATTCTGCGGCCAGTTCGGCTTTCTTGTGTTCCAACAGCCGGACTAAGGCCCGGCCAACATTACCAAAACCAACCAGTGCAAGGCGATAATGTGTCATCAGATCTTCTCCATTTAAATTTTTACAAAGGGGGCCAGGGATATGGACGGCGGTCCTCATCTGGGTCAGGGAATTCGCAGGTTTGCAAAAGGTCACGCACCCGGGCGGCCATTGCTTTAATTTCACCCCGGCTCAAGTGCGGGGAAAGGCTTCGGTCAGCGAGCCTGTGGGGACGAGCAGGGGCTGAAGATTTTGCAGATCGGTCAACAAATCTTCCGGGATTGCCTCACCAGCAAAATCCCAGATCACGGTGCGCAGCTTGTCTTCGACATGGAAACAAATCCCATGGTCGATCAGCCAGATGCGTTTTTGCTCATCCAGCATGACATGCCCGCCCTTGCGGTCGGCGTTGTTTATCACCAGGTCAAACAGCGCCACCGGGCGCAAGCGCTGGCGGATGTCAGCCTCAAAGGTGAAGTAATGCACCTCAGGATCGTGTTCGATATAGCGCTGGAGCGAACCGGAGCCAACCGGGCCGCGCCGGCGGTAGACGGTTTCGGGGACCAAACCCCAGCCCAGGGCTTCGCTAACGAGATAAGCAGCCACCTCACGATGGGCCAGGCTGAGGGCGGAAATCCCACAACGGGCGTTCACCACGGTCGGCTTATAGACAGCCTTTACCAGCGTTTCACCTTCCTGAACATCGACCAGAAACGTGAAATTAGACCCCCAAAGGAACTTGCCTTTGACGGTAATCTCACCATTTTCGAGCACAGCCAGAACAGTTGGGTCAGCGGCTATGGACATTCAGATACAACAAAGTGCAGGCCGGAACCGATTAGTGCTTGTGTCCATTTTTCTTTGGGCAAAAATGTCCCGCCGGGTCGATTGGCTCGCCGCACTGCGGACAGGTTGGCCTGCCGCGGGCGACTACTTCGGCGCCCCAGCGCGCCAGCGACCGAACCTGTGAGCGGGTACACCAAAAACGAACCACGGTGGTATCGGCCGGGTTTGCGCCCTCATTGACGCTTTCACGGGCCACCACCACAATCAAATCATTGTCGGCGTCGTATCCCAGGCCAATTTCGCCCACCCGGAAAAGTGGGTCCACTGGCGGATGAATCCGCATCCGTTCTTCGGTAAAATCTGCCGAAGCTTCCATTAAATCTGGGAATTTGTTTTGCAATTCAGCCAAGAACTGTTCAATGCCAACGGCAAGAGACTGTACCTGAATTTTTTCAACAATTAAGGTAATCGTCCGTTCTTTTTGCCAACCTTGCAGGTAGAACACCCGCTTGCCCGGTTGGCCAAGCGCATCTGTTGTAATATGGTTAACT
>JADKBC010000031.1 GCA_016715205.1 Holophaga sp.
GACGATCCTGGGTTCAGATATCGCCGGGCGGGTGGAATTGATCGGCAAAAACGTCCGAAAGTTTCAGGTTGGAGATGAAGTCTTTGGAGAGATACCGGGCTATCATGGCGGCCTGGCCGAGTATGTCGCCTCGCCAGAAAATGCTCTGGTACACAAGCCGGCCAGCCTGAGCTTTGAAGAAGCATGCCGCCATTCCCCAGGCCGGGTGATTGCCCTGCAAGGCATCCGCCTCAAGGGCCAGGTACAGCCAGGGCAGCAGGTGCTGATTAATGGAGCCGGCGGCAGTGCGGCCCATTTGCTATCCAGCTTGCCAAACTGGATGGGGCCGAAGTGACCGGGGTGGATCACACCCACAAGCTGGAGTTTATGCGCTGCGGGGCGGACCACGTGATTGACTACACCCGCCAAGATTTCCAGCAAAACCGGCAATATGACCCTGATCTTTGAATTGCCAGACGCTTGGTTTTTGTTTACCAGCGGGCGCTCGGGCCTGGCGGAACGTGTTACATTGTCGGAAGGTCGGTCGGCACGCTCATCCAGGCCATGCCTGGGGCCCAGGATCGCAAAAGTCGGGGAAGAATATCCAGATGTTGATGGTTCCCCAGAACAGTAAAGAGCTGCTCACCATTACAGAGCTTTGCGCAGCTGGAAAAATCAGGCCGCTGATCGATCGAGTCTATCCATTGAAAGAGACCCCGGAGGCATTTCGCTATATTCTCACGAGCCAGGCGAAGGGCAAAATCGTCATTACTATGCCGTCCGCAGGCGTTTGAAGTGAAATCCGGGATACTTGACGTATGACTCACCTGATCCTTGTTGTAGAAGATGAACCCAAAATCGCCCGCCTGACGCGCGATTATCTGGAGAAAAACGGCTTTCGGGTCGCCATCGCTGGCGACGGCCAGTCCGCCCTGACCCTTGCCCGGCGTGAGAAACCCGATCTTATCATCCTCGACTTGCTGCTCCCCAAAATGGATGGGCGCGAAGTCTGCCGCATCCTGCGCCGCGAAAGCGATGTGCCGATTATCATGCTGACTGCCTCTCTCGGAAGAAGTAGACCAAATTACCGGCCTTGAAATCGGCGCCGATGATTGCATCACCAAGCCATTTCACAGCGCACCCTGATGGCGCGGGTCCGGGCCTTGCTGCGCAGGAGCAAAGGAGATGTCAAAGCGCCTGCCGTCATTCGCACCGGGCAGCTTGAAATCGACCCCGAAAAATACCTGGTTTCCTTCAACGGCAGCCCCATCAAGCTTACCCCGAATGAGTTTAAGCTGCTGCTCCTGCTCGCCGCCCGCCCAGGCCAGACCCTGACGCGCGAACAACTGCTTGAGGCGCTGCACGGCGCCGCCTCCTCTTTTGACCGCAGTGTCGATTCGCACATCAAGAACCTTCGCAAGAAACTTGACGCAGCCTCAGGCGATTCGATGCTCGAGACGGTTTATGGCATTGGCTACCGGTTCATTGAGCGCTAATGACTGATCCAGCTTCTGTGCAAACCATGTCCGACGCCCCGCCCACACCCCGCCGCCAGAGAATGAGCCGCTTTATCCGATTTGCCATCTTCTTTTTCATTTTCGTGGTTATTTTCGTTGGCGGCAGCGCAGCGCTTCTTTACATCATTTTCTCAAAATACACCGGAATTCAGAATATCTGGCTCCTCGTTTGCGGGCGCCCCCACAGTTCTGATTCTCCTGGTCTTGTTTGCCATCATCAACCTGTACACCCGCTTCGGCCGGCCGCTCGAAGAACTCTTCAGCGCCATTAACGCCGTTGAGGAAGGCAACCTGTCGGTGCGCGTCAGCGAACGCAATTCCGACATGTTCAGCGATCTGTTCAAGCGCTTCAACAAGATGGTGAACGAGCTTGAGCGCGCCGAGCAGCAGCGCAGAAACCTGACGGCAGACATTGCCCATGAACTGCGCACACCACTGCACATCATCCAGGGCAACCTGGAGGGCATTGTGGATGGTGTCTATCAGCCGACGGACGAACACATCAATGCCACATTGGATGAAACCCAGCTGCTGACCCGGTTGGTCAACGATCTGCAAACCCTCTCGCTGATTGAGACAGGCCACCTTCCACTTCACCTTACCTCATTCTTTGTCGCTGATTTGTTGCAGGATCTTACGGCAAGTTTTTCTGCACAGGCCGCTGCCCTTGGGATTGACCTGAATGTCGCTGGCGTGGAACAAGACCAACAGTTGACCGCCGATTACGACCGGTTGAATCAGGTGCTTTCCAATCTGATTTCAAACGCTTTGCGCCATACTTTGCCCGGCGGGACCGTGTTTGTCCATGCCGAAGCGGCGCAAAACTTACTCCGCATCACAGTTCGAGATACCGGTTCTGGCATTGCCCCTGAAGATTTGCCCTTTATTTTTGACCGCTTCTGGCGGGGGGACAAATCTCGCAGTGAGCGCAGCCACAGCGGACTGGGGCTTGCTATTACAAAACAGCTTGTACTTGCCCATGGCGGGAAAATAGCGGTGCAAAGCGAAGTGGGCAAAGGCACAAGTTTTATGATTGACCTTCCACAAAAACACCCCAAACAACCGTCAGTTCGGGATAAGAGTTTTTTTGGTGTTTTTGGTGGCGTAGCCACCAATAGTAAAACATAACCTCTCTTTCGGACTAACCCGAACAGAGGTTGTGTTTGGGGGCAGTTTTATTCGATTTCAGTTTGCCTGCATCATCGATCGCCCGACCGGACCGTGTGCAGGATACACCCGAGCCGCGCCGTGTTCTCGCAGGAGTTTCCAGGCCGCCAGAGCAGCTGGATTGTCAAAGGCGTAGGCTTCTGGCGTCAGGTCTCCGGTGAAAACCGAGCCGTCATCGAGAAGGAGCGAAACGCTGTCGGCGGAGTGGCCGGGCGTATGCAGGATTTCGCCGCCGATTCCGATCCGGCTGAGCCATTGGCGGCTCTGTTCGACCGAGATGATGCTGTTTCCCTTCTCCGTAATCTCAACATAGTGATCCGTTGGCTTCATCCAGGTCTTCATTACAGGAATCGCGCTGACCTGGATATCCAGCACGAGCAGCGTAACACCTTCGCGTTTCAATTCCTCTGCAAGTCCGGCGTGATCCATGTGGTAGTGGGTGGCAAGTGCATAGCCAGATCTCCGAAAGTGGAATATCCATCTTCTTGAGATTCGTTTTCATCATCCCAAGGGTTCCAGGCCAGCCGATGTCAACCAGCAAACGCGAAGCCCCCGCGCTGACAACCCAGTAATTGGTTGAGCGGTAGCCCACGTTGACAATTTTGACAGGGGGCGATTTTGGCATGATTGGTTTTCCTGATGGGTTACTTATGGGTCAGTCTGGCGCTTTGCGAGCGCCTGCGCATGTACCAAGCAATCGATAGCGTATAGGCGATGGCGACCAGCAGGAAAATCGCCACCAGGCCAAAGGCCTGCCCCAGGCTGCCAAGCCGGTCAGCAGCCCAGCCCAGCAAAAGCGGGGCGCTGATGCCTGCTGCGCCCGTGGCGAGGGAAATCAGGGCACTGGCTTCGTCGGTATGCCCCTCAGCCGAACCGACTGCCAGGGTCATGGCAAGCGGGAACAGGTTAGCCACACCCAGGTTCATCAACCAAAGGCCAGCCACGCTCAACCATGTCAGGGAACTTAACCAGAAGAGGGGAAAGCCAGCCGCACAAAAACCCAGCGCGATCAGTAAAATTGTCAGCGGGGGCATCCTGCGGGTGAGCTGGCTGGAAATGACCCGTCCCAGGACCCCAACGCCGGCAAAAATGCCAACCACCAGGGCCGCGTCTACTTTACTCATGCCGCGGGCGCTGATCATGAATTCGGTGCTCCAGAAGACCATCGACCATTCCACCGCAATGAACAGGATCACCAGGCCCCAGAACACCCAGTAGCGGCGCGGCAGTTTTCCAGAGGTGGTCTGCCGGTCCTCTGGTGCGGCGGCATCGGGGATGACGAGCGTGCAAAAATCAGAGCCAGCACAAGCGCTGTGGCGCGATGAAATATTCCATGAAGCGCCAGCTCAGGTTCAGCAGCAGCAAGCCGCTCACCAGGAACGGCGCCAGGGCGCTGCTCAGGCTGGCGCCGATATTGGCTTCGGTCAGAGCGGTGGCGCTCCAGCGCTTATGCCGCTCCGTTAATGAAGCCTGCACCACTGCCTGGATGGAAGAACCGCCAAAGCCCATCACCAGGGCAGTGGGCAGACTCCACCCCCCAGGTCCCGGGCTTTGCCATGACCAGCGCCCCCGCCAGCCACGATCGCCGTGCCGCCCCAAAGTACGCGGGAACGGCCAATTTTTCGGGCCAATTTTCCAGTGAAAAAGCCGGTCAGCACCATGCCGATGGAGAGCGCCGTCAGGTGCAGCCCGCCCTGGGCAAATTCAGGTCCAAATCCTGGCGCAGGAAAGGCATCAACGGCCCAAAAACACTGACCATAAATGAGAAGTAGGATAATAAGCAGTACGCCAGCCAGGTCAGGCCGTCGCGGCGGAATGAGTAATTGGGAAGGTTCATAACCTACCCATTATACCCAGTCTGCGCTGCCTTTTACGCAGCTTGTTGTTAGAATTCGGCCAGGCTGCCCGAGCGCCGGGCGGCATCTTCGGCTCGAATGTAGGCCCAATAGCCCAGCAGCGGGGTCAGCAGGCCGAAGACCGTCACGATCACCAGCTCCACCTCGATCGACGCCAGCTCCGGAAAACCGGCCGGGAAGCCCATCAGCGTGGAGCGGAAGGCGTCCACACTGTAAGAAAGCGGGATCAGACGGGAAACCATCCGCAGAGGTTCGGGCAGGGCCGAAAAGGGGAAGAAATTGGCGCACAGGATCATAACCGCGAACTGGAGCAGGTTAGCCAGGGTTTCGGCAGTTTGCTTGATGCGCAGGGTCAGGGCGGCGAAGGCGAAGCCAAAACCAAACACCCCGCTGAGGGTCATGACGAAAATATACAGCCCGAGCAGCGGGTTGTGAAAGGGCAGCCCGCCCAGCATCCAGCTCATCACGCCCATCGAGATCAGAGAAAGGATCATGGTGAGTGTCAGCAGATTGACAATCTTGGAGGCCAGGTTGGCGAACTTGTTGGCCGGGCTGAGGTAAAGCTGCTCCAGGGTGCCCTGCACCTGTTCCTGGCGGATGTTTGCACCGATCGTCCAAAGAGTGTCGCTCAGGAAGATGAACAGGATGAAGCCGTACACCACCACCCCGTTGACGGTCAAGCTGGGGCTGCCGGGCTGGCTGAACATCTGCCCGGCCAGGCTGAAGATCGCCACGATCAGGAATACGACCAAACGAAGCCACAAACGACACAGGGTAGCGTGCCAGGGTGATCAACTCTTTTTTGCAGGCTGCAAGCAAGGAGCTGACCAGCGCCTCTGCGCCCTGCAGGGGCTTCATCTCGGTCAGGGTTGGGGGCGGATTTTGTTTGAGTTCATTTAACATTGGGTTACCCTCATTAAAATTGGCCCAGGCCTTCATTGCGCCGCATGGCGGTTTCCACCCGGGTGAAGATAAAGTAACCGGCGAGCGAGGCGATGAACAGGAATACCCACAAAACTGCCAGATCTTTGTACCAGACGCCAAAGAAATAGCCCACCCCAGGAGCGCCGAGCGGACGCCGTTGGTCATCCAGGTGGGTGGGAAAGCCAGCGCCAGAAAGCGGAAGAAGGGCGGCAGGATCGCCACCGGGAAATAGACGCCCATCAGAAAGCTGACCAGCCACTGCATCAAGTTGATCAGGGCGTTGGCCTCTTTGAGTTTCAAGACTACTGCGCCAAAGATCAGTGCCATGCCATAGACGGGCAGCAAACCGACCAGGATAAAGACCAGCGCCATCAGCAGTTCGCCCTGGAAAGGGTTGACGCCCAGGATAAGCGAGCCGGCAAAGTAGGAAACAAAGGCCGAAAGGGTTGAGCGCAGCATGCTGTAGAGCGCCGTCCCAGCGGCAATCCACACCCGCCCGGTGGGGGTCATGTAGAGCGCCTCCAGGGTCCCGGTCTGCATCTCCCAGCGCAGCCAGTTGGCGATGTGCCAGAATGAGCTGGAGACAATGGTAAAGACGGATGAGCCGAGCAGCATATAGGCGACATAATTGGCGGTGCCGGTGCGGGCTTCAAAGATTTGTCCGGCCTGGTCGCCGGCGGTGGCGCGCCCCAGCAGGATCGGCATCGAAGCCATCACGATCGGCACAACGATATCGCTAATCAGCTGACCCTTGTAGCGTGAGATGGTCAACAGACGCATCCAGGTGCTGGCAAGGACCACCGAAAGGTTGGCCTGTAAGGAGTGAACAGCATATCCAGATTGCATGGCGGCCTCGTTGGTTTAGCGCTTTGCAGTATCTTCAGCCAGGGTTCGCCCCGTTTTGGCAATGAAGACGTCTTCCAGGGTCACTTCCTGGGGGATAATTTTTTGGATCACTGCGCCGGAAATCGAGAGTGCTTCAATCAGGCCGGGCAGGAACTGGCGCTCATTCTGGGTGACCACCGTCAGCAGGTTGTGGCTGTTGACATTGGTCGGGGTTGCCTGTTCCACCATGGGCAAGAGTTGGACGCTGTTTATCGCCTTCTGTGAGATCACCCCTTCGACGCGTGTCACCTGGCTCTGCTGCATGGATGCTTTCAGCTCTGGCACACTGCCCAGGGCCAGCAGTTTGCCGTGGTCGATGATCGCCACCCGCTCGCAGAGGGTTTCGGCTTCGGTCATGATGTGGGTGGTATAGATGATGGTCTTACCCTCGGCGTTCAGCCGGCGGACAATGGCGCGCAGCTCACTGGCAGAGGGCACATCCAGGGTGTTGGTTGGTTCGTCCAGCACCAGCAGCGGGGCATCGTTAATCAG
>JADKBC010000032.1 GCA_016715205.1 Holophaga sp.
ATGGAAGGCCTGGTGGCAATGGATGCCGCCCTCAAGGCTGCCGCCGTTCAGATTGCCTCGCTGACCATGCCGCCCTCGGAGACCAATTATATGGGCGTAATGCTGACCGGCGACCAATCGGCCTGCAAAGCTGCCGCGATTGCCTTCCGCGAGATGGTACTGGATATCGCTCGCGACCCGATTAAGTATTAAAAGCCCGACCCTGAGGAGCTGTTATGCCTGAAATTGACAACGATCTGCTCTCCATTCAAGAAGCCCGCACCCTGGCGACTGCAGCCCATGCCGCCCAAAAGCAGTTCCTGCACGCCTCGCAGGCTGAGGTCGATCGCATCTGTCAGGCCATGGCCGAAGCCGGAGCGGCTGCCGCCGAGCGCCTGGGCCGTATGGCGGCGGAGGAAACCAGCTATGGGTGCCCCGAGCATAAGACACTTTAAAATTTGCTCTCCTCTCGCCTGCTTTGGGAAGCGATCCGCGAAATCCCCACTGTCGGGGTTGTGCGCCACGATGTGAAGAAAAAGATTTACGACATCGCCTTGGCCGATGGGCGTGATTGCCGCCTGGTGCCCAGCACGAACCCCACCTCCACCACCCTGTACAAGATCCTGATCTCCGTCAAAGCCCGCAATGGGATCATCATCGCCCCTCATCCCTCTGCCGTCAAATGCTCGGCGGAAGCAGCCCGGGGTATGCTCGAAGCCGGCGAGCGGGCTGGCATGCCCAAAGGTCTGGTCGCCTGCATGACACGCGTCAGCCTGCCCGGCACGCAGGAATTGATGAGGCACAAATACATTGCCCTGATCCTGGCCACCGGCGGATCGGAAATGGTGCGGGCTGCCCACCCGGTGGGCAAGCCAGCTATGGGGTGGGCCAGGCAATGTCCCAGTCTACGTTGACCGTTCGGCAGATATTGCCCGGGCGGCCAAATACATTGTGGCCTCCAAAGCCTTTGATCACTCCGTGATCTGCGCCACCGAACAGGCTGTGGTGGCCGACCGGCCGATCGCCGCCCAGTTGGAAGAATTGATGAAAGCCGAAGGCGCCTATTTCGTCAACGACGAACAGGCCAAAGCGCTGGCAGGGCTTTTGTTCCCATCCGGTCCATTGATCAACCCCAAAATGGTGGGTAAAAGCCCGCAGCAGTTGGCCCAGGCCTGCGGGATCAGCGTCCCGGCCACCGCCCGCATCCTGGTCGCCCGCCTGAAAGGCGTTGGGCACAGCGAGCCGCTCCAGGCGAAAAGCCGACCACCGTCCTGGCTGGTACGAAGCTGACGGATGGGGAAGCCGGCTGTGAGCGCTGCATCGACCTGATCAACTTTGGCGGCGCGGCCACCTCGCTGGTCATCCATGCACAAGACGACAAGGTCGTCATGCAGTTTGGCCTGGAGAAACCCGTCTTCCGGATCCTGGTGAACACCTTTGGCACACTGCGCCACGGGCTACACCACCGGGTCATGCCCGCCATGACCCTCGGCCCGGTGTGGGGTTGGCGGAGCTGCGACCGGCGATAACATCTCCGTCCACCATCTGTTCAACATCAAGCGCCTGGCCTATGAAGTCACTCCTCCGCCCGAAGCAGCCATGCTGCCCGGCTCGACGGATGACCCGGCTCAGCTTGCCATGCGCGGGATCGCCAGCGCAGCGCCAGCCCCCATTCCCACCGCCGTGGCTGCCGACCAGATCGACGAGATTGTGCGCCGGGTGTTGGCCGAATTGAGTAAGTAAGTTTTACCTTGTGTGTAATGGAGCCAACCTGGCGGACAGCCTGTCTGCCAGAACCAGCTCTTTCAATATTTTTCTTTGATAAGGAGAGATTACCATGCCAGTAGACGTTTCCATGATTGCTCTCGGAATGGTCGAGACCAAAGGTTTGATCGGCGCCATTGAAGCCGCCGATGCGATGGTCAAGGCTGCCAATGTAACCCTGATCGGCAGTGAGTATGTCGGCGGTGGTTTTGTAACCGTAATGGTCCGCGGGGATGTAGGCGCTGTCAAAGCTGCCACTGATGCCGGCGCCGCCGCTGCCAAACGGGTCGGCGAACTGGTGTCGGTCCACGTCATTCCACGCCCCCACGCCGATGTCGAACTGATCCTGCCCCAGCAGTCCAAAGGTTCCTTCGGCGGGAAAAGCGGCAAATAATCGAACCGGGCGTACGGATCGCTGACTGCCGGGTTGGATGTAATCAATCCACCCGGCGGTCTGGCGATGCGTTGACCCAGTTTACAGATCTGGCTGTTACGGGAATAGGTATAACCTGATGCCGCGTCAACTGTTCATTGCCGCTGATATTCGCCGCCTGGCGAGCGAGCAGAAGTCCAAACTGCTCATCTTAAGCCCTGAGGATATTGTCACCCCAGAGGCGGTGGATACGGCGCGGGAATTGGGCGTGCGGCTGGAATACGAAAAACCTCTTCAGCCGGGGACAGCCCTGCCCCAGCCAGCCAGCCCAAACCCCCGACCAGTGCGGCTTCACCACTGCCGCCGCTAAAAATGGTGGCGGGCGGTTCTGTCACGCTCGATCCATTTGGCGAGGGCCTGGCTGCACCGGGCACCAACGTCCGCCTCAAAGATGTGGTCACCCAGGCCGATGGCTCACCGATGGCTGCCGGCTATATGACCCTCGAGCAGGGAGTTTTCCCTGGACGCTGACCTACGATGAAGTTGATGTGGTCGTGGAAGGCGAACTGGTGATCCGGCGCCGCGCCGAAATGGTGCGCGGCGGCCCGGGTGATGTGATTTTCATCCCGAAGGGCTCTTCGATCACATTTGGCACGCCCAGCCGGGTGCGCTTTATGTATATCGCCTATCCGGCGAACTGGAGCGAACTGGGATGAGCGTGATCACCGAGGCCGAACTGCGCGAACTGTGGCAAAACGGACGCGGCCAGCTCCCGCCTTATGCCCCGGGAACGCGCTTCTCGGCAGCTGCCAACGATTTTCTCAAGGCGCATAACCTCCAGGTTCAGCTGCAAACAAGCGCGGCCATGCCCAATCCGCAGCCAAATGGCCCCCCGCCAGCCGTAAACCAGGCCGATTGGAACAAGCCCAGCGTCTTTCCGGTGGTCCTCAGCGGGCCTATGCCAGTCTGTGCTGAATGCGGCCAGCCCCTGCACCACAAACCTGAACACATGACCCAGCTCGATGCGGGCCATTTTGCTTCAAAAACCGACCCGCGGCTTGTGCTGCGCGGCAGGGTGGACAGCCTGCACGCCCTGGTACAGCTCACCGCCGCCACCGCCCGGCGCTTTGAGCTGCCCGAATTGGGCCAGCACCTGGATACCCTGGCAGCCTACTGCCGCGAGATCATGAGCGCCGAATACAACCTGCGCCCGGCCGCCGCCCTGACCATGCTCGGCAAGAGCGAGGAAGAACTGCACCAGATCTCACATTGGCCCGACAGGCATCTGGGAATCCCGCACCTCACGCCGGGCCCGCGCGACCATGAGATTCTGCACTGGCTGAACATGCTGCGCACCCAGGCGCGTGAGGTCGAGATCAGCGCCCTGCAGGCATTCCCCAACCCCGGTCTGGATCCGGCGGGAGTTGGTCCCAGCCTGGCCCGCGCCTTAAACCGCCTGTCCTCAGCAGTTTATGTCCTGGAGTTATATTTCCAGGCTGGTAAAATCCATTGGAAGACATTAGAGAAATGAACGCTGCAATCAACCCCAACCTCGCTGAGCTGCTGGCGCATACCGACGCCGTAATGAACGGCCGCTCCAACGGCTGGCGCCCCGACCTGACCTGATTTTGAATGGCCAGTATCGAGGCCAGGTGCATGTTGGCGTGGATTTAGGCACGGCTTACACTGTGCTGATTGTTCTGGATGAACACTACCAACCCATTGGTGGAGCCTACCAATTCGCCCAAATTGTGCGTGATGGTCTGGTGGTGGATTTCGTTGGGGCAGTAGCCCTGCTGCGCAAGCTGAAAGCTCAAGTTGAAGCCAACCTGGGGTTCGAGCTGCTCTCGGCGGCCTCCTCCTACCCTCCCGGCGTCCCACAAACCGAGGTGCGGGCAACCGCCAATGTGCTCTACGCAGCCGGGATGGAGTGCAGCGGACTGATTGAAGAACCAACTGCCGCCAACAATGTCCTCCAGATTCAAGACGGCGCGATTATTGATGTGGGCGGCGGCACCACCGGCATCGCCGTATTGGAAAAAGGCAAAGTGGTTTATACAGCCGATGAGCCTACCGGCGGGACCCATTTTTCATTGGTCATCGCTGGGGCGCTTAATATTCCCTTTGAGCAGGCCGAAGAACTGAAGAAAGACCCGCGTGAACAAAGACGCCTGCTGCCTGTGGTGCGCCCCGTCATGGAAAAGGTGGGCAGCATCATCAACCGCCATATTTCCGGGCGCAGCGTTGAAAAATTATACCTGGTCGGCGGAACCTGCGCCTTTCCAGGCATGGACAAAGTCATTCAGGATTATACGGGCATTGAAACCATCCTGCCCGGCAGTCCTTTATTCGTCACCCCGCTCGGGGTTGCGATGCACAATTAAAATAATATTGGGGTGTGGGGTGTTTTGTGTGCTGTTGCCCACAAATAACACCCAACTTCTCCCGCTTGTTGAGATGATATCTAAAATAATATTTTATCCTCATACGAGGGGATAACAAGGAGAAACATATGGGCGATCAATTTCAACTCCGCTGCTATTCTTATATCGACCGCATGCAGCCCCAGTACGCAGCCTTTGTCGGCACAGTGACCCAGGGCGACCTGCCCACTGAGGGTATGGCAGCCCTGTACATTGAAGTCGCCCCAGGCAACGAGGTTTTCCGCCTGGTGGACATTGCCGTCAAAGCCACCGAAGCCAAACCCGGCGCACAAATTGTGGAGCGCGAATTTGGCATGTTCGAGGTCCACTCCCGCTCCCAGTCCGAAGTTTTGGAAGCCGGGCGGATAGTGCTCGACCGGATCGGCCTGAAGATTGAAGACCGCGTCCGCCCAGAGATTGCCTCTGTCCAGATTATTACCAATGTTGATCCGTACCAGGCCCAACTCCTGAACCGTTTCCGGCGCGGCAGTATGCTCGTGCCCGGCGAGACCATGCTGGTGCTGGAATGCGCTCCAGCCGCCTATATCAACTATGCCCTCAACGAAGCCGAAAAAGGCGCCTCGATCAAGGTGCTGCACGTCTCTTCAGTGGGCCGCTTCGGCCGCATGTGGCTGTCTGGCTCCGAGGCCGAAATTCTAACCGCCCGCAACGCGGCTGTCCAGGCGATCCAAAACCTGGAAGGCAAAAAAGGGTAACGCACCAATCAACGTCGGTTCAGAATACGAAAATTTTGGGTGTTTTTTGGGCGGCTACGCCGCCCCAAAAACACCCAAAAAGGATGGGCTCATGGCTAAGATTTTTTACACCGAACGCGATATTGAAGATATGTATGCGCGCGGCGTCACCAGCATTGAAGTCCACGACAATGTGGTGCTGACCGACCTGGCGCGCGAGCGCATGTTCAAGCTCAACATGCAAACCAAACGCGTCGACCCCAAAGCCCATCCTGAGGACAACCCACGAAGCCCTGGTTCACCGCATCAAGGCCGCCGTCCTGGCGCCCTGAACGGACAGGCCGACCCGGTTTTACTGGACACGGTCATCCGGCGGGTTTTGGCCGATAAGGAAGTAAACTAATCCGAAAGTGCTCAAAAGGGGCAGAAGCTGGCAGAATTGCCATATTCTGCCCTCTTTTACCCATCTTGACAGTCAGCACGGGCGTGGGTACAATGTAATTACCGCCAGTTCGGAAATAAAGATTTTTGGGT
>JADKBC010000033.1 GCA_016715205.1 Holophaga sp.
GGCGACCCTGACGGTGAGTACACGGCGGTGAATACACCGCGGCGGGCTCGGCCCTACAACGGCGCGGCAATCTTCGATTCGCAATGAAAATCGTACAGGTCTCTCGCAGATTCTTAGCAGTCTTGAAGCAAACTCAAAAATCACTTGCATAAGAATCCGGCCATAACATAAAATACCTTTATGCAACCTAATAGCAAAACCGCATTCACCCCCGGGCTGCCGGCTGGTTCATCCAGGCCGGCACGGTTTTCGTTTTAGTTTTCATCCTCCTGGCGGCGGGCGTGCTGGCGGCTGCTTCCATTCCTGGCGGCCGGCTGGCAGACCCTGCCCTTTCTGGGCATCTTCAGCGAAAACGGGGCTGCCCTGGTTTCCACCGCCCCGGTGGAGCCTGGCACCTGGAACCTGTACAGCCAGGGTGCCCGCTACGGGCAGGTCATCCAGTCCATCGATGACCAACCCGTGCGCCAGGCCGGCGACCTGAACCGCCTGCTGGGCAAATACCAACCGGGCGAGACGGTCACCGTCAACGTTCTCAACCGCCTGGGCCAGCCCGTCCAGTACCTGGTCAGCCTGCAAACCTTCCCCCCCCTCGATCTGATCAGCTATTTCCTCGTCCCCTACATCATCGGCCTGATCTACCTGGCGACCGGGCTGTGGGTCTTTGCCTTCCGCCGGCGGGACGCCACCGGGCGGGCCTTTGCGATCTTCTCGTCGGTGGTGGCCATCGCCATTGCCAGTCTCTTTGACAACTACTCCACCGCCCAGATGACCTACATCTGGACCTTTGCGCTCCCCTTCCTGGGCTGGGGCCCTGATCAACATGGCCCTCTATTTCCCGGATGAAGAAAGCCGCTGGCTGGGACGCTACCCCTTCCTGGGGCCGGCGGCTTACGTGGTCAGCCTGGGGATTTTTGTCTACGCCGCCCGGTTCCTGTTTGATTACCAGAACCCCCTGGCCTATGCCGATGGCTGGGGCGTCTGTTACATCTACGCTTTTATCGGCCTGATCGTTTTCCTCGGCCGGATGCTCTACCGGATCCGCTTTTCGGATACCCCCATGGTGCGCGAACAATCCCGGCTCATTTTGCTGGGGGCCCTGGTGGGTTTTGCCCCGATTGGCCTGTACATGGCCTTCAACACCCTCACTATCGTCTCCGGCAAATACACCCAGATCGCATTCTCGCCGGTGCTGCTGCTTTTCTCGGTGGTTTTCGCCCTGATGACCGCCTACGCCATCGCCCGTTACCGCCTGCTGGAGGCCGATTTCTGGCAACCCAAATCATCCTCTACGGCACGCTGACCTTCCTTGCAGCAGCCGGTTACGCCCTGGTAGGTTCCGGGCTGACCCGGGCGCTGGGGGCTTCGATCACCACCAATCCCGATGTGATTGGGGTTTTCGTGATCCTGCTGGCCTTTTTCCTGCAGCCGGTGCGTGAGCGCCTGCAGCAGGTCATCGAACAGACCTTTGGCCGCGGCCAGATGCGCTACCGCCAGGCCGCCCAGACCTTTGGCCGCGACCTGACCCAGGCCCAGGATAACCGCTCCATCACCAATCTGCTCCGCAAGACGATCGAGGAAACCCTCTATCCCTTCCAGCTGCACGTCTTCCTCTACGACCTGCACACCGACCAGTACACCGCCGCCCCCGATGAAAACGGCCGCCCAACCAGCGACCTTTACTTTTCAACGGCTAATCCCATGGTCAGCCTGCTCCAATCGCAGCCTAAAGCGCTCTTCCTGGGCGAGCTGCGCACCTGCCCGCCCGCTGGAGCCAGAGCGGGCCCGCGCCCGCCGCTCCTCGGCGACCAGCTTTACATCCCGCTTTCCGGCCGCAGCCGTCTGGTGGGCTGGCTGAGCCTGAGCGTACACCGCTCGGGCCTGCCCTACACCAACCGCGAGATCAGCTTCCTGGAATCGCTGGCAAACCCGGCGGCCCTGGCGTATGAGCGCGCCCAGGTTGTGGCCGACCTGGGAGCGCCGGGTCCAGGCAATGAACGTCCTCACCCGCATTTCAGGGGTGTCGGCGTGACCGTCAACCTGACGACACCCTCGAGCTGATCTACGCCCAGACCTACCAGGCCCTGCCGGCCTCGATTTCCGCATCACCCTGGTGGATGTCTTCAGCGACACCCTCTACCATGTCTTTTACCTCGAAAACGATGAGCGCTACCATGCCCAGGAAAACCTGCCCCTGCCTTTAGGCCAGGGCCTGGAGCGTGAAGTCTGGCGCACGCCGCCCCCTGGTGACGGATGACTACGAGCGCGAGTGCCGCAACCAGGGCGTGCTGCCCACCGCCAGGGCCTCTTCGCCTGGATCGGCGTGCCGCTCAACACCGGCAAAGAGACGATCGGGGTCATCACCCTGGGCAGCCGCGACAGCCACACCGTCCACACTTCCGAACAGCTCGACCGCCCAGGCCATCGCCGGACCAGGCCGCCGGCGCCATCGTCAAGGCCGCCTGCCGCAAGAGGCCGAGCGCCGGGCCCGCCAGCTCACCACCCCTGAACGAGGTGGCCCGCAGCCTGTCGTCCACCCTGGCCCTGGCCCCGCCTCTTTTAACCAGATCTTGGAAAGCGCGGTCGCCGAAATTCTCAACCGCGAAGCCGGCAGTTTGCTGGTGGTGGAAGCCCATACCGGCGAACTGAAATTTGAGGCCGCGGGCTTGGCCCGGTGGCGGATAACTTCATCGGCACCCGCCTGCCGGCAGGCACCGGCCTGGTGGGCAAGGCAGTCGATAACCGCCAGGCCTCATCGTCAACGATGTCCGCCGCGCCAAAGACTGGTTCGACAAGTCGGACCAGAAAAGCGGCTTCACCACCAACGACCTGCTGGTGGTGCCGATGATGTTCAAAGATGAGGTCACCGGGGTGATTGAGGTCATCAACCGTAAAGACGGCCTGCCCTTCTCGCCCGATGACCAGGAACTGCTGACCGCCTTCTCCAGCCAGGCCGCTGTCGCCCTCGAAAACGCCCGCCTCTATACCCAGACCGACCAATCCCTGGCGGCCCGTGTGGAAGAGCTCTCGGTCATGCAGCGCATCGACCGCGAGCTGAACGCCAGCCTGGATGTCAACCTGGCCCTCAAGCTGACCCTCGATTGGGCCATGCGCCAGTCCAATTCCAGCGCCGGGCTGGTGGGCATGATCGAGGCCAAAGGCGTCCAGATCATGGCGCACCAGGGCTATGCCAGCGAGCTCAGCCTGTACCCCGACGGCAGCCTGCCGCTCGACTTCCCGACCATCCGCGATTCGATCGCCAGCGGATGCCACAGCATGTCGTCATCGGCGGCAAGGGCTATCAGGACGCCGCCATTTTGCACAGCGCCCTGGAGCACCTGCTGGTGCCCATCCGGCGCGAAGAAACTGTGATCGGCGTCCTGCTGCTCGAAAGCCGGGAAAGCGGGCGCTACACCGAAGACAAACTGGAGTTCCTCTCGCGCTTGATGGACCATGCCTCCATCGCCATCGCCAACGCCCGCCTGTACGCCGAAGTCCAGGAGGCCAACAAGGCCAAGAGCGACTTTGTTTCGTTTGTGGCCCACGAACTGAAAAACCCCATGACCTCCATCCGCGGCTTTTCAGACCTGCTGGCCCAGGGCGTGGTTGGCCCGGTCAATGAAAACCAGGCCAATTTCCTGGCAACCATCCGCTCGAACGTTGAGCGCATGGCCACCCTGGTGACCGACCTGGCGGATGTCTCGCGGATTGAAGCCGGGCGGCTGAGCCTCGACTTTGCCGCCGTTGAGATCGGCCTGGTGGTGGATGAGGTCATCCGCTCGCTTTCCCGCCAGATCGAAGACAAAAAGCAGGTTCTCGACCTGCAGCTCCCCGCCGGTTTGCCCAGCGTCTGGGGCGATAAGATCCGCCTGATCCAGGTGGTGACCAACCTGATCAGCAACGCCTACAAATACTCGCCGCCCGAAGGCCGGATCACCGTGCGGGCCGAGGCCGCCGACAACATCTGGGGCGAAGGCTCGCCGCGGGTCATCCACCTGGCGGTTTCGGATACCGGTTACGGCATCAGCCCCGAAAACCAGAAGAAGATCTTCGAGAAGTTCTACCGCTCGGATGATCAGAAGGTGCGCGATGCGCCTGGCACCGGGCTGGGGTTGAACATTACCAAACAACTGATCGAGCTGCAGGGCGGTAAGATCTGGTTTGAAAGTGAATTTCGGGTTGGCACCACCTTCCACATTATTGTCCCGATCGTCGAGACTGCCTGAGCGGAGTAAACCATGCCATTCGCTGCCGCCGCGAAAGGATCAATCCGTTGACGCCCGCGAGGCCGGCTCGCACGCCGCCCGCCAGGCGCTGGAGCAGCTCGGGCGCGAGACGCCCGGCCTGGGTCTGGTGCTGGCCTCCAACCGCCCGGATCTGCCGCTGTGATGCCGGGGTGGTTTACAGCTCGGCGATAAGCCGATTTTGGGGATCAGCGTCAGCGCCGAAATCTTTGACCAGACCGTTTCCGACCACAGCGTCCTGGTGGCCCTGCTGAGCGGGCTGCCCGCCGCCGTTCTTTCGGCCTGGCAGCCAGATTTGGCCAGGACAGCCGCGGC
>JADKBC010000034.1 GCA_016715205.1 Holophaga sp.
TACGCGACAGAATGATCGAAGAGACCTTGACTGCAGGGATGCTGTATCTCGCAAACCCAGGCGCCAGCGCAGCAGGCAGTTGATTTCGGGCAATTCGGGTACTCTTACCCGTCATAAGATATAATTTTGAACATCTGCTCTATCCCGGGTCATCGGATTTTTCCGTGACAAAGATTGCAGCAGGGTGATTATTTTTGGTATGGTAAAACAATCACCCACACAATGCCGTCACAGTAATTTCCAGGGACCCTTTATCCATACAACTTTTTTTAATGAAGGATATAGAATGAAACGCTACCTTTGGATTGCTTTACCTGTTATTATGGCGCTTGGACTGGCAGTTGGAATTATCCGCGTGGCAGCCCAGAGCGGCAGCCCACAGCAGCCGCAAGCCGCTGCCAGTCATGCTTTTACCTATCAAGGGCTGCTAAACAAAGGCACCCAGGCCGTCAACGGCGCTTGCAGCATCAGTATCTCGCTGTGGGACTCACTCGCTGGCGGGGGTTTTCTTAATTCGAACACCTTCAATGCCGTCACTGTAGTCAACGGCCTCTTCACCGTACAGCTCGATTATGGCTCCAGCGCCTTCACTGGCAGGCCCGCTGGCTGGAAACAGCAGTCAAATGCAGCGGAGATGCCAATTATGTCACGCTGAGTCCTCGCACCCAGCTCACAGCAGCGCCGTACGCCTCCTTTGCCCTGAACAACTGGGCCTTGCAGGGTAACAGCGGGGCGGGCAGCGGCAACTTCTTAGGCACACTCGATCAAACTCCTCTGAACCTGGGCGCCAACAGCCAGATTGGCCTGCGCATCCTGCCTAACTCGACAAGCCCAAACCTGAGCGGCGGCTATTCAGGTAACCAGATCTCCACTACCGTCAGGGGCGCCACCATTGCCGGCGGCGGGGCATTCTTCTATGAGAACCGGGTCTGGAAGGACTACGCCACGGTCGGTGGGGGCGCCAATCACGCCGATGGGTATGGCGCCGTGGCTGCCGGCGGCATAGATAATCGGGCGACCAGTGATTATTCGGTCGTTGCGGGTGGTCTCCACAACTACGCCACCGGATCCTCCGCCGCAATCGGCGGCGGTTTCTACAATGTAGCCAGCGGCTATGTGGCCTATATTGGCGGCGGCGATCTAAATGTCGCCAGCACCCAGAATGCAACCATCGGGGGTGGGTACAGTAACACCATCTCAGGTGGGCAGTTGATCGCCAATGCCACCATTGGCGGAGGTGTTCACAAAGTCACCGGCTTTGCCGGTGTTATCGCGGGCGGTCATGGCAATCAGATCGCTGGTGAATGGGGCACGATTGGCGGAGGCGGCTTTGAACAACGCTTCGGGCCGCCGCTCAACCGTGAGTGGAGGAGAATACAACGTGGCACCCGGCGCCGGGTCAACCGTTGGGGGCGGCGGCTGGAATGGCTCTGGCACCAATGGCAACAAAGCCAAAGGCGTGGCTTCCACCATCGCCGGCGGTTTCGGCAACCTGATCAGCGCGGATGGATGGTACGGCGTAATTGGCGGCGGGCAGCTAAATCAGATCTCTGCGACTGCCGGGACCAATCTCAGATCGCCACCATTGGCGGGGGATATAACAACAAAGTGACATTGGGGGGAGCGACGGTCGGCGGCGGCAACAGCAATACCGCCGGCGGATTCGATGCAACCGTGGCAGGCGGGAGTGGTAATAATGCCAGCGGGAGTGGAGCGATGGTGCCAGGCGGCTTAAACAACCTGGCCCAGGGCAGCACCAGTTTTGCTGCCGGCAACCGCGCCAAATCGTTCAACAATGGCTGCTTCACCTGGGCGGATTCAAACAATTTCGATTTCGGCTGTGCAAGCAACAACGCATTCACGGCCCGCGCCACGGGCGGGGTCTTCTTCGTCTCAGCCATTGACGGCGCCGGCAACGCGACTGCCGGCGTCCAACTGGCGGCTGGGGGCAGCGGCTGGGGCGTACTCAGCGACCGCAGCAGCAAGACAAACCTGGCAGCGGTCAATGGACGCCAGGTGCTGGAAGCGCTGGCCCAAATCCCGATCGGAACCTGGAGTTACAAAACACAGGACGCCTCCATCCGCCATATCGGGCCAATGGCTCAGGATTTCTCGGCGGCATTTGGGGTGGGCGAAGACAACAGGCACATCAATACAGTGGATGCCGATGGCGTCTCACTGGCAGCCATCCAGGGGCTGTACCAGATCAGCCAGGAAAAAGACATCCAAATCGCCCGGCAGCAGGAGCAGATCACGGCCTTGCAGACCCAGATCAGCGACCTGCAGCGCCGTTTGGACAACCTTGGCCCGCTGGGCGCAGCCAGTGGAAATGGTCTGCCTTTTGACCTGTCCACCGTCCTAAGCCTGGCAGCCTTGATCGGTGTGGCAATCATGTGGCGCCAAAAAGCCCAGGGGCGCTGAAATGAAACGCACGCTGATCCTTGTGCTTGTCTTGATTTTATTGGCCGGGGCAGCCGTTACAGTTCAGGCCCAAACCGGGGCAGGATATACCCTGACGTGGTGGACGATTGACTCTGGCGGCAGCCAAAAACAGGGCTGGCGGCGGCTACACCCTCTCGGCAACCATCGGTCAGCCCGATGCAGCGCGGCCAGCGGCTCTAATTACACCCTGAGTGGAGGCTTTGGAGCCCGCGCATCTCCGGCTCTGTGGCTGCGTTCAAGATCTTACTGCCTGTCCTCCGGCGATAAGCCGGAGGGCGGCGGCTTTGTTCTGATAGGCCCTGGATGGCGAAAACAAATCATGCCGGGCAGTGCGCCTGGCTGCCTGTCAATTTGTCGGATAAACAAGCTGCTGAATACGCGGTGAGGATGTGCTCATGTATTCCAGGGTGACGGCTGTCGCCCGCACCCCGTCTCGCTCTCGCAAAGCGGCAATAATGCGCTGGTGCTGACTGATCCAGGCAGCCGTGTCGGATGGGATTTCAGGATCCAGCAGCAAAAAGCGGTTCACCTCTTCCAACACACTCCGCAAAGCGCCAACCAGGCGGGTATTTTTTGAGATATTTGCTATAGCAAGATGAAATTGGGTGTTCTGATCATACCAGCGCATCAAATCTTCAATGGTCTGGACGGGAAACACATCACCCACCCTGGCTTCAAGATCGTCCAGCTGGGCCGGTGTGGCCAGACTGGCAGCCCGCATGGCTGTGGCTTCCTCCAGGATTGCCCGCATTTCCCAGATTTCGCCAACATCTTTTACCGTGATGGGGGTAACCACATAACACATGCCGGGGATAGACTGGACCAGGCGTTCCTGGGTCAGCAGTTTCAACGTCTCCCGGATTGGTGTCTTACTGACTCCATACTGCTGGATCAATTCACTTTCATTGATCATCTGGCCCGGTCTGAGGACACAGCTCAGAATAGCCACCTTGATCTGTCGATAAACCTTCGTAGACAGTGTGTCTGAATAGGCAATTACATCCAATTGATTATCCTTCCAAAATCCGATAAACCCAGGAACGGCGGATGAGACCTTCCCGCACTTCATACATCACCAGTGCCGCCCCCGGCTCTGGAGAGGCATCGGTGAAAATTCTTTCCGAGTCCACCACCAGCCCGGGCAGCAGCATTCGTCCGGCAATTTCCACTCGCAGTCCGGCCTGTTCAAAACGCTTAGAAAAGCGAGCCTGAATAGAATCTCGCCCAGAGAGAATAGTCTCGCCGGTATGCAGATCAAGTATATCTGCCTCAGGAGCATAACAGGCAGCGAATTCCAGAGCATCATGCCGGTTATAGGCCTCCAATTGGCGGCGGATAACCTCAATTGAGGCGATCTCAGCTCGATTTTCCATCAGGAAGCGCTCTGTTGGCGGCGTGCTTCCATCTCGGCCCGCATCGAGGGCAGCTGCTTGTCCAGATCATAGAAGAACAGGCAAACCGCGGAGATAGCGAAGACGATGATCGGCATATAAATGATGATGAAATACAGGGCGTTGATCGCTGAGGCGGGCTGCTCCGCCAGGCTGGCATTGTAACCCTGAATCTGCAGCACCCACCCGATCGCTCCAGCCGCGCCGGCCATAGCAAGCTTCATAAAGAAGCCGCCCACCGCAGCGGTCATACCCTCGATGCGTTTGCCTCTTTTCCACTCGGCATAATCAACGGTATCGGCCATCATCGTAGCATACAGGTTGGTAAAAGCAATCGCAATACCCAGCAGGGCCGACGAAATTGTCAGCAGGGTCAGATTGGTTGGATCAGGGATGACCAGTGCGCGGCTGAAGATACCCAGCCCGATGGCCGCCAGCAGTGCGTTGCGCTTACCAAGGCGGGCAGCGATCCACGGAATGATAAAGTAGAAACCGATCTGAGCGGCAGCGAAGGGCAGCATCAACATCATCATCGCTCCCTCGTTCTTAATGATATATTTCAGATAATAAGGCAGGATCGATGTGATAAAGTACAGTGCTAACGAAGTGGTAAAACTGGCCAACTGATTGACCATCCACGGCTTATTTGAGAACAGGATGGACACCGCTTCGCCGAGAGGCATTTTGTCCTGATCGGCTTTCCCATCCAGCGCGACCACGCGTTCTTTGGAAGTAAAGAACTGAAAAAGCATAAAAACAGCCACGAAAACCGCCATCACAGCCACCATCGGCCCGAAGCCTTTGGCAAAATCACCGCCGCCCAGAGCAACAGCCACTGGATAGAACACAATCGGCAGAGCCAGGTTGGTGAGGGAGTTGCCCATCGCCCCAAACAGCGTGAGCGTGACCCGCTGATTGTTATTATCGGTGGCCCGCATAATCAAACTGCCAGAAACAGCTGCAAAGGTAAAGAACCCGTCATACAAGAAGTATGTAACGAAAGCATACACGATTTTCATTGTCGGGCTCAAATTGGGCGCTGCAAACATTAAGGCAAAGACCAGAGCGGTAGGAACAGCAAACCACAACAGATAAGGGCGCAGCTTGCCATGTTTGGAATGTACGTTATCGACAATAAACCCGGTAATCACATCGTTGATGCCGTCCCAAATCCGGCCAGCCAACAGAACCGTGCCTGCCACACACCTGCCGCCAGCCCAAATATATCGGTAAAATAAAACATCAGATAAATGCCGGTTACATAGCCCATTGTGGACATAACGACGCCATTCAGTAGATAGCCCGTTTTTTCCAGAAGTCCGATCTTGTGGTTCGCGATTTGCTCCTCTTACGGCTGTTTGTTTGGATTGGTTTGTGGTATACTACCAGTATACCGTAAATATATCATCCGTCTACGGAGAATTCCCAATATGGATAGCATCAGCTTACACATGTCTGTCAAAGTTCCATCCGGGCTGGCCTGGTCACCCGATGGAAGCCAGCTTGCCTACCAGGTTTCTGGCCCACAGGGCAGCCAGGTTCTGGTCTGCGCGACAGCCGATCTCAGCACGCACATGCTGGATGCTGGTGTGCAGCCTTTTCGCCTGTACAAAGATTTACCGCAGCTCCACTGGACTGCCAGTCAACAGGTGATCTATTATGCCGGGGGGTGGATATCAAATTGCTGGCCTGCAGGCTGACCAGCCAGCCCGCTTTGTACGCAAAGACCTGCTGGGCGATCTGGCCCAGCTGTCACCCGACCTGACCCGCTTCAGCTGTATTCGTGACGGGGATATTTGGATTGCGCCCACCACCGGCAGTGGCGAGCCGCAGCAGCTCACCCGCCGCGAAGGCCTGCTGGCCGAAGACAGCCAGCTTTTCTACCGTCTCATCCAGCGGCCGCAGTGGTCGCCAGACGGCGCCTGGATCGCTTATCTCAGCGCAATGGGCAAAGGACTGAAGGTCCGGATCGTCTCCACCCAGAATGGCCAAATCCTCAACCTGGCGCCCGCTGAAGATATCTGGGGCTGCATGATCCTGGATTGGTCCCCCGACAGCAGCAAAATCGCTGTCAGCCGCCTGAGCACCGATTTTGGCCGCAAAGAACTGGTCGTCATTGATCTAGAAAAGCGCAAGGAGCAGCTGGTGTGGGCAGACCAGGATGAAAAATGGGTCGATCACAATATCCATCCGGACAGCGATGTCAGCTGGTCTGGTGACAGCACCCGCCTGGCATTCCTCTCAAACCGCACGGGCTGGCGTCAGCTCTACACAGCCGACCTTGCCAGTGGTCAGGTACAGCAGCACACCCAGGGCGAATTTGACTGCTATTGGTGCGGCTGGGCGCCAGACGGCCGCTCACTGGCTTATGTCTCCTCCCAGGCAGACTTGCAGCAGCGCAGGCTGTATGTCACCCGCCTGGATGGCGACGAACCGCTTCTAATCACACCAATCCCCGGTGTCTGCCTGGGAGGCTGGTATTTGCGCCAGACAAATCTGGCCTGGTCGCCAGACAGCAGCCGGATCGCTCATATATACAGCGGACCAGATCAGATGCCCAATTTGCTCATCACCCCGGTGGATGGCCGCCAGGAGCCGCAGGTGGTGTACACTTCGCGGCCAGCCGGCCTATCGGAAGAGCACATCATGCACCTGGAATCGGTGCGCTTCAGCGGGCTGGACGGCAGGCCAATATACGGAGTGCTGGCCAGTTCCCCAAAGTTACAGAAAGACGCCAGGCATCCGGCCCTGGTTTTTGCGTATGGGGCCTGGGATCAGGAAGCCCAGCTGGGCTGGGAATTTGGTCCCAAAAACCTGATCTTCAGTTATCTGGTAAACCAGGGCTATGTGGTGCTGCTGGTGGATCCGCGCGGCAGCGATGGCTACGGACGCGAACACGCCCACGCCCAGTATCACGAGGGTGGGCGCAAACAGGCGGATGACCTGGTGGCTGCGGCCCAGTTTCTCGGCGGGCTGGCGTTCATCGACTCACGCCGGCTGGCGCTGTTCGGCTACTCTTACGGTGGATACATGGTACTGCAAACCATGGCCCGCTCCCCGGAGGTCTTTGCTGCGGGGATCAGCATGGCGCCCGTCTCCGAATGGTCGCTGTTTGCGGGCTATTCCACCTACACCAACCTCCGCTTCGGTTCGCCAGATGAGGAGCCAAACCCGCTCTTCGAGCGCAGCCCGCTGTACCAGGCACACAAAATCCAGGGCGCGCTGTTGATTTTGCACGGCACGCAAGATTTCAATGTTCCCATCATCTCGTCTGAAATGATGGTGAGCGCTCTGCTGCGAGCCGGTAAAACCTTTGAATATATGGCTTATCCGGGCGAAGGACATGTCTGGGTACAGCCAGCCACCATCCGTGACTGCATGCTGCGGATGGAACGTTTTCTAAACACCATGATGAAACCCCAGGAGGAAGAATGAACGTCTTGATCTGGACAGATATGGAAGGCATCAGCGGAATCACCGTGATGGAGCAGATCCTACCCGAACATTTCCTGTACAACGAAGGCCGCCGCCTGTACACCGAAGACATTAATGCAGCGGCGCGGGTGCAGTCGCGGCTGGCGCGATCTGATCGTTGTGCGCGAGGCACACGGCGGCCACGCCGTAATGGGCGTCAACCATGTCATCCCCGAGCTGCTTGACCCGCACTGCGAGTGGGTATCGCACCATTACGGCCCGGCTCAACCCTGGCTGGATGTGCATTACGACGCCTGTGTCATGGTGGGCATGCACGCCCGCTGGGGTATCCCCGATGGCATTCTTTGCCATACCATCGCCGGCGGCCTGGATATTTATCTCAACGACCAGCCGGTGGGCGAGATTGAAGTTTTTGCCCGAATGCTGGGGGCGTTTGGTACACCGGTGGTGGCGATTACCGGTGATACGGCAACCTGCGCTGAAGCGCAAGCCGTCATTCCAGGCGTAACGGCCATTGCAGTGAAACGCGGCTATACCAATCAATCCGGGCAGTGTACGGCTCCGCAGCGCGCCCGTCAAATGATCGAAGATGGGGTGCGAACTGCTTTGCAAAAAATTACCACCCAGCCGCTTCTGCCGACAACACCGGCCCGTTGGCGGGTGGTCAGTCATATTCCAGGGTTCGCCCAGGGGCTGGCACAGCTCCCCGATGTTACTCTGGTCAGTGAAGACGAGGTTTTGATTGAAGGATCCAGCTACAATGCAGGCCTGAACCGCATTTTTGGCTGGCCGAACAACTGATTTCAGAGGATAAAATGACCACACACCTGTTGCCTTCAACAGTAGAAGCCATCGGCGGCACCCCTCTGGTGGAGCTGGCTCGTTTTGGCCGGGCGCTGAATGGGCGTATTCTGGCCAAACTGGAGTATCTCAACCCCGGGTTCTCGAAAAAAGACCGGATTGCCCGCCAGATCATCGAAGATGCCGAGGCCAACGGCGAGCTAAAACCAGGGCAGACGGTGGTTGAACTGACCAGCGGCAATACCGGCACCGGGCTGGCGATCGTCTGCGGGATCAAGGGGTATCCCTTTGTAGCGGTCATGTCCAGAGGCAACTCGATGGAACGAGCGCGCATGATGGGCGCTCTGGGGGCCGAAGTGGTGCTGGTGGATCAACTCCCCGGATCACTGCCGGGCCAGGTTTCCGGCGGAGACCTGGAACAGGTGGAGCAGGCAGCCCGGCGCATCACATTGGAGCGCAACGCCTTCCGCCGATCAATCTCCACCACCCGGGCAATTTCCGTTTCCATTTGCTCCATAGCACGGCCCAGAGGTGATTTTGAACAAAGCGGAGGACAGTTCGATGCTTGCGATTTTGCTGGTACGGCGGGTTCCTTTGGCGGGTGCGCAGCGGCTTTCAAGGCCTACCGTCCACAAATTGCCTGCTACCTGGTGGAACCGGTCGGAGCCGCGGTAATTGCCGGAAGACCCATCACGCAGCCCAATCACAAGATTCAGGGCGGCGGATACTCAATGACCGATCTGCCCTTTGTAAACCCGGCTCACGTGGATGGCTTTCTGCAGGTCAGCGATGAAGAAGCCATCCAAACCTGCCGCTCCCTGGCCCGCCTGGAAGGCATTTTTGCCGGTTTTTCTTCCGGCGCCAATGTGGCAGCCGCCGTCCAACTGCTGCAAACGGATCTAAAAGGCAAAACCATTGTGGTTTTGCTCAATGATTCCGGCCTGAAATACCTCAGCACCGATTTATGGACATAAGCCCATTATCCCCGCTGGCTGTTGAGCTGCACCAGCAGGCTATCGTCATTGACGCCCACTGCGACATCCTGATGGCCGTCACCGATGGCATCACCCGCCTGGGTACACCGGCTGTCATCCCCGACCCAAACACCTGGATACCACCCATCAAGCCCCTGCAGCCCGCCGCCGAAGAAGGGTCACCCGGCATCCAGCACAGCCGGCATACCGAAGTCTTTGGCTGCGCCGGACAGTACAGCCTGCCCCAGTGGCAGCGCGGCGGGCTGACCGCCCAGGTCTGCGCCATTTACCTGGAAGATAAACACCTCGACCGGCGCTGCAGCGCGGCCTGAAATGACCTGGTGGCTGCACCGTGAAGTGGAAACAAACCCCGGTCTGGCGCTGGTCACACGCCCTGAACAGATTGCCGCACTCAAAGCCGAAAACCGCACAGGGCGCCATCCTGGCCCTGAAGGCCTGGAGCCGCTCGGTCCCGACCTGCGCTTTTTGATCTGTGGTCAATAACTGGCCTGCATAGTCGGCTGATCCACAACCGGCGCAATCTGTATGCCGACGGCCCGCAGCCGGGTTTTAAGACCGGCGGGCTGACGGGGTTGGGCCGACAGGCAGTGCGCCGCATGGATGAATTGGGCATTGTGGTTGATCTGGCCCATACCAACGAGCCGTGCTACTGGGAAATTTTGGAACAGACCCACAACCCGGTCATCATCTCGCATATGAGTCCGAATTCCTTCGTTCGTTGGCGTGGGCTGCCCTACCTGCGCCACTTTTTGACCGGGTGCGGACCGTGGGAAGCCCTGGAGGCCAGTCGCCCGACGGGCGGGGTGGCTGGCATCATTTTCTTCTGGGGACATGAAACGCCTGATCACCTGATCGAGAACATCGAAACCCACTGATATCGTTGGAGCAGACCACATTGGGCTTGGATCAGACTTCTACGGTGTAGAGAGTGCGCCAGCCGGGCTGGATGATATTGCCTGCCTGCCGCGCATCACCGAAGGTCTGGTGCGGCGCGGTCACTCACCGGAGACAATCCTGAAGATACTGGGCGGCAACTTTGTGCGCGTATTTGAGAAAGTATGGAAAGCATGATGATTAACAAACCAGCCGTTGATGCGATTTTTTCAGCATGGGATCGACCCGAAACTCCCGGCTGCGTCGTTGGGGTAGTGCAGTCTGGACAGATCGAGTATGCCCGCGGCTTTGGTGCTGCTGAGCTGGATTTTGGCAGTCCACTGACTTCTCGCAGTGTGCTTGGATATCGGCTCAACTTCCAAAACAGCCTCACCGCCGCCCAGGTTGTTCCTGTTGGTGCTGAATGGTCAGCTCAACCTGGATGACGAAATCCACCGCTGGCTACCGGAACTGCCTGACTATGGATCCCCAATCCGCCTGCGCAATCTGGTTTATCACACCTCTGGTCTGCGCGATCACTCGATGATCGCCACCCTGGCTGGTCTGACAATTGAAGACAGTCAGGATAACCGCACCACCCTGGAGATCGCCTGCCGCCAGAAAGGCCTGAACTTCACCCCTGGCAGTTTGTACAGCTACGCCAATACCAATTACCTCCTGCTTGCTGAGATTATCCAACGGATCAGCGGAAAAAGCCTGCGGCGTTTTGCGGACGAACACCTGTTTCAGCCGCTGGGGATGCGCTCGACATTGTTTGCCGATGATGTCCACGAAGCAATCAAGGGGCGGGCAGTCAGCGGTCACCTGGCGAATCAGACACCCCTGCGCTTCATCCGCAAAACACTGAAGTTGGCGCCACAAACCTGTGGACCAATCTGAAGACCTGGCGCCTGGGAAGATAATTTTATCCACCCCAGAGTCGGGGGACAGAAGTTTGTCGATTTGATGC
>JADKBC010000035.1 GCA_016715205.1 Holophaga sp.
GAGGGCGCATCATCCCCAACACCCTCTTCCACGACACACCTACAGGAGGAACCAATGAAACTGGATAAGTTCACCCAAAAGTCACAGGAAGCTATCCTGGCAGCCCAGGAACTGGGCTTAATACAATCACCAGATGATCGAACCGATCCATCTCTTGCTGGCCCTGGTCCAGCAGGAAGACGGGATTATTCCCGATCTGGTAACCAAGGTGGCGGGCAGCGTCCTGGCTTTGCGCGCCGAACTGGAAAAAGAGCTGGCGAAACGGCCGAAAATCTCCGGGGGGAATATGGAGGTAGGGCTCGGTCAGGCCGCCAGCGACGCCCTCAAAGCGGCCGAACGCTACGCCAAAGGCATGCAGGATGACTATGTCTCCAGCGAGCATCTTCTACTGGGTCTGACCGATTCGGGGGAGGGCAAACGCTTGGCATCCTATGGCCTGACCAAAGACGCCATCCTGGTGGCGCTCAAGTCGGTGCGCGGCTCGCAGCGCGTCACCACCCCCGAACCCGAAGCGACCTACCAGGCCCTCCAAAAATATGGTCGCGACCTGACCGCCGCTGCCCGCCAGGGCAAGCTGGATCCCGTCATCGGGCGGGATGAAGAAATTCGGCGCGTCATCCAGATCCTTTCCCGGCGCAGCAAAAACAACCCGGCCATCATTGGCGAACCAGGGGTCGGTAAAACTGCCATCGTGGAAGGTCTGGCCCAGCGCATCATCAACGGGGATGTACCCGAAGGCATCAAGAAGAAACGCCTGATCCAGCTCGATATGGGTTCGTTGATCGCTGGCGCCAAATACCGCGGCGAATTTGAAGAACGCCTGAAGGCCGTCTTAAAAGAAATAACCGAATCAGCAGGCGATGATCCTGTTTATCGACGAAATGCACACCGTGGTGGGAGCAGGCAAGGCCGATGGCGCCATGGATGCCGGCAACATGCTCAAACCGATGCTGGCACGCGGCGAGCTGCACATGATCGGCGCCACCACCCTGGATGAATACCGCAAAAACATCGAAAAAGACCCGGCCCTGGAACGCCGTTTCCAGCCGGTGATGGTCGGAGAGCCCGACGTACCCGACACGATCGCCATCCTGCGCGGACTGAAGGAGCGCTACGAAGTCCATCACGGTGTGCGAATCGCCGACCCGGCTGTGATCGCTGCCGCAACGCTCAGCTACCGCTACATCCCAGACCGCCGCCTGCCCGACAAGGCCATTGACCTGATTGACGAGGCCGCAGCCCACCTGCGCACCGAGATCGACTCGAAACCGCAGTCCCTGGACGAGGTTGACCGCCAGGTGATGCAGCTTGAAATTGAACGCCAGGCGCTGAAGAAAGAAAAAGACGCGGCCTCCAAAGAGCGTCTCCAAAAAATTGAAGGCGAGTTGGTCGATCTGGTTGAAAAATCAAAAAAACTGACAGCCCGCTGGCAGACCGAGAAACGGGCGATTGGCGAGCTGCGCACGCTGAAAGAAACCCAGGAGAAAACCCGCCAGGAAATGGAACGGCTGAACGGGCCCTGAATGGAAAAAAGCCGCCGCCTGCGCTACGGCGATCGCGCCAGATCGAAAGAGATCCGCCGCCGAGGGGCGCATAACCGGATTGCAAAAAGACGGCGCACTACTCAAAGAAGAAGTGGACGCCGAAGAGATCGCCGCGATTGTCGGGCGCTGGACGGGCATCCCGGTGACCAAACTGCTGGAAGGCGAGACCCAAAAACTGCTCAAGATGGAACAGGGTCTGCACCAGCGGGTGGTCGGCCAGGATGAGGCCGTACGGGTGGTGTCGAATGCCGTCCGCCGCTCCCGGGCCGGGCTGCAAGACCCCAACCGCCCCATTGGCTCGTTTATCTTTCTCGGCGCCACCGGTGTGGGTAAAACCGAGCTGGCCCGGGCTCTGGCAGAGTTTCTGTTCGATGACGAGCATGCCATGATCCGGATCGATATGAGCGAATACCAGGAAAAGCACACCGTCAGCCGGATGCTCCGGTGCGCTCCCGGCTATGTGGGTTACGATGAAGGCGGGCAGCTAACCGAAGCTGTCCGGCGCAGACCTTACAGCGTGGTCCTGTTTGACGAAATTGAAAAAGCCCACCCCGAGGTCTTCAACGTCTTGCTCCAGCTTCTGGATGATGGACGGCTGACAGACGGACAGGGCCGGACGGTCGATTTCCGCAACACGGTCGTGATTATGACCTCCAACCTGGGCAGCCAGCTCTGGGAAGGCAGCAAAACTGCCAGCCGCGAGCAGATCATGGGGGTCCTCCAGAATCACTTCCGCCCCGAATTTCTGAACCGGCTGGACGAAGTTGTGATCTTCCATAAACTGGGCCTCGAACACCTTAAGCAGATCGTGGGCATCCAGCTCCGCCGGGTGACCGGCCTGCTGGCTGAGCGCGGCTACAGTCTGAACGTAACCGAACCAGCGGCAGAATACCTGGCAGAGATTGGCTTTGACCCGGCCTTTGGCGCCCGCCCGTTTAAACGCGCCATCCTGCACGAACTGCAAGACCCACTGGCGATGAAGATTCTAGGCGGCGAATTTACCCCAGGAGCGACCATCCGGTGGAGGCCGCCCGGAAGGGCTGGTATTTTCAGATCAAGCCTGGCTCGCACACAACCATGGGTGCTTCAGCGGATTCTCCGCTGAAGCACCCACGCTGATAAGCGTTCAGAGCCAAATCCCACGGTATAAGTAGCGCCAACCAGCTGAAGAGATTTTGTGGCAAAGCCACCCACAAAAGCTCTTTTCCCGAACTGACGGTATAATAACTGGTCGAAAATAATCCTGAAGAAACGAGAAAATTCCCATGTCAGAAGCTTTTATCAACTCCCTTCTTTCCCAAATGACCCTGGAAGAGAAAATTGGCCAGCTCAACCAATACGCAGCCTGGGGCAATTTTGATCCAGAAGTCGTCCGCCAGGGCCAGGCAGGTTCTGTCATCAATGCCGCTGGCGCCCTGACCGGATCAAGCCAGAGCGAATCGTGCACCGCTGAGACCTGCAACCACATCCAGCAGTTTGCGTTGGAATCGCGCTTGAAAATTCCGCTGATCTTCGGCCGGGATGTGATCCATGGCTATCGGACGATCTTCCCGATCCCGCTGGCACAGGCTGCGGCCTTTGACCCCCAATTGGCCGAAGATGCCGCCGCGGTGGCTGCCCGCGAGGCCAGCTCGGATGGCGTGAAATGGACCTTTGCACCCATGATCGACATCGCCCGTGACCCGCGCTGGGGTCGGGTTGCCGAAGGCAGCGGGGAAGACCCATACCTGGCCTCCCTGCTGGCGGCAGCCGCGGTCCGCGGGTTCCAGGGCAGCGATTACTCCGCCCCGGATAAAATTGTCGCCTGCGCCAAGCATTATGTCGGTTACGGCGCCGCTGAGGGCGGACGCGATTATGACGCTGGCGAGATCTCTGAACCCACCCTGCGGGATGTTTACCTCCCGCCCTACCAGGCGGCAGTCAAAGCCGGTGTTGGTACGCTGATGGCAGCTTTCCTGGACCTGAACGGGGTTCCTGCCAGCGCCAACCGCCGCCTGCTGACCGATGTGCTGCGCGGCGAATGGGGTTTTGATGGCTTTGTGGTCTCCGATTGGGAATCCGTTATCGAGGTAATCCATCACGGCGTGGCCGAAGACCGGGCGCACGCCGCCGCTCTGGCCCTGCACGCCGGCGTGGACATGGATATGGCCAGCCGGGCTTATATAGAAACCCTGGCTGCCAGTTTACAGGCCGGCAAAATCCCGCTCGAGGATATCGAGGAAGGCGCCCGGCGGATTTTGCGCATCAAACAGCGCGCCGGTTTGTTTGAACGGCCATTTACGGATCCCGGGCAGGCCGCCAGGCCCATGATGACCGAAAGCGACAGGGCCCTGGCTCGCCGCTTCGCCCGCCAGAGTATGGTTTTGTTGAAGAACGACGTCGATATCCTGCCCTTGAACCCCAACCGCTTCAAGCGGATCTTGCTTACCGGCAATTTCCTGCATGCCAAAGGTGAACTGTTCGGCTGCTGGACTCCCGATGGGCGCTCCGAATACGTCACCCCGCTCGACAGAGCCGTTCGCGAAGTGGCGCCAAAGGGCTTCGATCTGTGGGAAGCCGATTATGTTGACCAGGCGCTGGATCATGCCTCCCAGTGCGATGCGGTCGTGCTGCTGGTCGGTGAATATCCCAACCGCTCTGGCGAGAACAACAATGTCACCGATCTGGGTCTTCCGCCCGGTCAGGCCCAGTTCATCGAGGCTATCACGGCCATGGGCAAGCCGGTGATTCTGGTGATATTTGCCGGACGCCCGCTGGCCCTCGGCCGGATCGTACCCCAGGTCGATGCAGTTCTCTACGCCTGGCACCCTGGAATTGAGGGCGGCGCAGCCCTGGGCGAGGTTCTGTTCGGGCTGGAAGCACCCACCGGTCATCTGCCCATGACCTTCCCACGCGTCACCGGGCAGGTGCCGTTCTATTACAACCACAAGAATTCGGGCCGCCCCTTGAACTCGCCCAACTTCTTCCGCATCCGCTATGTCGATTCACCCAGTTCGCCGCTTTTCCCCTTCGGCTATGGGCTGACCTACACCACCTTTGCCTACAACAACCTCCGCCTGAGCAGCGAAACCCTGCAGGGCAGCCTGCAGATCAGCGCTGAAATCACCAATACCGGCAGCCGGACTGGCACTGAGCTGGCCCAGTTGTACGTGCGCGATCTGATCGGCTCACTCACCCGCCCGGTGCGTGAATTGAAGGGCTGCCAGCATGTCACCCTTAACCCCGGCGAAACCCGCCAGGTGACATTCACCCTGAACGAAGCTGACCTGGCCTTCACCCGCGCCGATGGCACGTTTGGTGTGGAACCGGGCCGATTCCAGGTCTGGATTGCGCCTGACAGCCAGAGCGGACTGCAGGGCGAATTTAGTTATAAGTAAACAAAACTCGGCGTATATCGCCGAGTTTTGTTTACTTTCAGGAGAACCTCAATGGAAATCACAAAACTGACCTTGCATACGCAATATCAAATCGGCCCGGTGGATGAACGCATCTTTGGCGGCTTCTGGAACACATGGGCCGGGCGGTCTACCAGGGGGTCTACGACCCTTCCAGCGCCCATGCAGGCGAAGATGGCTGCCGGCAGGATGTCCTGGAAGCCCTGCGCAGGCAGCGCTATACTGCCATGCGCTACCCGGGCGGCAATTTCGCTTCTGGCTATCACTGGCTTGATGGCATCGGCCCCAGGTCTCAGCGCCCCGTGGTGCGCGAGCTGGCCTGGCAGTCCCTTGAGTCCAACCAGTTTGGGACCGAAGAATACCTTGCGCTCTGCCAGAAGATGGGCTGGACGCCGATGCTGACCGTCAACCTGGGCACCGGCACGCCCGAGGAAGCCCGAAACTGGGTGGAATACTGCAACGCTCCTGCCGGCAGCCGCTTTGCCAACCTGCGGGCCGCCAATGGCAGCCCGGACCCGCACGGCGTGAAGCTGTGGTGCCTGGGCAATGAAATGGACGGCCCCTGGCAGTTGGGGCATGTCCCGGCCGAACAATACGCCATCCGGGCCCAGCAGGCCGGCAAAATGATGAAAGATGTCGACAAATCCCTGGAGCTGGTGGCCTGCGGGTCGTGCAGCACCGGGATGAAAACCTACATGGAATGGGACCGTGTAGTCCTCGAATATCTGGGTGAGATGGCCGACTACATCAGTCTCCACCGTTATGTGGGCAACCGCAACAACGACACAGCCGATTTTCTGGCTGTGACCAATTCCATCGACCAGCAAATTGAGGAGATGGATGCCGTTTGCCGTTTTGTGCAGGCCAAAAACCGCAGCCCAAAGCGCGCCTATCTGTGTTTCGACGAGTGGAACGTCTGGTACAAGAACATGCAGATGGACGGCGAAGGCAAGTTTGCCCTCACCTGATCGAAGAGGTCTACAACCTGGAAGACGCCCTGGTGGCGGCGGGCTTCCTCAACAGCTTTATCCGCCACGCCGATGTGGTCAAGATCGCCAACATCGCCCAGATCGTCAATGTCATCGCCCCAATTCTGACCCGCGGCGATGATATGCTGAAACAATCCATCTATTACCCGCTGGAGATGTACGCAAGCCGCCGGAATGGTGCGGCCCTCCAGGTGCGCACCAGCGGCCCGCAGTACACCTCCAAATCCTACGGCGCTGTGCCGGTGATCGACAGCAGCGCCATCCCGGACGGCGCGGCCTGCACATTTTCGCCTCCAACCGCAGCCAGACCGAGACTGCTGAGATCCAGGTCAACCTGACAGACCGCCAGATCACCGGCCTGCTAAACGCCGAGCTCCTGACTGGCCCAGACCCCAAAGCAGCCAACACCTACGAACAGCCCGACACGGTTTGCTCTCTCAGCCCTTTGACGCTGTGACCATCCAGGACGGTCTGGCAGTCTTCAGCCTGCCGCCCTTTCCGTTGCCGCGCTGACCCTGCAACTGGCCTAGATGCCCTTCTTGAATTTTCAAGGCATTTGCTGCGGGCTGCGCCCGCAGCAAACACCGTGAAACTTTTTCTATTCTGTAGACGGCAGGGTTTTCTGCCTTTCAGAAAACCCTGGCCCAGGACTGCAGCAGGCGCGTGCCCAAAAGCCAATCGCATTCAGGCAAAATGGGACACGGACAGCACCGAAACATCCAATGCAATCCGCAGATTGCCGATGAATACATCGGGCGCAGATTACGCAGACTTTAAAATTATAAAAAAATCTGCGTCCGGTGTACCCCACCGTGATCTGCGAAATCTGCGGATAAAAATCCTGGATTTTATATGGACACAAGATCAGTGTAATAAGAAAGCAAAAAATACACCGGAGGTCCTATGAATAAAATCGAGGTTCGCCCTGTGCGCAGTTCTGCCGACCGGCGCACGTTCTTGCTTTTCCCCTGGAAGATCTACAAAAACGACCCGCTCTGGGTTCCGCCGCTGCTGCCAGAACGATCCGCCAAAATCGATCCCCAAAAGGGCGTTTTCTTTAAACGCGGCAGCGCTGAGTTCTTTATCGCCTGGAGCGGGGGCAAACCAGTCGGCACCATCTGCGCCGCAGAAGATCGAATTATGAATGAACAACGCGGGTTGAAGGACTGTGTGTTTGGATTCTTCGAGTGTACCGACGATGAAGAGTCAGCCCGGGCGCTGTTTGATGCCGCCGCCGCCTGGGCCAAAACCCGCGGTCTGGAAACCCTCTACGGCCCATTTAACCTGGACTACGAGGACAGCTATGGGATCCTGATCGAAGGCCGCGACCGTCCGCCGGCCCTGCTCTGCGGCCACACCCCGCCCTATTACCAGAGCCTGGTTGAAGGCTATGGCTTTCAACCGGCGCGCGATGATAACGTGGCCTTTGCCATTGGGCTCGATCGCAGCACGCCCGAATGGCAGCGCGCCGCCCGCCTGGCAGACCGGCTGCGCAAACACGGCGAAATCACCATCCGCGGCGCTCACCTGGAGCGCTGGGAAGAAGAGGTGGACAGCGTTCTGTATTTGCTCAACAAATCCACCGCCCATCTGGCCGATTTCATCCCCTGGCAGCGCGAGGCCCTCCAGGAATCGCTTGCGCCATTCCGCAGCATCGTGGACCCGGAGTTGATCCTCTTCGCTGAGTTCAAGGGCGAACCTATTGGCTGGTTCCCGCCATTCCAAACCTGAACGAAGTATTCCAGCAAGTCAATGGGCTGCGCTATCCCTGGGACTACCTGAAAGCAGCCTGGCTGATGCGCCAAAAGCGGAAAAGTCTGTCCATTAAAAGTGTTTTGGTTCTGCCTGAATACTGGAATATGGGTGTTGGAGTGCTGCTGTTTGATGAAATGTCGCGCCGGATCCAGGGCCGGGGGTACACCTGGGTTGGCCTCTCCCTGACGGGCGCAGTTACCTAGCAACCCCCATCCTGGCAGACCGGATGGGGGCGAAGCTGCTACAAACGTTATCGGGTTTACAGAGCTGCACTGTAACTTAAGATTGGGAGTTTTTTAGCGGGCGATGCCCGCTAAAAAACTCCCAATTTGCCACTAGCCAGTAGCTGGGTTAAAGGTCAAGCTCAAACGGAATGAGCACAAATTGATCGGCTGCCAGACCGGCTGCGGGTGAGCAGCCCCCACCTGCAG
>JADKBC010000036.1 GCA_016715205.1 Holophaga sp.
AATTTCATCGTACGACATGTCATACCAATAGAGCATGATCACTGCCGCCCGATCCTGTGGGTTGATTTGAGCCAGAAGCTGCTGCACCCGCTTCTGGTCTTCGTGCAGACTGAGCGAGGGCTCTGGTCCTGGGGCATGATCCGGCGGGTCAAGCAGCAGGGGCTCATCGTCCAGCGATAGAAGTTTCATCCGGCGCTTGCGAATCTGATCAATGCAGTAGTGCGCAGCAATCGAAAGCAGCCAGGTGGAAAAGGCGCGCTGAGTGTCATAACGTTTCATATTCTGGTATGCTCGCAAAAAGGTTTCCTGAGCCGCATCCTCGGCCTCGTACGGGTCGCCAAGCATGCGGTAACACAGGTTGTAAACCGGTGTCTGGTAGGTTTGGACCAGGGAGGTAAAGGCTTCCTGATCACCCTGGATGGCTTTTGCGAGCCAGGTTGGCTCGTGTTCATTCACTGCAATATTCTCCTGAACGTCCGCCTGCCGGTTTGCGTAGGGCGTTATTACACCGGTCAGGCCAGGCTTGTCTATCTCATTATACGCATACTTTTTTATGGAAAGTTGCAAGAAATTTTGGTCATTGGGTTCACCGTGATAAAGACTGATATTTTGGGAGGTGAAAGCGGCTTCGCCGCTTTCACCTCCCCATAAACCAGAACATCAGGAACATTTCGGCGGGCTTGTGCGTTATAAGAATAGGGCCCTTGTATCTCAACTGGCAGGAGTATTCACATGAAAAATTTTTTGTTGGCCATTCTGGTTCTGATTATGATCTGCTCCCCCACCTCGGCCCGCGCCGATGGGATTATCATCCCTGAACCGCCAATCTGCGATCCTTTTCCCTGTCCGCAGCCGGTCCCGCCCATCAGCCAGCTCCAGGTCAAATATCACCATGTCAGCGTCATGATCGAAGACCAGATCGCCATCACCAAGGTAGATCAGGTCTTTTACAACCCCAACAGTTGGAGTGTTGAAGGCGAATATCCATTCCCCGCGCTGCCTCAGGATGCCGTGGTGACAAATTTCAAGCTCTGGATCGATGGCGAACCGGTCAGCGGCGCAGTGCTGGACGCAGATCAGGCCCGCCAGCGCTATGAAGAAATTGTGCGCAGCCTGCAGGACCCGGCTCTGCTGGAGTATGCCGGAAGCGGCGCAGTTCAGGCGCATATCTTCCCAATCCCCTCACAGACCGAACGGCGGGTCGAGCTGGAATATACCCAGGCCCTGACTGCTGACCACGGGCTGGTGCGCTATAGCTACCCCCTCAACACCGAAAAGTTTTCTGCCAGCCCGCTGGAGAGCGTCTCCGTCAGCGTTGAAATAAAATCTTCCACCCCCATCCGGGCGGTTTATTCGCCTTCCCATCCGGTTGCTATCACCCGCAGCGGCGAAGAACTGGCCTCTGCCAGTTACGAGGCGGCCGATATCACCCCGGACAGCGATTTTGCTTTGTTCTATTCCCTGGGCGAAACGCCCGCCTTCCATTTATTGACCTACCGCGACCCCAGTGACCCTTCCGGAGCCGATGGCTACTTCCTGGCCCTGATCGCCCCTTCCCCCGAAGTCTCCGTTCAGCCGCAGCCCAAAGATGTTCTCCTGGTGCTGGATCATTCGGGCAGCATGGAAGGCGAAAAAATGGAGCAGGCCCGCCAGGCCCTGATCTATATTCTCGAACATCTCAATCCCCAGGACCGGTTCAATATCATCGGGTTCAGCAGCGCCGTCGAGACCTTTGCCAGCGGACTGCGCCCAGCCAGCCAGGCTGCAGAAGCCCGGGGCTGGGTGGAATCGATCAGCGCAGCCGGATCAACCGACATCAACCGGGCACTGCTGGAGGCCGCCAGCCTGGTGCAGCCCGAGCGCCCCACCTACCTGATCTTTTTAACCGATGGCCTGCCAACCGAAGGTGAGATCGACAGCGCGAAAATCCTGAATAACCTGGCGGATTCCGCTCCGACCAACCTGCGGCTTTTCGTCTTCGGGGTTGGCTACGATGTGGATACCTTTCTGCTCGATTCATTGGCTCAGGCCCATCACGGCGCATCAGCCTACATATTCCCCGAGCAAAAAACCTGGACGAGATCGTCTCCGGTTTTTATGACAAGATCATCACCCCTGTTCCGACCAGCCTGAGCCTGGATTTTGGCAACATGTGTGTTTAGGACCTGTACCCTATGCCCCTGCCTGACCTGTTCCACGGCGGGCAGATCATCGCTGCCGGGCGCTACCGGGGCGGGGTGTTGCGAATATCATCCTCAGCGGCGATCTGAACGGCGTCAAACAAACCCGACCTTCCCAGAACAGGTCTTCACGACCGACAGCCAGGCGAAACCGGTCCGCTGGCTGCCTGCCGCGCCTTGTGGGCCACCCGTAAGATCGGTTACCTGCTAAACCAGGTAAGGCTGCAGGGCGCCGAGAAAGAGCTGGTGGAGCAAATTGTGCGCCTGAGCATTCGCTATGGGATAGTGACCCCCTACACATCCTACCTGGTCACCGAACCCGCCGCCCTGGGCGCTCGGCCCCAAAATGAAATTGCCGGCGCAGCGATCCAACAATGGGCACAGGCGCCTGCCGCCCCGGTCAGCGGCCAAAAAGCCGTCCAGGATGCTGCCGGGCAAAGCGCCCTGGCCCAGGCCGAGAGTGCACCAGTGCTGGAGGCTTCGGCAGCCGGGCAGGTCAAGTTTGTCGGCTCACGCACCTTCCTGCTGGTCGACGGCGTTTGGACCGATACCACCTTTGACCCGGACACAATGCAGGCCAGGCAGGTGGCCTTCCTCTCGACCGAATACTTCAACCTGGCGCAGGCCAGCCTGGAAACGGCCGCGCCCTGGCATTGGGACAGCAGGTGCTGGTCTTGGTGCAGGGTACTGCCTATCAGACATATGTAGATCCCAACGCTGCCGCCGCTGCAGACAGTTCAACCCCCGCACCCCAGCTCAACCCAACGGCAGCGCCGGATGCCGCTCCGACGCTGCCCAGGCTGCACTTCAGCCGCTGCCTTCGCCCACTTCCCAGCCAACAACCCAACCAGCGCAGCCGCCTGCGAATATTTTTCCCCACCTGCCCCGGCAGCGCAGCGTTCATGCTGCTGGCGATGGCACTTGTTTTCAGACCGAAGCGGCGTAAATAGTTAAGTTCGAAAAGAGGTTCTTTTGGTGTTTTTGGTATTGTGTCACCCAAAAACACCAAAAATCTCTTATCCCGAACTGACGGTAGTATGGTTTTTATCAAACAAAACATCCACCCGGGCGGGGGGATGTTTTTGTTTAGGTTTGATTTTATGGGGTTGTGGTGTGACCCTGCCCCCCGTTACCCTTTCCACCAGCCCACAGGGGGCGGGCGGTATCATCCCGGAAATTGAAGGTCTCGCCGGTGGCGGTGAGCGTCAGGCTCTTGAGCGCCAGGCCGCCGTTGGCATCGATAAAACCGACTACCGTGACTGCATCGCCATCTTTCAGGGTCAGGCCCAGGCCGGTAACGTAGCTGGTGTTGCCCAATTCAGCCGCAATTGACTGCCCATCACTGGTGAGTGATACCGGTTCCGGTCTGTGCGCCGTTGGCGCCGTACTGGCCGTTACCCTGGCCCTGTCCACCCTGTCCATTTCCCTGTCCATTGGCAGCGGTCGTGGTGGTCTGGCCCTGCGAGCGGGCGTAGGTGGTATTGTAAATGCTGAATACGGCGGCCGACAGAATGGTAACCAGTAATACGCTGACGAAAACTTTCTTAATCATGATAAACCTCCAGGTTTGTGATTTTAATTGTTTGGTATCTTCTCACAAAATTGGGGTGTTGGTTGTTTTTTGTGGGCGAAGCCCACAAAAACACCCAACTTCCCCCGCTTATTGAGATGACACATTGTTTGTTTTGTTGATTCTTCCCGACAACTCGTGTCGTTGAAGTTGTTTCAATTCTAGCGGGGCGATTTGAAGAATTCGTGAAGGAATTATGCGCCCTTTGTGAAACAATTTGTCCCCAGTGCGGGCAGACCGCTCGCCGCAGAAATGCACGAAATCTTCACATATTATTGGCTTCTTCTTCAAACCGGGCTTTTACAATGGTGTCTATAAGCCTGATGCAAAGCAAACACACCCGCCCAGGCGTCCAAAATCTAAATTCACAAACCTTATGGAGGTTAAAATGTCTACGAAATCCCTGATGATCACAATCCTGATGGCTCTGTCCATCGTCCTGGCAGCCTGCAGCGCTCGCACGCCAGAACTAACAGCCCAAATTGAAATGGTTCCGGCAGCAGTAGAAGCCGCCCCAACCGCAGCCGCCCAGGCAGCCCAGCCGGAGCTGGCCACCGAAGCAAGCATCTACACCCGAAGCGCAGCAGCCTGCCGCAGCAGATGCCGCCATTATAGAACCAGCCCTGGCCGCCAGCCAGCTGGACACACTTCCCCTGGGTGTTCTGAGCGCCGAAGAAGCAGCAGGCCTGGCCTTCATGCGTGAGGAAGAAAAACTGGCCCACGATGTGTATGTGGCCCTGTATGCCGCCACCGGCTTGCAATCATTCCAAAACATCGCCAACAGCGAGCAGACTCACACCGATTCTGTCAAAAATCTGCTTGACCGCTACGCCCTGCCCGATCCATCTGCCGGAAAGCTCGAAGGCCAGTTCAGCGACCCCAATCTTCAGGCGCTGTATGACCAGCTTGCAGCCCAGGGCAGCCAATCTCTGGCCGAGGCATTGAAAGTCGGCGCAGCAGTTGAGGAAATTGACATCCTCGACCTGCAGACCCGCATGGCCCAAACAACCCTGGCAGATATTCTGCTGGTCTATCAGAGCCTGGAACAGGGCTCTGAAAACCACCTGCGAGCGTTCACAAGCCGCCTGCTCAATCAGACCGGCGAAACCTACCTGCCACAGTATTTGAGCCAGGATGCCTACCAGGCAATCATCACCGCCAGCGGCACAACCGGCGCTGGCACGGGCATGGGCTCGGGGAACGGCAACGGCGGCAATGGTCAGGGTGGACGCAACCAACCGTAATCGTCTGCAACGTACTTACCCCCAGGTTATTTTGGTTGTTTTTTTGGGTGGCTACGCCACCCAAAAAACACCCAAAAATCTCTTATCCCGAACTGACGGTATATACATAGAGGAGATCAAATCGATGAGCAAACCAAACAAAACAATCAACTCAGAAGAAGGAGCGCGGCCAGCGCATGCGCCAGCGCCTCGCTCCGCCCGAATATCCCAGCGACGATCGCGGCCGGATGCGCATGGTGGTAGACAGCCTGGTCCTGCACCCGCACCCCAGCAAAACCCCGACCGCTCCCTGCGCTGGACACACCTGGGGGGTTACGGGTGGCCTTTCCGCCATGCTCGTCATGATCCTGGCCCTGACCGGAATTTTTCTCGAAATGAACTACACCCCCGCCCCGCCCCAGGCGTATTCGATGTCCTCGCCTGCGCTCGAACACCTGGTTTGGCGATTTACTGCGCAACCTGCACCACTGGTCAGCCAATCTGCTGATCATCACCTCGCTGCTGCACCTGCTGCGTGTTTTCTTCACCGGCGGGCACCGCGGCGGGCGTGAACTGAACTGGCTGCTGGGCCTGGGCATGCAGCTCCTGGTGTTGGGCGCCAACTTCACCGGCTACCTGCTGCCTGGGATCAGCTCGCCTTTTGGGCCATCACCGTGGGCACCAGCATCCTCTCGTACATCCCGCTGGTGGGCGAATTTATCACCCGTCTGCTGCTGGGCGGCCTGGAAGTCAGCGCAGCCACTCTGCTCAACTTCTATTCCCTCCACATCAGTTTCATCCCGATCTCAATCGTAATCTTGATGTCGTACCACTTCTGGCGGGTTCGTAAAGATGGCGGCCTGACGGTGCCGAAATCGCCCGAAGAACAGGGTGAGCCCAAGGTCGAGCGCGTCACGACCATCCCGCACCTGGTCCGGCGGGAAATCGTCTGGGCTGTAATCTGGTTGGCCCTGCTCTTTGGCTGGTCCTATGATCGTGCCAGCCCCACTGGAGGGCATCGCCAACCCACTGCTCAGCCCCAACCCGGCCAAGGCGCCCTGGTACTTTATGGGTCTGCAGGAACTGCTGCTCCACTTCCACCCGCTGGTTGGCGCAATTCTGATCCCCGCAATCAGCCTGGGCCTGCTCGCAGCCCTGCCCTTTATGGATATTAACCTCGAAACCATCGGCGTGTATTTCCGCTCGCACCGCGGCCGGGCGCTGGCTTTGCTGGCTGCTGGTTCGGCTATCCTGATCACCCCAATCTGGATTGTTGCAGATGAATTTCTACTGGATTGGACCACCTGGCTGCCGGGCTGGCCGACCCTGGTCTCCGATGGGCTGATCCCCTTTGCGATTGTCCTGCTTGGCCTGGTTGGCCTGGATGATGGTCTCCAGCGCTTCTTTTCAGCCAATAAAGAGGAACGCATTCTGTTCCTGTTCATCTTCCTGCTGATGGCTCTGCTTATTCTCACGCTGACCGGTCTTTTCTCCCGCGTGCTGGTATGGCAATGGTTTGGCCCTGGGCTTTACCCGTCGGCCATTAATAATCGAGGTAAACCTTATGACAACAAGTGAAACGCTACAAAAACCGGAAATCAAACGGCGCGACTTTTTGAAAACAGCCCTGGGCAGCCCTGGGCAGTCGGCGGCGCTCGAAATTGGTGGTCTGGCTCCAGGCCTGCTGCAGCCCGCCTGGCAGACGGCGAATTTGGCGCCGTGATCACCGCTGGGAAAGAGGCCGACTTTCCCGCCGGATCGGTGACCCACATCCCCAACGGACGTTTTTACATCGTGCGCCTGGCAGATGGCGGCTTCCTGGCGGTTTACCAGCGCTGCACGCACCTGGGCTGCAATGTGCCCTGGGACCAGACCGCTGGAGCCTTTATTTGCCCCTGCCACAGTTCGCAGTTCACAACCGAAGGCGCAGTCCAAACCCGCCATGGCCAGCCGCGCTCGATCTCTTCAATGTTCAAATTCTCGACGGTCTGGTCAACGTGGACACCCAGCCGGCCAGTCCAACGCCAGGCTTTCGAAACTTCCCAGGTGGTGTACCCATGAAAGAAAAATATATCCAGCTTGGAAATTTTTTTCGGCCTGGTTGCCACAATCTTCATCGTGTTGAGCATCCCGCTGTATGCCATTTTTGAGGCCCCGCGCCTCCAGGAAGCCCAGGCAGCCCAGCTCGGCGCCGATCTGAACGAGGCAATGAGCCTGTACGCCGAAAACTGTTCGGTCTGCCACGGCCTGGCTGGCGAAGGCATCGGCGCAGCGCCCGCCCTGGACAACCCCGCCCTGCGCGAGGCAGACCCGGCTGTGCTGACCAAAACCATCGCCCGGGGCGTATACGGCACTTCGATGCCCGCCTGGAACCTGGAAGACGGGGGATCGCTGAGCGATTACCAGGTCAACCAGATGGTCACCCTGGTTTTGCACGGCGATTGGCTGGAAACCAGAGACCGGGTGGTGAACCTGGGTCTGGCGCCCAAGGTGCCCTTCACCTCCCAGCCAGACCCTGCAATCCTGGCGCAGGTGCAGGCCCCGCCGGATGGCGAAGTGCTGCAGCGGGGTAAACCTGTTTGCCGGGCAGTGTGGCCTGCCACGGCCCGGATGAATCCGGCAGCCCTGGCGCCCGCCTGAACGACCCGGCTGTGCGCCAAAACCCCGGAAGAACTGGAACGCACCATCCGCCTGGGTGTACCCGGTACGTTGATGTCCAGCTGGGAAAAAGGCTGGCCGACGCCCAGATTGCGGCGGCGTTAGCACTCCTCACCCGCTGGGAAGAAGTGCCCGCCGGCGCCATCCCGGCCTCGGACAGCCCGCTGCCCGTCACCCAGGAATCGTTGGTGCTCGGCGCTCAGCTTTTCAGCACCTCGTGCTCGCGCTGTCACGGCCCCGAAGGACAGGGCAGCCAGCGCGCCCCGGCCCTGAATGTGCGCAGCTTCCTCACCAGCCGGACCGACCTGGCTATTCAACAAATCGTCACCCTTGGGTGTCTCGGGCACAGCCATGCCCGCCTGGGGCGACCGGCTGACCGATGCTGAGATTCAGGCGATTGTCGGGTTTGTGCGCTCGTGGGAGCCCACCGCCCCCGAAGTGGCTGTTGCCGCCCGGGTGCAGGGACCCTGGCGCAGCACAACCACCACCCAGGCCCAAACCCCCACCGCCTGGCTCCAAAGCCTGGACTGGCGAATTGCAGTCCTGGCCCTGGTTGCGGCAGCCCTGGGTGCCGGGATGATTGTCCCCGCCCTGATCCAGTTGAAGCGTCAGCTGCGCTAATCACGTCAGATTTTTGGGAATATTTCGGGAGGCTGAGCCTTCCGAAATATTCCCAAAATCTTTTAAAGGCGATAAATCGGTTAAAATAGGCGGATGCAAACCACCGATCTCCCGCTTCGCCCAACCCATGTTGAAGTCAATCTGAGTGTCCTGGCAGCAAACCTGCAGGCCATTCGCCAAAAAGTGAGCCCGGCAAAAGTCATGCCGGTGGTCAAGGCCAACGCCTACGGGCACGGCATTATTCCCGTTGCCCGGCATATGGCAGACAGCGGGGCCGATATGCTCGGTGTGGCAATATTGGATGAAGGCATTCTACTCCGCCAGGCGGGCCTGAAGCTGCCGGTCCTGGTGTTGGGCGGGATTCAGCCTTACCAGATCCCGGCCTACCTGGACAACGATCTGCTCCTCACCATCGGCTCCAGCGACAATTTACAGGCAGTCGCCGCCGCTGCCGCCCAACGCGGAGCGCCAGCCAGCGTGCATGTCAAGATTGACACCGGTATGGGCCGCCCGGGCGCCTTTATTATGAATCCCAGGCATTTCTGGAAGCCAGCCAGGCCTACCCCAACGTGAAGATAGACGGAATCTATACGCATTTCGCCAACTCCGACGCCCCAGATCTGAGCTTTGCCCGGCTGCAGCTTGAGCGCTTCCAGAATGTACTCCGCTTTTTTGACGAGCGCGGCCTGCCCCGGCCCTTGACCCATACCGCCAACTCAGGTGCAATTTTGCAGTTTCCCGAAAGCTATTTCGACCTGGTGCGCCCGGGCGTCATGCTTTACGGCATCTACCCAGACAAAGACATCCCTCACACCGTGGCAGTCCAGCCCGCCTTGACCTGGAAAACCATGCCAGTCAACAGCAAAATTCAGCCCGCCAACCACACCGTCAGCTAGGGGCTGACCTGGCAGACGACCACCCCGTGCGCATCCCGACCCTGCCGGTAGGTTATGCCGATGGCTATTTCCGGCGGCTCTCCAACCTGGGGCAGGTGCTGGTGGGTGGGAGAAAATACCCCATCGCCGGACGGGTATGCATGGACCAGTTCATGGTCAACCTGGAAGACGCCGAAGCCACTACCCAGGACGAAGTGATTCTCCTGGGCCGCCAGGGTGACCAGGAAATCAGCGCCGAAGACCTGGCAGAGCAGGTCGGCACCATCGCCTACGAAATTCTGACCAACATCAGCGCCCGTGTGCCAAGAGTATATGTAAACAAATAATTCGGCTGCGCCGAATTATTTGTTTACATATGTCAATTCAAAAAGACAAGAGGAAACTTTGAAAGATAAACAACAGCTTACGGGGATTTTGTTTGGCCTGGGAGCGGCCGCCATCTGGGGCATGATGTATGTCGTCAGCAAGGTGGTGATGGATGTCATCCCGCCTTACCCTGCTGACCATCCGGCTCGTGATGGGAATCGC
>JADKBC010000037.1 GCA_016715205.1 Holophaga sp.
ATGGTGATGGCTGGACCGATCCATTTTTGCAGGCTGACCGGGTCACCAGCCTGAACGGAACCGGTTTGCAGCACCCGGCAGTACAAACCGGGCCGCCCGGCCTGGCGGAAGCGCTTGACAAACATGGGTCTTCCATCCGGGCGGCAAGGTCCCCGCATCGATGCGGCGCCGTGACCTGCAGGGTGACTGCCCCGACCTGCAGACAGTCGCCAGCCAGGAACTCGGCGCTTTCCAGCTCGCTGATGGTCAGGTTTTCGCCGAACATGCCTGGCGGCAGGTCGCGGCCCAGCTCCTCGGCCCACCAGGCGTAATCCCCCGCGCCGTAGACATAGACTGCCTGATCCGGCCCGCCGTGGTGTTTGGTGTCGGAGACCGCATCGCCCACCAGGCCCAGCTCGGTGATGGCAACCGGCCCGGCGGCCGGGAATTTGTAGATGCCGGTCTTGCCGGTGTTGTTATCAAAGATTCGTTCTTCACCGAGATTGACACTGATAAGCTGCATGGGGTTTCCTCACTTTTAATTTTCGATCCGATTCGATGTGTTCTGGCTGGCCAAAGTTTACCTGGGTTGGTATCTTGAGTCAATCAGAGATTTCATGCAACATTTTCGCCAAATATCTGTATGATTAAATAACTATGGATGAAGCAACCGAACGCAGTCTGGTAACCCGTGCCCAACGCGGCGACGCCAGCGCGTTTGGCGAACTGATCGGGTTGACCCAGGCGGCCGTTTACCACGTCTGTTTGCGCATGATGGGTGAACGCCGCGAGGCGGAGGATATGGCTCAGGAAACATTTGTGCGCGTCTATGAACGGCTGCATACTTTTGACCCGCAGCGGCCTTTTTTGCCCTGGGTCCGGCGGGTGGCAGCCAATTACTGCCTGAACCAACTGGCCCGCCGGGCGCCCGTTTCGACCAGTTTCGATGACGCGCTCGACTGGCCCGAGAATCGGCCGGGCCGCTGGCACGATCGGCAGGCCGAACAGGCCCGCCGGGTTCGGGCGGCGCTCCTGCGGCTTGCCCCGCGTCAGCGGGCGGTAGTAGAGCTGCGCCATTTCCAGGAGCTGAGCTATGAGGAAATCGCCCAGGCGCTGAACCTGCCGATCAGTGATGTAAAAAGTGATTTGTTCCGGGCCCGCAGGCTGCTGGCAGAAATGTTGAAAGATGACCCATCTAACTGAAGAAACCCTCAACTTGTTTCTCGATCAGGCCCTGGCTGAACCAGAGGCGCTGGCGGCCCAGGCTCACCTGGCGGCCTGCCCGGCCTGTTCGGCCAGCCTGGCGGATCTGAGCCTGGTCTTTAGCCGCCTGGAAACCCTGGGCGACTCGCAGATCGACCTCGACCTGGGGCCGCGGCCGTGCAGCGGCTGAAGAAACCGGCCCGCCTGCCCGCACGGTGGGCTGGCTGACGGTTTTCAGATCCCGGCAGCCCTGGTGGCGCTGGCTTTTGCCTGGCCCGTCCTGCACCTTGAGCTGCCCGCCAGCTTTTCGTGGAGCGCTGCCGTCCAGCCGCTTCTGGCGCTGCTGGCTGCCTGGCAAACCCGCTCTGCAGGCCGGTCTGCAGACGGCTGACCCGGCTGGTCTGTTTGCGGCGCTGCCTGAGCTGGGCCTGCCCCTGGCGGGGCTGCTGGCGGCAGCCGCGGTGTTTGCGCTTCTGGCCCTGGTGGCCAACGCTTTGTTTCTTTATCTTTGTTCCCGGAGGTTACGATGAATACTGTTCTTCTCATCACCCTGGCAGCTTTGCTGCTGACCCTCAATTTTGTCCCTGTGTTTATCCTGCTGGGGGCGCTCTTCCCGGCCCGCCTGGCCCGAACCAGGAGCTGGCGCTGGGGCTGTCATGGCGGGCTTTTGCCATCGGCATGGTCAATTCGCTCTTCTTTGCCTCCGTTGGGCTGGCGTCCTTTGCTTTGGCCGAGAAGGTGGATCGCATTTTGAAAGTGGCGCTGATGCTGCCAGCGCTTCTGATCCTGGTCTTTCTGGCGGTGGGGCTGGCATTTGGGCTTGGCGGGTTTGTCGAGGCCGTGGGCGAGCGGGTGGTGCCCGAGGCAGTGCCCGCGCACAGCGGCTGGAAGCGCACCCTGTGGGGCACGCTGCTGGTGGGGGGCAGCTGCGCCCTCCCGTTCTTTGGCTGGTTCGTGCTTTTGCCCTACCTGGGTTGGGTTGGAATCGGGGCTTTTATCATCAGTTTCTTCCGAACCTCTGCCGCCAACATATCGAAAAGATGAATTTGGGGTGTTTGTTGCGGGCGGTAGCCCGCAACAAACACCCCAACCCCCAACTGAAAGGCTGCTGCCGCCAGGTGAGCGGGGTTTTGAGCGCTGCTTTGGGCGGCGCCTAGGAAAAACGGCAGGGACACCACCTGCGTTGGGCAATTGAGTTTCGTGTCATAAGATCAATCGAATAAGGAAAGGTATTAACATGGCTGACATTACGGCAATTTTGACGATCCTGATTATCTTTGGCCTGGCATTTCCAGGTCTGCTGACAGCCTGGTGGCTGCTGTTCCCCGCTCTGGTGGGGCGGTCTGCTTATCGTCTTGAGCGCTCACCCTGGAAGGCGTTTTGGAGCGGGGCCATTGTTCTGGCGCTGGCGCTGATCCCGATTGTGATCCTGCTGGCGCTGCCCTTTGGCCCGGCCAAATTCCTGGGTTGGGCGGGGGCGCTGGTGCTGCTGGCCTTCTCCAGCCTGGGTTCGGCCGGTCTGGCGGCTCACCTGGGGGCGCGCCTGGCGCAGCGCTCTGCGGCGCTCAGCCCGGCGGCGGCTTTTGTGGGCGGCGCTTTTATTCTGGAGATGGCGGTTTTGTTTCCGCTGATCGGCTGGCTGCTGGTTTTTCCGCTGACCGTGTTCACCTCTTTTGGGGCGGTGCTGCTGGCGTTTGTGAAGCGGACTGCGCCTGAAGTTGAAGCAGCGCCTGTCCAGACCCAGGATGCCTGAATGAGCATCAGCCGGCGTGACTTTCTTAGACTGGCGGGATTGATCTCCGCCAGCGCCGCCCTGGCGGCCTGCGCCCCCGAGCGGCTGTTTGAGGGCGCCGTGCAGCCCGCGCCGCCGGTCAACCGGGTTCATCTTCTGGCCCTCAACCGGCTGACTTTGGCCCCCGCCCGGCAGACCTGGCCCGGGCCGCTGAAGCTGGCCTGGCGGGGTGGGTGGAAGAGCAGCTCGCCCCAGACGCCCTGGACGATTTTGCCTGTCATCTCCGCCTGCGCAATCTGGAAACCCCTGGCATGACTGCCCAGCAGCGCTGGTGGACCACAGTGACAAACTTTGATGATGTAGACCGCCAGACCATCCCGACCCAGCTGCGTCAGGGCGCCCTGCTGCGCCAGGCCTACAGCCGCCGCCAGCTCTATGAGGCCCTGGTGAGTTCTGAACGACCATTTCAACATCGCAGTGGATAAGGGCAGCTGCTTTTATCTCAAGACCGTGGATGACCGCGATGTGGCCCGGGCCCACGCTCTGGGCAGTTTTCGGGATTTGCTCTGGGCCTCGGCGCATTCGCCCGCCATGCTGACGTATCTGGATAACCAGGCCAATCACAAAGGCGCTCCCAACGAAAACTATGCCCGTGAGCTGATGGAACTTCACAGCCTGGGCGTGCAGGGAGGGTACAGTCAGGCCGATGTGATGGAGCTGGCGCGCTGTCTGACAGGCTGGGGTGTGAAGGAGCATTTTTGGGCCGGGGAGTTCCACTTTGAGCCCGACCAACATGACCCGGGTGAGAAGCAGGTCCTGGGGGTGCGCATCCCGCCCGGCGGGGTTGACGAAGCCGAAAGCGTGATCGAGCGCCTGGCAGCCCACCCTTCTGCTGCCCGCTTTATTGCGGCCAAACTGGCCCGGCGCTTCCTGGCGGACCAGCCCCCGGCCGAAATTGTGGCGAAGGGCAGCGCAGCTTTTATGGCTTCGGGCGGCGATATCCAGAAAACGCTGCGCACCATCCTGTTGGACGGACTGCCCCTTTATCCAGCCCCGCTACCGCCGCCCGCTGAATTTTGTGGCTGCCAGGCCTGAGGATGTTGAATGTGGACAGCGACTGCGGCCCGGCCCTGCAGGATTATTTGCTGCGCATGGGGCAGCTGGCCTTTAACTTGCCCACCCCCGATGGGTACCCGGACCGCTCGTAGGCCTGGCAGGGCAACCTGATGCCGCGCTGGCAGTTCGCCTTTGCCCTGACGAGCAACACCATCCCCAAAACCCAGGTCGACCTGGCGCGCTCCTGACGGCCGCGGATGGCGCCAGACTCCTGCCGGAGCAGTTCGACGCCCTGGCGGTGCGCCTGGTTGGGCGCCGCTGCCGGCGCCGAAACGGGAGCGCCTGTTGGGCGTGTTGGACCCGGCCGCTTCGGCCGATCTTTTGCCGGTTCTGGCGGGCGGGCTCACCGCTTCGCCGGCTTTTCAATGGCATTGAGTGGTCTGTCAAGATATGATTCTTGGGTTGTTTTGGGCGCAAAGCGCCCAAACCAAACTAGAGAATCATCTTTGACACAACATTGAGAGGTGTTGAATGGGTTTCTTGAGAACGATAAACCAATCCTGGCTGCTGCCCCGCTTGCCGCGCCTGGCCTTTGCGCCGGCCCACCGGGCGCCGGCAGGCGATACACTGGTGGTGATTTTTCTACGCGGAGCGGCCGATGTGTTGAATATGGTTGTGCCGCATGCCGAACCGGCCTATTACAGCCAGCGCCCCACCCTGGGGATTGCCCGCCCCGATGACCGGCGCACCCCGCCCGACCAGCGCACCCTGGACCTGGACGGCTTCTTTGGCTTTCATCCGGCCATGCGCCCCCTCCTGGAAAGCTGGCAGAGCCGCCAGCTGGCGATTGTGCATGCGCTGCGGCGCGCCGGACGAATCGCGCAGCCATTTCAAGGCAATGGAGCTGATGGAGCGCGGCGCTGAGGATGAGCGCGGCCCGGCTTCGGGCTGGATTGGCAGGCACCTGGCGTCCCTCGACACGGGCAATCGTTCACCGCTGCGGGCGGTGGGACTCGGTTCTCTGCCGCAGCGCAGCCTGAGCGGATCGGCGCCGGTCTCGGTCCTGCGCTCGATCGCCGATTTTCACTTTGGCGGTGATCCTCAGGCCGTCGCCCAGATCCAGGCGGTTTTGAACGCGGTCTATGCTCAGGATGCGGCCGGGCAGGAGTCGCTCCGCATTCTGGATATTTTGGCCAAACTGGCGCCCGCCGGCAGCCTCGGCGATGGGCTGGGCACCTACCCAGAGACGGAGTTTGGGCTGGCGCTCAAGCAAACCGCCATGCTGGATCAAAGCTCAGGTCGGGCTGGAGGTTGCGGCGGTGGATCTGGGCAACTGGGACACCCACTTTGCCCAGGGCGGTGCGCTTGGTCTGCAGGCAAATCTGATCCGCGATCTTGCAGATGGTCTGGCGGCTTTCTACGCTGACCTGGCGGACTACCTGCCGCAGCTCAGCGTGGTGACGATGTCAGAATTTGGCCGGCGGGTGGGAGAAAACGGATCCCTGGGCACCGACCACGGGCACGGCAGCATGATGATGGTGTTGGGCGGGCAGGTCAATGGGGGTAAGGTTTACGGCGACTGGCCTGGTCTGCAGCCAGGCCAGCTGGTGGGCCCCGGCGACCTGGCCGTAACAACCGATTATCGGGATGTGCTGGCTGAGATTTGCCAGCTGCGCCTGAACAACCCGGCCCTTGGCGATGTCTTTCCGGGTTACAGCCCTGTTTTTCATCAGATCTCTCAATAAGCGTAGGTTGAATCAAAGCTCGCACACCCACTTGTGAGTGTGGGGGTCCTTGTTCTAAATCTACAGCCCGAGATAGGTGCTGCGGACGTGCTCGTCTTTGATCAGCTGGCGCGAGGGGCCTTCCATCTTAATTCGTCCCTTCGGAAAGGACATAGCCATAATCGCTGATCGCCAGGGCCATCTGCACATTTTGCTCCACCAGCAGGATGGTGATGCCCAGGTCACGCAGCTTGCGCAGGCTTTCGAAGAGGGCCAACACCAGCACCGGCGCCAGACCGAGCGAGAGCTCATCGATCATCAGCACTTTTGGGTCGGCCATAATCCCACGCGCCACTGCCAGCATTTGCTGTTCGCCGCCGCTCATGGTGCCCGCCTTTTGGCCGGTGCGTTCTTTGAGCCGCGGGAACATTTCGTACACCCGCTCGATGTTTTGCTTCATTTTGGAACGCGCCCGTATGTTGGAGGCGCCCATTTCCAGGTTCTCCACCACGCTCATATCGGTGAAAAGCTGGCGGCCTTCTGGCACCAGCACCAGGCCCAGATCGGCCTTGGTGTAGGGGGGCAGCCGGCTGACATCCTGGCCTTCAAAGTGGATGCTGCCCTGCCAGGGGCGGATCAGGCCCATGGTGGTGCGCAGCAGGGTGGTTTTGCCCACCCCGTTGCCGCCCACCAGGCAGGTGACTTTCCCGACCTGCAGGTTCAGGGTGGAGCCCCATAAAATTTGGACTTCACCATAGCCTGAAACGACATCTTTTATTTCGAGGATGTTCATTCTTCTCCCTCCATCAGTTTTTGGGCCAGACGCGGGTCGCCCAGGTAGGCTTCAATCACCTTGGGGTGGTTCACAATTTCCTCCGGCGTCCCTTCGGCGATCTGGGTGCCGTAATCGAGCACGATGATCCGGTCAGAAATACCCATGACCGCTTTCATCAGGTGTTCGATCATGATGATGGTGATGCGTTTGCGGATGTTGAGCACGGTCTGAATCATCCCGTCCACTTCGGAGGGGTTCAGACCGGCCAAAACTTCATCCAGCAGCAGCAGGTAGGGCTGGGCGGCCAGGGCTCGGGCCATTTCCAGACGTTTCTTCTGGGCGATGTTCAGGCTGCCGGCAAGCTGGTCGCCGCGGTTCAGGCCAATGAATTCCAGGATCTCATCGGCAATCTTGCCGGCTTTATCCAGGCCGTGTTTTTCGCGGCCAAAACAAGCCCCAACCATCACGTTTTCGCGCACGGTCAGCTCGTTCAGCGGACGCACAATCTGGTGGGTGCGGGCCAGCCCCATGTGGGCCATGTCGTATGTTTTGGCCCGGGTGACGTCTTTGCCCCGGAACATGATCCGGCCTTCTTCGGGCGGGAAAACCCCGTTGATGGCGTTGAAGAGAGTCGTCTTTCCCGCCCCATTGGGTCCGATCAGCCCAGAATCTGGCCTTCGGGCAGGTCGAAAGTGATCCGGAGTCAGGGCCTGCAGGCCGCCAAAGCGTTTGGTAATGCCTTGTACAGAAAGTAGAATGGTCATGCCAGAATCCTCCTGAGTGCCGGAAGGCGCTGTCTTAACCAACCGATGGCGCCTGAGGGGAAGAACAGAACGATCATCAGCAGGATGGCGCCTGAAACGGAGAGCTGGATATCTTTGAAGAAGGCATTGGTGACCAGGAAGCCGCGCATGCCCTGGTAGGCAAACGCGCCCATGATGGGGCCAAGCACGGTACCCTGCCCGCCCAGCATCACCATGACCAGCAGTTCGATCGGAGAGTGCAGCGGGACGGCGTCATGCGGTTCGACATTGCCGTTCTTGAAGAAGAACAGGACGCCCACGATCCCCGGGATGATGGCCGAAAGGACATACGCCCAGGTCTTGGCGTCTGGCGCATTGACGCCCATCACTTCGGCGGCGTCTTCGTTTTCGCGGATGGCCAGCAGCCCCAGCCCAAACTTGGAAATTCGGACGAAATGGCTGAGCAGAATGGCTGCCAGGACAATCAACGCCAGGACGTAGAAGCTCATCTCCAGGGCTTTGGCTGCGCCGCCGTAGGCCAGGTAGGTTTTGAAGTTGAGGGTCAGCCCGGTCGGGCCGCCGATAAAATCCAATTTTGTGATCAGGTTGCGCATGGCTTCGTTGACGCCGATGGTTGCCAGGGCAAAATAGGCTCCGCGCAGGCGTAGGATGGCTTTGCCCAGCAAAAAGGCCAGCAGCGCTGAACTGACACCTCCCGCCAGCATGGCCGCCCAGAGCGGCCAGCCCTGGGAAGTGAGCAGGAAGAAGCCGATATAGCCGCCAAAACCGTAATACACAATGTGCCCAAAGCTGACATAGCCGGTGTAGCCCAATAAAATATTCAGGCTGGAGGCCAGAGCGATGGCTTTCAGGATGGTAAAGATGCTCTCGCGGGCAGCCACACTGCCGCTGATGGTCGGCCAGAGAACCATGCTGACCAGGGCCAGAATGGGGAGGATGAGCCCGGTGTGTTTTTGCCAGTTCTTCATTTTTTCGCTCCAAACAGGCCGCTGGGTTTCACCAACAGAATCACAATAAACAGACCGAACTCAATCACCGGCACCCAGCTTGCTTCCATGAAAGCCGGGATGATACTTTCCAAAACGCCCAGGAGTAAGCCGCCAGCCAGGGCCCCAACCGGATTGCCCAGCCCGCCCAAAACGCCGATCACAAAGCTTTTCAGCTCGTAGCCGCCGCCAGACAGGATGCTGAACGGGAAGAAGGTGGCGATCAGGCCGCCGGCAATCGCCGCCAGCATGGTGCCCAGCCCGAAGCTGAGCGCCAAAATTTGAGTGGAAGGGATGCCCATCAGCTCGGCAGCCGCACGGTTGTTGGCAACGGCCCGGATGTATTTGCCCGGGCGGGTGCGGTAAAGGAAGATGTATAACGAGCCTGTCACCAGCATCGCAACCAGAGCCGCAATCAGGCGGGTGCCTAAAAGGGAGGTTGAGCCGATCTGGATCTGGCCCATACTGAAATCAACGTTGTAAGGTGAGGTGGTGAAGGCGGCTGTGCCCAGGCCGATAATAATCATGTTGACCGAGAAGGTAGCCAGTAAAGAGGAAAGGTGCGGGGCGTTGATCACCCGGTGCACGGCAACCATGTAAATCACAATTCCAAGCAGCAGACCGGCCGCTGCAATCAGAAACAGCGCCAGGTAAGGGTTAATGCCCAATTTAATGAAGGCCAGGTAGCTGCCAAACATCCCCAGGGCGATGATCGGGCCGTGCGACAGGTTGATCACATTCATCACACCCCAGATCAGGGTCAGGCCCATGGCCGCTACGCCGTAGACAAACCCAAGCAGAATTCCATCTGGCAGCGAAGCGAAGCAGGTTGATTTGCTGCATAATCAGTCACCTCCTAGAATTCAAGACACATAAAGTTCAGGAAAAGAGGTGTACGATGCTGGTCGCCAGCATCGTACACCCCAAAGAAGGTACGGCTAAAAAATGTTTATGGGGCGGGGATGGGGTAGAGGGCGGGTTTGGAGGCAACATCGGCAGGCCAGACAACCTCGCGCACCAGTTTGCCGGCGTCGTCTTTCTGCCACTGAATGACCACCATCGTGTGACCGATCTGCAGGCCGTGGGCTTCGGCAGAGGTGTCGAATTTGATACCGCCGTAGAAGGTGAACAGGTTCATCGCGTCCAGGGCTGCTTTGACTTTGGCAGGGTCAACCGAGTCGGCGTTGATGATCGCTTTCTGCAGGACAAGCCCGGCGGCGTAACCGCCAGCGGCGTGATAGGTGGGTTTATCGGTGTTGGCTGCGGCATAGGCGGCCGAGAAATCTGCACCCGAGGGGCCAAACCATTCGATCCCCAGGGCCTTGGCTTCTGCTTCGGTGTGGGTGGCTTTGCCTTCCCACTGGCTGGGGCCTGTCACGCCCAGAGCGGCGTCACCCAGTTCGGAGAATTTGCTGTCGGGGGCGGCAACCAGGAGCGAGATCAGCTTCATCCCGGCTTTGCGCTCGGAGAGCTGGCGGGCGAAGGTGCTGCCGTCCGGATAGTGACCGCCGCCCAGGACCACAGTAGCGCCAGATTCAACCAGTTTGTTGATGATCGGGCCAAAGTCGGTGGTGTCTGAGGCGTAGCCTTCTTCCAATACAATCTCGAAACCCTGAGCCTTGGCGTAGGGAGTCAGCCCGGCGACCACGCTGGTGGAGAATTTGTCGTTTTCATGGACGATGGCGATCTTGGCGCCGGGGTCCAGCGATTTGAGCATGTCGACCGTGCTGAGCAGGTACAGGCTGCCGGGGGTGTAGAGCTGATAGATGTTGGTGAAACTGCTTGTAGGCGTCATCTTCGGCAGCGCCGATGGTGATCATGAGCTTGCCGTATCGTTGACCTGCTTCATCCAGAGGTTAAAGCCATTGACCTGGCGCTTGGAAGAAACTTCCTGGGCGCCGGTTTGTGAAGCGGTGAAACCAATCACGATTGTTTTTTCGGTTGGCGCTGCCGGGTTGGCAGCAGCCGGCTCTTCATTGGCGGCGGGTGCTTCGGTCGCCGGCGCAGCGCAGGCAGCCAGGAGCATACTGAAGACCAAAACGAAAACCATGAGATTCAAAAGTTTCTTGTGCATAACTTTGCCTCCTCCAGGCGGAATGTGGGATGATAGGACCGCAAGCGGCAAACTCTGCTTTGATGGGTGTTTATTCTATAAAATCTGACGTAATTTTTGCTAAATAAACGGGGGGGATTTATAAATAATTTATAAATAATGCAGGAGGTTGTTTGGGTGGCGCAGCCACCCAAACAACCTCTTTTCAAGCTCACCCATTAAAAATGTAGCCGATGCCGTGCTCGGTTTGCAGGTATTTGGGTTTAAGGGGGTTTGCCTCAATTTTTTGGCGCAGCCGGCCGATGTAAACCCGCAGGTATTCGGACTCGCTGCCGTATTCCGTCCCCCAGACATTTTGCAAGATCATGCGGTGTGGCAGCATTTTCCCGGCATTGCGCATCAGGTAGATCAGGAGGGTGTATTCGGTGGGCGTCAGCTCAATTTCATGATTGCGCACAGTCACCTTGTGGCGGTCCAGTTCGGCGACAATTTCACCGCGCTGCAGGCGTTCGTCCTTCTGGTTGGGCTCAGCCCAATGGGAGCGGCGCAGCACTGCCTTGATCCGGCCCAGCAGTTCGCCGATTCCAAAGGGTTTGGTCAGGTAATCGTCTGCGCCCAGGTCGAAGGCCCGCACCTTGTCCGATTCCTCGCCCAGGGCGGTCAGGATGATGATCGGCACATTCGAATTCTCACGAATCCGGCGGGTGGTCTCCAGCCCATCCATGTGGGGCATCATCACATCCAGGATCACGAAGTCAATCGGCTCGCGCTGAAACACGCTCAGGGCTTCCAGCCCGTTGGCTGCCGTCAGCACCTGGTAGCCGCGCACCTCCAGGTTTTTGCGCACAAAATCGAGGAGTGGTTTTTCATCATCAACCACCAGAAATTTGATCGTGTTCATGCTATGGCTGCCTCCAGTGGAATAGAAAATGCGATGCAGGCCCCGCTGGTGTGGGGCTCCACCCAGATCTCGCCGCCGTGAGCCCGCACCAGCCCCTGGCAGATGGCCAACCCCAGCCCCGCCCCGCTGGCGATGCGCGAGAAGCTGTTGTCAATCCGGTAAAAGCTGTCGAAAATGCGCCCGGCTTCCTGGGGCGGGATGCCCGGCCCATTATCTGCCACCTGGAAAATGATTTTGCTGGCCTGCCTGTAAACCCGGACCTGAATGGAGGCCTGCTCGCCTGCGTATTTGAGCGAGTTTTCGATCAGGTTGCGGATGATGGTCTCGAGGCGCGGCGGGTCAGCAAATAGGGTGGGCAGGCCGGGCTCAATTTCTACCTTGAAGTTGCGGGTGTTGAGCAGGTGGGCCTGCCTGGCTGCCCGCTGGATCATCTCGGGCAGGACACACTCCTCCGGTGAGAGGCGCAGCGAACCGGCCTCGATGCGTGAAAGGTCCAGCAGGTTATTGACCAGGTTGGTCAGCCGGTCGGCCTCGTCGGAGATAATGGTGACACGTCGTGGAGCAGCAGCTCCAGGCCAAAGGGGATGTTGTGGGCATCCATCACGTCAAACGACTCCAGGCGCAGGTGGATGCGCCGGCCCTGAAAGTCACAGTCGAATTCACAGGCCGCTTCGCTGGTGGTCTGGCTTTTCTTTTCCAGCAGGTCCCGGATTTGCTGGCTGGTTTTGGGGGGATCGGCTGTTTTGGCCGAGAGGAGCGAAAGCACATCATTAATCGAAAGTTCAGCCAGCTCGGTTTGGGGGGCAGCGGTCAGTTCGCTGATCCGGCGGTTGGCGTAGATGACCCGGCCATTCAGGTTGCTGAGGATCAGGCCGTCCTCCATCGACTGGATCAGCGCTTCCAGGCGGCGGCTTTGTTCCTGCAGGCGCATGTCGCTTCGCTCGAAAAGGATAGCGTTTTCAATGGCCATGGAAGCCTGGTTGGCAAAGCTGGAGAGGAGCTGGATTTCGTTGTAGCTGAATTCGTGCGGCGCTCTGTGAAAGATCAGCAGGGCCGTTTTGGGGGCGTGTTTGGTGTTGAGCGGGACGGCCAAAAGGGCGCGGTAGCCTTCGGAACGCGCCAGAGCGCGGCGGTTGATGTACGACGGATCACTTTCGGTGTCGCTGACAAAGATCGGCTCGCGGGCGCGCATGGCACGCATGGTGACCGAATCGGGCTCGGAAGGCAGGATGGTGAGCTGCTCGGTGAACCTCTTGGAAAGCCCGCGGCTGGCGCGAATTCGGAAGGCTTCTTTTTCCGGGTCCAATTGGACGATGGCGTACATCTGAATCTGCAGCAGGCGTCCCATCTGTTCCAGGATCCGATCCAAAACGGTTTGCAAATCCAGGCTGGAGACGACAGCCGTGCTGGTTTCCAACAGAGTGGCCTGTTCCTTCAGCCGGTCGGCGATGGAGCCCTCCATCCGTAAAATACTGCGAATCAGCCGCCCGATCTGGTCGGTTCGCTGGGCCACTTTTTCGATCTGGGTCCGCTCTTCCAGGCTGATCGGCTGGTTCATCCCGATTGCCTGGCTGATTGGTGCGAGCTGTTCGAGGGAACGGATTACCCGGATGGAGAGCGTGCCCCAAAAGAACAGGCCGATCAGGATGAAAGTGGCGGCTGCGATCTGGGTGATCTGCTGCAGGATAATCCCGGTCTGGAAGGCGGCTGAGGTGGGCCGGCTGACAATGACACTCCAGTTGATTTTTGGGATTGGTGCAAACGTGTACAGTTTTTCGACGCCGTCGGGGGCTGCTGTGTGGGTGGAGCTTGTTTCGAGCGGGATGGCGCTGATATAGCTCTCCGGCAGGATCTCTTCGGCGGGGTGCAGGAGCATATCCGGCTCGGGGTAGGCGATGATCTTGTTGTCGCTGTCCAGGATGATGATCTGCAGGCCCTCTTCGGCCTGGTGTTCGGAGATAATTGCCGCCAGGGTGCTGCTCAGGCTTTCCAGTTTAAGGTTGATGCCTGCCACGCCCGAAAAGGCGCCGTCTGCCAGCCAGATTGGCATGACGGCAGTGGCGACCGCCTGGTTGGTGGTGGGCGAAATGCGCCCCTGAGAAATCAGCGGCAGGGTGGACTGCAGGGAGCGCTGGAAATATTCGCGAAACGAAAAGTCTTCGCCCACGGTGGAACTGGGGCCAGGCGGATAGTGGTACGACATGATCCCGTTTGCGTCCAGGCGGTAGACAAGGCTGGCGTCAGGACGCATGTCGAGTGTGATCTTGAACAGGCTCTCCATGCCCGCCGGGTCGTTGTTGATCACCGCCCGGTAGGTACTCAGCCCCGCCGCCGCCTGGAGCGCGTCGCCAATCCGGGTGCCGGTTTCCTGAGCGATGGAGCGGGCCAATGACAGGTCATTGGCTTCCACATCGGCGCGTGTCCGGGTACTCACCAGCCGGTTGAAGACCAGCAGGGTGATTAAAAAGGGCACAATCAGCAGCAAATAGAGCGCTAAAAGTTGAAAGCCCAGGTCGCGATGGAATCCAAACCAACGCCTCATCTGGTTAGCTCATTGTTTTGCGGATATCCTTCATGATCTTACCGTCTTTGATCACCAGGACGATGTTGTCCGGGTTTTCGAGCGAGCGGATGTTTTGGAGCGGGTTGGTTTTGACCACAATCAGATCAGCCAGTTTGCCTGCCTCAAGCGTGCCGATCCGGTCCTGCCAGCCCAGGCACTCGGCGGCGACCCTGGTGGAGGCGACGATCGAATCCATCGGGTTCATGCCGATGTTGACCATCAGCCCAAGTTCGCGCAAATTGGTGCCGTGCGGCATAACCCCGGCATCGGTGCCCATGGAGATTTTTACCCCGGCTTTCATGGCCCGGCTGATGCTGTCGCTGTGGATTTCGACCACTTCGCGCGCTTTGCGCACACCGTATTCGGGCATGCCGCCCTTTTCGCCGGCCTCAAGCACAGCCAGCGGCGCCAGGAGGGTTGGTACCAGGAAGGTGCCGTGTTTGAGCATCAGCTCAATCGCTTCGTCATCCAGGAAGATGCCATGTTCGATGGAGTGGATGCCAGCCCGCACGGCATTTTTGATACCCTGGGCGCCCTGAGCGTGGGCCATGACCTTTTTGCCCAGGCGATAGTCGGCCGCGCACAATGACTTCCAATTCTTCGGGGGAAAACTGGGTGAACTCAGGGTGGTCGGTTGGGCTGAGTACGCCGCCGTGGCGCAGATCTTGATCACATCGGCTCCGGCGCGCAGAACTTCGCGCACCTTGCGCCGGCATTCATCCACCCCATCCACCCGGGCGGAGGGCACACCCGGGTAGGGCATGAATATGTCGTATTCCATACCGGAGCGCATCCAGCCATCCCCGTGCCCCCCGGTGATCGTCAGAACACTGATGCTGATTTGGAGCCGGGGCCAGCCACAACGCCTGTTTCAACCGCCTGCTTCACCCCGGCGTCTGCCCCGCCCGCGTCACGCACGCTGGTGATGCCGGCATCTATGGTGCGTTTGAGGTAATTGACCGCATTAAAGCGCATCGAAAATGGGGTGACCATATCCCGGGCCAGATTGACGCCTTCAAGCATCACATGGACATGGGTATCGATCAACCCTGGCAGGATGAAGCCCCCGCCGGCGTCAATTTCAGACAGCGCTGCGTCGGGTAAATTCAGGCTGCTGGCATGTCCCACAGATTGGATGCGGTTATCGCGGATCAGGACACCGGCGTTTGCCAGGGGCAGGCTGCCAGTGCCATCAATCAAGGTGCCGTTGCGGACCAGTGAAAATGTCATTATTCTCTCCTCTAATTTTGTCTGCGGGGGCTGTCAAAAAGCTGCGGTCAAATTCTCGCTTTTTTGCGCTGCTTTTGGATGTACATGTTTTTATCGGCTTCTTCCAGCAGGATATCCAGCGAACTGGGATTATCCCACCTATGGTGGGCTGTCCCATAACTGAAGGATAAAGTGTACCCGCGATTGGGCTGTGCATTGTGCTGGCTGAGGTTGTCTTCCAGCCTTTGAAGGATGACGCTGCTGGGGTTTTCGGCTGATTCGAGCGCCAGAATCACAAACTCGTCTCCGCCCAGGCGGGTGATGATGTCCGAGGCCCGGAAGGTGCTGCGCAGCAGGGCCGCCAGGTCTTTCAATGCCCGGTCCCCGGTGGCGTGCCCGAGGGTGTCGTTGATAATTTTTAACCCATCCATGTCGATATACAGCAGAATGGCATTCAGGCGCATCCGGTTGCTCATCCCCAGCAGTTGGCCGGCTAAAAGATTCAGGCCGCGCGGTTGGTCAGGCCGGTCAGGTCGTCCACCAGGGATAATTCCTGCAGTTTGTATTCCACCTCTTTCAGGTCAGAGATGTCGTGCACCAAAATCAGGTAACCGATTCGAGCACCACCCTTGCTTTTTAAGACCGAAATGGTGACCTCGTAATATGTGGTGTGCAGATCGGTTGTGCGCTGAGATTCGAATTTGAGCGATTTTTCGACCGCCCCCAAACCGGTCTGGCTGACCCAGCCGCCCATTACCTGCTCGGCAAACTGACCGACCGGCACCGCAGGCCAGGCGAAAATCTTTTGGGCTTCGGGGTTTGCATCCACCAGGCGCGACTGGGCATCCAGCACCACCACGCCGTCGCTGAGCATTTCGATCAGAGTGTCGCGGGCGATCGGTTCAAGGTCAAACAGGCGGTACGAGAAGATTGCTACGCTGATGGCAATACCCCCACAGGGTGTAAACAAAGGGGGTTCAGGTCCAATGTTTCAGACCTGGGATGAGGGTTATGCCGCTTTGATACAGTCCGTAGATCAGGTACAGGATCGAGGCGGCTGCCAGAATCAGCGAGGTTTGGCGGCGGTAAAGCGAAGAGCCGTGGCGCATTTTTGCAGCATGAGCAAATTGCCGACCGTGACCACGATCAGGTTGTAGATGACGACCACCAGGTAGGGCGGACCGCGTTCAAAAGAGAGCAATGGGATGAGTCCGCTGGCATCAACGCTGGCTGAGGCGTAGATCAGATGAAATGAATCGTCCAAAAATTTGACCAGCAGCATCACAACGGGGAACAGGAACAGCGCCGCACTGCGCCAGGGTGTCAGCCAGTTTTGGCGGCTGGTGAAGTGGATCCCAAAGATCATGAACAGGGTTGGCGCAGTCAGAATGCCGATGTACTGGATCTTGCTGAAAAACAGCATGCTCTGGACAGTCAGACTGGAAAGCTCCAGGCTGTACCCCAGGATGTAAATGGAAAGCGCAAGCATGAAGAGCGAAAACCATTCCTACCCATTGGTGGAACGGTGCCGCCAGGCGTACTGTGCAATCGAAATCGACATGACCTTACACAAAAAACAAAGATTGCAATCAGGTTAATCTG
>JADKBC010000038.1 GCA_016715205.1 Holophaga sp.
TGGCTTTTCTTCAATTGCAATGATTTCGCCCAATCCATAAGACCAATGGATAACTTTGTCGCCAATCAGATAGGTCATTTTGTACCTCTTTCATAAACTTGCTTTGATGTGTACCGGGACTTTTTCTGGGCTGAAAAAAATACGCCGCCATTCAAACAAGAATGGCGGCGTGTGGTTTCAAAGCACGAATCTGGAAAACGTCCAGACAAATTATACCACGGATCGGGTTTTTCAGGGGTCTTAAACATCCATTTAGCGTAATCACCGCTGAGGGTGTCGATGAAGGCGTGGTTCGTGCCGCCGGGATGGCTGATGCGCAGTTCCCAACTGCTGCCGTTCTGGCCAAAATAGGCAAAACGCTGGTTATCCACCCAGGTGATATTGCGCAGCGAGCTGGGCTCGGAGGCCATGATGGCGGCTGGCTGCCCGATGCTGCCCAGATAAATACCCATGCGCGGCCCGCCGTAGATGGTGTACATGAAGTGCTGTGAATCGGGCGCCCAGCCGTTGAAGTTCAAGGATTCGCCGCTGTCGTACACCAGAGCGCCGCTGGAATCTGGATTTGCCAGGCGCAGCTCATTGATATTGGCCGTCCGTTCTCCAACCATCATGGCGTACAGCACATGCTGCAGGTCGGGTGCGAAGGCGTTATCGGGCCAGGCAAATGGCATGGCCTGGATGTTGCCCAGCAGAACAGCCGGAGTGCCATCTGTAGGAATTCGCCACAGCCCGGTGGGCGGCAGGGGATCGTTCATGGTCTCGGCGGGGGGGATCGCCACCCGCAGTGAGCCAGAATCGGCGGCCCAGACAGGCACCGGATGATACTGGTATTCGCTGAATGTGCCAACCAGAGGGAATGTCAGGACATCCCGGCGTAGATTGCTGCCATCCGCGTTGACCAGGCTGATGCTTTGCGGGTTGGAGAGGGCGATCTGCTTCCCGTTTGGGGAGTAATAGAAAAATCCGCCCTGCTCCGGCTCAAAAAGCACAGACTTTGCAAGGCTGTCAGCGTTGACCAGGCGCAGGTCGTGATTGAGACAAACCCGGGCACTTCAAAAACGGCGGGTTGGTGCTGTAGGCAGCTTCGTGGGTGCCCGGACGCCAGGCGAACTGGGTGATCCCATGCCGGGGATGCCTTCCGGGCGCAGGGCAGCCATTCATCAGGCTGCCGACCAGGACTCGCTCATTGGTGGCGCCGCTGGTATTCACCACCCACAGTTCCTGGCGATAATAATCTGCCGGGTGATGCCGGGTATAGGCGATCATGGCGGCATCCGGCGAAATACGCACGTCCCAGGCGTCGCCGCTGCTGGTCAGACCGACCAGACCATTGCCCTCTGTCCACAGATAGACGTTGCCGTCCTTCACGTAGGCGATGCGCACCACTGGGGAAGCAGTGGGCAGGGGCGGCGTGTCGGTTGGCTGCGCCGTTGGTGGGGCATCAGTTGGGGCAGGGTCGGTTGGCGGGATGGGCGCTTCGGTTGGATTGGCGGTTGCGGTTGGGACAACTTCTTCAGGAGCGGCAGTAATGGCGGCTGGCGGTGCTTGGGCTGCCAGAACGGTGGCGGGCTGGAGTGGCAGGGTTGGTGGCCTGGTTGGCTGGAGCGCCGACTGCCAGGCAGGCGGTTATGATCAGGAAGACACCCAGACAGAGCGTTAAGGATAATATGGATTTTTTGGACATCAAACAGCTCCTTGTTGGTCGATCTGGCAGCCCAATTGGCGCTCTTCTTTCTGTGACTGCCGGTAAAATATGTGGTTTCGTAATTTCGTTAGATTGAGACCGATTTTACTACAAGCAGTTACCTTCTCAATAAAATGGGGTGTTGGGTGTTTTTTGTGGGCTTCGCCCGCAAAAAACACCCAACGTCCCCTTCTTATTGAGATGATACACAAGCAGTTATGAAATCCTGTGGGAACCATTTCTATCGGATTGGCGTTATCATTGCAGCCTACCATTTAATCAGTTTAATCCCAGTTCGGTTTAGTTCGAAAAGAGGTTAATGTGCTGCTTTTTCCCTGATTTGGTGGCGAATTTTTTGGAAAAGGAATTTTCTTATGATTGGAAAAAAAGTTTTTACCTCGATCCTGGCGATCGCAGTTGTGCTCACTGGCTGCAAATTTCCATCCCCGTCAGCGACAGGGATTCCGCAAACGGCTGCCGCCCAAACTGTTGCTGCCGCGCTTGCTTCTGCTCCGGCCACAGCGCCTCGACGCTCTGGGGTTCTTCCACCAGCACCTTTGCCTTTCCATCCGGACCCAAACAGCACGATTGAACCAACTGCAACCGTCATGGCTGCCACAGCCACACTCGAGCCCACTCAGGAGATATTCATTCCCACTCCGGCTGCGCCGATTTCTGACGGAGGCGCCGCAAATTATGTGGATGACCGCAGCACTGCCGCCCAGGTGATTGTTTCACTTTATAACGCTGTCAACCGTCACGAGTACCTGCGGGCATACAGCTATTGGCGCGATCGGCTAATTTGCTGGGCAGCTTCGATAGTTTTGCTGCCAGCTACGAAGATACAATCTCCGTGGCTCTGATCTTTGGCATTCTTTCTGCCGGGGCTGGCGCCGGGCAGATCTATTACAGTGTGCCGGTGGTGGTAAAAGCGACCACTGCCAACAACGGGCTGTCCATCAGGTTGGCTGCTATCTGGTTCCCCAATCACAGCCCGGCTTTATGGCGCTCCGCCCTTTGGCCCTATGGGCATCGAAACTGGAACTCTTGTTCCATTGGCCAGCAGTGTCAGTGAAGAAAACGCCCTGAAGGATGCCTGCAGCGGCTCTCCCAACGGCGGAATGCTCACCGCCGCCGAAGGCGCCAGCCTGGATATATCCAAAGTCAACTTCCTGGATAACCGCAGCGGCCCGCAGGAGACCGTCAGCTCTTTTCTGAACGCCCTGAATCTGAAACAGTATGTGCGGGCCTATTATTACATGCAGAACCCAAATGTGTTCCCTGGCGCATATGACCCCTTTGCGGCCGGCTACACCAACACTGAGGTGATCACCGCTACCTTTGGCACGGCCATCAGCGATGGCGCAGCTGGGAATATTTATTACAAACAGCCGGTGGGTATGCAGGTTCTGACGACCAGCGGTGCGATGCAGTATTTCGTCGGCTGTTACAATCTGCACATTTCTCAGCCCGCAGTCCAGGCCACTCCGCCATTCAGTCCGTTGGGGATCACCGGCGGAACGTTTAAGGTAGTCACCACGGAGAGCGATATCCTCAATGGGTTGACGGCCGCCTGTAAATAACCTCCAGAAATCTCTTACCCGGGTTCACCCTGCCAGAGGCGCTGCATTTCTTCGCAGGTTTCAAGCAGACTGTCCAGGCTGCCCTGGGCTTCGATCTTGCCGTTTTTTAGAACGGTAATCAGGTCGGCACGGCGCGGGGCCGGGCGGCGGTGGGTGGCTACCAGGCAGGTCGCACCGGCGGCCTGCTCGAACACCCCGCTCCCCAGAGCTGGTGTTCGGTTTCTACATCAGGGCGCTGGAGAGATCGTCCAGTACTAGCAGTTCGGGCTGGCGCACAAACATGCGGGCTGCCGCAGCGCGCTGGCGCTGACCTCCCGAGATCTTGACACCCTTTGATCCGACGACCGTTTCCAGCCCATGTTCCAGGTCGGCCAGGTCTTTGTCCAGCACGGCCAGGCGCACTGCGCCAGGGATGTCGGCTTTGTCTTCGGGCAGGCCCATCAGGATGTTGTCTTTGAGGGTTTCGCTAAAGAGCAGCGGCACCTGAGAGGTGTAGGCTGTGCGGGGCGGGATGAAGAAGTTGGCCGGATCGGTGACCAGTTGACCATTCCAGTAGGTTTCTCCGGCCTGGGCCGGCAGCAGCCCGAGCAGCGCTCGCAGCAGTGTGGTTTTGCCCGAGCCGATCCGCCCTGTGATCACCGTGAATGAGCCGCGCTGAATGTTCAAATCCACCCCTCCAATGCCGCGGCTGGTATCGGGATAGATGTAGGTCAGGCCGCGAACCTCCAGGTTTTCCAGATGGTGAGCCGGGGTTTTGGGGGTGTAGGGCACGGCTGGAGGCTCGCCGGTGATATAGACCGGGCTGTGCCTGACCAGGCTGAGCGGTTCGGCGCCCTGCAGCAGGGTGATCATGCGCGCCAGGGCGACGCCGGCCTGCTTGAAGCGCGCCCAGAGCACGCCCGTCATTGCTGTGAATTCGGTGGTGTAGCCCAGGTAATAGATGAAAAGCGAAAAATCACCCAGCGAGATGACCGGGGTGCCCGATGCAGCCGCAGCGCTGGGGCTCAATGACTGGGCCACCAGGAGCAAAATCACACCGGTGATGATATTCATAAAGTTCCAGATGGTCGACTCGATGAAAGCCATGTACAGCCGTTCGGTAATCGCAGCTTTGCGCCGGTTTTCATTCAGGCGTTCAAAACGGCGCATGACATTTTCTTCTGCTGTGGCAACCTTGACCGCCTGAGCTGCGCCAAATACTTCGCCAATGAAATCGGTCACTTTGCCGGCCGCTTTGCGGCTGGTCTGGCTGAATTTCTCGACATTTTTCATCGCCCAGTTGCCCAGCAGGGTCAGCAGCACGAAGGGGATATACCCAACCAGCGTAACTGTCGGGCTGATGCTGAGCATGGTGGAAAGCGCCATGCCGGCAAATAAGACCTGCCCGGAGAAAAAGGGCAGCTCGGCGGTAAACTGGGTGGCGCGGTCCACATCATCGCGGAAACGGCTGATGGCTTCACCTGCCGACTGCGGCACTGCCCGGGCTCCCGGGCGTTCCAAAATGCGGGTGAGCAGATTTTTGCGCAGCAGCGCACCTGAGCGGAAGGTGTACAGATTGTGAGCGTACATATCGGTCAAAATGATCACAGCCCGCACCACCATTTCGCCACCACCAGCACGGCAAATAACTCTGGGCTCCAGTCCGCTTGCCTGTGCCGCTGATGGTGTTGAAAAATTCACGCATCAGCAGCCCGGTGAGCTGCGGCAAAAAGGCGAAGATAAAGAGGCGCATGATGACAATGCTGGTGAAGATCGGTCCAGAAAAGCGGATGATGGACCAGAAATACTGCCAGGTGCCGCTGGGGGCTTTTTCTCGGGTTTCAGACGGCTGTGGTTGAGTGCTCATACCAGCACCTCCTCCATCCCGGTTTGGAGCAGATGGTAAAAGCGCGAGGCTGGGTCAGCGGCCAGCGTATGGCGCTCGCCAGCCTCCAGCGTCCGGCCATCGTCCAGGATCAGGATGTCATCGGCGCGCTGCACGGTGCCCAGACGGTGCGCCACGATGATGGCTGTCCGGTTCTTGACCAGTTTGTCCACGGCTCGCTCAATCAGGTGCTCGGTGGCCGGGTCGAGGCGTGAGGTGGCTTCATCCAGGATGATCAGCCCCGGGTTGCGCAGGAAGATGCGGGTAAAGGCCAGAAGCTGGGCCTCGCCTGCAGACAGGCCACCCCCACCTGACTCCAGCTCCGTATCCAGCCCGGCGGGCAGCGCAGCATACCATTCCCACAGTCCCAGGTCGCGCAGAGCCTGCAGCACAGCTTCGTCTGGGATGTTTGGGTCAAAGAAGGTCAAATTCGCGTACGGTGGCGTGGAAAGCTGGATATTCTGGGTGACCATGCCTACCTTGCGCCGCAGCTCCTGGACCGGCAGCTCGCGCAGCGGCCTGCCGCCCAGCAAAATCTCACCTTGGCTGGTGTCGTATAACCGGAAAAGCAGGCGGGTGAGGGTGGTCTTGCCGGATCCGGTGCGCCCCAGCAGGCCGAGGACACGCCCTGGGGCAAGCTGAAAATCAATCCCACACAGTACCATTTCTTCTTCGGCTGGGGTTGGGTTGGGATCCTCTGGCTTTGTTTTTTGATCAGGCTGCTGATCCCCGGCTTTGCCGGGTAACCCGGAGTCTGCGTCGTGGTAGGCAAAAGAAACATTTTCAAACGCCACAGCCAGCGGACCTGGCGGCAGAACTGGCGCAGCGGGGGGCAGGAAACTGCCTTCGCCTTCAATCTTGCTCTGGATTTGCTGAATGCCCATGACGCGCACCAGGCTGGCCCCGGCTTTTGCAGATCCTGAAACTGCTGGGTGATGCGTTCAGCGGCCAGCTGATCATATTGGTGTAGTAGATGATCATGTAAACCGAGCCCAGGGTGATGATGCCCGCCCGCAGCAGGCAGGTGCCTACCAGAGTGCAATGGCATTGCCGACTGCAAAGGGACCCAGGTGGTGTTCATCACAACCGCCCAGCGGAAACTGGCGGTGATGGTGATGCGCATCGGTTCGCGGGTCAGACGGTAAAGCGCTGCAGAACGTGGGCCACACCATCATTGGCGCGGATATCTTCGGTGCCGTTCAGGCGTTCTTCGATGAATCCATACATATCGGCGCTGGTCTGGCGTTCTTTTTTTCCCAAAAAGGGCACGGCAATGTTGACCATGCGCATCAGGATAGCCATTGTCAGGCCGACAAAGATGCTCAGAGAAAGGCTGACGCGCCAGTCTTCACGCAGCAGCACTACCAGTACGCCGATGATCAGCAGCATATTGGCGAAAACCTGCAGGATGAACTGTCGAGGAAGATTCGCATAACCTGTAGGTTGGCGATCTGCAAGCCGATGCTGGTGAATAGAATTACTCCCAGACCGGTGATCCATACGCCGCGCCCTTTCAGGTAGCGGCGCAAAAAAGTGAGATATTGTTGTGCGCTGACGGTGGTTTTAGATTCCATAGGCGAAATTATACCTTATTGGGACTTTGCTCTTGTGTAGATATTCACAACGCCTGGCCTGGCTTTTGTATTTGGCGGGAGCGGCTATAATAGAGATGTCCACCCAACCAGTTCAAAAGGAGCGAAACCTGTGAGCGCATCACGCTGAAATCATTTAACTATGCTGTTGGTATGTTCGGTACATCCATCCCAATCAATATGCTCAAGACCTATGCAGCGATCTATTATATTGACCGGCTGGGGCTGACGACAACCCAGTTTGCGCTGATTTTGTCAATTTATACGATCGTAGACGCCCTGGATAATCCGATTTATGGTTTTCTGTCTGACCGCACCCGCACCCGTTGGGGCCGCCGCAGACCGTGGATGGTGGGTGGCACTATCTTGATGGTACTGAGTTTTATTGCCTTTTTCAGCTCGCTGGCGCAGGCTGCGTCGGGCTTCCTTTTTATGTACTGCCTGCTGTTTTACAGCCTGACCGGCACCCTGGATTCGGTGATCAATGCCAACTACGGCGCCCTGTTTCCCGAACTTTTTCGCACCGATGCGGCCCGGGCCTCGACCAATGCCCTGCGCCAGGCTTTCCAGTTGATGGCGATGATTATCAGTATTGCGCTGACGCCGCAGGTGACAAAAGCGCTTGGCTACCAGATGACGGCAGTTGTCTACGGTATTTTGGGCGGTGCGGTCATTCTGTATATGGCCTTTACCAGTCAGGAAGCGCCGATTGAGGACTCGGAGGCAAAGCCCCAGCTGTGGGACAGTATCAAGAGTTTGCTGGTTAATCAAGTTTTGGATCGCCGGTTTCGCCAATGCTTTACAGCGCCGGAATGTCATTGGTGCTGGCTTCGATGCCATTTTTTGTGAAATATACGCTCAAGATTGACGATGGGCAATCCACGATCCTGTTTGCAGCGGTGCTGTTGATTGCGATTGGCTGTGTGGCTGTCTGGGCGGCGCTGGTGCGCCGCTACGGTCTGATCCCCATCTGGCGGGTTGCCCTGGCCGCCCTGGCCCTGGCTTTTGTGCCGCTCTACTTCGCCAACTCTCTCCCCACTGCGGCTGTCGGCAGTGCGCTGGTCGGTTTTGGTTTTGCAGGTGTAATCACCACCATGGACCTGATCGGGGCCAAGATTATGGATGAGGATTCGCGGAAGTATAACCTGCGCCGGGAGGGGATCATTTCGAACGCCATGGGCTTTATGAACCGGCTGAATGGCGTCATCACCGGTCTGGCGTTTTATCTGGTTTCAACCCTCTTCCAATTTCAGAGCAGCAGCCCCGGCCCCCCAGCCTGATAACGCTGCTCGCTTTCTGCTGACGGTTTTCCCGCCCATATATTGATGTTGATCAGCTTTGGTTTCTCGTTTTTTATCCGCTTTGATGAGAACAAATCGTCATAAAATGGAAACAAAACTGAGGCTTGAATATCGGGTTGAACCAGCCAGACAGGGATTGTATCTGCTGCTGCCTTTTGAGATGCCTGAAAATGTGGAGCGGCTGCATTTGCACTACGAGTATATGCGCCATCAGGAAGCTGCCGCTCCGGCAGGAGCGGTTAATTTCAGCAGCCGGACAGAAGTTAATATTATCGATCTGGGTTTGATCGCCCCGGATGGGACCCAGGTGGGCGCTTCTGGCTCAGACAAGGCTGAATTCCGAAGCTGAGTGGTGTATCCGCAACCCCCGGCTACTGGCCTCACCCGCTGGTCCCCGGAAGGTGGGAAATTTTGAGGGGGCCTATAAGGTGGCACCAGATGGGGTCCGGGTGACCCTATGAGCTGACCTTCACCTACAAACAGCGCCCGGCTGTTGAAGGCGACCTGCATGCCCATACCCTGGCTTCGGATGGTGTCCTGTCAGTCGAAGAGCTGGCGCAGCGGGCAGCCCGGCACGGCCTGGATTTTATCGCCGTTACCGACCATAATCAGTTTGTCGCGCTCCGAGCTGCCTCAGGTGAGTGGTGTGACTTTGATCCCCGGGGTAGAGTGGACCCATTAGCAGGGGCATGCCAACTTTT
>JADKBC010000039.1 GCA_016715205.1 Holophaga sp.
GAAGCTCAATCCATCGAAGAACTACAAATTCCCCACAATACCGTGGTTGACATCCTGCTGCGCCTGCTGCACAGTGAAGGCAATGTGGCTTTTCGCCGGATTTTGCAGGTGCTAAAAATTCCAGGCGTAGTTCAGAAAATTTTGGATTGGCTGCGCCAGGAGCACCTGGTGGAAATCGCTTCTACCAGCCAGTCTAGGGCCAATATGCTTTTTGTGTACAAATATTCGACGGATGCGGGCCGAAAACGGGCCCTGGAGGCCCTGGAACGCAGCCAATATATCGGCCCCGTACTCGTGACCATCCAGCAGTATGTCACCGCTGTTGAACCGCAAACCAGCCATGCCAGGAAAATTCGGCCGGAGGATGTCAAAGCCGCTCTGCATGACTTGGTGCCCCGGCGGACTTTCATCGTCGATTGGCCCGGCGATTAATTCGGCTTCGTCGCTTTTTTGTATGGGCTATCGGGAACGGCAAAACCACCATCGCCCAGTGCATTTCCCGTTTCAATTTGATCGGCGGCACCCAGCCGATCTGGCTGCCTTTTTGCCTTTCTGGCGGGTGGCCAAATCATTCAGATCCACGACCGGCTGGTGCACACTGCCGTCAAGCCAGAGGTCCGGGCAGCTAACCCAATCACCAGCGCAGATGGCCGCTGGGACCTGTATGAGCGCCCGTCGATTGTGGTGGGGGGTGAGTTGAAGTCTGAAAGATATGAATTTGCGCATGACATCCGGCCGCCAAAAACTCCACGAAGCTCCGCTGCAATGAAGGCCAACGGCGGGATTTTTCTGATCGATGATTTTGGCAGGCAGCAAGTCAGCCCGCTTGAGCTGTTGAACTGCTGGATTATTCCGCCTTCGAGGCGGAATAGATTATCTGCGTTTGAACACCGGGCAAACCCTCGTCATGCCCTTCCGCGAGCTGCTGGTTTTCAGCACAAACCTTGACCCGTATAAGCTGGCAGACGATGCCTTCTATCGCCGGATCCAAATTAAAGTGGCAGTGAAAAGCCCGGACGAGGAATCCTTCCGGGTCATTTTCCTGCGGATTTGTGATCAGCTCAAGATCCCATTCAACGAGGCTGCTTACCAGCATTTGCTCAATGCCTGGTATGGCAAAACAATGCGCGAAATGCAGGCGGTGCATCCACGCGACATCTTGAAAATTGTTGTGGCCTTGTGCCAATACGAAGGAATCCCTTTGCAGATGACCTCCGACTTGATTGACGAGGCCTGCAAAAGCTATTTTGTTGGCTCCGGGTAGGAAAAAGCCTGTTAGCTTTGTTTGGCAGCCGCCGGCAGGCGCTGCCAGATGTAATCCAGGATTTTTTGACCGTTTTCCAGGCGGTAGACCGTAACCACGACTTTGCCTTTGGGGTGAACCAGTTCAAAATGTTCGGTTGTGCTGCTGGTATTGCCGATGCGCGTGACCACGCGTGTGATTTTGCTGAAATCACTCCAGGGGATTTTTACGCCGCCGCGCGTCAGCAGTCCCTGTTCGTCCACCGATTTGGGCCAGCTGCGTTCATTCAGCCAAACCATCAGAGGAGCGACACCGAGCGTCATTACAGCCAGAAAAACCTGCATACAGCCATTCAGTGGGATAATTTTGACTTCCATACCGAACACTCCTTTTTTGGGGGGAAAACCGATTAATTTATTTTACATGATTGCTGCAAAAAGCCAATCGATTTTTGACAAAAAAGATGCGAAGTCAATCCTCTCTCTTCACCTGAAAATCTTTGAAAAAAGAGATACTTTAACCCCAGTTAGGGTTAGGTCGAAAAGAGGTTGTTTAGGGTGTTTTTTGGGTGGCGCAGCCACCCAAAAAACACCCAAAAATCTCTTAGCCCGAACTGACGGTAATATATTCTCCGTTATCAATGAAAATCATATCGCCTGGCACAAAAGAGTTTTTATCGATAACAGCCTCGATAGTTGCGCACGGTGTGATGCTGCTCTGGCAATCGTTCGTGTTATCTCCAGTTTGAGCCTGGCGTTCATTGGCATATGGCCGGGGATTGCCAGATCTGTCCAGGCAGAGTCAGAAGGCCTGTTGGAGCATGGCAATCCCCGGCGATGAGTTAAATTTTAAGAAGATTGAACACCAATGGCGCACCGCCGAGATCCAAACACCAATCAGGTATAGCGGCCGTAGCGGATGAGGTAAGAAACCAGGCTTTCTTCGTCTGGTTGGAAGACGCCCAGGCCCATGTAGAGCGCCAGGACCACGATCACGCCTAAAACAAGGCGGGCGGCGATGTACCGGATATCGCGCGGCCGGGCGGCAAAACCACCTTTAAGGTTCAGCCACATCGCACCGACTGCCATGCCGAAAAAGGCGCCGCTGGCGGTAAAGACGGATTCCAATGAACGCGGCGCATCCAGAGAGAAAAGGGAACCAGTTGTTTTGATGATGTTTGCCTGCCAGGCGAATGACATTTCCCAACCGGCGGAGAGTGTAAGGATCAGAGCGCTGGGGACAATGATCAGCAGGGAAACGCCAAAGGCTGCCGCCGCCTGCTGCCAAAAAGCTCGACCCTGGAGCCAGTCTTCGGCAGGTTTTTCAAGCTTTGCGATGCACCACAGCAGCAGTATGCCCAGCAGCCAGCCGGCGAGGACATCGGTAGGAAAGTGAGCCGCCAGATAAATGCGAGAAAGACCAACCAGGAAAGCCAGGACCCCGGCAGCCCAATAGGCCCATTTCTGGCGAATTTCACGTCCCAGGGCTCCAAAACACGGTTGAATTCATGGCATGCCCGGATGGCAGACCAAACGAAGTCTCACCCCAATATGCGATCACTTTGTCGCTGTACCAATATGGGCGAGGCTGGAGAAATGCCAGCTTAAAAAAGGCGTTCAACCCGATGCTTAACATCAGATACAGGCCAACTTTTAATCCGGCTCGGGAGTCGTAGCACCAGTATATGGCAGGCGCAACCAGGAGGTAAAATTCTTGCTGCCCCAGAAAAGCTAAGCCCGCATCGGAACCTCAAGCCAGCCCCAGGCTTTGCAATGCGATAATCAGTTGAATACCCAGATCCCAAATACTTCCATGAGCCCTCCAGACAAAAAGAATTTTACCCTTCAATAAAGAGGTGTTTTGTAGACCGCTTCTTGAGATGATAATTATAGCCTTGTTTTGTGTCATCGGTAGTGAGGTGGTCAGGATTTTCTTGAAGTCCGAAAACCGCCGCCTACACAATTGAAAGTTGAGTTTGGGTGTTTATTGCGGGCTTTTGCCCGCAATAAACACCCCAAACTCCGAATTAAGAAAGGCGTGTAGGTGGGCTGTTGGGATGGTACCGTTTTATCTCTTCCCCAGCCTGGAAAGTCAGATTGGGGTTTGAGTTTCCTCTGTGTTGGGCGAGGCTTTTGTTTGAGGGCGTAAAACCCAGCTCAGAACAAGGGTGATGAGGATCCCGGCGGCGCTGATTGGGAAAACCAGGTCAGGCTGGAAGGCATACAGAGCGCCTGCCAGGGGTGGAGCGGTGATGAGAACCACAGAAAGGATGGTTTCCAGCATGCCATAGGCCAGACCCATATTCTGGGCTTTGGATAGAGATCGTGCCTGGGCCATTAACATCACGCGTGACGGGTTGGTGCTGCCCATCAGGGCATACCCAAGCATGAAAGCCGGCAGCCCATATCCCTGCCAGATGATCAGGGTGAAGAGGGTCACACCGATTTGAGTGGCTGCCAGACCGCGGCGGGCATCCAGGGAGCCAGTCAGGAGGCTTAACACCACAACGCCCAGGCTGCGGCTGGAAATCAGAACGCCAATATTGGCCAGGTTTAGCTGGCGTTCGTTGACCAGGAAGTTCTGCGCCAGCGGCTGCGGCAGGTAAATGAAAAAATAGATACCAAAAGCCATTATCAGAAAACGAACGAAAGCCGGGTTGAGCATCTTGGCCAATGTGTTGGCAGGGGACTCGTGCTGCTCGCCTTCCACTGGCTGCGGGCGGATGAAAATAATCAGGATCGTAGAGATGACCATGAAGATCAGAGAAAACCCGAACGAACTGCGCAAGCCAAGCTGCTGGCCGACCCAACCGCCCATCAGCGGACCGAGGATGGCGCCGGTGTTAAACGAGGCGGAGATCAGGGTGAGGGCACGCGGGACCGACCAACTGCCGCGCGCCGCAGTCACATAAGCATTCATTGGTCCGCCGACGAAGGCGGTGATGCCATAAATCGACATTCCAATCACAAAAAGGTCAAGTTGGTAGAGAGTGCCATGATTGTCGTGGCAGCCAGGCCTGAAAACCAGGCGATGATCAAGAGCGGGCGGCGGCCAAAACGATCCGAAAGGTACCCGGCAGGCAGGTGGGCCACACTCATGGATACCCCAACGATTCCCAAAATCGCCCCGATCTTGACCGGGTCGGCACCAAGCTGCTGCAAATAGAGCGGCTGGAAGAAATAGAACATTCCTTCACCCATTCCCCAGGTCATCAGCGCCAGGGCCATCAGGATCAGATCGCGGCTCATGCGGGCATTCCGACCCGCTGCAGAAACGCCTGGGCGGCAGCGAATACAGTTTCACGTTCTGGTTCGCAGGTGATCACATGGCCGCTTTTTTCAAGCCAGAGCTTTTCTTTGTGGGGTGTTTTCAGGGCAGCGTAGATCAGATCCATGTTCTCCGGGGCCACCGTGCCATCCTGGTGCGAATGGATCAATTGGATGGGGATCTTGATCTCTGGCAGAGCCTGGCGCATAGCCTGGACACAGTCTGTAAGTTCGCAGACGACCCTGGTTGGAAAGTAGGGGTAGTGCGGGTGGTCGCTTTGGCTGGCTGCTGTCTGGTTTTCGGCCTGTGAAAAGCCCTGACGCGGCATAAATGGATGGAGTAAGCGGGCGAAGGGCAGGAGGGGATGGTTGGGCAGCCGGTAGAGCGTTGACATGGCGACCACCCCCTGGACAGGCAGCCGCGCCCCGTCCAGCAGGGACAGCACACCGCCCAGTGAAAGGCCCATCAGGAAAACCTGGCGGGTGTGGTTTGAGCAGCAGTACGCCCTCCTCGACACTGGCCAGCCAATCCTGCCAGTGGATGCGCAGCAAATCAGCGGCCGGCTGGGTGGCGTGACCGGCCAGGCGCACACCCAGGACGGTGAGCCCTGGCGCGTCAGGTATTCGCCCATCCAGCGTATTTCAAACGGGGTGCCGGTGAAGCCGTGGACCAGCACCACGCCGGTTTCCCCGCCAGGGAAGAAAAGGGGCTCTGCGCCTGGGATCAGCATTGGCAAACCTCCTGACTCAAATCAGGATAAATAAATCAACTCGCGCGGCAGGTCAGTCAGGCTCTCGCAGCCTTCGGGCGTAATCACCATATCATCTTCGATCCGGACACCATTGCGCCCGGTCAGATAAATGCCCGGCTCGACGGTGTAGGTCATGCCGACCTGGAGCAGTTGGCGGTTGCCAGAGCGCATGTACGGATCTTCGTGGCCTTCCATACCCAGGCCGTGGCCTGTGCGGTGGGTGAAATACACACCATACCCAGCGGCTTCGATCACGCTGCGGGCTGCCTGATCGACAGCTTCGCAGGCTGCACCAGGTTTGCCGGCAGCCCGTCCGGCGGCATTGGCCTGCTGGACGATCTGATGGATACGCTGCTCTTCTTCGCCCACTTTGCCGATCGCAAAAGTGCGGGTGATATCCGAGAAGTAGCCGTCGTAAGCCGCACCCCAATCGATCACCAGCAAATCGCCTTCAGCCAGTTTGCGCTCCGAGGAAGGGCGTGCGGGTTGGCGGAGTTGGGGCCGGTGGAGACGATGGGGCTGAAGGGCATTTCGCCAGCCGAACCTGCGCGCAAGAGCTGCAGGGTCAGTTCGGCGGCAATTGCACGTTCGGTCAGGCCGGCTTTAATCATGGGCAGGGTGGCTTTGAGCGCATTCTGGGCGATCTTAGCAGCCCGGCGCATGGCAGTCGGTTCGGCGCTGTCTTTGCTCATGCGCAGCCCGGCGACAACCGTATCGCCGCTGGCGAATTGGAGTTCGGGGCAGCGCCTTCCAGAAGGCGCAGCTCCAGCACCCGCAGTTGGCGCGGTTCAATGCCAACGCTTCCGCTGAGGAGTTCGGCCTGCTGCAAACCCTGGCGCACGACGCTCTGCCAGGTGGCGGGATCTTCGCCGTATGGAAAGGCCTGCATGCTGTAGCTCAGACCATCCAGCTTTGCCTTTTCGAGCTGCGGCAGAATGATCACCGGCGCTTGATCTGGCTGGAAAATCACCAGCACCGGCCGTTC
>JADKBC010000040.1 GCA_016715205.1 Holophaga sp.
AAAGGTCAGGGCCAGGGTGAAATCCAGCGACCACTCCGGCGGTACGGCTGTGCCAAGGAATATCCCCACGGCGCTGCTGATCTGCCAGATTGTCCAGAGGGCCAGGCCGGCCCCCAGGAAAAACCAGTGGCCAAATTGGGTTATGCCTTTCCGGGTGTATTCGCTGATGGCGACGGCATAGGCCTCATCGGTCAGCAGGTAGGCCAGGATGGTTTTCCAGCGCCGGGGCAGGTGTTCCACGTGCGGGGCGATGGAGGCACTGTACAGGGCGTGGCGCAAATTGACCACAAAGATGGTCAGCACAATAACCAGGCCGGGTGTGTTTTCGTGCAGCAGTTGGGTGGTGATGAACTGCGAAGACCCGGCAAAGACAATCGCCGACATAGCCTGGGCAGGTGCCTGGGCCAGGCCGGCGTTGAGAGCCAAAATGCCATAAATCATGCCAAACGGGGAAAACCCCAATCAGCAATGGCAGTTCAGCGCGCACACCGCCCCAGAACTGGCGGGCAGGGGTTGATGGGTTGTCAGACATGCGGCCGATTGTACCATGAACGCTATCAAGGTACGACTGCGTTGAGACCTCCAAATGTGTTTACTTTGAGCGTCCACTCGCTGCCAATTTCAAACTGGCTGAACTCGCTCTCGCTGCCGGGGTGATACTGGTAGTTGTTGCCATCGGAGGAGAAATCCACCTGATAGCTTTCGCTCCGGCCGCCCTCGCGCTGATCTGTGCGCAGCGTCAGAATGGGCCAGACAGGATAAAGATCGCTGCCGTCGGCCTGGGCGCTGTTCACCACCTGCCATTCCTGGACCGTATAATTACAGTACTGATCGTAAATTTCATACTTGCAGTCCTGCACTACTTCCCCCGCCCCATTGCCCTTGTCCACGGTGTAGGGCTCGCCGCAGACTTCCACCGCACCCGGGGCTGGGCTGCTGCGGGTATCGCGCAGCTTTTCGGAGCAGGAAATGTTTTGGCATCCCCGGGCAGGCTGTCTTGCCAGTTGCTTTTGTTTGCCGGGCGATTTCCATAATTTCAATGCTGCGCTGCCAGTAAACCGACTCCACCTGGCCGCGCTTATCGGTGGTGCGGGCGCCGAGGATGGCAACTGCACCGACGATGCTGCAGCACAACAGCAGCAGGGCAATCCCGCCGGCGATCATCCAGATGGGGGTTTTGGTTTTGGCTGGGGGAACGAGCGGCGGCGGCGCGGCGGGGGCAGCCTTTTGGGTCAGGTCGCCGCCGCATTTGGGGCAGCGCTGGAGGTTAGCCGGGATTTTTGTGCTGCAGAAGGGGCAACTCATCTCAGGCGCAGGCCCTGGCTGAAATCGCCGATGAACCTGCCCGGATTGGCGAATCTTGCCAGTCTTCAGGTCGCCACCGCACTGGATACATGTCCCGGCCCCGGCTGCATTGCGCGTGCCGCAGTAGGGACAAAAGGTGTCTGCCCCCTGTTGGGCGGCTTCCAGTTTCTTTTTGTCTTCAAGCAGTTTCTGCTCTGCCGCCAGTTCAAACGCCACTTCGGGCGGCATTGGCGAGCCGCAGCTGATGCAGGTTTTTTGCATGCCGGGGTTTTTTGTCCCGCAGCTTTTGCAAGTCCATTCCAATTCAACAAAGCCAAGTGATTTTTGGGCCATTATGGTCTCCTGATGGTTCTTAAAAATGGGTGGATAGATCTCCACCCTCAACGAGCCTGGAAGATGCCTTCCTGCATTTTATTTACGGCAAAGGCCGCGCAAAGTTACGCCGTTTGCCAGACATCTGCCAGACATGCTCGAAAAAAGCTGTCCAGTTCATTGGTGGTTTTTGAGGGCTGTGGATGAGCGATTTCCCTGGTTTCCCAGCGTGTGAGTTCCGATTCGATAAACTGGCTGATTGGCTCGCTGCGCTGCCCGTGGGCCAATTCTTCATTGTTCCGTTTTTTTGCGATTAATTCGCGGATGGCAGTATGCAGCTCGGGTTCGGTTATCAGCCGGTCGAGCATCACATTGAAGTCGGTTGGGATAACGCCCAGATCTTTTCGATCCAGATCATCGCCAGCAGCGGGCGCAGAACATAAAAATATTTCTTAACCCAGATCGCCTCACCCTTAAGATATTCGCGGTAGTTGCCGCGCGCCATGCTTAAAAAGTGGCGCTGGCAGATGGATGGGGAGTAATATGCGCTAATAAACTGCCTGAGCTGCGAGATGATCGGATGGTTTTCATAATAAATAATGGGCGAGCCGAGCCATTCCAGCAGCGGAGGGTTCGACTTGCGCAGGAGCTGAAGAGTCTTTTTGAGGTCCCATCCATTGATATCCAGGCTGTCATGGATTGGGATTTCAATCACATCGCGCTTCTCATCAATCGAAAGGTACCAATCAAGCGGGCGGAGGTAAATAAAACGAACATCATAGTCGCTGTCGGCAGAGGGAAAGCCCCAGGCCCGGCTGCCAGACTCGCAGGCATAAAGAATTTTGATGTTTTCCTCAGCTTCGATTTGACTCAGGTTGGAGCAAATAACTTCATGCATGTGTACTTCCATTGAATCTGGTTGTTGGATATCTGGTGTTCAAGCCGACATTCTGCCTGGTTGAAATGGCGGGCGCATGTGTATTATAACGGTGGCTTAAGTTCGGCGCAACCAAAAATGCCAGAGATGGATTTATGGTAAAATTTGGATCGAGTATTTGTCCTCAAATGCTTCCCATCAACATTTTCTGGCCTGGTTAAACAGCTCGACGCTCCACCTTTCTCCTAAGGCGCCTTGTCAGTTCGGGATAAGAGATTTTTGGGTGTGGCTACGCCACCCAAAAAACACCCAAAACAACCTCTTTTCGAACTAACCCGAACTGGCGTAATTTAGGGTGACCAACGCACTCAGCGCGCACGATTTGCTGTGCAGGTCATCCGAGTGTTCCACGCCAGCCAGGATGTTGATGAAAAAATCTATGCATAGGATGAAAAATGACCGAAAAGGTATCCCCACCCGCACCAACGAAAAATTCAGGCTCTGGCTTGAAACCCACCCCCTGGCATGCATTGTCCAAGGAAGAGGTTGTTTCGAAACTAGAAACTGCCGAGCAAGGTTTGTCCGCAGAGCAGGTTACCGAACGGCTTGAGCGTTACGGTAAAAATGAGTTAAAAGAAAAACCGCGGCCTTCGTTCCTGCAGCTTGTGCTGGCGCAGTTAAATAACTTTGTTGTGATTTTGCTGATTGTGGCTTCGCTGATTTCGGCCTTGCTGGGCGATTATGTCGAAGCCGGCGCGATTATGCTGATTGTGGTTTTGAATGCAATTTTGGGCGTCATTCAGGAAAGCCGGGCCGAAGAAGCCCTGGCAGCTTTGAAAAAGATGGCAGCCCCAGAGGCCCAGGTTCTGCGAGGCGGGCATCGGGTGGCAGTGCCTGCCAGCCAGCTTGTGCCTGGCGATGTCGTGTTTTTGGAGGCCGGCAATTACATCCCGGCCGATCTGCGGCTTGTGGATGCAGTCAACCTGAGGGTTGAGGAAGCTGCTCTGACGGGCGAATCGGTGCCGGTGCAAAAGAACGCGGCCCTGGTCCTGGATCCTGCCGCCGGCATCGGCGACCGTAAAAATTCCGTCTTTATGGGCACCGTGATCTCCTACGGCCGCGGCCGCGGGATTGTTGTCACCACCGGCATGCAAACCCAATTGGGGCTGATTGCCGATATTCTTCAGGCGGTTGAATCAGAAGAAACACCCCTGCAGCAGCGGCTGGATGAATTGGGCAAGGCCCTGGGCGTTGGCGCCCTGGTGGTCTGTGGTTTGGTGTTTGGCCTGGGCCTGCTGCGGACGGATCTCTTTACCCAGGGGTTTGGGCCGGAGACCAATGCGGCGATGGTGGAAGCCTTTATGATTGCGGTCAGCCTGGCGATTGCGGCTGTGCCCGAAGGCCTGGCGGCTGTCGTCACGATCAGTCTGGCGCTGGGAATGCGCGAAATGGTGCGCCGGCACGCCCTGATCCGCCGGTTGGCTTCCGTGGAGACGCTGGGCTCTGCAACGGTAATTTGTTCCGATAAGACCGGTACCCTGACCCAGAATGTGATGACGGTTACCCGTCTTTGGGTGGATAACAAGTTGATCGAGATCACCGGCAGCGGTTATGCGCCCATTGGAGATTTTCTCCTGGATAATGCCAGGATTAAACTGGCCGATTACCCCGGCGTGGCAACTGCCCTGTGGGTTTCGGTGTTGAACAACGACGCCCAGATCGAGCAGTCGGACGAATCTGGCGTAACTGCCTTCCGGATGGTGGGCGACCCAACCGAAGGGTCTTTGCTGGTAGCTGCGATTAAAGCCGGGATTATTCAGGACGATTTGAATGCGGCTTACCCCCGCCAGAAAGAAATTCCATTCGACTCCGCCCGCAAGCGTATGGTGACCATTCATGCAATCAAGGCGCCTGAAGCCAGCGACAGCTCACCATTTTATGACCAGACCCATCTGCAAAAACAGGTGGTTGTTGTTAAGGGCGCACCGGATGAGGTTTTACGCCTGTGCACCCATTACCAGACCCTGAAAGACGAATCCAAACCATTAGACGACCAGATGCGGAAGAGCATCCTGGCAGCCAATGATGGTCTGACCCAGAAAGCGCTGCGCGTCCTGGGCTTTGCCTTCCGGATCATCCCCGAACTGCAAGACGATTTCTCGCATGCAGAGGTTGAGAGCGAGCTTGTGTTTGTTGGCCTGGCAGGCATGATCGACCCTGAGCGCCCCGAAGTCCGTCCGGCTTTGGAAAAGGCGCGCGTCGCTGGGATCCGCACAATCATGATCACGGGCGATTATCCCAATACCGCCCGGGCCATTGCTGAGAATATCGGCCTGCTGCGCCCCGGACATCAAGTTCTGACAGGGGCTGAATTGAATGAACTGGACGAAGCTGCTTTGATTAAAGCCGTTGAAGTGACAGATGTTTTTGCCCGGGTTTCACCCGAGCATAAAATGCGGATTGTGGATGCCCTGCGCTCCAACGATGAAGTGGTGGCGATGACTGGCGATGGCGTCAATGACGCTCCGGCAATCAAGCGGGCTGATATTGGGATTGCTATGGGCATTACCGGCACCGATGTGGCCAAGGAAACGGCTGACATGGTCCTGACCGACGACAACTATGCCAGCATCGTCGATGCGGTTGAGCAGGGGCGGGTAATTTACGCCAACATTCGCAAATTCGTTTTTCTTCCTGCTTTCTTCCAATGTCGCTGAGATCCTGATCATTTTCTGGCGACAATTGCAGGTCTGCCCACCCCCTGACAGCCATTCAGCTGCTCTGGCTGAACCTGCTGACGGACGGCGCCCCTGCGCTGGCTCTGGCAATGGAAAAGGGCGACCCGGATGTGATGGAGCAAAAGCCACGGCCAAAGCGCGAATCGATTGTCAACGGCCCGATGCGCCTGGGTATTTTCATTCAGTCGATCGCCCAGACAGGTGTGACCCTGGGTGCATTCATGCTTGGCCTGTACTGGCATCTGGCAGCCAGATTCCCGCCGGTCAGAATGCCTTCCTGTACCTGCTCCAATATGATTGGCGTGGTCTGGATGTGCAAACTGCTGAGACCATGGCATTTGTCACCCCTTTCGCTGTGTGAGCTCTTCCGAGCTTATACGGTCCGTCCGAGCGCGTGTCGATATTCCGCTTGGGTGTCTTTTCGAACAAATATATGCAGTATGCGGTGGGTATTTCAATCCTATTGCTGCTGTTGGTTGTCAATCTGCCTTTCTTGCAGCCCATTTTCAACACCCATTTCCTGTCGTTGACGGAGTGGCTGGTGGTTTTGGGGCTGGCGATCCTGCCTGCTACGGCAGAGGAATTGACTAAACTGTATATTCGTTCCCGCGGCTAACGCTGTGCGAAAAGGAGATTGCAAGCCCACACAGGGCTTGCAATCTCCTTTAATTTAACGTCAGTTCGGATAAGAGATTTTTGGGTGTTTTTTGGGTGGAGTAGCCACCCAAAAAACACCCAAAACAACCTCTTTTCGAGCTATATGCGCGGCTCGTAGAAAATATCCTGAAAGGTCAGCCGGCATTCTACACCCTGCCCGGCTGTAAAGAATACTTTGCCGCGCAGTTGGTTCTCGCCCAGGATAAAAATGTTTTGCACGCCCAGGTGTCCGTCCCGCCGGAAGTCAAAGCCTGGCGGTACGCCAACCCCGTTGTCGCTGTAGACCAGTTCGATTTCTCCACCTGCATCACGCCGCAAATTAATTCGGATCTCGCCTTCTCCGGTTGGTTTGAAAGCATATTTAAGTGAGTTTGAAATCAGCTCATTTAATATCAGCCCGCAGGGAATGGCTGTGTCAATCAGGACAAGAGTATCATCCATTTCAGAAATAATGGCGATATTGCCGGGGGAATGTCGTAGCTTTCCTTGATAAGCGCCTGCAAATCTTGAATATAATCTTTTAAATTGATCCGTGAGAGATCGCTGGCATCATACAATTTTTGGTGGACCAGCGCCATGGCGCGAATCCGGTTTTGGGCTTCCAAAAACTCTTTTTGTAAACGTGGATCGTTGACATACATGGCCTGCAGATCGAGCAGGGCAATGATGACCGCCATGTTGTTTTTTGTGCGGTGGTACAGTTCGCGCAGCAGGGTTTCTTTTTCTGCCAGCGATTTTCGGATTTGCGCTTCAGCTTCTTTTGCTCGCTGATATCCTGAGAGATTATCTGGATGCCGACAAGATTTCGTTTTTCATCAAACACAGTTTGATAAGTTGATCGGAACCATTTCTTCCCGACAGGCAGGTTGAATTCAGTTTCAAATACGTCTGTTTTACCGGTCTCCAGAACATGGACCATCCTTTCAGTTACCACTGCGCCTTGTGTTGGTCCAAAAATCTCCAGAGCGGTTTTGCCAATGGCTTCGCCTAGTTTGGCATTCAGTCTTAGCCTGGAAGCCTCGTTTTGGAGAATGAGCCGGAAATTTGTGTCGAAGATCGAATTCGCAGTGCCGGAATTTTCGAAGACCATCTGATACCTGGCCTGACTTTCGCCCAGGGCGTCTTCAAACTGTTTGCGTTTCGTGATGTCGGTGACATTGGTGATTGAGTAGAGCGGTGCGCCCAGGTTATCCCGCACCAATGTGGTGCTGACGAACCCCCAGACAATGTGACCATCGCGATGCAGATAACGCTTTTCAAACTGCAAGGTTTTACGCTCGCCGGTTAATTGGGATTGAAGACTTTTCAAGCTGATTCCGCGATCGGCTGGGTGGGTAATATCCATAAAACTCAGCTGCTCCAGCTCTTCGACCGTGTACCCCAGCATATCCGCCATCGCTGCATTGACTTTGGTCAGTTTGCCTTCCGTGGAGACCTGCAGATACCCCGAGGCGGCTTTCTCGAAGATTGTGCGGAAATTCGCCTCGCTGTTCTGGAGTGCGATTTCGGCCTGCTTTTGATCGGTGATGTCATGGGCTATCGATAGCAGGCGGGTTTGGCCGTTGACTGTCAGCAATTCACCCTGATACAGGCAGATAACCCCGTGTCCGTCTTTGGCATGCAGAGTCAGTTGCATGGGTCTCACATTGCCATGCGGATTGAGCGCCTGGGTAAGCCTCAGCCGGTCTTCGGAAAGAATCCAGCCAACCTCAATGGAGGTTTTTCCAAGCACTTCTTCTCGGGAAAAGCCCGAAATGCGCAAGAATTCATCGTTGACGTCCAGGTATTTGCCATCTTTTAGGTCGCTGATGGTGAAGAGGAGCGGCGCGTACTGAAAAGCTTTCGAGAATTTCTCCTCGCTTTCCAGAAGTTTGATTTCGGCCAACTTGCGCTCGGTGATATCCATGATCGTGGCAAGAAAGTAGAGAACGCTGCCATCGGGGTTTCGACTGCAGGAAACAAACAGCGTGGTGTAGACGACACCGCCATCTTTGCGGATAAAACGTTTGTCCAGATGGTATGTATTCCGTTTACCTGCCAGAGTCTCGTTAAACAGTTGGAGATCAGAAGCCAGATCATCCGGGTGGGTGAGTTCTGCCCAGGTCAGGAGACGCAGCTCTGACTGGGTATAGCCAAGCATCTGGCAGAGACGGTCATTGACCTCGATCCAGCCCTTTTCAACGGATGTAGCGCTCATTCCGAAGGCGCCAATATCGAAGTAGCCTTTGAAATCTTCGCGGCTGCGGCGCAGGTTTTCTTCGGTTTGTTTTCTTTCCGTGATGTCGGTATGGGTGCCAATTAGCCGCAGGGCTTTTCCCTCTGGAGAGCGCTGGATGGCCTGACCTTTGCCCAATATCCAGTGCCAGGTCCCATCCTGGCTTAACATTCTGAATTCGACTTCGAAGCGCTCAATTCGGTTGTCGATGCAGTCCTGGTTGGACTGAAGTATTTTCTGACGATCATCCGGGTGGACGAGTTCAAGCCAGGTGCTTAAATGGGCGGGCAAAACGCCCTCAGGATAGCCAAGCATTGTAAAATAGGTTGGACTATTAAAAGATAGGTTGGTTTGGAGGTCCGAATCCCAAACACCAATGCTTGAGGCCGCCATGGCCCATTCGCTGCGCTCGTTGGATCGGATCAGTTCGGCTTGCTCGCCGTTTTTGGCCCGCAAGCGACTGGTAAATTCCCCCTGATTGGCTGTTGCCAGAATCTTTTGGGCGACTGCCGTCAGATCTTCTGGGTGAACAAAATCGCTGAGGGGCTTGCTGCGCAGCTCTGCCTGGGTGTACCCGAGGATTTTCTGCCAGGCAGGGTTGCTCGCCATAAAACATCCATCCTGGCTCAAAATACATCCAGGATCTGGGATGATTTCAAAGAACTGTGTGGACAGGTGCATCTTAGATTTCATATTTTTTCCTAAAAGTAAAATGAAGACAGTTTGGTCAGAAGGGTGCGTATGCGGTGATTGGCTAGAGCCTTACTCGCAAGAAACGTCACCTGACCAGGGTTTGCTACCAATATAGATTTTTTCGTTGTAAGCTCGTTGGGGGTACGGGGAGAATATGGAAATGGGATGACTCGCTTTTGAGGATATCATCGCTTTGGGTGAACGTCAAGAACGATTAGGTGATTGGGTGAGGGAAGTAAATCGAATATTTGGTTTTGTAATGACCAAAACTTTATTTTTGGATACAATTAACCCATGCCCAGATTATCAACAGAGCAGGTTAAGGCTTTGGCTCCCGATCCGGCTTCGCTAAAAGCGGGGACGACACTGACCGATATTCGTTACTGGTCCAACCTGGGGAGTGACCAGATGGCGCTGTGGGGAGAGTGCCAGGGAAGCGGGCGGGAGCCGTACATAGTTTGCGTTGACCTGGCTGACAACGACACCCGCTGCACCTGTCCCAGCCGTAAGTTTCCCTGCAAACATGCTTTGGGTCTGATGCTGGTGGCGGCAGGCTCGCCGGCGCGCTTGCCCGAAGCAAAACCCCCGGCCTGGGCGGCAGAGTGGATCGGGAAGCGCACTGAACGCCGGCAGACAGAGTTGAGGCCTGCCGAACCCGTTGAGGCGAGCCCAGTCCAGCCTGAACGGAAGAAAGAGACGGAACGGCGCGCCTCGAAAAGAATTAAGCTGGCCGAGACGGGGATCGAGGCGCTTGAACAGTGGCTGAAGGATTTTGCCCGCCTTGGGCTGGCTGCCGCCCAATCGGCCCCGGCCTCCTTTTGGGCAGACCAGGCCGCCCGGATGGTGGACGCACAGCTCCCGGGCGCAGCCCGCCTGATTACAGAAATGTCCATGCTGCCAGGTTCGCGGCCGGATTGGGCTGAGGTGCTTTTGCTTCAGCTTGGCCGGCTTTATTTGCTGACCCAGGCCTTCCGCAAGTTGGATGCTTTTCCCTTCCCAGAGCAGCAAGACATTCTGACCCTCCTGGGTTGGACTGTGAACCAAAGAGCTGCTAGCCGCCACGACCGGGATCCGGGATGATTGGCTGGTGATGGCTTCGCAAACCACCGAAGACGAGAAATCCGGGCTGCGCTCCCAGGTCAACTGGCTTTACGCCAAAAACAGCCAGCGCATCGCCCAGATTCTAAACTTTGCCTACAGGCTGCAGCCGCTGGATGCCAGCTTAGCCCCCGGTCTGACCCTGCGGGGTGAGCTGGTCTACTTCCCGGGCGCTTATCCGCTGCGGGCGATCTTTCGAGACAAACAGGCTGTGCCGGGCAGTTTTGGTGTGACAGGTTTCATTACACTCAACGCCTTTCTGGCTGAGTATGCCTGCGCCCTCGGGCGCAATCCCTGGCTGCGCCAGTTCCCGGCGGTCCTCCAAAATGTGCGCCCGCTTTATCTCGAGCCGCAGTGGCTGCTGCGGGATGAGCAAAACCAGGCCATACCCCTTGAGCCGCGCTTTGCCCGCAACTGGGAGCTGCTTGCTGTTTCGGGCGGGCATCCGGTGTCGGTTTTTGGCCTGTGGGATGGCTTTTATTTTTCTCCGTGGACTGTTTGGGCGGGGGAGCGCTGTACCCTGTTATGAGTAGTGGGGCAGGAGCCGGTTTCACCCCGCCAGCTTCCGGACCTGGCCCCGATTTCCGGCGCCGATCCGCAGGCGCTGTTTCTGGCTTCAGCAGCTGTGATTGGGATTGGCGAGATCGGCGGGCGGATACCTGCCATACTCGAGATCGAAGACCCGGCCTGCCCGGCGGAGAGCAGCGTTTATCTGCCCGAAGCGGCGGTTGGGCAGTTGAAGCGGATGCTGGCGGGCGAGTTTGAGCTGCTGCTGCCAGAATTTTTGGATCTGACTGCCAGCCGCGGCTTCCTGGCGCCGCCCGAGCTGCTGCCGGTGCTGCTGGGGATCGGCAAGGCGGACATCCGGCAGAAGGCCTTACAGATTGTCGGACGGCGCGGGGAGTGGCTTGCCCGCCATAACCCGGCCTGGGGTTTTGCCGTCAGCCGGCTGCCCCAGGATGCCTGGGAACACGGCTCCTTTGCTGAGCGGCTGGCCGCCCTCGGGCAGCAGCGGGCGGCTCAACCGGATGAGGCCCGGGGCTGGGTCGAGGACACCTGGGGGCAGGACTCTCCAGAGCAGCAGGCCGCATTTATCGCCGCCCTCGAACCCGGCCTGAGCATGGCAGATGAGACCCTGCTGGAGATCTGCCTGGATGACCGGCGCAAAGAAGTGCGCCAGGCTGCCCGGACGCTGCTGCTGCGTTTGGAACAGTCGCACCTTGCGCTGCGGTCATGGGAGCGGGCCCGCCGCCTGGTTAAAAAGAAATTCAAGCTTCTGGGGGGCGACCAAATCGAAGTTGTTTTACCCGCCGAGGTGAATACCGCCGGCAGGCGGGATGGGATTGGTGAAAGACAGGTCCAGAAGACGCTCGGCGAAAAAGCCGATCTGTTGGTTCAGATCATCTCCCTGGTACCACCCCAGTATTGGAACCGGAATTTGGACGCCCGCCTGCAAAATACTCCAGGCAGCCATGAACTCAGACTGGCGCGAGGCGCTTGTCTTGGGCTGGCAAATGGCTGCTGTCTCTGCTCGGGATTCGAGTGGGCTGCGGCGCTGGTAGCCCTCTGGGCTGAGCGCGGGGAGATTCAGAAGATCACGGATCAGGATGGCCTGACCGCCCTGGCCCAACTGCTGAAAGTGGAAAGTGTTGAGGCCCTGGTGGCGCAGGCTGTCCGCCCGCACATCACCGAGCTGGATGACCGGCATAAGCTGGTCACGCTGCTGACCCGCTATCAACAGCCCTGGTCCGCGAATTTGGCCCGGATGGTGATTAAAAGCGCCCAGAGACAGTCGCTCAACGCGCCGAATGATCTGGCGTATGCGCTGCATGGCTTTGGACGCTGGGTTCCGCCTGAACTGGCCGAAGAATTCAGCGAAGGCTGGGGCGAAGATCTGCACATTGGCTGGTCTGTGCCCATTAACCGGTTCTTAGGTTTGCTGAAATTCCGGCAGGAGATTCGCTAGAGTGTATCATCTCAATAAGTGGGGAAGTTGGGAGTTTTTTGGGCGAAGCCTAAAAAAAACTCCCAACACCCGATTATTTTGAGAAGGTACGCCAGAGTCTGGTTTAGCGGGAAATTGGGCGGGTTTTGTCTTGAACGAAGAGGATTGTGGATGCAAAAGGAGATACGATGACTTCATTACTGCGCCAACATGCAGAACAACAATATGCCGAAGAACTGGCAGAGCTGGCCAAAGTTGACAAGCGCCAGCGCCCGCCAAACTGGAAGCTGTCACCCTGGATGGTGGCAGCCTATATCATGGGGGGAAAGCTGGAGAACGGTTTTGAGGTGACCCCCAAATATATTGGCAGCCGGCGAACGATTGAGGTGGCTGTAGCCACCCTGGCGACAGATCGGGCTCTGCTGCTGTTGGGCGTGCCGGGCACAGCCAAGACCTGGGTTTCTGAACACCTGGCGGCGGCTATTTCCGGCGATTCAACCCTCCTGATCCAGGGTACCGCCGGCACATCGGAGGAATCCATCCGCTACGGCTGGAATTACGCCCGTCTGCTGTCTGAAGGCCCCAGTGAAAAGGCCCTGGTCTCCAGCCCGGTGATGCTGGCAATGCAGCTCGGCAAGCTGGCGCGTGTCGAAGAACTGACCCGGATCCCGGCAGATGTGCAGGATTCCCTGATCACCATTCTGTCCGAAAAGACTCTGCCAATCCCCGAACTGAACAGCGAGGTTCAGGCCGCCAAAGGCTTTAATATCATCGCCACAGCCAACAACCGCGACAAAGGGGTCAATGAACTTTCTTCGGCCCTGCGCCGGCGTTTTAATACCGTGGTTTTGCCGCTTCCGGCGACCCTGGAAGAAGAGGTGGACATCGTCCAGCGCCGGGGGGAGAGCCTGGGACGGGCCCTGGAACTCCCTGGTGAGATCTCTGCGCTCGAAGAGATCCGCCGGATCGTGACGATTTTCCGGGAACTGCGCAGCGGGATGACCGCCGACGGCAAGACCAGGCTCAAATCGCCCAGCGGGACGCTCTCCACTGCCGAGGCGATTTCCGTGGTCAACAGTGGGGTTGCCCTGGCGGCTCATTTTGGAGATGGCTCGCTGCGGGCTAACGATGTGGCCGCCGGTTTGATTGGCGCAGTGATCAAGGATCCCATCCAGGATAAGATTGTCTGGCAGGAGTACCTGGAGACGGTCGCCAAAGAGCGCAAGGACTGGAAGGATTTGTACCGCTCGTGCAAGGAGATGCTCGACTCGTGATCACGATTTTCGGCATCCGGCATCACGGT
>JADKBC010000041.1 GCA_016715205.1 Holophaga sp.
TACAATGACGGCCCGGATTTTGAGATTGCCTTCGATGAGTTCATGCTGGGCTGGCGCTCGTTCAATTATCTCTTTCTCGTTATTTACCCGCGCGAGCGCGAGTTGGAACTCCTGACGGCTTTGGGGCCATACGCAGACCCGCAGTGGGCCAACCAGCACGCTCTGGAACTGGCCCAGGCCGAAACCCTCAGCCTGACCGGGATTGACCAGTATTTCGCTGCTTTCAACGTCGGCACAAGCCAGGTCAATTTGCTTTCTTACGTGGATGCAGGTGTGGCTTACGATGAGGCCTTCCGGCTGTATGCCGCTCTGCCAGACGACAGCAAACGTCCCTTCCGTATGATGTGGTACCAGACCGGTCCATATTGGGCCTATTATTACGCCGGGCGCTATCAGGATGTGATTAATCTGGCCGACACCACCCTTAAAGACACCATCGCCGAGCCGGTGCTGGAAGAGAGCCTGTACTGGCGGGCGATGGGGCAGGTGGCGGTCGGGCAGACGGATGCTGCCGTGGAAGACCTGCGCAGCAGCCTGAAGTACCATCCGGAATTTGCCCCAGCCTCAATTTGCTCCAAAGCCTTGGGGTAACACCCTGACACACTTGACCCAGGTGGGAATATGAAGCTTTTACACTTTGCCGATGCCCATATTGACATTGCCAATCATGGACGCCAGGATGCGCAAACGGGTTTGCCGGTGCGCGTGCTGGACTTTTTGCGCTCGATGGATACGATTGTGGACGCCGCCATCCAGGAAAAGGTGGACCTGGTGATCTTTGCCGGCGACGCCTACAAGGACCGCACTCCCGCTCCAACCTTTCAGCGTGAGTGGGGCCGGCGGATTATCCGGCTTTCCCAGGCCGGGATTCCCACCCTGCTGCTGGTAGGCAACCACGACCTCTCGCCAGCCATCGGGCGGGCGCACGCCCTGGAAGAGTTCAACACCCTTCAGGTGCCGCATGTCCATGTGCTGGAACGGCCGCGCTTTCTGCGCCCTGCCGATCTGGAAGGCCTGCCGGTGCAGGTGTTGGCCCTGCCCTGGATCTCGCGCTCGGGTTTGATGGCCCATCTGGGGATGAGCGCCAGCAAACCGGAGGAGATTTACACCGAGCTGGAGGGCCGCCTGCAGGAGCTGGTGAACAACTGGCTGGAAGAAGCCGACCCGGATCTGCCGGTCATTTTGACGGCCCACGCCTCGGTGCAGGGCGCCAGCTACGGCGGTGAGCGGATGGTCATGCTGGGCGGCGATCTGGTGCTGTCCGGGTCGCTGGTGCGGGATGCCCGCCTGGACTATGTGGCCCTGGGGCATATTCACAAGCCGCAGGACCTCAACCCAAAAGCCCACCCGCCCGTCATCTATCCCGGTTCGATCGAACGGGTCGATTTTGGCGAAGCGGCGGAAAATAAATATTTTATTATTGCCGATGTGCAGCGCGGCCAGACCAAAGTGGAATGGCGCCAGATCCACGGCGTGCGCCCCTTTGTAGACTGCTTTGTCAGCCTGAAATTGGAAGACGGTGACTTTGGCGTCACCGAACGCCTGCGCTCTGCTCTGCCGGAGAAGGAAAAGCTGGATGGGGCTGTGGTCCGCCTGACGGTGGAATATCCGCGGGCCTGGGAGGCCCTGATAGACGACGCTCCCCTGCGGGCTCACACGGCCGGGGCGTTGGAATTCCGGCTGCTTAAGCGGCCGTTGTCAGATGTGCGCATCCGGCTGCCCCAGGGCCAGGCGGTTGGCAGCATGCCGCCCCAGGAACTGCTGGGGCTGTTCTGGCGGGCCAATCACCTGGATGAAGGCGAGCAGTCTGTTTTGGCCGGCCTGGCAGAGGAGATTATCCGCCAATCAAACGAGGCTCTGATCGCACCGGAAACTACGATCGGCCCGGCGGCGAGGTGGACTTATGATCCGCTGCGCCTGCGGCTGAGTGGTTTTCTTTCTTATCGGGATCCGGTGGAACTGGATTTTACGAAATTTGACCTGGCCTGTATTTCGGGCTCAAACGGCGCTGGGAAATCTTCCCTGCTGGATGCCATGGTCTGGGCTCTGTTTGGCCAGGCGCGCAAGCGCGACGAAACCCTGATCCACACCCACCCGGACAACAAATCGGCGGAGGTCATTTTTGTCTTTGCTTACGAGGGCAACCTTTTTCGGGTGCAGCGCAGCCTGGGCCGCGGCAAAGGCACACTCTTGGAATTTCAAATTTACCAGGCCGCAGCTCCGGGCGGCGCCGGCGGGGTGCCGGATGACCTGGACGCTGTTCTGGCAGAGCGCGGCGGTTGGAAACCACTGACCGGTCCCACCCTGCGCGAAACCCAGAACCTGATCCAAAGCACCCTGCGGATGGATTACGAAACGTTCATGAACGCCTCGTTTTTCTGCAGGGCAAAGCGACCAGTTTACCCAGCAGCGCCCGGCAGACCGCAAGCGAATTTTGGGCAGCATTCTGGGCCTGGAGATCTGGGAAGTGTATAAAGAACGGGCTGGTGAGCGGCGCAAAGGGCTGGAAAGTCAGATTGCCACGCTGCAGGGCAGCCTGCAGGAGATTAACCTGGAACTGGCCGAGGAGGCCGGGCGCATAAATCGCCTGAGCCAGCTGCGGGCTGAGCTGGAGCGCCTGGCCCAGGTGCGCCAGGTGCAAACCGCCGCCCTGGAGAATATCCGCCGGGCCGCTGCCACCCTCAGCGAGCAGCGCCGCCTGGTGGATGCGCTCACCCGCCAGGTGGATGCCACCGGTCGGCGCCTGAGCGAACTGCAGGTGCGCCGCCAGAGCCGGCAGGCCGAATTGAACACCTGCCAGGATCTGCTGGGGCGCGCTGCTATTCAGGCGGGGTATGCTGCCTGGCAGGAGGCCCTGCAGGCCCTCCAGCGTTGGGATGAGACTGCAGCGCTTTCACGACCAGGAACCACGCCGGCAGGGGCCCTGCAAACCATTGCGGTGGAAGAGGCCCGCCTACGGGCCGAAAAGCAGGCGCTGTCTGCCCAGCAAACCGCGCTGCGCGACGAGCAAAATGCCCAGGCGGCCGCAGCAGGGCAGCGCCAGGCTGCTCAACTCAAGCTCGATGAGATCAACGTCCAGCTGTTGACGCGCACAGAAATTGAAAACGACCTGCGCCAGGCCCGCCAGCGACTGGCAGATGCCAAAGCAGAAAACCCGCGCCTGAAAGCTGAAATGGACGACCTGAAAGCCCGGATCGACCGGCTGCAGACCATGGAGGGTTCGATCTGCCCATTCTGCGGGCAGCCCGCTGGAACCAGACCAGCGAACGGCTGGTGACGGATCTGTTCAGCCAGGGTGTGGAGCGCGGCGACCGCTGGCGCGCCAACCGTTTGCTGCTGGACCAGGCCGACCAACTGGTGAATGGGTTGGAGACTCGCCTGGCGGGCTTTACCCGCCTGGAATCCGAAGCGCAAATCCACCAGCGTTCCCTGGATCAGGCCGCTATTCGCCTGCAACAGCTTGCCGAACGCCAGGCCGCCTGGGAGCAGGCGGGGGCGCCGCGCCTGGCGGAAATTGACCGGCTGCTGTCCGAACAGGGTTTTGCCCAGGCTGCCCGCCAGGAACTGGCGGTCCTGGACGCCGAGTTGAAGGCGATTGGCTATGACGCTGCCGAACATGATGCAGTCCGCCGGAGCGAACTGGCAGGCCGGGCGGCCGAGGCCGAACTGCGTGAGCTGGAAAAGGCCCGGGCTACCCAGGCCGCCCTGGAGCGCGAGATTGCCCTGCTGGTGACCCAGCAGGCTGAGGTGGAAACGGAATTGACCCAGCAGCGCCAGGAATTGTCTTCGGCGGCAGCTTTGCTGGCCCAGGCTCAGGCCCAGGCGCCGGATGTGGCGGCTGCCGAGCGCCAGTTGTTTGGGATGCAGGAGCAGGAAAACCGCCTGCGTCTGGAGGTTGGCGCTGCCCAGCAAAAGGTGGAAGTGCTGGGCGATTTGAAACTGCGCAAGAAGGAACTGGAAGCGGCCCAGGAGGAATTTGCCCGTCAGGTGGCGCGTCTGCGCCAGTTGGAACGAGCCTTTGGCAAGGACGGTGTCCCGGCTCTGCTCATCGAGCAGGCCCTGCCCCAGATTGAGGAAAAAGCCAACGAGCTGCTTGACCGTTTGAGCGGCGGGGGTATGGCAGTCCGCTTTGTGACCCAGGCCGATTACAAAGACAAAAAGCGCGAAGATAAGAAAGAGACTTCGATATTCAAATCAGCGACGGAAGCGGGACGCGAGATTATGAGCTCTATTCGGGCGGCGAGGCCTTCCGGGTTAACTTCGCCATCCGGCTGGTCCTTTCAGAGGTTTTAGCCCAGCGGGCTGGAGCGCGCCTGCAAATGTTGGTGGTGGATGAAGGCTTTGGCAGCCAGGATGCCCAGGGCCGCCAGCGCCTGATTGAAGCCATCAATTTGGTGCGCCCCGATTTTGCCAAGATCCTGGTTATCACCCATATTGACGAGTTGAAAGACGCTTTCCCAACCCGGATTGAAGTTGAAAAAACAGCCCGAGGCAGTGTCCTCCGGATTGTGTAATAAAAAACGAGGATGACCAGCGGTCATCCTCGTTTTTTATTGTTAGTCGTCGTCGTCGGGCTTCGGCGTTTTGGTTGGGGTTGGCGATTTATCGTTGTCGCCGCTGGAGGTGGGTGTTGGGGTCTTGGTGTTTCCACCGCCAGAACCGCTGCCCGATCCTCCACCCGATCCGCCGCTGTGGTCGGAGTCAGTTGGTTTGGGAGTCTGAGTTGGCTTAGGCCCGTCGGTTGGTTTGGTCTCTTCAATTGGCCGGGCGGTTTCGGTCGAGCGCTGTGTTTTGGTGGCCTCAGGCTCGTGAGTTTTGCTCGGCTCGGCTCCTGGGTTTTGGTTGCTTCGCGGGTTTCAGTTGACTCCGGTGTTTTGCTGGCCTCAGTCTCACGCGGCTCGGGAGTTTTGGTCGGTGAGGCTTTGGTGTTTGTGTACTCGGTGGTCTCAGAAGGCTCCAGGTTTTCTTCAAAACCTGACTTGCCCAGTGAAATTTCAATCGCCAGCCACTTTCCATCGCCCAGAAGCACCGCCTTTGCCAGCGCCTGGCTGCCAATTTTCGGCTCGCCGCTAATTTGGGTGCGGCTGTTGATTTGGAGTTCGACTTCACCCAGCGTCCAGCGGTCGGCAACGATTTTTGAAATGACGCCGTTGATTTCCAGCTTGTGACTCTTGATCTCGTGGGCTTGAACAGCTCCGTCCGCCAAAAGCGTTCCGTGGACATTGGCATAGTCGCCCACAGCGATATTGGCGTCAATTTGGGTTTGGCCGTCAGTTTTAATCATCAGTCCGTTGATTTTCCAGGCTGAACCGATGCTTTCCACCGGGCCGCCAAAGTCGATTTCTGTCATCGATTTGGATTGGCTGGTCAAAATTTGGATTTCATTCAGGCGTTTCTTCATCAAAAGATTTTTCCAAACGCAGTTTTTGGTCCTGGCCTTGGGCCAGCAGCAGTTGGGTTTGTTCGGCAGCCCGCTTGACAGGGTACAGCACGTCTCCGGGAATAGCGCGGGCAGAAACCCGAACTGCGCCAAATGCCCCGATGAAGGAGAAAATCAGGAAGAGCATGACTGTTGCCCGCATATAAGGCGACAGGCGCACCTGGCGAAATGAGATCCAGGGCAGCCAGAAGAGCCATTTTGCTTTGCTGCTGCGCTGGTCAGCCTGGGCGATGGACGCAGCTTTCATAAATTTGGCCCGGCTGAGGTTTTGGGCCGCTGCAGGGACCGGGATCGCTGTTAATTCCTGGTGGAGCTGGCCTGCAGCGGCCAGCATCGGGCGAAGCTCGGCCGCCTGCTGCGGATAGCGCTGGAGAATCTCGTCCAGTGTTTCACCCTGTTCGAGCAAGGTCAGACAATCTTCAAAAATTTGGGAATTGACATCACTCGTATTCATATCTACCGATTTTCCTTCTAACAGCCGCCGTAAGCAGCGATTGCACGAAATTGCAAAACTTTTACTGCGCTGACCGATTTTTTCATCTGGGATGGGCGGCTTTCTTCCGAACACTCGCCTGCGAACCGCAGGGTGAGAACACTTGAGGCTCGGGGTGAGCTGCTTCAAAGCCGATTTCAACTCGCTGCTTTGCCAGGCTTGCTCAAACGTTTGGGCCGGGTGCGATTCGCCTGCGGTGATCCGATCGTTTCCAGCTCTTGAACCGGGCGGCATACACCTGGCGCAGGTGATCGGATCATATTGCTGGCAGTGCCCAAAGCCAGAGCGCAATTTTTTTCGGCCAGCGCCGCGCTTCAGTGCTTCCAACAGACGCATAAACACTTCAGAAGCAATATCCTCCGCCGTATGCTGGTCGCTCAGGCGGAAGGCAGTAAAACGGTAAACGTCTGGATAATAACGTTCATGCACGGCAGCCAGGGCTGTCATGTCCAGACGGCGAATGCGTGCAAGCATATCGACAGAGTCCATCAGGGGCTTGGTCTTGATATTCAACATAGATTTAGGCGATATTATAAACGGTTCCTGATTCATTTAGCTTGCAGCCTTCATCTAGATAGTCGTTGAGCAGGCCAAAAAGTTACGGGTTGATGTGAGATAATTTTGGATGTTTGCTGCAGGCCAAAGCCCGCAGCAAACATCCAAAAATCGACTGCAAGCCAGGGTGTGGATCATTTTTTCGGAAAGGGGGTAAGATAAAAAGAGAGCAGGAGGCGTAGTATGAACGGCGAACAAATGCGCAAGAGTTGGAACGGGATGAGCGAAGAAATCATCAGCGGGATCGCCGAATGGCGGCAGCAGCACCCGCAGGCGACATTTCGAGAGCTTGAAGAGGAAGTGGATCGGCGGCTGGCGGTAATGCGAGCAAAAATGTTGGCAGATGCAGCCATGGCCAGTGCGCAAAGGGAGTGGGAACAGGGCAGTCAGGGGGTAGGGTGTCCAGAATGTGGGGCGACACTGGAACGCAAAGGGAAGAAGAAGCGGAAATTACTGACCCGAGGTGGTCAGGAAATAGAGTTGGAGCGAGAATACGGGGTATGCCCGGCCTGTGGGCAGGGGATTTTTCCCCCTGGATGAAGAGCTTCAGTTATTACCGGGCTGCTTGACCCCGCATGGGCATGAATGCCTGGTACGTTTATCAGGGTGGATGCCATTTGAGAAGGCAGCAGAACTACTTGAGGATATGCTGGGGATACGGGTGAGCAAGGGGGTGAGCCAGCGGTATACAGAAGCTGCGGGGGCGGCGTATGAACAGCTGCAAACGGAAGAAGTTGAGCGGCTGGAGAAAGAAGCGCCTGAGCCGAAAATGGGAGCAGAGAAGCTGCAAATAAGCGCAGACGGGGCGATGGTTCCTTTGGTGCATGGGGTGTGGGCGGAAGTACGCACGGTTGTGATCGGTGAAGTGGTATCAAAAGTCGACCGGGAAGGCCAACAAGTAGCCCACGCCGAAAATTTGAGTTATTTTTCGCGCAAAATAAATGCGCAGACTTTTCAGCGCCTGGCGCTGGTGGAAATGCACCGGCGTAACGTAGAAAAAGCCAGGCAAGTGGCGGCTGTGATGGATGGGGCAGAATGGGAACAAGGATTTGCGGACTACCACTGCCCGCTAGCCACGCGCATTCTGGATTTTCCCCATGCTGCCGAGCATGTGAACTTGATCGGTGAAGCTGTGTATGGTCAACACACCCCAGAAAGCCGTGCCTGGTTGGGCGATCGTCTCCACCGCCTGAAGCATGAAGGGCCAGACCAAATACTCCTGGAATTCCAGCAACTCCAACAGGCTCATCCTGAGAAGGAAGCCATTACCAGTAACCTGGCTTACCTGGAAAAGCGCAGAGTGCAGATGCAATACCCCGAATTTCAAGCCCAGGGCTGGCCAATTGGCAGTGGGATTGTGGAAAGTGCTAACAAACTGGTGGTCGAAGCCCGCTTGAAAGGGTCGGGCATGCACTGGGCAGATAAGCACGTCAATCCGATGCTTGCTCTCCGTAATGTGATTTGCTCAGACCGCTGGAAAGAAGAATGGCCAAAGGTCGAAGCTAAGATACGTCTACAAGCCAGAGAGCGGCGAACCCATTTACACTGCTCCCGAAAGGTTGCCCCAGCGGCCGAGCCTGTCCCGCCTAAACCGCTGGTAGATGATCTGATCCTGCAACACGTCGCCGAGCGCATCGCTCAAGATGGCGAGCCCAAAAAGCCAAGACCTAACCCCTGGCGAAACTTCAAGCACGGCAAGGCGCTTTATCAGCCCTCTTCTCCCCCGAAAAATTAGTCCACACCCAGCCATGCTCAGTTTGTTTACTTTAACCCTGATTGGGCGTATACTTTACACAGATGACACTCCTCGCTCTGTTTTTGAGTGATAAGACGATCCCTGTTTCTCGTTGCTAATATAGGCACGCGCTTTTGCGCGTGCCTTTTTTTTACTTCCAATTTGAAAGGAGAATACAAAATTTATGGACTCTGGATTACTGCGCAAGCGTGAAAAAGCCAAAAGATATGCTGAGGAGCGTAATCGTATTCGGATTGGATCCCTTACAGTGACTTTTGATGGAGACAATAACCCGCATACTGTTACTCTCGAAGCCGGCAAATGGCAGTGCGATTGTGATTTTTCCAAACCCGCCTGACCTGCAGCCATACGATGGCTTTGGAAATTGTTCTGGAAGGTATGGTCCCACAGGCTCAAATCGAAGGATAGATAAGCCTCGACTGACGATATGTTGATTGATCCGTTATGTGACTTGGGCCGGAATAAATTGTCCGGCTGAGGATTGGTTCAATTTTCAACCAGCCCTCCCCCGAATTTCGGGGGAGGGCTTTGGTTTAACTAACCTTTTATTCGATCTAACCCGAATCGGGGTTGATTTTGATTATGTTTAGTTCAGTTAATCTATACAAATTCTTTATAATATGTTATCATAACTCCACTATGGAACAGAAAGATACACTTCGTTTTCAAGATATTGCTCCGGACCTTGTGCTTCAGGACACTGCTGGAGAAAACGTCCAATTGTCCACGTTGTGGCAAAGCCGGCCGCTGCTGCTGGCATTCACGCGCCATTTTGGCTGCCCGCAGTGCAAGAACTGCTGGATGAGCTGGTGGAGCTGCGCTCCAAAATTGAGGAAAAAGGGCTGGCAATCGCTGTGGTAACCCAGGGCGAGCCAGAGTCGGCCCGGGTTTTTGGCGAAAAGCGCGCTCCGGGTTTGAATCTGCTGTGTGACCCGCAGCGCAATGCCTATGCCGCCTATGGATTGGGGCGCGGCACAATCACCCAGACCCTGCTCTCGCCCAAAATCTGGTCATCCAACCGCAGATTGGCCCGCACCAAGGGGTATCAGCCGGAAATGCCTCCCGCCGGGCAGGATGCCTTCGTGATGTCGGGTGTGTTCATCGTCGGCACGGATGGGCGGATCAGGCTTCCTTATTATTACGATTCGATCGCTGACCATCCCGATGCCAGCTTGCTGCTGGATGGTTTCCTCTCTACGGGCTGGGAGCGTTCATTTGATGATCCGTTCGGTCCCAAAAAGGACCACTAAAGTAATCTCAGCTCGGGGTAAGAGATTTTGGGTGTTTTTTGGGTGGCTGCAGCCACCCAAAACATCCAAAACAACCTCTTTTTGAGTTAAGGTATTGATAAAACGGCTGTGTTCAGGCGGTAGGTATGCCGAAATTTTCTGCGGGCTGTTTCCCTCTGTAAGGAGTTTGGAATGAAAAATGTTCGTTGGGTTATTCTTGGTCTGATTTTTATGCTCGCTTTGAGCGCCTGTCAATCTGCGTCTACGCCTGCGCTCGCCGCGGCGGCTGCGCCTCAGGTCAACAGCCTGGTTGCCCAGGGCTATCTGCAGCCGTTGCGTTCGGTTGATCTGGCCTTTTCAAGCGGCGGGCGGGTGGCCGAAGTCCTGGTGAAAGAAGGGGATGCCGTAAAGCAGGGTCAGGTGCTGGTCCGCCTCGAGCTGGTTGGGGTTGAAGCCCGCCAGGCCGATTGGGTTCGGGCTGAGCAGGAAGTTCTAGCAGCCGGGCAGGCGATTGGCACCCTGACGGATGCTGCGGCTGGAGCGCTGGTCCAGGCAAAATTTGCTGTCGCTGATCTCGAAAAGCAAATTGACGCAGCCCAAACAGCCGTTGCAGATGCCAAAGAACCAGAAGAGGGCGATCCCGACCCATTGGTCATTGCCCAGGCAGAGGCACGCCAGGCCTTGCTG
>JADKBC010000042.1 GCA_016715205.1 Holophaga sp.
GCAGCTTTCGCCGAGTGTCTTCACGCTTTCAAAGGCCGATTCGTTTGGCTCCAAAGCGGCTCAGGGCGCATTTTTCCGCTGTCCGGCCTGCGCTCACTCCGGGCTGGTGGAAACCCCAGAGGCCCTGACATGCCCAACCTGCGCCAAAGTCTGGCCAATTGTGGATGGCATCTACGATTTTCGGCCCCAGCCGTAGGCTTGTATCATCTCAATAAAGAGGGGTGTTGAGTGTTTTTTGCGTGCGAAGCCCGCAAAAACACCCAACTGCCCCCACTTATTGAGATGATACCAGGGTTTAATTCTTTTCGATAACCCAGAAGTGTGAAAGGCCCAGGTGCCGCAGGGGCGTGTTTTCCAGCGTCTGCAGCAGGCCGCGCAGCGCTTTGCCCAGGGCGGGCCGGCGGGCGATGATGTTATCGTAGGCGCCAAAGATCACGGTTTTTTCCACGACCCGCACAGGCAGACCGGCAAACAGTTTTTTCAGGTCGCCGGTTGAGTAGACGCGCACATGCGGCGCCAGGCGGTTGCGCAGAAAACGGGGCAGGTAGTTTACCAGGGGGATGTTGCCAAAATGGTACCGGCCGCGCCAGTAGATGCCGTGGGTTTCAAATGGGTAGCCGCGGTTGGGGACAAAGATCACCGCCCGGCCGCCCGAGCGCAGGGTGCGCACCATTTCGCTGGCTGCCAGGACATCGTTTTGTACATGCTCCAGCACCTCATGGCTGAGAATCAGGTCAAAGGAGTCGTTCGGGAAAGGCAGCTGCTCGCCGGCAGCGCTGAGGATGCGTTCTGAGAGCTGGTGGGCTTCGCGGCAGCGGTCGAAGTCGTATTCGAGACCGGTCACCTGGCCGCCAGGGCGGTCAGCTTGAGGACATACATCCCCACCCCGCAGCCGTTTTCCAGGATCTGGCCCTGCAGGCGGGCGCCAGCAGCCTGGGCGACCATCTTCAGGCGGCGTTCCTGTCCGGCGCGCCAGACATAGGATGGCCCGCCGCGCAGGGCGGCTTTTTCCAGGTCGCGCTGCTCTGGGCTCATGCTTTCTCACCCCAGTGGATGGCAATGGTGCCAAAATTCAAGCGGTGGAAGCCCACCCTGGCGAAACCGGCTTTTTGCATCCGGTCTGCCAGCTGCTCGGCGGTCAGGAAGCCCTCGGTCGAATCGGGCAGGTAGGTGTAGGCTTCAACTTCACCGGTCAGCAGGCGTCCCAGGGCCGGGATGATGGTGCATATGCAGGTTGATAAACGGGGTCAGCAGATTTGGCTGGGTGGGTGGTATCCAGGATAACGACCCGTCCGCCTGGCTTCAGGACGCGCCACTGCTCGCTCAGCCCCTGGGCTACATCCGAAACGTTGCGCATCAAGAAGCCCGAGATCACCGCATCAAAGCGTTCGGCAGGGAAGGGGAGATTGAGGGCATCGGTGCCGCACCAGGCCGGGCCAGCCTGCCCATTCAGACGCTGCTGCCCCACCAGCATCATCTCGAGGGTGAAGTCGCCGGCGACTGCGCTGATGCCGGGGCGCTGGTGCAGGGCTTCCAGGGCCAGGTCGCCGGTGCCGGAGCCCAGGTCCAGCAGAACCCCATCCTCTGGCAGGGCAGCCCGCCGGAGTACCTCTTTGCGCCAGAAGATATCCTGGCCAAAGGTCATCAGACGGTTCATCAGGTCGTAGCGGTGGGCGATCCGCCCAAACATATTTTGGACATAGGCGGCGCGTTCGCGGCCGGTCAGGTTGGCAGGTTTCATGTGCTTTAATTCCGTTTCACTCAATAATCTGGCGCGTCCAACTCTGGCGAGCAGACGCTCAGCTTTGATTATAACCGCAAGGGGCTGTCCAAAAAGTGCCTTTTTGAACAGCCCCTTGCGGTATATATTGGATTCTTTGGGGTACATCGCCCCCCAAACCCCTCTTTTCAGACAGGATACTGTTGGCGAATCGATTTAGGTGTTCATTCACCCACCCCCGGCCCCCGCCCTCGAGGGCGGGGGTGTGGTTTTGGCCGGTGCGGCAAAACATAACCCCTCCGTGGGAGGAGCTGGGGGGTGGGCAAAAATGATTCGCTAACAGTATCCAGACAACTCCCAGGGGAGAATTTTGAATTTATCGTCTCAGGACCGGAAGATAGACATGCTTAGGAATATAAGCCGGGCAGGTAACAGAACCGTAGTTGGCAGATTTCAGGTTTGCGGTGTCGCGGGCTCGGATTGCATAGGTATGCTGCATGCCCAGATTGGCATTGCCGCCAGAACCGAGGGCGCCGCAGCTTACCTGCAGCGAGAACATTTCGGTTGGAACATACATAGACTGCTGGAAAAAACCGCTGAAGCTGGCCCGCTTTTTGTTGTCAACCTCAACGGTCATGGTAACAATGTAACTGGGGGCGGCCTGGACGTACAGGTAGGTCCAGTTGATGAAGCAGGTATTGCTTCCTACCTCGGGCTGCGTGCAGGCTGCATCGTTACTCTGAATGAAAGATATGTCTGGCGCTTCACCAGCCAGCGGGGCAGCTTGCTGCGGTTCGGAGGCTGTGCCTGGCTGGGTTTGTTGAATGCCCTGGAATGAAACTCTTTGATTGCTTCCGAAGAACTCCATTTCCTGTGCGGCCCAGACAACCCCCCAGGCCAGTCCAAGGCTTGCCAGGACTGCCAGAATGATGAGGCTGATTTTTAATGGGTATGACATGGCTCTGCTGTGCCTGTCGATCAGGGTGTGTAGGCCGGGCAGGTCACCGATCCATAATTGGCGCTGCCCAGGTTTGCCGAATCGCGAGCCCGGACCGTGTAGGCGTAGGTGTTTGCCCCAGCCGGTCGGTTTCAAAGCGCCGCACGGCACCTGATACCCCTGGGGAACCATCGAGTGCGGAGCATACATGCTGGTCTGAAAGAACCCGCTGTACTGGGCTATATACCCAAAGTCGTTCAACTTGACAGTCATGGTGATCATGTAGTTAGGGGTTGCGTCCACGGACAGGTAATACCAGTTAATGAAACATTCGTTTTTGGCCGGGTTGGGCTGCACACAGGAAGCACTGGGAGAATCGATAAAACCGATATTGGGTTGGTTGGGGTCAAGCTGCTCGGTTGAAACCCCATCCGGCGCAGTGATCTGGCGCGTATTGTCTCCTTGGGTTTCTGAATTGATCACGGTGCCACCGTCAAGGCCGCGGGGGGATTGGCCGCGGGCCACGTAAAGTGCGCCAAATGCACTAAATACCAAAAGCAAAGCCAGGGCGAAAGGGAGTAAAAGTTTGCGCATTGAATCTCCTGTTTTGAGTAAGTAGGTAATTTGGGCTTATTTTACCATAATTAGAAACTTGCCAGACCGGCGGCGCGCATCGCCCGTTTGAAAATCCCCTAATCGTATTTCGGCGCTGCTTTATTACACTGATCTTGTGTCCATATAAAATCCAGGATTTTTATCCGCAGATTTCGCAGATCACGATGAATACATCGGACGCAGATTTTTTTATAATTTTAAAGTCTGCGTAATCTGCGCCATCTGCGGATTGCATTGGATGTTTCGGTGCTGTCCGTGTCCAATATTGACTAAATCCGTTTCATTTTTTTGTGCGAAGTAATCTGGCTGAGTTGCCCAAAATGCCGATATCTGGCAGAGACTGGGCGGCGGCAGCCAGAATGGGCGGCAGGATGCCCGTGGCAGCCAGCGACAAACCGACGACATTGTAGACCATGGTGAACAACAGGTTGGCTTTAACCACGCCCATTGTGCGCCGGGCAATCTGAAAAACTTCAGGTACCAGGGCCCAATCATCGCGCATCAAGGCGATATGGGCGGCTTCGATGGCGACATCCGACCCGGCTGCTCCCATGGCGATGCCCACATTGGCCTGTGCCAGGGCCGGGGCGTCGTTGACCCCATCGCCCACCATGACGACGATTGACCCTTGCTGCTGATAGGCCTTGACGATGGCGATTTTATCCTCGGGAAGCAGGTTGGCCCGGTAGGCGATTCCGAGAGCGCCAGCCAGGGCCGCCGCGGTTTGCTGATTGTCGCCCGTCAGCAGCTCAATCTGGCGGATGCCCATGCCCCGAATTTGCTCCAGAGCGGCCGGGACTTCGCTGCGCAGGGTGTCTTCGGCGGTCAGCACTCCCGCCGGCTGGTCTGCACAGACCACAAATAGTTCGGTTTTGCCCTGCTGACTGGCTGGGCTGCTGTGAGCCTGCAGATCTGCAAAAAATGGTTCGGACTGGAACATGCGCAGGCTGCCCACCCGCACCTTTTGCCCATTCACCTGGGCCTGCACGCCCAGGCCGGGGATGGCCTGAAAAGACTCGGATGGCAGCGCCGGGGCGTTTTGGAGCCGCCGGGCCTGCCGGACGGCCTCTGCCAGCGGGTGCTCCGAATCGTGTTCGGCAGCGGCGGCCAGCGAGAGGACCTGTTCGCTGGAAAAAGCACCCAACGGGGTGATGCGCTCAATGCGCGGCCTTCCCAGGGTCAGGGTGCCAGTTTTGTCGATCAGCAGCACGTTGGCCTGGGCCAGGGTTTCCAGATATTTTCCGCCCTTAATCAGCAGGCCGCGCCGGGCGCCGGCCCCCACCGAAGCCAGCATGGCGATGGGGGTAGCCAGGGCAAAGGAACAGGAGCAGGCCACCACCAGGACGGCCGCGGTCGCCAGCGGGTCGCGCCGGATCAGGAAGGTGAGGGCGGCGATGACAGTCACCACCGGGAGATACCAGGCTGAAAATTTATCGGCAATCCGCTGGACATCGGCGCGCTGGGCTTCGGCTTCTTCTACCATTTTAATCACCCGGCCAAAGGTGGTGTCCACCCCCACCCGGCTGACCCGCACCCGCAGGCTGCCCAGGCTGGCGATGGTGGCGGCGAAGACGCGGGACCCGGCCGCGGCTTCAACCGGCATGGATTCGCCGGTGATGGTTGATTGGTCCACCGTGGCCTGGCCGGAGATCACCTCGCCGTCTGCCGGGATCTTTCGCCCGGGCGCACAACCACCACCATCCCGGGTTGGACTGCGCTGACTGGCAGCTCCACTCTCGCCGCCGTCCTGTTCCACCGGCGCTCTGAGGGGCCAGGGCGGTCAGGTCACGCACGGCTCGGCGGGCGCGTTTCGGTGGTGAAATGTTCGGCATAGTCGCCCACCCGCATGAAGAAAACCACAACTGCGGCGGTGGCCCATTCACCAATCGCCAGCGCCGCCAGCACCCCGACGCTCATCAGGGTGTGGGCGATCACCTGGCGCTTCAGGGTGGCTCGGATCACATTTAAGAACACAGGCCAGCCCGCCAGCGCCACCAGCCCAACGCCCACAGGCCAGGGCACCCGTTCGGTGATCTTCTCAAACAGGCCCATCCACTCGCCCGCAATCACGATGAATAGCACAGCCCCAAAAACCAGGCCAAACAGAGTCAGGATTGGGCGGGTGAAGTCAACCAGCTTGTTTTCTGCCGCGGGTTGGGTTCCGGCGGCCGAAGGTACGCTGTAGCCCGCCTGCTGGACGGCAGCAGCGATCAGCGGGAGGGTTGCCTCGGCCGGGTTGAGATTGATCACGGCTTTTTCGGAGGCCAGGAAAACGGTGACAGACTGGACGCCGGGCACTTTGGCGATGGCATGCTGCACATGCTGGGTGCATTCGGTGCAGTCCATACCAGAAATAGGTATTTCGATGGTTTTGTGTTCATGGATGATTATATCAATAT
>JADKBC010000043.1 GCA_016715205.1 Holophaga sp.
GATGGAAATCTCGATCCTGCTTGCCAACCTCAACATCACCGCCGCCAACTGCGGCGCAGGCTGTGCCATCACCTCCAAAATTATCGTGGATGCCTCCATTTATGATGGTGGTTTGGGTGTGGACTACACAGATACCACATTCAACCCTGACCTGCTGGTCGGTGATGGCAGCCCCACCGCGCTGGAAATGCTGACATTCACTGCCCAAGTTTCTGCACTGGAAGATCAAACCAATTGGCTGCCTGTCTGGCTTATTTCTGGTCTTGTAGGAATCATACTGGGAATGTTCCTGCTAAAACGGACTGGATTTCGAAAAACTGGCTAGCATTCGCTAAAGAATTAAAAAGTGAGAGGAGAATTATGAACAAAGTTAAGCTATTTTCACTTCTTGTAATCATTTTGCTGGTAGCAGCAGGCGGTTACGTACTGATGGTGGCAAATGCCCAACCTGCGCGCGCTGCTGGTACCGTCACGTACCATCTATTTGCAACGGACGGGTATATTCGCCAGGCAGACCACGGCGGCCCCGACAGCCTCAGCCCGACCTATATTTATGGTTTTGTTGGTGGGCGCAGCAATGTCGGTCTTAAAACTTATGATTATTCGCTCCAGACCGCGGTAATTATGACCCAGACACGCTCGGCTCCGCTCAACCGGCCCCCGCCCCTGCCGGTGGGATGGTCACCGCTGCCGAAATGCCCCTGACAGGTAAAGCCCAGTTCCCGGCCCCGGCAATTTGGGCCACCAAGAACGATGTGGTTGAAATTCGCCTGAAAAATCTGGGTGTTTGGGCTAATCCAACCGCCCCAAACGATCCGCACTCCATCCACCTTCATGGTTTGGATGTTGACGCAGCCAATGACGGCGTCCCCGAAACCTCAGTCGGCGCAGTGCCCTCCAACCTGTGCAACAATGGCACCACCGACTCGACTGCCCCTTATGACTGCGATGACCGTGGCGGCATGGCTCCTGGCGCCGGCAACGTCGTCGTTTATATGTTCATGGCCAGCACCCCTGGCACGACCATGTATCACTGCCACCAGGAAGCCGATATTCATGTTCAAATGGGTATGTACGGCGCCCTGGTGGTATACGATTCTGACGATCCCGCCGGGAATGTCGCTTCATCTGCTTGCACCGCCGGTAAATTGGGCGGCGTGGACTGCGGTAAAGGCCCCGGCAGCGGCGTTGGCGGCGTTTACAATGGTTTCAAATATGACAAAGATGTCATCATGCTGCTCTCCGAAATGGACTCAGATTATCACTGGGCCGAAGAAGGCGTCTACGGCCTCAAGCAGACTGCTGGCCTGACAAACGACGGCGTCAAACCCTGGAACCCGATTGACTATGTACCCGAATACTGGTACATCAATGGCCTGTCCTTCCCCAACACCATCGGCGTTTCCAATGCCGGCATCAACATGACCAACTGGCTGGCTGTCCATCCCGAATACAACCCCCTCATTCAGGGCAGCGTCAGTGCAACCACATGGGCTTCCACCCAAGCAGGGTCTGGAGAAAAACACCATCCTGATTGGCTCCGGCGAAACCTACGAACTGCTTCTGGATATGGGCCAGCAGGCCACCCAGAGCACCTATGAAGCCGGCGTGCAAAGCCGGTACTATGATGGGACTCCTGCCTGCCAGAACTCGCTCAACTATTTGGGCATCCCATTCCCAAGCGCCAACGCCCCTGTTACCAACAAGGCGGACGGCTGCCCGCCCATCCCCGATGCGGGTGATCCTGCCAATATCGGCTCTCACGAATACATCGGCGGCCCCACTGTCGTGGGTGCGGTCGGCCTCGGCGGAACGGCTCCAGCTCTTCCCGTTCCACAACCACGATGATTATAAAGCCACCAACAATGGCGCCTATCCGGGCGGTATGTTCACCATGGTGATCCCGTTGCCCTGATCCGGCTTAGCCCGCTCAATGAAATAGAGAAGGGGTGGGGTCCTCTTCTCCATCCCATTCTCGATTTCATTGAACATCCTAAACTTCAGGCGTCTCAGTAGTAGTAAAAACGCCTGATTGCTGGTAAAATCTCAATCAACCGATCTAATTTTTAATGGTGGTTTAAGAGCGACCTCATGAATAGCAAAAATAACCGAATGCCCAACTTTCTAACCCGTTTCAAACTGCGCTTATGGATGCTGGCAGTCGCCATCATCCTGTTGCTTCTGGCTGCCTTTGCTGTCTGGCAGTATCAGAGAATTACCCAGGGCAAGCGAGACGCCCCTGAAGCAGAAACCATTCTCAGTGCGCAGGCCGGCACACCTTTTCAAATCCTGATCCCAGCCTTCATGCCGCAGCAATTTATCCGTGAGGAAGTCAGCATCATGCTCAACGAGGTCGGACCAGGCGGTGAACCGATGGTGCAGTTGGCCTACCACGACAAAGATGGCAATTCGCTTTTCCTGCGCGAGTGGGTTCCCATCAACCCCGACAAAGAAGTATTGGCCGGCTCTCGGCCGGTAGAAACTTCCTGGGGCAAAGGCTGGCTGCTGAAACAGGGCGAGGAACTGGTGGCGCTCTGGACGGATGTCGGGCCGCTGCGCATCTCGATCTACAGCCCATTTGCCAGCCTTGTTTCAGCCGAAGAAATTTTGCAAATGGCAGAAACCCTTGGCCCCGCTTCGAATGCCCAGGTGTTCTCATTTGTTGTGGATCTACCCGAGGTTCGCGCTGTGGAACCACCCCCGCCTTTTGTCCCTGAAATTAACGCCGAAGGCGTGCAAGAGTTCACACTGGTGGTGACGCCGGGTGGCTATGACCCGCTCCGGATTCAGCTTACCAAGGGTGTGCCGGCGCGCATGACTTTTCGCGCCATTGGCCAGGTGGGCTGCGGCAAGGAGCTAATCTTCCCTTATGGGACGAATACCAGCCTCGAAGGTACGCTGTTTGATGAATCCGATACCGAAATTCTGGAATTCACACCCTCCGAAAACGGTGTTTTTGAATTTCACTGCTCGCACCAGATGTATCGCGGCATCCTTACCGTTGTTCCGGCGCCATAAATTCTAGCCACGCATCATGCCATACCAGCTTTTACGCTTCATATGGATTCTTTTACTGTTGACAGCTTGCGCGCCTGCTGCGCCTGACCTGGCAAACCTTGCCGCGGCTGAAGCGACCCAGATCGTGCAGCAAGCCCAGGCGACTGCGCTGATCCAAAACGCGCGCGCCACAGCCAATGTGCTCCTGACGCCATCTGTCCTGGCTCCTCAGGCCACACCGATCCCAACCGTCATCCTGGTGGAAGCTGCGTCAGAGACTGCTCAACCCGTTGAAGCCACCAACCCAGCGGCTCCTACCGAAGAAATCAGCCACACGGTCAAGCTGCTGAAGCAAGCTTCAGCGCCAACAACAACCTGCTCAGTGTCCAATTCCTGGCGGCGGTCGCCACCGTTCAGCGCTGGCAGCAAGGCGGCATGTATCTAATCGACGAAGCCACGGGCCAAAAGTATGAAGAAATTCCGTAATGCCGGTGGTCGGCGTCCTGTTTGCCGCCCTACCGTGGATGGACAGCCTGGCTATGTCATGTTCACCAACCTCCCAGTTCCGCTCCAAACCGGCGCTGTCGTGACGGTTGTATTGAGGAATTACCGCTGGGAACACATCCCATTTCCAATGCAAAGCCCATAACCCCCATCCCAGGAGAAACAAGATGCCAAAGACCTTCTCACTCCAATCTACAGCCAGAAACCCGCAATGAATACCACCCAGTTAACCTTAAAAAACCTCAAGGGCAGCGCATTTCGCAGCATCGTAGTTGCCTTGTGCGCCCTGCTCGTCTCAGGATTCGCTGTATCCATCACCCTGATCATGCGCGGCGCCGAAACCAGCCTCCAGTTAGCCCTGGACCGGTTGGGCGCAGATATTGTCGTGGTCCCAGCCGGAGCAAGCGCCCAGGTCGAAAGCGCCCTCCTGATGGGCCAGCCCGCCGAAGTCTGGATGCCCGAAGAAAACCTGCAAAAAATCGCAGCCATCCCCGGCGTAGGCCAGGTATCTCCGCAGCTGTTTCTCTCAACCCTGGCGGATGCAGCCTGCTGCACAGCTCCCAATATGTTCCTGGTAGCCTATGACCCGCCACCGATTTCACCATCCAGCCCTGGCTGGAAAACAAAATCGGCAGCGGGCTGAAACTGGGCGAAGTGGTCGGCGGCGATTTTATCTTCGTCCCGGAGGGCTCGCTGAATATCTTGCTGTACGGTTACCGGGTGACCCTAAAAACCAACCTGGAACCGACCGGTACCGGCATTGACCAGACCATGTTTTTCACCTTTGATACAGCCAGGGATATCTCCCGCATCTCACAAACCATGGCCATCAGCCCCCTGACCATCCCCGAAGGCAGCATCTCAGCCGTGATGGTAAAACTGGCCCCTGGCTCAAACACCCGGGATGTGGCAATTTCCATCCTCAAGGAAATGCCCGATGTCACCCCCATAGAAAGTCTCAATATGTTCCAGTCCTACCGCAAACAGATCAGCGGACTGATCAAGAGCGTGGCTGTGGTGCTTGGCGCCACCTGGGTGCTTTCCCTGGTGGTCATCGGCCTGGTATTCTCCATGGCAGCCAACGAGCGCCGGCGTGAAATGGGCGTGCTGCGGGCACTGGGCGCCACCCGTTCCTTTATCCTGTTTTCTCTGCTCAGTGAGGCCGGCCTGCTGGCTGCTGTGGGCGGGGTCATCGGGGTGACGATTTCGGCCATCAGCATTTTTGTCTTCCGGCGCGCCATCATCGATTCACTCGGCATCCCGTTCATGTTCCCAGATCCCCCGGCCCTCGCCTTGCAGGTGACAGCCGGGATTGCCCTGACCCTGGTCAGCGTGATCCTCTCAGCCCTGATCCCCACCTTCCGGGTCAGCCAGCAAGATCCAGCCACCGCGATGCGAGAATAACCCATGCTCGAACTGCAAAACGTCAGCAAAATTTATGCCCCATCAAAAGATAACCCAGTCAGTGCGGTCCGTGATTCCAGCCTCACAATTTCACCGGCTGAATTCATTATCATCACCGGGCGCTCTGGTTCGGGCAAAACCACCCTGCTAAACCTGGCAGCCGGCCTCACCCGCCCAACCAGCGGCACAGTCCTGCATGATGGCCAAAACCTCTGGGGGCTCTCTGACCTGCAGCAGTCCCGCCTGCGCAACCAGAAGATTGGCTTCATCTTCCAATTTCCCAGCCTCCTGCCTGCGCTCAACGCCCTGGACAATGTCGCCCTGCCCACCATTTTTTCAAAACAGGTCAACCAATCAAAAGAGGCCGTGTATGAACGTGCTTTTGGCCTGCTGCACACCGTCGGACTGGAAAACAAGTTAAAAGCACTGCCGCGGCAGCTCTCCGCCGGTCAGCAGCAGCGGGTCGTGATCGCCCGGGCGCTGATGAACAATCCCCACTACCTTCTGGCAGACGAACCCACCAGCAACCTCGACGAAAAGACCGAGCTGGAGATCATGGATTTGTTCCAGGAGATTTTCCAGCGCACCGGAATCAGCGTGGTCATGGTCACCCACACCAGCCAGTTGGTCCGCTTTGGCACCCGGGCAATTGAAATGGCTGACGGCAAAATCATCAGCGACCGATTACAAAACACCCCCACCCATTCCCACCCAATATCGGAAAAATAATATGCGAAAACTACTCCCTCTCTTTGTGCTTGCTGTATTATTCATCCTTTCTGCCTGCGCCCCGGCCCCAGAGGGTGTCCACATAGAAATCCAATCGCCCTGGGTCCGGGCTGCTTCAGTCATGGAAGCCTCGTCCGGGATGGATGGCATGGGCGGCAGCACCAGCGCCGCCTACATGGTCATCCAAAACCCTGGCACAGAGCCCGACAACCTGATTGACGTCCGCTCAGATGCTGCCGAGATTGTTGAACTGCACACCAGCCAGACAAAAAACGGCGTCACCATGATGTCTGCCGTTGAAAGCGTGCCCGTCCCCGCCCGCGGCAAAGCCGAACTTAAGCCAGGCGGTCTGCACATCATGTTCATAAAACTGAAGAACGATCTGGCGGCAGGCGACAAAATCAGCCTGACCCTGGTCTTCGAAAAATCTGGCGAAATTCAAGTCGAGGCAGAGGTCAAGAATCCCTGACTGATTCACTCCAATTCCTTTTCACACCGAGTCGTTTCGAGTCGTTTTAGTCGTTCCTTTTTTAGCCCCTTTTCGGTGTCCTTGTCCCATCCTGCCCGGATGCCAGCGGCACCTGGCTGGGAAAGATTTCCCAGCCAGGTGCCGCCTTTTTGGCGCGATAATGCAAATACCCCCGGATTCAGATCATCACCCAAGGATGGGATTTATGCACCTGCGCGTCAATGTATTCAAACTCATCTTCCGCATCGCCGCTTTCAGCGCCGCCTTGTTCCTCATCTCTGGCGCCCAGGCCGCGCCTGCCGCCCTAACCGGCGCCCAAACTGCCCTGCTCCAGCAGGGCGCCAGCAGCTACAGCGGCGTCACCGATACCAGCGTCACCTCGCAGGGTTGGGCCAACCCGCCGCAGTACACCCTGAACTACGGCCAATCCAAAACCCTGACCGTGGGCCGCGGCGGCAACAGCAACCTGATCGTCGCCTTCGACCTTTCAGCCATCCCGCCCAACAGCAGCGTCATCTCAGCCACCCTCTCGCTCAACAGCCTGACCCCCCCGGCGGCGGGAACTGCATCACACCCGGCACCCAGGTGCGGCGCATCAACTTCTTCAGAATGGTGAAGAACTGGGATGAAGGCAACCAGAACGCCGGCCCGATCAACGCCGCCGGCAAACACGGCGCTACCGGCCAATATGCCTTCCAATACTTCACAGGCGAAGGGACCAATATCGCCTGGGCCGGCCTGGGCTTGCAGGCCGGCAGCGATTACGCCCCCCTGGCCGAATCCTTCAGCGATGTCCTCAACCCGGGCTGGTACACCTGGGATATCTCCGCCCTGGCCCGGGCCTGGGTGCGCGGCGATCTGCCCAACTACGGAGCGGCCCTGGTGGATGAGTCGGGCTACTCGGCCAGCAACTGCGACTACCGCGAATTCGCCTCCAGCCAGGCCCTCAACCAGGCCCAGCGCCCCATCCTGCGCATCCGCTACAACCCGGACGTGCCCTACGTCAACGCCGGCCCCGACCAGGAAATCCTGACCTGGGACGGCAGCGCCCTGACCCTGGATGGTTCCGCCAGCCACGACCGGCCCGGCGGCGATGACGCCAGCCTCACCTACACCTGGAAGATAGCCACGCCTGCCTATGGCTCACAGTTAGCAGCAGAGCCGGCGCAGACCGCCAAAGCCGCCTTCACGCCCGATATCCCCGGCGAATGGGACCTCCAGCTCACGGTCACCAACAACCTGGGCGAGAGCGCCAGCGACAGCGTTCACCTGCGCATCCTCAAACTCAGCGCCGCTCACCCGCGTCTCTACCTGACCCCCGCCCGCCTGGCTTTCCTCAAAACCCAGGCCGTCCCGGCCAACCAGCGCTGGATATAGCTGCTCGCGGCTGTCAACCAGCCCACGGGCGATATGCAGGCCAAAGCCCTGGTCTACCAGATCACCGGCCAGACGGCTTACTGCACCGCAGCCATCAACCAGGCGCTCCAGATCGTCGCCAGCCCGAACTACAACACCTCCACCGGTGGAAATATGGCCGTCGTTTACGACTGGTGTTACAGCCAGCTCAGCCCGACCCAGCGCGTCAGCCTGATCGGCTTCTTCAATGCCTGGGCCGACAGCAGCCACGTCAATGACGTGACCGGCTGGGGCAATTATTGGCCCGGCTATGCCTATTCCTACGCCCTGATGGGCCTCGCCAGCTACGGCGATGCGCCCCGCGCCAAAGAGTGGATCGATGAATACCGCTACCGGCGCTACGCCCAGAGCGACCAGATACTGCTGAATGCCATCGCCGATGGCGGCGCCTGGCCGGAGGGCATGGTCTACGATTGGATCGCCAACTATCCGCGCCTCAAAACCCTCTCCGCCTGGTTGAGCGCCACCGGCGAAAACCTGTTTGAGAGTTCTCCCTGGTACCGCAACCGCCTGGACTACCTGCTGCTCCACCGTTGGCCCGGCCAGGCCTCGCAGTGGGGGTTCATCTATCACCCCTACCAGTCCACCGGCGACAGCGAGCGCTTCCGCGGCAGCCTGACCAACTACGAGCGCATCATACAGCTGATCCTGGTCGAGCAGTACCCCGCCGACACCGCCGCCCTGCAAACCCAGGCCTACCTGTCCAGCGGGCCGACAGCCAACTCAATGTCCTTCCTCTATCACGAAGAATTCCTGTTCTACAACCCCAACCAGGCCAGCGCCGCCCCCACCCCCTCCAGCCATTACGCCCCCGCCACCGGGACGATCTTCCTGCGCTCAGGCTGGCCAGATGGAGCCCTGGACAACGACACTTCCGTGACCTACATGACCTTCCAGGCCGGCGATCACTTCACCTACCACCAGCATTACGACCAGAACAGCTTCACCCTCTTCAAATACGCCGACCTGGCCCTCGACGCCGGGGTTTACAGCGGCAATGGCCTTTCCTACCATGATTTCAATTATTATGTCCGCAACATCGCCCACAACACCCTGGTGGTCTACAACCCAGCCGAAAACCTGACCACGCCCGCCCGGATGCCGTCTCCAACGACGGTGGATAGCGCACCATGTACCCCGCCAGCCGCACCCCACCCAGCCTGGACTATTTCAACCAGTACAAAACCCAGTACAACACGGGCGCCATGCTCC
>JADKBC010000044.1 GCA_016715205.1 Holophaga sp.
ACCCTTCGGTGACATTCCGGTAAGGAGCATAGACTGTTGTTGGTGCAGATCCGGCGGCAATAAAGCGGTATGCCCCTTCAACAACATCAAACAGGGCGACCCGGGTGTTGATCGTCCCGATATCAATCGCGAGCAGCGATTCGGCGGTGGCAACGGTAGAAGTGGGTGTAGGTTGATTCATAAGTTTATGTCAAGGAAAAACAAACCAATCAATTGCCAGATGGCATTCCAGGAAAAGGTCACCTGATCCACAAATGCCATCAGGGCCGCTCCAAAAACGCCCGCAAACAGCACGCCCAAAGCCACGGCAATAAACCCTTTCCCAATTTGCGCCATCCGCAGGATAATTCCATTCAAAGCCGAACTTTGACAGCTGGCGCTTCCGCCAAACTGAAAATAAGCCAGGTTTGTGACGCTGCCAAAAACCACAAACAACCCATTAATCATCCAGACGATCAAATCCAGCCCGCTGTTCGACAACTGGAGGGAATTTCGAGTGGAGATATTCAAGGCATTCATGGTCGCAGTGGCCTGTGGAAACAGTGTGCCCAACAGGGCCCCGCCGATTACGGTCCCCGCCGCCACGCCAACCAGCAGCGCCATCGGCATATTCGCCAGCCTGGACAGGCGCGGCGAGGCTTTGAGCAGCAGCCAGATCCCCAGGACAAACCCGGGGGCAGTGATGGCAAAATTCTCGCCCGGGTTTTGAATCAGGGGAATCAGATAGCGCTGCCAGATCAGAGTCCGCAGAACCACCGCAGTTGCATACCCGGCGGCAGCCCCGATAAATGTGTATGTGGCAAACCGAAACAAAAAGTTGTCGCCAAACACATAGCTAAATACCATCAGGGTCAATACAAACCCAACGACAAGGCCGATGAGATCGAACAAACTGGAAGAATTCATGCTTTCGCCTCGCCACGTCCGGAGCGGCCTTTGGGCTGCTTGCGCACACCCAACGAAGCCGCCGCCAGGTTTATGATCCCGCCGATAACAACAAATAATACAACAGCCAACAGAGCCGCGCTGTAGGCATACTCATACATCCGCAGCCCATTGGCTGCCGCAATAGGCTGGTTGCCCAGCAAATAATAGCTGGCGTCGCTCAAGTCACCGAGATAGCCATCGACAACCGGGGGATAAGTTGTAAAAAAGGTTCAATCACCGCCAGCAGACTGCGCTGAAACCATCAACAGTTCAATTTCGCTTTGCCGGCGCAGCGGGCCAACCTGTTCGGCCCAGGTGCTGACCGAGCGGGTGCTATCGGTAGCGACAATCACCAGGCTGAAATTATCCATCCCTGCCGCCGGATTCAGGCCTGCGTCTGCCCAGGTTTTCTGTTCGATCACATCCACCGGGATGATCCGGGCCGGCTCGAGGGCAAACGCCAGCAGCCCGGCCGGGCCGCCCGGCAAATACCCCAGGTTTTGCACCCGCCAGGGCTTGAGCGGATCGCCGGTTGAAGCGGCCAGGTCATTTTGGGCCTGCTCGATGATCAGAGCGCCCGAAATAGAAGAGGAAACCGCCGTCACAAAGACGCCCTGCCGCTGAAGCTGAACCAGCAGCGGCTGCAGCATGGTATTCATTTCGGCAGAATAGCCGGGTTCAAAATCCAGCGCCAGCAGAACATGCGAACTTGAACTCAGGTTTAACAACTGCTGGTGAAAACCCAGCACAGCAGCCGGGGCCGGCATTTGCAGAACCGGGCTGGACTGATCCGGGCCAATATACAACGCCAGCACCACCACCAAAACCAGAATAAAGAAAGCTGCCACCCGCACCAGCAGGCTGCTTGAGAGGGCAGCCTTTTGAGTTTGCAGGGGTGGGGCTGTTTTCCGATTCCAGCAGGGATTTCAAAACATTCAGCCGGTTTTCAACATCGGCAGAAATCGGCAGCTTTATCGTATAGGGAGCAGGCGGGCGCACACCCTGCATGGCAATCTCAGCCGGCAAAGCCCCGCGCAAACCCGCCAGCGGGCCAGCATTTTCAATCCGGGCTTCCGAAGCTTCGTCAAATGCCTCCAGGTTTACAGCATCCACCGGGCGCATGGCCTCCAACCAGGTCGGCAGGTTGGCAGGCTCCAATTGTTCGGAGGGCTCCGCCTCGCTGACCTGGGCAGCAGGCGGGGCGTCTTCAGCAGAAAGACTCGACAACCAGTCGGGGGTGACACCAAAGCTGGTATCCGGCGCCGCCTGGCTGTAAACGGGCTGTTCATCAAATACTTCCAGAGGATCTTCATCCCCGATAAAGGCCGGCACAGACGCAGTTGTGACTGGTGTGCCTGGCGTGCCGGTCAATTCTGCCAGCCAATCAGGCTCGTCTTGTCCGGCAGAAACAGGCGCAGCAGCCTCAAAATGCTCTTCGTCATCCAGTTCGGGCAGTCTGGCGGTTACAGCCGGTGAGCGGACCGCCCCAAAGTCATTGTTCAAATTTCTGAGCCAGTCCGGGGTATCGTCAGCCGGCACAGCCGGCGCAAACTGCTCTGGCTCTGGTGCTGCGGCAAAGACACTGCCTGCCAGGGCTTCCTGCTCGTCAGCAGTGCTGGATCCATTCAACCAGTCAAAAGAAAGGTCATTTTCCGGATCATCCGATAAAACAAAGGGGTCGACCACCTCATTCGGGCTGACCTGGGGAAGCCGGGCTTCATCAGCCTGGCGGCGGGCGCACCCGGTCCAACCAGTCGGGGCTGCCATCATCCTGATCCGGCTCCGGGCTGACAGGTGATGCCTCGTTCAAGCTGGAAAGCCAGTCGGGCAGTCCGCCCGAGTGCTCGACCGGGGCCGGCTGGGCGGGGGTCTGGGGGGACTGGGGCGCCGGTTGCGAAAATGCAGCCGAACCCTGAGTTTTTGCAAACCAATCGTCAATACTCTGACCGGTCTGGTCGTCACTGAGCCATTCCGCCGATTCCAGTTCACTCTCGCCGGCGGTTGGTTCGGTTGAAAAAGCGTTAGAGCCAATATCACCCAGGCCAAAACGATCAGCCGCTGGCGGCTCGCTGCTTTCGGAAAGCCAGCCAGCCAGATCACCCTGGCCTTGAATGCCAGCCATCCAGTCCGGCACACCCGTTTCAGCCTGCCATTCGGCCGCATCGCCTGCCGGGGCCGCCGGCTGATCGGGCGCAGCCGGTTGGATCAGCTCTGTTTGTTGCGAAAAAGCAACCTGCTCATCCTGTAATTTGAGCTAATCCAGGGTGCTGCTCGAAGAATCAGAGGTCATAAACCAGTCTGGCAGGGGCGTGTCGCCAGCGTCGGGCATACTGGCTGCCGGTTGGGCAGGGGCAGCTGGTTCAACCGGGCTGGCAAATGGAGACTGATCGGCCCCATCCAGGTTGGCAAACCAGTCTGGCACAGCTTCGGTCTGAGCAGGCGCAGCGGCTGCATCACCGCCCAGGCGCGAGAGCCAATCCGGGGCTTCGCTCTCCCCGTCAAAAGAAGACTCCTGCCCAAGATCCTGTTGGCTGCCATCCCGCAGGCTGCTCAACCAATCTGGCACATCCTCAGCGCCCGAACGGGAAGCCGCTGGAGGCTGGGCGATCAACGGCGTCAGCCGTGCATTACAATACCGGCAGGTTTCTCGCCCGGCAGTATTGGTCTTTCCACACATCGGACAGCGGATATCAGCCATAATTAACCCGCAAGGGCGGTCAGCGCCCATCAAAATCCGCAGTCCGGTGGCAATTGACCCCAAAGCTACACCCATCAGGATACCGCGAATACCTGCCATCGCCGGCACCTGGATCAACCAGCCGCGCGCCTGGCTGAGCAAGCTAACCTCGCCCACCCCAAACAGCGGGACGGAAGCAATCAGAGCAATCAGGGCTGCTGCCATAAACAGGCCGGTATAGATATCAAACCGGCGGCGCAAAAGCTGCACGCTGGCAGCCGCCAGAGTCACAGCCAACAGCGCCAGCAGCGAAGTTTCAACCGGAACTTGAACATACTTGTAGATCCACAACGCCCATGCGTTGGTGTCAGCAATCCCGGCCACAATCAGGGTGACCAGAAAGGCAGACAGCAGAACGACGCTGTACACGCCCAGCGGGCGAGTTTGGGCGGTTCCGCCCGTGCGCGTAATTTTTGCCCAATGCACCGAGAGCAGATTCAGCACCCCTGCCAGGAGTGCAAAGCCCGCCGTAATGGATGCCCAGCCCAGAACCGTGCTGCGGATAAATTCCAAACCAGGCAGAAAATACCCCAGCAGAACAATCAGTCCGGCTGAGATTGCCACAGCAGCATTAATCGTTGAAAATGAGAACTTCACAGCAAACCTACCATTCGGGCGACTGCGCCCAACAAAATCGCCACGATAACCACCCAGCGGGCAATATCTTGAACCTGCAGACTGGCGTGGTGAGATGGGTTTGAACTTAGATAAGCGCCGCCAGCGAAAATTTCTTCGCCGATGATGGGCTCCTGGTCTGCCATATAAAGTACAGACTGCCCGGAAAGGTTGTCGCTTCCACCCAGCGATTGACCGCGAGTCTGTTCGGTGGCTGCGGTCAGCAAACCAACTTCGCCGCCGACATGACCTAAAACAATCGTGGCAGAGACCTGCTCGTTGTGAATGGCTGCCATGGCGCCCGCTGCGTACGATAATGGGGTCACCCCGGCCAAACGGCCAGCCAGCGGGTTATACAGGTTTTCAGCTTTGGCAGACCGGTAGGCAGTCTGCAGGGTATCCTGGCTTAAGAGCGCTACACGGCTGTCGCCGAAGTGTGGCGATCGGTGGGCTGTCGCTGATCGAAGCCGCCTGGGCTATCCGCTGCAAAATGGTCAGACCAGCCAGCGCCGATGCGCCATCCTGATCATACAGACCGCGGCTGCCCAGCGCAATCTGCAGACGGGAACCAGCCTCAACGGCCTGCCCCACCACCTTGCGCAGCTGCAGGAACCCAGGGATCTCACGCAGTTCACGGCGCTGTTTCTTGGCCAAACCCGAAAAAACCAGCAGCAGAATAAAAAAAACAACTAAAAAGACAGGCGCCAGCAGTCCGGCTGACAAAAAAATAGATTCATGCTTTTTCTTCCTCCTGCAAATAGGCAACGAAGGAATGCGCCTCCGCATCAGATTCCAACAAAGCTGCCAGTGCGCCCAGTGTGTCACGTTTTAAAAACGGATCGACCAGAGGCTGGCCCAGATAAGCAAATTGGGCTGCCAGAATGCGCAATGGCCCACCCGCCTGGAGCAAATCCATGGCTGGCCCGGCTAATCCCCATTGATGCAGTTTTCTGGCCCACTCCTGCCAGAGTTGACGCTTATTTTCCACATTAAAAGTATAGCATAAATCCTAATTGTCTGGGAAATCCACAAATAAATCCTTGAGGTTGGATTGGCGTATCGCCCCAACCCGATCTCAGGGATTAAAATTCAACGCTGCCTGAAGCAGCAAATTGACCCCGTTGACACAATCGTGCCAGGCGCTGAATTCGTGCGGCGAGTGGCTGATACCTGCCTGCGAGGGGATAAAAATCATGCCGGTGGGACACAGATTGGCCAGACTCTGACCATCGTGACCCGCTCCTGAAGGCAGGTCGAGCGTGACAAGCCCCAGATCTGCGGCAGCCCGGCCGATCGCCTGGCGCATGGCAGGATGCATCGGGGCCGGTTCATGCCGGCCCAAAAAGACCACTGTCACGCTCAGCCCGGCAGCCCGGGCTTCCCGCTCGGCCAGGGCCAGCAGCGCCTGCTGGAGCTGGTCCAGCGTCTGCTGATCGGCCGAACGAAACTCCAGCGCCAGCTCGGCCCGCCCGGGGACAATATTAAACGCCCCTGGCTCCAGCTTCAAGGCCCCGACATTGACCACACACTCCGGGAAAGACTGGACCACCAGCTGGCGCGCCGCCAGCATAAAGCCTGCCGCCCCCAGGCCAGCGTCACAGCGCTCGTCCATCGGGGTTGTACCGGCATGGTTGGCCCGGCCTTCAAAGACCAGGCGGTAGGAAACAATGCCCACAATCGCGGTCACCACCCCCACCGGAATACCTTTACGCTCCAGGCGCGGGCCCTGTTCGATATGCAGTTCAAGGTAGCCCGCCAGGCTGGCCGGGTCACGCCCGGCCTGGAACAAACCAGCCTCGCTCAAACCAGCCCGCTGCAGACCATCCAGCAAGCGCTGGCGGCCGCCGCGCGGGTTCTGGATCTCCGCCGGCTGAAGGTGATTTGCCAGGGCCGCACTGCCCAAAAGGCCAACCAGGGTACCTTCCTCGTCCGTAAAATCCACCGCCTCCAGATCCACCGGCAGGTGAAGGCCAGCCTCACGCACCGTCTCCAGCACTTCCAGGGCGGCAGCCACCCCCAGAGCGCCGTCAAAGCGCCCGCCCATGGGGACCGAATCGAGATGCGAGCCCAGCAGCAGGCTGCGTTCCGGGTTTTGACCGCAGGCCAGCCGGGCAAAATGACTGCCGGCCCCGTCCACCGAAACCACCAGCCCGGCCCGTTCTGCCCGCTCGCGAAACCAGACCCGCGACTGGAGATGCGCCTCGCTCAGGGCTGGGCGGTTGACCCCGCCGTCCTGGGTGGAACCAATTGCCGCCAGGGCCTCAAAGTCGGCCAGAAAACGGGCAGCGTTAATCCGTAAGTCCTTTGGCAAAGGTATGCTGGGCATGATTTTCACCTCTTAAACACAGCAGGTGTTTTGCGGGTCACACAAAACACCTGTCAGATTATTTTGAACTGTGGCTGAACTGGGTCTGATATAAACCAGCGTACAGACCGCCCAGATCGATTAGATCGTTATGCGTCCCGCGCTCGACAATCTCACCGCGGTCCATCACCAAAATCAGGTCCGCTGCCAGGATGGTGCTCAGGCGGTGGGCAATCACAATATTGGTTCGCCCAACCATCACCCGCTTGAGGGCGTCCTGAATCAAGGCTTCCGACTCACTATCCAGATGACTGGTCGCTTCATCTAAAACCAAAATGCGCGGGTTCTTCAGAATAACGCGTGCCAGGCCAGACTGCTTTCGCCGCCGCTCAGTCGGTAACCGCGCTCACCCACAATGGTGTCACACCCTTCAGGCAAAGCCTGGATAAAATCATGGATATTGGCTGCCCGGCAGGCCGCTTCCAGCTCATCCTGGGTGGCATCCAGGCGGGCATAGAGCAAGTTTGTGCGGATCGAATCGTGAAACAGGTGGGTTTCTGGTGAC
>JADKBC010000045.1 GCA_016715205.1 Holophaga sp.
GGTGCAGCTCACTCCAGTCCTGGGTTAATGGATGCTCTGAGGTGATGAAGTGAGCCGCACCTCATGGTGATGATGCGCGGCTTCCCGATAGGTGCGGCTCACCTGGGGCCGAAGTCGATTGCCGATAAAGAGCATAAGGTGAGCTGCACCTTCGATTATGAGGGGGAAATTTTGAACCGCCAAGCCGCTAGGGTGCGATGAATAGAAAAATCCTTTGCGCCTCTGCCGCCTGGCGCCTTTGCGTTTTGATTAACCCTTCGCGTTCTCCGCACCTTGGCGGTTCAACTCTCCCCCCGCCAGACTGCCTGAACCTTCAATTCGGTGCGGGCCCTAAGAATTGTTGATATAATTGAGAAAGCATCGTATTAAGCACTGGGGGTTGTTTGCGGGGCGTACCCAAAACAATCCCAACCAAAAAAGGGAATTAACCATGCGCTCCAATTTATTCCGAACCACCCTCTCCGCCCTGCTGGCAGTGGCCCTGCTGGCCGGGCTGGCTGCCCTGCTGGCTCCTGCCAGCCCGCCGCAGGCCCTGGCCGCGCCAGCCCAGGCTCAGGCTGCCCCGGCATCCGCCAACGGCTTCAGCCTGGGCGGCCCATTCGCCCCCGGAGATACCAGCGGCCTGCCGGCCGCCGATTCGCTTGCCGATGAGCCAGCCGGCGGCCTGACGGCCGGATCAGCCGAGCGCCGCGAGATGTTCATGCTCCCCAGGCTGACCGATGGCTGGACCTCGGCCCCGGACGGCGCTTTACAGACCTCTGCCGCCCAGACCATCACCCCGCCCTACCTGACCAGCTTTGAGGGCATTCAGGATACCAGCGGCATCCAGCCCCCCGACACGGCAGGGTCGGCCCCAACGACTACATCCTGATGGTCAACTCCATCAACGGCGGTTCTGAGGTGGGGATTTACAACAAAACCACCGGCGCCCTGAAATTCCCGACCTTTGGCATGGCCAACCTGTTCCCGCTGGCTTCGGCCTGCCGGGATTATGGGGCCGGCGACCCGGTGGTGCTTTACGACCAGTTGGCCGACCGCTGGGTGCTGACCCAGTTCATTGACCCGGGCCCGCCTTATTACGAATGTTTCGCTATCTCCAAAACCGGCATCCCCACCAACCTGCCCGCCGATTGGTGGGTCTATTCGATCCCAGTCCACGCCAGCCTCTTCAACGACTACCCCAAACTGGGCGTCTGGCCGGATGGCTATTACATGATGGCCCATCAGTTCAGCACCAGCGCCTGGGCCGGCACCGGCGTTTGGCCTTTGAGCGCGATAAGATGCTCAACGGCCAGCCGGCCACCTTCCAATATAAAAACATAGGCCTGGTGGATATGTACTACGCCGGCATGCTGCCCAGCAACCTGATGGGCGAAGCCCTGCCGCCAATTGGCTCACCCAATTACTTTATCGAGGTGGAAAACGACTGGCCCAACGGCATGGATACGATGCATATCTTCGCCTTTGATACCGACTGGGCCAACCCCAACAACACCAGCTTCAGCCTGGTCAAGCAGCTTCCGGTGGCAGCCTTCTCCCCTGTGAACTGCGGGAGCACCCGCGGCCAGTGCGTGGACCAGCCCAACGACCCGCTTTCGCTGGAAGTGATCGGCGACCGCCTGATGATGCACGCCTGGTACCGCAACCAGGGCGGGCACGAGGTGATTGTGGTCAACCACACCGTCAACGCCGATGGCAACGGCAAGGCCGGCGTGCGCTGGTACGAAATCCGCAAAACCGCCAGCAGCCCCGCCGCCTGGAGCATTTACCAGCAGGGCACCTATTCCCCGGACGGCGACCACCGCTGGATGGGCAGTATCGCCATGGACCACGTGGGCAATATCGCCATCGGATACAGCGTCTCCAGCCTGACCCAATTCCCCTCCATCCGCTACGCCCTGCGCCAGCCCGGCGACCCGCTGGGCAGCATGGGCAGCGAGGCAAGCCTGGTGGAGGGCGGCAGCGCTTTTGCGGGCTACCGCTGGGGCGATTACAGCTCAATGACGGTGGACCCGGTCGATGACTGCACCTTCTGGTACACCCAGGAGTACGTGCCGCAGGGCACGGTCACCTGGCACACCCGCTTTTGGCTCGTTCCGCTACCCATCCTGCACCAAAGGCCCGACCGGCGTTCTGCAGGGGTGACCGTTGATGCACGTAGCTCCAGCCCGCTGCCTGGAACCGCCATCCAGGCTGACTCGAGCCCCGATTTTGGCCTCTCGACCCTCTCGCTGGACAACGGCGGCTACAGCCTGAACCTGCCGGTGGGGGTTTACACCCTCACTGCGGCCCGCTACGGCTACCTGCCAATTTCGATAGCTGCCGTCCAGATCAGCGAAAACCAGACCACCACCCTCAACCTGGCCCTGACCCCGGCTGCCACCGCCACGGTCTCGGGCAAAGTGACTGACGCCACCACCGGCTGGCCTCTGTATGCCCAGATCGCGATTACGGGCAGCCCGTTTGACCCCAACCCGCCCGCCAACCTGGTCTGGACGGATCTGTCCACGGGCGTGTCTACCGGATCAGCGCCTTCAACACCGATCTCATCAAGGACTTCGCCCTGGCGGCTGACCTGCAGGCCTGCACAGCGCCGGGCTACAGCCGCAGCGGTTTTGCAGAAAATTTTGATACCGTCACCCCGCCCGGCCTGCCCGCTGACTGGCAAAAGACCACTGTCGCCACTTCGCTGGGCTTTCCGCCCGATTGGTTCACCCACCAGGGCACCAGCCTGAACATGGAACCCAACTACGCCAGCGCCGCCCACAGCGCCCCCAACCTGGTGTATTTCAACTCTTTCGACACCCAAAGCCCCAACTCGGCCCGCCTCCACCGGATTGTGCCGCTCGACATGACCAAGGTCAGCGACCCAATCCTGAAATTCTGGATGTACCACGAGCCCAGCTATGGAACCAGCGCCGATTCCGTTCAGGTTCAGGTTTCAACCAACGGCGGGACAGCCTGGGTCAACGCCGGCAGCCCTGTCCAGCGCAGCACCGGCTCCGGCTGGCTTGAGCACAGCGTCAACCTGAGCGCCTATGCCAGCCAGACCAGCCTGCTGATCGGTTTCCTGGGCATCAGCGACTATGGGATGGACGTTCACCTGGATGACATCTCGCTGGACCCGCTCTGCGCACCCCGCAGCGGCGGTCTGGTGGTGGGCACCCTGACCAACGGCGACAACGGCCTGCCCCTTTCGGGTGTCTCAATCCAGAACAACCTCGGCGAAGTGTTCCTGTCTGCCAGCGTCAGCGACCCACTGACGGGCGGCAGCGTCTATGAGGCCTTTTCGCCCGCCGGCAGCCATGTCATCACCGCCACCCGCAGCGGCTATGGCACGCAGATGGCGCTTGTGTGGTTGCGCTGAACGACGCCACTCGCCAGGACTTCACCTTCTACGCCGGCAAGCTGACCTATGCACCCGCCGGTGTGACGGCCAGCCTGGCCTGGGGCGCCAGCGCTTCCCGGGCCATCACCGTTACCAACATCGGGCAGGGGCCGGCCACTTTTGAAATCAGCGCCACCCTGGGCGGGTTCAACCCGCTCTGGCCTGAGGGCCGCCCGCCCTTCAAGCGCAAAGTCAAAGCCTGGCCTGCCGAAAACCACCTCTACCAGCTGGCCCCCACCGGCGGCCAGAAAAACCTCAGCCCCATCCAGCCCTACCTGTGGACCACCACCCTGGCGATCCCAACCGGGCCGGTGGTGCGGGCGGCCGCCGCCTCGTGCGATGGCAAAACCTTCTACCTGTTTGGCGGCGAAAACACCTTTGGGGTCACCAAGACCACCCAGCGCTACAACCCGGCCGCCAACGCCTGGACAACCCTTGAGCCGATGCCCGTGGCCCTGACCAACATCCAGGCCGTCTGCATTGGCAACTACATCTACCTGACCGGCGGCTATAACGGCTCGCTCCAGACCAACGAATTCCAGATCTACGATACGCAGAAGAACCTCTGGGCCCACTCCAGCTGGCCGAATGTGCGCACCCCGATGGCCGCCACCTACAACCGCAAGCTCTACGCCTTTGGCGGCAGCCCCGGCCCCAGCGCCGAAACCTGGATGTACAACCCGCAGACCAACGTCTGGCAAAACCTGGCCGCCCCCATGCCGGTGGCCGCCGAGTTTGGGGCGGCTGTGACGGTGGGCGACTACATCTACATCATCGGCGGTGTCTCTGGCAGCGAGCTGAAGAAGGTCCAGCGCTATGACCCCAACAACAACACCTGGAGCCTTGGCCCCGACCTGCCCGATGCCCGGTCAGCCTGATTGCCGCCTGGTATGGCAGCAAGCTGTTTGTCTCCAGCGGCGGCAAGTATGTGGCCCCCTCGTGGGTGGCCTATGACAGCACCTACTCCTATGACTTTTCGGCCTTCCCCGGCGGGAGCTGGGTGAAAGAAGCCGACCTGATCCCGCAGCCGGTGATGGGCGCGGCCAGCGTCTGCGCCGCCAATCGGATCTACGCCCTGGGCGGCAACACCAACCGGGTGAACTATGCCGTCAACCAGTACATGGACACCGGGCTGCAGTGCCATTACGGCGTGAACAGCGTGCCCTGGCTGAGTATTCTGCCGACCACCGGTTCCCTGCCCGGCGGGCAGTCCAGCCAGACCCGGATCAACCTGGGTCTGAATGCCGCCGACCCATCCATCTTCCAGCCCGGCAGCTACTTCGCCAACCTGATCGTCGGCAGCGACACGATCTTTGGCGCCGGGATTGTGCCGATCACCATGACCGTTCAGGCCCCGGCAAGCTGGGGCAAGCTGACCGGCGTCGTCCAGAATATGGGCTACTGCGCCGCCAGCCCCAGCCTGCTGAACCAGGCCCAGGTGCTGCTGGAGGCCAGCAGCGGGTTGACCGCCACCCTGACCACCAATGCCCAGGGCGTGTACACCTACTGGCTCGACCAGGCCGCCCAGCCGGTGACGGTCACCGTGACCTATACCGGGCTGCAGTCCACCACCATCTCCGGGTTGGGCCTCAGCGCCGGGCAGGTCACCAACCAGAACATTGCCCTGCACCCCGCCATCCCCTGCGCCCAGCCCGCCCTCACCCAGATCAACGCGGATGTCATCACGGGCCAGTCGCTCCAGATCCCGCTCAACCTGGCCAACAACGGGCACGCCAGCCTGGCCTGGGAGCTGTTCGAGATCCCCGGACAGACTGGGGCCGGCCTTGGCCCGGTCCTGCCGCTGGAAGCGAAGAGCAGCCGGCCCAGCCCAGCCGGGTATTCCGCCGGGCTGTACCAGCCCTTTGACCCGAACCTGGCTCTGCTCCAGGAGGGCTTTGAAAGCGGCAGCATGCCCCCAGCGGTTGGACGAATGTCACAACCAACGCTCTGTGGACCTGGGGCATCTCGCAAACTACGCTGGCTCACAGCGGGACTTACGGCGCCTACCTGCCCTGGGACTACAGCCAGGACGAGAGTGGCTCCTCAGCCCGAGCTTCAGCGCCACTGGCTGGCGGCGCGGCCAGCAACATCCAGGTCACCCTGACGGCCTTGCCCACCATGACGGTCAACACCATCTACACCGCCACCCTGCAGATCCGCTCAAACGACCCGCTCAACCCGAACATCGGCATCCCGGTCAGGCTGACGGTCAAACCGTCAGTGTACCGGCTGAACCTGCCGGTACTTCTGCGTTAATTTTTTTGATAGAAAGACCACGGCAAGCCGTGGTCTTCTATCATAAGAGACGGGTGTTTTTTGGCGCAGCCACCAAAAAGCACCTCAATAGAGTGAGATTTTCAAGAGAGGTGCTGTGGACGTGCTTAGCGTCTACAGCACCTCTCTTTGAGCTTTTCTCCCCCTTCCCGGCGGGAAGGGGGCTGGGGGGGATGGGCGAGATAGGCTGATATAACATGCCACCTCTCGAACATTAAATTCGGGAGGTGGCATGCTTTTATTGAAGCAGGCGGATGAAGATTTCGACCATCTGCGGGTCGAAAGATACGCCGGCCTGCTCGCGAATGTGGGCCAGGGTCCTTTCGAGCGGCCAGGCCTTGCGGTACGGGCGGTCCGAGTTGAGGGCGTCCCAGACATCCACCACGCTGAACATGCGGGCCGGCAGGGGGATTTCTTCACCCTTGAGGCCGCGCGGGTAACCTGTGCCGTCCCATTTCTCGTGGTGGCAGTAGGGAATGCTCAGGGCGGGTTCGAGGTATTTGTTTGGCAGCAGAAATTCATAGCCATAGGTCGGGTGTTTGCGCATTTCGACCCATTCTTCCGGGGTCAGGGCGCCTGGTTTTAACAGGATCTGGTCGGGCACGCCCATCTTGCCGATATCGTGGAGCAGGGCGCCGTAGCGGATGAAGGCCAGGTCTTTGCCCTGGTAGCCCAAGGCCGCCGCGATTTTGACCGTCATCTCGGTCACCCGCTGCGAGTGGCCTTCGGTTTCCTTGTCGCGCAGGTCGAGGGCGTGCGACCAGCCCTCGATGGTGGCGGCATAGGCCTGCTCCAGCTCCCGGTTGGACTGCTGCAGGTCGTTGAACAGGTCGAACTCGTTGACCGCCAGTGAAAGCTGGCCCGCCAGGGTTTTCAAAAAAGTCCAGCCATTCAAAATCGGCGTCAAGGGCGTGCGCTGGAAGACTTCCAAACGCCCTTCAGCACCCCTTTGGCGTTCAGCGGGACGGCGTAAAACGAATGGAAGCCTTCAGCCTGCCAGAATTTGGCCTGGGAAAGATGGACCCCGGCCTCGTGCAGGTCAAAGGCGGCGAGCCGGTTTTCCTCCAGCCGGCTGCGGCCGACCGAGTCAGCCCCCAGCCCGATGCGCAGCTCTTTGATGGCGGGCTGGGTAAAGCCGTACGACATGGCGTAGGCCAGCTCTTGAGCCGGGGCATCCACCAGCAGGATCAGGGCCGCATCCACATGCAGATAGGTGCAGACCAGCTCGGTCAGTTTGGGCAGATGGTTGTCGAGGTTGAAGCTCGAGCCGATCATGCGGTCAAATTCGCTGATCGCCATCAGGCGCTCCACCTGGCGTTTGATATTCTCGTCCGAGCGTTTGCGCTCTTCAATTTCAAACTGGGCCCGGCGGTATAGAATGGCGTTGTTGGAAGCAACCGCAATCTGCGAGGCCAGGGCCTCGGCGATCCGCAGGTCGTTTTCGCTGTAGGTGTTCACGAAAATGCTCAGAATCTGGATGGCGCCAATCACCTGCTCTTGAAAGATGATCGGCACAATGATCCCCGAGCGGGTGATTTCGGCATCGTCGGGCAGCTGCTCGGGGGTGAAGGCAGTCCCGTCGTCTTCGATATAGTAGCGGTTATTGTTGGAAATAAACATCGACTGCCAGTCGTTGCTCAGCAGCGATTTGCCCGAGCGCAGCACCCTGCTCTGCGTACCCTGGCCTTCGGGCTCCAGATAAACCGGCGGGAAACTGCTGACATCCAGAATGGTGGTGTTTTCCATGGCAAAGACGCTGTAAATTTGACCCGCGTTCTTCTCAAAGGAGGAGATAAAGAGATGGTCGCAGTGCATGACCTTCTTGAGAATGTGCATGAAGGTCTCGTAGAGCTTGTCCAGGTCCAGCGTCTGGCTGAGGGCCTGCCCGGCTTCGTAGAGGAGCTGGATCTCACGATTGCGGTTTTCCAGGGCGTGGGCGGTGTGCTTGCAGGTCGATGGCCGAGCGAATGCTGCGGGCCAGGGCCCGGGCGGTGACCTGCCCGTGGAACAGAACATCCTGGACGCCATCCTGGATGAAGTGGGCCGCCAGGTTTTCGTCTTCTTCCTGGGCGTAAATGATAATCGGTGCGCTGGCGCTGTCCAGCAGCCGGCTCAGCGATTCCGGGTTGGCCTGGGCCAGCAGCATATCGAGAAGCACCACTGGATTTGCTGGGCAGCCGGGGCGCCCAGGATCTCAAAGCCCTCTGCCAGCGTGCGCACCCAGACCAGCTCCCAGGCTTCCAGACCAGGGGCGGCGCTTAAATTTAAACGCAACTCATCCACACTGGATGGGCCGGGGTCAATCAGAAGCAGCTTTTGGAGGGTGGTAATCATTCCTACTGATAGTTTAGCACAAGTTGATAAGAGTATGAATAAAAAAACTGTGAAAGGATTTCGATTGATATGGCGGGGATTGGTTCAGTCATCCATTCCATGCCCGACGGTGGTGGCAGGGCTTTATCAAAGTAACTTGAAAAGCTCTGGATTTCTGTAATGTCATTGAACCCGGTGTACTCACCAAGGTTCGCAATCGATAATGGCGGTTCCGGAGATTGCCACGGCGGGCGAGTCCACCGGAGCGTACGCATTCGCGATGACGGATCCTTTCTTGGTAAAGCCCCGACGGCGCTGGTGGAAAAAGCGGTTATAGGATTGTCTGTATAATTACGACTATTCTATAAAGATGCTGATACTTTGTACATTACCCAATAAGGAGCTTTACCACTATGTCTTTTCAAGCCTATCTCGACAATATTGAAGAAAAAACCGGCAAAACCCCCAATGAATTTATTGCCATGGCCAAAGAAAAGGGCTTTGACAACCCGAAGACCAAAGCAGGGGACATCGTTGCCTGGCTTAAAGAAGAGTACGGTCTGGGCCGCGGGCATGCCATGGCAATTGTTCACGTTATCAAGAATGGTGCGCAAATCGATGACAAACACGTCGGGTCAGATGGAGCCCATCGTGATGAGTCAAATGTTTTGAGGTTGGACGGTAAAAAGAAGGAATAACATTGGTTGACGCCGTAAAATCAGGCTGAGCCCACCAGCCGCACCGGTACCAGACCAGTGCGGGATAGAGATTTGAACCCCAGTTCGGGTTAGTTCGAAAAGAGGTTGTTTTGGGTGTTTTTGGGTGGCGTAGCCACCCAAAAAACACCCAAAAATCTCTTAGGGGTATCGGCGGGGCCAGCTTCGGCAGTCTTGGGCGCGGAGGCTGGAATAGATTGTTAACCAACCTGAAGGAGTTATGGATGAAGAAATCTGAACTTTCAAATTGGCTGCAAGAAGAGTATCAGCAGTGGGAGCTGCTGCTTGCTGCGATTGGGCCGAAGCGCATGAACCAACCCGGCATAAGCGGCGAATGGTCTATGCGAGACATCGTTGCTCATTTGACCGGCTGGCAGCAAAGGCTTGCCGCTCAAATGCAGGCAGCCCTGGATGGGCAGCCAGAACCGCCGCCGCCCTGGCCAGCCGACCGAAAGACAGAAGTTGAGATCAATGCCTGGATTTATGAAACAAATCGCAAGAAGGATCTCCGTCAGGTATTGGAAGACGCCCATCGGGTTTATCTGCAAATGCAAGCCCTGATTCTAGGCTTACCCGCTGATGCTCGGATCGAGACGATCGATTCAAAATTCCATGTTGTCTATGAATGACCAACGGTTTTGTAGTTGGAGAGTTCTTTCACCATTTTTACGATGACCATCAGGCTGACGTGCATGCCTGGCTATCGAAAGAAAATAATGGATAACCGATAAGAGGGGGAAGTTGGGTGTTTTTTGTGGGCAAAGCCGACAACAACACCCAACACCCCTCTTATTGAGGTGATACATTTTAAGGAACAAAGCGAATGAAAGTGTTTATTGTCTATTGGCATCCTGAACCCCAAAGTTTCAATCACGCCATGTTTTCCAAAGCCCATCAAACGTTCAGCGAAATGGGCGCGGAGGTGAAAACCTCCGATCTATACGCGCTGCAATTTAATCCGGTCTCCAGCCGGGAGAATTTTCAGACAGTCAAAGACCCGGCGTATTTCAAAGTACAGCTTGAAGAAATGTATGCCACCGAACAGCAGGGTTTTGTCGCTGAAATTGAAGTGGAAATGCAAAAGCTTGCGTGGTGTGATTTGATGGTCTGGCAATTTCCGCTGTGGTGGTTTGGTCTGCCGGCGGTTTTTTTCAAGGGCTGGGTTGACCGTGTGTTTGCCATGGGCCGCGCCTATGGCGGCGGTAAGATTTACGACAAAGGGGTTTTCCGGGGAAAGCGGGCCTTGCTTTCGCTGACAACGGGTGGATCGGAAGCGGCCTTTCAGCCAGATGGGTTCAACGGGGATATTACGGCTGTCTTGCGGCCCATCCAGCGCGGCATGCTGCAGTTTGTTGGTTTTGATGTTTTAGAGCCGCAGATTGTGTATGGCCCGGTGCGGATGACGAAGGAACAACGTGAGGGCGAACTTGAGAAATACGCAGAGCGGCTCAAGCATATTCAGAACGAGATGCCGATTGACGTCGGTCGTTATTGATTTTCAGGCCGCTGATATCAACAGTAAACATATTTTCAAAGGAGTTTCCTGACGAAGGTCGAAAAGCCAGTCATTTGGCAAATGGGAAAAGAAATCTAAGGAGCGTCGCGCAAAAACATTGAGCGGACTCTGGGAGCCGGTATGAGCGGCCTTCGGAGGAGACGTCCTCATCAGGCTCTTCGCGGGGATCTCAGTCCTCTAAAGCGCCCGGACTGGGTCGGCGTTGGTGCGCATTAGGCATTGCCTTGGGCACTGCGTTTGGTGCGGCAGTAGATGTTATGGCGCATGTGCGGTACAAGAACGGCAAATAGCCTTGTTGACCGACGATCTGTGGGAACTGCCGTGAAAGTACCCATATTTGGGGTGTGAAAGCGGCGACGCCGCTTTCATACCCCAAATATGATCTTCGACGCTTGAATTCAGGAGATAATTTATGGTAGACGAACCAATCACGGCTGCGATCAGCGAAATTGTCAATGCAGGTGGTCTCGCCGGCGCAGCGACGCTGATCTGGCAAGACGGAAAGTAATCCAGGCTGCCGGTGTCGGCTGGCGGGATATGGAACGCAAACTGCCCATTGAGATGAATACCTTGTTCCGGATCGCCTCGATGACCAAAGCCGATTACATCCACGGCGGCCCTGATGTTATTGGATGAAGGCCGGTTCGCCTTGAGTGATCCGATTACACGCTGGGCGCCAGAGTTTGCGCAGATGCGGGTCATGCGCTCGGCTTCTGGCCCGCTCGATCAGACAGAACCGGCGGCGCGGCCAATCACCTTCGAAGACTTGCTGACCCACCGTTCCGGTCTGACCTATGCAGACTGGCATTCTGGTCCGATTGTAAAGGCCTACAAAGAAGCATTGGGCGGCGATATCGACAGCCAAGTGCTCCCGGACGACTGGATTGCCCGGCTGGCTGCGCTGCCCCTGATTGACCAGCCGGGAGCGGCATTTCACTATGGTCACTCCACCGATCTTCTCGGCTTGCTGATCGCACGGATTGAAAATGCGCCCCTGGGCGACGTGCTCAAACGCCGGATCTTCGACCCGCTTGGGATGAATGACACCGGCTTTACTGTTCCAGCTGAGAAGCGGCAGCGGCAGGCTGCGGCGTACGGATTTGACGCTGCGGGTCAGCTCTGCAAGCGTCTGGCGGGGCCGGGCAACTCGTTTCTGCCTGAGCGGCCTGCAGGGATGAAGTATGTCTCGGGGGGACAGGGGCTGTGGTCGACCGCGGACGATTACCTGACTTTCGCCCGGATGTTCTTAAACGATGGCGTTGTGAATGGTGTCCGGTTATTAAAACCTGAGACCTTCAAACGCATGGTGACCAACTGCCTGAGTGAGAAACAACTGGCACAGGCCGCGTGGATCCTCAACGCAGGTCATGGGTTCGGGCTAGGCGTGGCGGTGGTGATCGATCCCCTATTGGCGGGGCCGCAGCCCTGCGGCGGCGGGCTGGGGGCGGTTGGCTGGCCTGGCGCGTTCGGCGGCTGGTGGCGGGCCGATCCCAGCAACAATTCTGTGCTTATCTTCCTGGCGCACAATATGCTTGAGCTGGAGCAGCTCTTTGATGGGATCGGAATGGGCGCATTTGAGGCAGTTGCCCAATTTCAGGCCCAGGCTGCCGGTTTGCTGCGCTGAAAACCGGCGCCATTCAATGAACAAGATTATCTTCATCACGGGCATGGCTGGATCAGGTAAAAGCTCGGTTGGGCGATTGTTAGCCAGGCATTTTCCAAAATGCCTTTTCATTCAAGTGGATGAACTGCGTGAAAAGATGGTGAAAGGGTATGCAATACCGGAAGATGGTATTTTTACGGCGAAGTGATGCAGCAGTTCCAGTTGGCGCTCTACTGCGATCTATATGGCGCGCTTATATGCCGGTCAGGGGTGTGGATGTGGTCATTGATGACGTCTGTGCGCCCCCCAATTTTGTGGAGCAGTATGCGCCGCTTTTTGAAATCCCAGAAGTTCAGCGTGTGTTGTTATACCCAAAAGCCGCCATTGTGATCGAGCGGATCAAAAAACGAGGTGGCCCTATGGAGCATATTCCTTATGTGCCTGTGGTTTACGGCTACCTTGAATCGATGTCGAAAGACGGCTGGATTGTTTTGGACTCGAGCGATTGGACAATTGAGCAGACCGTCAACCAGATTCTATTCAAGATGGCTGCGCTCGGGGGCAGCGCTCAAAGTCAGCCGCCTGGCTGACCTTTTGAACCCGGTTGGCAATTTTGTTGCATCGCCGTTATAACAAGGGTCGCCCTGTTTGGTCAAACCGGGCGACCCTATCTTTTTTGGCCGCGCCAATTTTCAAGCCAGGCGGGCTCGCCCCTACCTTCGATGCCATTGTTATTTCATTGTCAAGTGACGCCTTTTGCGTCATGTACGAATCTCAAAAGGACGGATCATTTCTTGTTAAAACCCTGAGAGACAGGCCGTTTTCGATTGACCAAAATTCAAAGCCTGTATATACTTAGAGTATAACGTCATAATGAGGGTCAATGTGGAACGCACCGAAATTACCAACTACGATGATTTACCCACCCGCATCCCCGCCAAGGAATTGTCGACGCTGTTAAAGGTCAGCAGTTCCCTGGCCTCTACGATGGATTTAAACCAGGTTTTGCAGATCGCCATTGAGAACTCGACCAGCATCCTCGGCCTGGAAACCGGCGCCATTTACACCATTGAGAACAGGGAGCTGTATTTGGGGGCAACAACCCCGCCCCTGCCGCCCTACTTCCCGGATGAGCTGCGGCTGGCGAAGCTGTGTGACCATCCCCACCTGAACAGGACGGTCAGCCAGAAAAAACCGGTTTATCTCGAAGATGCCCGGGTGGCTGACCTTTCGCCCGCCGAAAAAATTATTGTCGACACCCGCCAGCTGATCTCGATTCTCTATTTCCCGCTGCTGCTGAAGGAAGAAGTGATCGGCGCATTCATCGTTGGCACAACCAATGAAATTCGGGGTTCACTTCCAGCGAGATTGACCTGTGCTATATTCTTTCCTACCAGGTAGCGCTGGCAATTGCCAATGCGCTGCTGTATAAAAAAGCCCAGCACTCAATCGCCGAACTGAGCCGGGCCTATGACTCGACCCTGGAAGGCTGGTCGCAGGTGCTGGATATGCGCGACCATCACCGAAGAACACACCCTGCGGGTGGTGGATCTCACGGTCGCCCTGGCCAGCCGGATGGGCGTCCCCGACGCGGAACTGGGGCACGTCCGGAGAGGGGCGCTCTTGCATGATATCGGCAAGATGGCGATCCCGGATGCGATCCTGCAAAAGCCGGATGTGCTTACTGAAGCCGAGAAGAAAATCATGCAAACCCACCCGGGAAAAGCCTATCAGATTCTGGCCCGGATTGATTATCTCACCGCTGCCCTGGATATCCCCAATTGTCATCATGAAAAATGGGATGGCACCGGCTATCCGCACAAACTGGCCGGAGAGGCGATCCCACTGAACGCCCGAATTTTCGCCGTGATCGACGTCTACGACGCCCTGACCTCAAACCGGCCTTACCGCAGCGCCTGGCCCAAACAAGAAGCGCTGGACTATATCCGGGCGCAGTCGGCAAACACTTCGACCCGGCGGTAGTAATGGCGTTTCTGGAAATGATCATTTAAACATAAAGCACCCCTGAATTAATTTTTCGGGCTGCTTTATACACAACTAAATTCGACCTATCACTGGGGTTGTACTCAACCCAGGGTTGAGTACAACCCCGCCCTCTTTCCTGGCCAGGAAAGAGGGGAGAAATTTTCAAAGAGAGGTACTTTGGACGTGCTTTGCACGTCCAAAGTACCTCTCTTTGATTTTTGCCCCCTTCCCGGCGGTGAGTACACCGCCGGGTGTGGCAATCTCGGTTGTGGTAAGGCTGAGATTGCCACGTCGGGTGAGTACACGCCGGTGGGTACACCGCGCTACTAATAACATGAATTTCTAGCCGATGTAGGGGCGAGCCCGGTTGGCATTTTTAATGCATCGCCCTCTGTGACTATAATAGTGAGACAGACTACCCCAATAATTTAGTAGAGGGCGTAGGAGAAAAATATGTCACAAACCGAGACGAGCAAGCCAGCCGGAGAAGGAACCAGCACAGAGGTGGTGGTCAAAGCAAAGCGGCGGCAATATACAGCTGATTACAAATTACGAATATTGGGTGAAGCAGAAGCCTGCAAAGTGTCCGGTGAAATAGGGGCACTGCTGCGGCGAGAAGGACTATATTCGTCACTTTTAGGAAAATGGCGAGAACAACGAAATATGGGCAGCCTGAAAGGCACGTCAGAGCATCGTTGCGGGCCGAAAGTAGACGAGCAGGTAGTTGAGCTGGAGCGTTTGCAAAGAGAACAAACGGCTGCAGGCGAAGTTGAACCGGGCGGAGCTAATTATGGATGTCAAAAAAAAGTTGCGCAGATGCTTGGCGCAACGCTGGCGGACCACAACCTGGACGAGGAAGCGTGATGATATCTGCTGCCGAACAATTAGCGGAAACGATCGGAGTACAGGCAGCCTGCGCAGCATTAGCTGTGTCACGCAGCAGTTTGTATCGAAATCAGAAACCCCGGCGGGAGAAATCCAAACCAAAGATCTCTGGGCGTGCCCTCAGTCAGGCAGAGAAAGCACAAGTGCTGGATGAACTCAATAGTGAGCGGTTTCAAGATCTATCACCCCGCGAGATTTATGCAACCTTGATCGATGAAGGCCGGTATCTGTGTTCGTGGCGGAGTATGTATCGCATTCTGGCCGAAAATCACGAAGTTTGCGAGCGCCGAAACCAGTTACGCCATCCAAATTATGTCAAACCAGAGCTTTTGGCGACCGGTCCTAACCAATTATGGAGTTGGGACATCACCAAACTACTTGGTCCGGTCAAATGGACCTACTATTACCTCTACACGATCATGGATGTCTTTAGTCGTTATGTGGTGGGTTGGATGATTGCAGAACGCGAATCTTCCACGCTTGCGCAAGCATTGATTTCGGAAACCTGTGCCAGGCAAGGTATTCAGCCGAACCAACTCACCATCCATGCCGATCGGGGCAGCTCGATGACATCGAAATCGGTGGCTTTGCTCATGGCCGATTTGGGCGTGACCAAATCACATTCGCGTCCGCATGTTTCCAACGATAACCCTTACTCGGAAGCTCAGTTTAAAACCTTGAAGTACCAACCAGATTATCCTGTTCGTTTTGGCTGTCAGCCCGATGCGCGTGCCTGGGCAATTAAATTCTTCATCTGGTACAACCAGGAACACCACCACAGCGGACTTGCACTTCTGACCCCAGCGGAAGTCCATTACCATCAATCAGACACCGTGCTTCAAAAGCGCCAGGAGGTTCTTCTAGCGGCTTACAAAATCCATCCGCAGCGTTTTGTGAAAGGTTCACCAATACCTGAACAATTGCAAAAAGCTGTTTGGATCAATCCACCAAAACCGGCCGATATCCCGCCGTCGTAGTGGCTGTGGGTAAGTGGGCAGTACGCTGTCCACTTACCCACAGCCTTCCCAGGGCAAAGATGCATAACGAATAATTACACATCTCCCCTAAACTATTAAAAAGTCTGTCTCATTTCATTGACACATTCCGTCGCCGTTATAACAAGGGTCGCCCTGTTTGGTCAAACCGGGCGACCCTATCTTTTTTGGCCGCGCCAATTTTCAAGCCAGGCGGGCTCGCCCCTACCTTCGATGCCATTGTTATTTCATTGTCAAGTGACGCCTGGGCGTCATGTACGAATCTCGCAATGACCTTGGAAAGTTATTTGGGGCACAGATGGGCGCTGCCCGGTTAAAACAGATCTGCCCGGGAATAGACCCGCAGGGCCTGCTGGGCCTGTTCCAGCGTCCAGCCAGCCGGAGCTTCGGCCTGGATGGTCAGGGCCTGCCCGGCGGTCAGGTCGAAATAATTGTCGCTGAAGACCAGTCGGCGCCGTCCGGCTGAGCTCACAAAGCGGGCCAGGCTGTCGGCCTGCAGCTCGACCGTCAGCAGGCCGTCCTGGAGGGAAACCGTGCGGCGGATGCTGGGCCGGGCCAGTTCCAGGTGCTTGTTGGGGGCAAACAGGCCCACGCAGCGGGCGACGAAGCTCTCGCCCTGCCAGAGCTCGGCCACAAATACTGTGCTGCGGCAGTTGGTGTCGCTGATGACGGCTGAGAAATCGAGGGCAGCCACCGGGGTGTCGGCCAGGGCGGCGGCCTCCACGCCTGCTCGCCAGACTGGATGACCGTGCCGTCCAGGCTCTCCAGCCGCCAGGTCAGGCGGCCGGCCCAGGGCTGGGTCAGGTCGGAGGTGACATGCACGCCCATCCGGGCGCCGCTGTCTTCCACCGAGAGCAGCACCGGGGCGTAAAAGCGTTTGGCGGCGTAGTGCAGGGCCTTCCAGCGCCCGAAGTAGTCCAGCGAAGCCCAGGAGGCCACCGGCCAGCAGTCGTTCAACTGCCAGATCAGCGTGCCGCTGACCCGCTGGCGGTTGCGCCGCCAGTGCTCCACGCCGTAGCGGATGCCCTCGGCCTGCAGGTTCATGCTCAGGTAGACCAGGGCGGCGAAGTCTTTGGGCATGCGGAAGGTCTCGGTCATCTGGAAGATCATCAGCCCGTTGCCCGGGCCGGAGCGCTGGTGGTGCTCCATGACATACGAGGTCATGTTCTGGTCCTGCGGGGCGGCGAAGGCCTGGATGGTCTTGTAAGTCGGCAGGGCCTGGAAGCCGAACTCGCTCATGAAGCGCGGGTACTGAGTGCGGTAGGCGGTGAAAGGTTTGCGCCCGTGCCAGACTTCCCAGTAGTGCATGTCGCCGCGCTGGTCGCTGTTGGGCTGGGCAAAGGGGATGCCCGAGGAGGCCGAGGAGGGCCAGTAGACGGTGTCGGGGTCTTCGGCCGCCACCACATCCGGCAGGAGGTGGTGGTAGATGCGGTCATAGCCGGCCTTCAGGCTCTGGTTGGCGGCGTCGGCGGGTTTGTTCCAGCCCCAGTCACCCAGCCCTGCTCCATCTCGTTGTTGCCGCACCACAGCGCCAGGCTGGCGCGGTGGCGCAGGCGGCGCACGTTTTCGATGGCCTCTGGCGCACGTTGGCCGCAAAGGCCTCGTCATCAGGGGTAGATCCCGCAGGCAAAGGTGAAATCCTGCCAGACCATAATCCCAAAGCGGTCGCACAGGTTGTAGAAGTCTTCGCTTTCATAAAAGCCGCCGCCCCAGACACGGAACATGTTCATGTGGGCCGCTGCGGCGCTGACGAACAGGCCCTCCAGGCTGGCGGGGGTGATACGGGTGGGGAACGAATCGGCGGGGATCCAGTCGGAGCCCTTGGCAAAGACCGGCACGCCGTTGACCACAAAGGTGAACGACTCGCCCCATTCGTCGGGCTCGCGGCGCAGTTCGATGGTGCGCAGGCCGAGCTGGTAGGCACACTCGTCCAGCACGCCGGTTTCGGTCTGGAGGGTCAGCTCGAGGGTGTAGAGCGGCTGCGGGCCGTACTCGTTGGGCCACCAGAGCTGCGGGTTGGGCACTTCCAGGGTGCAGGCCGCACCGCCGCGCCCCACGCCGGTCACGGTTTCGAGGGTTTCGCCATCCGGCCCGGTCAGGACGGCTTTGACGAAGAGCGGTGCGGGGTGGGGCGTCTTCCAGCGCTCCAGCTCGATCGCGGCGCTGACGGTGACGCCGTCCCGGGTATGCTGCTGGCGGACGTGGACATCGGCAAAGCGGGCCTGGGTGTAAGCCTCCAGGCGGATGTCTTTCCAGACGCCGATCGGGGGCAGCTTGGGGCCCCAATCCCAGCCCCAGTGGCAGGATGCCTTGCGCAGGTGCGGGCCGCCGGGGATGTCACCGCCGCCGGTCATTGGTTTGAGCGCCTGGCGGGCGCGGATGAAGCTGACCGGGGCGTGGAACAGGATGTGCAGCTCATTCGGGCCGGGCAGCAGGCGGTCCGTCACGTCCCAGGCCCACTGGCGGAAGAGGTTGTCGGCCTTGCCGAGCGGCTTGCCGTTCAGCGAGACATCGGCCAGGGTGTCCAGGCCGTCGCAGACCAGGAACTGGCGGGCCTCCGCCAGTACGCCGGGCTGGGGTGTGAACTCCAGACGGTATTCCCAATCGGTCTCCGCTACCCACTGCACCTGCTTCTCATTGTCGGCCACAAATGGGTCGGGGATGGCGCCCAGGGCGAGCAAGTCGGTGTGCACGCCGCCGGGGACGACAGCGGGCTGCCAGTCGTTGGCTTTGGCGTTGGTGTTGGCCTGGCGAAAATTCCAGGCGCCGGAGAGGGATATTGTGTGGTTCATAAGGGTCCGTCCTTGTGGGGGTAAGTTTTGGTAATTATTACCAGATCTGGGGGAGGGGCACGATTGAACCACTGAGGCACTGAGGAAAACTGAGGGCACTGAAAAATTCCGTACCTTCCGGAGGGTATTTTTCAGTGGCCTCAATTCATTCATCCTCTCAGTGATTCTATTGTTCCTGGGGAGGATTTGAACCGCGAAGCCGCGAAGGGCACGAAGTTTAATTAAAACGCAAAGGCCCAAAGAAGCAGAGGCGCAAGGATTTTTTGAAATTCTTGGCGTGGATTGGTGGCTTTTACGGTTAAATTGAATTCGGTGCCCAGCTTCGATTTGGGGGGTGAAGGTGAAAACTCTCTAGAACCACTGGGATCAGCATACTGAAACCACTGAAAATCCCCTCTTGCCGGAGGTATTTTTCTAGCGACTGTACATCCTCTCAGTGGATCCCTAGCCTTCCCGGGAGGGCACGGAGAGGTGCGGCGCACTTCATCCCGCCAGGCCAGACACGCAAACAGGATTAGTGCTCCAGCACCGTGCGCTGCACCTTCCCTTCGCACCTGGGGACGATTGAACCACTGAGGCACTGAGGAAAACTGAGGGCACTGAAAAATTCCGTACCTTCCGGAGGGTATTTTTCAGTGTCCTCACTTAATTCATCCTCTCAGTGATTCTATCGTTCCCGAGAGGTTCTGCATCTTCAATATGCGGAGCCCCTCACCTTTTGATAACCGGCAAAAACACCTGCACCCCCAGTGCGGCGCTGGCATTGATCTTCACCACCCGGCCGGGAGAGATGGCGGCGCCGAAGTAGGCCAGGCCGTTGGTGGTGTCCGGCATCACGGCGGTATAGAGGTTGTTCTCGCTCCCGTATCCAGGGGTCAGCGCGTCTGAGCGGGTAAAGTCCGACAGGCGCACCTTGACCACCCGGCCGGGGGAGGTGCCGGTGCCGAAGTAGGCATAGCCGCCAGCCGGGTCGATGACGGCTGAGTAGAGGTAATTCTCGCCGGCGCTCAGGGTCAGGGCGCCGACCCGGGTGAAGTCAGACAGCTTCACCTTCACCACCGAACTGGCGTAGGTTGTACCGAAATAAGCAAAACCATGGGCGGTGTCGATCACGGCGGCCCCCACCGCGTCCTCCCCGGCGGCCAGGGTCAGGGCACCCACCCGGGTGAAGTCGGAGGCGCATCTTGACCACTTTGGCCGGGACGGTGCCTGTACCGAAGTAGGCAAAATCACCCAGCGGGTCGATCACCGCCGAGATAAGGCTGGCTTCGCCTGCGCTCAGGGTCAGCACGCCGACACGGCTGAAATCCGAGAGCTTCACCTTGACGATTTTGCCAGGGGCGGTGCCCGTGCCGAAGTAGGCAAAGCCATGCAGCGTGTCAATCACAGCGGATCCCAGGGTGTCCTCTCCCGGGTTGAGGGTCAGTGTGCCAACGCGGGTGAAATCGGTCAGGCGCACTTTCACGAGGGTGGCAGGGGAAGTCTCTGTGCCAAAGTAGGCAAAGCCTCCGGCAGTGTCGATCACCGCCGCAGTCAGACCGTTTTCACCGGCGTTCAGGGTTATTGCGCCCACCCGGGTGAGGCTCGCCAGATTGACTTTGATGATGACCGCCGGCGAGGAGATGGTGCCGAAATAGGCAAAGCCGGCGGATGGATCAATCACGGCCGAGTAGAGCTGGTTCTCCCCCAGGCTCAAAGGAATTACAGCCAGGCGGGTGAAGTCGGACAGGCGCACCTTGACCACGATACCCGGCGGGTTGTGATGGGCGCCGAAATAAGGCAAAGCCGCCGGCCGGAGTCGATGACAGCGGAGAGGAGCAAATTCTCCCCGGCGCCCAGCAGCAGGGCAGCGGCGGGTCAGGTCCGAGAGCTTGACCTTGACCACCTTGCCGGGGATATCGTTCACGCCGAAGTAGGCAAAACCAGCCCCTGTGTCGATCACGGCCGAGAAAAGCTGATTCTCGCCTGCGTTGAGGGTCAGCACGCCCTGGGTGGTGAAGTCTGACAATCGCAGTTTAACCACTTTGCCCGGGTCGGTACGCGTGCCAAAGTAGGCAAAGCCATTGAGCGTGTCGATGACGGCGGAGTAGAGGTTGTCTTCTCCGCTGCTCAGAGTCTGGACGCCGGCACGAGTGAAGTCGGTCAGGTTTACCTTGACGATTTTCCCGGGGATGGTGCCCGTGCCGAAGTAGGCCGCGCCGCCAGCCGGGTCAATGACGGCAGAGTAGAGCTTGTTCTCCCCCACTGTTCAGGGTCAGCACGCCCACCCAGGTGAAATCGGAGAGGCGCACCTTGGTGACCTTGCCCGGCGTGGTGCTGGCGCCAAAGTAAGACAAAGCCGCCGGCCGGGTCGATGACGGCCGAGGTGAGGACGTTTTCACCCAGGGGCAGGCTGATGGCGCCGACCCGGGTCAAGTCCGACAGACGCACCTTGACCACTGTGCCAGAGAAGGTGCCTGTGCCGAAGTAGGCAAAGCCGCCAGCCACATCAATGGCGGCGGCGCTCAGGTAGTTCTCGTTCGGGTTCAGGTAGAGCTGGCCGACACGCGTAAAGTCTGACAGCCGCACCTTGACGATGACGCCTGTGGCGGTGCGCGTGCCATAGTAGGCAAAGCCGTGGACCGTGTCGATCACGGCCGTGATGGGGTAGTCTTCGGAGGAGGTCAGGATCAGACTGCTGCTGCGCCAAACAAGTTTGGGGCGA
>JADKBC010000046.1 GCA_016715205.1 Holophaga sp.
CGCCCAAAAACACAAAAGATCTCTATCCCGAATTGAGAATTTGCAAGAGGAGAAAACTATGGAACTGCCAAAATTGAGTGAGGCAACGTTTGAAAAAGAGGTGCTGCAGTCTGCTGAACCTGTGCTGGTTGATTTTACCGCCGTCTGGTGCGGGCCGTGCAAGATGCTGGATCCGATCGTAAAGGAACTGGCGCACGAGTGGCAGGGCAAGATCAAGATCGTCAAGCTGGATATTGATGATAACCCTGACCTGACTCAGCAGTATGGGGTCATGGGCGTGCCGACTTTGATGCTTTTAAAGGGTGGATCACCGGTGGAGCGGGTAACCGGCTACCAGCCCAAAGACCGCCTGATCAAAAATTCCTGCCCTGGCAAGGGTTTTTGGTGGGGCTTCCACAAAAACACCCACCCCCCATTGAAAACAAAAACGACCTCCTTTCGGAGGTCGTTTTTTTTCCAAAATTACAGCCCGGCAGCAGCGCGCAGCGCGGCGGCTTTGTTGGTCTGTTCCCAGGGCAGAGTTCAGGTCGTCGCGGCCAAAGTGGCCGTAGGCGGCGGTCTGCCGGTAGATGGGCCGGCGCAGATCCAGGTCGCGGATGATGGCGCCGGGGCGCAGGTCGAAGATCTGGGTGACCAGCCGGGCGATTTTTTCGTCGAAATTGCGCCGGTGCCAAAGGTTTCGACATTGACGCTCAGCGGGTGCGCCACGCCGATGGCGTAGGCCACCTGGACCTCGGCCCGGGTGGCGGCGCCGGCGGCGACCAGGTTCTTGGCGACCCAGCGGGCCGCGTAGGCGGCCGAGCGGTCCACCTTGGTGGGGTCTTTGCCGCTGAAGGCGCCGCCGCCGTGCCGGCCCATGCCGCCGTAGGTGTCAACGATGATTTTGCGGCCGGTCAGGCCGGCGTCACCCATTGGGCCGCCAATCACAAAGCGCCCGGTCGGGTTGACATAAATTTTCAGCTTGTCGTCGATCATCCCTTCGGGCATGGAGGGCATGATAATGTTTTCGATCACGCCTTCGGTAATTTCAGCGTGTGAGATATCGGGAGCGTGCTGGGTGGAAATCAAAACGGTGTCGATCCGCTTGGGCTTGCCGTGTGAATATTCCACGGTGACCTGGGCTTGCCATCCGGGCGCAGCCAGGGCATGTGCCCGACTTGCGGGCTTCGGCCAGGCGGCGGGCCAGCGTGTGGGCCAGGTAGATGGGCATGGGCATCAGGGTGTCGGTTTCGTTTGCAGGCAAAGCCAAACATCATGCCCTGGTCGCCGGCGCCGACCATTGTCAATCGCATCTCGCTGGCCCTTGGCTTCCAGGGACTATCCACGCCCATGGCAATATCGGGGCTCTGGCTGGCAATGGCGGAAAGCACGCCGCAGGTGTTGCCGTCGAAGCCTTTCTGGCTGTCGTCATAACCGATTTCTTGATCACTTTGCGGGCCAGATCGTCGAAATTGACGAATGCATGGGTGGTGATTTCGCCCAGCAACATCACGAAGCCGGTCTTGTGGCGGCGGTTTCGCAGGCGACGCGGGATATGGGTCTTGGTCCAAACAGGCGTCCAGCACCGCATCGCTGATCTGGTCGCACAGTTTATCGGGGTGTCCTTCTGTCACCGATTCTGAGGTGAACAGCAGACGTTCCGAATTCATGAATGTATTGCTCATAAGAAAGATCCTCCAGTTAAGATAAAAATTGCCCCTTCGCAATCGAAAGGGCAAGCCGCAAAACTTTGGACCACCCTCTCATCTTCCAGTTCCTTCTGTCGGAGTTGGCACCTTTGCAGTCAATTTCTTTGAAAAGAATTCATCAAAACGGTCTGCCAGGTTGTCGAGGTTTCATAGGGCCGGTCCCTCCACCTCTCTGGATAAGAGTGCATACAGGGGTATGTGGTTGTTAAATGCAATATTATCACGGTTTATCGGACATGAAAAATTCAAAGACGTCTGGGGTGTAGTGTGGGCGGGGTTTGGGGAACAAAACATACCTCTCAGACGATCCCTTTTAGCGATAAAAGAGCCAGGTGATCAGATAGAACCCTAAAACGCCGGCCCAGAGCCACGAATCAACCCGGTCAAAGGCCCCGCCGTGACCCGGAATAAGGCTGCCAGAGTCCTTGGCTTTGGCCATCCGTTTGATCATGCTTTCCCCCAGGTCGCCAAAGATGGTCAGTGTGCTCATGACCAGCCCCACCAGAGCTGTCGTCAGCGGGGTGAGCGGGGTGTCGCCCGCCCCTGCCTGCCAGGCCATGCCAAGCAGCAGACCAAATCCCACACTGAAAAGGATGCCGCCAAAATAGCCTTCCCAGGTCTTTTTAGGGCTGAGATTGGGGCTGATCTGGCGGCGGCCCCAGCGTTTGCCGATGACATAGGCGCCGCCGTCTGCCAGCCAGACGGACGTGAGCACTGCAAAAGTCCACCAGGCCCCGGCGGGCAGGTAGCGCAGGGCGATGAGGTAAGAGCCTATCCAGCCGATGTAGGTAAGCCCGGCAAGGGTGATGGCAAAATCCAGCGCAGCTTCTTCGCGGCCGCGCTCAAAAGCAATCAGGTGCAGCAGCATACCAAGCAGGCTGAAAAGCCCAAAAGCCGGCAGGCTGAATTCGGTCTGGTAAAGACCGTCGATCGTGCGGGTAATAAGCAGCACAGAAGCGCCGCCCACCACCACCACTATGGATGGTTTGTGGCCGCAGGCTGCGTACAGCTTTGCGAACTCATTGGCTGCCGGGCGATGAAGGCCAGCAGAATGAGGGTCAGGTACCAGCCCCCGGCGTATATAGCAAACATACCCAGGGGAATCAGAATAATTGAGACCAGGGTCCGTTTGGAGAAAGAACTCATAGGCGGCCTTTACCCCGTCAGCCCGTAACGACGGTCGCGGTGGCTGTATTCCACCAGCGCCTTGCGCAGTTCTTCGCGGTCGAAATCGGGCCAAAATGTGGTTGAGAAATACCATTCTGAATAGGCGCCCTGCCAGATCAGGAAGTTGCTGACTCGCAGTTCACCAGAGGTGCGAATGATCAGATCGGGGTCGGGCACCTGCTGTAAACAGGTAGCGGCCAACCAGCTCGTCTGTCACGGCCTCGGGTTTAACCCCGTCTCGAATCATGTTTTGGATGGCGCAGACAATTTCGTCCCGCCCGCCGTAATTAAAGGCGATATTCAAGGTCAGCCGCTGGTTGTGGTGGGTAAAATCAACCGCCTGCATCACCTTTTTTTGAAACGAGGGTTTAAGCCCATCCAGCCGGCCGATATGGCGGAGCTGCACGCCCATGTCGGACAGCTCTTGCAGTTCGCGGTCAATCACGTTTTCAAAGATTTTCAGCAACCCCTGAACTTCTTCTTGCGGGCGGCCCCAGTTTTCGGTGGAAAAGGCATAGATGGTCAGGTAGCGAATCCCAAAATCGATACAGGCTTCGATCATCCGGCGCAGGTTTTCGGTGCCGGCGCGGTGTCCAGCCAGGCGCGGCAGGCCGCGCGAGATCGCCCAGCGTCCATTGCCATCCATAATGATGCCAATATGAACCGGGATTTTTGTGGGCTGTTCGGTCTTGTTTTGGGGCATTGGGTGCACTTAATGGAAGCGCTAGACTTCCATGATATCCTTTTCTTTTTTAGCTCCAATGTGGCTGACTTCTTCAACATGCTTGTCGGTGAATTTTTGCAGGTCTTCCTCGGCGCGCTTCAACTCATCCTCAGAAATCAGCTTTTCCTGCTCAAATTCACGCAGATCTTGATAATGTCGCGGCGAATGTTGCGAATGGCACCCCGGGCTTCTTCGAGGCGGTGATGGACAACCTTCACCAGGTCACGGCGGCGTTCTTCTGTCAGAGCGGGCAGGTTCAGGCGGATGGCTTTGCCATCGTTATTGGGGTTCAGGCCCAGGTCTGAGGCCATGATGGCGCGTTCGATCGCTTTGATGCTGGATGGGTCAAAGGGTTTGATCAACAATGAGCGGGCCTCTACCACGCTGATCGTGGCGAGCTGCATCAGGGGGGTGGGCATGCCGTAATACTCGATTGACAGCTTTTCAACCAGTGAAGGGTTGGCCCGACCTGTGCGAATGGTTGACAGATCTTCTTCGAGGGCGTTAATGGCCCCTTTCATGCGCGATTCTGCATCGTGATATGCGTCTTTTAGCATGGATGCCTCCTGTTAATGCAAAAGTTTTGGTGTTTCCTTAAGGATATCCTGAAACTCAATTATACGCTATATTTTTCGCTCTTTGCAAAATCTGCTCTCTGGGATAGCGTAATTATGGTGTCTCTTTTGGGCCTCGCCCAAAAGAGACACCATAAAAAGCCCCCGTTTGGGAACCTTTACTGGCCGTTATCGTCCACCAGTGTGCCGATTTCCTCACCCAGGACAGCTTTTCTCAGAGATTCGGGCTGCCAGAGGTCCAGAACCAGGATGGGCAGATGATTGTCCATGCAGAGGGAAATGGCGGTGCTGTCCATGACCGCCAGGCGGCGGTTCATCGTTTCAAGATAGCTCAGGCGGTTAAAGCGGACTGCGTCCGGCTTTTCTTGGGGTCAGAGTCGTAAACGCCATCGACTTTGGTGGCTTTGATGACCACATCGGCGCCAATTTCCATGGCGCGCAAGGCAGCTGCCGTGTCGGTAGAGAAGAAGGGGTTGCCCGTGCCGGCGCCAAAAATGACGATCCGGCCTTTCTCCAGGTGGCGAATGGCGCGGCGGCGGATGTAGGGCTCGGCAACGGCATGCATTTCAATTGCCGACTGGACCCGGGTGACCATGCCAGAGCGTTCCATGGCATCCATCAAGGCCAGAGCATTCATCACAGTAGCCAGCATGCCCATATAATCGGCGGTGGCGCGGTCCATGCCGCGCTGAATGCCAGCCCGGCCGCGCCACAGGTTCCCGGCTCCAATCACAATCGCCACATCTACACCCAGTTCGTGCACTTCGCGCACCCGGTGGGCGAGGTTCTCGGCTTCGAGAGGATCAATCCCACTGCCATTGGCGCCGCCCAGGGCTTCGCCGCTCAATTTGAGCAGAATACGTTTGTATTTTAGATTGTTTTGCATTTTGCCTCGCGTAGATTAAAAAAAAGGGCCAACTTGCGGTTGGCCCTCTGAATGCTATTTTCTTTCGCCCAATTCCCATCGAGCAAAGCGGCGGAGGACGATATTTTCGCCCGCCGAAACAATTAAGGAGCTGAGCAGCTTTTCCACGGTGATCGCTTCATCCCGGATGTATGGCTGGCGCAGCAGGCAGACTTCGTCTTTGTACTTTTCGATCCGGCCTGCGATGATACGATCAACAAAAGCTCGGGCTTGCCTTCTTCCAGGGCGCGGGCACGGGCAATCTGACCTTCGTGTTCCAGTACATCGGCGGGAATTTCTTCCGCCCGGATGTAGAGGGAGAGCGGCGGCTGCAACCTGCAGGGCCACTTCGTGGGCGAACTTGCGGAAAGGTTCAGAGCGGGCGACAAAGTCGCTTTCGCAGTTGACTTCAACCATTACGCCGATCCGGCCGTTGGCGTGGGAATACAGTTCCACAACGCCTTCAGAGGCTTCTTTGTCGGCGCGCTTGGCGGCCTTGGCCAGGCCCTTTTCGCGCAAGAAATCGACGGCCTTGTCATAATCGCCGCCAGCCTGTTCGAGGGCTTTGCGGCAGTCGAGAATGCCAGCGCCAGTCGCCTCGCGTAATTCTTTGATCATTTCAGTCGTGATCGCCATCTAATCAATCCTTTTTCTGGTGAAATTAAGCTTCAGCTTCCGCGCCGGGTGCGGAATCGGTTTCAACATCTTCAACGACCACGGGCCGCCCGCCGATTTTGGCCAGGGTAGCCGCACCGAGCAGTTCGTCATCGGTCAGTTCGGGTTCGTCGTAAAATCGGCTTGTTTTGCAGCCATAGCCGCCACAGCCGCCGGTTCTTCTTCAACGCCTTCGTCCTTGCGCATACCCTTGCCTTCAATCGCTGCGTCGGCCATTTTGCCGACCACCAGCTTGATGGCGCGGATGGCGTCATCGTTGGAGGGGATGACATAGTCTACATTGCGGGGGTCGCAGTTGGTGTCAACCATGGCCACAACCGGAATGTTGAGCAGGTTGGCTTCGTGGATGGCGGTAGCTTGGCGATGCGGATCAACGACGAAGATCGCATCGGGCAGGCGGCTCCATCGCACGCACGCCGCTCAGCAGGCCTTCCAGCCGT
>JADKBC010000047.1 GCA_016715205.1 Holophaga sp.
TTTACGCTCGCAATATCAGGCGGCGCTTGAAATGCTCAAGCAGACCGTCAGCCAATGTCCGGAATTGATTTGGGACAACCCGGCCGACAAGACCAAATTCTGGCGTATCGCCTATCATGCGCTGTTCTTTACCCATCTGTACCTGCAAGAGACGGAGCGTGATTTCACAGCCTGGAGCGGGCACCGCGACGAATACGAATTTCTTGGACCGATTCCGTGGGAGAATAATCGCCTGCCCAAAACGGGAGGCCCATTCACCCGGGAAGATATCCTGGCGTATCTCGCTGTCTGCGGCCAGCAAATTGACGAAAAGACACAGCAGTTTGACCCGGAGGCCGGATCGGGGTTCGCGTGGCTGCCGATGATCAAACTGGAACTGCATATCTACAACATCCGTCACCTCCAGCAGCGTACCGCTGAGCTGATGGAGCGGCTGGGAACGCGCACCGAAATCAGGCTGAATTGGGTCGTCAAGTCAGAAGCCTGAGGGCAGGCTCTCGTTTTGGGCAACAGCCCAGACCGTACCCTTTTCGTAGCCCAACCATAGGCCAGGCGTCAAGCAGGATTGTACCGCTCAGGGTATCATAAGATCAGTAGACAACAGACAACTCTTCTCTTCTTCTCCTCCTTGAAAAGAGAGCCAGACTTTGGGCAAAGTCTGGCTCTCGTAATTTAACCCCCACCGTTTCACAAATTCACAACCAGCCAGCCGCCGCCGCCCACGCTTTCTTAAAGGCCGGGGTTTGGGGTGTTTTTCGGGCTTACGCCCGCAACAAACACCCCAAACTCATCTTTTTCGATACGCGGCGGCAGTTTTTTCAGACTTTAAGAAAAACCTGTGCCGCCACCAGCTTTGCCACAATCTGCGCCCATGCTTCAGCATAAGGGAGATATGGCCTTCAGAGGGCAAAAAAATGGAACGACAGTTGGGCAGGCGGGCGGCAACCGTTTTGCCCATCGCCAGGGGGACGTTGCGGTCCTGTTCGCCGTGCCACAAAAAAATATTAGGGCAGGTGACTGCGTTCAGGTCGAAGGTCCAGGGCTGGGTCATCAGAATTTCTTCATGCACCCAACCGTTGACCGAGAGAGAGATGGCATCCTGTGTCAGGCGTATAATCCAGGCGCTGAAAGCCGGGTCAGCCAGGGCCAGGCGGTCGGGCTCGGGCATTTGGGCCCAGATGGAGCGCATCTGACGTTCCAGCCGCTGGGGCTGGCGGCGCAGCGAAGCAAAGGCAAACGACAGCATCAGGCGGGCCAGCCAGGGCATCTTTTGAGCCAGATTAAATTTTTTCGATTGATTCGTGCATCCCCTGCGAGTCCCCGTTTAAAGCCACCGGCCCCACCCCCGAGAAACAATCCCCAGCGCCCGAATCCGCTCGGGCATCTGGTGGGCACAGGCCAGGGCAAACGGCCCCCGCCGGAATATCCCAGGGCGATAAAACGCTCGATCTTCAAATGATCGACCAGGGAGCGTACATCAGCACCGATATCCGCCACACTTCGCCCCGGGAGCGGGGTGGAACGGCCAAACCCTGGCCGGTCAAAACCGATAAAGCACAAATCGGGGCGCTGGATGTACTCGGCAAACAGGGCAGCTTCCAGGCGCGAGCCGGGTATGCCGTGAAAATCCAGGATGGGCACACCATCGGGCGGGCCGTAGACCCCATATCCCAACTGGCGCCCATCTGGCAGGCGCAGGATGCCCTCGCTCATCATTCTGCGGCCGTTCCGGCGAGTGCGGCAGAACCGGGACGCGGCTCACCGCGGCTGACGGGCAGCAAGGCCAGCGCAGCCCCGGCAACCACAAAAACCTGCACCAAAAAGATCATCGAGTACTGGTAGCCGGTAGCTTCGATCAAAATCCCGGTCAGGGCCGGGCCAATGGACATCCCAGCCATGTTGGCCATCGAAGTCAGAGCGGTCATCACGCCGAGGGTGCCGTCTGTGGGTGCAGAATCGATCAGGGTCACAAAGCTGTTGACAAACCACAGGGCGTAAAAAATGCCCGTGACGATCATCAAAGGCAGAAACAGAGCCGGAGAAGGCAGGAAGAAGATCAACAAAGCCGAAACCGCCCAGCCGATGCAGCCAATGAGCATGGTGCGCTTGCGCCCGATCTTATCGGCCAGCAAAGCCGCGGGGAAAGAGGCGAGCATGACCGCCCCACCCGCCACCAGGAACGGCAGGCCGGCAGCGGCCTGTTCGGCGCCCAGTACGGTCATGTTGTACGAGCTGATAAAAGCCTGGATGAGCGAGAAACCAAACATCCCCAGAAAGATGCTGAGCGCCATGAAAAGCACCGAGCGCCTGTTTTCGACGGGGAAGGTGCGCAGTACAGCCAGCGTACGCTGCAGCCCGGCCTCATTTTTTGCTGTTCGCCCTGGTCTTCCTTCGGGTCGTTCACCTCGGAGCCTTTCTTTTCTTTGATCAGGAATGCGCCAAGACCGAGCAGAAGCAGGGTGACTACCAGCGAAAGAAGATAGGGCAGCTTGATGTTGATCTCGTAAAGTGCGGAACCGCCGATACCCAAACCGATCGAGAGCAGGGTGGCCAGGATGATCCCAAGCGAGCGGGCTTTGCCGCGATCCTGAGATGGGGCGATGTCATAGACCAGGGCGTCAATCGGGGTGCGGGCAACTGCCAGCGGCACCAGCACCAGGAAGAGCAGCACCAGAAAAGGAATAAAGAGCGGCAGCAGCAGGCTGATATTGCCGCTGGAACTGGCGGGGACGGCAGAATAAATAAAGGGCACAACCGCCAGGGCGACGGCGGCGAGTGGAACGGTAAGCAGGATAAAAGGCATGCGCCGGCCCCGGCTGCCGCGATAGCCATCACTCCAGGCACCAATGATTGGGGCGAGGATGAAGGCCGCGAGGTTATCCAGCACCAGAATAAAGCCGACAACCTTGGGGGTCAATCCAAAGCCAAGGACCTGGGCCTGAAAATTGGGATTGCCACCCTGCAAATAGAGCGGAATATAGGTGTTATACAGAAACCACATAAATCCGTCAATCGCGCCAGCGCCGATCAACAGAACGAGAATAACCTGCCACCAATTCGTCTTTTGTTTGTCCATACCTTCCTCCTGGAAAATTATGTCCAGATATGGGGGTGTAAGCGGCGAAGCCGCTTACACCCCCATATCTGATACTTATTTGTTGGGTGTTTTTGGGGATATGCTGTTTTTATGGGATCAAGGGGGTCTTGGCTCAAGAGAGAATGTTGAGCCGAATATTGGCATAATATACGGTAATATTAGCCTTAACGGATAGTACCCTGAAGGAGAAACACGATGAAATACCTGTTGATCAATGGAATGGATGCTGCCAACGACCTGCTGAAATTTGCCCAAAACCTGGTCCAAATCAAGAGCTATTCCAACGCCGAAGAACAATTGGCCCGCTTCGCTGCAGCCAAAATGCAGGAACTGGGCTTTGACGAAGTCAAAATCGATCGCTATGGCAATGTGCTGGGGCGGGTTGGCAGCGGCGAGCGCAGCATCCTGTTTGATTCGCACATGGATACCGTGATGGTGACCGATGAAGACCAGTGGGAAGTGCCGCCGTTCAGCGGGGCATCGTGGACGGCTATCTCTGGGGGCAGGGGTCGGTCGACATGAAGTCCAGCCTGGCAGCCTCGATTTATGCAGCCGCCTCCGCCAAAAGCCAGGGGCTGCTGGAAGGCAAGACCGTTTACGTCTCGTGTACTGTGGATGAAGAGTACTGCGATGGCGAGAGCCTGAAGCTCTTGCTGGCCGATCAGCAAATCCGCCCTGATTTTGCGGTGGTGTGCGAACCATCTGGCAACCAGATCACCCTCGGGCACAAGGGCAAAGCCCAGGTGATCATCAAAACCAGAGGCGTCTCGGCGCATGGTTCTGCCCCCGAAAAAGGGGTGAACGCCATTTATGAAATGGCCGAAATCATCCAGCGGGTTGAGAAAACCAACCTGGAGTTGATGCAAAAAAGCGGCGCCAGACGCGCCACGCTGGTGATGTCGCAAATTTCCAGCACCAGCGTCTCGCTGAATGCCGTCCCCTCGGCCTGTGAAGTCTATCTGGATCGCAGGATGATCGTGGGCGAAAACGAAGAAACGATTCGAAACGAAATGAACCGAATTACTGCCGGTAAACAGGCGACCTGGGAATTGGGAACCCTGCACCGCAAAACCTGGACCGGGGAGGAATTAACCTACGAGCCGCTGCACCCGGCCTGGGAGATCAGCCTGGAACACGAGCTGTCCCGGGCATTTGTGGCTGCCTATGGCGAAGTGATGGGGCATGCCCCGACAATGTATGATTTCTGGGATTTCAGCACCAACGCCGTCGCCCTGATCCAGGCCGGTGTGCCAACCATAGGTTTTGGGCCGGGAGAATACAAGCTGGCCCACATGCGCAATGAGAAATGCGCCGTGGATGAAATTGTTGAGGCCTGTGTACTGTATACCCGGGTAATCAGCAGGCTGTGAGAGAATATCGAGGCAAAAGCGGCAATACCGCTTTTTGCCCTCGATGGCCACTATTGCACAAATGGAACTTTTGTCTCTAGGGTACAGTAGAGCAAATTGATCCATTTTATCGACAGGAGAAAACCATGAACACAACCGCCAACACAGATTTAGCACCACAGACTGGGAAGAAAAGGCCTACACCGAGATGGAGGATGGGCGCAAGCTGACCCGCGTCCAGGCCGTCTTGGCGTACTCTGGAGACCTGGAGGCTGAAGGCAAAGTGGAATATTTAATGGCCTACAGCCCGGATGGGACCGGCAGCTTTGTGGGGTTGGAATATATCGTCGGGAAAATCGGCGGACGGGAGGGCAGCTTTGTGGCCCAACACACAGGCACGTTCGATCCCCAGTCGGTCACCACACGCTGGGATTTTGTGCCCGGCCTCGGGTACGCAGGCGCTGAGCGGGCTGACGGGCGGCGGGCAGATCGTTCTGGTGGCCACGGCCCTATACCATTTCCTTGAACATATCATAGAGTATTTTGGCAGGCTGCGCCACCTATAAAATACCTGAGATGATATTTGGGAGTTCGTTTTATAAGCCCAAAATGAACTCCTTTAAGTCTGATGGGGAATCCTGTGACGGCAGCAGGGCGTGTGGTGCTGCGTCTTCGGTCTGCCGGCCAGATGCTCATGCGCCCGGCCCAAACTCAGATAGAGGGATGGGTAAAAATCTTGACCCGTTCATCGCCCACGGCAACGGCGCGGCGCAGCGCTTCCTCGTTCCAATACAGGATATCCGCCGGGTTCTTTTGGCCACGCGCCAGGTAATGGGCCGCCACACAAGCCTCATAATCGTCCCCGGCGGTTTCCCAGGCCTGCTGGTACAGGGCCCAGGCATCTTCGAGACGATGCTCAAATTCGGCCTGTGTCCCCTGCAGGCAAAGCTGGATCACCGGGTTTTGAATATCCAAGATTATTCTCCGCGGGGGATCGGTGAGCCCGTCCCCAAACGAGCAAAATGATGTTGAGCAGCGTCGTCCTAGTGGTCTGGCGAGATCAATTTATCCGGCAGAGCGGGCGCCAAAACAAACTATAACATCTTTGACAAAGAACAAGTCCAGCTGGCTCTTGGCAATAATTCCTTGACATACCGCAGAGCTCAACTTGAGAATGGATCGAGATCTTGATGGAAGCGCCATCCGGCATCGGGAGGGTCAGGATATATCAGCGAACCAGCCGGTGGGGATAATTCACCGCCGCTGATCCGCCAGGCAGGATGACTGATGCAACCTTCGACGGGCTGCCCAACACCCGTCGCAAGAACTGACCAGGGACAGGCGGGGGGGCAACCAAGGGCGACAGCTCGGCTACGGGCACTGGCGACGCTGGCGGCACTGGCGGCGGAGCGGTACTGTTCAGTTCCTCAATCCGTTCGGGCTGGCCCGAGACGTGGCGGGCCGCCTCAGGCGGCGCAGAGGGCAGCCGAACAGCCGGGTCGCCCAGGATCATATAATTGCGGGCGTCGTTGTGGGTCAGCCATAAATCACTCAAAAGGTACTCATCCAGCCGGTAACCCGGAATGCGGGTTTTGTTCTGGATGTCGGTGATGTCCGTCGCCAGCTCAGCATAGCGGCGGTTAAAGGCATCCATCGCCGCTCCCACCGGGTACCCGCTCAGCAGCTTGCCGAGCAGATCCTCAAAGACATTGAGCTGCGGCTGGTTGTTATCCGCCAGGAAAGAAAAACTCCAGGCCCGGTCCACATGCCCGATCACGGCCAGGGCGCCGCCGTTGGGGTGGGCCAGCATGCGCTGCGGCAGGACTGCCAGAAAATCGCCCCCGGCGATTTGGAGCGGCTTTTGCTGATCAACGATAAATTCGTCATACTGGGGGGTGCCTGCCCCGTAGCAGGCAAAGAAAAATGCCATCAGACCCTGGAGTTGGGCCTGCGAACTTAAATGGTCGCTGGCAAAATAGAGGTCATCGGTCACATCACCTTCATGAAAAAGCGGGCCTTGCCAATCCTGACAGAGCAGGGCGCCCTGCTGCGGACGCTGGCGGGGGTCGTTCTGATCGAAGACCATGCCATGGGTGGCGCTGAAAAGCAGCGCCGGGGTTTGCGGGCCGCCCAACCAGCTTTCCAGGCGCGCCCGGGTGGCCTGCTCGCCCAGCGCAGCCTGCACATCCCAGGCGGGGAAATCAGCGGCGGTGAATGGCAGCCTGAGCTTTGCGCCAATCTGGAGCAGTTCGGCTTCAGAATACGGACGCCCCTCCAGCATATAACGGACGCCCTTCTGGGTGATGAGTTGTTCCAACCGGTCGCGCAGCATCCTGACACGCCATCCGGTCTGCAAATATTCCACCAGCGGTCTGGCAAGCCGGTCGTGGCTCAGGCGGGTGTTCTCGTCATCGGGATTGACGGCGCAAACACGCCCACCCGTCTGGAGCGCGCCAGACCCTGTTTTTCGACCCGGGTGACACTCTGCGCATAGTTGGAAAAATCATCGAGCTGGTCAAAATGAACCCGCCCCGTCAGGTACTGCACATCCAGCTGATATTGAAAGGCAAAGGGAATTTCCTGCGGGCTGGCAGCGATCAGCAGATAATAGGGCACTTTGTCCGGGTTTGGAACGCCGTCCGGGCTGGCGCCAACCCGAATCAGCCAGTCACGTTTGGATTCGCCGGGGATATACCCATTTCGGCCAGAGAAAACTTTGAAGCGGGGGTCCGGCCGCCTCCCGGCGGTGACGAAGCTGCCTTTGCCAGAGCGTCCTGGCGGGTCTGAAGCTGCCTGGCGTCCAAATTGGCAGGATAAATGACACCCAGCCGGCTTTGGCCAGATCGCGAACATCCAGCTCAAAGCTGCGGGTCGTACCGCGCTTCTTGCGCAGCAGTTCGTTCAGGGCGTTCTGGTCCAACCGGCTGCCCAGCGCCAGGCCGGTGACCTGGGCAGGGCTCAATGAAAGGGCGTATGCGCCGCCCTGGGCTCGAATTCCGTTCAGATCAATGCGCTGTTTGTGCTGATCCATACCTGCCCTCGGGGTTCGTGAATGATTCAATAAGGGGATTGGGAGTGTTTAGCGGGCTTCGTCCGCTAAACACTCCCAATCCCCCGCAAGTTACAGAATGATTGTATGTGGGCTGAATTCACGTGTCAAGGCATGCACCGGATTGAAACAGCGAAAATTCGGTCATGATATACTTGATGTATATGGTTTATTGATAAATC
>JADKBC010000048.1 GCA_016715205.1 Holophaga sp.
CCTTAGAAAGGAGGTGATCCAGCCACAGGTTCTCCTACAGCTACCTTGTTACGACTTCACTCCAATCACCAAGTTCACCATCGAGACCTAGCCCCCTTGCGGGTTACCACCGCCTCTTCAGCTGCTCCCGGCTTTCGTGATGTGACGGGCGGTGTGCAAGGCCCGGGAACGATTCACCGTATCATTCTGATACACGATTACTAGCGATTCCACCTTCATGTAGTCGAGTTGCAGACTACAATCCGAACTGAGGACGACTTTCTCCGATTAGCTCCACCTCGCGGCTTCGCGACGGTTTGTATCGCCCATTGTAGCATGTGTAGCCCTGGACATAAGGGCCATGAGGACTTGACATCATCCCCACCTTCCTCCCGGTTAACCCGGGCAGTCCCTATAGAGTTCCCGACATAACTCGCTGGCAACTATAGGTAAGGGTTGCGCTCGTTGCGGGACTTAACCCAACATCTCACGACACGAGCTGACGACAGCCATGCAGCACCTCTACTACTGTCCTTGCGGAAAGGCACATCTCTGCACCGGTCAATAGCAGTTCAAGCCCAGGTAAGGTTCTTCGCGTTGCGTCGAATTGAACCACATGCTCCACCGCTTGTGCGGGCCCCCGTCAATTCCTTTGAGTTTCAGCCTTGCGACCGTACTCCCCAGGCGGAACACTTAACGCGTTAGCTCCGGCACGGCAGGGGTCAACTCCCACCACACCAAGTGTTCATCGTTTACAGCGTGGACTACCAGGGTATCTAATCCTGTTTGCTACCCACACTTTCGCGCCTCAGCGTCAGTTACTGTCCAGGTGGCCGCCTTCGCCACTGGTATTCCTCCACATCTCTACGCATTTCACCGCTACACGTGGAATTCTACCACCCCTCCATACTCTAGCCTTCCAGTCTCAGATGCAGTTCCCAAGTTGAGCTCGGGGATTACACATCTGACTTAAAAACCGCCTACGCGCCCTTTACGCCCAATCATTCCGGATAACGCTTGCCTCCTCTGTATTACCGCGGCTGCTGGCACAGAGTTAGCCGTGGCTTCCTCTCCAGTGCACCGTCAAGCTTAAGGGGTTATTAACCCCCAAACCTTCGTCCCTGACGACAGGGTTTTACGATCCGAAGACCTTCATCACCCACGCGGCGTTGCTGCGTCAGACTTTCGTCCATTGCGCAAAATTCCCCACTGCTGCCTCCCGTAGGAGTCTGGACCGTGTCTCAGTTCCAGTGTGGCCGATCACCCTCTCAGGCCGGCTACTGATCGATGCCTTGGTGGGCCGTTACCTCACCAACTAGCTAATCAGACGCAGGATCCTCTTCTTGCGCTAGGCCTTGCGGTCCCCAGCTTTCACCAGCAACATTCCAGTCACTGATCTCATGCGGTATTACCATTCCTTTCGGAACGTTATTCCCCACAAAGAGGTAGGTTCCCTACGCGTTACTCACCCGTCTGCCATGCACCTTGCGGCACATCCGACTTGCATGTGTTAGGCACGCCGCCAGCGTTCATTCTGAGCCAGGATCAAACTCTCATGTTTAATCTCTTAAGCTCTTCCCTCTGACACATCAAAGGGAAATTGCTGACTTATTGTTTGTCTTGCTTCGATCGAAATCAAAACAAAACTCAAAGGTTTCCATTCTTCTCTATCCGGCTGTCAAAGATGCCTGAGTCACACACACAACCAAAAACCCTCGAGTCCCTGATTGCTTAGGTCAACTGCACACTTCCGAACCGCTGACCCCTCGTTTCACGGCCACACTCTCATGCGCCGGACGACCAGAATAGCATTTGGCGGGACCAAGGCAAGACTTTTTTTCGATTGGGTGACATTTTTGTTGCCCGGAGATACCTGCCCAAGATTCCGGGCACCCCAATGCGACTGCGGGTCTAGGCCGTTAGGCCGCCGACCCTCCGTGAGAGAATTGCTGGCCGCCCCTTGGCGGAAGGAGTTGCCATCGTGGATATCGCCGTAATCGGGGCAGGACTTGCCGGCGCAGAGGCTTCGTGGCAGTTGGCCGAGCGGGGTCATACCGTGCTGCTCCACGAGATGCGACCCGACCACCAAACGCCTGCCCACGAAACCGGTCTCGCCGCTGAAATGGTGTGTTCGAACTCATTCAAGAGTGATGATCCTAATAGCGCCACGGGGATTCTGAAACATGAGCTGACTCGATTCCGATCCTTGGTGCTTCGCTGCGCAGAGGCTACCCGCGTTCCCGCGGGCAATAGCCTGGCCGTTGATCGCTCGGCCTTCTCAACCGCCATCACCGAGGCGCTCCGCGCGCATCCACGCATCCACTGGCAGCCAGGATTGGTCGAGCGGCCAGATCCCGCACTGCCAACCATCATCGCCACGGGACCGCTCACGGCTGAGCCTCTTGCCGAATGGCTTGCGGCAGAGGTCACGGGCCATCGACTTTTCTTCTACGATGCGATTGCACCCATCATCGAAGCCGATTCCATCGATCGCACGGTGGTATTCGCGGCCTCTCGCTATGACAAAGGCGGCCCGGATTTCTTGAACTGCCCCTTGAACGAGGCACAGTATTCGAGATTTCTCGATGCCTTGTTAACCGCGCCCCGCGTCGAACTGCGGGATATGGAAACACCCTTTTTTGAAGCCTGTCTGCCCATCGAAGTGATGGCGGACCGTGGCCGAGAGACGCTTCGCCACGGCCCCATGAAACCAGTGGGACTGGATGATCCACGCACGGGAAGATGGCCCTACGCGGCGGTACAGCTTCGTCAGGACACGCTGGCCGGGGATCACTACAACATGGTGGGTTTCCAGACACGCCTCAAATGGGGCGCCCAGCAGGAAGTGTTCCGCTTGATTCCAGGGCTGGAACAGGCTGCCTTCGCACGGTTGGGGAGCATCCATCGCAATACCTATGTGCAGGCACCCGCTGTTCTCGATGCCACCCTCGCGGTCAAACAACATCCAGGACTCTGGATTGCAGGACAACTGAGCGGAGTTGAAGGCTATTTGGAATCCGCCGCAGCGGGCCTGGCGGCGGGCATCGCCGGCGATCGCTTCCTGAGAAAGGTATCTCCCCTTCCCTTTCCCAAGGACACCATGCTGGGCTCGCTGTTTGATTATTTGGCCCACGCGAGCCTCCGGGATTTTTGCCCCACCAATGCGATGCTGGGGCTGCTGCCGCCACTTCCCGATGGCACTTTGAACCACCGCGCCCTCAAACGCGCGGGCGGCACGAAAGCTCTGAAAGCCGCAAAGGGAGAAGCCTACCGTTTGCGTGCCGAAGCGGCCATGACCCATCATCTCCTTGCCCTTGGAGACATGTTTTGAAAAAGAAAATCCTGATTCCCCTTTTCCTCTTTCTCATTCCCGCCGCCCTTGGGATGTGGTTGCTGGTGCGTCGAGGCCCCGTGGCTGGGGCCCCCGAGGATACCCCGGCCTCCTTCCGCGTGGAGACCTTCGGCGGCGGCCTTCTTTACCGCCACTCCGATGCCCAAACACCCTTGCGCGCCCTGCGCTGGCTGCCACCCCAGGCCGACGGAATCCAGGCCTTGCAGGTGGTCACCCAAAACGATCGCCAACGGTTGGTTGTGTTCAAGGAAGGCAAACAGATCACCGATCTGCTGATCCCCCGGCCCGCAGGCGTTCGCGAGGGATTTTTCAATTTCGCGGAGCTGCCTGAAGCCATCGTGCTGCCCGATGTTGCCGTCCTGTTGTATCGCTCTGCCAACCCTTCGGCCGGGGAACTTCCGCTCGTCGTTGCTCATGATCTGCCATCTGGAATGCTGCGCTGGGTGCATCGTGCCGCGGGCGAACATCTTGCCCTGGCTGCTGCCACAGCGGATCCAGCGGTGTACCTGTGGGGTCCCACCAGCCCCGTTCTGCGCCTTCCCTTGGGTCTCCAGAAAGGCGAGCGAGTTGGCTCAACGCCCTTCCGGGCAACCGTCGCTGCCCTGGACATGCCCGAGGAGATCAAAACGGTCTCGGCATTTGCGTCCACGGGTCCGGGTAGTTTTCTTCTGGCCCATTCCGCTGGCCTAGCGTCTCTCACGAATGGCAAAGAGTGGAAGCACTGGCCAATGCCCATACAAACCCAGCTGCATTTTTCGGACAACCGCTCAGCCCTTGCGGTGAACAAGGGGTTTTGGTGGCAGCCTTTTCCCGGCAAGCTCCTACAGGTGAAGGCCGATGGCACACCCATTGGCACCGAAGTAAACCTGCAAGAACCCCCCGACCCCTGGACGAAGGATCGCCTTCTTCTGAAATTGCGCGGTACGGACCCTCAGGGCAATCTCTGGTTTTCCTTGGCCTTGCCGACCATGACTTCCGCCGTTGCAACACCCCCTAGCCCCTCGCCAGTAGAGGCCTCGACCGAAAAATCGGATCCCGCTCCTACCACGGAACCGACCTCGAGCTCTGAAGCGTCGCGTCCCCTGGCAGACACTGAAGAATGGAGTACCTACCTAGCGCTTGGGCTAGAGCGTGCCTACCGCTGGCACCCTGAGCGGCGCTTGCTGCAGCCCATAAATCTGACCGGGCTCTGGAACAAGATGGTCTTTCCGATGGGTGTCAACCGCCCTTCCGCTCTGCCGGATTTCCAGCCAGCCTCAGGTTCAGTGCTGGTGGAATCAGGGTCGAGCGCCTGGAGCCTACCCCTTGAAACCCTGGTCAAGTCAGGAAATTGAACAAATTCTGGGTATTGGATCTTGCCAGCATGTTCAGCGCAGCCTGCTGGGTGATGCTCTCCTTCTGGTAGTTCGCCAGAGCCGTCGGATAGTCAACGGCTTCATAGCTTTCCTGAATGGATTGCAGGCTGGTATTCATATCACCCATGGTGGTCTTCATTTGAGCCAAGGCAGCCTGACGGCCCCCGACCTCTGCAAGCTGATCCTGGATCCCCGAAAAAATGGTTTCAATGTTGGTGGATGCACTCTGGATCTGCGCCAGGTTGCTTGGTGGGCCCAGCCCTTCAATGAGAAGTGAAACCTGCTGAAACAAATCCGTGTTTGGGGCGCCACTGCCGAGGAAAACCTTATCGCCCGTTAGGTTGGTGGTAACAGAGGCGCCGAGGCTCACATCCACTGCGATGGCATTGGAATCACCAAGATAGGTCGTGGGACTTACCGAAGCCGAGGCAAATGGTTTGGTATCGGTTTTGGTGCCTGAAAAGAGGTATTTACCCTGATCCTGGGCATTGGCCAGCGCCAGCATGTTCGTGAGAATGCTTTTCATTTCAGGAACCTGGGCCTGCCGCATGGAATCCGTGGTGGATGCACCCAACGATGTGGCAGTCATTTCCTGCAAACGCATCAAGTTGTCAGAAATTCCCGTCAGGTTCCGTTCCGCTGCCTGCAGGAAGGAGGAAGCCGAATCCATTTGCCTCATGTAGCTTTCGTTTCGAGAAATGGAATTTCGGAAATCCATGATCAAGGCAGATCCGGTGGGATCATCCCCCGGGCGAATGATGCGTTGCCCGGTGGATATCTGTTGATTCAGGATCGCCATGCGCTCCTTCACCCGCTGGAGGTCAAGGGTATTCCGCGTGTTGGAGAAGGGATTCGGTGTGCGGAAGGTCATGGTCTACCTCACTTCAATCATCGGCCGAACTGGTTGACCAGTTGATCCGTCAATTGATTGATGACACTGATGAATCGAGAACTGGCCTGGTAACCGCGCTGGAAAGCCATCATCTGGGTGGCTTCTTCATCCAGATCGACCCCTGAGATCCGATCGTGCTGATTCTGCAACGCCACCATCAGGTTTTCGTCCCCGGTACTGCGACTCTTCAAACCCTGCACCGTGGTACCGATGGAACTGGTCAGCGTACTGACCATCGTGCCGAATGGCCCGGAATCTCCGATCCCATCGTTATTGGTATCCACGGTATTGGTCGCCAATTGAAGGTTGGCAAGCGCAACGGCATTTTTATTATTGCCGACCGCGCCGGCGGCATCCGCAGCGGCGATCAGGCGAGGGTCGGCGGCGATGGTGGCGTCGACGCGCATCGAGTTGGCGGCACCAACCACCGTAGTGGGTAATCCCGTACCACCCACCGCAGCCAAGCCTGAAAAGAAATTCAGACCCGTGGTGCCGTTCAAGGCAAAGCCGGCACGATGGAGTAAGTTCACTTGACCACCGATGCCTGAGGCCAATTGATCTAGTTTCTGCTGATAACCAGAAAGCACATTGTCGCGAAGATCGAGATTCGCCCCCAGGGCGCCATCCTTCACGCTCTTGGTGATATCGATGGTGGTGCCAGCCCCTAAGGTGATATCCACGCGGTTGAAATTCCCGAGCGCGATATCTGGCGTGGTAGACAACGTGTAGGCCGCAGTGCCACTGACCAGCACGGCCGCACCGCTGTCGAGGGTGATTTGCATCTGGCTATTGCTGTCCTCGTAAACCTGCACCCCCACAATGTCGGCCAGCTTATTCGCCAGGGTTTGGCGCTGATCCCGGGAATCGCTATCAGCCCCAGGCGAAGGTTCAGCGCCAATACGGGCGTTCAACTTGGCGATCTCCGTAGTGATGGTGTTCACTTCGGAAACCAGCGATCGAACACTCCCGTCGGCCTGAGCCCGCTGATCCTGCAGCAACTGCCAGCGACTTTGGATTCCATTCACCAAGCTTTGCGCTCGCCCCACTACGGCTGTGCGCACAGCACCATCTTCCGGGCGCGAGGTCAGGTCCTGAAATCCCTGGAAAAATTTCGTTACCAGCGCGCTCAGATCGGAATCGCTGCCGCTTTCCAGAAAGGTTGGCGAAATGGCTTCCAGCATCGTGTAGCGCGTATCCGCCCCGCTTTTGCGCGACGTGGCCTGGGTAATCTGCATTTCCAGAAAGCGATCTCGCACCCCAATGATGTTGTTGAGGTTGACGCCCTGGCCGTACTGCAGGGTTCCAAAGGTCTGCGAATCGTTGTTGGCTAGGATCGCCCGCTGGCGGCTGTAGTTGGGGGTGTTGACGTTGGCAATGTTGTGGCCAACGACATTCAGGGCTGCCTGACTGGCTTGTAAGGCTGAAAGGCCGATGCTGAGACTCGCATTTAAACCGGGCATGTCCGGCTCCTAGATGTGTTCGGAGAAACGCAGGGGAAGCGAAGCAGGCAAGGCCACGGCACCCTTGGCACCGTAGGCTGCCGGGGAGGCATTCAGGGCGAGCAGCGTGGCCTGCAAGGGAGCCTGGAGACCGTTGATCAGGGCGGCGATGGAGGAAATCCGTTGTTTGAATTGTTGGGCTTCTGCTGGATTCTGGGGCCAACCCATGAGGTTCGGCCAGCGGACGGAGCTCAACAGCGGCAGGGGATCTTCACCCTGGATCAGGCGTCGTTCTAGATCGTCCAGCATGGCAGGCAGTGAGTGCAGCATAAGACACCTCCGGAGGCTTCACGGCAAGCCCTATACCATTCCGCTTAAGCCCAGATCAGGCGAGGAAATCCAGGTGAGAGTCGGCAGATATTGCCTTTTTTCTTCGCCGACCTTCAACTTCATCTTCATCAGGCGCCTCCTCTTCGGCACCAGACTGGTTCCGGCCATTCCGCCGCTCTTCGGTGATGATCCGCTCAGAGCCGGGAATCACCTGAACCGCCGCTTGATCTTCCACAGCCCGATCATCAGCCGTCTTTTTCCGAGACTGCTCGCGCTGGATCTGCTCGCTCACTTCCAGCGACGCGCGAACCGCTTCCACGTTGGCTGTCTGAAAAATCTGGCGTTGCCCAAGCGGGGTAATCACAGCCTCACATCAAGGGTCGCGGCGAGGCGGGGTGTGCTCCCGCACCAGACCATCGGCCACAGCCTCTCCGTCGGGGTTGTACCCATTGGATTCGAGCTTGGCTCGAAGGGCTTCTACCTTTGCCATGCGAATTTCCGGTACTTTGGCCAATCGGGCTCGGACAACGGCAATGAACTGGGCCGTGCCCGAGACACTGAGGGCATCTCCCACCGCGCCTGTGCCTGAGGCTGCGGCGGATGCAGCGGCGCCCGAAGCGGGCTTGGCGCCGCCCACATTAAGGGGGGCCCCTACGCTGCTGGACTTGCCGGTGACACGCATGAATTCACCTCGACAGTCTTTGTATCGGCAGGTTGGGCAATTCCTTCAACTCCGGCATTTCGTTTGGTCCAATTGCGCTCGATCTGAGCTGCCAGGCCCCATCCTTTGCCCGATACCATGGCTTGATTCACAATCGCCTGGTCGAAAAGATATTCATAAGTTTGCCGAGCCTGACCACCATCTCCGAAGAGCCCAGAAGGCTCTACGGTTTTTCGCAGGTTTTGAAACAGTTGCGCCATCAGCAACCCTTCGAACTGCTGGGCAGCCTCTTTCGGGCTGGATTTGCCGTTCGGCATGGGCATATCGGGGATCACCAGGGCTTTGGGTCCCTGCACGGTCATGTCGCTCACAGGATTCGAAGCTCCGCGTTAAGGGCGCCGGCATCCTTGATGGCCTGGAGAATGGCCACCATGTCTCGGGGCGTTACACCAAGTGAGTTCAGCATTTCAGCTAGTTTGCCCACTGAAACACCCGGCTCGATGGAAAGGGTCTTGGACTTGTCTTCCACCGCCGTAATCTCTTTTTTCTCGGCTGTGACGGTCTTGCCTTGGCTAAAGGGCTTGGGCTGACTCACCACCGGCGTTGAGGAAACCACAATGGAAAGGCCGCCCTGGATGATGCTCACTGCGCCGATCTTTACATCGGAGCCAAGGATCACGGTGCCAGTTTTTTCGTTCACAACAACCCGAGCCTTGGGGTTCAGCTGAACACTGAGGTTTTCAAGCCGAGCCACCAATTCCACCGCTCGCCCCTGGAATTCCTTGGGCGTAAGCACTTCCACGGTGCGGGAATCCAAGGCCCGTGCAGCCTGTTCACCCAGTTCTTCGTTAATGGAATGGGCAACCCGGATGGCGGTGGTGAAATCCTCTTCCTGCAGGCTGTAGCGCAGGTTGGGGCGGTCATTGAAGTTGCCAGGAATCTCCCGCTCCACCAGTGCCCCGTCAGGGATGCGGCCAGCGGTGGGGTGGTTCTTGGTGACCGAGGCACCACCGGCAGAAGCACTGAAGCCACCCACCAGCACCGGGCCCTGGGCCACGGCATACACCTGGTTGTCCGGGCCAGAGAGCGCGGTCATGAGGAGCGTTCCACCGGCAAGGCTCTTGGCGTCGCCGGTGCTGCTGACGGTGACGTCCATTTTCTGCCCAGTCTTCGAGAAGGCGGGCAACTCCGCCGTGACGATCACAGCGGCCACATTCTTCACCTTGACGGCCGAAGGGGACACGCTGATGCCCTGGCGAGCCAGGAGATTAGTCAGACTCTGCACAGTAAATTTGGTTTGGTCCTTGTCACCGGAACCATCCAGACCCACCACAACGCCGTAGCCAAGCAACTGGTTGCCGCGCACGCCCTGCAGTCGGGCCACGTCGCGGAGCTTCGCTTCCACTTTTTTGTCAGGGGCCCCAAACAGCGCGAGACCAGCCAGCAGGATTGCTGCGATGCGCATGATGGGCTCCTCAGAATGGCCAGATGAAATTCAACAAACGGCTGACATAACCAGGCTTGACGGTTTCATCCACCACGCCCTTGCCACCATAACCAACTCTTAATTCAGCTACTTGACCCGAAGCGATGCTGTTGTTGTTGTCCAACCGCAGGGGATCGATGAGCCCCGCCACGTACAGGCGCTGGGTTTCGTTGTTGAGCTGGATGTCTCGGTAGCCCTCGAAAATGAGATTGCCGTTATTGAGCACCTTGACCACCCGCACGGTGACGGTGGTCGTAAAGGTCGCGCTGCGCCCGGTGGTGCCGGTGCCCGCGAACTTATTACTGGTGCCTGTGGTCTTATCGCTGGTGTCACCGGAAGTGATGCCCAGTGCACCCAATCGAGAGAACAAACTGGGAGAACTCCAGGTATTGGAGCCCTTACGGCTGGTATCCAGGTTGGCCTTGGATATCGCGTTGGTACTTTCACTGATTCGAATCGTAACCAGATCGTTCAGACGACCGGCACGAAGATCACCCACGGTGGGCCGATCCTGCCAAAGGGATCCTTCGGACATGGGGCCGGGTGCCGGAGCCTCTTCCACGTAGGGAATCTTGGGCTTTTTGGCCAGATTGGGGTCGTGGGTTTTGGGCAAGCTGCACCCCATCACCAACATTCCGGCGAGGATGGGCAACATTTTCCGCATGACGAGCCTCCACGCCTGGATAGTGCAGGGCTCATGCCATACGAGAAATTAGACGGCCATCAGCACCCGGTCATGGCCAGCCAGGTCCCGATGAATCTGGATTCGCTTCCACCCAAGGGCCAACCCCTTGTTTTTCAGGGTTTCGCCCTGCCCCGCCCCGATTTCTAAGACACAACCCGGAGCCCCTCGCCGCTTGGCTTCCCGGAGCAACTCCAAATTCAGCGCCAAGCCATGCTCCTGGGCGAAGAGCGCCGACGCGGGCTCCCAAGCCAGTTCCGGCTGCAGCGTTGACTGGTCCGCAGGATCCACATAGGGCGGGTTCGATACCACCAGGCCCAGCGGCCCCTGAATCGGGTCCAGGAGATGGCCGCAGTGAAAGGTCAGCTTGGCACCCAGACTTGTGGCATTGCGGCGGGCCACCACCAAAGCACCCTCGCTGATGTCCGAAACACAGATATCCCAAGGCGTTTCCAGTGCCAAGGAAATCCCGAGAATGCCAGACCCGGTGCCCACATCCACCGCGCGCTGCACCTTGAGACGGTGGCCAAGCTCCAGGGCGGCCTCCAGCACCAGCTCGGTTTCGGGTCGCGGAATCAACGTGTCTGGGTTCACCTCAAAACGCCGCCCACGCCACTCGGTCCACCCCACTAGGTAGGCCCAGGGTTCACCCTTCTTGCGGCGGCGAAGCCACTCACTGACCTGCCTCCGTGCTTCTGCAGGCACGGCTTCCTCGCCATGGGCCGCAATCCAGGCCCGACTTTTATCCAGGCCTTCCTCAAACCACCGGATGGCCTCGGCATTGGCTTCCCGGGGGTCCACGAGTTGGGTGAGGGCGGTGGCTAAATCGAGGCGAAGCTGGTGATAGGTCTGCGGCATCCTGTCCAGATTACCCCATCAGGGCCTTGGCCTGCGCTTGGCTGGTGGCCAGGACTTCCTCATGCAGGGAACCACCGTGACTATCCATGGTGACCACGAGGGGGAAATCCTCCACCTCAATGATCCAGAAGGCTTCGGGGCTGCCGAACTCTTCCAGCATCTTTACGTCGATCACGCGCTTCACGCGTTCCGCCAGCAGAGCTCCCGCCCCGCCGGTGGTGTGGAAATAGCAGGCACCCACCTTTTGGAGACCTCCGCTGGTCTTTTTGCCCATGCCACCTTTGCCGATGACGCCCCGGACCCGATAGGTTTCCAGAACATCAGCTTGGTAGGGCTCTTCCCGAATGCTGGTGGTGGGGCCCGAGGACACGAAGCGCCAGGTGCCATCGGGATTCTTGGCCACCACGGGGCCGCAATGATAGATGACGGCATCTTCCAGAATGGGCCTCAGCCAATCGGGCTTTTGTTCGACCATGAACTTGTGGCCCGTATCCCGGCTAAGGATGACTTTGCCACTGAGCAAAACCTCGTCGCCCACCTTGAGGGCTCGGATGGCGGTTTCCGTAATGGGAGTCGTGAGGCGAATCATGGGATCTCCTACTCGAAAACCGCGGTGCCGTTGGCTTCTACCCGCAGCACCATGCGGCGGCTGCTCCAGCACATATAACTGATGCTCACGTAGAAACTGGCGGGATGGCGCCAAAGCTCTTCCACAAAAAGTCCCAGGAGGGTGGTTTTGCCGCCGTAGCCCATGGGGCCAATGCCAAGGGAATTCAAATCCGTCAGCAACGCCTGCTCAAAGGTGGCCCATTCTGGATTCGGATTCTCCGTGTTCAGTTTGCGCAACAGCAACTCTTTGCTGCGTTCGTAGCCCACCACACGATCACCGCCGATGCACACCCCCAGAATCCCCGGCGAACAGCCTTGGCCCTGAGCCTTCACCACGGCGTCGATGATGCATTTGCGCACGCCCTTCAAATCACGGCCTGCGCCAAGGGCAGCATCTGGCAAGCGGTACTGGGCGCCCACGTTTTCGCACCCACCACCTTTGAGCATGACCTGGACTTCGACGGTGGGGTGTTCCCATTCTTCAAAATGGATAACGGGATGGGTTTCAAAAAAGGGATCCAGGTTATTGCCTGGATTCTTGCCAGACATGGCGGCTACGCAGTTCGGACGCAACCAACTGCGCTTGGTGGCCTCGGCCACCGCGGCTCGGATCTGCGCCTTCACCCGCCGTTGGCTGATGCCCAAAGGGTGGCGTACCCAGAAAATGACCGTGCCCGTGTCCTGGCAAAGGGGCGCCCCGTGATCATCCGCAAGCACCACGTTCTCGATCATCGTGTCGAGCGTGTTGGCGCCCCGGCTACCCGCTTCTTCGGCATTCCGGCCTGCCACCAGCGCATCGATGATGTCCTGGGGAAGGCGCGAAGTCGTGCGCCGCAGCAGTTCCAGCACTGCGGGCTGCAGATCCAGGGATGCGGGTTGCGTCAAATCCGCGCGCCAATCGGCAGGCAGAACGGACTTGGCCTCAACCACCTCCTTGGAGGTAAGGACGGGAACAGAACAGGACGTCATGGGGACTCCCTTGAGGTTCGGTTCTGGAATCTTAAACCCAACTTGGACTATGTGGTCCAGTATCTGGCCAGAGCCAAGGTCAGTCCGACCAGGGGCATCTGACCACCTGAAAGGGCTGTGCCCTTTAAATCCAGGTCCGTCTGATTCACAAGATGGAGCAGCCGCCCCACGCCTTCCGGCCCGATCTTATCCACCACCCGGACGTAGCCCTCCAGCAGGAAGGCCTGCTTGGGGCTGAGACCCAAGGCGGGCAGTAATTCCGAGGCCTTGGTGCCCTGGGCTCGCGCTTCCACCAGTCGACAGAGGCGATCCACTTCCCGGCGAGCCTGCCCCAGAAGGCCCAAGGGCGCACCGCTGGGGTCGTCCTCAAGCGCAACACGCAGGGTAGCCAACGCCTGGGCGGTCTGCCCCCGCTGCCAGGCCTGGGACCAGGCGAAGGCGCTCTGCTCACCCAGGCGAAAGGTGGCTTGGTCCACCAAGGCACTGCCAACCTGACGATCTTCCGCGAGGAGATCCAGCACTTCCAAGGTGCGTTTGAGCACACCAGGGTTGCCACCGATCCGTGCGGCCAAACGCGGTGCGATGCCGCTGTCGAGCCGCAGGCCAAGGCTGCGCGCCTGGGATTCGATAAAGGCAGCCGCCTCTTTGTCGTCCAGGGCGCCCACCTTGCAAACCCGGCCTTCCTTCACCCAATCCGCAAAGGGCTTGGTGGCAAGCACCCGTCCAGGCGCCGCACTCAAGGCGGCCCGGGAAACCAACAGCAGGCGGGTATCGGAGATGGGGTTCGTGAGCAGTGCCTTGATGGTGGGCGGCAGTTCTTTGGGCTTATCCAAGAGATTTTCGGCCTGGGGCAAAATCACGACGCGGCTTGGCGCCCAAGGGGGCCGATTCCGAAAGGGCATTTTGAACCTCGGCCCAGGGGCACCCTTCCGCGCATACCAGCAGGGAGAAGTCTGCCCATTCCGGATCCACATGGCGGGCCTTCCAGGCTTCCATGGCCTCACGACGCCCTTCGCTGTCCTCGCCGTGCAGGAGGGCATAGTGCGACTTGAGCCAAGGCTCAGGAACGGCCATCAGTCGCTCCCTTCCAGCAGTTGGGTGAGAAAGCTCTCGGCGAAGTCATCCGCCAGGGTTTCCACCACCTGGAGTTCGCGGTTATCAAAGCTGGCGAAGTTCTGATCAACCCGGTACTGGTTGCTGAAAGTCAATTTTGGGCGAGAAATGGCCACCGCTCCCGTCTGCCCATCCAGCAATTGAACGGAAACCACGATGACCACTTCCACCCGGCTGGCCGTGCCGGCGCTGCCCCTGGACTGGGCATTGCCAAGGGAAAGCCCCAGGGGCCGGAGTTCGTATTTTTCCAGGGTGGCCTGAAGCACCCAGCGGCTGCCACCACTCTGGGGCACCAGCTTCCACGGCGAGGCCGCCACGATGCGGTTTTCCAGTGCCTTTCGAAAGGGTTCTTCCAGGCCCAACCGGGGCGTGTGGTTGCGAAAACTGGCGATCCGAACGGTCTCGCCCTTCACCATCCAGGCCGCAGCCCGGGGGCGGCGATCCAGGCGCTGGTAGCCACAGCCCACCACGCCCATCACCAACAAGAGAGCAATTAATCTGCGCATCAGGCGGGGTTGTAGATTCCGACGTAGGGAAGATTGCGGTACTTGCCGTCCAGATCCAGGCCATAACCCACTACGAAATGATCTTCGATAGTGAAGCCCACGTAATCCACAGGGACCTGCACCCGGCGGCGGCTTGGCTTATCCAGCAACGAACAAATCTTCAAGCTGGCGGGATCACGATCCAGGAGCAGCTTACGCACCTTGTTGAGCGTCAGGCCCGTGTCCACGATGTCTTCCACAATCAGAGCGTGTCGGCCACGAATGGAACGATCCAGATCATGGAGGATCTTTACTTCGCCCGTGCTCTCAGTGCCACCGCCGTAGCTGGCCACTTGCATAAACGTCACGTCGAAATCCAGATCCGTGTTGCGCGTGAGATCCGAGAAGAACTGGTAGACGCCATTCAGCAGGCCGATGACCACCAGATCCTTGCCTTCATATTCCTTGGCAATCTGAGCCCCAAGTTCCAGAACCCGTTCATGGATCTGGGCATGGGTGTAAAGGGGATAGATTCGACTGCGGGACATGGTCATGGGAAATTCTCCGGATCTTTCATTCAACCCGATGCACCGGGGCCGGGTCTACCAAGGAAGCGGAAATTCACGAACCGCTTGCCAAACGCCACCGAGTCCCCCAATGATAGCCCTGGCCACCCAAGAAACCCTGATGCTTCCTGACACAGACTCCCCCTATCACGCGCCGGAAGTCCGGATGTGGGTGGAGGCTGCCCAGGCAGGCGATACGACCGCCTTTGCGCAGTTGGTGGAGCGCTTTCAGCGCGATGTCTACGGCAAGGCCTTCTCCATCCTCAAAAACCACCTGGACGCCGATGATGTGGTCCAGGAGACCTTCCTTCGGGTCTACCGAGCCCTGCCCGGCTTTCGCTTCGAGGCCAGCTTCCGCACCTGGATCATCACCATCACCACCCGCCAAGCCCTGAATTTCCTGGATCGCCAACGCTCAGGCCACGAATCCCTGGATTCCATGGAGGATGGTCCCGAACACAGCGCCCTGCGGGTGGAAGATAACCAGATGACGACCCTGCTGGACCAGGAATCCCGGCGCCTGTTGCGCGAAGCCTTGCCCCGATTACCCAAGCGACAGCAACAAGCCTTAATGCTTAAACTTGAAAATGACTGGAAATACGAACGAATCGCCCAGGAAATGGGCAGCAGCGTGGGCAGCGTGAAGGCCCACATCTTTCATGCCATTAAAAACCTGACCCGCTATGTCCAAGGAGCCCAGTCATGAACGAGGCTCGTACCATCCCCCAAGCCTGTGAAGCAACCCTGGCCGCCCTTGAAGCCGACCCCTTGTCGATTGATGCCGCAACCCAGGCCCATCTCCGTGCCTGCCCCGCCTGTGCGGAAGCCCGGGTGCAATGGCTGGCCCTGGAAGATGCCCCCTTTGCCCTTGCTCCGGCAGGCTATTTCGATCATCTTCCCACCCGCATTCTGCGCAAACTGCCCACCCGAACCAAGCACCGCTCCCAGATGGGCCGCTGGCTCTGGGCAGCGGCGGCAGTGCTGCTGATGACGGGAGTGGGACTCACGGGCTTTTGGTTGGGGCGTGCCAACCAGCATCCCATGGTGGAAGCCACGCTCCCTCGAACGCCCCGCGAAGTGCAGGAATTGTTGCCTGAAGCGCCTTTCCAGGATACCGAGGACGCCATGTCTCAGCTTTCTGACCTCTCGAAGGCCGACGCTGAAGCCGTCCTGCAACGCATGGAAACACCCAAAAATGTTAAGCCCTGAGTGAAGTTGGAGCCTGCCATGTTCCGAACCGTCTTGATCCTGTTTCTCGTTGCCGCGGCCCTGCCGGCCCAGGGTCGATTGCGTGCGGAGCGCCCGCGGCCCCTCCTGGAGCGGCGGGAAGCCCGCCGGGAAATGAAACGGGATGCCATTATGTCCCGTATCCATCAAATGCGCATGAACCGCCTTCAGAGAGCCTTGGGTGTGAATGAAGATAAAGCCCGGGAAATCGCGGATCGCTGGGCTCAATTCGACCTGGATTCCATGGAGCGCAGACAATCCATGCGACGCCTGCGCGAACAGGTGAACAGCACGTTGATGGGGCCCGGTTCTGAAGAGGAAAAGAACGCACGGCTCCGCCCCATGATCGACCAGCTGGCTGCGGATCAGAAAGTGCAGCAGGAGGCCCGGGAGAAGTTTGAATCCGAGATCCGGGGCTCTTTGACGCCTGCCCAGCAAGGCCGCTTCATCCTCCTGGTCGAGGAATTCCAGCGGTCCTTGCAAGAGGCCCTGGCCGAGCAGAAACGGGAGAAATAAAGAAGAATCAGCCTGCTGAGGCTTCCAGAATCATGGGCACCACCATGGGGCGGGTTTCGGTAGTTTTGCGAATGATGCGGCGCAAGGTTTGACGCAAGAGTTCGATGAGCAGATCCCGGTTTTTTCGAATCTCGGGCGGTGCATCTTCAAAGGCCTTGCGAACGGCGCCTCGCAGCAATTCACCATAGGATTCGTCGTCGGAAAGCACCACGAAGCCCCGGGTAAGAATCGTAGGATCCCCGGCCAATTCCCCGGTGATGGGATCCACCAGCACCGTGGCGATCACAATGCCATCCTCCTGGAGAATCAGCCGATCGTGCACCACCCGGGCATCCACTCGGTGGGAAACGCCCTGATCCACAAAGCACTTGCCCACGGGGACGCTGCCCGCCAGACGAGGTTCCGCTTTCCCGAAAAACTGGAGGCATTCTCCGCCTTCAATGAGGAGCACCCGTTCCTTGGGCCAGCCAAGGCTTTCGGCAATGCGCCCGTGGGCCTGCAGATTTCGGAAATTGCCATGAATCGGCACCATGGTCCGAGGCCGCAGGAGCCGGATGAATTCCGCGGCCTCGTCCCGCTGGCCGTGGCCGGAGGCATGGATGGGACCCAGTTCCTCGTTGGCCGTTTCCACCCCTTGCCGGGCAGCAGCGTCCAACATTCGTGAAATGGACACTTCGTTGCCCGGAATGGACCGGGAGCTCAGCACCAGTCGATCCCCCGGGGCGAACTTCAGCCCTTTCACCTCTCGCCGCAACAACCTAGCCATGGCACTCATCTCTTCACCCTGGCTCCCTGTGCAAAGCACCAGGATTTTGTTCGGCTTGAAGAGGGATGCTTCGTTGGGCTGGATGAAAAGATCGTCGGGCAACATCAAGTGCTTCAGTTCCCGAGCCACACCCACGTTGCGATCCAGGCTCCGCCCGAGGATCACCACCTTGCGATCTTCCTCGTACGCCAAGTCGAGCAGGGTCTGGATGCGATGGATATTCGAACTGAACATGGCAATGAAAAGCTTGCCCTTGGTTTGACGAAAGGCTTGGCGCAAGCCTTCGCGGCAGGATTCTTCGGAGGGCGTGTGCCCAGGCTTCATCACGTTGGTGGAATCGGCCAGCAGGGCGGACACGCCGGTATCACCCAGCGCCTTGAGCCGTTTGACCCCGGTCAGGCGCCCGTCTGTGGGGGTGGGATCCAACTTGAAATCCCCGCTGTGCACAATCACGCCCTGGGGTGTATGCAAGGCAATGGCACAAGCATCTGGGATGCTGTGAGTCACCGGAATCCATTCCGCCTCGATCTCGCCACAGCCGATCTTGATCCGCGCAAAATCAGACACTTTGCGCAGGAGCTTCCGATCCAATTCAAATTCCCGCATCTTGCTTTCCAACAACCCCAGCGTAAAGGCAGTGCCATACACAGGTACCGGCCAACGCTCCAGAAAATAGGGCAAAGCACCAAGATGGTCCTCGTGACCGTGGGTAAGCAGCACGGCATCGATGCGATCGGCAAAGGGCTCCAGATAGGCAAAATCCGGCACGATACTGTCGATGCCCGGCTCGTCGTCCGAGGGGAATAGCTGGCCGCAATCCACCAGGAACAGACTCTTCGCCGTGTGAACCACCATGGCATTCATGCCGAATTCACCCAGGCCGCCGATGGGGATCAGCCGCAGTTCGTCCGCCTGAGGCGGAGTTTGCCAGGATTCAAAAAGGGTGGTGGGTACTTGCATGGGATCCAATTCGGGAAAGGGTTTCATCGTCAGTATGCTGGAAATTCAAGGGGGACAGATTTTAGATCGAGGTCAATCCAGCGCTTGTTCTACACGCCTCAGAAGTCCAGGCCAAGCTTCCACCGGTACCGCTTCTGCCCGGATTTGTTCAGACAACTTCATGTCAGCCAGGATTTGAGTGGTGATCTCGGAATCCATCCAGCCTTGCCAATTGTTGGCTAAGGTCTTGCGGCGATGGGCAAAACTCCGGTGCAGCAGGGCAAGCAGCGACTTCCGAGTGGGATGGTCCGGCGCATCTTCACGTGGTTCGAATCGCAGCACCACGGAGTCAACCTTGGGCGAGGGCCTGAAGGAGCCAGGTCCCAGCTTCATCAAACGCGAGACCTTGCAGCAAAGTTGAGAAAGCACGGAAAGGGGCCCATAGGCCTTTTCTCCAGGGTGGCCCAGAATCTTCTGCCCGACCTCCAACTGGAACATGAAAACCAGGCTGTTCCAGAGAATGGGTTCCAGTAAAAAGCGGGTCAGGATGGGCGTTGCAGCATTGTAGGGGAGATTTCCCACTACGGACCAGGGCCCACCCGCGGGGATCTGCGCCTGAACGGCGTCACCCTGTAAAAGCGAAAAGCCAGGGTGGCTTCCAAACCGCTCCTGAAGGAAAGCGCAGGCATCCGGATCGAGTTCGATTGCTGTCAGTGGTCGGCCATCCCCCAACAGCGCCTCCGTGAGAGCGCCCATCCCAGGCCCGATTTCTAAAAAACCAGCGGCCTTCCCCTGCCTCGCGGAAGCCACGATGGTAGTAATAACGGACGGGTTGACCAGGAAATTCTGCCCAAATGATTTCTTGGCCTGCAGCCTAGGAGGCGACTCGGTATACGTTTCGTTACTCGACATGTATCAAGCGTACAACCAAAACGGGCCCCACATGGGGCCCGCTTGGTTAAGGATAAATTGCCAACAACACTAGTGAACGGTGCGCCACACCCGAGGCTTTGGATATCTTTGAGCTGGGGTGCCTTGGGTGGTATGAACTTCTGGCGTCGTCAAGCTTTCGCCGGGCTGGGGATTGCTGACAGGCACAGTTCCACCTTGAAGTACGGCTCTAGTGCCAAGGGCGATGTAATCAGATGCAACGCCAGCCCATTTATCAGACTGCCCACTGCGGGAAGCCACCGAGGTGCGAGAATCGCTCACAAGCGGATTCATGACATCTGCGGTAAACCAGCTGAAGGTGTTTCCAGACCCACCTGTGCATGGGTTGGCGGTATCAGGAAGGAAATAGGAATAGAACAAACTGCCGGCCACCACAATGGGCGGGTTTATACCCTTGGCTAGGAACTTGTTGGCCATGCTTGGGAAATTAATGTAATACCCGAAGTAGGGGCTGCCCGCGGCAGGCGCAAGGTAATAATCGGAGCACCCCGGGCTGATATATTTAAAAATACTATCCGAGCAGACATTAGCGGGGCTGGCTGTCCCGGTGTATTTATTATTCGAAAAATCTTTCAGGTTTTTATCCTGGATGCCAGCATCAGGGCCGTTGCCAGTATCCAAACTCCAAGCTCGGCTATCCTGGCGATCAAAAACCAATGTCAATCGGTGTTTGACTGGCGCAATGTCTGTGGTCGCGTTGTAATCCGTATCCAGTGGGTTATTACGATCACCACTGATCATGGCAATTCCCACGGCCGAGGGAGAAGCAGAACCTGTCTTCCCGACACCCGGGAAGTAGCCTACCCGGAAAGGTGCAGGAGGCATGGTGTATCGAGCACCGAGCCCGGAGGTTGCAGAGTTGTCGTCCTGGTAGACCTTTCGAACTTTCCAGTTCTTCAGCTCTGAAGTGTCAACTCGGAAATCCTTATAGGGGTCGGCCGACCAGACATCCTTGGAGCCCCAGGCCCATAATCCACCCTTATAGTCCATAAAATAGGCACGTTGCGCCATTCCAGAGTTCACCACGAATTCGAAGGGAATAATCCCGGCGCTCACAGGCCCTACGGTAGTTCCACCAATAGTGGAATCAGTCAAATCAGCTGTTGCCAAAACCTTACCGCTATAGACATCCACTGCCATTACAGACCGGCCCAAGGGCGTCGGATTGGAACTTGTATCCGGGAAATTCGCCTCCACCTCAGGAACACTCCATCCCCCGCTCAGGAAAACTGCATCACGGGGTATCGCGTCAAGGGTGATTCGCCCAAATGCAGGGGTTGCAGTTGAGAAACCCCAGTTTTTTAAATTCTTTTGGATCGTGCTAAGGCTTGGGCCACTTGTGATGGTTCGATCCTTGAGATAGTCCGCCTCATCGGGAACCAACGACCATTTCATGGCTGGCTTGAAGGGATCGTGGATATCCAGGGCGTAATAGCTCCGTCCACCCTTTCGAAGACCAAAGACTGCAATGGCCCGTTCAGTCGAATCGACCACCCCGTTACCCGATCCACCGGTGGACTTAGGCATATCCAAATGATAAACCGCGGGGGTTCCGTCCATCATGAACCGGTGTCGGTTGCTGCCAACCGCATTGCCGTATACGTAGCCAAGTTCCTTAAGGAAATCCGTAGGCATGAAAGCCCAGAGCTCCTCAATATCACCCAAGACGATTGTTTGGGTATCACCATTGAAATCAGTGACCGTGGTCGTTCGAGTGACTTCCCCAAAGGCATGCAACCACCCCTGGTTGGTTCCAACCAGAATAAGGCGGAACCGGTTACCACCTAGATCTTTCACCGCTTTCAGACGCGAATAGGAATCAAGGGTGTCTTTTACATCCGCCCAATTGTATTCAAGCGGGGCTGGGGCCGAGTTAATAATGTCCCCCATGATATTACTGCGATTAGTCTTCGGCCGACCCGTCGTCGCATCCAAGGCCCCATTGATGTTGCCACCAGCAGCGTTCTGAATAAGCTGCTGCTGGGCAGCGCTCCCAACAGCAACACTGGGAACACCAACATAATTTTTAAGGCCGGTTGTGTTATCCGAATATTCTACTCCAGTATCTGTAAATACCTTTATCGATGGTTCTGTTCCGACAGCTGTCAGAGGGGGGCGGGTGTAAAGCTTACGAGTTGACCACAATCGTCCACTTAATACATCAGAAGCAGACCAAATGGCCGTAGTCCGATTGACAGGATCGGCAATATTGCCGGCTTTGTCTGTTAGGTTGATCTTTCCATTTTTTTCTCGCGTTCCAAACATCAGCAAATCACCTGGCCAGATGACACCACCGGCCTTAGGCGGTTGGAAATTGCCAAGGTAGATTTGTTTCCCGAAACTGGCCCCTACAAAGGGGAGGTTTGGGCTCGAAGTGGCATTGTTGCCACCGTTGCCAATTGCAATCTTGAATGCATAATCCATGCTTTTAATAAGCTTGTCCGCATCGGTAGCATCAAAGAAATACACAGCCCCGTCTTTCCGTTTTCCAACATCCGGATAGCTGGTGGGGTCTTGAGGATCTGGAATCCAGTCATTGTTTGGATCTAAAGTTTCGTTCTGAAGGTTTTGGTCCCACCCCACAAAGGTATGAAAATCATTTAATACCCCAGTTTTAGTTGCTGGATCACCTGTAACAGCAGCCAAAAACAGACTGCGCTTGGGACTCGCATTATCCGTGTACTGGCCGCCAAGACTCACACCAACCGTCATGGTGGTCACACGATGATCCTTGTCATACGTCACGCCATTCCGCTTTTTGATACCGAAAGGAAGGAATGTAGAGGGTTTGCCGCTTGTGACTGCAGCTCCTGGGTCACCAAAATCAAGGGCTGCCATGTAGTCGGTGTTTTTCACACCAAAGGTCGAATCTGAAAGATGGGCGCCAATACCAGCAAAATTGAACAAATTCCAATTAGAGCCATATCGATCGACGCTTGTTTTATCGAGAATAATAGCCTGATTCCCCTTCAAGGCATTGAGTTTATAGGGGTCAGCTATGGTTCCAGTTCCAACAATATAGGGGGTCGTTTTATTCACATTACCCGTGGAAGTCGCGTTGTTGTCAAGACCATCCGTAAAAAGAAGCAAATAGTGCCCGACACACTGGGAGACGTCGGCCCCTACGACGGCATTGAACACACTATTTGGATCTGCATATTGGGCAAGACTTCTGGCCATGGCGTAGGTCAGTGGCGTTCCGCCTCGGGCGAAAAGGTTGGCAATTCGCTTCATGCCCTTCACGGAATTCCCAGAGGTGGAAGTAATTCCCTGCGCGGCGGTATTGTTCAGCACCATCCATCCCGTATCATTGCCATTGACATGGGTGGTGGTTGCGTCAGAAGCCGAAATGAGGGAAGTGCTGTCGTTGTCGATCTGTGTTGCGTCACCGTCATTTGCTTCTGTGTAGGGGTCGAGACAACGGAAGGCCCAGAATACGTCCGCTTGATGATTTATCCAGGTTTTAATGGCTGCAGATTTAACAGCCTGGACTCGGGTAAGGGACGGAATGCGGTAGTTTGATGCCTCGTCCAGAACAGAATCTTTATAGGTTCCATCCAAGTTATACCGAGGAACCTTCACGTTCCCCCACGGGTTCGTCCAGACGCCATTGGCATACGTTGCATTTGAAGGACCGTAGCCTTTGCCCCAACTTAAAGAGGTCTGCCCAGCCACGTTGGACGTATCCTCCGCATCAAATACGATGTATTTCCCCACAAGCGAACTATCCGAAGTGTAATTCGGTTTGGTGGCATCAGAACTTTGATATTTCCCGTTAAATAACCAACTCACATAGGACGGCTTATAAACAGTGCTATATAGCCAAGCAGTGGTTTTAACAGTTGTACTGAGCGCCGAGCCCCCGGGGTTTTGATTGGAAGCGGTGTATCCATCCGAGGTAAATGTCCCCCTGGCGGTACCCTCAACTTTATAATTCTGGTCTAGTTCCATTTGGAGGCCACTGCCATATGTGGTCGAAATGGGAAGGCCGTTCGAATCGATGCCCTTTTTGATCTGGCTATCAAGCACCGTTTGAGAACTCAGGGGATTGCCAGTCGAGTCACGGTTCGTAATTGCCCAAGGGATGGGGATATCAATGGTTCGATAAACAAGCGGTGTCGAGCTCACCCGATATTTGAAGCGGACATGACTCGCCGCCCGAATCCAATTTCGAACATCGTTGCTACCCGGAGATATGACATCTCCACGCAATCCAGAGGTGGCGCTGCGGTTATCGGCATCCGTCTGGGTGACCTGGGTACCATCTGGTTTGATCAACCACCCCATGCTGGTTGAACCGCCATTACTTCTCGCGGTGCTTGTGCTGAGCGTATTGCCCTTCAAGGTCCCAACATAAGTGATTCCAGAGTCGTAACTTGTGTCCTTGCTTGCCTCAAGCGTAATCGTCACATAGGACCCAGTGGCAACTCCCCCGGTGCTACACGTTGCGGGATCCTGGTACGCGGGGATTTTCCAAGTTACGCTTTTACTGGCCTGATAAGAGGTCGTATTCCCGGTGTTATTGGTTGGTGAAGTTGCAGGTATGGAAACGCAGGACTGATTCGCGGTGTCTACGCCTACCACCGACCAATTGATTCGATCATAAGCTCCTGTTGTGCCCCGTTGAATGAAATAGGTGTTGAACGAAAGCGTCGCTCCAGAGGCGAAGGGAGTTCCTGGCGAAACGGTAATGGGTCGTAATTGGGTAGGATCCCCACCCGCAGGCTGAGTCCAAGGCGTGTAGGGAGGAATCACAAAGGTTGTTACCGATTTATATAGCCCGACAGAAACCTGCGACCAAGTGGACGACCCCAAGCTCCCGGCGGGATTGGTTCCCAAATTACCCGTATTACTGATTGACCAGTTGATCCCCGTATTATCAACAAGGGGCGGTTCCTGTACGGGCGGCAGTGGATGAGTCAAATAGGTGGTGAGCGTGATGGTTGTGCCCGTTGCACCCGAGGTTGAACTCATCTCAATGACCGGGGCAGGTGACTGTGATTTATTTTGATGGGTTATGGTAAAGCTCCCAAGAGTGTTGGTCTGGGTGCCCGAATGCCCGTTGGTAGTAAGGCTATAGCTAGGGTTAAGCCCACTAGAAGTCGGGGCAAACTTAACCCAGGCCCAAGCACTCCCATGGCCCGCTGCGGTAGCCTGAATCGTGTAGGTTGGGGCTGTATTGTAAGTAACCGCAGTTGTTACGGGGCAGCTCGCAGGATTGGTAAGGGCAACCCCGGTAGCCCCCGTAGAAGTCACAGTTACCTGATATTCAGCAAAAGCCGTAGTACAATTGCCGGCTTGCGCCCGAATTCGGTAACGATTATTGGGTGCCACAACCGGTGAAGTGGCACCATAAGTTAAATCAAATCTCATGTTGCGGTAACCGTCGGTATCATCCTTGTCGTCGTTCCGATAGAGTGGGTGGAACATGAGGGACGACATGGAGCCTGAATAGTCGAAAACCGTGAGAATTTCCGGTTTTGCCTTCAGGCTGGCCGACTGCTGATAAAGGTTCATGAAGTCGGTCTTGCTCGACTGAAGTCGCGTATCCAATTGGGCATGAAGTTGCTGGAAGGCCGCAAAGCCAAGCATCAACCCGAGGGACGCGCGCAGAAACGCATGGCGCTGACTAAACATGGCTGGACTCCTCTGACGGTCTATTCAACAGGGGTAGAAATCCACGCTTCTCGGGCGTGAATGAACGTAACGCCGCCTTGCTGCACCTGGGCATCGGAGCGGACTGCCCATAAATCCGGGGCCTGTTTCAAGGGGCCACCTGTAGCGGGAGTAAAGGCGCTGGAGCCAGCACCTTGACTCATCATCGTGATCGGCAATTTGCCCATTCGGGTCAACCCGATGGTAAAGCCCTGGGTAACGCCACTGGGACCTGGCAATTTCATATCCGCTTCGAGAGAAGCACCCGGGGCATAGTCGCTTCCCGATTTAATATCCTTGGCAATGCCCGCCAGGGTATCGTCCACCAGCAAGGCCGTCTTTCGCGTTGCTAGAAATGCCGCGCTACCCGTACCGAGCTTCCCGTTTTCCGATTCGATCCAGTGGATTGACCACTCAATTCCGGAATCCGCAGTATTCCTTGCCATTGCCCCCTGCCGACTGAAGGCCGAGGTGACAATTTCCCTAAAGGAATTTCGGGACATGCCAACGGCGGCAATGGTCAGGAGCACAAGGAGCATGAGCGACACAAGAATCGTTACACCGCCCGTTTGGGTATCAAAGGAGTTCTGTTTAAGAGGGGTTTGCATGGCGTTTCCCTTACCTTAGTTCATGGTCAAACCGGAATGCCTCGGAACAAACACCAGGCTTTGGGTAAAATCCCGATAGGCGGCCGTACCTGGGGTAGTTGAATACTCGGTTCGCTGGGTGGCGGTGCGCGTGGTGACGTCCACCCTCACCAGGGTGGGAATGGAACGGAACCAATGTTCACTGCCCCGAGTTGTCTGGTAGTTCAATCGCCCGGAATTCTGAAGCTGGGTATCAAGATCCGTTCGAATGCCAAGATCCCATCCATCCGAAAACCCAGTTACTGAGGCATCCATGCCAAGCCCTGCCCAGCCCACACCAGAATTGGCGCTGACATAGACCTTAAAGCCCGAAACATTTTCAGTGATGATCTGCTGGGGTTGTTGAGGCACAAAACCTGTGCCGATATAGATTCCCTGATCCCTCACTAGGCAGGGCACACCAGCGGCGTTCTGCGGATCCAGTTGCAGCATTTCGATGTGGTACCGAACCATTTGTGCAGGCTGGATGAAGACCACGCCACTAAAAGGCAGATGCTTCGCCTTGGGTAGGCCCGCTGAGCCAGCACCGGTCATCTGCGCCAATGGATCCGTACCCATAGTCACATTAACCTTCGTCCCCGTGGGCGGTTTTACCGACTCGATATAGGCTGGTTCCCAGTCATCTTTGAAAAGAATAACTTGGCCAGCTTTAATCTGCTTAACATAGGCATCCTTATGGCATTCGATAGTAAAGGTCTTATCCGCTGCCACTGCTGCTTTTTCGGCGACTAGCAACTCGGCTGCTGTCTGCTGAGGTGCCGCCCCATCCAGGTTTGCCTCAAAGGGCACGGGCTGATCCAGATAAAAATAAAGTTCGTCCGTTCGCTGCGGATCGCTGGTTCCTGCGCTTGCGATCAAAACGTTGGGAATGATATAAAAGGGAGGATTGGTAGGCACGACGGGAGGTGGCACCGAAAGATCCGTTAAATACATCGCCGCCGTATTGAGATCATCCCCAAGCAGGTCGATGGACATGCGATTTCGGCGGGCACTGGAGAGAATTTCTCCGGAAGTATAGAAAGTGGAAAGGCTGGCTTTGAAAACCGAGGCCAACCCAGCCATCAAAATGGTCGTAAAGACCAACGCCACCAGCAACTCCACCATGGAGAAACCCTTGGCACGGAAGAAAAGGCGGGACTTAGCCATGGATGATTCTCCGGGTCAGGGAAACCTCGCGCTGAATATTTGCGCCGTTGGCATCCACATTGTCCGTGAATTGCACGACGACTCTGATATCTGACATACGCCCAGTTGCAGCGACTGCAACAGGTGTTCTGGTAGTTGTTACTGAATAAAAAGTTGTTTTAACAATGGGGTCGGTCGACGTGGTATCCACCAGACCCCCTTTACTGTTGTAAACTTCGTCGCGTTTGCCACCATCCGCAAGGTTCACGTATCTCAAATTGGGGAGATCTGTGGTCATACTTGGCGCGGCAGCAATCGAATCGGTAATATTTAACCAACTTAAGCGCCCCTCCATTTCAGCCTGATCCATGATTTGTTCAGCCACCAGCACCGCCGTGGACAGGCTCTTGCTGCCCCGGGAAGCCTTCAGGGACATGGTCTGGAGCATGGTTAGGCCAAGAATGCCAATCGCCAAGACAAAGGCCGTCATCAGCATCTCAACCATGCTGAAGCCTAGCTGGGCGCGGGAAGGGCCGTTACTGCCCTTTCGAATGCGCATCAGATCCTCCTCCAAAGGCCATTTCCGTCACGAACGCCTGGGTTATAGAACTTATAGATAGAGCCCCCGTTGGCCAGAACGACAATTAAGCCCATCGGACCACCCGGCAACACGCCGCCACTGCGCGTGGTGCCCACCACGGGGATCACAAATGTGGTTGTAAACCTCTTGTTTGTGCCACTTATGGAAGTCTGGATAAGCGCAGTCGCACGATCACCACTGAAGAAATTATCGGTGGCAGAAATGCTGGCCATGATCTCTCCCGCTTTAAAGGGTGAGACCGTTGTAATCGCTTGGTTCTGGGTACCAGCATCAGTGGGTTTCATAGCATCGGCCCATTCAGTCGTACCGGCCATCGCGATTCGGGCCATGGAATGGGAAGGAACGTTGGGCTGTAGGTGAAAGGGAATGGCCACGGTCTGCCCAAAGGCAAGGGCTGCGTCAGGCTGAACACCAGCCAGGAGCCCCTTCGCAGTGTCTTGAATTTGTATGGACGTAAGCGCGGCATCCCCCTGAGCGATCGCCACGGGGTTGGTGGGTGTCCATGCGCCCCAATTGACGATTGCCACATCACGACCCGTCGCCACTGAGGCCTTCTGGGCATTGGCGATGCAACCTTCCAGTTCGTCCAGAAGCGCGCGCACAGAACCCGCTTGCTTATTGCCAATCATGGTTACGCCCACGATGGTCAATATCCCTACGATCGCGAGGACAACAAGCATCTCGATCAGGGTGAAACCTTTGGATTTTTGAAAACGGAGGGCCATGGCATGCCTCGACTGAGAAAGGATCGGCTTATTGACTACCGATGGGCACAGGAATTTATTCGAGTTATATCAATACATCCATTGAGAACCAAAGTGAAATCGTGATGAATTCGCATTGAGTGTAAAATTTTTAGTCATGCTCCAAAATTAAGCGGATCACGGTCCAGGGTAATCCCGCCGCCTGGCGGCAGGGGGGCAAGGCGAAGGGCCTCGCCCAAGGGCACCCGAGTCCAGGCTTTCAGAATCAACTGCATTCGATAACGATCCTTCACCTTGGCCACGGGTGCTTCCAATGGACCCAGAATCCGCAGATCAGGGATGGTCTGGAATCTCGCCTTGAGCTCCTGCAATGGTTTTAGTGCGCTCTCTGGTGTCTCGCCCTCACTTCGATACAAGGACATCACAGCGAAGGGAGGATAGGCCATACCTTGGCGGTAGGGTAGTTCTTCCTGGGCGAAGGCTTCGAAGTCCTGGGCCACGGCGTGAATAATGGCTGGATGGTCGGGGCTGTAGGTCTGGAGAATCACGCGCCCGGCCAGTTCTGCACGGCCAGCTCGCCCAGCCACCTGGGTTAACAGATGAAAGGTGCGCTCCGCGGCGCGGAAATCGGACACCTTTAGGCCCAGATCGGCGTTAAGGATTCCCACCAGGGTGAGGTTGGGAAAGGTATGCCCCTTGGCCAACATCTGGGTGCCCACGAGAATATCCACTTCACCATTCTCGGCAGCCAGGAGGCCGGCTTCGAGGGAACCCCGACGCTGGGTTGTATCTCGATCCAAGCGCAGAATGCGGGCCGTGGGGAAATGAGCCTGGAGCTGATCCTCAATCTGTTCAGTACCTTCCCCCACACCTCGCAAATGCTCAGCACCGCAGGCTGGGCACACTTCCGGTGGCACGGATTCATAGCCGCACAGGTGGCAGCGTAAACGGAATGACCCCTTGTGGTAGGTGAGACTGATGGAGCAATGGGGACAATCCAGCGGCTTCCCACAGGCGCGGCACATCCAGAAATTCTCGAAGCCCCGGCGATTGAGCAGCAACATGGTCTGCTGACCGCTGGCAAAGGTCTCCTGGATGGCCTTCAACAGCAAAGGCGAAAACACGACTTTCTTGCGCTCAGATTTGTAACACTCCCGCAAATCCACCACCTTTACGGTGGGAAGCGTGCTTCCAACGGGGCGCTGGGTGAGCTTCAGCAATCGATAGCGACCATTCTGCGCGGCATGCCAACTCTCCAGACTCGGAGTGGCACTGCCGAGGACGACGGGACAACCCTCCACTTGGCCGCGCTTAATTGCCAAGTCCCGGGCGTGAATGCGGGGATGTTCCTCGCTCTTGTAGGAAGACTCCTGTTCTTCGTCCACGATGATCAAACCAACGTTTCGAAGGGGCGCCAGAACCGCGTTGCGCACGCCCACAAAAATGGGGGCTTCGTTGTTGAGCAGGCGCATCACATCCGCCTGTTTTTCCGTAACATTCAACCCCGCGTGCCCCACTGCGACCTTGCCAGGGAAACGCCCTTCCAGCCGCACCAGCAAACGTGGTGTAAGTCCGATTTCAGGAACCAGCCACAGCACCCGCTGTCCCAGGGAGATTACCTTTTCAGCCAAGTCTAAATAGACTTCCGTTTTCCCTGATCCGGTAACACCAAACAAAAGATGGACGCCAAAACGGCCCAAGGCTACAGCCTCAAGCGCACGCTGCTGTTCATCATTGAGAATGATCTGCTTGTTTACAGCCTCGTCGCGTTTCTGGGAGAGCAGGTCGAGTCGGCGCACCCGTTCGATCAACCCATGGCGCTCCAGGGTGGTAAGCACCGAAGCACTGACCTTGCTCACGTTCAAGAGTTCTTCTTCCAACAGCACGCCACCTGAAGCTTCCAGGGCCTGGAGGACCCTACCTTGTGTTGGTGTAACGCGCATCGGATGAGGCTGTTCTGTTCGGCGAACTTCCGTTATGCCCGCCCCACGCAGCGATCTTCGATGAAAAAGGCCAGGCAGGGCAAGTTCCCCTCGATGCCAGGAATCGCCTAGGCTTTCAAGTTGGTTCCATTGATCCGCATCCCGTAATTCGGATAATCGGCGCCCATCAGGCAGTTGGGTTTCCCAGTCCGCCTGAACCCCACTGGGGAGACATAGCGCCATCAAATGTGGAATGCCGCAGGCGTAGTAGCTGCCCGCGAAGGCTAAGACCTCCCGCAGGTTGGGGGGTAACAGGGGAAAGGGATCCACCACAGCCTCGATGGGCCGCAATTTGACCTTGGGTGGGTTGGCATCAGGTCCGAGCACCACGCCGATGGCCGCACCTGAGCGCAGCTTCACCCGCACCCGCAGCCCTGCAGGGAGGCCCTCGGGGGCCAAGTAGGTGAGGGGCGGCAGGGGTCGCGCCAATTCGATGCGAGTGGGAATCAAGGGGCTCATGCTTGAAGTAGACTAATCCAATGTTGGTACTTGGCCTCGAATCGAGCTGTGATGATTGTTCCGCCGCAGTGGTGGAGGAGACGCCTGCGGGCCCGATCCTGAAATCCATGGTGCGCAAAAGCCAGGATGAAATCCACGCACCCTATGGTGGCGTGGTGCCCGAACTGGCAGCCCGGGAACACCTGCTGCAGTTGCGCAATGTCATTGGTGAAGCGCTCCACAAAGCAGAAGTGACGTGGCGCGATCTGGACCGTATTGCTGTAACCCAAGGCCCAGGGTTGGTGGGGTGCCTTCTCACCACCTTCAGTGCCGCAAAGGCCATCGCCTGGAAGGAAAATATTCCCTGGGTGCCGGTCCATCACTTGCTGGGCCATCTCAACGCAGCGCGCTTTGCCGTGCCGGAGGCACCCTTCCCTGCCCTGGTACTGTTGGTTTCCGGCGGGCATACGCACCTTTATCTGGCACAGGACTGGACCCATCTGGAACTGCTTCAGAAAACTCGGGATGATGCCGCCGGTGAAGCCTTCGACAAAACCGCGCGCATGTTAAACCTGGGGTACCCAGGAGGCCCCATCGTGGATACCTGTGCCCGCAAGGCGGCCAAACCAGGTGAGGCCTTTACCGCACCGAAATTCCGAGATGGGAAAGCCGCCTGGAGTTTCTCTGGATTGAAGACGGCCGTAAAAATGCGGATTGCCTCGCAGCCTGGGCTGGATTGCGCGGGGGCCGAAGATCCCCGGGTTCAGGCCCTGTGCCGAAGCCTGCAGGAAACCATCGCCAAATGGCTGCTGAAGCCCCTCCCGGACTTTGCTCGGGAAACCAACGCTAAGAGCCTCATCGTTTCCGGAGGAGTTGCCTGCAACTCCGAATTGCGGGCCCAAGCCAAGGCTGCCGCAGATCGTTTGGGCCTTTGTCTGGCCATCCCGGAACCACGGTTTTGCACCGACAACGGTGCCATGATCGCGGCAGCCGGGGCGCTGTTACCAGTGGCGAAAGACCTTCTTCCCATGAATGCCGATGCGGATCTAAAGCTGTAGGAGTTGCCATGGATGTCACCCGGGAAGACGTGTTGCGCTGTGCTCGACTCACCCATCTGAGCCTCCAAGATGGTGAGATAGAATCTCTTCGGCAGGACATGGAGCAGCTCCTCAATCACGCCGAGGCCCTGAATAGCCTTGATCTGGATGGGATCCAACCCACCACCCACGGGTTGGCGATCACCCTTCCTCGCCGGGAGGACCTCAGTCGCCCCGGATTCACCCAGGCTGAAGCCCTCGCCAATGCACCTGACCAAGACCGAGGTTATTTCCGGGTTCCCAAGATGATCGAGTAACCCAATCCATGCGTGAATTGAGATAAATTCAAATCTTGACGATTGTATTTATGACCAGACTCAATGCGCCTGAATAGGCGGAGGATCCATGAACCCGTACGAAGTCCTTGAGATCGCCCCCAACGCCTCGCCTGAGGAAATCAAGGAGGCCTATCACAGCCTCGCCAAGAAATGGCACCCAGACCGGTTCATGGGGCCCGAGCACGAGGTGGCCGAAAAGCGTTTTCGGGAGTTGGCGGAAGCCTTTGGCATGCTGAAAAATGCCGCGCCCAAGATCGATCTGGCACCCCATGCCGACGGCGCTACTGCATCGACAGCCGCGGGCAGTTCTTCTTTTTATTCCATTCCGCCGGCGGCCCGGACCACGGAGGATTGGTTTGCCGAGGCCAAGGCGGCCTTTGAAGCCAAAGACATGCCACGAGCCCTCGGCTTGATTCAATACGCCATCAAAATGGATGCAGAAAAGGCTGATTTCCATATCCTGCACGCCAAAATCCTGGATCGCCCCGGGGGGGATGTCCGCAAGCTGGTTCAAACCCTCGAAATCGTGATCAAGCTGAATCCCCGCGAGGTGAATACCGCCATTCGACTGGCCGAGTTGTATCAATCCGTGGGCCTCAACACCAAGGCGACTCGAATGTGGGAAACCGCCATGCGGATCGACCCAAGCCACCCGGTCTTCCACCAAGATGCACCGAAACGTTCAGGTCTTGGGCAATTGCAAAACCTTGGCGAGCAGTTCAACTCCCTCATGGAGGATGCGAAAGGCCTGTTCCGGCGTTTCAAGAAGTAGGCAAGCCTACCAATCGCTGCCACCGGAATCGCCACCGCCTGAATCTCCCCAATCGCCTCCGGAATCACCCCCGGAGTCACCACTGCTGTCACCCCAGTCGCCGCCACTGGAGCCGGAATCGCCACCGCCCCACCCGCTGCTATCGCGGTCGTGGTGGCTGCCGCCCAGCATGTTGCCGATCATCATGCCGGTGAGCAGGCCGCCGACGCCACCCATGCCGCCTTGCTGCGGTGGGTAATAACCTTGCGGCCCCATCGAGGCAGCATTGCCGCCCAGGCCCATTCGTTCACGGGCACTTGCAGGCAGTTCTTCATCCTTGAGCTCTTGGATCTGTACATTGCCGCAGTACCCGCAGGTCCAGGTCACCTTGCGCAGCCCATCCCACTGCTGTTTCATTTTGTCCCCAGCTGCTGCGCAATTCGGGCACTTGGGGAAGGGGTTCGCAAAGGTTTGAGGGGCGATGGAGCCACTGCCCATGGGCCGTTTGGAAGCACCGAGCACCTCCTCCTTGTCACGGCGCCCCTTCATGACGAAATAGATCACGGCGCCAATGACAACCAGGGCAATGAAGCACCCAAAACCGCTGCCTCCGCTTTCATTACGGCGGCGCAGCATGGATTCGTGGAGTGGATCAGCAGTGCCTGCATGGTTGCCTCACGGAACAGCCCCCAGCTTACTGCATCGCACCGGGCCCCGGAATGCAGGAGCCTCCCAAGGGTTGAGAAGCAGGGCCAAACGGCGGATCCTGTGGGCCGATGTGCCATGATGAACGCGATGTTTCCTTTCCCTTTCTCGTCCCTGCTGCCGGGCCCCTGGAGGGTGCTGGGCCTCATGTCCGGTACCAGCGCCGATGGGACAGATGCCGTGCTTGTGGAGATAGACCCAAACGCCTACGCCTCCGGCCAACCTTTCCGTTCCTTGCTGGGCCACCTTCACCAACCCTACCCATCGGAATTGCAGACAGAGGTGCTCCTTGCCGCTGCCGATGAACTGAAGCCCTCGTTGCTTTGCAAACTGCAGACTCGCCTCGGTGAGGCCCATGCCCTGGCAGGACGAAGCTTGATCCAAAACCTTGGCGTCGAACCTCATTTTGCAAGTCTTCACGGCCAAACGGTTCAGCATTGGCCGGGCCAGGGCGCCACGCTCCAACTGGCGGACCCCTATCCATTATCCGAAGCCCTAGGCTGCCCGGTGGTTTGGGACCTGCGTCGCAGGGACATGGCCGTCGGTGGCCAGGGGGCCCCGCTCGTTCCCCTCACCGAACTCTGGCTGCACGGTCGCCAGGCTCCCTGGGCTGCCCTGAATTTGGGCGGCATTGCCAATATCACCCTTTGGGACGGCGAGAGCCTGATGGCCTGGGACCTTGGGCCCGCCATGAGCCTGCTGGACCTCGCCGCCCAGCGCTGGCTGAAACTTCCCTTTGATCCCGATGGACAACACGCCACTGGAATGGCGGAAGCGGCCTGCCTGGAGCGGTGGTTGACGCACCCTTACTTCCAACGGCGGCCTCCAAAATCCACGGGGCGAGAAACCTTTGGCCAAGCCTGGCTGGCTGCGGAAAATGCAATCCTGGAAGGCCTTACCCTTGAGGATCGCCTGGCAACGCTGGCGGCCTTCAGCGCCGAGGCCTGCGCCCGAGAGATTGGTCGATGGGGTTTGGCCTTGCCCCCGGGAACGCCTCTGCTGCTCTCGGGCGGCGGAGCCCTGCACCTTCGCCTTCGCCAGGAATTGACCCAACGATTGCCTGATTTCCAAATCAGACTGGACCTGCGCTTCCCCTCCGGCGCCCGGGAAGCGGTGAGTTGGGCCCTGCTGGGCGCAGCCAGCGCCGCGGGCATTCCCGGGAATCTTCCCCAGGCCACCGGCGCCCGCAGCCCAGTGGTATTGGGCAGTTGGACCCTGTGAGACTCGCCCGCTGGATTGACCATCTACCGCCCTGGCTCTCCTTCGGGGCCATCGCCACCACGGGCATGTTTTCCCCAGAGGAACTGGTCGTCATGGCCCTGCCTCTGGTGACGGCCTGGCTTGTGGAATACCGCCACTGGAGCCTGGAAAGGTACCGTCGGGTTCTGGAGATCGCAGCTCTGGCAGCGGTGCTTGCGCAGGTGGCGCTGCGTGTGAGCCTAGTGCCTTTGACCCTGAATACGATTTTTCTGCTGTGCGGAATTCGCCTGGCCCTGCCCAGGGAAGCGGCCCAGCGCCGGCAACTGATCCTGATGGGCTTCCTGCTGTTCCTGGTTACCGCCATCGCCACCTTTGAAATCACCTTCCTGTTCTGGGCCCTGGCCTGGACCGTCGGCAGCTGTTTGATGCTGTTGCAGCAGTCCTGGGAAAGCTCAGCCAGCCTGCGCCGCGGATTGGCGCCCCCCCCGCCCTATCGCCAGGTGTTCCTATGGACCGGAGCGACCATTCTGATCGCTGGTGCCTGTTTCGTCGTTCTCCCCAGACAGACCATGGGCTTGCGGTTCTTCCCGTGGGGTGCGGGCGGATTAGGGGGCACCGCAGCCGGCCTAAGTGACAAGGTCGAACTCTTCGACAAAGGCCCCATTGCCGGGAATCGAGATGTGGTACTGCGCATCCTTCCGCCGTCTCGCCTGAGCCTTACCCAGCGAGAAAAATACAGCGAGGCTCTGCAACTCCTCCGGGGCATCAGCCTGGAATCCTTCAACGATTCACGCTGGGAAGTTCGCAGCGATACGCCTGCTCCCCGACGCGTGTTGGCCACCGACTTCGAATGGAATCAGCAGGGAGATCGGCCCGATCGCCTGGCGGTGGAGCTTTTTGTCGCACCCAACCCCTTGGGTGTCATTCCGATCCCTACGGGATTCGTGGCCACCCTACCTCCTTCCGGAATGCCCTTACGGGAAGGGCGCGGTGGGAGCTTGCGCTGGCAGTTCCCCTCGCGCCGCTGGGTTCCCTTGCGGCTCTTGGTGGACCCTCAACAGGCCCCCTTGGAATTGGCACCCAGAGGCGATCGATTGACCGCCCTACTGGAGGTGGGTGCGGGCACCGAGGCTGTGCGTTCCTGGAGCCGTAGGGTCGTTCCGGAAGACCTTGCACCTTCCCGCCTTGCCCAGCGCCTGAGCGCCGAGCTCAGATCCTATGCCTACACCACCGATAATCCCAGCGGCAAGGCCACCAACCCCATCCAAGATTTCCTCGAAAACACCCGGGCGGGTCACTGTGAATACTTCGCGTCCAGCTTGGCGCTGGCCTTGCGCTATCGGGGCATTCCTGCCCGTGTGGTCAACGGCTATCGACTGGGGCCTTGGATCGACGAAGGTGGCTACTGGCTCGTGACTCAGGATCAAGCCCACAGCTGGGTGGAATTTCTGGATCCCGCCCACCGAGGTTGGCAAGTGGCCGATCCCACACCATCGGCGCCCCCAAGTGCCCTGAAAGCCTTGAACCTGTGGGCCACGCTGCAGCGTTGGGCCGATGCCCTGCAATTCCGCTGGGATCGCAATGTGGTGAGGTTTTCCGACGAAGATCAAATGGCAGGCCTGACTTGGCTGCAAACCAAAGCAGGCAGCCTACCCTCCTGGCGACCCGGACGAACCTTCCTCTTGACCACTGGCCTGCTGGCGACCCTAGCGCTTGCGATTCGCGTCTTCTCCCGCAGCAGGTTCTCCGCCCAGGCCCATCGAGGTCCCCAGGAAATCCGAGCCCTCCGGCCGTTGCTGCGGAAAACCAAAGGTTTCCTACCCCCCACACAGGGGGAGACCGCCTGGCATTGGCTGCAACGGTTGGCGGAGGCACGGCCACTCCTACAAACCCACTTGGCAAACCTCGCCAAGGAGGTGGATGCCGCGACCTACGGTGGCTATTTAGCGCCTAACCCCAAACCCCTCGTTCGGGGAATTCTCCGGGATTTGGATTAATCGCCTTCCCGCTCCAGCATGCCAAAGCGCGCCAGAATGCGTTTTTCGCCACCCTCAAAGCGCACGGTGTAGGTGAGACCATCGCCGCTGCCGGTGGCGCCCAGAATGACACCGCGTCCGAACCGCGGGCTGCGGATACGCGTGCCCTTGGGCCAGGCATTCGAGGGAGGCTGGGCCTCAGGCTCAGGCCTTGGATCCAATGGTGCTGTTGCAGCCATCCGCGTTCGGTCGAACATCCCTCGGATGCGCTGAAGTTCGGAGGCCACGTTGTGCCCTCCACTACCTTGAGAAGGGCGCGGGCTGGAGAAAGCGCCCTGTCCATTTTGATATAGCTCCGTGCCCCAGCGGATGGGCGTTTCCAAAGCATCCGCGGGCAATTCACGCAGGAAGCGACTGGGCATGCCCAACATCTCCTGGCCCATCATGCGCCGCCGTCGGGCCGCGGTGAGGTAGAGCTTGCGCTGGGCGCGAGTGATGGCCACATAGAAGAGGCGACGCTCTTCCTCCAGCCCGTCATCGGTTTCCCGGGCATTGCGGTTGGGAAACACATCCTCTTCCATGCCAACCAGGAACACCACCGGGAATTCCAAGCCCTTGGCGCAGTGGATGGTCATCAAACTCAGCAGGGCCGCTTCTTCCAGTTGGTCCGTATCGGAGGCCAACGTGACTCGGTCCAGGAATTCGGGCAGGCGCAACCCGAGGCTTTCGGAATCGGCGGCGGCATTGATGAATTCTTCCAGGTTCCGCAGGCGTCCTTCGGCCTCCAAGGTGGCTTCCTCTTCCAGCATCTGGACGTAGCCCGACTCCACCGCCATCCACCTCACCAACCCCGCCAAGCCCATGGTGCGAATTTCCCCTGCCCCACGGCGGAAGAGGTCCAGGAACTTGCCCACTTCGCGTTGGGCACGACCCTTTAGCCCCCCCGCTTTCAGCAGTGCCAATGCGCCCTCCAGGGGGGTTCCACCTTCGGGAATGGCCGCGTCGATGTGGCCCATGGTCGTGGGCCCCACACCGCGACTGGGGCTGCTAATGGCTCGGCGGAAACTCACTTGATCGAAGGGATTGGACAGCAGACGCAAATAGGCCAGGAGATCCTTCACTTCCTGACGTTCGTAGAATTTCACACCCCCCACCAGCTTGTAGGGCATGTTCACGGCACGCAGGCCTTCCTCCAGTTGCCGGGATTGCCAGTTGGCGCGATAGAGCACCGCGATTTTCGCGTTGGGGAACCGGGCGCGTTCTTCGCGAATGCGCTCCACCACCCACTCGGATTCCAGACGACCTTCATCCGTGAGCTTGAAGGTCATTTTTTCGCCTTCACCCAGCTGCGTCCACAGGGTCTTGCCCAGGCGCTGACTATTGTTGGCAATGACTGTGCTCGCAGCATCCAGGATCTTCTGGGTGGAGCGGTAGTTCTGCTCTAGCTTGATCTGCACCGCCTCGGGGAAGTCCCGCTGGAAGTCGAGGATGTTGCGGATATCAGCGCCGCGCCAGCCATAGATGGACTGGTCTTCATCGCCCACCACGCAAAGGTTGTGGTGCTGCTTCGCAAGGTGCTGCACCAGCAAATATTGTGCGCGATTGGTGTCCTGGTATTCATCCACCAGCAAGAACTTGAAGCGTTCTGCATACACACCCTGCATCACCGGATCACGGAACAGGCGTTCCGTGTGGAGCAGAAGATCATCGAAGTCGCAGGCCCGGTGGTTCTTCAGGCCGGTTTGATACAGTTCATAGGCGTCCAGTGCCTTGCGGGTCCAGGCATCCAGGGCTTCTTCCCGGGCCTCGTCTGGCAGCAGGCAACGATTTTTCCAATCACTGATCAGTTCCAGCACCTTCTTGGGATGGAACTGCTTTTCCGGCAGTTTGAGTTCCACCAGCACCTGCTTGATCAAGGCTTTCTGATCCGAGGGATCAAAGATCACGAAATCCCTGCCCACGGGGGTTCGTTCACCCTCTCGGCGGAGGATACGCGTGCAAAAGCTGTGAAAGGTACTCACCCAGAGCTGTTCGGTGGGTACCGACACGAGCCGCTGCACCCGCTCCCGCATTTCATCGGCGGCCTTGTTGGTGAAGGTCATGGCCAGAATGGAGGAGGGTTTAACACCCTCTTCCTCAATCAACCACGCCACGCGCCGGGTGATGACGGTGGTCTTGCCCGAACCCGCGCCTGCCAGAATCAACAATGGACCGTTCACATGCTGCACGGCCTCCCGTTGGGGAGCATTCAGGTTGTGCAGCAGAGGATGGGAGTCAGGCATGCTTCGAGTCTAACAAACCGCCGGCGTGAGGCCGTGATTGGCAGGGATTACTGTCGGGCTGAAAATCACGCATCTCGTCGCACAGCCCTTCGTTCCCGGCAAAGATATATTTCGTGCTGCCAAGGTGACGATTTGTTGCCATGCCCAGAACCAGTTGTCGTAGGACGCCGAGAATCTGTCATACAGCCCCCATTACCTGCATCCACCCGGTAGTGCCAGACTCTCCACCCAAACTGCGGTCCATTAATAGTGCGACAGGAACCCCTGATCCGCCACGTGGGCACAGTGCCCTATGTGAAATCCTGGAGGTCCACCATGAAACGCACACTATTGATTGCTCCCACGCTTCTTCTCCTCGGAAGCCTTGCGACGCCCATGTTGCAGGCTCAGGCACCCGCGGCACCTGGAAAGGGCCAGGGGCAGCACCTTCGCAAGCGTGATGGTTCCGGCACTCCCGGCCAGGGCCGTGGTCAGGGGCGCGGCCATCGCGGTCAGGGCGTTCGAAAGCAGGATGGAACGGGGCCTCGTGGCGGCACGGCTGACTGCCCGAAAACTCCCAAGGCGCCCGCCAAGTAGTACGGAACTAGACTAGAGGCATGCACGCATCTCAGATTCTCGCTAGCACAGGCACCCGCCTCAGGCGCTCCGGCACCTGGGGCGTCGTGCTGCTGTTTGGAAGCCTGTGGAACGCCCTCCGGTGGTTCGCAGGGCCAGGGAATTTATCGGCAGGCGAGGCGCTACTCCCTTTTGTGTTTGGCACCCTGGTGCTCGCTTTGGCGGCGGCGCCTTGGCAATGGACTGGGGATGATCGGCCACTGGCTCCTGCCCTGCGCGGAGTGGTTCAGGCGCTTCCATGGAATGCGTTGCTCTTGCTGCTGCTGGTCGCCCTGTTGCCAGACCAAGGTGACCATGGCAACCGTGGGGGGCGGGGCGGCGTAACGCTTTCGTTCCTCCCGAATGTTCCGCCCAGGATGCTGGTTCTCCTCATCGCCTATGGGGCCTTTGGAATGCTGGCAGGGTGGATCTTGGCAGATCGGGACAAGGAGGCCCAGCGGGCGGAAACCCAATCCCAGCGGGCCGAGACCCAGGCTCGGTTGGCTCGGGAAGCCCAGGCACGCGCCCTTCAGGCCCAGATGAATCCTCATGTTCTCTACAACACCTTGAGCGGATTGGCGGAAATGGCTCGTGAGGATGGTGCGGCCACGGAGGAAGCCTTGGTGGGGTTGGCGGGACTCCTCCGCCAACTCCAAAATCATTCTGGCGAATTCCGGGTTTCCTTGGATGAAGAGCGTGGCCTGGTGGAAGGGTTTCTTGCCCTGGAGCGATTTCGGCTCGGTGATCGGTTGACCGTGCATTGGGTCTGGGATGCGCGACTGGAGGATGTGGAGGTCCCGCCTTTGCTGCTGCAGCCCCTGGTGGAAAACGCGCTCAAACACGGCATCGTTCCTTGTCGGGAGGGTGGCGAGTTGGAGATCGGGCTGTCGGGGAAAAATGATCGCCTGCGACTCTGGGTCGCCAATAGCGGCAAGCCTTTAGATTCCGCTGCATCCTCGGGCACCGGTCTGGCCAATCTTCGGCAGCGATTGGCCCTGATGGATGACTTCACAACCCACCTCGATCTGCGCAGCGAGGGGGGGCGCACTGTGGCGGAGCTGATCCTGGAGCCGAGCCATGACTGAGGTGCTTCGGGTCATCGTGGCGGAGGACGAGCCCTACAATCGAAAACGACTGGCCCGGCTGCTGCAGGAGGCTGGATGTGAAGTCGCTGTGGAACTTCGCGATGGTTTGGCGGTGCTGGAGTGGTTGGAAGCCGGGGGCCAGGCCGATGCAGCCTTCCTGGATATTGAAATGCCGGGCGCCACCGGGCTGGAAGTGGCCTTGGATCTACCCAAGAATCTGCCCGTAGTGTTCGTGACAGCCCATGCCGAACACGCGGTGCGAGCCTTCGAGACCGCAGCGCTGGATTTCTTGGTAAAGCCCGCAACGGCCGGGCGGATCGAGGTGGCCCTCGCCCGCATCCGCGAACGCAGAGCCGGTCCTGTTTTGGCGTCCCGTCCAGCGAGTGCCCATCGCTATCCCGTCCGTGCGGGTGATGGGTTGGTGTTCATGGACCTAGCCCGCACCAGTCATTTCCTGGTGGAGGACGAAGTGGTCTGGGCTTTTGTGGCTGGGGAACGCCTCCGTACACCATGGAAGAGCCTCACCGAAGCGGAATCATCCTTCCCATCGGGCGTGCTGGTGAAGGGGCACCGAAACATGCTCGTGCGCCCTGAGGCCGTCATCGGCGTAAAGGCTGGGGAGTATGGTCGATTGCTCGTGCGCCTCCAGGGAGGACTCAGTGTGGAAGTAAGCAGGGGGGCCGCACCAGGGTTGAAGGCGAGACTCGGGCTGACCTGAAGCCTGGCCCGGTAAATCTGTCAGTGGGCCCAGTCATCCTGTCGCTGGACCCATTCGAATAACCGGGGCATGGGCTTATGCGTCAATAGGGGGTGCTGCTGGAGGCCCTTCGTGAAGCTTCGAAAAATCACATCACTGACCGCGCTGTTGTCCTTCGCGGTGCTTGTCACCTCGGGTGTCGTGCTTTTCCTGACGCCCCAGGGGCGGGTGGCCTACTGGTCGGAATGGCACCTTTGGGGGCTCACGAAAGAGGCTTGGGGCTCCATGCACATCCTGCTGAGCCTGCTTTTTTTGGTGGCCGGGATTGTCCACATTGTCCTGAATTGGAGGCCCATCGTGCTCTATCTCCGGGATCGAAAGGAACGCAGGCGTGTGGTAACCCCGGAGTTCGCAGCATCCGCGGTACTGACGATCCTATTCACAGTGGGCCCACTACTCGGTTGGCCCCCCTTCCGATGGGTGATGGATCTGAATTCCTACGCAAAGGATCAAGGCAGCCGGACCTATGGCGAACCCCCCTATGGACACGCCGAGCAAAGCAGCTTGCAGGCCTTTGCCCAGAAGACAGGCATGGATCTGGAGAAGGCCCAAACGCTCCTGAAGGGCCGAGGGATTGCCTTTGAGGGCCCCCAGCAGCGTTTGCAGGACATCGCCAAGCGAAACCACCTTACGCCCCAGCAGGTTTATTTGGCCATGAAGGATGCCCAAATCAATCAGGTCACCAAGGGACAGCTTCCCGAGGAAGTGGCCCCAGGGCTCGGGCGCAAGACACTCGAAGATCTGTGCAAGGAATACAATCTGGAACTGGCGCGGGTTCGAACCATCCTTGAAGCCCGAAACGTAATTGTGAAAACCGACCAGCCCTTCCGTGCCTTGGCAGAGGCCAATGGCACCGGTCCCCATGAACTCTACGCCGTCATTCGCGATGGTCTGAAGTAGGAGGCATTATGCTCGCACCGTTCATCCTGAGTGCTTTCGTGGTGGTCGTGCCACAGACTGCTGCGCCGCTAAAATCCCTTCCCAAGGCCAGTGTGGAAGCTATTCAGCTCCTGCTCCAGGATGAGCAGCGCGCCGAGGCGCTGTACGCCGCCGTGATCCAGAAGCACGGGGAGCTTCGCCCCTTCTCCAACATCATTGAAGCGGAGCGGTGCCACCAGGGCGCACTTGAGGGCCTCCTAGAGTCCTATGGGCTTCCGGTTCCTGCAAACCCCTGGAAAGACAGAAAGGTAGAGGTCCCTGCAACCTTCAAGGCTGCTTGCGAAGCTGGCGTCCAGGCCGAAATCAAGAATGTGGCTCTCTACGACCGCCTGATGAAGACCGTGAAGGAACCCGATCTCCTGGAGGTCTTCGAGCGCTTGCGTTGGGCAAGCCAGGAGCGCCACCTGCCCGCTTTCCGAAGGCACGCAGGGCGCTAATCAAAACCTCAAGTGGAGAATAGGCTCGCTATCTAGTGGGAAGGTCAACCCGCGTTTCGAAATGGGCCAAGTCCTTTAGATTCCATCCGTTGACCAAGTTGCCAGATACCAGGCCTCGACCCTTCCGGAGAATCACTTGCCGGATGGAGACATGATCTGGCATTGGTATGTTTGCACCACTCGTGCCCAAAGCCGGGACAGTGGATGCGGGCAAAATCATGTTCGAGGACTCCACAGCGAAGATATTCGTCAAATTCCCGCTCCACAAAGGGTGGCAGGGGATGATCCATGGCCTCGAAGCGATCGCCCACCACGGACCAATGGCGGGTGATGAAGGGGGACAGTAAGGCTTCCTCCCGGCGGTAGCGCTGGTAGGTGGTGCAGGGTAGCACCCCAAGATATTATTCACTTTTTTTACGCCTTTGATATATCAACACCAATCCAGGCCGCCACGGTCGCAACCGAACCAAGAAGATGCGGCGTCCGACAGGGTTCGCTCTGAAGTTTCATCCCTCCAAAGGGAGCACATGCAAGGTAGGCTAAAAGGGCGGCTCGCATGGCGGAATGGCAGACGCCATGGACTTAAAATCCATTGTCCGAAAGGGCGTGCCGGTTCGAGTCCGGCTGCGAGCACCAAATTCGTAATTCAAACCTTCAACTGAAACTTAGCGGTACCATTCACGACGCATCAACTGCGATGCTCAGCCGTGCGGCGCCACCCACATCGGCTTCGCCAGCTGCGAGCACCAAACGAACAAGGCGGACCCAAAAGGTCCGCCTTGTTCAATAAAGCCCTATAAATTTAGGCCTTCCAGCCCGACAGAACACGCATGTAGTTGGCGCGCTCGAAGGCTGCGGGATTGGGGGACTTCATGAGGCTCATGGAACCGCGCATCTGTTCCAGGGATTCGTATTCGTGTTCCTCCATCCACTGGGCCATACCCTCGCGCACAGTCTTGAGATGCTCGGGGCCGTGCTTGAGTAGTGCGGAGGTCATTTGGATGGCGGTGGCGCCGGTCATGGTGGCCTTGATGGCATCCTGGGCACTGTGAACGCCGCCGCTGACCGCCATGGGCACCTTGATGTGGCTGTAGAGGATGGCCAGCCAGCGCATCCGCAAGCGCAGGGTGCTGGGGCCACTGAGTTCCAGGTTGGAAACCACTTCCAGTTCCTCGATATCGATATCGGGCTGGTAGAAGCGGTTGAACAACACCAGGGCATCGGCGCCTGCACCTTCGACGACCTTGGCGAAATGAGCCATGGACGAGAAGTAGGGCGAGAGCTTCACAGCCACAGGGATGGTGATGTAGGACTTCACCATGCGGATGATATCAAGCGTCCGGCGCTCCACGGCCTCGCTGGTTTCCAGCGGATTGGTGGGCAAGTAATAGACGTTCAGTTCCAGTGCGTCAGCACCAGCTTCCTGGATTTGCTTGGCGTAATCCAGCCAGCCCTTGGCAGTGGTGCCATTGAGGCTGGCAATGACCGGCACCTTGACCGCGGCTTTGATCTTTCGAATGGACTCCAGATAGTTATCGGGGCCCATCTTGAATTCATCGGCCGTGGGGAAGTAGGAAATGGCCTCCGCAAAGGATTCCGCGTGGAGTTCCATGTCCATGATGGTGCCGAACTGCTCACGCGTGATCTGCTCTTCAAAGAGCGACTGCATCACGATGGCTGAGCTGCCCGCATCCTCCAGGCGACGGACCATGCTCATATCCCAAACCAGGGGTGAAGCACCGACCATCAGGGGGCTGGAAAGGTTGAGTCCGAGGTATTTCGTAGTGAGATCCATGCGCGCCTCCGCCTACTTTCCGTCAACCGACTTAACGGGCATGGTCAGTTTGGCCATGTTCTCGTAAGTGGCGTAGCGGTTGGTCACTTCGCGCTGGGCCATGGCCAACAGTTCGCGGAAGTGTTCGGGATTCATCTGCTCGACCATGCGGTAGCGGGTCTCGTTGCGCACGTAGGTGCCCAACTCGATCTTGGGAGCGGGGGAATCCAACTGCAGCGGGGCTTCGCCTTGTTCGATGCGGCGCGGATCGAAGCGGAACAGCGGCCAGTGACCGGAGTCCACGGCCAGCTTCTGCTGCTCACAGCCCTGAACGAGATCATAGCCGTGGGCGATGCAGTGGCTGTAGGCCAGGATGATCGACGGACCATCAAAGGCTTCGGCTTCCTGGAAGGCCTTGATTGTCTGGGCATCCTTGGAGCCCATGGCGACCTTGGCCACGTAGACGTTGCCGTAGGCCATGGCGATCATCGCCATATCCTTCTTGGGCAGGCTCTTGCCAGCCATGGCGAACTTCGCGGAGGCGCCAATGGGCGTGGACTTGGAAGCCTGACCGCCGGTGTTGGAGTAGACCTCGGTATCCAGGATCAGGATGTTGACGTTGCGCCCCTGGGCGATGACGTGATCGAGACCGCCGTAGCCGATGTCATAGGCCCAACCGTCACCACCCACGATCCAGACACTCTTCTTCACCAGGTAATCGGCGATGAGTTCGAGCCACTTGGCTTCAGGCGTGCCGATAACAGCCAATTTCTGTTTGAGGGCGACCACGCGTTCGCGCTGGGCGCGAATACCCGCTTCGGTGGACTGATCGGCGCTGACGATGCCAGCGACCAGTTCATCGCCGAGGCTTGAGGTCAAACGGGTGAGGATTTCGAGCGCCTGTTCCTGGTTCTTGTCCAGGGAGAGCCGCATGCCGAACCCAAACTCGGCGTTGTCCTCGAAGAGGCTGTTGCACCACGCGGGGCCGCGACCATCCTTGTTGGTGGTGTAGGGCGTCGTGGGCAGGTTGCCGCCGTAAATGGAGGAGCAACCCGTGGCATTGGCGATCATGGCGCGATCACCAAAGAGCTGGGTGAGCAGCTTGATGTAGGGTGTTTCACCGCACCCGGCGCAGGCGCCGCTGTACTCGAAGAGGGGCTCCATGAACTGGGTGCCCTTGACGTCGAGCTTGATGGTGGTGCGATCGGCTTCGGGTAGGTTCAGGAAGAAGTCGTAGTTCTTGGCTTCGGCCTCGCGCAGGGGTGCCTGGGGCGCCATGTCGATGGCCTTGTGCTTGGGATTGCTCTTGTCCTTGGCGGGGCAGATGCTGACGCAGATGCCGCAGCCGGTGCAATCCTCGGGCGCCACCTGGATGGTGTACTTCATGCCCTTGTATTCGGCGCCCTTGTAATCCACCGACTTGTAAGTCTCGGGAGCATTGGCCAGGGCCGCGGGATCGTAGACCTTGGGCCGGATGGCGGCGTGGGGGCAGATCATCGCGCACTTGTTGCACTGGATGCAGATCGAGTTATCCCACACGGGAATCTCAAGCGCGATGTTGCGCTTTTCCCACTTGGTGGTGCCCATGGGCCAGGTGCCGTCCACGGGGAAGGCGCTGACGGGAAGCAGATCACCCTTCCCTGCCATCATCACGGCCTGGACCTTCAGCGTGAATTCGGGAGCGGTGTCGGACACGAAGGGCGGCATGCAGCGGGTGGAGGTGACAGAGCTCCCCAGCGCAACTTCATGCAGGTGAGCCAGGGTTGTATCCACGGCCTGGAAGTTCTTCTGAACGACCGCATCACCCTTCTTGCCGTAGGTCTTCTTGATGGCCTTCTTGATCTGTTCGATAGCCTCCTCGCGGGGCAGCACACCGGAGATGGCGAAGAAACAGGTCTGCATGATGGTGTTGATGCGCACACCCATGCCCGTGGCCTTGGCCACTTCGTAGGCATCGATGACGTAGAACTTCATCTTCTTGCTGATGATGGATTCCTGCACTTCCTTGGGCAGGGTGTTCCAGACTTCATCCTTGCTGTAAGGCGTATTCAACAGGAACGTCGCGCCCACACCGGCATTGCAGAGCATGTCGTACTTCTCGAGGAAGCTGGTCTGGTGGCAGGCGATGAAGTTGGCCTTCTTGATGAGATAGGCCGAGCGAATGCGGCGAGGCCCGAAGCGCAGGTGGGAAATGGTGACTGCACCGGCCTTCTTGGAGTCATACACGAAGTAGCCCTGGCCGAAATTGGGCGTTTCCTCGGCGATGATCTTGATGGAGTTCTTGTTGGCGCCCACGGTGCCATCGGAACCCAGACCAAAGAACATGGCCCGCTTGACGTCATCGGCTTCGATGTCGAATTCATCATCCACCGTGATGCTGGTATGGGTGACGTCATCCACGATGCCTACCGTGAATTGTTTCTTCGGCGCATCCTTGGCGAGCTCGTCGAAGACGGCCTTGACCATGGCGGGTGTGAATTCCTTGCTCGAAAGGCCATAACGACCGGCCACCACCATCGGATTCAGGGTCGTGGTGCCCTTGTCCTGGGCCTGGCGCAGGGCCGTGACGATATCCATGTAAAGGGGATCGCCCAGAGCACCGGGCTCCTTGCAACGATCCAGGACAGCGATCTTCTTGACGCTCTTGGGCAGGGCGTTCATGAAGTGCTCGATGGAGAAGGGACGGAACAAGCGGACCTTGAGGAGGCCGATCTTCTCGCCCTTGGCCAGGGCCCATTCCACGTATTCGTGGGCCACATCCGCGCCCGAACCCATGACGATGATGACGCGTTCGGCATCAGCGGCGCCGAAGTATTCGAACAACTGATACTGACGGCCGGTCATCTTGGCGAACTTGTCCATCTCTTCCTGGACGATACTAGGCGTGGCAGCGTAGTAGCTGTTGCAAGCCTCGCGGGCCTGGAAGAACACATCAGGATTCTGGGCGGTGCCACGAATCTGGGGGCTGTCGGGCGTGAGGGCCCGCTTGCGGTGCGTGGCAACCAACTCATCCGTGACCATGGACTTGAGATCTTCGTCGTTCAGCAGTTCGATCTTGCTGACTTCGTGGGAGGTGCGGAAGCCGTCGAAGTAGTGCATGAAGGGAATGCGGCTGCGCAGGGTAGCGGCCTGGGAAATCAGGGCGAAATCGTGGGCCTGCTGCACGCTGTCGGAGCTCAGCATGGCGAAACCTGTCTGGCGGCAGCCCATCACATCGCTGTGATCGCCAAAGATGGACAAGGCGTGGGTGGCGATGGTGCGGGCCGTCACGTGCAGCACAAAGGGCGTCAGTTCACCGGCGATCTTGTACATGATCGGGATGAAAAGCAGCAAGCCCTGGGAAGCCGTGAAGGAGGTCGTCAGTGAACCCGCCTGCAGGGCGCCGTGGACGGCACCGGCGGCACCAGCTTCGGACTGCATTTCGACCACAGAGGGAATGGTGTTCCAGATGTTTTTCTTACCCTGGGCGCTCCATTCATCGGAGAACTCGCCCATGTTGGACGAGGGCGTGATCGGATAGATCGCGATGACTTCGTTGGTGCGATGGGCGACGGAAGCTGTTGCCTCGTTTCCGTCGAGCGTGACCATGCGTCGTTCAGCCATGAAATTCCTCCTTCGTTTGCCTACTCGGTTACATTCCGGTGGGAGTTGCGTTGGGGCTTGGGAGGCGGACAAGGGCCTTGACTGGAGCCGTCTCACAAGCGCGAGTCTAGGATTGGCGCGGAATCTTGGCAAGAGCCACGGGGCCAATCCGGGCAAGGTGTGCCAATTGCTACAGGTTCCAGCCAATCGGGTTTTTCCAAAGCAAACCCCCTCCATGATTATGCAAACGGAGTATTCTCTAGGCTTCGCACACCAAATCCTTCGATTTTGTATTGCGAATTAATCGCAACAAAGGAGCCCCGATGAACTTCACCGATAGCCAAACCGCACAGAATCTTCTCAAGGCCTTTGCGGGCGAGAGCCAGGCCCGCAATCGCTACACCTTTGCCGCCGGCATCGCCCGCCAGGAAGGCTTGGAGCACGTGGCGGCCGTTTTCGAGGAAACTGCCCGCAACGAGCAGGAACACGCTCGGCTCTTTTATGCCCACCTTGCGCCGCTGGCACCGCAGGTGATCCAGATCACGGCTTCCTACCCGGCCGTGGCGGGAGATACCAAAGCTCAACTGCAGGCTGCCGTCTCTGGCGAAAACGAAGAATGGACAGCCCTCTATCCTGCCTTCGCCGCCTTGGCCAAGGAGGAAGGCTTTCCCGAGGTGGGTCGCACCTTCGAATGGATCGCCAAAGTGGAAAAGGAGCACGAGGCGCGCTTTGCCCGACTTCTCACCCGGGTTGAGAACGGCAATGTCTACCGCCGGGATGAAAAAATCCAATGGCGCTGCATGGAATGCGGCCATATCCACGAAGGTGCCAATGCTCCCGGCGCCTGCCCTGTCTGCAAGAAGCCCCAGGCTTGGTTTGAGCCGGTCGCCGAAAATTTCTGAGTTGCACCAGATCCTTGAAAGATGGGGCGGCGCGAGCCGCCCCATCTTTCCTGAAAGGCCGCCCCGTGCGACCATGGCTTGCAAGGCTCCGCGCATGGCGGGCCCAGATTCGAGGCTCCAATGCTGACCTTGCCCCTCACCCAGGCCCTGACCTTTGATGATGTCCTCCTCGTTCCGGGCCCGTCGGAAGTGCATCCCAACCAGGTAAGCCTGGTGGCGAATTTGACCCGGGAAATTCAGTTACGGATTCCCCTGCTCTCCTCCGCCATGGACACCGTGACCGAAGGGCGTCTTGCCATTGCCTTGGCCCAACAGGGCGGCATTGGCATTGTGCACAAGAATCTGTCCATCACCGCCCAGGCCGAAGAGGTGGACAAGGTGAAACGGTCCGAATCGGGCATGATCACCGATCCCATCACCATCGGCCCCTCTGCTCCCATCCGCGAAGCCGAGGCCATGATGGCCAAGTTCAAGATCTCCGGCGTGCCCGTGGTGGAAAAGGGGAAGCTGGTGGGCATTCTCACCAACCGCGATCTGCGCTTTGAAACCAACCTGGATCTGCTGGTTCAGGACCGCATGACCAAGCAGCCGCTGGTTACGGTGCCCGTGGGCACCACCCTGGAACAGGCCAAGGTCAAGCTCCAGCAGCACCGTATCGAAAAATTGCTGGTGGTGGATGACGAAGGCGCCTTGAAGGGCCTCATTACCGTCAAGGACATCGAGAAGTCCATCAACTATCCCAATGCCTGCAAGGACGGCCAGGGCCGCCTAAGGGTTGGCGCTGCGGTGGGGGTGGGCAAGGATCTGCTCGACCGCGCCCGAGCCCTGGTAAACGCCCAGGTTGATGTGCTGTGCCTGGATTCCAGCCATGGCCACGCCAAGGGCGTGATCGACGCCGTGCGGCAGCTTAAAACCAACTTCCCTGCAACCCAGGTGATCGCCGGGAATGTGGCCACCTATCAAGGCGCCAAGGACCTGATCCAGGCCGGCGCCGATGCCATCAAGGTCGGCATTGGGCCCGGTTCCATTTGCACCACCCGCATCGTCACCGGGGCAGGCATGCCCCAGGTCACGGCCATCTCCGAAGCCAGCCGCGCCTGCCGGGAAATGGGTGTGCCCTGCATCGCGGATGGCGGCATCAAGTTCTCCGGTGATATCGCCAAGGCCATCGCCGCGGGTGCCGATTGCATCATGATCGGCAGTCTGTTCGCGGGCACCGAGGAAGCGCCGGGCGAAACCATCTTCTACCAGGGCCGCACCTTCAAGTCCTACCGCGGCATGGGCTCCATTGGCGCCATGAAGCAGGGTTCCAAGGATCGTTATTTCCAGGAAGGCAAGGACGACACCAAGCTGGTGCCCGAGGGCATCGAAGGCCAGGTGCCCTACAAGGGCCGCGTGGCGGACCTTGTCACCCAGTTGTTGGGCGGCCTTCGGGCGGGCATGGGCCTGGTGGGCGGCCGTGATATTCCGGATTTCCAGGCCAAGGCGACCTTTGTTCAGATCACCGGCGCCGGGCTCCGGGAGAGCCATGCCCACGACGTGATGATCACCAAGGAATCACCCAACTACCGAATGGATTAAGGGTTCTAGATTGGGTACACAAAAAAGCGCGGCCAAGCCGCGCTTTTTTGATAGGACACCTTAGAAAAAGAGTTTTTGCAGTTCGCTGGCTTCCAACCGATCCGCTTTGGGGGACGTTTCGCTGAGGGCCTTGCGGAGCTTTGCAATCTCCTCCTGGTACCATTCGACGACGGGCTTGCCGATGCGAAGCGCAGGCAGCTCCGCAGCCAAGTCCATGGGCTGAAGTTTAAGCACCCAACCTCGGTCATAGGGACTCTGAATGGCAATGGCGGGATCCCCAACCAGGTTTTCATTGTTGATCACCACCTTGCCACTGAGGGGAGCCGCAAAGGTGAAGGTGTCCACGCCACGGGTCACCGTGAACAACGGTTCGCCCTGCTTGATTTCCCGGCCGTGCTCTGCGGCCTTGATCCCCGATACGGAACCAAGTGCCTTACGGGCAAAGTCATCGAGGCCCACCCGAACCTGGCCACCGGGTTCAATGCGGGCCCAGGCATGGCCCTTGGCCACAAAGGCACCACCTGGAACGCAGTACTCATGGCTGGGGGCAGATTCAGCGGCAATGGGGGTCACGATGCGCACGGTGGGCTGCTGCTGGGCCTGAACCCGAGCCTGTCGCTTGATCAGGAGCTTGCGCACAAATTCAGCCAGCTCTTCGGCCGTGAAGGGCTTCTGTACGAATTCGCAGGCGCCGTGCTGCATGGTTTCCACAGCGGTTTCGATGGTGCCGTAGCCCGTCACCACAACCACATCGAGATCCGGGCGGAGATGCTTGACGGCCTTGACCACTTCCACGCCATCCATGCCGGGCATCTTGAGATCGGTGAACACGAAATCGTAATCATGGCGTTGCACCAAGCCAAGCGCCTCAGGCCCGGACTCCACAGTGTCCACGTTGAAACCTTCCAGCACCAAAATCCGACGGAAGGAATCCAGCACCACCGGTTCGTCGTCCACGGCCAGGATGCGCGCCTTGGGATTGGCGACTTCGACCCGCTTCAGGCTCTTGGCTTCGGCGGTGAAGTCGAGCCTGATGGCCACGTTCAGGACTTCTTCCCGCTGGCGCCTTTCGTTTTTTTCCTTCAGGCGCCGGGCCGCTTCGCGAACTAGGAAATCAATGGCGACGAAGGCCACGAACATGAGGACAACAAGCAGGGCGGTCATGGTGGGGCTCCTATAAGAAAATGTTCAAGAAAGGGTGGTTTCATCCTGGGCATAGGCAAGGGGAAGGCGTACCCGGAAGAGCGTGCCTTCTCCAGGCTTGCTTTGCACGTCAATGGTCCCGTTATGCCCTTCGACAATACTCCAGGTAACCGCCAGGCCCAGGCCCGTGCCACGGGTGCCCTTGGTGCTGAAGAAGGGTTCAAAGAGTCGGGGTAGGTCCTCGGGCTGGATGCCATGGCCGTTGTCCTGCACTTGCAGTTCAATCAGGCAGCGATCCCCGGCCTTTTCCTGGGAGGGCCAGTGGGAGGCATGGCACCCCTTGCGACTGCACCACGTGAAGGGATCGTCGGGGCCTGCCAGAATTTCGATGGTGGGCGAGCCGCAAACCTCACAGACCCGACCCGGAGCCTCCAGGGATTTCCGGCACTCCGGGCAAAGATAGTCAGCAATGGCCCCCTCTTCCTGAGGTTGGGGGAACCGATGGTTGAAGTGCCCAAAAACCGCGTCGAAATGCGTGATGAATTCCCGCCCTTTGGCCATGCCCAGGAGCCGCACCGAGGGCAGGCCATCAATGCGGACACTGCGATCCAGCAGGTCGTGGCCCTTGGGGCAGGTGGCACGCCGAAGGGGCACATGTCCCCGGGCGGGCAGCGATAGCGTCCGCGTTCCGATGCGAATCACGCCCCCGTCGGTGCCAATGGCATCCGCTGCGTTCAGCAAGAGATTCACGATCACCTGCTGCATCTGGTTGCCATCAGCATAGGCAGCGGGAAGATCCAGGCCCAGATCGAGATCCAGGTTCACGGAATTCAGGCTGAGCTGGTTGACCACCACGGCGATGGAATGGCGAACGATTTCGTTCAGATCCGTGGCCTTTCGTGCCGGTGGCATGGGCCGTGCGAAATCCAACAGTTCTCGAACGATGCCCCGACACCGCTTGGTTTCCCGCACGATCACATCGAGGTCATCCTTGGCTGAAGGGTCTGCCTCGAAGCGCTTTGCCAGCAGAGAGGCATAGGTCAGCACACCAGTAAGGGGGTTGTTTATTTCGTGGGCAACCCCGGCCGCCAGGCGACCCACAGAGGCCAGTTTGTCCGCCTGGGTGAGTTGTCGCTGCGTTTCCGAAATCCGCTGGGTCATGGCATTGAAAGCCTGCGCCAATTCACCCAGTTCATGGCGGGAGGTCACGGGAATGGTGGTCGTGAGGTCCCCTTTCGCCACGCGCTGCGTGCCTGCCAGCAGTGCGGCCACCGGACGCACGACCATGCGCCGATTGAGCCACCAGAGCATGAGACTGCTGGCGACGATGGCCAACATGGCCAACCCCACCATGACGCGACGGCTCTGGGCGATTTCCAGATCGGCTTCCGCCATGGAGACATTCACATCCAACACGCCTAGTACGGATTGCTGGGGACTGTGGGCGTGGCACGCGGCGGTGGAACAGGAAGGTTCATTGGGAATGGGATTGATGATGCCCAGCATTCGACTGCCGTCAGGAGCCTTGAAGAGCCGAGCCCGCGCATGGATATCGAGCTTTTCCAGGGGCCGCCCTTCGGCATGGCACGCATAGCAGGCCTCGGTACGCTTATCCAGGGTGGTGCCCATTTCCCCCCGGGCAGAGGAAAACATGATCCGCCCCTCTTTGTTGAAGAGGCGAACCTTGCGAATACCTTCCTGCTGCATGTCCCCGATGGCCTGAATCTGGCGATGCAGGTTTTCCCGGCGGTTTTCCAACATGTCGAAATGCGTGCTGCGCTTGATCGTTTCACTAAGTTGGTTGGCGCTGCGGGTTTTCTCAAACACCAACTGGTTGGCATGGGATTTCATGATCAGAATGGTCATGACACCGATGACCAGGGCCGTTACCAACCCCGCCCCCAGGATCAAGCGCGTACCAATCCGAATCCGCATGCCGCAAACTCCTAGTGATCTGATTCGGCCGGTTTAGGTTCAGGGAAAATGGAGAAATACCGCACGGCCAAGGCAAACACCGCCATCCCAACCCCCACCAAGGTCACCGAAACGATGATTTCCATGAGGGAGGGCAGATACCGCGCCCCTGCGGCCCGTTCCATGCCCGTTACGCTCACGTTGAGACGATTGACCACAAAGCCAAGGACAGCCAGGAAGGCGCCCGTCACCAGCCAGGTGGGGTTGGTGCGCAACTTCCGGAACGCCAGGAGGCCCACTGGCAGCAGCACACCCAACACGAACTCCACCAGGAACATTTTGCCTTCGTACGAAAAACTCGTAATGGCACTGAAGGAACCATTGCGGGAAATGATCTGCAATCGCATCAACCCATAGATCCCCAGGGCCACCACCATGCCCCGCGCCAACGGCTCCAACAAATCCATTTCCAGATGACGCCCGAAGGCCCGCTGACTCAGGTAGGACTCCAGGATCACCATCCCGATACCCGCACCGATGGCCGAAATGTAAAACAACAACGGCAACAATTGGGAATACCACAATGGGTGCAGCTTGGAAGGCACGATCAAGTACAGGGAGCCCAGCGATGATTGGTGCAAGGTCGAGAGCAGCACGCCCGCAATCACCAAGGGTGTGATGAACTTATGGATGAGCCGCACCGGAGCGTGGAAACCGAAGCGCTCCAGGACCACGGGCGCAAATTCAAGGGCCAATACGGTGGTGTAGAGCATCACGCACCAGCCCACCTCGAACATCACGGAGTGGGTGTTCCAGTAGATGATCGTGTGCCAGATGCGCCAGGGCTGGCCCAGGTCAAACATCAGGGCCACGATCACGAAACCATAGCCCAGGAATCCGGTGAGCACCGTCGGCCGCACGATAGGTTCGAACCGCTTGAGGTTGAAGAGATGCACCACCGCGGTGAGCGTAAAGGCACCCGCCGCCAAACCTACGCCGCAGAGCAGATCAAACCCGATCCAAAGGCCCCATGGGAACGAATCGTTCAGGTTGGTCACGGCACCAAGCCCTTTGGTGAACCGCAAAAACGTGATGATCAGGAAGGGTACGAGCAGCAGGCCCACCACGGTGGTCCAGAAACCGAAGCGGGGGCGCCGCGCGGAAAGGGTGGTAGTGGTCATCGCCGATCCTCCGACTGCGTATGTGCTTCTGCCTTTGCCACTTCGTCCCGACGGGCGGTAATCCAATGGATGCCGTAGAGAAACACGCCCCACACCGCCACAAAGCTCGGAATATTGGAAAGCACTTGCCATGTCCGCAACGCGGGAGGCTCACTGGGCAGATCATTTTTCAGCCCCAGTTTTTCGAAGGGAACGCTGGAGATCATCAGGACCGAAGTGCCGCCCGCCTCCGTGAGGCCATAGACATGATCCACATAACCAATGGGGTTCTGCTTGATTCGATCTTGGGCATCGCGAATCAAGTCGTCGCGTTTTCCAAAAATGGTGGCGCCTACCGGGCATGCCGTGGCGCAGGCTGTGGATTCGCCTTTGGTGATCCGGCCTGCGCATAGGATGCACTTACCGATAATGGGCACGGGGCGATCCCACTGGTATTTGGGGACATCGAAGGGACAGGCCATCATGCAGTACCGGCATCCCATGCACTTCTTGGCGTCGTAGACTACCGGCCCTTCCGCTGACTTAGTGAGTGCACCCACCGGGCAGACCGAGGCACAGGTGGGCACTTGGCAATGCATGCAAAGTTTGCGCATGTATGTGCCTTCCACAGGCTTCACCGTGGTCCAGGTGTAGGCGGTAGTGCGTTCCTCCACCTCACCCGGAAGTTTGTTCTGCTCCTTGCAGGCAGACGCACAGGACCCGCAGCCGATGCAGCGGGTGGCGTCGAAGAGAAGCCCCATGGTCATGCGGTCCTCCAAAAATTAGCGCTTGATGCAAATGCGATACGGACATCGCGAATGGGTTGACACGCTAATCCTGCCAGAAGGGCCTAGGAAAATATCCAAAAAAAAACGGCAAATTTTGCATATCCGGAGTTTTTACAAGGGTTAGTGTTAACACCCCGGCCTCAAAGGCCAAGTCACCCTCTGGGAATGGGTCGGTTATCCTTCCGACACCGCCGCTTGGCTCCGGACTCCTGCAATGAACAAACCTTTGGATCAGCGAATTTCCGCTCGGGTGCCCATCGGCTACCGGGTCAAAATCATGGCCGACGAAAAAGATATCGTTTGCCCATCCGCCATCAACATCAGCATGAATGGCATCCTGGTGCGCACGGCAGAGCGCCTGCCTGCTGGCACTGGCTGCTACGTGATCATTTTTGTGCTCGAAAATGGCGAGGAGAACAAGATCCTGGCCTGGGGTGTGGTGGTGCGGGATGCGCCGGAGGGCATGGCCATCCGGTTCTCCCGAATCCTTGGAGAACATGGCACTGAGCAGCTTCAGAACCTGGTGCGCACCAAGTGTCCCGATCCTACCCAGGCCAAGCAGGCCTTTGAAGCCTTCGCGCGCCGCAAGGACCACTGACCCGGCTGAACAGATACCACATTCGAGCGTGGCCGGCGGTCGCTCCGATGGGTGTGTAACCCGGGGTCTGGATGGGGCATCCAACCGCTGATTTATCCCAGGAATTTGCAGCCCTTCCCACGTATGGAGCCAACCATGAATAGGTATGCCGTTGTTGTTGCAGCCATGGCGGCTGGCACTTTGATGCAGGCAGCTCAAGGCCAGCACATTGCCCGTGCCACCCTGCAGTCTCGAACGGGCGCAACGGTGGCTGTGGCCGATGCGGACGCCTCGGGCAAGGTGAAGTTCACCAATGTGCCTGCGGGCGAATACCGGGTGCAGCTCACCAATGGGGAGGGCCGCACCGTGACCATTGGTGACCTTGATGGGGATGGCTCGCCAGATTTGGTGGTGGGTGGGGGCTCCGGCAAAGTTTCCGTGCAGGATCTCAGCATGACGCGAGGTACTACCACTGCCCATGGAGGGGGGCCCAACGCCCCGGGCAACCCCACGCAGCCCCTCGGCAAGGTTTCCGTCCAGGATTTGAGCGTTACCAAGAAGACCCAGGGCGCCACAGTTGGTGAAAAAAACACAGGGGGCCTTGTCCCGATGGGTGGCATCAGTTCACCCCGGGATGCCGCCAGTGGGCTGCCCACTGGCAAGCGCATGCACAAACCCCTGGCCTGCCTTGTGGACTGGAGCGGTCAGGTTCAGGGCGGCTTCCACTCGGAATTGGATGCCCAAGCCGCCGGTCAGCGTCTGGCAGCATCCCCGGCCGGGCGCTGTGTCGTGAAGGTGGTGCTGGAGCCTCAGCCAGGCAGCATCGAAATTCAAAGCTATTCCTGGGGCCTGTCCCAAACCGGCTCTGCGCGTTAACGCAGTCTTCCCGCCATCGGACTCACCCTGCTCCCCACCTTCCGATCTCTAAGCGTCCTGTCAATGCTGGCCATGGTCAGCCCAGCGGGGGGCGCCGCCTCCCCGGAATTGAAAGTCACTGCGCCCACTCAGGTGGGTGAACCGCTCACCTTTCATCTAACCGCTCCCTCTGGATATACCTGGGCCACGATTTTCTACCGAGCCCAGGGCGAGGAGTCCTTTCAGACTCTGGCCTTGCAGCCCGAGGAAGGCGGCTACGGTGGGGCCCTGGCATCTAAGCAGTTGGGTGGCCGGGTAATCCAGTTCTATGCGGCCTATCGCGAGGGTGAAGCCCTCAATTTCCTGCCTGAGGCAGCTCCCGCCGCCCTGGAATCCATCACCCTGGGCGAGACCGTGGTACCACCACCCAATCCCACCCAGCACCGTTTTCCCTTCCGGTTTGATGCCAGCCTTGAACAACTGCTCTATCGCAGTCAGGAACATCCTGGCGATAAAGCCTTCCGCGCCAATGGCCAATTGGCGCTGGGTTACGAGATGCAATCGGGGGAGCATCTCCTGAGTTTGTCCACACGCCTTGTGTACCAGGACACGCCGGCCCCGGGTCAATCACGGGTGTCCGTGGCTGAGCTTCAGGGGCGCTATGCCTATAAGGAACACCACTTGCAGATGGGCGATATCGTGGCCCAGGAATCGGAATTCAGCTTGGGTGGCGCCTCTCGCCGGGGCACGGATTACGTCTATTCCGATGGCCGCTTCTACTCCCACCTTTTCGCCCTGAACACCCAGCCCCACCAAGGCATGACTGGACTCGTCTGGCCTGAGAAAGACACCGAGCTCTACGGGGGCGCCTTGGGGTATTCCTGGCTGGAAGGGCGGGTGAAATCCAAGCTCGTGCTCTTGGGGGGCAAGGACGATCCCACCACCGCCATGAACCCCGTGTACGCCAGCTTCTTTCATGCCCGCGAAGGCAGCACCGCCGCTTTCACGGTGAGCGGGGCCTTTCAGGAAAACCGCCTGCTGCTTTCGGGCGAATATGCCCGCACCCGCCTGGATCCGGACCTCAGCGATGGAATTGGCAAAACAGTAGACCAAGCCTGGCGAGTGAACGGAGCCTGGATGGACGGGGGCTTCAGCGCCCGGACCTCGGCCTGGGAAATCGGGCGCGATTTCGGCAGCATCGGGCTGCCAATGATGGCGGCCAATCGCCGGGGCGCCAGCGGTGGCTTCAGTTTGGCCCTGGACCCCGCCTGGTCTCTCAATGCCAACCTGATGTCTGAACGTTCCAATCCCGATCCCCAACCCTACGAATCCAAGGCCCGCAATGATCAGCGGAGCCTGGATGCCCGCTGGACCGTGGCGGAAGGTTTCACCCTCAAGGCGGGACTGAGCCAAGGGGAGCAATGGGCCGAGAATCCCCTGAACCTCTATGCGCCCTATTCCAACAGCCGCCGGGAAGGCGTGTTTACTGGCTTTGATTGGGCTTTGGGGCTTAAGGGAGCGGTGATGTTCCAGGCCCAGGCCGACCGCATCCAGGGCACAGGTGCCCTGCCCTCCCAGGCCCACGGCTTGACCCTGACCATGGGCGGATCCTTCACCGAGCCCAATCGCCTTCGGCTGTCGCCGAGCCTCAGTTTGGTGCGCAGCACCGACGATTTGACCGGCATGGAAACCCGCATGACCACCGGCTTTTTGAGTGGGGATGTGACCCTGGTCCCCCGCCTACTGGTGCTGGTGGTAAACGGCGGGTACAGCCGCACGGAATTGCCCCTGCAGCCCGCCTTTTCCAACACCAATGGGGATTTTGCCCTTCAATATTTCCTGACCCCTTGGCTGGAGCAACAATTCCAGAGGGGGCAGGCGGTGCTGGCCTTGAGGTACCGGGTGACCCGAACACCCGGTGCGCCCGAATCTGATCGTCGGGCCACCCTCACCTTCAACATCTCGTACTGAGACCCCGCCATGCGCCTGCTGCTCTGTTTTTGTTTCTGCCTGCTGCTCCCCGCCCAGAGCACCCTGGATATCAATCCGGCAAGCCTGCGGGTGGATGTGGCTGTCACGTTTACCTTGGGTGGCGTGGTTCCCATTTCCGTCACCTGGGATCCCGGGGACGGCTCCGCGCCCTTCGCTGGTGGCGTGGTCGCGGTCTATACCTACCGGAAACCTGGCGCGTTCCTGGCCCGAGCCACCTACGATGCCAATGGGGGCAGCGGGTCTGCCCAGCGCGCCGTGAGCGTGGTGGAACCCCGCGTCATTCTCGTTCAACCCGCCGCCCCGGAACCCGGCCAGCCCACCACGTTTCAAGGCAGGGCTTTCCTGGGTCAGCAGGTGCAATGGTTTTTTGGGGATGGCACGGCGCCAATCCTGGGCAGCGAAATCCAAGGCCACACCTTTGACCGGCCAGGTGTTTTCGATGTGAGGGCCACCGATCTGGTGGGCGGTGCGCCACGAGAGTTTCGGCAACGGGTCATCGTGGGAGGCCAGGGGCCCAATGCGGCCTTCAGTTTGTCCTTCCTCCGACTGCGCTGGGAGGATGGCACCTTCCAGCACAGCGCCCGCCAAGGCGATTCGCTAGTGGCCTATGCCGATCTCAAGGCCGAAGGCACCGGCATCCTCCAAGCCCAGTGGGTGGTGGATGACCAGCCGCTCCAGAGCCTCTCCCAGCCCATCACCTTTGCCGGTCAAGTGACCCTGGTATCTCCGCCCCTGCCCACCTTGATTCCCGGTGAGCACCGCCTCAGCTTTCGGGTACTCCAGCCACGCTTGCTGTTCGAGAGCCCTGAAATCCGCTTTTTCGTGCAGCTTTCTGATGGCCAGAAAAGCCCTCGCCTCCTGAGCGTGAAGCCCTCGCGCCTGCGCGTTGGCGAGGAAGTGGAACTGCGCCTTTCCGGCCAGAACTTCACCCAGGATATGCAGCTTCACGCGGGGCGCGACATCGCCTTGGTGACGCCCCTGCAAGTGGAAAGCGCCGAATCCGCCCGCATCCGCGTCTTCATCGGCCCCAGTGCCAAACCTGGAACCCGCACCTTGAAAACCTCCCGGGAAGGCAATGGACCCCAAGGCACGGCAACTCTGGACGTGCTTCCTGCGTTGCGAAGGCCAGGACGCAAACGTTGAATGATTTCTAATTTCCATTCTGTGCGATCCAATTCATTCCGTCACAAAAGACAAACCCAGAACGCCCCAATAGGCCTGATCCAGGTTTGAACGCCTGGTGGATGGAATGCATGATTCAGCCCATTGGCTCCACCCAGGGATATCCGCCGACTCCGACGGCCTCTACCGGAGCGTTGACAGCCCAACTGGCCACCCTCGAAGGTCAACTTGCCGAGTGTCTCCATTGCGCAACGGCCAACACTGCCGCCGGGAAGGCGAAAATCCAGGCCCTCACCACCCGCCAGGCCCTCCGCGCCCGCTTGGAAGCAGTAAGAAATTCCAATCCAGCCCAATCGCCACCCCGCGCGCCTATGCCGGGAATGGATGACCCCAACGCTAACCGCAACACAAGGGATGAGCGCCCAAAGGCATCCTCTGGCTCGTTGGGGGTAAATGTAGACCTGAACGCCTAACAAAAAGCCCTGAGACCGTAAGGGCTCAGGGCTCGTTGCTTGGTGGTCCCTCTCGGACTCGAACCGAGGACCCTCTGATTAAGAGTCAGATGCTCTAACCGGCTGAGCTAAGGGACCGTGGGTGTAAAACCCGGAACACTAAGTCTATCGGCGTGGGCGGATTGCGCAAGTCAAAAATCCCCTCAGGGGCCCGCCTGCTCCACCCAGATCAGCTCGCAGGAGCCATCGCCTGTGTCCAATCGGGAAAGGGAACTGGTCCAATGGAACCCACCCGGACCTTCCACACTGACCAGTTGTCCGCGAAGGTGCACCACCTGCCCTTCCCGGAATTCCAGCAGGATCCGCTTCACATGGGCATTGGCAGGAATCAGGTGCATGTTGGCGCTATGGGCGCTGATCTGATCCAGGGGAATGGGGGGCGTGGACACCCGCCAGTGGTACCAGCGATCACTTTGCGAAATGCGGATCTGATCCAGCACCGCGGAATCGGACATGGGGCCCCACCCCAGGGCGAAATCGATGGGACTCAGCGCAGCACCGTGATCCCAGCGGTAGCGCTCCTTGGACAGGACGCGCGCACGCAATTCAAAGGTAGCCAGCGAGGTGAAGCGATAATCGAGATACCGCCAGGTGGCCACCTCGGCAGGCGGGCCTTGTGTGGGTTCTTCAGCGGCCACCCTGCCAGGGGGCGGGTGCAGGGGCCGATCCAGCCATACCGAGCAGCCCCAGGCACCGAGAAGTAAACCCACCCCCAGCAGCAAAGCATGTGCCTTCAGCCAATCCAGGACCTCGTCACGGTCAGGCATCAGGTCGGGGGAACATTAAAGTGTCGGCAGGTGCATGGCCTCGCGCACCCGCGCCATGGTGGCCTGGGCCGTGGCCCGCGCACGATCGCTGCCATCCCGCAGAATGGCGTCCAGGCGAGCCGGTTGGGCGAGGTTATCCTCGATTTTCTGGCGCAGGGGTTCCACGCGCGCGGTGATGGCTTCGGCCAGCTTCTTCTTGCAGTCGAAGCAGCCAATGCCCGCGCGGGGGCATTCCTGCGCCACTAGGTTCACCGTTTCACTGTCTGAAAACAGCTTGTGGAAGGTGAACACATTGCAGACTTCGGGATTGCCTGGATCGGTTTTCCGCACCCTGGCCGTGTCCGACAGCATTTGGCGCGTGCATTTGTGCAGGATCTGATCGGGCGTATCGCGCAGGTAGATGCCGTTGTCGTAGGTCTTGGACATCTTGCGACCATCCAGGCCAGGCACCTTGGGAACCTGGGTCAACACGGCCTGGGGCTCAGGGAAAATCTCAGTGTTGTAGAGGAAATGGAAGCGCCGTCCGATTTCCCGGGTGAGTTCCAGATGGAAGAGCTGGTCCTCGCCCACGGGCACCTTGTGAGCCTGGTAGATGAGGATGTCGGCGGCCTGCAGGATGGGGTAGCCAAGGAAACCGTACGAACCCAGATCCGCTTCGCTGTTTTGCAATTTTTCCTTGTAGGTGGGTACGCGCTCCACCCAACTCAGCGGCGTGATCATGCTGAAGAGCAGATGCAGCTCTGCGTGCTCCTTCACCTGGCTCTGGATGAACAGCGTGGCGCGCTCTGGGTCGAGCCCCGCCGCCAGGAAGGTCGCTGCCACCTCGTGAATGGCAGGCTGGATCTCCTCGGATTTATCGAATTTCGAAGTAAGCGCATGCCAGTCCACGATCATGTAATAGGCCTGGTACTGCTCCTGCAGCTTGACGAAATTTTCGATGGCCCCCACCAGATTGCCTAGGTGAAGAGAACCGCTGGGCTGAACGCCCGAAAGGACACGCTGCATGGGATCACCTAGAAGCCAAGAATGAGACGAGCCACAGGAAGTAGCAGACGGAAGAGGAAATCCAAGACGGGACCCAGCAAATACCCAAGAACATCCGTAAGCATCACGAGGATCAGGAGCAGAATCCCCATGGCCGGTCGGTAGTGATCAAAGGTGGGTACCCATCGATCCGGCAGAAACCCGCGCAGAATCCAGGCTCCATCCAGGGGTCCCATGGGCAGCAGGTTGAATAGGGCCAATGCCAAGTTAAGCCAGACGAGTTTCCCGACAAGCACCAGCACCAGCGCCAGCCCAGGGCCAAACCCTGCGGTGATCAGGTTGTGATAGCCCCCCATCAAGGCGTCCCGGAACACCATCACGCGCTGATCCGGCATCGAAACCAGAAACCGCACCAGGACGGCAACGGTGGGCATGGCGAGAATGGCAAGCAACAGATTGGACGCTGGACCCGCGGCCGAAACAATCATGTCCCCCGTGCGCATCCGGATTTTTCGGGTGAAGTTCACCGGATTGAAGGGCACCGGCTTGGCCCATCCGATCAAGGGAATGCCCGTGCTCATTCCCAGCAGGGGGAACAACACCGTGCCGATGGGATCGATGTGCGCGATGGGGTTAAGGGTAAGTCGGCCCATCCGCTTCGCCGTGTCATCGCCTAACCAATAAGCGGAAGCCGCATGGCTCGCTTCATGCACGCACAGGGAAAAGAGCAGCACTACGTAGCTGATGAGGACCGACGTAAGATCGAAATTGCGAAACAAGCCATGCTCCTCGAATGTTCCAGAATAACCCAGGGACGCTGCTTTTCGGCTGCGTCGCTCCAGCTGTAGGAACAGGTCCCGTTCAGATCACGATCTTCTCGTGCACCAGATCCCCTTCCCGGAACCGGCTCCAACGGAGAGGCGTGCAGTCGATGGTCTGATATTTCCCGGTGAGGATCAGTTCGGCCAGACAGATGCCCACGGCGGGGCTTTCCATGGCGCCATGGCCGCTGTAGCCCACCTGCAGCAAGAGGCCGGGGTGTTCGTCGTGCCAGCCCACGATGGCATTGTGGTCGGCGGAGCAGGTGTCGTAGAGGCTGGCCCAGCCGCTCTTGAGCTTGCAGGTGGCCACGTTGGGCATGCGTTCCTGCATGGGCAGGTTCACTTCTTCCACGTAGTATTCGGGCTCGAAGGTGGTGTCCAGGCTATCGGGAGCATCATGCTTGGCCTTGCCGATCATCAGGTTGCCCGCTTCGTTCTTGAAGTAGATGCCCTGGTCGATGATGGTGAGCGGAATGTCCTGCCAGCGCGGATCCGTATCTGGGAAATCCGTAATGAACATCATGCGTTTCTGGTTGGTGATGGGCATGAGGTCCGATTCCGGGCAGCCGGAGCGGCGCAGCAGTTCGTTGGTCCAAGGGCCCGAGCAAAGCGCCACGATGCCCGCTTCCACCGATTCTTCGGCACCGTTGGCATCACGCAACGTCACGCCAGTGGCGCGGCCGGTGGCATCAAAGGCCACCGAAAGCACTTCCGTGTTGAGCTGCACCTGGGGCTTTGAATTGAAATCCGCCGCCCGCTCGAAGTAGCCCACGGCGGCTTGGCTGGGATCAAAGGCACCGCAATCACGGCCAAACACACCGCCCACGATGGGCTCAAAGCCCAGGAATTCAACCACCTCCGGGTCCATGTGCTCCACCCCACAGAGCATTCCGGGAATCTTGGCCTCGATCTGCTCAGGGGTCCAAAGCTCAAAGTTGACGCCGTTCTCCCGCCAGATCTCAGCGGCCTCAGGGATCTTTGCCCAGCTCTTGGCGTAGTAGGTGAACAGGTAGCCGCTCTGATGGAAGCCGCAGCCCACGCCCATTTCCGCCTGGAAGGCCTTGAGGACTTCGATGCCCTTGGTGCAGAGCTGCTGATTGATGGTGGTGGTCCAGAGATTGCGAAACCCACCCGCGCTGAAGGCCGTGGGGCCCGTGGCCACGGCGTCCCCACGATCCACCACCAGGATGGAGCCCTGGAAACCTTGCTTCAGCAGATTGAACACCAGGGAACCGCCCGAAATCCCAGCACCCACGACTACCAGATCGAACTTTCGCACAACAACCTCCGGAACGGCCAGAACCTCCAGTCTGCCCCAAAGAGGCATCCGATGAAATTCCAAGGTTCATAGGCTACCCTTGGGGCATCCAACCCCTTGGAGGTTCCATGTACTTGAAACTCAATCACCCCCAAGTGGCATCCACCGGGAAAACCATCATCGGTTTCAACTGGATCGGTGGAAAAGAGCTTGAAGGCGATCTGCCCTCGTTTGATTCCAAATCCCCGGTGGATAGCCGCGACACCGTGGGTATTTTTCCCGAATGCGGCGAACGGGATATCGAAAAGGCCGCCAAGGCCGCGCGCGACGCCTTCCAGACCTGGAAAGAGGTGCCCGCCCCGGTGCGTGGCGAGATCGTCGGCCGCATTGGCTCGGCCCTCACTGCCAACAAAGAAAAACTGGCCAAGGTCATCACCCGGGAAATCGGCAAGACCCTGCGCGAAGCCCGGGGCGAGGTGCAGGAAGCCATCGACACCTGCCATTTTTTCCAAAGTGAAGGGCGCAGGCTCTATGGCCAAACGGTGCCTTCCGAACTGCCCAACAAGGAAATCACCACCTATCGGCGCCCCGTGGGTGTTTGCGGCATCCTGGCCGCCAACAATTTCCCCCTGGCCGTACCCAGTTGGAAGATCATTCCCGCCATCCTCTGCGGCAATACGGTGGTGTGGAAGCCCAGCGACGATGCGCCCACCATCGCCTACCTGTTTGCCCGCTGCATGATGGACGCGGGCCTCCCTCCGGGTGTGGTGAACGTGGTGAACGGTAAAGGCCGATCAGGCTGTGGCAAGCATTTCCTGGCAGGCATCGACAAGGGCTACTACGACAAGTTCAGCTTCACGGGCTCCACCACCGTGGGCCGCATGATTGGCGAAATGTGCGGGCGCAATCTGATCATTCCGAGCCTGGAATTGGGCGGGAAGAACCCCATGATCGTGATGCCCGACGCGAACCTGGAAAACGCCGTGCACGGTGCGCTCTTTGGCGGTTTTGCCACGGCAGGCCAGCGCTGCACCTCGACCGCCAACATCATCTTGCACAAAGACATTGCCGCTGCGTTCAAGGAGCGCTTCCTCCAGGCGGTCCACAACATTCCCATCGGCAACCCCGTCACCCATCCCGAGGTGCTCTACGGGCCCATGATCAACGCGCGTTTTGCCGCAGCCTTCGAGGAACACTGGGCCATGGGCAAGCAGGATGGCGCCACGCTGCTTTCGGGCGGTGAGCGCTGGACCGATGCCAACCGGGATGCCCGGGTCCACGGCGAAATCGGCCGCGGCCAATACATGCAGCCCTGTGTGTGGGATAACGTCACCAAGGACATGTGGCTGTTCCAGAACGAAGTCTTTGGCCCCACGGTGAACATCAGCACGGTGGAAAGTTTCGAGGAGGCCATGGAATACGCCAATGGCACGCCCTACGGCCTTTCCAGCGCCATCTACACCGAGAACCGTTCCTATGTGGATCGTTTCAAGCGGCAGATCAAGGCGGGCATGTCCTCCATCAACAACTCCACCGTAGGCGCCGAAGCCCATGCGCCCTTCGGCGGCAACGGCTGGAGCGGCAACGGCACCCGCGAAAGTGGCGTGTGGGTGCTGGACTGGTACACGCGCTGGCACGCCGTCAACGATGACGCCAGCGGCAAGCTGCAATTGGCCCAAATCGAAACCGACTACGGGAAGAAGGCCGAATACGGCGTGACCGCCTGGGATGGCCTGTAAATAACCAAAAGCCCCTCGCATGCATGTGCGGGGGGCTTTTTTGTACCGTAAATCGACCTACTTGATCGCCTTCTGGGCCTTGGCCACGGAGGCTTTGCTGTAGTAGCAGCACACGCCCTTCTTGCTATCGGGTTCCAGGGCCAGCAGCTTCACCGCTTCCTTCAATTTCTTTTCGTTGAGGTTCAGCTCCTTGGCCCAGTTCGCAAGAGTCTTGGCTTCGTCGGTCATGGTGATTCCTCCGGTTACATGAGGAAGATATCAGAATTGGAGCCGAACGCTGGCACTCACCCGACGGCCCGGCAAACGGTAATACTGGGCATCGGCCAGTTCGCTCTCGGCCACGGGATTGCGGCGATCGGACAGGTTCTGCCCCAGGAGGGGCATCTCCCACTTGGCTTCCCACCAACCAAAATGGACCAGGAAGGTGGTGAATCCTGCCGTGGATCCGCCCTATTTGGTGTTAGGCCTACAGTCTGCACAGGCGAGGCAGGTGCAACTCGACGCGGGTGCCTTGCCCAACCGCGCTCTGGATCTGCATTTCGCCACCGTGGAGATGGGCCACCCGACGCACAATGGCCAATCCCAAGCCCAGGCCATCCCGGGAGGCTGGGCTTGGCCCCTTCAGGAAAGGCGTTCCCAGACGGGCAATCCAATTCGAGGGGATGCCGTTGCCGTCGTCCTGCACCCAAAGGCAGACCCGTTCGAGTTCAGCCCGGGCACCAAGCTGAACGCATCCAGTTTCGCGGGTGTGTTTGAGGGCATTGGAGACCAGGTTATGGAACGCGCGCAGCAGCAACAGGCGGTTGCCCTGGAAGGAAACCTCTATCTCTGAAACCACCTGGAGGGTGACGTTCCGCTCCTCGGCGGCGGCCTCGAAAAAGGCTCGCGTTTCTTCCAGCAGCTCCAGGGCCGAAAGAGGCTCCATAGCCACGTTGTTCTGCCCATCTCCACTCTTGGCCAGGAATAGAATCTGCTCGATGAGCGCGCCCAGCTGATCACAATCCTCCAGCAGACCACCGAGGAAGGCGGGTGTCACGGGGGCTGGATCAGAGGAAAGCAGCGCGTTCTCGACGGTGCTGCGCAGGTTTTGAAGGGGCGTTCGCAATTCGTGCGCGAGCTCGGCCCCCAAATGCTCCAACCGTTGGAAAGAGTCTTCCAACCTTGCCAGGGCGGCATTCAGAGTGCTGACCAACTCCTGCAACTCCAGGGGAAAGTGGGCTGAATTCAGACGCTGGCCTAGATTCTTATCGTTGATGTCGGCGGCCTGTCGCGCAATCTGGCGCAGGGGCGCCAACCCCCAAGCCGCAATCCACCGGCCCAGGAGCGCCGCGAACACCGCCGATACGGCCACTCCCAGGGCCAGGGTGCGCCGAAAGCCTGCGATCAATGCCTCCTCATGGGTGCGATCCATGGCCATTAGCAAACGACCGTCGGCACCACCTGGGAGTTGGATGGCCTGAGACCTGAGCGAAAAGGTGCCCCGGGGGCTTTCCAGTTCTCGCGTCGCTCCAGGCGAAGGCCAATCAAAATGCGGCAACCGCCCCATGCCAGGACTCTCGCGTACCGTATTCCCTGCCCCATCCACCAGGCGCCATTCCGCCTTTTCCAGGGGAGCCTCGCCGCGCACCTCCGCCAAGCCAGGTTGCGGCAGTTGTTCCATCAATGCCTTGGCCTGGCTGGCCATGACCTGGGCATCTTCGGTCTCCAGGGACTGGCGCAGGCTGTGATCCATGAACAAGGACATCCCCATGGCCAGAATGGTCGCCGCCATGGCAAAGCCCCCCTGGAGCTTCCTCAGAATGCTGCCGCTATCGGCTGGCATCGAGATCCAGCATCAAACCCACCCCACGCAGGGTGCGGAGCAGCTTCACGGGAAAGGGATCGTCCACCTTCCGCCGCAATCGGAGGATTTGCGCATCCACCGCATTGGTATCCACGGTGCCCTCCAGCCCCCAGGCCGCTTGAATCAATTGCCGACGGGGCACCACCTTGCCCCGGTTCTGCAGCAGCAGGCTCATGATGGCGTATTCCTTGGGGCCCAGGTCGATGCGGTGGCCTGAGCGGGTGATGCGCCGAGCTTCGGGCTCCCAGAGGAGATCCGCCACTTCCACGCGCTCGGAATGGTCCCGACCCGCCCGTCGGGTCAGCACATGCAGCCGAGCAACCACTTCGAGAATGCTGTAGGGCTTGGCCAGGTAGTCATCCCCGCCCATTTCCAGCCCCAGCAGGCGATCCTCCAGTCCACCCCGGGCGGAAAGAAACAGCACAGGCACCCGAGAACCTGTTTCCCGCAAACGTTTCACCAATTCGAGCCCCGAGATGCCTGGCAGCATGACATCCACCACCATGGCCTCGAAGGCAGTGAGCTGGGGCATGCCCAAAGCCGCTTCACCGCTCTCGGTGACCACCGCCTCGAAACCACTGCGCTCCAAGCCAGAGCGCAGTTCCTGGGCGGTGCGAGATTCGTCTTCGACAATGAGAATGGGCATCAGCGGCGGATCCGTTCAATGAGGCCTTCCACGGCCCACAGGAGGTCCACCAGTCCTGGCCCGGAAGGAGTCTCTGGTTCGGACCAGTCTGCGGGCGCGGGTGGGGCGATGGTGGCCAAGCGTTTGCGGTCTTCCAAGTCCTGGATCTGTTTGACCCGGGCTTTATCCAAGCCGCCTTTCTCGATGAACGCCAACACTCGGCGCAGCTCATCACGGTCGAACCAGAGGCCATGCTCCTTGCAGGTATCGAGCACCACGCCGGAGATCCGCGCGTAGTTGATGCGATTCATGAATTTCCCGCAGGTGGGACAAGGGCGATACCGCACGGTGGTTTCAAAAACCGGTCCCTTGCCTGCCTCACCCGGCAGGGCACCCAGTATTTCGCCCCGAACTTCCCGATCCGCCGCAATCTGTTCGAAGGCCTTAAGCCCAAGCCAAAGACCGCCGCAGCGATGGCACTGCTCCAACTGCGCGCCGCCCACGGCACTGGTGGTGAGGGGGATCCGGCATTCCGGACACCCCTGGGTGGATGCGCTTTCCGCCTGCACCTGGATGGCGGCCCCGCAGTGGGAACAATGCTGGGCCCGCAGGGAAACCAAGCCAAAACAGCCGGGACACGCCACGGTGGCCAGCTGGGAACGGCAGTATGGGCACTGGATATCATCCTCGCCCACGGCCGCGCCGCAGGAAGGACAGCGGAAGGTGGCTGCTTCCACACTCAGCTCTTTTCAGGGGTTTCGGGTGGTGCAGGCGGCTCGGGTGCCTTGGGCGGTTCGGGCACCTTGGCGGGCTCGGGGAATTCATCCTCATCCCTGGCCTCACCGGCCTTCACCCCATACCAACTGGGCTTGGCCAAGGGCAGCCAGTTGAAGCGTTCCTGGATCTTGAACACCACCACCCGGGCAAAGGCCTTGGCTTCTTCTTCCCGAATGCGGAATTCATCCTCACGGTCGGCCCGACCCAGGGGATCCATGGCATCGATCACCTCGTAGGGCTCCACCGCAAAGGCCAATAAGGGCTCGGGATCCCCGGCTCGATAGAGCGCCACCTGGGCGTCCACTCGCTGGGGCTGGTAGCCCAAACGCGCCTCACGATCCCGGGCGGCCGCGGTCTGACTGCCCGCCCACATGCCCCAGAAGAAACCATCGAACACCGCATCCCGATTTCCGGCGAGGGCACTGAGAGTCCCCACCGCCACGCCGGTGATGGCGCCCACGGCACCCGGGGAAGGTTTCGACCCCTCGCCCCGCCAGCCAGTGATCTTCACCCGCAGTTCGGCTGCGTTTTCGGGCGCCTTGACGCCCTCAGGCACCACCATGGTGCGGGTGGCCATGCGGGCCCGGAGGGCCGCGGCATATTCCTTGGCCACTTCAGGACCCGCCGGCACCGTGGCTGGAACCTCAAAGGTAATGGCGACCGGGGCTGGATTCCGTTTGAAGGCCTCAACCTCGGGCCGCTGGCAGGCCAACAGAAAGATCAATGGGAAAACCGCAAGCAATCGCTTCATGGGGGGCCTCATGCTTCTCATCCTAAAACATCGCAACCTGCTGTGCGAACGCAAGAGGCGCGATTCCTTTCTGGAAGGCATGCCGTACCATGGGCAGGGAGTGAATCGATGCTCATCCTCATGGAACGCGGCGCCACGCCGCAGCAGGTGCAGGCGGTGTTGGAAGTGCTGGAGGCAGCCGGAGTGCGGGCCTACCCCCAGGAAAGCCCAGAAGCCTTGAGCATCCTGGCGCCCCACGCCTCCCAGGCGCTGAAGCCCGACCGCCTGGAACCCATGGGTGGCGTGGCCAAGGTGGTTCCCATCACGTCGCCCTACAAGCTGGCGGGCACGGATGTGGTGGCGGGCCGCACCATCGTGGATGTGCGAGGCGTGGCCGTGGGCGGTGAAGAACTTGCCCTTGTGGCGGGCCCCTGTGGCGTGGAAAGTCGCGAACAGCTCTTTACCGTGGCGCGCTATGTGGCGGAAACGGGTGTCAAGCTCCTGAGGGCAGGCGCCTTCAAACCCCGCACCAGCCCCTACGCCTTCCAGGGCCTGGGAACCGAAGCCCTGCAATTGCTGGTGGAAGTGCGTGCGGCCTTTGACCTGGGCATCGTCACCGAGGCCACGGAAGTGGAGACCTTTGACGACGTGGAACGGGTGGCGGACTTGATTCAGATCGGCGCGCGTAACATGCAAAATTTCGCCCTGTTGCGCCGGGCGGGTCGCTCCGAAAAGCCCATCCTGCTGAAGCGGGGCCCAGCCGCCACCTTGGAGGAATGGCTCTTTGCCGCCGAGTATGTGCTATCCGAGGGAAACCGGAACGTGATCCTCTGCGAGCGCGGCATCCGCACCTGGGCCGACCATGCCCGCAATACCTTTGATGTGAGTGTCATTCCCGCCGCGAAGGCGCTGACGCATTTGCCGGTCATGGCCGATCCCAGCCATGCCGCCGGTCGCCGCGATCTGGTGATTCCGTGTGCCCGCGCCGCTGTGGCCGCAGGTGCCGATGGCCTGCTGGTGGAAACCCATTGCCAGCCTGATCGCGCCCTCAGCGATGGTCCCCAGGCCCTGCTCCCATCGGATTTCATCCGCATGGTGGAACAAGTGCGCGGCATTCACCAGGTGGTGCGCGATATCGAAAAGCGGGCCCGGTTGCTGTTCTAGCTTTACTTCCGGATATCCCAATTGGAGATGGTGACCGCAACCTGGTGACCACCGAAAACCACGATAAACGAGTGTTCTTCCGGGTGGTCCACGAGAAACCCACCGGAGGCTTTCAAGGCCTGGGAGCAAATCGCCAACACTTGCTCAGTCAAAGGTGGCGCCTCGCCAAAACTGGGGTTCACAAGCTTGGGCGCTTCGGACATGGTTGCCTCCCGAATCCACATCTCCAGTTTCGGCACAATCGTCGGGGAGGATGAGGGGTGTTCAATCCCCCGGCCCCAGGCCTCAGTCACAAGCAGCTTTTCAGGAAGCCTTGGGCGCGGAAACCTTGTCCGGATTGGGCCGAGAAAGGATCAGGGACAGCCCCATCAGGATGGCGCCACACACGATGCAACTATCGGCGATGTTGAAGGTCCAGTAGTTCCAGCCGAAGAAAATGAAATCCAGAAAATCCACCACCGCACCGTGGACAATACGATCCAGGCCATTGCCCATGGCGCCGCCCAGGATCAAGCCCAGGGCCACCCGTTGCAGGGTGGGCGTGCCTTCTTTCAGGAATTCGTAGCCGAAATAGCCCAGGGCCGCGAGGCCTGCGATCAGGAACAGACCGTTCCGGAACCCGCTGGGGGCCGAGGCCAGCACACCGAAAATGGCGCCTGAGTTGAAGCCCAAGGTCAAATTGAAGAAGCCGGGGATCACCGTTAGGTGCTCACCGGGTTTGAGGTGCGCCAGAATCCACTGTTTACTGCTCCAATCAAGAAACAGCGCGACAGCAGGGACCATAAGCCAGAAAAGGCGCCGCTTCATTCAGACCTCTCGGCATCAATCACAGCCCAGCAGCGGGGGCACAGATCTGCATCTTCGCCCTGGCCATGGCCACCGCGGTGATTCCAGCACCGGGGGCATTTGGTGCCCTCGTGGGTCAGCACCTGCACATCAAGGTCAACGCCATCGATCATCTGCAGGCTGGAGACCACCAGCAGGTCCTCGACAGATTCCCCAAGGCTCTCCAACACTGCCTGATCAGCCTGACTCAGTGTCACGATGACCTTCGCGTCAAGGCTGGTGCCGATGGCCTTGGCAGCACGATGGGGCTCCATGGCGGCCTGCACCGCTTCCCGGATTTCCCAGAAACGATTCCAGGCGGCGGGAAGTTCCACGCTTGGCACTTCCGGGAAGCGCTGTTCAAACACGCTGCCTTCGGTGCCAGGAATGTTGGCCCACACTTCGTCGGCGGTGAAACTGATCACCGGCGCCATCAGGATGGCCAACCCCTCTGCCAGTTTTTTGCTAACGGTGCGGCAACTGCGGCGCCGCAGGCTATCGGTGGCATCGCAGTAAAGCCGATCCTTGATGATTTCGAAGTAGCGGCCGGAAAGCTCGAGCTGGCAGAAGGACAGAATCGCCTGGCTGGCGTTGAGGAAATCGTAGGCCAAATAGGCTTCGCGCACCTGCTTACCCAGGCGCTGAAAGGCGCCCCAGATCCAGCGATCCAGGGGTGTCCAGTCCGCTTCGGCCACGTTATCCCGGGCCGGATCGAACTCCGCCAGTGCGCCCAACAGGAAACGCAGGGTGTTGCGCATTTTCCGGTAGGCGTCGGCGTTGCGCTCCAGGATTTCCTTGGAGATGCGGATGTCCTCGCTGTAGTCCACGCTGGCCACCCACAGGCGCAGAATATCGGCGCCCAGGGTCTTCATGATTTCCTCGGGCGTGATCACGTTGCCCAGGGATTTGGACATCTTCTGACCCTTGCCATCCAACACAAAGCCGTGGGTCACCACTGTGTCGTAGGGTTTCTTGCCACTGGCAGCCAGGTTGAAGAGCAGCGACGAATGGAACCAACCCCGGTGCTGATCCGAGCCTTCCAGGTAGATGAAGTTGCCGTAATCTTCGGGCTTCAATTCGGGGCTGGTCTGGCACACCACCGTGGCGGACACACCGGAATCAATCCAGACATCCAAGATGTCCGTTTCCTTCTGGAATGCCGTAGAACCGCAGGCTGAACAAACCGCACCGACTGGTTTCAACTGTTCCAGGGGCAGATCCGGCCAGGCTTCGATGCCGATGGCCTCGATGGCGGCGGCAGCCTTGGTGAAGACTTCCGCGTTCACCAGCGGTTCGCCACATTCCGTACAACGCAGCACGGTGATGGGCGTACCCCAGCTGCGCTGACGCGAGATGCACCAGTCAGGGCGGCCACTGATCATGGCGTGAATGCGATTGCGACCCTGGGCGGGCACCCATTTCGTGGCGTCGACCCCTTCAAGGCCCAGTTCCCGCAGGCTCTTGCCCTTGCCATGAAGTTCATCATCCATGGTGATGAACCACTGCTCTGTGGCGCGAAAGAAGATAGGCGTCTTCGTGCGCCAGCAATGGGGATAGCTATGCATGAGTTTTTCTTCATGCAGCAGCGCGCCCATGGCGCGGAGCTTTTCCACCACGATGGGATTGGTATCAAAGATGTTTTTGCCTTCAAGATCCGGGTCATTGACCGCCGCCACGAAGCGCCCATCGGGCCCCACCAGTTGCAGTAGGCCAAGATGATGGGCCAGGTTGAAATCATCCACGCCATGATCGGGGGCCGTGTGCACCAGGCCCGTGCCCGTATCCGCTGTCACATAGTCGGCCATCAACACGGGCGATTCCCGATCCAGCCATGCATGGCGTGCCTTGAGGCTCTGGAAGGCCAGGCCTTTTCGGGTGCCCTTGATATGCAGTTCCACGCCGAGTTTTTTCTGGAAATCCTCCAGCAAGGGCACAGCCACGATGTAATGGCGCTCGCCCGCTTTCACCACCGCATATTCCATATCGGGGTGCATGGCGATGGCCAGATTGCTCGGCAGGGTCCAGGGTGTGGTGGTCCAGATGGGAAGATAAAGAGGCGTGGGCAATTCCAGGTGCCGAGCTTCCGCATCCGGCACCGGGAAGGCCACGGTGACCGCCGGGCTGGTCTTGTCGGCGTATTCCACTTCCGCTTCGGCCAGGGCCGTACGCGCCCCATAGCTCCAGTGAACGACCTTCAGCTTGCGCCGTACCGAGCCGCTTTCGAACAACTGGCCGAGCAGGCGCACCACGGCGGCCTCGTACTTGGGTTCCATGGTGACGTAGGGCGCATCCCATGCGCCCAGCACCCCCAAACGCTGGAAGCCCGTGCGCTGGGTGTCGATCCACTTCGCCGCGTAGGCGCGGCACTTGGCCAGGAATTCGGAGCGGGGCATTTCGCGGCGCTTGGGGCCAAGATCCTTTTCCACCGCATGTTCAATGGGCAGTCCGTGGCAATCCCAGCCGGGCACATAGGGTGACTCGTAGCCATCCAGCCACAGGGATTTCACCACCATGTCCTTCAGGATTTTGTTGAGGGCATGACCGATGTGGATCGCGCCGTTGGCGTAGGGCGGGCCGTCATGGAGGATGCGGCGCCCTTTGCCCTTGCCCGCAGCGTTATCAGCGCGGCGTTTGGCTTCGACCCGTTCGTAGAGCTTTTCACTCTTCCAGAGTTCGAGCCGCTTGGGCTCCCGCTGCGGCAGATCCGCCTTCATGGGCAGTTCGGTGCGGGGCAGGAAGACTGAATATTTCTTTTTGGTCACGTCGCTCATGGCGCCCTCGTGCGCTGGGAAGTCCACCCAAGGACTCCGGAGTTGATCTATCAGATTACACGGGGAGGCGGCCGCTTGCGAAACCTAAGCCCTGCCACACTGCTTCCATGGACTGGTTTGCCCGGGACTTTGATCATCCCCTGTACTTTCGGATTTACCACGAAAAGGAGGCCGAGGCCGCTCAGGAAGGGCCTGCCCTCGCGGGCCTCCTCGATCTTTCGCCCGGCAGCCGGGTCCTGGACCTGCCCTGCGGCTGGGGCCGTCTGCAGCCCGCCCTGGAAGCGCGGGGCCTGCGCGTGCTGGGCGGTGATTTAAGTGCCTTGAACCTCCAGCGCCACCGTCAAGAATTTCCGGGGCCTTTGGTCCGCCTGGACCTCCGCGCCCTGCCCTTTCATGATGGGTGCGCCGATGGCGTTTTCTGCGCCTACACCAGTTGGGGGTATTTTGCTTCCGATGCAGAGAACCAGGCCCAGCTTGGCGAATTTGCGCGGGTCTTGAAACCTGGCGGCGTTCTGTTGCTGGATCTTGTGGGCAGAAACCATCTGCGAAAGATCGCCGAGCCCATCGAAAACACATGGTTCCGCACCCGGGACGGCTACCGGGAGCGGGTGCGCTGGAGCCCCGATCAACGCCGCATCTGGACGGATCGCATTATGGAGGGCGAGCGTTTTCGCCACGATATCTGGATTCCCACCGGTGACGAGGTACTCGCCTTTCTGGAGCACGCAGGCTTCGGCCTTGACCAAGCCTTCGGAGGCCTGGATGGCTGCCCCTGGCATGCGGATGCAGCGCGCTGGATCTATCGCGCCATCAAGATTTGAGGGCCCGGGTCACACCCAGATAGCTCGCAAAGCCGGCACCAAGAATGCCGAAGGCCCAGCGAATACCCACCGCATCGATGAGTACGCCGCCCACCAGCGGCCCCAGCACCATTCCAATGGAATAGGCCACATTCAAAATGGAAAACCCAGACGCGAAACTTTGGCTATCCAGGCGCTCCACCTGATCCGCCACGGCGGGGCTGCATGGGCTCACGAGAAAGCTGAGGTTCAACCCCAGCGCGGCCATGGCAAGTCCCACAGTCCATGGCGAGGGCACCAGCACCGGCAGCGGCAGCAGGATCAGGGAAGCGGCCAAGCCCACCCGCAGGATGGGCACTCGGCCCATGCGGTCCGACAACGCGCCCATCCAGGGGCTGCTGAGGGTATGCGCCAGGGCCGCCACCCCGAACAGGATGCCGATGCTGCGGGGCCCAAGCCCCAAGCGCACGGACCAGTCCAGGGGGAGGGCCGATTCCATGAGGGTCCAGAACCCCGAGCCCAGCGCCAGGGCCCCCGCGAACACCAACACCACCCGATTTCGCAACAGCACCTTCCAGGGGATGGGTGGTTCCCGGATGGCCTCGGTTTCCTTGAGCAGGAAGGCCCGGCCCAGGGCATCCAGCGCCACCAGGGCAATGCCCAAATGAAAGGGGGCCATGGGACCCACGTAGTGGTCCAGAAAACCTGACAAGGGTGGGCCGATGAGCAGCCCGAGGTTAGCCCCGGCAAATACGGTACCCATGGCGCTGCCCCGTGATTCCCGGGGGAAATGATCCGCAACCAGGGCCATGCCCGGCAGCCACGTGGCCGCCCCGGCCACGCCCTGGAGCACCCGCGCCACCAGCAACACCGGGTAGCTGCGGCTATAGGCAAAGGCCAACGTAGCAAAGGCCAAGCCCGCCAACCCCCACAACATGGGCGCCTTGCGCCCAAAACGATCGGTGAGCCGAGCCACGGGAAACGTGGCCAGCAGGAGGGCCAGGGCATAGCTCCAAAACAACACGGCCACCTGGGACTGACTGAGCGCGAGTTCCTTGGCATAGCGCGGCAGCAAGGGCACCAGCAGGCAGTAGAGCAGCGTATCCACGAAAAAAGCGAGGGCTGTTACCCCTAAAGCCAAGTGTTTTGCAGCCGGTCGTCCCATGAATCTAGATTACGAGGAACCTTGTTAAACGAGGGGTCATTACCTACGTATCCCAGGCAAGCTCCTTGCGGCTTGGGGCCATTGGGGTCGCCATGGGAACGATGGATTTATGCATGGATCTGCACACTCAGGATCGCCTGGAGGCACTGGTCATGCTGCTCCATGAAGCCGACCCGGGGCACCCCTGGGATCGCCACGAGGTGCTTCGCCACGCGGTGGACGAGGGACTGCGCGTGATGCTGGGCGAAGTGCTGATGCATGGGCGAAGGCGCGGCCACCCGCTGCAACCACTCGGAACACACTTGTCCGCTTAAAGTCAGGCCCCCAGGATCGGGTGATGCAGCCCAATGCCGCTCAACACGCGGCCTTGCTGATAGGGCGGTTCATCCACACAGGCCCGGAGGAGAGCTTCGGCAACCTTCGAGGCATCAATAGGCGCGTACTTCCATACCCGCGGTGAGTGAGGTGCAAAGGTGCGAGCGATGGCCAGATAGGGCTTGGCCAGAAGCACCGTGGACAACCGCTCGCCCAGACGAAATTCCTCGCGATCCCCCAGCAGCAGCGAGGGCCGCACGATGACATAGGGCAAGCCCGAATCCAGCAGGCTTTTTTCCACTTCGGCCTTGGTTTGCAGGTAGAACCCCTTGGGCTGGGCCGCGCCGATGGAACTCACCAGACCAAACACGGGTTTGGGATCCAAAGCCGCGGCACGGTTCATCAAGGCGCGGGGATAGTCCAGATCCACTTTCCGGAACGCCTCCGGGCTGCCCGCTTTTTGTAGCGTGGTGCCCAGAGCGCAGAGCAGCACATCGCAGGGAATGTCCGCACCCAATCTGGCGTAGGAGGCCGGATCATCAAAGTCGAAAACCACCTCATGCACCCGATCCGAGAGATTGCTCAGAATGCCGGTGCGGCGCACAAGGGCTGTGAACGATACCCCTGGCCGATCATGCAATTGGCGGGTCAGCTCCCGACCAATCAGGCCCGTGGCGCCTGCAATGACCACATGGGTTGCAACTGGCTTATCCATGATCTACTCGCTCGCTTCCTTGCTGATCGCCAAGAGCAGGCCCAGGGTGGCCAAGGAGGCCATCAGACTGGTGCCGCCGTAGCTGATGAAAGGCAATGGAATGCCCTTGTTGGGCGCGATGCTCAGCACCACGCTCATGTTCATGAAGGCCTGCATAACGATCAGCAGGGTGAATCCGATGGCGCAAAGCCGCAGGTAGCTATCTCGCACACGGCGGGCGATGCGGTAGCCCCGCCACAGGATGGCCGAGAACAGCAGCAGCACCGCAACAGTTCCGACAAGGCCAGCTTCCTCGGCGATCACCGCAAAAATGAAATCATTGTGCGCTTCGGGCAGATAGAAGAGCTTCTGCATGCTGTTGCCCACGCCCACGCCCAGAAAACCTCCGTTACCCACCGCGATAAGGCTTTGCAAGGCCTGATGTCCCTTGCCCAGGGGATCCGCCCCAGGGTTCGTAAAGCTCATCACGCGGGCCATTCGATAGGGACTGGCAATGACAGCCACAGTCACGCCCAGAAGAATGACAGTGGCAAAACCGGTCAACAGCACCCGATGCAACCCGCCCAGCAGAACCAGCACAAAGATCACCAGAATGACCAGGGCGGTGGTGCCGAAATCCGGCTCAAAAAGAATGAGCCCCAAGGGCAGTCCCACGATGAGGATCAGGAGAACCAGCTTGGAAAGGGAATCCTGGATGCGGGCCCAGACCTCCTGGTGCCGCACCATCCACCACGCCGTGATCAATACCGCCAAGGGTTTGAAGAATTCGGATGGCTGGAAACGCTGACCCATAATTCGAATCCAGCGATGGGCGCCTTTGACATCCGGAAAAAAATAAACCGCCACCAGGAGGAGCACGAAAACCACATAGGCGATCTGGAGGGGGCGAGGCTTTTCGCGGAGCGCGCTCAAATCCACCTGACTCAACGCCAGCATCATGGCAATGCCAATGGCGCCCGCCACCATCTGCTGCACCAGGAACGTGGTCGCCACACTGCTTTTCAGGCCCGAGGCCGAATACACCCACACCATTCCCACCGCCACCAACAGCAGTGCAAACAGGAGGAGCCAACGATCAATAGGCCTTCGGACATCAGGTGCCATGTAGCCTCGATTGTAGAGGAAATCGGTCTGGCTGAAAGGGCACTACCACCCAGACTGGGCCAGCACCTGACGCCAGCCCATGAGCCGCTCCCGCATCCCAAGGCCATTAATAGCCACATCATCCAGCTTGGAATTCTCGAAAAGGGTGTGATGTCCTGGGGTGCCGCAAATGATGTCGGCTACATGGACGGCCAACACAGGGTTCAGGGCGGTTGCCTGAATTTTGCTGGGCGTGTGGTGAAGGCTCACGGCCTTGAGTACGCCTGGCTGGATGCCCCACAACCCCAGGAGATAAGCGCCCACTTCGGGGTGCGCCACACCAAACTCATCCCTCTCTGCCGTAATTACCGGTAGTTTGCTGGCCACGGCGCGCCCCACCACCCGGTCGTAACGCTGGGGAAACTGCTTGGCGAGCACCAGGATTCCCACATCGTGGAGCATGCCACCCATGAAAGCTTCCGCACGCTGGGGCCGGGTGAGGCCTTCCATGGCGGCCAGGGCACGGGCCCCTTGGCCACATTCAAGCTATGCACCCAGATGTCGACGATGGAAATTTTTTCAGTACCGAGCTCGCCGATCTGATCAAACACCCCGTGAACCAGCACCAGGGCCTTGATGGTGTCGGTACCCAGAAAAGCTACCGCATCCTGGATATCCTCCACCGTTCGCCGCAGTCCGAAAAAGGCACTGTTGACCATCTGCAGGATCTTGGCGGTCATGCCCACGTCTTGCCGGATGATGTCACCCACCCTGCGCACCGTGGCATCCTCGCCTTCCAGCAGCGCGCTCAATTCCTGATAGAGGCCAGGCACCGAAGGAAGGTGTTCGATCCGTCCCAGGATGCCCTGCAGGTCTGCATCCACGCCCTGATTGGCGAGCTGGGCGGCATTTGCCACCATGGCCACCAGTTGGTCCAGATCACAGGGCCGGGGCAGCGCCTGATGCACGCAGCCGATGCTTCGAGCCAGCAGTTCCCGGTCTGCCGGACCTGACAGGGCAATCCTCAGGGCGCTTGGCTGCCGTGTCATCACGTGGGCCAGCACCTCACCACCATGGGTTCCCCGCATTCTCATGGCGGTGACCACCGCCTGGAAGGCCTCTTGACCCAGGGCCTGCAGTGCCGCTTCGCCACCCTCGGCAAAGGTCATATCCCATTCAGGCTCCATGGGCTGGACCATGCACCGCAGCGAGCTCAGGGCGTGAGCATCATCGTCCACAAAGAGGATGCGTCGTTTCATGAATTCCTACGGATGGGGCCCAAACCTGGACCTGATGGATTCATCGATCCGAGCTGCCCCGAACCTGAATATTGATTTCTAACCCTTGGATGGACGAGCCTTGTTGAAAAGTTCGAGCCCTTAGAGTACCAACCGCTCCTGATACTCACCATAAACTTCTCGCAAAGTGCCAGAAACTTCGCCCACGGTGGCTTCGGCCTTCACCGCATCCAGGATGTAGGGCATCAGGTTGTCGGTGCCGGTGGCCTTGGCTTTCAGGGTTTCCAGCTTGGTGCGCACCGCATCGTTATCGCGCAGCTCCCGGTAGCCTGCCACCTGGGTGCGACGCATGGCGCCCAAGGCTTCGTCCACCCTCAGCAGATCGGGCTTGGCTTCGTTCTTGATAGCGAACTTGTTGACACCCACCACGATCTGTTCGTCCCGTTCCACGGCCTTCTGGTAGGCGTAGGCAGCATTCTGGATCTCGCGCTGGGGAATGCCCTTTTCGATGGCCGTCACCATGCCGCCGGCCTCGTCCACCTTGGCGATGAGTGCTTCGGCCATGGCCTGGAGTTCATCGGTGAGGTTCTCTATGAAGTAGGAGCCGCCCATGGGATCCACCACATCGGCGATGCGGTGCTCGTAGGCCAGGATCTGCTGGGTGCGCAGGGCGATGCGGGCCGAAACCTCTGTGGGCAGCGCCAAGGCTTCGTCGCGGCTATTGGTATGCAGGGACTGGGTGCCGCCGATGACCGCCGCCATGGCCTGCACGGTGGTGCGCACAATGTTGTTATCGGGCTGCTGGGCCGTGAGTGTGCTGCCCGCTGTCTGAGTGTGGAAGCGCAGCATCTGGCTCTTGGGGTCGTTGCAGCCGAAGCGCTCCTTGATGATCTTGGCCCACATGCGGCGCGCAGCACGGTACTTGGCGATTTCTTCGAAAAACTGGTTGTGGGCGTTGAAGAAGAAGCTAAGCCGGGGCGCAAAGGCCTCGATCTTAAGCCCGGCCTTGATGCCCGCTTCGATGTAGGCGATGCCATCGGCCAGGGTGAAGGCGATTTCCTGGGCCGCCGTGCAGCCCGCTTCGCGAATGTGATAGCCGGAAATGGAAATGGTGTTCCAGTTGGGCACCTGCTCGGAGCAGAAGGAGAAGATGTCCGTGATCAGGCGCATGGAGGGCCGGGGCGGGTAGATGTAGGTGCCGCGGGCCATGTATTCCTTCAGGATGTCGTTCTGGATGGTGCCGCTCACCTGATCGAAGCGCACGCCCTGTTCTTCCGCCACGGCCAGGTACAGGCTCAACATCACGGCGGCCGGGGCATTAATGGTCATGGAGGTGGACACCTTGTCCAAGGGAATGTCCTTGAACAGCGTGCGCATATCGCGGATGGAGCAGCAGGACACGCCCACCTTGCCCACTTCGCCCAGGGCCATCGGATGATCGGGATCCATGCCGATCTGCGTGGGCAGATCGAAGGCCACGGACAGACCCGTCTGGCCCTGGTCCAGCAAATAGCGATAGCGGGTGTTGGACTCTTCCGCCGTGCCAAACCCTGCGTACTGGCGCATGGTCCACAGCCGACCCCGGTAGCCCGTGGGCTGGACGTGGCGGGTGAAGGGATAGCTGCCGGGCTTTCCGAGATCTTTCAGGGCATCAAAATCTGCAACATCTGCGGGGGTGTAGCTGTTCTTCAGGGTTATGCCCGACGTGGTTTCGAATTTCGGAGAACGCAATTTCGCGGGGTCTTCCTTGACGGCCAACTGCTCGCGAACCTGGTTAAGGAAATCGGGCTGGAACATGAAACCTCCCATTGATCCTTAAGAGGTTATCAGGCCCGGCGGGCCAACTTTGTCACGAGCGCCGGGGCCGATAGACTGAAGCACCCTCCCCCTTGGTGATGCCATGCTCGCGACCCCGCCGCCTCCGCCTTCTGTGGTCATCCTTGCCGGGGCCGAACTCTGGCCGAACGAGGGGGGCCTGAAGGCCCAAGCCCTGGCCATTCGCGGCACCAAGATCGCTGCCATCGGCTCCGCGAAGGCCTTGGCCCAGCGCTTTCCCAAAGCCCAGGTGGTGAACCTGGCAGGCGGCACCCTGTTGCCAGGTTTCATCGAAGGCCACTGCCACGTGGAGAGCCTGGGCAAACTGGCCTTTTATGTGGATCTAGGCAATGTACCCACTCTCGGCAAGGCTCTGGAAGTCGTGAAAGCCTGGAGTGCATCCAACCGGGAAGGCTGGATTCAGGGCCGGGGCTGGGACCAAAACCTCTGGCCCGGCCAGACTTTTCCCTCCGCCCAGGATCTCGACGCGGTGACCGGCACTCGCCCTGCTGCTCTGCGCCGCGTGGATGGCCACGCCCTGTGGGCCAACTCGGCGGCCCTGGCAGCCGCAGGTATCACATCAACCACCACGGATCCCAAAGGTGGCCAGATTCTCCGGGATGGAAAGGGCACGCCCACGGGCATCCTGCTGGATAACGCCATGGATCTGGTGGACAAGGCGCTGCCCCACCCAACCCTTGCCCAGCGCGAAGCCTGGGTCGGCCAGGGCCTTCTGGCCCTCCAGCGCCTGGGCTTCACCTCGGCCTGCGACATGGGCGGCGATGCCAGCACCCTGGCAATCTACCGCAAGCTGGCAGCCGCCAAGGCCTTGCCCATCCGCGTGTTCAGCTATTTCGATTACGACGCCAAACTGGTGCTCACCGAACTGAGGCAACCGAGAATCCACCAGCTTTCCCATTTCCAAGTGCAGGGGGTGAAGTTCTATTTCGATGGTGCCCTCGGCAGCCGTGGCGCCCGCATGCTCGCGCCCTACGCCGACGTGCCTGCAACCTCCGGCCTTTGGGTCACCGACCCCGAAACCCTGGCCCTGCACGCCAGCCTGGTGCTGCGCGCGGGCTACCAACCCGCCGCCCACGCCATCGGCGACGCCGCCAACCATGCCGCAGTGGACTTGCTTGGCAAAATCCAGCGGAAGGGTGATGCCCTCGCCCCCCGGGTGGAGCATGCCCAGATCGTGAGCCCCGAGGATGCAGCCGCCTTCGGCAAGGCCGGGCTGGTGGCCTCGGTCCAGCCCATGCACATGGCGGACGATCACGGGTGGACTCCGACTCGCCTTGGCGCCGATCGACTGGAACGGGCCTTCCCCTGGCGCACCTTCCTGAAGGGCGGCGCGAAGCTGGTGTTCGGCAGCGATGCGCCCATCGCCGATGCCAATCCCTTCCTGGCCCTGGCCGCCGCCGAAACCCGACAGGATGCCGCTGGCGACCCGCCCGGAGGCTTCCGGCCCGAGCAGCGCCTGAACCGGGCGGAAGGCCTTCGCGCCTATACCCAGGCCACGGCCGAGGTGCTTGGCCACCGCGACATGGGCACCCTCAAAGTGGGGGCCGTGGCAGATCTGTTGTGGATCCAGGCCCCGGTGTTGGACCTGAAACCGGAAGCCCTCCGCCAACTCAGGCCGGGCCGGATGTGGGTGAACGGGGCAGAAGTCATGCTGAAATAGAGCCATGAGCGCGCTTCGTCCTGCCCAACCCCTGCTGGCCCCTTCCCTGCTTTCCGCCGATTTCGCGCGGCTTGCGCGGCTGCGGCCGCCGGGGGGAGGCGGGGGGCCCCGGCCCCCGGGGGGGGGGGGGGACGGGCGCCTGACCACATCCGGGGGCGGGGGCCCCCGCCTCCGTGGTGGCTTCCCTGCGCAATGCCACCAAGCTGCCCCTGGATTGCCACCTGATGATCGTAGAGCCCCTGCGCTACGCCACGGAATTTGTCGCCGCAGGCGCCGATTGGGTGAGCGTCCACCAGGAAGCCGATCCCCACCTCCATCGCACCCTGTCTGCCATCCGGGCTGCCGGCGCCAAGGCAGGCGTGGTGCTGAATCCCTCCACCCCCGTGGAAACCCTGGTGGATCTGGTGGGCGATTTTGATTTCGTCCTCCTCATGAGCGTGAACCCTGGCTTCGGCGGCCAGACCTTCATCCCCCGAGTCTTCGACAAGCTCAAGCGCCTGGATGCCCTACGCACCGAACGGAAGGCACCCTTTTTCATTCAGGTGGATGGCGGCGTCAGCGCAAGCAATGCGCAGGAACTGGTGCGAGCAGGGGCTGATGTGCTGGTGGCGGGCAATGCGGTATTCAAAGCGCCCGATCCGCTTGGGGCCATTCGAGAACTGGTCTCTAAAATGCAACAAGGCCGAAACGCCTGATTCTAAGAAATTAGAGTTTGGTCAAGTGCTGCACCCCAAGGTCAATTTCGCCCTTCGAGGCATGGCCTTGATTTCCCGTTCCCGCCGCAGGGCCTCGCCTTTGGATCCGCAACTTTCGGAATAAACCAATTCCAGCGGAAGGCGGCCCCGGGTGTATTTGGCTCCCTTCCCGCTGCTATGCATTGCCAGCCGGGCTTCCACATCCAGCGCTATGCCGCAGTACAGCGTGCCGTCGCCACAGCGCAGGAGATAGACAAACCAAGGTTTGCCGCTCATTGGACGGCCCCGGGGCCGAAGGCCCCGGTGAGAATGGCCTCCGCTTTCTCTCCCTGGCGAGCTCTCGAGATGGCTGTGGCGAGGCACAGGCCCACGTTGTGACCCCAGCCATGGCCGCGAAGCAACAGCCGCCCCTGGGCATCCACCTCGCCTTCGCAGGCGTTGCTGGGCCACGCGGTCCATCCAAAGGCCCGCCCGGCGGCGAGGCGAAGATCTTCCACTGGATAGGGGCCGGAACGGCCCAGCATCATGCCTTTTTGGCCCGCCTTCACGCCGGGTCGAACGCTGCCTTTGAGCAGGCGCACCTGGGCGCTGGTGAAGGTCCGATCCCAGTTCAGCCAGCGATCACCAGCAACGACTTCAGCCTTTTCGGAATCAAGGGGCCCGCTTCCCCAACCTCGCGCGGGCCAAGGAAACCCCTCCTCGCGGGCCACCCACCGGGCATCCGTGGAGCGGGCGCCAGGACCACCGCGCGCGTTGTGCCCTCGTCGGCTTCCCCACGCACCACGGTGCAATGGGTGAGCGGGCAGAAGGAGCCATCAGGGTGGTTGCCATGCGGGTGCGCAGCCAGCCAGCGTTTCAGGACTGCCGCCAAGGCGCGCCGGGCCTCGAAGGGCGCGTCGCTGCCCAACTCACCAGCCGTGGCAGCCGCCAACCAGGCATCCGGCGTGGCGGTCCAGCGCAGATTCCATCCCCTTCCCACCCGGGTCGCCTGCACCGTTCCATGCAGCGCGCGAAGCGAACAACTTTCGCCAAAGCGGACGTCGCCCGTGAACCGAAACGTGTTTCCCCGTGCCCTCGACAACGGCTGTCCATTGATTTCCAAATCCTTGGGGAGGCGCTCCGGGGGCCACTGCACAACGACCCGCTCTTCAAGGCTCAAGGCTTCTTTCCGCCAGGGGTCAGGAACGTGGGTGCGACGTACTGGCGGCAACGGCAGCGAATTCCCTGCCAGCCAGGCCCGCAGCGCGCGGTAGGCCCAAACTTGTTCGGCGGTGGTGCCGCCACTCAGGGCGCGATCCACCCGAGCCTGGATCGCAACAGAGGGCTCAGCGGGCCATTGCCTGGGCGGCCGCACGTGGGTTTCCGCATGGAGACAACGGGCTTCTTCTTCCCAGCGGGGCAGACTCGCCATGGCCAGGCGGCGATGCACCAGTTCGTGGCGCAGAATGGCGCCTAGATCGCGGCGTTTCAAGTGTTCCCACGGGCGCAAGTGCAGCACGCCCCCCAGCCATTGCGCGCCCCGCTGAGGCGGGGCTTTCGTGGCCCGTTCGAAACTCGCCGCATCCAAATGTAGAAGCAGCTCCCAGCGTCCCTCGGGCCAGGGACCATACCCTTGGGTGGCCTGCATGGCCGCACGAAGGGGCTCCTCCAGGCGGAGGGCGGCGTCGGGATCGCCTGCAAACACAGGCGGCGCCGGGGCTGGTGCGATCAGTAGGATCATTTTTTGTCTGGGATTTTCATCAGCGTGCGAAAGCGGGCTAAGCCATCCGATCGACCCTTGCCACGTGGCAAGCGCAACACACACGTGACGAATTCATTGCTGCCCGCCACCCAGGCACAGGTTTCGCCAGGTGCGCCTGGCACTGGCGCGGTGCCTGTCTTGGCCCACCAGGACTGGTTTTTGATCATGCTGCCCACGAAGCCCAGGAGATGCCTGCGGCAACGGGCCATGGCTTCTTCCTGATGAGGATCCAGCATCCACTTCAGCATGGTTTCGGGGCTCGTTCGCAGCAGATCCCCATCGCCGATCCACTCAGGACCAAAGGCGGGCAGGCCGTCTCCGGCTTTCATGCGGTTGCCCACAAAGGGGCCAAACACCTCATCCAGCCGCACCCTGGCCACGCCTTCACCGTAATAGTGCTTCCATCGCTCCGCACTCATTTGCACCCAGGCCAAAAAGGCCAAGTTGCAGCTTTCCTGCAAGGCCTTGCCCAGATCCACCCGGCCATGGCCTTTTGCGAGCCAGCAGTGGTGGCCGTTCCATTCCCCCGTGCACTTGAACTCCACGCCCAGCGCCGCCCATTCATCCCCCTCCAGCCGCATCCACACCAGCTTGGCCAGGCTGCCCATGGGCACCTCACGGGTGGCTTCACCGTAGGTCTGCACCACGCCATCGGGCCCCGCCACGGCCAGGCCTTCGCCAGGCATCAGCACGGGGGCTTCCGGCACGGGTGGTGCGCTTGGCGTCTGGGCGGTCAACACCGAAAGACCCGTGAAAAGGAGTGCCCAGAAGCTAGTCTTCCACATCAAAACTCCCGATCAAAACCGAACCCGTGCCGGGCAGGACCAGGGCTTGGAAGCGCCAGCGACGCTCCTTGTCCGTGCCTCCATCCAGGATGACATCCACTTCCACCTGCCGCGGCCGGGCATCTTCCAGGGACCACCACTCGGAGGCCACGCCGGCATTCCAACGCAGGGTGTAGGTGCCCGCGGCAGGATGGGATTTTCCATAATCCGAAACCCGGGACGCCAGCTTGCCTCCAGGTTCGAGGACGTCTAGATTCCAGGAACTCCACTCTGCGCCCAATTCCCGGGCAATCACCCGCAGGCGAGGGCTGCGGCCCCCGTACCACCAGGTTCGTACCGTGCGCTGGCCCGTGGCAGGGTCCAAGATTTCCAGTCGATTCTCGCCTTGGAGGAGATTCAGTAAAAACGTGCGTTCGCGATTCACTTCCAGGTTCCATTCCAGCGGCTCGCCATTGAACCAGACCAGAAAGGATCGCTCGCGGGATTGCTCGGCGGCTTCCAGTTCCTGGCGGGCCTGCCCATAGGCCTTCAACCATCTTCCAGTGAAAGAAAGCTCAGCGGCCGTGGTGGGGCCGATTTCCGAATCACGATCTTGGGTCCAGGCGATGATTTCATCGGGCCGAGATTTTAGAATGCCGGGCTCTCCCACGAACAATTCCCAGGCGCGCAGCCTCAGGGCAGTTGCCTCTTCCCGGTGGCGGGCTTCCCAACGCTCCCAGTATTCCAAGCTGCGATCGACGGAAGGCCGAGGGTCGGTTTGGTCCACGAGCGTTAGGCGAATCTCATCCTGGCCACTGGTTTCCCAGCCTCCCAGGGCCGTCAGGATTTCCAGATGACTCTGGCGAGGATCCGCCTTCCAAAAAAACGGAGAGGAAGCCTGACCCTGCAGCGGCAGCGCGAGGCACAACACAAGGCCGCAAAACAACTGGATTTGCATGAAAGTTCCGTAGTTCCTAGCTCTCCACATCCACCGTGCCCAGCGTCGCGGGGCCGGCACCCGGGAGCATCAGACGCTCGAAGCGCCAGTGCCGTTCCTGATCGGTGCCACCATCCAGCACAGCCTCGATGATCACCTTGAAGGGCTTGCCACCTCGATAGCCACCAGTCCAACGCAGGGTGAAGGTGCCCGCAGGTGGGGTGGGATGGGAGTAGCCGCTGCTCCAGTCCATGGTGCCGCCCGACGCGGTGCGCCGTCCGCTCAATGCCAGATCGCCATTGGGTTCCAGAATCTCCAGATTGCCGCTGCCCCAATCATCATCCGAAGCTCGCACCCGGAAAATCTGCAGGCGGGTGCGGGTGGCAAAGGTCCACCAGCTCCGCACCAGGCGCTTGCCTGAATCGGGTTCCAGAATTTCCAGGCGATTCTCGCCGTTCTGGGAAGCCGCGCTGAAATAGCTGCTGTGGCCCACTTCGGCGGACTGGGTGCTTGGCACCCCGTTGAACCAGATGAGCACCCGGCGTTGGCGCCAGGCGTTGCGTCGTTCGAGATCTTCCCGTTCCAAACGCTCGCGTTTGAGCTGGTCGGCGCTTTTCGCCGGGGCCTCCTCGTAATCGCCCTCGCCTTCGTAGTAATCGCCCTCATAACCGTAGGAACGCACCTCATCCTTGGGCGGCTCTGGATCCTTGGGGTCCACGATCTTGATCCGCAGTTCCTGCCGACCTTCCGAGAGCCAGCCGCCGAGATCCGGCGTCAGCTCCAGGCGCCATTGCGTAGTATCCGGAACATAGAGGGGCGCCTTGGGTTTGGCCTTGGCTTCCACCTTTTTCTGAGCCACCAACGGCAAGGCGAGCATCAGCGCGGAGCAAACCAGAAGCAGAGGGCGGTTCACTTGGCACCCCCTTCCTTCACCGAAAGTTCAAGACCATCACAGGTGGTCCACTGGGTTTCGTTGGACATGAGGCTCAGCTTGGCCGGGCGGATGCGGTAGGTGCCTGCCATGCCCGCTCGGAGCAGGATCCGCACGGTCTGGTGATCCCAGGGATAGAGTTTCTGGTAGAAGAACACCACCTTGTCGGGATGCACTTCGATGCGAGGCTTGGCCCAGCGATCACTGCTATCCCCTTCGGCAAAGGGTTTGCCCTCAAGGACAAAGCCCTCCAATTTCACGGTGGGGTTGAGGCCCGCGGGAATGGGCACTTCCAGCACCGCATAATCGGCCAACTGGCTGGTGGCCACACTCACTTCCATCCAAGCTTCGTCTCCCACCTTAAGACTGCCGGTCCACTTGTCGCGAATCCAACCCTGGCGGGCATTGCCGGTCTGCTGCGGCGTCTTCAATTTCCAAATTTTCCGCCCAACCTCCATGCGCATGGCGGTCGAGGCATCGCCCTTCATGGGCGCGTTGGCACTGCCCGGAACCTGGTAGGCGTAGGTCCAGACAAGGATGCCGCGTCCTGAGGCGCTCAGGGTTACGGGCTTGGCCTCACCAAGGGCCTGATAACCCACACGCGGTTCCTTGGAACTCCAGCGCCGGAAACTCGGCTTGTCGACGTTCTTGAAGGACCAGGCTGCCCCGCCTTGTAGGGAGGCATTGAGATCCAGACCACCTTCCCAGTTGAACTTGCGGACCCTGGCCAGGTAGGGCAGCAGCGATACCGCCTGGGATGTGCTCCAGGTGGAATACCAGCCGTAGCCTTGGTGCTGGGTGGCGAGGAAGGCTTCGCTCGCCACGATGACCGGCGACTGAGGTTTCGTCAGGCAGAGCGCCTTGAGGGCGTTGATGGTAGGCACCACATCGCCGCTGGCGTACCCGTGCCAATTTTCCTTGGTGCCTTCCCAATGGGAGAGACCACCTTTCTGGAGCGTCACCTGTTCCAGGCGATTGGCCAGTTCCATGGCTTTCGGGTGTTTGGTTTCAGCGGCCGCCACAGCCAGCATCGCCAGCACGTGGGACCCCGGCCAGACTCCCTTCAGGGCCTTGTCTGCACTGCTCTCCACCATCCCGGCGATGGGCTCACCCGTGGGCGCCAGCGACATCAACAGGAAGGCGGCACTGGCGGCTGGGTCCAAATCTTCGCCCTGGGCCGATCGGGGCTGTTGCTTGCCCTGGTCCGCACGCCGCGCCAGTTCCCTGAACAGGTTCAGCGCCTGATGGCGGCCACGCCGGTAGACGTTTTCATCCACGTCATAGCCCAGCCGCTTCATGGCGGCGAGGCTCCAGATGGCGTAGCCCGTGGTGTGGGGATTGGCCTCCAACCCGAAATCATTGGGCGCATACCAGCCCCAGCCGCCATTGGGCTGCTGATAGCCGTAGACGCGGAACACGCCATCCCGGATGTTGCGATCCAGGTTGGTCAGATCCTTCCAATCCAGGGGCGGCATGAGGCCGCGCTTCACCAGATCCGCCACCAGCACATTGGGCACGAAGCTCGACAGGGTTTGCTCCACACAGCCATAGGGATATTCCACGAGGTAGCGCAAGGATGGAGCCACCAAATGCTCCAGACCACCCACAGGCGTTACGCTGAACGCCGCATCCCCCTTGGCACCGGCAGGGACCGGAATGGTGATGGATTCAGAGGTACCGTTCAATGCCACGTAACCACTTACGGAGGCCGGAATCATCTGCTCTTGTACCGAAACAGTGCGGCGTTCGGCATCCTTCAGGCCGCCACCCTCCACCCGGGCGGTGATCGTGAGCGCGCCCACTTTGTCCGCGAAGAGCGGCAGGGCCAGACGGTATTCACCCTGATCCTGAATCGTGAAAGAAGCTTCGGTGGCCCCACCCAGGCGGCCATTGCTCACTTCGATTTTCACCTTGCCGGTGATGCCCTGGCCGGAGAGATTGCGCACCTGGGCGATGGCGCGGGCCTCTTCGCCCACAGACAGGGTGCGCGGCAGGGTGAGGCTCACCTGCAAGGGCTTGGAGGACGGACGCTGGGCTCGGCCCACGCCAATCTTCGTATCGCCCGTGACGGCCGTGGCCGTGGCGCGCCAGGCCGTGAGGTTATCGGGCAGCACCAGTTCCGTGCTGGCCTTGCCATCGCTGCCCGCCGCCAGGAAAGGCACCCAATGGGCCGTGTCCTTGAAGTTCTGGCGCACCTTGTCGGCGTCATCGTTTTTGAATTCGCCACGCTTGGTCTGTTTCAAACTCCATACCGGACGCTGGCGACGCAAAATATCCCAGAAACTCCACTCCGTGCTGCCCGTGCGGATCACGCCATGGCGGCGGGTGGGATGGAAAAAGCGCACCGGATCAGGATGCAGTTCGGCCGAAAGCGCATAGATGGCTTCATCCACCACGCCCACGCTCAGATCGGCGGCCACGGGTTTGCCGTCGAAATCCTTCACCTGCACCGCCACCTTCATGGGTTGGCCGGGCTGGTAGCGTTCCTTGTCCAACTGCACATCCACTTGCAGACGTCGATCCACCTTGGGCACGCGAATGGGCACTTCGGCCAACTGCCGACGGCCATCGGCCACGATCTCGAACACCGCCCAAACGTTGGGCTGCATGGCTGCGGTGATGGGGATATCAATGACCGCCGTGGTGCCTTGCACCGCGCGGGTTTCACGCTTGCCAAGGGCCTCATTTTCCAGGGCCCAATGCAGGGTCAGCCTTGCTTTCGGCAGCCGCACCAGAATGCGCGCCGTATCACCCACTCGGTACTCGGCTTTGTCGGCATTGGCGCGCAGATCCGGCACCGATGGCAACGGCGTGCCCTCGGCAGCCACCGTCAGCAGCCGTTGCGCTACGACCAGACGACCCTTGGAATCGTGGGTTTCTGCCACCACCAGGAATAGCCCACCTTCTGGAATGGTCAGGTTGGCCTTGGGGCCATTGGCGGTGGTGATCACCTCGCCGGGCTTGAGGGCGGTGGGCCGGGACCACCAGTACGAATCCTGTTTGTCGGCGATGATGCGCGTGGCTTTGAGCGTGATGGGCAAGCCCGTCAGCTCCTTGCCTTCCAGATCCAGGGCGCGGGCCGTGACCTGGAATGGTTTGCCAGGCGCGGCCACATTGCGATCCGTGCCCACCAGCAGCACCAGATCCCCGGCCGCCGCACGCACCTGGGAGGTGCCTGAATTCTGCTGGCCGCTGCCATCCGTCACCTTCACCACGAAGCGCCAGATGCCTTCTTCCGTGGCCTTGAAACGCTGGCTCTGGGCTTCGCCATCTTCGTCCAATTCCAGCTGGCCGCTCTCCATCAGTTCCGGCGCGGGGCCCTCGTCTTCGTCACCGTAGTACCAACCATAGGCATTGGGCTTGGGCACGACCTTGTAGAGGAACCAATCCGCTTTGGCACTGCGCACGGCGGCCCCGTAGAAGTACTTGGCCTGCACATGGAAATCCATCTCATCGCCCAGGCCAACCTTGGCATTGGGTGTGTTCACCGTTACCGAGAAGGCGGGCTTCACGAAATGTTCCACCTTGAATTCCGCCTGGGCGGGGCCAGCAGGCCCCTGGAACACAAAGCGGTACAACCCCAGGCGCCCAGCGCCAGGTAGGTTAATGCTGGCGCCGTAGGTGCCGGTGTCGGCGTTCAGGAGCCGTGCCTTCCCTTCGCCCACCTTGGTATCCTCAGGGTCGAGCACCGTGTAAGAAAGCTCTGGGACGCCCTTCACCACTCGGTTTTCGCCATCTTCAACCCCACGCAGAATGGCTTTGACGAAAACCTCCTGACCCGGTCGATACAGAGGCCGTTCGGTGAAGGCGTAAAGGCGTTGGCGCACGCTGGCACTGGCCTGCCCTTCGATGGCCAGAAGTGCGAGGCTGCTGCCAGACTGGGCCACCACGACCCGGCGCTGCCCTGGGCTTGCGGGGGTTTCCGCCCTGCCCTCGGCACTGAAGGAGAGGGCCTTGGCGGTGGCACCCTCGTAGAACTGCCCGGTCACGGCTCCGCGCAGGGCGCCATCCACCGCATTGACAGCCTGTATCCGCAACTTCCCGCCGTCCTGTTCACCCAGCAGGGCCAAGTCCGTGACCAGCCAGGGAACATAGGCCGCGTCCTCACCGCGGAGCACTTCCAGGAGGTAGACACCCGCCTGCTGGGAGGGCAATTCCACCCGACTCAGGTGACCGCCGTTGCCAGATTCGTCTTCGTTGTAGTCGCCTTCCTGACTCCCGTCCTTCTTCTTGGTGATTTCTTCGGTGACCTTGGGAACAATTTCCGAAAGGAAACTCAGCCCGGGCTGATTGGCCAAAGGTAAGGCTTCCCCTTCGCGGGGCGTAATCGCGCCGGATGCAGCCTGATGGAGACGATCGGTCTGCCGAGCCACGTCCCGGAGGGCCCGGGTGGCGGTGCGATGAACCGTGACAAAGGCCCGGCGACCGCCCCAGAGAAAGGCTTCCCGAAGCGTATCCAGCGGATCACGGCCCGCCCGGCCGCCTTCGAAGGCGGGTGTGCCCGGCCCTTTGGCCAGCAAATCTTTCAGGAAGGCTGCAGGATCATCCAGACGATGAATGCGAATGCGCACATTGGTAGGAATGGGGCCTGCGGCCTCCAGATACGCGGTTCGGCCCGGCAAGGTGGGCCGGGGCACCGCGAAGGCGCCGGTCCAGCCGCCTTCCCGCCAAGGCGCTTCGGCGCCCTTGGGCTGGGATGTGCCCGTGATCGGCAGCAACAGCGCCGCAGGAAGCAAAAGCGTGAGGATGGGTCGCAGCCAGCGCATATCAGAGCCTTGGAGAGGTGGAGGGTTCGGTTAAGAGGGTGTAGCCAAAAAAGCTGAGCCCGCGCTGGGAGCGCCGGGCGAGCGTGGCACGGAAGGCGCCGAAGGCCATAGGGGTGCCTATGGACAAGGCACCTGACACCGCCATGCGACGCCCGCCGCCCCAGCCCGAAGGGACGAACCCAGGCGGGCGCCCCGCGGCGTCGCGGCCCTTGGACAACGCACCACGTTGCCCTGCGGGCCGTTCCTTGCGGTGCATCCCGCCTGGACTCGTCGCGGGGACAGCTTTTTCGGCTACACCCTCTAAAACCTTCCAGCGAAAAACACCCAAAAAGGCGGGATTTTCCGGAAGGGGACGGAATTCGGGGTCGGGATGGTGCATCAATTCATCAAGGCGCACACGACGCACTTCGCCTTCAGACTTGGTGGTGCCGCTGCCTTCCGGCCCCGTGTGATAGAGCAGCATGGGCTGACCATCGGAATCAGGCCGGACCAAGGCCATGGCATGGTCTGGCTGGGCATGGGCGCCTCCCCGGGAGAAGAAAATGAGATCGCCGGGGCGAGCCTCCAGCATCTCGCGGCCCAGGGAAACACAGGCCAACCGGCGCAGCAACGCGCCTTTGGCAAAGGGTTTCCAGCCCTCTGGGGTGGGAAAGGCTTGGCGCCAGGGACCCGCCATGGAAAGGCTGGGTTCTCCAGCCACCGAGGGGGCTGTGAAACCTACGCGGTTTCGCCACGCTTCCGAATGGGGCCCCCAGGCCTCACGAAAGGCAAAGCGTAGTATTCCCGCGCAGTCCCGCTGGGCGGGTTCCCAGGCAGGGCTGGGCCCCTGCAGCTGCTCTTCGAGAATGGCCACAAACCATTTCCGAAAGGCCTCCCGGTCACCTTGTTCACTCAAGGAAACGATTTCACTGGCTCCCGACGAATGCAACTGGAGCGACTTCCGAAAGCCCGGCCAGGCCAGCACAGTTAGGGTGGCGTCCTGCTGCGGTGCCAGGAAAAATCCCTCACGGGCATTGCCCCAGCTTTCCAGACCCTGAACGCGAACACCCCAGGGAAGGCGCTTTAAACCCAGCAGAGATGCGCTATCCAGCACAATTCGCTGAACGGGATTGCCCGCCACGTGTTCGAGCCGAACCTGATGGCGCAGGGGCACCAAGGCCGCCAGGGCCACCAGCAGGCCAGCCGCGCTGGCGATCAACAGGGGAGCTGCCTTCATTTCGGCCGCACCTCGAAACCCGCTGCGGTGAGATTCACGTCCAGGGACTGTTGTCCCAGGCTGCGAAGGGCGGCGAGGAAGGGGCCAAAACTGGCGGCAACTTCCGCGGAAGCCTCGTCTTCGCTGGGTGCAGGTTCACCAAACCACCAGAAGCGGCCGCCATGATGGATGCGCAGGTAGCTCAACAACAAGCCTTCCAGATCCCTAGCCGCCTTTTCGCCGTTGATGGCCATGCGGCCGTAAGCACCGGAAGACATATCCGCCAGGGTGGGCGCCTGCCCTAAAAGACCCGCCACCACGGCCTGAACAGCCTCATCGTCGCTACCCAGCACCAGCGTATCGTTCACCACGGCGTAGGCGGGCAGGAAGGACTGCTCTGTCACCACCCGATGAATCAGTATGCCCTTGGCATACTCCCGGTTCTGGGGCTTCCCCTTGAAGAGTTTGGTCCAGAGTTTCTTGGTCTGTTCCTCCACCTGGGCGCCCTTGCCCGCCTGAATCGGCAGTGCCAGCGCCAGACTGGGGCTCATGCCCGGTTCGCCAAACCCGCCGTAAACCTGTACCTTGCCTTGTCGCTCCAACCGCGACGCCTGATAAGGGCCTTCCTTTTTGAGTTTCTGGAATTCCGTGAGGGCGGCGCGCTGCGCGGGAGTGAGCGGCGGTGGCACAGTCCAGCCATTCCAGAGGAACGCGGCGCCGCGCAGATCCAACAGGCCCTGCAGGTTGGCCACCTCTCCACGCAGTCCTTTGCGCGCCTCGTTGCGCGCCCGCACCTGGTTGAGTTCTGCCGTGTACTGCTGCTGTTGCTGGGGCGTCAGGTTTTTCCCCCCGTCGGCAAAGGTTGCCAGTGCGGGTTCCGGCAGCGTTTCTTCGCGATCGATGCGAAGCAGCGAACCCATCAAGGCTTCGGTGGGCCCGGCGCCAAGGGCCGCCGAGATCGCTCCGGTGCGCGGCGCGGCCTTGGCGATGAACGGATTGGGCCAGGTCTGCTGGGCGAGCCCCTGCAGGCGCCGACGAATGGCCATGCGCTCGAAGGCTGCGTTGGCGCCATAGCGAGGCACAATCCAGAGGGAAAGTTCGGTTTCAGGCTTCACCGCCGCCAGGGCCACCTTGCACCATTCCAGGCGCTCTCCCAGGGAAACCAGCGCCGCCGGGAACACCACAGAGCGAAGGGGTGCCTCCTTGTCGCAGAGCCACGTGCCTTCCGGCGCAGCCCACAGGTGCAGCACCCCGCCAGAACCGCGAACTTCCGTGATTTCCTTGCCATCCCCCCATTTGGCGGTGCGAACCCGGGCGCCCTTCGAGGTGGGGTTGAGCTTCAAGAGTTCCAGCGCTAGTTTGGTGCGCGTGGGCAAATCACCGGGAATGAAAACCAAGGTCCCACCTGTGGGCCCAGAACCACGGGCCGTGCCGTAGTGCAGCACCCACGCCTCGCGGGTGGCGAGGGGTTCCAGCACCGGCGAAGCCTGCTTGATCCAAGGCGCGATATGGCGAACCAGGAATCCAGCGCGCGTGCCCTGGGCCAGGGTTCCCGCGATGCCTGCTTCTCCCCCTGCCAAGCTTTGCAACTTGGCCAACCCAGGCTGAAGCTGCTTCAGGCGCAGCATTGCCGAGGGTTGGGGGGCCCGCTCCAACCCCTTGGGAAGCTGCCCATTGGCGTCGAGCTTAGGTAATAGGGCCGGGCTCGGGATCCACTGGAATCGCCATGAGGTGTTGTCCAGGTGCAGACCCAGCCCTTGGGTCCAGGGGCGATCCAGCCGCGTCGAAGGTTCCAGGAATAGGAACGGATCTCGATCCGAATATTTAAACCCACGGTGGTACAGAAACAATGCCACCTCGTCGCGGTTCGAGGCCCGCCGCAGGGCCGCAGAGGCCCACTGTTCCATAGGCCGGTCGCCGATGACCACCAGCGCCGCCCGGCGATCCAGTTCGGAGCCACGCATATGCTCGAGGAGGTTTTCAGTCTGTTCGGCGTAGGAGAGATCCGAAAATTTCAGCGAGTATTGTGTTTGTCCCCGGGCATCCCTGCGGCTGAAGGTCCAGGTCTTGACCGTATCCCAGGCCCAATTCTTGGTGGATGGGGTGGCGAGCGCGCCCTGTCCCCAAAAAGATTGTGTCGTCAGGGCACAAAGCCCCAAGGCGACCGTACGCGCCATGCTTCCATCCCACGCCACTGGTACCTCCGAGATCGTCTGGAAGCATACCAAGGCGCCGGAATTTCCCAAATGGCTGTCAGAATTAAAAAATGAGCGGACGACGGCTGATCACCAACCTCAAGGGGCTTTTCACCCCCGATCCTGAAACCCCCTGGGGCACCCACACGGTGCTGGATGCGGCCCTGGCGATCCAGGACAACCGCATTGCCTGGGTGGGACCCCGCAACGAGGTACCCCGGGCATGGCAAGGTGCCGAACCAATCGACGGCAAGGGCCGCTGGGCCACGCCGGGTTTTGTGGATCCGCACACGCACCTGCTGTTTGGTGGGGATCGCAGCCAGGAATTCAACCGCCGCCTGCATGGCGTCACCTACGCCGAACTCGCTGCAGCGGGGGGTGGTATTCGGGAAACCATGCGCGCCACCCGGTTGGCCACCGTGGCGGAACTGGTGGCCATCGGCGAATCGCGCCTGGCCAAACTGGCCCGGAAAGGGGTGGTCCATATCGAGGCCAAGACGGGCTACGGTCTGGAACTGGAAACGGAATCCCGGTTGCTGGAAGCCTATGCCGAGTTGAAGCGGCGCGGCTGGAGCCTGGACGTGACCCTTATGCCCGCCCACGACCTGCCCCAGGAATTCGCGGGGGACCCCGATCGCTACATCCAGGTGGTGGCCGACGAATGGCAGCCAGAACTGGTGGGCCGATTTCCAGGCGTGGCGAGATTCTGCGATGTGTTTGTGGAAAAAGGTGTTTTCACGGCAGACCACGGACGACAAGTCCTGGAAAGCGGGCGGAAGCTGGGGCTCACCCCGCGCCTCCACGCCGACGAGTTTTGCCATACCGGCGGCGCAGAATTGGCAGCCGAAATGGGCGCAGCCAGCGCCGATCACCTGATGTTCTGCTCGGAAACGGGCATGAAGGCCATGGCTGCTGCGGGCGTCACCCCGATCCTATTGCCCGCCACGACCTTGTTCCTGGGCATGCGCGATTTCGCGCCCGCCCGGAAAATGATCGAGGCCGGTTGCCGTGTGGCGCTGGCCTCGGACTTCAACCCTGGCTCCTGCGCCTGCCTGGATCCCCTGTTGATCCTCCGTTTGGGCTGCCTGCAACTGCGCATGACCTTCGAGGAAGCCTTCACCGCCATGACGCTCCACGCCGCCCGCAGTCTGGGGCGAGAGGATCTGGGGCATCTTCACCCGGGTGCCCTGGGCAAGGTGGCCCTTTGGGAGGTTAATCATCCGCTGGAGCTTGTGTACTGGATGGGTGAGACGTACCTTCCAGAGATCATCAACCTGGCCTGAATTTGGGAGGTTCACCATGCGAAGGGTCACCCACGTATGCATTGTAGGTTCCGCCCTCCTTCTGCTCGGTGCTTGTGGAGGCTCCGACAAAACCCCAACCACCCCGCTGCCACCGCAAACGGCAGCGGACACGGCAATCTCCTTCCTATTGACGGAAACAACCCCCGCCACACCCTCCACCCTGCCGACCTGGAAGCCCACGCCAGACGGCCAAGCCATGACGCTCTCTCGGCCGGCGCTGGCCGACGCCCTGTGCATCACCGCGGCAATTCAATCCAACCAGGATGGTTCCACGACCTATTCCCTGACCTATGATTGCACCAACCTTGCGGAAGCCTCCACCCTCACCGGCACCGTCGCCTACACCTTCAGCCCTGCCATCCCGGGCAGCTATCGCGTGGACTACCAGAACCTGAAGGCCGTAAAAGGCACCCAGAGTTGGTCCGTATCCGGCGCCAAGCAGATCATGCTCGATCTGGTCAACAAGAAGGCGGCACTGACCACCCTCGCACCCATGGTGGTCACCGTCGTGAACGGGGCGGAAACCACACTTCTCTCCTATACCTGCAATCTGACCGGCGACTGGGGCACAGCCGGGCTTTACAAGGTGGCTGGCGGGTTCAGCCTCCAGTCCGGCAATGCCCTGCCTGTGGTTTGCAGTCTGGCCAGCCCGCTGACCTGGGATCTCACCTCGGGTTGCTGTCACCCGGTTTCTGGCCAGATGGCCCTGGTTCAGGGCTCGGCCTCGGCCAACGTAGCGTTCTCGTTACCTTGCGGCACCTATCAGGTATCCAACATCCAAACCTTTGCGCCCGCAACGCTGCCCACCTGCCCAAACTGAGATTGCCAAAAACGAAAACGCCCCGGAAGATTTTCCGGGGCGTTTTCGCAAGACGGTCTCGCTTACGAATTGCGGTGTTTGGAATCCTCCTGCACGATCTGGTAGATCCGTTCCTTGGCCCGCAATTTAGCCTTCTTCAGGGCGACTTCTTCCAGGGATTCCTGGGAAGTGAGCCGCACCTTGTTCACCAGGCACTGCAGCCGCTGATCAGCAGCGACGTGTTCTTCCATGAGCTTCCGGAACTCGAAGTGTTCCTTCGAAAGGCGTTCCTGGACGTCAGGCTTCAGAAAGTCCATGCATCCTCCAGAGTTGAGTCGCGGTCGACGGTGCGAGCCCCGATCTGGGGAAAAGGGTACTCCCGCTCTGGGCCCCGTCAAGAGAAGCCTCCCAGGCCGCGTGGCTGTTAAGCTTTTCGCCACATGAGCCTTGTGATTCGAGACCTGGAAATACGCCGCCACGATGGGGTGCCCCTGCTGGGACCCCTTGACCTGGATCTGGCTGCAGGGGAGCGGCTGGCCCTGGTGGGGGAATCAGGATCGGGGAAGAGTTTGCTGGTCCAGGCCATTTTCGGACTGCTGCCTTCGGGGGTCCATCAAACTGGGGGCTGGGTGGAAGCCTTTGACGTTCGAATGGATATTCCAACGCCCGAACGGGCTCAAATTCGGAGCCAGCGCCTCGCCTGGATTCCCCAGGAGCCCCTGGCGGCGCTGAACCCGCTGGTGCGGTTGCAGGACCATTTAACGCTGCTCCCCCGCACCCTTCGCATGGATCCCCTGGCCAGTGTTCCGGCCCGCATGGAACAACTGCTTCAGCGCTTGGGCCTGCCCTTGGACCCAGCCTTCCTGCGGAGGTACCCCCTGGAAATAAGCGGGGGGCAGCGACAGCGGGTCGTCCTGGCCATGGCCCTGTCCTGCAACCCCGAGTTGCTCATCCTGGATGAACCCACGTCGGCTCTCGATCCCAGCCTTCAAGAGGATTTCCTGAAGCTGCTTGAGGGTTTCCGCCAGGAGCGCGGCCTGGGTTGGCTCTGGATCACCCACGATCTGGAGGTGGTTGCGGCCATGGCTGACCGTGCGATGGTGCTCTATGGAGGCCACGCGGTAGAAGCCGGACCCGCACGACCCCTGCTAGAACAGCCCGGCCACCCGTACACGCGCCGGCTGCGTGAGGCCCATCACGGCCTGCCTTCCACCGAAACCGGCTTCCTGGATGCACCTGACCGGCGGGACGCGGGGTGCCCCTTCCTGCCTCGCTGCCCGCACACACGGGCAGCCTGCGTGCCCTGGCTGCCCTGGCAGGGCAATCCCAGTGAGGGCATCCGCTGCAATCTCGTTTAGATGACCGGCACCGTGCCGCCGCTGGATGCCTTCACGACGCCTTTAGCCAGGGTGAAATCCATCCGTCCCAGATTCACGCCACCGAAACCCACCTGGAAGATCAAGGTTTCCCCGCCCGCGTTCTTGATCCGTACGGGTTCTTCCAAAAAGGTATGGCTGTGGCCACCGATGATCACATCGATGCCGGGTAATTTAGCGGCCAGGGTGAGATCGTCGAGGGCCGTGCCTTTCAGGTCGTGCCCCAGGTGCGAAAGCAGCACGACCATATCGACCTTTTCCTGTTCCCGCAGCAGCTTAATGACGGGCTTCAGAGCCTCGATGGGATCCAGCCACACCACGCCTTCATGATTTTTTGGGGCCACCAGACCCTTGAAGTCGACGCAGATCCCGGTGATGCCCACCTTTACGCCAGGCATGGATTTCACGAGCCAGGGCTGCACGTGCTTGGCCAGGGTAGGCGCGCCTTTCATGTCGAAATTGCAATTCACGAAGGGGAATTTCGCTTGGGCCATGGCTGCCACGAGGCCGTCCACCCCGTTGTCGAAATCGTGATTGCCCAGGGTGGCAGCATCGTAGCCCACCATGGACATCAACTGATAGTCCAGGGCGCCCTTATATTGGTTGAAATAGGGCGTGCCCTGGAAGACATCCCCTGCGTCCAGCAACAACACGTTCCCGAGTTGCTTGCGCAGCTCATTTACCAGGGTGGCTCGGCGGGCCATGCCGCCTTTGCCTGAAATGGCGCCGTTGCCGGGGCCAAAGGGTTCGATGCGCGAGTGGGTGTCGTTGGTGTGCAGCAGGGTGAGCCGGACGGTCTCCGGGTTCGCCTGTGCAGAGAGAGGCAGACCAGCCATCGCAGTGGCAGCGCCCAGGGTGGCAAGGAAGGTGCGACGTTCCATGGAGGCTCCTACCAGGCGATCTTTTTATCGCGGAGAGCCTGGTAGATCCCCGGGGCAAACTCGAATCGTTGTGCAGAGGGTGCAATCAACGGCGCTTTCAGCTTGCCCAACCGGGCGCAACCGTCGAGCAGCAGATCCCGCAGGGGAACACCCGTGGTGATAGGGCGCCGACCCTTGCGCAGGGTGGAAATATTATCTCCACTGGATAAGAGGTAATCCGAAAGCGCCACCCGCACGATTTCCGTTGGATCGATGGTGCTGCCATCGGCCCAGGTCACGATGATTTCAGGTTTTTCGGGGGTGCCCAACACCTTGGCCCGGATCCCCGAACAGGGTTCACCGCCCCGACGCTGAATGCCGTCCTTCACGATTTGAACCACTTCGGCGCCGGTGTATTCGGCCACCACCAGCTCGTTTTCAAAGGGCATCACTTCGTAGATATCGGCGATTTTCACGATGCCGGGCCGGATGTTACCGCGCAGGCCTCCCGCATTGGTGATGGCAAATTTCACGGGGGCGCCCACGACCTGCTGGGCCCGTTCCCGCATGAGATCGGAAATCCAATAACCCAGGAGGTTTTCCTCCCCGAAGCGCCCTTTCATGAGACCCGCCGGACAGTTCACCAGTTCCTTGCCGAAACTGGCCTTCAGTTCCAGTGCCAGGGGTGCAATGACCTTGGCCACGGCTGGATCCTCGGCGATGGAATCCACCACGGGAATCGGTTGGGCTCGTTCAAGCCTGGGACCCGCTTGTGCGGCGAGCAAACTTCCCAGCAATAGAAAAAGGGCAACTCTTGTCTTCACGCGAATCTCCTCAAGCCTCGACCGGATGTCCAGCAGCCCGGCGTTGGAGTTGCCGAATCACTGCGCGGAGCCGCGCATCGTGGTTCCAAAAACCTGCCACCACCCGCAGCATCCACCCCATGAACCAGGCCGCCACCACGGTGGCCAGGGCATCGAGGGCGAGGAAAGCCCACACTCGCATCGGCGAGCCACCGCCCCACCGCCAAGCTAACCAGAGCACCAGGAAATGCAGCCCAAAGCGAACGACCACACCACCCATCATCAGCAAGGCCCATTCCACGGGGTGCATCCAGAGGCGCAGGAAGCTGCGGCCCAGGTGCCTGCCCAACTCAGACCAGGAGCCCAGGCGCCATCCACCCTGGGGAGCCCCGGCACGATTGGCCCGGCATAGCCACCATTGCAGAAGGAAGGCGGAAACGGCGGTGAGGCGAACCACGACACTCCCCACTAGATTCAGCCATCCCAGCCCTTGAATGCCAGTGCCAGCAAGCTTTTCGAGCACCCACATGAGGGAAACATCCACCAACAGGATCGGCACAAGGCCGACGAGGGCCGCATCCAGTAGCCCCAACGACCAAGGGGCAAACCGTGGGCGCAGGCCAGCCGCTTCGGCTTGAATCTTCCACCCGGCCCACATCGCCCAGGTCAGAAAACCCAACGCCACGAGGGCCGTCCAGAAACCAAAAGGATGCTCACTGAGCTTGCCATTCACCAGAATTTCCCAAACATCCCGTGTGGTGAGCTGCTCCCCCCAATAGCTGGGCAGGCTGCTCCAGCCCGCAAGGCTTTGCAGGTGCCAGGCCCAGAGGGTGCTGGACATGAGCTGGAAGCCCAGCCAAGCAGAAAGAAGCTGCAATCCTGCGCCCGAAAAACCACCCGGCAGGGCCGCGGTCACAAAGCGCCAGGGGCCCAGGGACCCAGCCCCTTCGTCATTCGGTTCGAGGTCCGAAGATTCAGCTTCCATGGCGGGTCCGCTCGGGCTGTCTGGCGGCCATCATGCCTGGTTGCCCTTGGCTTTCAGGAACTGGGCAAGGCGGACATCCTCGCCCTGGATATGCTCCACCAGCCAGCCTTCGAGGAAATCCATCACCGGCAGCGTGAGGGCGGTCTTGCCGGCATCGAAACGCTGGCAAAGCTCTGCCACCTGGGAGACCAGGCTGCCATGGATCCCCTTGTGTTCGGGCGCACCTGGATAGCCGAAACGGTCCATGAGTTCTTCTTCCATGGTGAAGTGCTCCACGGTGTAGCTCTTCAGGAAGGCGAGGGTGCGGGAGAGTTCTTCCTTGCCCTTGCCCAACTTCATGGCTGTGTGAAGCGCATTGAATGCATCCACTAGGGCCTGATGCTGTGTATCAATCTTGGCGTGACCGGTCTCAAGAGAAGGTTTCCAGGTGATCAATCCCATGAAATGACTCCTTTCTGGGCTCTCATCCTACCTCAGCCGGGGCGTGAGGGTAGGCAGATCCGGGGGTGCCAGGTCCTTCCACTGTTGAGCTACCGCACCCCTCCACGCCCCAAAAAAACGCCCCCAGCAAAGCCAGGGGCGAAAAGCAATTGAAAAATCCGTGAATTTAACGGTGAAAACCCTAGAAAGTCGCGCGCAAACCCACGGCCAAGGTCCGCGGCTGATTGATGGCAAAGCCCTGGAACCGCTGTCCGGTATTTCCCAGATAATTGCCTCCGGCATCGAAGATGGAGTTGTGATAGTTGGACCCGTAATCGTAATTGTTCAGCAGGTTCTGCACCTGCACAAAGGGCTCCACGGAAGCTTTGCCGCCAAAACGGAACGCATGGGAAATTCGGAGACTCATGTCCAACGCCCAATTGCCTTCACCCTGGGTGATGATCGGATTGGGATTGGCATTGTCCACAAAGCCCACGGGTCCCAGATCCGGGTTGTAGCCCAAGTTGATGTCGTAGATTTTGGGACCATGCCAGGTGCCGAGAAGGCCAAAGTGGGTGCCCCAATCGGCCTTGTAGGTCACCGAGAAGGAGCCGCTCAGTTTTTCAGAGCCATGGGCGGGCCGCATGGGGTTGGTGTACCACGCGTAATTGGTGCCGCCGCCGTAGAAATCGGCCCCACGTTGGAGATCGAACGCCCCGCCCGCACCGCCATAACTTGACCGGGCATTCTTGGCCACGACGTTGAAAAGGGCGTTCCATCTGGGGGCAGTAAAGACATATTTGATCTGCACTTGGTGGGATTCCGCCTGCTGATTGGAATAGAAGATGGTGTCGTTCATCTCTGCCCCGCCCGGGCCAATGGAGGAGACTTCAGGAATGGGAGTCTCGCTGGGATCAAGGGCATAGAAGGAAGAATCTGAAACCACGTTCACGGAGGCGTGCTTGGTTTTGGAATACAGATAGGTGATTTCCAGGGAATGCTGGGGCCCGAATTTCCAAGCACCCGAAAGACTGAAGGTATCCGTTTCTGGATAGCTGAAATCGGAAGCCAGAAGCTGTTTGCCTGCGGTGGAGAAACTGCCGGGCAATAGCCAGCTATCCACGGTGGTACTGAAGTAGGTGCGCAGCCCGTTCACATCATTGGCGTAGTTGTAGGGAGTGAGGTCCGCTGGCAAAACCACCGGGTGGCCGTTGATTACGGCGATGGTTGAGTTCTGTAGGAAGCTGGGCGCATCGAGGTCAAACCCTCCGGGGTTAGCCCCAGCAGCCACGGCGGCCAGATTCCGGATGCGGCCCGGCGCACCATTGGCCCGGGCCATCAGGGTTCGAGCGTAGCCCGTGATGTTGTCCACCACGTTGGCGACAAAGCGTCCGTATCCAACTTTGTAGGCCTGGGTGTCATCGCCGTTGGGCTTCCAGACGATCTGCAGGCGAGGGGAAATATAGGTTCGATCCCTGGGTGGCGTGGCGCCTCGGATGAAGAGCGGGCTCGTGGCGTAGATGTCCTGGTAGATCTGCTTGATGAAGCCCTGCTGGGCAAACTCGAAGGAGGTGTCCTTGTCTGCCCGGAAGCCCGCATAGAGCGTCCATTTGGGGTTGAGGGTCCAGTCATCCTGCAGGTAGAAGGCATATTGCTTGATGGTGTCACCGGGCCAGAGCCCCTTGGCGGCCAGGTTGGCCCGGGCGACATTCACATCAGCCTGAACCGTTGGCGCATAGAAACCTGTGCCATAGGGGATGCCCGCAATGCGGAAATTGGTGAAACCCGTATTGGGCACAAAGGTGACGGCATCGGCCATGGTGTAGTGCTGGAAATCAAATCCCGTCTTCACGGCATGGGGGCCAAAAATGCTGGTCACATCGTTGCGCCACTGGAAGCGCTTGATCCCGGTGTTCTGGTAGGAATTGGGATCAAAGCCCATCAGCAGGGCCGTATTGGGATCCACCGCCGGGCCGCCTGCGAAGGGCCTTTGCAGCACAAAGAAATAGCTGTCCTTGCCCAACGGGTCGGGATTGGGGCGGATGTTGTTTTTGTAGTCGAAATAGACGAAATTGCTTTCCCAGACCGTGTTGGTGCCGATGTTCGTTACGAACTTGAGCCCGCCCCGGTTGGCCTCGTTGGTGCCGCCGCCCAGCAGGCTGGGGGACCCGTTGCCACCCTGCCCCTCGATGAAACCAAAGCTCTGGTTGGGGGTTGTGTTCTTGTCGTAACTGTAGGTGAGCGTTGCCTGCAGCCAGGAAGTGGCATTCCAGTCAAAGCGCGTATAGAGCGTGGTCTGTTCGATTTTGGTTTTGATGCCCGCGCCCTCGGGAAATAGCGTCAGGGCGGCCGGAGCGAAAGTTGCCGAAGCGCCTTCTTCCTTCCGTTTTTCCGCCGACACCATGAAGAACAGCTTGTCCTTCAGCATAGGGCCCGCCACCGTCGCACCGAGACTCAAGGTGCTGCTGTCCTTCTTGTCGCCTTCATCGGCCGTCATGGCCCGGAGCGCTTGATTGGTAAACTGGGCCGACAGCACACCGGAAAAGGCATTGCTGCCCGCCTTGCTGACCACGTTCAGGAAGCCCGCGTTGGAGCGTCCGAATTCTGCTTTGTACTGATTGGTGACCACCTGGAATTCACCCACTGCATCGATGGGGATCGAGGAGACATAGCCGCCCACATCCGTGGAGTTGTTATCGCCTCCATCGATGTTGAAATTGGTGCCCCGCCCCTGGCCGTCCCCGGTGGTCATGTAGGTTGAAGCCTTCTTGGTGGGGTCGACATTGCCGCCCTGCACCAGTTGCACGCCGGGGGCGAGTACGGCGGCCTGCACCACGTTGCGACTCAGCACCGGCAGGCTTTCCAGGCGCTCTGCGGAAACATTCACCCCAACTTCGGCCGAGGTGACATTGTTCTCGCTCACACTATCCACCGTGGCCACCACCGCGACGGTGGCTTGCAGGGCAGGTGCCATCGCCACGGAAGCATCGACTTCCTGCCCTAGCGTGCACTGTCGTGCGAGGCTGGCCACCGAATCCACACTCTTGAAGGAGAATCGATAGCTGCCCAGGGGCATCACCGGCAGCCGGAACATCCCTTCGGCATTGGTGGTGGTGGTGCGGACAAAACCGGTACCCACGTTTTCTGCGGTAACCGTGACCCCCGCCTTGGGAGCCCCAGTCGCCTTGTCGGTCACGCGCCCCTTGAAGGTGCCCGTGCTCTGCTGAGCCATGAGCACCGTGCCCCCAAGCAGGCCCGCTGCTAGGCCCGCAAGGATTCGAGTTGAATTTCCCGACATACGAACTCCTTTTAAAACCGGCCCTGCGGCCGAGGGGTGAATAGGGACCGACCGCCCCTGGGTCGCTTCCCAAAGGATTCGCCAATACCGATGACAGTGGTCGATCAACAGCCGTAAAGATGTGGTGCAACTAGGTTTGATGGGATAGTTGCGGGGTGAACCCACCGCAGAGTGGGGTAAATGGATAGGTCCCCGGGGCGAAATTCGGGAACCTCTTGGACACACTCCTCGGCCCCGGAACATTCAGCAGGTTCCCGCATCCCATTGCCACGGTTCGGCGCGCCCGCGTTGGTGCCTCCAGGAGAAAACATGCTCAAGACCAAAGGATTTGCCGCCCAGGATGCAACTTCCGCGTTGGGCCCTTTCCAGTTCGAGCGGCGGGAACCCGGCGATCTGGATGTGTTGATCGAGATCGCCTATTGCGGCGTGTGTCATTCCGATATCCACCAGGTGCGCAATGAATGGGGCAATTCCGTGTACCCCATGGTCCCGGGCCACGAGATCGTGGGCACCGTCACGGGCGTCGGGGAAAAAGTCACCCGGTTCAAGGTGGGGGATCTCGCGGGCGTGGGCTGTCTGGTGGATGCGTGCCGCACCTGCGATAGCTGCCAGCAAGGGCTGGAGCAGTTCTGCCAGACGGGCGCAGCCATGACCTACAACGGCACCGAGATGGACCGAAAAACGCCCACGTACGGAGGTTATTCCAACCAGATCGTGGTGGCCGAAGCCTTCACCCTGAAGATCTCGCCAAAGCTTTCCCTAGCCGCCGTGGCCCCCCTCCTGTGCGCAGGGATCACCACCTATTCTCCCTTGCGGCATTGGAAGACCAAGTCCGGTGATCGGGTCGGTGTGGTGGGGCTCGGCGGCCTGGGGCACATGGCCGTCAAACTGGCCGCCTCCATGGGCGCCGAGGTCACGTTGTTTAGCGGTTCCAAAGGCAAGGAAGCGGATGCCCGACGCCTAGGCGCCCACAACTTTGTGCTGTCCTCTGTACCGAACGCATTCCAGAACCTGGGAGGCAGCTTCGATCTCATCATCGATACGGTTTCGGCACCCCATGACCTGAACCAGTATCTGGGTTTGTTGCGGGTTGAAGGCGCCATGGTGTTATTGGGTGTTCCCCCCACACCCGCTCCGGTTTCTGCTTTCCCGCTCATCATGGGGCGACGCACGCTGAGCGGTTCCCTCATCGGTGGGCTGCCTGAAACTCAGGAGATGCTGGACTATTGCGCCGAAAAGGGCATCGTTTCCGATATCGAACTGATCCCCGTGCAGCAGATCAACGACGCCTATGAGCGCATGCTCAAGGGCGATGTCCGCTACCGCTTCGTCATTGATATGAAGTCGCTTAACGGGTGAGCGGTGAGGCTGGATTGACATCCGCACCGTAGCCGTCTACAAAACCAGATCCTGTGCTCCCACATCTTCTCAAAGCATCGACTGTGCAATGGTTTATGCTAATTCCATTCATCATCCAGAGTGGGGTGCAGCATGAAGACCTGGGTGCTCTTTGATTGGGGCGATACCCTCATGCGGGTGTTTCCCGAGGCCAAGGGCAAGATGAAGGACTGGCGAAAGGTGGAGGAAATGCCCGGGGCACGCAAAGCCCTGCACGCCCTCCACGGCAAGGTGGGCATTGCCTTGGCAACCAACGCCGCGGATAGCGAGGAAACGGATATTCGGGAGGCCTTGGCCCGGGTAGGCCTGGATTCCTTCGTGAAGCGCATTTTTTGTTACAAGGCCGTGGGCGCCAAGAAAAGCACCCCCGAGTTTTTCAGGTTCGTGCTGGAAGACCTGCATGCGGATGCAGCCCAGGTGGTGATGGTGGGCGATGATCCGAAGGAAGATGCGGACGCCGCCCGAACCGCGGGCTTGCGGGCCGTTTGGTTCAACCCTCGCACCGCCGAAAACCGGGTGGCAGAGCATTTGACCACCATCCATCACCTGGAGGCCCTCCCTGCGGTGCTGATGGGTTGGGGCCTGCTTTCCCGGGATTCTTGACTTCGATCAACACCAAACAGCCCCTCGCGCGGCATCCTAGAGCTTGGCCTTCCTGGCCTAGGGATTACCCATGCAGTCCACGCCCAAAGCCTTGCGCCTGCACATCGGCCTCTTCGGACGCCGCAATGTGGGCAAATCCTCGCTGCTGAACGCCATCACCCGTCAGCAGGTGTCCATTGTCAGTGAATTCGCGGGCACCACCACGGATCCCGTAGAAAAGCCCATGGAACTGCTGCCCCTTGGGCCCGTGCAGTTTGTGGATACGGCCGGAGTGGATGATGAAGGCGCCCTGGGGGCCCTGCGTATCGCCCGTACCAAGGCCATTTTCGAACGGGTGGACCTGGGCGTGATCGTTACCGAAGCGGATGCCTGGGGCGCCTTCGAGGAGGCTCTGTTCGCGGAATTGAAGGGGCGCAACGTCCCTATCCTGGTGGTTTTCAATAAGCAGGATCTCAATCACGTAACCCGTGAAGAACAGACCGCCCTCGAAACCCGGGGTGCGGCCGTGGTGGCGGTGTCCGCAGCCACGGGGGCGGGCGTCCTGGATCTGCGCGAAGCCCTGCTGAAACTGGCCCCCGGGGACTTTTTTGAGAACCGTCGCCTGGTTTCGGATCTCGTTCCCCCCGGTGAAATCGCGGTGCTGGTGGTACCCATCGACAAAGAGGCACCCAAGGGCCGCCTGATCCTGCCCCAGGTCATGACCATCCGCGATTTGCTGGATGGTGAATCCATGTCGGTGGTGTGCCAGGAGCGGGAACTGAAGCACGCCCTGGCCAGTCTGGCAAAACCCCCGGCCCTGGTCGTGACGGATTCCCAGGCATTTTTAAAGGTGGCGGCGGATGTGCCCAAGGGTGTGCCCATGACGTCCTTCAGTATCCTCATGGCCCGTTTCCAGGGTGATCTTGTGGAACAGGTGCGCGGCACCATGGGTATCGAAAAACTCAAGGGCGGCGATACAGTGCTGATCGCCGAGACCTGCAGTCATCACCCCGTGGGGGAAGACATTGGCCGAGTCAAGATTCCCCGCTGGCTCACGCAGTACGTGGGCGCAAAAGTGAATTTTGCCAACGTGCAGGGCCGGGATTTCCCCCAAGATTTGAGCCCCTACCAGCTCATCGTCCATTGCGGCAACTGCACCGGCAATCGCCGGGAAATGCTGAGCCGTTTGCACCGCTGTAAAACAGCTGGCGTGCCCATGACCAACTACGGCCTGACCATCGCCTATTCCCTGGGCATTTTCGAACGCGCCCTGGCGCCCTTTCCGGCAGCCTTGGCGGCCTATCAAGAGTTGAAGGCAGCCCAATAAAAAGGGGCGGCCACATGGCCGCCCCTTCCACTTGTACCTATTGATTATGGCTGCAATTCAGAGCTGATCACTGCGCCGCCCATCTCGGGCAGGGTGGCTGACGTTTTCAGCACCTTGCGGGAATCCTGGGCCACCCACAGGGTGTGAACTCCAGGCGCACCATCCGCAGACGTGATCTCGACCTTCCAGGCCTTGGCGCTGCCGCCGGGAACCTTGATCTCTTCCGCACCCAATACCTTGGCTTGTTTCAAGGCAACCTTCTGTTTCAGGAGATCGAAATTCCGGAAGATCACCTGGTAGCCCTCGGCCAGAGGCAAGGTGGCAATGACATCATCGGAGCCAGCACCTTCCGCAAACACCTCACCACCCGTTTCCACGCTGATGGGCTTGGCAGTTCCATTCAAGGTCATGGTGCCGGTGGCTTTGCCATCCTTGAAGGTCACTTCGAGCACCATGGGCCCTTGTTTCACATTGCGTGAACGCAGGGGCTAGGGTTCCCTTTTCCACCAAGGCAGAGTCCGTGGCTTCCATGATGGGAAGTTTGGTGGTCTCAACCACGCGCCAGCCACCTGCTTCTTCGGTCACCACGCGGGAAATGTTCAGAGGGAAGGTCTGAGTACCGGCCACCAGGCTGCCCTGGAAAGTCGCGGTGCCCGCTTTCAAGTCAGCAGCGACCTTGGGTAGCCCAATCGCGCCAGCGTCAACCTTTTTGGCCAAGGTAACGGTCTTAGGATCCACGGTGATTTCCGTGAGGCGCTTCATGACTTCCGGCGTGCCGCCCTCCTGGAAACGCCCGCCTAGATGCTTGGCCAGGAATTTCTCAGCGGCCGCAAACATGGCCATGTTGTTGACGGGGCGATGGAAGCCGTGGCCTTCATCGGGGGCGCAGAGGTATTCCACGGGGAAGTTGCGGTCGCGCAACGCAATCACGATCTGATCGCTTTCGGCCTTTTTCACACGGGGATCATTGGCGCCCTGCACCACCAGCATCGGTGTCTTGATCTTGTCGGCAGAGAACAGCGGAGACTGGCGCTCCAATTGTTTCTTCCCCTCGGGCGTGGCAGGGTTGCCCATGCGCTCGTGGAAGATGATGCGGAAGGATTCCCAGTAGGGCGGAATGGTTTCCAGCAAGGTCAAGAGATTGGAAGGCCCCACGATGGGCACAGCAGCCTTATATACCTCCGGCGTAAAGGCTGCCCCCGCCAGAGAGGCATAACCACCGTACGAGCCGCCCATGATGCCCACGCGCTTGGCATCCACAACGCCGTTCTTCACCAAGTGCTGCACGCCCCAGGTGATGTCATCCTGCATCTTGTCGCCCCATTGCTTGTTGCCCGCATTGAGGAATTTCTTTCCGTAGCCCGTGGAGGCGCGGAAATTGGGCTGCAGCACGGCGTAGCCGCGATTCGCCAGGAACTGGGCAAAGCTGTTGAAGCCCCAGCCATCGCGTGCCCAGGGGCCACCATGGGGCACCACCACCAAGGGAAGGTTGTGAGCTGCCATGCCCTTGGGCAAGGTCAGGTAGGCGGGGATTTTGAGCCCATCGCTGCTGGGATAGGTGATGGGCTTCATGGCCGCCATGTGCTCCCGGGGTAATTTTTCCCGGGAGATGTATTCGAGGCTGAGCTTCTTGGTGCGCCGGTCAAAGAGGTACCGGGTGCCAGGATCCACATCACTGTAGGTCGCGATCATCCAAAGCTGTTCGTCAGCGGTCATGGATCCAAGGGAAATCTCCCGACCTGGGAGCTTTTTCTGCAACAGGTTGTAGTCAGCTTCCCATGCCTTGTTCTTGAAGTGGATGCGAGTCTTTTCATCCTGGTAAACGGTAGCGACCAATTCATCAGTCAGTTCCGAGAAAATGGCACTGCCGAAATCCACATGCCCCTTGGGATCCGATTCAACCTTCACTTCCTTGCCCGTTTCAGGATCGAAGATGACAAGTTCGGTCAAATCGCGATTGCCCTTGTTGGTCTCCAGATAGACGTGCTTGCCGTCCTTATGGAAATAGGAGGGACTGGCTGACTCGAACACATTGCAGGTGTAGATGGGGGCAAAGGAATCTTTATCCACGCGCAGGATTTCCGTGTCGCCCTTTTCGGTGGTGCGCACCGCCAGGCGAAGCTCACCCTTGGTGTCAAACACCCAGCCTGCGATGCGTTCGGTGTTTTTCCTCAGAAGGGTGCGTTCACCGGTGCTGATCTTTACTTTGTACAGGTCATGCCACGCGGCATCGCGATCATTGAGGCCCACATACATCGTGTCGGGATCGTTCTTGGGAAGACTGGAGATCTGGGCCGTGGCGCCTTTGGCATCCGTGAGGTTGCGGGCCGCGGGCACTTCCTTGCCTTCGGCATTGGGAGCCGAGGGGTTCACAGCATAGACATTGAAATTTTCATCGCCGTCCTTGTCTTGGACAAAGAGCACCTGCTTGCCATCGCGGCTCCAGAAAAAGCCGGGGATGGGGCGTTTAGGATCCGCTGTGATCGGTCTGGCGGCGCTGTAAGGTTCGCCGGTCTTTTTGACCCAGACGTTGCGCACATCCTTGAGGGGCTTGATGAAGGCGATGTATTTCCCATCCGGGGAGAGTTGGGCACCGGAGATTTCCGGATTCCCGAAAAAGAGCTCACGATCCAGGATCGGCGGCAGCTGAGCCTTGGCACCGGTGGATTTGGTGGGCGCCTTGGCTTTTTCGGGGGCGGCCTGGGGCGCGGCGGCCAACAGGGGCACCGCCAGCACAAGGGCGAGGAAACACCGCGTGAAACGCGGAAGGTTGCGGACCTGAGACATCTGGGGACCTCCATGGGGCCAGCCGCTACCGGAGCGGGAAATCAAACATCGGGGAAGCAGCTTTCATTGAAGTCCCGGAGGGGAAGTGCGTCAACTAACCTTCTAAAACAAGCGGCTGAACGGAGGAATTCCTCCGGCCATCCGCATTCAATAATGTTTTTTTACAAACATCAAGAAAGGTCCCAACTCAGGGTTTTTCACCTGGAGATACGCGGTTCCTTCACACTGGATGAGTGTCAATTCCCTGGGGCCCGAAAAAGCCCTGAGCAAGGAATCATCAAAAGGAACCCCATGACGCCGGAAGAAATCCCCCAATGGCTTTTTGAAGAAGACCCGCTCCGCCTGGAGATGCTCTGGCGGGCAGCGGACCTGACCCGGCAGCTCTACGTAGGCGATGAAGTTCATCTGCGCGGTCTTATCGAAGTGTCCAACATCTGCCAGCGCAGTTGCGCCTATTGCGGCATCGCGGCCTGTGCGCCCAAGGTGGAACGCTACCGCATGACTCAGGAAGACATCCTCGAATGCGCGGACAAGGCTCTGGAATATGGCTTCGGCACGGTGGTCATGCAGGCCGGGGAAGATCCCGGCATCACCGGCGCGTGGATGGCCGACACCATCCGCCAGATCAAGGATCGCACCGGGCTGGCCATCACGCTTTCGCTGGGCGAACGCAGCGATGAAGAGCTTCAGGCCTGGCGCGAAGCCGGGGCCGATCGCTATTTGCTTCGCTTCGAAACCACGGATGAGGATCTTTACCGCCGCATTCATCCCAACCTTCCCGGGGGCGCCTCGGACCGCATCCAGCAGTTGCTGCGCATGCGCGAAATCGGCTTCGAGATCGGCACGGGCGTGATGGTGGGGATTCCTGGTCAGACTTGGGAAACCCTGAGCAACGACATTCTGACCTTCCAGAATTACGACATGGACATGATCGGCATCGGTCCCTACATCCCCAGCCCAGGCACGCCCCTGGAAGGGCCCTTGGGAGAAATGCTGATGGTTGAGGCAGGTACCCAGCAGGTGCCCAATGACCCGCTCACAACCCTGAAAGCATTGGCGCTCACGCGACTGGTGTGCCCCCAAACCAATATCCCCAGTACCACGGCACTGGCCACGGTGGACCCGAGTTCCGGCCGGGCCAACGGGCTGTTGCGGGGCGCCAATGTGATCATGCCCAACCTCACCCAGCCCAAGTATCGAGTGCTGTATCAGATCTACCCGGGCAAGGCGGGGCTGCACGAAACTGCGGATATCACCACGGCCAAGATCCGCGCCCAGATTGAAGGGCTGGGTCGACGCATCGGCCAGGGGCCGGGCACCAGTCCACGCATCACCCAGCGGCACGAGGTGTAAGGTCCATGGCAAGCCATCCTACTGAAGATCTGTTTCCCCGGGGTTTCGCCAGCGACAACTTTGCAGGGGTCCATCCCCAGGTGATGGCGCGCATCGCCGCGGTGAACCACGGGCACGCCATGGCCTATGGCGATGATGCCGTCACGGCCCGGGCTCAGGCGGCCTTCAGCCGGACCTTTGGTTGCCAGGTAAACGCCCATTTCGTCTTCAATGGCACCGCCGCCAACGTGCTTTCCTTGATGGCCTTCCAGAAGCCCTATGGCGCGGTGCTCTGCTCGGATCTGGCCCATCTCTGGAATGACGAAAGCACCGCGCCTGAACGCGCTCTGGGCATGCGAATCATCCCCTTACGAAGTATGGACGGAAAGATCGATCCCGCAGCCCTGGAAGAAGTGCTGGGCCGCGGCCACGGCGTCCATGGCGTCCACCCGGTGGCCCTGACGCTTACCCAGCCCACGGAAGTCGGCACCTTGTACAGCCTGGAGGAATTGCGACGTCTCATCGCCATCGCCAAGTTGCATGGGCTGGGCGTTCATGTGGATGGCGCCCGCCTCGGCTGCGCCGTGGCCGCCCTCGGAATCGGCGTCCACGAAATGCTGGTGGCCACCGGCGTGGATGTCGTCAGTTTTGGCGGCACCAAGCAAGGCATGCTCTGCGGTGAGGCTGTCGTCTTCCTGACCCCTGGACTTGGCGAAGATTTTCCGTACTGGCAGAAACACAACATGCAGCTGGCTTCCAAGATGCGGTTCATTTCCGCCCAATTCGAAGCCCTGCTGGAGAATGATCTCTGGATCGAGAACGGCCGCCGGGCCAATGCCATGGCCGCCCATCTGCACCACTCGGTGCGCAATCTGCCCTTTGTCAAAGTCGCCTTCCCGGTGCAAGCCAACTCCGTCTTCGTGCGGATTCCGCCGACCTGGCTGGAGCCACTCCAGCGCGAGACCTTTTTCTGGCCCTGGGATGAGCGCGAAGGCTTGGTGCGCTGGATGTGTGCCTGGGATTCGGCGCCCGAGGATGTGGATCGATTTGTAGGTACCTTGCAGAACATGGAGAAGCGCGCATGAGTGACGAAGTTTCAAGGAAAACGCGCCTGCGGGTGGTCACGCTCTCCATCGTGGCCGGCGCGCTGATATTGGGGTTCAAGTACTACGCCTATCTGCTTTCGGGTTCCACCGCGTTGCTATCCGACGCCATCGAGAGTGTGGTGAACGTGGTTGCCGCTGTGTTCGCGCTAGGGGCCGTGATTTTCGCGGAGAAACCCGCGGATCGCGAGCACCCCTATGGCCACGGCAAGATCGAACATTTCAGCGCCGCCTTCGAGGGCGGTCTCATTTCCCTGGCCGCCGTCATGATCTGGTGGGAGGCCGTTTCGGCTCTGCACGCCCAACTCAATGGCACCTTCCACCTGAAAAACCTGGGCGCTGGTCTGGCCGTGAACGTGGTGGCAGGCCTCATGAATGGCCTGCTGGGGGCGTTCCTCATCCACATGGGCAAAAAGCATCGCTCCCGGGCCATCGAGGCCGATGGGCATCATGTGCTTTCGGATTTCTGGACCACCCTGGGCATCGCCGCTGCGCTACTTCTGGTCAAGTTCACGGGCATCCTCTGGCTGGATCCGATCATGGCCATGGTGGTGGGCACCCTGCTGGCCTACACCGGCTTCAAGCTGGTGCGCTCCTCCAGCCAGGCGTTGCTGGACATGGAAGATCCAGAGCTCCTCGACAAGCTCGTCACCGTAATCAATCAGGTGCGCCCAGTGGATGTCATCGCCATCCACGAAATGCGCACCCTGCGCTCTGGCCGCTATACCCATGTGGATATCCACATGGTGATCCCGGAGTTCTACCCCATCAGCCAAGGCCATGATCTGGCCGAGAGCTTCGGCAAGGACGTCATCGCCGGCGTAAGTCTGGATGGCGAACTGCACACCCATCTGGACCCCTGTCAGCGGGCGTGGTGCCGCCAATGCGGTGTGGAGCCCTGCTCCGTGCGCCAGGAACCCCATTCCGAACAGGGCCCGATCACCGTGGAATCGTCCACCGGCGCAGGCAGTATCTAGCGGCGTGATCGAGGGTGGAATGCCCCTATCGGATCAGCTGGACAGGCTCCTAGAATAGCTCATTCAAAAAATCTTTCATATGCTGCCAACTGCGCCGGGCGGCAGCCTCCTGATAGGCGGCGCCCTTGCTTGGATCGTTCCCGGCTTCCTTCTGGGTGAAGGCGTGCACGGCCCCGCCATAGGCCACAAAGGTATAGTCGGCCTTGGCCTGGCGCATTTCCTCGTGGAACAACGCCACCTCCTTGGCGGGAACGTAGGGATCATCCGCCCCGTGACACACCAGGACCTTGGCAGTGAGGGGCGTAATGGCACGATCGGCCGGAACATCCAGACCACCGTGGAAGGAAACCACCCCCTTCACGGGCAACCCAGCCCGGGCAGCCTCCAGGGCACCGGTGCCCCCAAAACAGAACCCAATGATCGCCAGTCGTTGAGGATCAACCCCTGACTGGGCCTTCAGGGCGTCGATGGCCGTAGCGAGGCGGCGGCGGTAGAGCCCCCGATCACCTTTATAAAGGCCCGCCAAGCCGCCAGCCTCCTGGGTGTTCTTGGGATGAACACCCTCCCCATAGATATCCGCAGCCAGGGCCACGTAGCCCAGCGCTGCCAAGTCATCGGCCACCTTGCGTTCATGGGCCGTGAGCCCCATCCACTGATGAACGATCACCACCCCGGGCAGGGAGGCCTTGGTGCCGACCGGGCGCGCCACATAGCCCGCCAAGGCGGTGGCCCCATCTCGGTAGACAAGGGGTTGGCCCCCGAACATCGGCATGACGGCTAGGGAAAGGGAAAGCATCGTTCGGTGCATGGATTCCTCCTGGGCTGGGCCTGCCAGCCCCATGAAGGTTGGATGCCGCCATGGGCTGGGCGTGCGGCCAGGAAAGGTTCTCGGCCTTCTGGCATCCCTTTCGCCCCCCGCCGGGCGGGTGTCAGAATGCTGACCTTCTTAGATCGTCTATTGCCATATTTCGCTCGCCTGTCCAAACGGGTGGATCTGGCCGCGCCCATTTTTATCGTCATCGTGATGATCGTGATGATCATGCCGGTGCCCGCCTGGACGCTGGATCTGCTGATTGTCCTCAACATCACGCTGTCGCTGTTGATCCTGATGGTGGGCATGTATGTGGCCCGGCCCCAGGAGTTCAACGCCTATCCATCCATCCTGCTGATGGTGACGCTCTTCCGGTTGAGCCTGAACGTGGCAGCCACCCGGCGCATCCTCCTTTACGGCAGCGATCAGGGCCCCGATGCTGCGGGCCACATGATCAAGGCCTTCGGGGAAGTGGTGGTGGGTGGCAACTATGTCATCGGCCTGGTGGTCTTCCTGATCCTCTTGGCCATCCAGTTCATCGTCATCAACCATGGCGCCGGGCGCATTGCCGAAGTGACGGCCCGGTTCACCCTGGATGCCATGCCCGGCAAGCAGATGGCCATCGACGCCGATCTCAATGCGGGCTACATCGATGAATTCGAGGCCCGGCGACGACGCAAGGATTTGACCAGCGAAGCCAATTTCTACGGCGCCATGGACGGCGCGGTGAAGTTCACCCAACGGGATTCCATCGCAGCCTTGATCATCCTGGTGGTCAATATCGTGGCTGGCATCATCATCGGGGTCTTCAAGGGCATGGATGTCATGACGGCCATGAGGACCTTCACGCTCCTGACCGTGGGCGATGGTCTCGTGACCGCCATCCCCAGCCTGCTTATCAGCGTGGGTGGCGCCATTCTGACCACCCGGAGCGGCAGCGAATCCATGAATCTGGGCACCGAAGTCATGGGTCAGCTGGGTGGCACGCCCAAACCCCTGGCCATTGCCGCCATCGTGTTGATGCTCTTTGGCACCGCGCCTGGCCTGCCCCTGGTGCCTTTCTGGGTCATGGGCCTGCTCTTTGGCTTCATGGCCTACGCCACCTGGAAACTTGGCGATCGGCAACGAAACGAAAAGGCCATGGAAGAAGCCAAGGAAAGCCTTAAGCCCACGGAAGGTCCCGAACGAGTGGAAACCCTGCTCAAGGTGGATCCGCTCGGCCTGGAGGTTGGTTTTGGCCTGATCCCGCTGCTGGACGCCGCCCAGGGCGGCACGGTGCTGGATCGCATCAAGGCCCTGCGCCGACAAATGGCCCAGGATCTCGGCATCGTGGTGCCGCCCATCCGCATTCGAGACAATCTTCAACTTCCCGCCAACACCTATCGTTTGCTGCTGCGCGGCGAAGAAGTGGTGCGCGGCGAGGTGATGCCAGGGATGTATCTGGCCATGAACCCGGGCACGGCCATGGAAGAAATCGATGGCATTGCCACCACCGAGCCCGCCTTTGGCCTGCCGGCCTATTGGATCCAGGAGAACCAGCGGGACCGGGCGCAGCTGCTGGGCTACACCGTGGTGGATGGCGCCACCGTGCTCACCACCCACCTTTCGGAAGTGGTCAAGCAGCAGGGACCCGAACTCCTGGGGCGGCCCGAAGTCCAAAACCTTTTGGATGCCCTGAAGGATCAGAGCCCCAAACTGGTGGACGAACTGGTACCCAACGTCGTGCCCGTGGCGGCCCTGCAAAAGGTGCTGCAGAACCTATTGCGAGAGCGGGTTTCCATCCGCGATCTGGGCCGCATTCTGGAGGCCACCGCCGACGCGGCAACGATCACCCGCGATCCGGTCATGCTCACCGAATACGTGCGCCAGCACCTGGGTCGCGCCCTCACCAGCCCCCATGTGAGCGAGAACAACGAACTGGGCGTGCTCGTGCTCGACCCCCAACTCGAACAAACCCTGCAGGGCGGCATCGAGTCCACAGACCGGGGCAGTTTCCTGGCCATGGAGCCGCACCGCATCCAGGAGCTGCTCAACCGTATCGCCTCGGGCATCGCGGATTTGCTGCCTGGCGCCCAGCCGGTGCTGCTCACCAACCCGGTGGTGCGCCCCCATTTGCGCCGCCTCCTGGAACGCACCCTGCCCCATCTGGTGGTGCTGAGCCACAGTGAGATTCCAACGGATGTGCGGGTGGTCAACTTGGGAACGGTTTCTTGAAACGCAAAAACTAGCCACGGATGAACACGGATGAACACGGATAAAAACAGAGAAAAAACCAGGTCGCGCTCATGGGCGGTATTGGCATTTTTGGGTGATGCATGCGCGTAAAAACCTTTGAGGCAGCCTCCATGCAAGAGGCGCTGGCCATCATCAAGAAGGATATGGGTGAAGAGGCTTTCATCCTGTCCACCAAGACCAAGCATGGCAAAGGCCCGCTGGGCTTGGGGGGCGATGCCCTGATTGAGGTGACCGCCGCCGTGGACGAACAGCCACCCCAGGCACCCCTGCCGGTGAGCGGAGGCACTTATGGGCTGCGGCCACCCCTCACCAACCGCGCCCCGGAACCCGCGCCGACCCCCAAACCCGCCGCCCGGCCCCCACAAGCTCCCCCCGCCGCACCCATGGATCTGCAGCCTATCCGCCGGGAGCTTCTGGAGATCAAGGGTGCCGTAGAAGCCCTGAAGGACCAGGAAACCCGGAACACCACCATCCTGCACGAACTGGACCTGATGAAGGCCCTGCTTTCCCGCATCCAGCGCCAGGGCATGCCCGCCGCCCAGGTGCAGTTGCCGCCCAGCCTGCTGGAACTCTACGGGGACTTGCTCGCCAACGATGTGGATCCCTTGATCGCCCTACGGCTCAGCGAATATACCCAGCGAGCCCTCACGGAAGAGGGTGATGCGGCCACGGTGGATCCTGAACGGGCGCGGCTCTTCATGCGGCGCGTGATTGCCAATTTCATCCCGGTGGCCTCCCCCATCCAGCTTGATCCTGGCAAGCTGCAGGTGGCCGCCCTGGTGGGCCCCACCGGTGTGGGCAAGACCACCACCATCGCCAAACTGGCAGCCTACGCCAAGTTACAGTTGAAGCAGAAGGTGGCACTGGTGACCCTGGACACCTTCCGGGTGGCTGCCGTGGATCAGCTTCAGCAGTACGCCCAGATTTTGCAGGTGCCACTGCATGTGGCCCTTACCGTTGAAGATCTCCGCTCGGCCCTTCGCTTCTACCAGGACCGGACCCTGGTCCTTATCGATACGCCCGGCCACAGCCCCAAGAATTCAGATCTTTTGGACCAGATGCGGCGCTTCCTGGAAGAACTGCCTTCGGTGGAGACGCACCTGGTGCTTTCCGCCACCACGAAGCCCAAGGATCTGGCCGATATCGCCGCGCGCTTCGAACCCCTGAAGCCGAGCCGCCTCATCTTCACCAAATTGGATGAAACCAGCACCTACGGCCCCATCCTGTCCACCCTCGTGCGGGTGAAGCGCCCCCTTTCCTACCTTGGTATCGGGCAGGAAGTGCCCCAGGATCTTGAACTTGCCACCAGCCGCCGGGTGGCGGACCTCATTCTTCCGGTTCCACAGGTGGTTTTATGACGAACGTCCTTTCATTCTCATTCGCTCCCGCAGAATTCCATCGTGATTCCCTTCTCGCAAGGTCACCCGGCGGTCGGGAGGTGACTCTATGACCGACCAAGCTTCCCGTCTCCGGGCCATGGCCCGCCAACAGGTACCCGAGGCCACCCTCTTCAGTTCCCGCGTCATGGCCATCACTTCCGGCAAGGGCGGCGTGGGCAAAACCAACGTGGTGGCGGGGCTGGCCATGTCCCTGGCCCAGATGGGCCAACGGGTGGCCGTGCTGGATGCGGATTTCGGCCTGGCCAACCTCGATATTCTGCTGGGCCTATCGCCCACCCATACCCTGGAACATGTGCTGCGCGGTGAAAAGGTGCTGGAAGAGATCATCCTGGACGGCCCCATGGGCATCCGGGTGATCCCAGCCTCCAGCGGCATCCAGGAACTCACCCGCCTGGACACTTCCGCCGAGTTGCGCCTTATCCAGGGCCTTCAGCGGGTGTCTGAAACCACGGACTGGATGCTGATCGACACCGCTGCCGGCATCCACGATTCCGTGATCAAACTGCTCTTGGCGGCCCAGGAAGTGCTGCTGGTGACCACGCCGGAGCCCACCTCACTGGTGGATGCCTACGCCATGGTCAAGGTGATCCACCTGCGGGATCCCCAGAAACCCATCTGGCTGCTGATCAACAATGCCCAGAGCGAAGACGAGGCCGAAGAAACCATCGAGCAACTGCAGGCGGCCACGCGTCGCTTCCTGGATCGAGAACTGAAGGTCCTGGGCATGGTGCCCGCCGATGCGTGCCTGTTGCAGTCGGTGCGGGAGCAGCGGGGCGTGGTGGAGCGCTTCCCCCGGAGCCCCTCGACCTTGGCCTTCCGGCAAATTGCCGATCAACTGAAGAAAAAGGTGCCCTTACAAAAAGACGGATTTGCTTCATTCTGGAAACAACTAAGTCTTGGGGAGTCATGAGTCCGACGAAGAAGGACATACCTTCGCCGCCGAAGGCGCCGGGGCCACCGAAAGCCGCTCCCAAACCGGGTGCGGGTCGGGCCGCTGCCGCTGCCTACCAAAAGACCGCCACCTTGCCCATCGTCGAGCTGGAGGAGGATCTTCCGGATCTCGACCTACTGCCCGAAATTTCCGCAGATCCCGGACGGCCGGACCTGGCGGATGATCTGGATGTTTTCAACGACCGGGAACTGCTCATCACCGAATGCCTGCCCCTGGTGAAGTTCGTGGCCCATCGCATCAGCACCCGGCTGCCCGCCCATGTGGAGGTGGACGATCTCATCCACTCGGGAATCCTGGGGCTCATGGATGCCATCAAGAAATTCGAACCCGGCCGCAATGTGAAATTCAAGACCTATGCCGAGCAGCGCATCCGTGGCGCCATTCTGGATGGGTTGCGGGATCTGGATTGGGTGCCGCGCTCCCTGCGCCGCAAGAAGAAAGATATCGAGAACTCCTACCATTTCCTGGAACAACAGCTGGGTCGGGCCGCCACGGACGAGGAAGTGGCGGTGCACCTGGGGTGTTCCCTGGAAGACCTCCACAAATCACTGGATGAACTGAAGGGCGTCACCCTGGGCACCTTCATGGATGCGGGTGAAGACGGCGAGGGCGAAAACCTCATCAGCTTTGTGCCGGATCCGGATGCGGAGGATCCCCACATCACCTTGCAGGCCCGGGAACTGCGCACCATGCTGAAGGGCGCCGTGGAAAAGCTGCCGACCAAGGAGCGTTTCGTGGTGCAGCTCTACTACTTCGACGAACTCACCATGAAAGAAATTGGCACTTTGTTGAATATTACCGAAAGTCGGGTATCGCAATTGCATACCAAGTCCATGCTCCGGCTCCGGGGAAAACTGAAAGAACGGCAAATCGAAGGTTGAAGCGGGTAAGAAATGGCCAAAATTCTCAGCCAGGAAGAGGTGGATGCCCTCCTGAAGTCCCACACCAAGGGACCCAAGGCAGCTCCAGCCGCACCTGCCCACGCCGAAAAAAGCACCCCGGGCGTCAAGGCAAAAAAAGCCCAGCTCCAGAAGAAGGTCAGCCTCTACAACTTCCGCAGACCTGATCGGGTCAGCCGGGAGCAGATGCGAACCCTGCATTTCATGCACGATCGCTTTGCCCGGAATTTTTCCAGTTCCCTGTCGGCCTACCTGCGAACCATCACCGAAGTGAACTTGGTCAGCGTGGAGCAGCTTTCCTACCAGGAATTCCTGCTTTCCGTGCCCGATCCCACCTGCTTCAACGCCATCAGCATCCGGCCTCTGGAGGGCGGTTTCGCCCTGGAGGTCAATCCCCAGCTCGTATTCCCCATCATTGACAAGATGCTGGGCGGACCCGGCGAGGCCCTGAAGCAGATCCGCACCATGACCGATATCGAACAGAGCATTTTCGATGGGGTCTTGAAGCTGCTGCTTGAGGATCTGCGCGAAGCCTGGCGCGGCATCATCGATCTGGATTTCAAGATCCAGGCCCGGGAAACCAGTCCCCAGCTCATCCAGATTGTCGCGCCCAACGAAGTGGTGCTGTTGGTGGTCTTTGAAGTGAAGATGGGCACGGTGGTGGGCATGATCAACCTGGCTATCCCGTCGATCATCCTGGAACCCGTGGCCAACAAGTTCGACCAGGAAATGTACACGGGCTATAAGAAATCCAGCACCTTCGAGGAAGCCAAGCTGCTCATCGAAAGCATCAAGAAATGCGACATGACGGTCTGCGCCGAAATCCGGGGCACTTCCCTGCGGCTGCGGGACGTCCTGGCGCTGCAAAACGGTGACATCATCCCGCTGACCAAGCGGTTCGACGCCGTCTTGGATCTCACCGTGGATGGCATCCCGCGCTACCAGGGGTACGTCGCACTCAACGCGAATCAGAAGCGTGTCTTCCAGGTCACGTCCACCAAACAGGAGGGATGAGATGGACCCTGCGACGAGCCAACTCCTCGAAAAGATCGGCCCCAGTTTCGCCGAGAGCATGGGTTCCGTTTTTTCAATGCTCACGGGCCGGGAATTCGCGGTGGCCCCGGGTACGGCCGAATCCCTCGACTACGAGGGCGTCGGCAAGCTCTACACCGGCTCCGTGGTCTATGTCAAAGCCGCCTATACCAAGGGCGTTTCGGGCAACATGCTGTTTGCCCTGCCGCTGACCGAAGGTACTCAACTCGTGGATCTCATGCTGGGCGGCGAAGGCACGGCCTCCACCGAGCTGGCGGGGGATTCCAGGGATGCCCTGGCGGAAACCTTCAACCAGATTCTGGGCAGTGCCAACCAAGCTCTCTCCGATATGGCGGGAGAAACCCTGTCCATTTCCAACGTGGAAATTTTTTCCACCGAAGGTGATCAGGCGGATGCACTCCAGGAACTTCTGGGTAGTGGACCTTTCGATACGTTGGGCCTTGCCACCACCCAGGAAAACCTCGCCACCACAATCCATCTTCTCATCCCGGAAATGCTCTCGGAGCAATTCAAGCGCAAGCTGGGGATGGCCCAGCCCCCGGCCCCACCCGCCGCACCAGCACCCGTCTCCCCCGCTGCCCCCGCTCCCGCCCCTTCCCCGGCAGCAACCGCCCAGGTGACGGCCATGGCTGCAGGACCCACCCACACGGGTTCTCGGCAATCCTCCGTGGATACCGGCAACCTGGATCTGCTGCTGGATATCGAGCTGCCCGTCATGGTGCGCATGGGCCAGACAGAAATGCCCCTGGGCGAGCTTCTTAAACTTACACCAGGCTCCATCCTGGAATTGAACCGTGCAGCCGATGCGCCGGTGGAATTGCTAGTGAATGGCAAGCAGATCGCCAAGGGCGAAGTGGTCGTGGTGGATGGCAACTTTGCCTTCCGCATCACCGAGATCGAGAGCACCGATACGCGAATTCGCAGTTTGTCTTAGGACTTTTGCCACACCTGTGGCGCTGGGCTTAACCACACTCTGTGACGACCCGACCACATTGGCGCCTGGAACTACCGGGTCTATGCTCGGGATTCATTCACAGGATGTCCCATGTGTGGAATCGTTGGATACATTGGTCACCAATCGGCAGCTGCGCTGTTGCTGGAAGGCCTCCAGACCCTGGAATACCGTGGCTACGACAGCGCGGGCATCGCCCTGGCTCCGGGAGACGGAGCCTTTCGCGTAACCCGGGCTTCGGGCAAGCTGGCAAATCTCCGGAGTAAGATGGACGCCCAGGATCCTACCACCTTGGGCATTGGCCACACCCGGTGGGCCACCCATGGTCGCCCCACCGAAGAGAATGCCCATCCCCACCGCAGCGCCGACGGCAAGATCGTGGCGGTCCACAATGGCATTTTCGAGAATTTCATCGAATTGAGGAAGGAACTCCAGGCCGCAGGTGAAGTCTTCACCTCTGAAACCGATACGGAAGCCTTTCCCGTGATGGTTTCTCACCTCATGAAGGCAGGCGCTTCCTTTGTGGAAGCCTTCCGACAGGCCCTCAACCGGATGCAGGGCATCTACGCCATAGCCTGTCTGCATGCGGACGACCCCAACCGTATCCTCGCCGCCCGCAGCGGTCCCCCGCTCGTCATCGGCCTGGGCGAGAACGAGACCTTCCTGGCCTCGGATGTGGTACCCCTACTTCGCCATACCCGGCGCGTGATCTTTCTGGAGGACGGCGATATTGCCGAAATCACCCGATCGGGAGCCGTCATTACCCGCGCCGACGGCAGCCGTGTGCTTCGCGAAGAGCATCACATCCCCTACGACCCAGTCGCCGCTGAAAAAGGCGGTTTCAAACACTTCATGCAGAAGGAAATCTTCGAACAGCCCCAGGCCATTTCTAATACCCTGCTCAACCGACTCCCCATTGATGATTCCCACGCCATACCGCTGGAACTACCCTTTACCGATGCGGACCTGAAGGCCCTTCAGCGCATTCACATCGTGGCCTGCGGCACCAGTTGGCATGCGGGGCTGGTGGGCAAGTTCCTCATCGAGCAGTTGGCCCGCACGGCTGTGGAAGTGGATTACGCCTCGGAGTACCGCTACCGGGAACCTGTCATTCCCCAGGGCACCCTGATCATCGGCATCACCCAGAGCGGGGAAACCGCCGATACCCTGGCCGCCATGAAGGAGGCCGCCGCACGGGGCGCACGCACCCTCGCCATCTGCAATGTCATGGGTTCCACCGCCACCCGCACGGCGGAAGCAACGATCCTCACCCATGCCGGGCCCGAAATCGGGGTGGCCTCCACCAAGGCCTTCACCACGCAATTGGCGGTACTGACGCTCCTAGCCCTGCGGTTGGGCGAGGCCAAAGGCACGGTGAATCCAGAACTGCGCGCCAACCTGCTGCAGGGTCTGCGTGAACTACCCGCCCATCTCGAACACCTCAATGCCCTGGAGCCACAGATCATCCGGTGGGCCCAGCGCTATCAGCACGCCCGGGATTTCCTCTACCTGGGCCGAGGGCCGTTGTATCCCATTGCTCTGGAAGGCGCTCTGAAACTGAAAGAGATTTCCTATATCCATGCGGAGGGCTATCCCGCCGGTGAAATGAAACACGGCCCCATCGCCCTGATCGACCAGGATCTGCCCGTGATCGCCCTGATGCCCAAGGATGCCCACCGGGAAAAGACCCTGAGCAATCTCCAGGAAGCCGCCGCCCGCAACGGCCGAATTCTGGGCCTGGTCACGCAGGGGGACCACGGCCTGGATGGCATTGCCGAGGATGTACTGGAACTGCCCGAAGTCCACCCCTGGCTGGCACCCATCCTCTATGTGCTGCCCCTGCAACTCCTGTCCTACCACATCGCGGTGCTGCGGGGCTGTGACGTGGATCAGCCCCGGAATTTGGCCAAATCGGTGACCGTGGAATAACAAGGGGACTCGACTTTCTCCAGAGGCCAGCTACAATAGATACTTCACGGACGCATAGCTCAGTTGGTTAGAGCGCTTGCTCGACACGCAAGAGGTCGGTGGTTCGAATCCACTTGTGTCCACCACAACGAAAGGGTCATCCAAGCCGGGTGACCCTTTTTTTGGGTTATGGCATATCAGGATTCGAACGTGACTACCCCCGGATCGAGCGCGCCACTGGCGCACTCTCCCGCTCGGTTTCGCCTCGCGGACGGGGCCCCGTCCATCGGTGGTTTCTCGAACCTACGCGACCCGTCACGGTTCTCGCCACTCGTGTCCACCACAACGAAAGGATCATCCAAGCCGGATCGCCCTTTTCATGCAATCAGAATTGGAACCCTGCGGAAACCAGTAGGCTCTTGAGTTGGGTATCGCGCTCATTGGCATCGCGGGGTCGCCCGAGCATTCGGTTAAGGTCCACGGCGTATTCGAGCTTGATCGGCAATCCGATTTTAAGAATCAAACCCAAACCCAGGGCCGTGCGGAAGTGGGGAAATGGTGCAGGATCATCGACGCCTCTGAGGGGTGCTTTCAGATGTGAATAGACCTGACCGGAATCCACAAAGACTTCGCCCCAGACGATTGGCCACCATGTTGGGAATCGGTATTCCAGGTTCGCCAAAACCAACCCTTGGCCGCCCAGGGGAATGGATTGGAATCGAGGATTGCTATTGGCATCCAGGAGCGGAGGATAGGTGGGCGGACCGCCACGCAGTGGCACCTTGCCAATAGCCCCCAGGGAGTCCGGTTCCACACCACGATGGGTGCCTGGGCCACCGGCGAAAAATCGCTCAGATAGGGGTAGGTCTTCAGCAGTGCTGGCGGTGGGTCGAGCCACCCCTAGCCGCATGCTCAAGCTGATGACCCCGGCCGAGGCGCGGTAGCCCATTGCCCAGTTCCATTGCTGGCGAAGATCCATCTTCACAAAACTGCTATTGGAACTGGTGCCAAAAATTTGATTGGCAAATTCAAATCGGGCTGCGCCATAGCTACCTGAGGTGGGATCCAACCGATTGTCCCGCCTATCCCGAACCACCTGCAGGAAGGGCGCTGAGATGATGGCTCGACCTGGAATTTTTGAGACTTTTTCCAGTTCACTCTCCAAAATACCGGTGCCAGGTAGGGCCCTGACCTCGCCCCGCTCAAAACGATAGCCCGCCTGAAGCACAGTTCCCGAGTTGAGGTTCCATTCGAGCCCGGCCAATATGCGTCGGCGACGGAGGAGGTAAGCCGAGCGCTGTTCTTCAATGTAGGCAGCTTCCGCGTTGAGCTGGGTGCGATCTGGCAGCCAGTTTTCCAACATGCCTGGCGCGAACCTCGGATCGGTAACCGATCTGGCATATGTCCACCGAGCGCGTGAATTCGCCGGTGGAAACCACTTGCGCAGGGTTGGGTTGCGAATGGTGGCATCCCCGGCCCTAACCCCGAAATCCAACGTACGGCCCATGCCACCCACGTTCAGCCGCTGGGCACCAAGGTCCATGTGATAGCCCTGGCTTTTGTCGTAGCCAAACCCAGAACTGAAAATCCAATTGGATCGCTCGGCCACTTTGAGGAGGAGATCCCCTTCTTTCCATGGCGTGGGGGTTTCGTCGCCCGCCTCTGCCAATCCCAGCAGATCCACTTGTTCCAAGCCGCCAAGGTTCCCCACCTGGGATTGAGCTTTGGAAATTCGATCAGGATCCATGGGTGTCCCAGGCTCAAGTTGGGCTTCCTGGAAAATGGCCCTGGCGCGAGTGACATCACTGCCCTGCACCACCAACCGCTGCACCGTTGGCAATGGCTGTTGTGGAATTTCAATGGAAACCACGGTGCCCTCAGCTCCGGTTTCCAGTTTCAGTTTCTGGATCGGGCGCATGGCACCCAGCACACCCATGCGCTGCCGCAGCACGCCGAGCATCTGGGCAAGGTCATTTTTCAGCAGGGGAATGGCGCGGTCGAACCGGATTCTGAAACCACGCACTCCAGCCTTTCCCGAGGTTTCGACTTCCTGCACTGTTCCCAGGATTCCCTTCATCGCGGGGCGATCGCTTTGGTAACGGCGGCTCCGCTCAGAATCCATGGCTACCAGCTTGGGATGCTCCGCAAAAATGAAGGACAGGGCCTCGGCCAGGAACCAAGCCTTGAAAGCTGGATCGGCGGGCACCTCCAACGCCACCGCTTCCAGCATGCGTTGGCTGCCTTCTCGCACCTGCAGCACCAGGGTGCCTTTGCCCTCCTTTGCTTCCAGGGGCATTCGACGCAGGGCGATATCGGCAAAACCGCGGTTTCGGTAGTGGGCCTTGGTGCGCTCTTCCACCACACCAATGAGGTCGGTGGTCCAGCGGGGTTCAAAGAGGCCCAACCAGGAGGTTGGTAGATCCGCGGCCTTTTCTAGTTCCGGCGAAGGGATCTCCTGATTGCGCTCGAACCGCACACCCGCCACCTTCAGCCGCTCTCCCGAAACAATAAGATAGGTAACCCGCACTTCCTCCGGGTGCTCGGGCGTACCTGCCAGCACATCGGTTCGATGGGTCACATCTGCGTCCAGGTAGCCTTTCGAACGAAGGAAACGCACGATGCTGCGAGCGCCTGCGTCCAGCAATTCGGGGCTGTAGCGTTCCGAGCGCGCCAGCGGGAGCAGGTCCTTCAGGCTTTTAAAGCCGAGCCCATGCCCCTGGGCCACCAACCGGACCACGGGGCCTGGGGTGGCGGCCAGAACCAAGGATCCCCCTTCCGTGAAGGTGAGTTCGGCCTGCCCTTGAAACCGTTTGTCTTTCACAAAGCGCTGGCGAATTCTGGCCAGGGCCTCCCGGCGGTATTCCTCGGTCCAAAGCGTGCGCCCAGCCTCGGCTTTCAGTAGTTTCAGAAGTTTTTCCGCCCCATACACGCCCGGGTCGCCACGAAACTCAATAACCCTGACCAGATCTGGCGGTCCTGGCTTGAGTTCAAAGTTCAACCCGGCGCCATCTTCCGTGCGGTGCGCGAGAACCTGAGCTTTGGGATAACCGGATTCGCGCAGGCGAATCTCAGCCACCTGCCGGAATTGTTCCAACCGGGCATCGCCCACCCGCATGCCCTTCCGGAGCCCCGGGAACAAGTCCTTCTTGAAGGGGATCGGAAACGCCCCCACCTGGCGCCATGCTTTGAGGGCCTGCCAGGGAAATACGTCAACACGTACCACGGGTCCCTGGGGCGAGGCCTCCAAACCGCCTCGAACCTCCCGAAAACGATCCGTCAGCCGAACCGCCTTCAGGCCCAGGGCCACCTGGGGTTCGTCAACCACCATGCCCGGGCGAACACCCAGGGCGGCTTGCGCGAAGCGTCGATCATCTTCGCTGCCGCCCTGGATATCCACCCGGATCACGGGCCGTACATTACTTCCCTGTGCCCCGGCAGGAGATCCGATCAGCGCCAGGACCTGGGCCGCCGCGATCACCGCGGGGCGGAAAGGCGTGGAAAGGCGCGTCAGAAGGCGGCCAGCGCCTCTTCCTCGGTGTCCTTGACGTCGAAGACCGAGTGGAGGCTCGTCATCTTGATGAGACCGAAGATGCGCAGGTTCATGCCGCAGATCTTCAGTTCGCCACCGCGATTCTTGATGGAGGTGTAGCAGCCGACCAGTTCGCCCACACCTGAGGAATCCAGGTAGCTGACCTTATCGAAGTTGATGACGAGTTTCCGGGCACCCTGCTCCAACGCAGTGCGAACGGCTTCGCCCAGTTCCTGATCGCCATCGCCCAGGGTGATTTTCCCTTCGGGGTAGAGGATCGAAATGTCCTGGTGGGTTCGGGTGGTGATTTTCATTGCTTACCTCGCTACGAATAGGCAGTTTAGCAACGGTTGCCGCTCGATGAATACGACAGAGGTGATTTTTCGGTTACGACTCGGAGAAAATCCCCGGCATGGTGTGTGCATCGTGGGAGAAGCCGTGCCACGCATCGGCCAATTTTGCAGGGCTTCCCATGTTTGATCTTGTCTCCAGCAACCCGATGATCCAGACCATGGATCGCAGCATGAGCCTTGCTTCTCAACGAATGAGCCTCATTGCCAGCAACATGGCCAACATCGACACCCCGGGCTACCGAACCAAGGATTTCAATTTCCAGGCGGCCCTGAAAAGCGAGATCTCCAAATTGGGTGGGAATCAAATGCCTATTTCCCTAACCCATCCCATGCATTTTCAGATCACCACGGACCATAGCCTGCCCCCTTCTTCTGAAACCACCCGCCCCAATTACGAGCGCAATGATGGCAATGACGTGAGCCTGGATCAGCAAACGGCTGCGCTGGCCCGCACCCAGGTGGCCTATCAGTTGAGTGCCAGTTTTGCGCAACAGGAACTGCGGAAAATCTACCAGATTGTTCGTGATGGGAAGGCCTGATGAGCTTCGACCGCATCAATGACATCGCCGCCTCAGGCATGGCCGCCCAGCGCCTTCGGGTGCAACTCATCGCCGCCAATATCGCCAATTCGGAAACCACCCGCACTGAGGATGGGGGCCCTTTCAAGAAGAAAGAAGCCGTTTTCCAGGTCATGCCCATGGGTACCAATTCCAATGGCCAGCCGTTTACGGGGGTTCGGGTCGCCGAGGTGGCAACCTCTAAAGATCCTTTTATCAGTAAATTCGATCCAACCCACCCCGATGCCAACCCTGAGGGCGTGGTCATGTATCCCAACGTCAACCCGGTCGAAGAAATGGTGAACCTCACCGAAGCCAGCCGGGCCTTCGAGGCCAATGTGGCCGTGGTGCGCGCCGTGCGGGCCATGACCCTTTCGGCCCAGGACTTGCTCAGGGTCACCTAGGCCAAGTGACGGAATTCTGACTGGCCATCCCCCTCCTCCCGCCCCATCCTGAACCTCTGAAGGCACCATGGACCCCCTGCTCAACCTCAACCAGCTCTCCAGCATCCAGCCCATCGGTGAGGCCGGAAAAGCCATGCCCAAGACGGCTGGGCTTACGGAAGACGGGGCCAGTTTCGGCGATCTTTTGAAGCAGGCCATGCAGGAAGTGGACGCCGCCCAGCACACTGCCCAGCAAGAGGCACGGAACTTGATGACCGGCGAAGCGACTGACATGCATTCGGCGATTCTGGCGGTCCAGAAAGCTGATGTCAGTTTCCAGATGATGATGGCCGTGCGATCGAAACTGATCGATGCCTACCGGGAAGTCATGCGCATGCAGATGTAGCACGACCAAGCCCTGAGGACCTGGCCATCGAAAGGACCCCATGGCCGGCGAAAACAGCCTCACTTCCCAATTCCAGCGTGCCTTCGAAAGCATGACCTCTACCCAAAAAGCGGTGGTGGCAGCGATCCTGGTCGCCGTTCTGCTGTCCTTGGCCGGCTTGGGCGTCTGGTTCAGCCAGGAGAGCATGGGCACGCTGTTCAGCAACCTGCCGCCCACGGATGCCAACCGCATCGTGGAAGAACTGAAAAAGCAGAACATCGCCTTCGACCTCAGCCAGGATCAACGCACCATCCAGGTGCCTGCGAGCCGGGTGGGGGAATTGCGCCTCAAGTTTGCTGGAGATGGCCTACCCAAGGGTGAAGGCATCGGCTTCGAGAAGCTGGAGTCCCCCAGCCTCACCACCACGGATTTCACCCAGAAAGTCATGTACCGCCGCGCCATGGAGGCCGAACTGGCCCGAACCCTGAAGGGCGGCCTCAGCACCCTGATCGCGGATGCCACCGTACATATCACCTCCGCCAACGACAGTCCCTTCGTCACGGAGAAGGAAGACGCCAAGGCCTCGGTGCTGCTGCGGCTGAAGGGTTCCAAGATGCTGCCCGAGGAAAACACCCAGGCCATCGTCAACCTTCTGGCCGCCTCGGTGGAAGGCCTCAAGCCTGAGAATGTCGTGGTCATCGATCAGAACAGCCGCATCCTCAGCCGCACCGGCCGGGATCCCATGGCGGGCGCCACCGATTCCCAGAAAAAAGCCCAGCGCGAGGTGGAAGACCACCTCGTGCGCAAGGTCACCGAACTCCTGGAACCGGTGGTGGGTCTCGGCAAGGTTCGCGCCACCGCCAACGTCGAGTTGGACTTTGACAAGGTGAAGATCAACGAGGAAAAATTCGATCCCCAAAGCCAGGTGGAACGCTCCGTCCAGCAGCAGGAGGAAAAGGTCACCAAGCGGGATGCAGGTTCCGGCGTCCCCGGCACCGCCTCCAACGTGGCGCCGGGCACTGCCAGTGGCCTGGGCGCGGGCGTCATCGAGAACAGCGAGAAAAAGAACGTCACCACCAACTACGACATCAGCAAGACCATTCAGAGCACCGAAAAGGCCCCCGGCACCATCAAGCGGCTTTCCTTGGCGGTCATCGTCGACCACGCCACCCTGTGGGACAAGGGCCCCAAGGGCGAGCCAGTGGAAAAGGCCCAGCCCCGCAGTGCCGAGGAGCTCAAAAAGATTCGAGATCAAGTGGCGGCTGGCGTAGGTATCAAAGCTGAGCGCGACATCCTCACCGTGGAAAACCTGCCCTTTGCTTCCATGGTCAACCCCAAAGAAGAAGCTGAAGCCAGCAAGCAATGGTGGATTGATCAGGGCCTGAGGCTTGTGCCCTACCTGGTGCCGACCATCATTGGGTTAGCGGTTTTCTTCCTCCTGGTGTTGCCCGTGCTCAAGAAACTCTCCTCCGCCATCAACCGCCCCGCCCCGCTCAGGGTTCATGGTGCTGAAGGCGAAGGGGGCTCTTTTGCCGCTTCCCGGCGCAACGTGCCCATGAAATCCATGGCAGAAATGGAATCCGAAATCGAAGCCGAACTCAATGCCGAGGGCGCCGCCGGGGCTCCCGAGGCCCAGCGCCGCCAGATGATCAAGCGCCGCATCCAGGAAAGCGCCACCGGCGATCCCGAAACCATCGCATCCCTGGTTCGATCGTGGATGCTCGAGGACGGGAGGTAGCCCATGGCGAAACTCAGCGGAACCCAGAAGGCCGCGGTGCTCATGGTCGCCCTCGGCGACGATGTGGCGGCCAATATCTTCAAATACCTGGAAGAGGATGAAATCCAGTCAGTCTCCAAGGAAATCGCCCTCACCAAGCACGTGCAGCCCGACACCATGGACGAGGTGATGGAAGAGTTCCACACCATGTCCCTGGCCAAGTCCTACATTTCCCAAGGCGGTATCGAGTACGCCAAGAAACTGCTGATCAAGTCCGTGGGCCCCGAAGCCGCCCGGAAGATCATCGATCGGCTCACCAAGGCGCTGGAATCCTCCGCGGGTTTCTCCAGCATCGAGCGGGCCAACCCCCAGCAGCTGTCCAAGTTCATCCAGAACGAACATCCCCAGACCATCGCCCTGATCCTGGCCCACCTCAACGCCACCCAGGCCGGGGAACTGATCGCCAGTCTGCCGGAAACCCTGCGTGCCGACGTGGCCATGCGCATGGCCAACCTCCAGGAAATCAGCCCCGAAGTGGTGCGGCGCATCAGTTTGATCCTGGAACAGAAACTGGAATCCCTGGGTTCCTTTGCTACCGAGGCGTACGGCGGCGTTCGCGCCGTGGCCGAACTCTTCAACCGCATGGATCGATCCTCGGGTCGCGTGGTGCTGGAGAAGATCGAGAACGAGAATCCCCAGTTGGCCGCCAGCATCCGCGATTTGATGTTCGTCTTCGACGACATTCTGCTCATCGATGACACCGGCATCGCCGAGATTCTCAAACGGGCCGACAAGAAAACCCTCACCATCGCGCTCAAAGGCACCAGTGAAGAGCTGCGAAATCAGTTCTTCCGCAACATGTCCGCCCGCGGCGTGGAAATGATGAAGGAAGAAATGGAGTTCATGGGGCCCATCAAGATCAAGGAAGTTGAAAAATCCCAGCACGAGGTGGTGGAAATTGTGCGCCAGCTCGAAGAGGAAGGCGTCATCAGCATCGGTGGCGGCGGAGGCGAAGACTATGTCTCCTGATCCAGAGCGGATCATCCGCGCGGGGCTGGCTGATCAGCGCCAGGTGGAGGCGTTCCCTTACTTTGCCGCCACCTACACCATTCCGGTACCCAGCGGCGACGAGGACGCCGAGGATGAAACCCCCATTGGGGCAGACCTCAGCAGCCCAGCCGAGGACGCCCAGCGCTTGGCCTCCGTGGACCAGATCATCCACGAGAAGCTGCAGATGGCCGAGGAACAGGGCCACGAGATCGCCCGCCACGCCTATGAAGAGGGGTTTGCTTCAGGGGAGGTGGAAGGCCGCAGTTTTGGGGAAAGCCAATTCCTGGTCTATATCACCCGGCTGGAAAGCCACCTGGAGGAACTCTCCCGGATGGGCGCCCTGCTTGGCCAAGCTTCCAAGGATGAAGTCATCGCCCTGGCACTGGTCATCGGCGAATACCTCGCGGGCCAACAACTGCAACAGGCCTCCGAAACCATCCGGCCGCTCCTGGAATCCGTGCTGGAAAGCCACCCCTTCCCCACCCCGGAGACCGGCAGCAAAGATACGGCAGCCCTCGAGATATTCCTCAGCCCACGGGATCTGGATCAGCTCCGGGCCAACAAGCGGGAATACCCCGGCATTCGGCTCCTGGATGACGAAAAACTGAGCCGGGGCAGCCTCCGCGTGGTCTCGCCAGAAGGCGTCCTGGAAGCCACCCTGGAACGCCGCCGCGAGCGGTTGATGGAAGTTCTGCACCGCTTCCGCTCGGAGGAGGCAACCTGATGGATCTGGCCGCACTGGGGCAGCAGATCCGCAAACTGCCACCCGGGGATATCATGGGCCGTGTTTCCAAGGTGGTGGGCCTTGTGGTGGAATCGCGCGGGCCGGAGGGCAGCGTCGGCGAGCAGATGCTCATCCACCTGGGCAATGGCAATCGGATCACGGCCGAAGTGGTCGGGTTCAACGGCGAACAGGTCCTGCTCATGCCTGTGGAGAACATCGAAGGCATCCGGCCAGGCCTCTTGGTGGAAGCCACCGGCCACCAACCCCAAATTCCCGTTTCAGAATCTCTGTTGGGCCGAGTGATCGATCCCCTAGGCCGGCCCCTGGACGGCGGTCCACCCATTGAACCGGAGGCCTATCTTCCCATCCACTCCCAACCGCCCAATCCAATGCAACGGCGGCGGATCAACGAAGTGCTCTCCACCGGTGTGCGTTCCATCGACGGCATGTTGACCCTGGGCAAGGGCCAACGCATCGGCATCTTTTCGGGCTCCGGAGTTGGCAAATCCACCTTGATGGGCATGGTGGCCCGCAATACGTCCGCCCAGGTGAATGTGATCGCCCTGGTGGGTGAGCGGGGCCGCGAACTGCGGGAATTCATTGAAAATGATCTGGGCGAAGAAGGCCTCAAACGCAGTGTGGTGGTGGTGGCTACGTCGGATCAAACGCCCCTGCTGCGCATCCGTTGTGCCCTGGCGGGTACCGCGGTGGCCGAGTACTTCATGCGACGCGGCAAGGATGTCCTGATGATGATGGACAGCGTGACGCGCTTTGCCATGGCCCAGCGGGAAGTGGGCCTCTCCGCCGGGGAACCACCCAGTTCCCGGGGCTACACGCCCAGCGTTTTTGCGCTGTTGCCCCGGCTGATGGAACGGGCTGGCACCTTTGAAAACATGGGTTCCATCACCGGCCTCTACACCGTGCTGGTGGAAGGTGACGACATGAACGAGCCCATCGCCGATGCGGTGCGCGGCATCCTGGATGGCCATGTGGTGCTTTCGCGGCGTCTCGCCACCAAGAACCACTACCCTTCGGTGGATGTGCTGGGCAGCATTTCCCGACTCTTTTCTGCCCTTGCCATTCCCGAACAAAAGCAGCTTGTCTCCAAGATTCGCGACCTTATGGCCACCTACAACGATGCGGAAGACCTCATCCAGATCGGTGCCTACGTGCGTGGTTCCAGCCCCAACATCGATCAGGCGATCCATTTCCAGCCCGCCATCCAGGCATTCCTGCGCCAGGCCGTGGCCGAAGAATCGGATTACCGCCAGACCTTGATGGCCATGGGCGCCATTTTCGGGGTGGACCTCACGCCCTTTTTGAAGGCTGAGGCCTAGCCATGGCCAAGCGCTTCAGCTTCCGCCTCGAACCGCTCCTCAAGCTGCGGAAAAGCCTGGAGCAGGATGCCCAGCGGCAGCTCGCGCTGAAGATTGGCGCACGCAACGACGTTGAATTGCGCCTCAAAGCCCTGCAGGAAGAACACACCCAGGCCCTGGAGAGCCGCCGCACGGGCCCCGGGCAGGAAATTGATCTGACCTTCTGGGCCGACCTTGAGCGGTACCTGATGTTCATGGAAAAGCGCATCGTCCACACTCGGCTGGATCTCGAAACCGCAGAGCGGGAGGTGGTTCAGGCTCGGCTGGCCCTGAATCGTGCCCACCAGGACCACCTGATGCTGTTGCGACTCAAGGAGCGCCGCCAGGACCAGCACGCGCTTGAAATTCTTCATGAAGAAATCCGGGACGCCGACGAAACTGCCGTCCTCCGCCATCGATTTGGCGGCGCCCAGCCCAGCCCATCCCCTGCTCCATGAGGTACGCCATGAACTCTCGCACTTGGCTCTGGATTCTCGTTCCCCTCGCCTTATCGGCAGGCGTGCTTTGGCTTTCCGCCCAGGAACCCAAACCAGCGCCCCAGGGCATCAAGATCACTGAACTCTCTGAAAAGGTGCAGGCGCGGGAAAAGGCGGCCCTGCAAAAGGAGCAGGAACTCCTGCAACTGGAGCAGCGCTTGGCCACCCTCCAAGGCACCCTGGACCGGGACCGAACCGAACTACAGACCCGGGAAAAAACCTTGCAGGATGCCGTGGCCAAATTTGAATCCGATCGCACCCGTCCGACCCTGGATCCCCAACTCACCCGTACCTACGAAGCCATGGACCCGGTGCCAGGCTCCCGAGCCCTCAAGGAATTGGCCCAGCGCAACCAGGATGTGGCCGTAAGCCTGCTGGCCAGCATGCAACCCAAGAAGGCGGCCAAGCTCATGGACCAGTTGGCGAACCTGGATGCCGTCCTGGCGGGAAAACTTTCAGAGCGCGTGGGGCTCACCAAGCCCAAGGGCGCCCCCGCCGCCTGATCTTTTTTTCTCCTTCATCCATTCTCGGGTTTCTAGCGTTTAGCTCCTTGACCCGTTCCGGGTCCTTTCCGGGAGCTTGGCTATGGATGTTTTTCGCTGGATGCTGTGGGCCAGCCTTCTGGCAACGCCTGGGTTTGCCCAGGCCCCAGATCAGCGGTGGTCCTTTCGCGTTTTCCTGGACGAAAAGCCCATCGGAAGCCATGTCTTCACCTTGCGGGACCTTGGTGCGGTTCGTGAATTGAAGAGTCAGGCCAATTTTGCGGTGAAGTTCCTGATGCTGACGGCCTACCGCTACGAACACACCGCCATCGAGCAGTGGCGTGGCGGCTGCCTCGTGTCTATGGATGCAAGCACCGATGACGATGGGACCAAGCTCGCGGTGAGCACCCAGCAGGAGGGTTCCAACCTGATGGTGGTTGCCAATGGCATCCGCACACCCCTGTCGGGCTGTGTCAAAAGTTTCGCGTATTGGAATCCTGAAATCCTTGGGGCCGATCGCCTATTGAACGCCCAGACCGGCCAATGGGAGGCCGTAATCATTGAAGCTCAGGGGCGAGATACCTTTCCCAATGCCCAAGGTCAGAGGGTTTCCGCCAAGCGCTATCGAATCGTGGGCCCGAAACAGCCCATTGTGCTCTGGTACGACGACGCCAACCGATGGATCGGCCTGGAATCCAATGTGGGCAAAGGGCGAAAACTCACCTACCGATTGCAATGAAGGGAACCCGCATGATGCGCCCACGCCATCCCTGGCTCACCGCCTGCCTTTCACTCTCCTCTTTGCTACTGCTAGGCTGCCAAAGCCCTGCCCCGCATCCACCCATTGCACTCGCACCAAGGGTGGAAATCCCGCGAATGATGGGGGATTGGTATGTCATCGCCAACATCCCCACCTTTATCGAAAAGGGCGCCCACAACGCGATGGAATCCTATCGCCAGGATCAGGATGGAACCATCGCCACCACGTTCACGTTCCGAGCCAATGGATTTGACGGTGAACGAAAAACCTATCATCCGCGAGGCTTCGTAAAAGACGCCACCGGAGCTGTTTGGGGCATGCGGTTTGTCTGGCCCTTCAAGGCTGACTATCGAATTGTGCACGTGGCAGAGGATTACGGTCAGATCGTCATTGGCCGCCAAGCCCGTGATTACGTCTGGATCATGGCCCGCACCCCAACCATTCCCGAGGCGGACTATCAGCGACTGGTGACCCTCATCGGCACCCAAGGCTACGACATCCGCAAGATCGAGCGCGTGCCGCAGCGTTGGTAGGTGCAGAAGAAGTGGCGCTCTGCTTCTATCAGGGTTTGAGGATTGGCCACAAGGGACGAAAAAACACAAAGAACAAAGGTTCTTAATTGTGTTCTTTGCGTTCCTTGTGGCCAATCCATGGGTTGGGCTTCTGCCACGACCACGTTTCCAGATGGCAGTTCTCCAAATTATTTTCATCCGCGTCATCCATTTCCCAACTTCCTCCGTTTGGCTTTGTGACCCCGATCCGGGGATCCACCAAGGAGCCACACCATGAAGAGCATTAGTCTTGCGTTGATTCTTTCTGTTCCTGCCGTGATGTCCTTTGCGGCCGATCCTGCCCAGCCCACCCATCGCAGCAAGGTGGATATTGTGGACACCGCCGTCGGTGCGGGTTCTTTCAAAACCCTTGCGGCTGCCTTGCAAGCTGCAGGGCTGCTGGAAACCCTGAAAGGACCTGGTCCGTTCACCGTCTTCGCCCCCACCGATGAAGCCTTCGCCAAGCTTCCTCCGGGCACGGTTGAAGCTCTTCTCAAGGACATCCCCAAACTGAAAGCCATCCTCACTTACCATGTGGTGGCTGGGCAGGTCGAAGCCAAGGATGTGGTCAAACTCACCAAGGCCACCACGGTGAATGGCCAGGATGTGGCCATCGGTACCAGTGGCGGCGTCACCATCAACAACGCGAAGGTCACCAAAGCCGATATTCAAGCCAAGAATGGTGTCATTCACGTGATCGACACCGTCCTGCTGCCCCAGTAATGGCAAAGGATCACGGCCTGCCGGATGATCTCCGGCAGGCTGCGGTTGGAAATGGTAAGCTCGGGCGAATAACCCTCCCCCCGGAGCCATTTCCATGGCCGATCACCTCCAGACAGCACCGCCTGCGGGATGCCTGGATGCCTGCACCGCGAGTGATCTCCTGCTTGCCATTGCACGCCAGGATGAGGCCGCCCTTGAACTCCTTTTTCAAAGATTTGGCGGTCGGGTTTTAGCCTATGTCCGCACCCTGGGTGGTTGGAATTTCCCCGCGGAAGATGCTGTTCAGGAAGTTTTTCTAACCCTCTGGCAAAAAGCCTCCCTTTTCAGCCCAGGCTCCGGTTCTGCAGAAGCCTGGATCTTCACGATTACCCGCCACAAGGTGTTTGATCTCCTTCGCTCCCAACGCAGTAACAAAGAAGATGTGGATCCAGAGTTGGAACGGCACCCCGTACAAGGCACTGAAACTCAGTTACAAACCGAAGATGCCATGAGTCTTCAGAAAGCACTTTCCATGCTCCCCGCTGAGCAACGAACACCGATCAAGCTTGCCTATATGGGCGGCCTGACCTATGAAGAAGCCGCTCAGCATCTTGGCCTTCCCTTGGGCACCTTGAAATCTCGAATACGTAGCGGGCTGAGTGCGCTGAAAACGCTGCTTGCGTTTCCAACGCCGGGAGGTCTCCCATGAACCCTGCCCATCACCCCGAAGAAGCGCGATTGATGAGTTATGCCCTCGGGCGTTTGGACCCATCTTTCCGCCTGGTGCTCGAATCCCATCTGGCCTTTTGCGAGGTCTGTCGCGCTCGCGTTTCGGAATCGGCAGCACAGGTAGTCGACCCTGTGCAGGATGTCCCGCCCCAATCCCTGCCAGAGGGGCTTCTATCCTCCCTCCTTTCAAAGGTTCGTGCCCTTCCAGCCCCAGCCGCGCCGCATTGTGGGCGGGAAACACTACCCCTGCCTGCTTCAGTCTGGCCCCTGCTGCCCGAGTTGGCATCCCTGCGTTGGCAAGGCGCCCTGAGTCCAGGTTTCCGCTTCTTGCGCCTGCCTTCCCCCCATTCCAATGCAGAGTTGCTGCTCTTGCATCTCCGCAAAGGGTGCCGCTTTCCCAAGCACGGGCACCTTGGTGTTGAACAGTCGATGATTCTCTGCGGTGGCCTGCAGGATGAATTTGGCACCCTCGAAGCCGGAGATTACGAAGAATCCAGCACCGACAAGGTCCATCGTCCCATGGCCTTGCCCGATGAAGATTGCTGGTTGATTTCAAGTGTCGAAGGTGGGGTTCGCTTCAGTGGCTGGCGCAGTTGGTTCCAGGTTTGATCCCTTGCTTTCCTTGCAATAACTGGAACCCGACCTACGCTGGGTACATCCAAGGCGAATCATGAGAAATCCCATCAAGCTAACGGTAGTCTCCGTGTCCTTCCTCTTGTTGCACCTGGCGGCGCTTGCTGTTTTTTGGGTGCCTTTTTCCTGGGGGCTGGTGGCGCTGCTGGCGGTGACATATCTGGTGCGGATGTTTGCGATTACCGCGGGCTACCATCGGTACTTCAGTCACCGAGCCTTTCGCATGGGTCGTGTTCCCCAGTTCTTACTGGCTTTTTTGGCTCAGACCTCAGCTCAGAAAGGGGTGTTGTGGTGGGCAGCCCACCACCGTGATCACCACCGCCATTCCGATACACCTAAGGATATTCATAGCCCCATTGCTCAATCTTTCTGGTGGTCCCACGTGGGCTGGGTGCTGTCGGATGAATTCGATACCTACAATCCCAAGACCATTCCCGACTACGGAAAGTACCCGGAGTTGGTGTTCCTCAATCGCTACCACTGGATTTGCCCCTGGATCTACGGCGCTGGCATCTTCGGTTTCGGCTTGCTGTCAGGCCTCGGCGGCGGCGCCGCCCTCGCGTGGGGGTTGGCCCTTAGCACGGTGCTCTTGTTTCACGCCACCTTCAGCATCAATTCCCTGGCCCACCTCTGGGGCTCACGCCGCTTCCGGACGCCCGATCACAGTCGGAACAACCCCGTGCTGGCGTTGATCACGCTTGGGGAGGGCTGGCATAACAATCACCATCGGTTCGCGGCCGCTTGCCGTCAGGGCTTCCGCTGGTGGGAATTGGACATCACCTGGCTCATCCTGCTTGGCTTTCGTGCGCTTCACATTGTGCGGGATATGCGTCCGTGGCCCCGCGACCTCAGAGCCGAGGTGGGTCGATGAGAATTGCCATCATTGGCTCCGGCATTGCGGGTTTGGGTGCTGCCCATTTCCTCAGCCCCGATCATGAAGTGTGGGTATTTGAAAAAGAGAATCGCATCGGAGGCCATACCCACACCGTGCGGGTGAACACGCCCGAGGGATTGGTGCCGGTGGATACGGGCTTCATCGTGCACAACCGGGAGAACTATCCCAATTTGGTTGCGCTATTAGACCAGCTCAGAGTTCCCACCTGTCCCAGCGATATGTCCTTTGCCTACCAAGGGCCTGAATTTGAATGGTGCAGCCGCGGTTTGAACGGCCTGTTCACCCAACGTCAAAACCTAGTGAAGCCGAGCTATTGGGCCTTCTGGAAAGAAGTCCTGAGGTTCAATTCCTTGGGTCGAGCCTTTCTCCAAGAACCGGTTCAACACCTTTCCTTGGCTAATTTCCTGGATCAGCATCATTTTTCAACTGCCTTCCGCCAAGCCTACCTGCTGCCCATGGCTGGTGCTGTCTGGAGCATGACGCTCCGGGAGATGGAAGGTTTCCCTGCGCTCACCCTTCTACAGTTCTTCCACAACCACGGCATGCTGGGCGCCACCACCCAGCGCCCCTGGCGCACGATTCCTGGGGGTACGTCGCGTTATCTCGAACCCCTTGTGAAGCCTTTTCAGCAGCGAATCCGGACGGGCGTGGACGTGCGTGTCCACCGCACAGAACAAGGCGGTACGGTGCGTATCAAGGGTGAGGAATCTCAGTCCTTTGATCAGGTGATCTTTGCCTGCCGCGGGCCCCAGGTGTTGCAGGTGCTGGAAGACACCTCCGCTCTGGAACGTGAAGTTCTCAGCGCTTTCACGTCCAACATCAATCCAACCTGGCTTCATGAAGATGTATCCATTCTGCCGAAACACCGCCGCGGATGGGCCTCCTGGAACTACCGGCGGCGCAGTGAAACCCCCGATCATCTCCTGCTCACCTACCACATGAATCGATTGCAGCCCCTGCCTACCCAGCGGGATTTCCTGGTCACACTCAACCCGGAAGGCCACGTGGATGAAACCAAGGTCCACCGCAAATTCATTTACGAGCATCCCCGCTTCACCCTCGATGCCCTCCGCGCCCAAACCCGTTGGCAGGAAATCAGCGGCCAGAACCACACCCATTTCTGCGGTGCCTACTGGCGCTACGGCTTTCATGACGACGGCCTCTGGTCCGGCAAACGAGTCGCACGTGCGCTAGGTGCCTCGTGTTGACACAATGCCCAAGAGTGATAGATCTCGCGTATCCGCGCAGCGGATACCGATACGACGGCCTCTGGTCCGGGAAAAGAGTCGCACGAGCGCTTGGCGCCCCATGCTGACGCAACCCCTCGCCAAGCAGTTTCCCGAAAGCGCCCTCTACGTCGGCCACGTGGGGCATCGGCGCCATACGCCCACAACCCATTCCTTCCGATATCCAATCTTCCAGGCCTTTGTCGATCTCGACAGACTGGATGCCCTTTGCCAAGTCTCCCCCTTGGTCAGCCGGAACAGGTTCAACTGGGCCAGCATTCACGATTCGGATTATTTGCCGGATCGACCTGAATCGACCTTGCGAGCGCGCTTTCAGGCGGCGGCCCGGGAGGCGGGCCACACACCGCCCGAGGGACCAGTTTTCCTGCTCGCGAATCTGCGCTACCTGGGGTTCTGTTTCAACCCCGTGGCCTACTACTACGCCTACGACGTGACCGGACAGCTGGCGCTGATCTGCGCTGAAATCACCAATACACCCCTGGAACGAACGCCATCGTTACTGGATGGTTCCAGCAACGACAAAGACATCCTCTGATCGGTGGGTTTTCACCATGCCGAAAGTCTTCCATGTGAGCCCTTTCATGCCCATGGATTTGCACTACCAATGGGCCTTTGGCGAACCAGGAAATGATCTTGATATCGAGATGGCATTGTTGGAACGCGAAAAAATTTGTTTCGAAGCAACCTTGGGCCTTGCGCGAAGACCCTGGCAGGCATCCCAGATACGGAAGACGCTCCTGCAGTTTCCTTGGCTCACCCTGAAAATCCTTTTCGCCATCTACTGGGAGGCGCTGTGTTTGTGGATGAAACGAGTACCGCTATTCACCCATCCGAAAAAGCTCGCCCCGCCCGCGGTTTGAAAGGCGTTGCCAAGTCGATGCTCCTGGGCGCCTTTTCAGGCCTGCGCGAAGGCTATCTCGAACTGCGCGATGGCAATGATGTGTTTCGCTTTGGCGATGAGGCCTCTCAGCTCCGTGCTGAAGGTCGAATTCGCGACCCTCGTGCCTATTCGCTGGGTGCCTTCCGCGGGGAAGTGGGCCTGGGCGAAGCCTACATGCAGGGCTACTGGACAAGTCCAGATCCCGTTGCGGTGGTGCGTTTGGCAGTACGGAACATGGCCGCCTTCGACCAGAGCGGCGGGATCATGGCCGGTCTCGGCAAGCTGATGGCAAGGCTCAGGCACCTTGGGCGCGCCAATGACCGCACGGGATCAAAATCCAACATTGCGGCTCATTACGACCTTGGCAATGACTTCTACCGCCTCTTCCTGGACGAAAGCCTAGCCTATTCCTGTGCTTTCTTCGAACACCCTGACCAGGATCTTGGCTCAGCCCAACGCGCCAAATTCGAGCGTATCTGTCAGAAATTGAAACTTGGCCCCCAGGATCGCGTGTTGGAAATTGGAACCGGCTGGGGCGGCTTTGCGGCCTATGCGGCCAAGACCCGAGGCTGCCATATCACCACCACCACCATCAGTCGCCAGCAGCACGATTACGCCCAGGCGCTCTTTGCCCAAGAGGGTCTGGAAAACCACATCACGCTGCTCTTCGAGGATTACCGTGATCTGCAGGGCCAGTTCGACAAGGTCGTCAGCATCGAGATGTTTGAAGCCGTGGGCCTGAAGTTCTACGACGCCTATTTCAGCACCGTCGATCGACTGCTTGCGGAAGATGGTCTCGCGTTGATTCAAACCATCACCATGAACGAGCGGCGCTTTGCCACCTACATTCGCGCCACCGATTGGATTCAGCAGTATGTTTTTCCCGGCGCCGAGTTGGCCAGCCTGTCGGAAGTGCTCCGCAGCCTTGGCCGCGCCACCACCTTGAATCTTCATCATCTGGAAGACATTGGCCTCCACTATGCCCGCACCCTCCAGTGCTGGCGCGCCGCTTTTCTGGCTCGACTGGACGAGGTTCGCGGCCAGGGCTTTGACGAAACGTTCCTCCGCACCTGGGACTACTATTTGGCCTACTGCGAAGGCGCTTTCCGGGAACGCTACATCGGGGATGCCCAGCTCCTGTTGGCCAAGGCGGCCACGCCCCGCAGCATCATGGATGAACCATGGGGACGCCCATGATTTCGCAAGCCTTACCATTGCTGCTCTGGGGAACCGTGGGCGCCTGCCTGCTCATGGTCGTGGCCTGGGTGGCCCATCTCCAAACCCGGAACGCGGGTTGGGTGGATGTGGCCTGGGCCTTTGGTCTGGGCGGGCTAGCCGTCTACTTTGCCTGGGCAGGTTCTGGCGAACCCTCCCGGCGTTTGCTCGTGGGCATCATGGGCGGCGTTTGGGGGTTGCGTCTGAGTACGCATTTGTTTTTACGGGTGCTTCGTGATCCCCACGAAGATGGCCGGTATGTGGCAATCCGCCAGGCCTGGGGCGGTGCCATCGAGTTGAAGTTCCTGGGGTTCTTCCTGTTCCAAGGCCTGCTGGATGTATTCCTGGCCCTGCCCTTCCTGCTCGCGTGCCTGGATTCCTCCCCACAGATTCACCCGCTGGCCTGGGTTGGCGCAGGCCTTTGGGCGCTTTCCATCCTTGGCGAGGCCACCGCTGACCGGCAACTGCAACGATTCAAGCAGGACCCGCTCAACCGCGGACGGGTTTGCCGGGAAGGGCTGTGGGGCGTTTCCCGTCACCCCAACTATTTCTTCGAATGGCTGATCTGGGTGGCCTTTGCCCTGATCGCCACCGCCAGCCCCTGGGGCTGGACAGCCTGGTCCTGCCCCTTGCTGATGCTCTATTTCCTGCTTCGTGTCACCGGCATTCCGGCCACGGAGGAACAATCCCTGCGCAGCAAAGGGGAGGAATACCGCCGGTATCAGCTGGAGGTTAGCCCCTTTGTGCCCTGGTTTCCGCGAGGCACCTTGTGATTCAAGCGCTCCTAACCCAAGACCGCCTGCCGGATTTCCTGATTCGCTGGCGCATTCGCCACTTGCTGCAGGATCGCCTGCGCGAAGAAGCCCAAGGGGGTGTCGAAGGGATGCAGACGCGGTTCCGGGCCCTGCTCGAGACCTTTCGCTCCGGCCCCATCGCCGTGCACACAGCGGATGCGAACGAACAGCATTACGAGGTTCCCCCCGCCTTCTTCGCCAAGGCACTGGGACCGCGCATGAAGTACAGCTGCGCCCTCTACCCAACGGGCGGGGAGAGCCTGGAAGCAGCCGAAGTGGCCATGCTCGAGCTCACCTGCCGCCGGGCGGGCTTGGCCGATGGCCAAAAAATCCTGGAGTTGGGCTGTGGGTGGGGTTCCCTTTCGCTCTGGATGGCGGAGCACTACCCCAACGCCCAAATCACCGCCGTGTCCAATTCCCGGGATCAGCGCCTGCACATCGAAGGCAAGGCTCGGGAGCGGGGCTTGACCAACCTCCATATCATCACGGCCGACATGAATGCATTCGAACCTCCGGAAATGGGCTTCGATCGGGTGGTGAGCGTGGAGATGTTCGAACACATGCGCAACCACGATGCGCTGCTGCGTCGGGTGGCAGCCTGGCTTTGTCCCGGCGGCCAGTTGTTCGTGCACGTCTTTGTACATGCCGAAGCCACCTATCCCTTCGAGGTGCGGGATGACAACGACTGGATGGCCAAATACTTTTTCACGGGGGGCATCATGCCCTCGGATAGCTATTTGTTGCGCTTTCAAAACGACTTGAAGGTCATCGATCACTGGCGGGTGAACGGCACCCATTACGCCCGCACGGCCCGGGCCTGGCTGCGCAACCAGGACTATCATCGCCAGGAGATCCTGGATCTGTTTGAAAAGGTCTACGGGGAACAAGCCCTGGAGCGCTTCGTCTACTGGCGGATCTTTTTCATGGCCTGCGAGGAGTTATGGGCATGGAACCAGGGCAATACCTGGTCCGTTTCCCACTATCTGTTCGAGCGACCCCAAGTCGCCTCGACCTAGGCAATTTTAGCCCTTTTATATCGGCACAACCTTGGCGAAGAAGGCTCACCCCAGTTCCATCGGGGAGAGGCCCCTTCATGCTCCACGCCGTCAAGCTGGACCCTTCGCCCCGCCCCGTATCCCTACGGGAGGCGGAGCCTGCTTCGGGCGCCGGAGCGCAAAATTTTGCCGGTTTTCTTGCCCAGGCTTCGGCCGCCCCTGCGCCCAGTGCTGCGGTCCCACCGCAAACGGAGCGTCCCCGGCCCGGGACGGAACCGCCCTTGGACGGCAAAACGGATGCGGGCCCAGAATTGGAATCTTCTGGCCTTTCGGTGACCATCCAAACCGGTCAGGGTTCTCAGGAACACAAGGCCGAAGTTGCCGAGGATCCAACCAAGGCCCAGGAACGCGCCACCCAGGGGGATCCTCTGACGCCCCTTTCCGGGGAGGCACAACGCCCTGATGCGCCTGTCCCGATTCTGGCCGCCGCAGCTTCCCCAAGCCCGGCTCCTGCGCTTCCCATTGCCGTAGATCCAGCTTCCACATCTGAAATCTCAGCGGCTGCGGCAACCAACCCGCAAGCCAATGCCCAGCCCATGGCGTTGGGAACCCCACCACCAAGTCATCAGCGCAGCACGAGGGTGCCTAGCAAGTCCGAGGCAGAGCCCAGCGTCTCCCCCAGTTCCCAGCCCCTGCCCCAGGCGAAAACCCAGGCCAGCGAACCGCGCAGGATCCCAGGGCCGACGCCGGTGGAGCCCCAACCTAGCGCACCTCCCAGCGTACCAACTTCCAGCGAGAACAAGGCTCGGCCCATTCCCGCTCCGAGTGTCGCTCCTGCCACCTTAACGGCTTCGACCCCACCCGCTCCAAGCACGATACCTGCCGCAGAAACGCTGCTTCCAGACCGGAGACTTCCGACCCGCGCAGCGCCAGTGGCTCCTATGCCCGCTCCTCAGCCCGAGAAAATAGCCGCGATCCCAGAAGTTGGTTTGGCCACACCTCCAACCCCAGTGGGGCCTACTTTCCCAACCAATGCGCCCGTGGCCATCAGTCCCGCACTTCCAGTCGCCACGGCCCAGTGGGCCCTGGCCCAGGCCGCGCCCGGCGTGCCTCTTCGGTTTACGTTCTCTGAAGGAATTCCCGAAGACGCTACGCCCACCGCTGGCCCCACGCTGCCAGCCCTGACGGAGCTGCTCTCCGTGCCTCGGCCGAAAATGGATGTCCCCTTGCCCGCCGACCAAGTATTCCGAGCAATGATCGGCACCGCGACCCGCACCGAGACACCCTCGAACACCGCCCCGGTTTCCCTTTCGACCTCCCCGGTTCAACCCCTTGCCACTGCCACGGTATCGGAACAGACCGTTCCCGCCTCCGAGGTCACCCCGTCAAACCTGCCTACGGCGGCTCTGCCTGTGACCCAGACGCGCGTGGGTGACCCCGCCCCCAGCCTGACCATGCCCGAGCCCACGTTTGTGGCGATGATCCCAACGCGACCCGCTCCAGAAAACCAACCCATGGCAGTGACCATTCTGCAGTCGGCGTTCCCAACCGCGGTTTCCCCGCAATCGAAACCAAAAGACACAGAATCACCGACCCCTGTCCTCACGGATTTTCCTACAACCTCGCTTGATTCTGCGCCCTCAAAATCCTTACCGACCGTGATCGCCGAACCCTTGCCAAAGGCTTTCTCACCGGGCTCACGGCCAGCATCCCCAGGTATCTCGGCGGAACCTGCACTGCGCGGGATCGCCTCGGCCCTCCCTCAGCCGGATGATCCGGCCACGCCCGCAATCCTGCCCATGGCCCAGAGTCTGCCAACTGCAGGTTTGGATCTGCCCACGTCGAAAGCTTTTTCAGCTGCCCTTGCCAACCTCAACGTTCCCCAGTCGGAAACAAGGCCAGAGGTTCCGAAATTTTCACTGCCCCTACCCATACCTGCCCAGGCAGATTCGTTCGGGGCAGCCAAGGTCAGTGTGGAACCCGCCCGGTCGGCCCACCAAGAAGCTCGCCCCGCCCCGCCCCCTGCGCGGGAGCCAGCCTCTGCATCACCACCACCCCCATCGAAAACCGGAACACCCGAGCCCGCACCTACGCGCGTGTTGGCCGTGACGGAAACGGCCACCGTGGGCGCAAAAACGTCCTTGGCCGGTGAGACCTCCTTTGCCTTGCACGGTTCCGCAACCACGGCCGGGTGGTCCCCGGTGGGGCTTACCCCGGCGGCGCGTGGCATGGAATCCACACCAACAGCCCTGCCGAACACCACCTTCGCCCAGGTGGAAGCCGGCATCCATTGGCTGATCAAGAACCAGGAAAAGGGCGCCGAGATTCAGCTGAATCCCGAATCCCTGGGGCGTGTGGTCATCAAGATCGTGGTGGAAGGCGGCGAAGTTCACGCACGACTTTGGGCAGCGGAACCTGGCACCGTCACACTCCTGCAGAACCAGAAGGCTTCCCTGGAGGTCTCGCTGCAACAGCAGGGGCTGTCCCTCGGCAGCTTCGATTTACAGCAGGGTCGCCGGGGTCACGACACACCCACCGCGCCTCAACAGGCCCATTTCGATTCCGGCGCGAAATTCGCAGATTCCCTATCCGGGAAGCAAGAAGTGCCGACCCGCCCGCTTCCCTTACTTGATGGCACCCGTTTGATCGAAGTGTTCGCCTGAAGAAAACGCCAGGAGCCCCCATGGAAACCTCAATGATCGCCTCGACCTCGGCCACGGGAAACACGGCCAAGAAGGCTCCCACCAAGGATCTGGACAAGAACTCCTTCATGATGCTGCTGGTCGCGCAGATCCAGCATCAGGATCCCACCCAGGCCCAGGACACCAACCAGATGATGCAGCAGATGACCAGCATGTCGAGCCTGGAGCAGATGCAGAACATGAACACATCTCTGCAGGGCATCCAGGTTCAGAACCAGGGTCTCTTCCAGGCCCAGAGTTCCAGCATGGTGGGCAAGCGAGTCCGGGTCACCTCTTCGGGCTTTGATTTGAAGGCCGGAAAATCGAACATGGGCGTGGACCTCGCGGCCGATGCCCAGGTGGTGCTGACCATCAAGGATTCCAGCGGCAAAATCGTGGCAACCATCGACAAAGGCAGCATGAAGTCCGGCAGCAACTTGGTGGACTGGAACGGCCGCGACAACGCCGGCAACATCCTGGCCGATGGCGCCTATTCCGTTGAAATCACCGCCAAGGACACGGCGGGCAAAGCCGTGGAAGCCAAACCCACGGTGTTCATCACCGTGGACAGCGTGCTTTTTGCAAATGGAACCGTCTTTATTCAAGCGGGGGGCCGCCGTTTCACCCTCGCCGATGTCAACGAAATTTCGGCCTAACCACAGGAGCGACCCATGGGCCTCTACTCTTCCTTCTACGCCAGCCTCTCCGGCCTTTCGACCAACGCTTCCAATCTGAGCGTGATCGGAAACAACCTCGCGAACCTGAATACCATCGGGTTCAAGGGTTCCTCGGGCACCTTCCAGGATCTGTTTGCCGCTTCGCTGGGCAGTCAGGGCACCGGTGGCAATGGCAACCCCATCCAGATCGGCTTGGGCACGCGCCTGGGCGGCATCACCCAGAATTTTGGCCAGGGTTCGTTCCAGACGACCAGCAACATCACGGATCTGGCAATCTCGGGGCAGGGTTTCTTTGCGCTCCAGACCAAGGCCGGGGCCCGCGCCTTTTCCCGGGCTGGAAACTTCAGCGTCGACAAGTCCGGCGGGCTGGTGGATCCCAACGGCAATAACGTGCTGGGCTGGAACCGCATCGGCACCACCCTCTCCACAACCGGCACCGTCGTGCCCATCCAGATCGACCTGGGCACCACGGCACCGCCCGCAGCCACCACCAACCTCAGCGCCACCACCAATCTGAACGCCAATGCCGCCATTGGTACCACCTTCACCACGCCACTCCAGGTTTACGACAGCCTGGGTTCGAGCCACACCCTGCTCTTCAACTACACCAAGAGCGCCGTGGTAGGCACCGACCCTGTAGGCACGGCCTCCGCGTGGAACCTCTCCATCACCACCGATGGAGGCGCCACGGTGACCGGCCCCACTCGCATCTCTTTCGATGCTTCGGGTGTGCTGAATGCTCCGGCCACCAATCCCACCCTGACCATTAGCGGTTGGACCAACGGCGCCACAAGCCCTGCCACCACCTGGCAGATCTTCTCGGGCACCAATTCCAACCTCACGGGTTTCGCCGCCAATTCCTCCACCAGCAATTCCACGCAAGACGGTTACGGTGCGGGCACCATCCAGAGTCTGGTGGTGGACCAGAGTGGCGTGATCACGGGCACCTTCACCAATGGCCAAACCCTGGCGCTTTCCCAGGTGGCCATTTCCGTCTTCTCCAACCAGAATGGGCTTTCCAAGCGTGGCGATAACACCTGGGCGGAGACCCTTTCCAGTGGATCCGGCAACGTCGGCGCCGCTGATCAGGGCGGGCGCGGGGTGGTGTTGGGTGGCAACCTCGAACTCTCCAATGTGGACGTCGCCGAAGAGTTCACGAAGCTGATCGTGGCGCAGCGAGGCTATCAGGCCAACAGTCGCGTGGTAACAACCTCCGATGAGCTGCTGCAGGAGACCCTGAATCTGAAGCGATAATCGTCTCCACGGATGACGGCATGGGATTCCCGGTGTAAGTTGAAACATCCGGGAATCCCATGTCGACTTTCTACTTGCCAACCCCTGAAAACCCAGGCCGTATCCTGGTGGTGGATGATCTCCCTGGGAATTTGAAAGTACTGGGGATGGAGCTTCGCAAGCACCCCTTTACCCTGACCATGGCCCGTACTGGCGAAGAGGCGCTGGGGTTCTGCCAGCGGATGCCTTTCGAGGGCATTCTCATGGATGTGAGCCTGGACGGCATCGATGGCATCGAAGCCTGCCGCCAGATCCGCAAGATCCCCCTCAACAGCCGCACGCCGCTCATCTTCCTGAGCGCGGTTCGCGTGGGCCAGGATTGGATTTCCGAGGGTATCGAAGCGGGCGGCATCGATTACCTGGTGAAGCCGTACGCCTTGTCAGAACTGCTGGCCAAGCTGCGCATGATGATCCGCCTTTCCCGCCAGGACCAGGCTGCCATGACCGGAGAACGTCATCGCGCGCTGCTGGAAGTGGCCGGGGGCACGGCTCATGAACTGGCCCAACCTTTGGCCACAGCCCAGATTCTGGTGGACCAGATCCTGAATAGCCCGGGACCTGCCACCCATGAGCAGCTGGAAAGGTTGCGGGAAGCCTTGGCAGGTACCAACCGGGTACTCACCCAGATCCAGCATCTGCACACCTACATCACGAAACCCTATGCCACGGGCCAGATCCTGGATCTGGCCCTCAGCAGCCAATCCACGGAAGGGTCGATGGAGTTGCCCAAGCCGTGAGGGAACGCCTGATAGACTGAGGGTCCAGCACACGCCTGGACGAGGTCTCAACACATGGAACAAGCCCTCACGCCTCTGAGCCCCCGCCGGAAAACCCGGCAGATCATGGTGGGCAAAGTTCCCATTGGCGGCGATGCGCCCATCAGCGTGCAAAGCATGACCAAGACCGATACCCGGGATGTGGAAGCCACGGTCAAGCAGATTTATGACTACGCCGCCGCAGGCTGCGAGATCGTGCGCGTGTCCGTGCCCACCACCAGGGCCGGTGAAGTCTTCCACGAGATCTGCGCCCGCAGCCCCATTCCGGTGGTGGCCGATATCCACTTTGACTATCGCTTGGCCCTGGTGGCCGCAGAGGGTGGCGCGGCTTGTCTGCGTATCAATCCGGGCAACATTGGGGGCCAGGATCGCGTACGCGCCGTGGTGGAAAAGGCCGGTGAAAAGGGCATTCCCATCCGCATCGGGGTGAACGGCGGCAGTCTGGAAAAGGAGTTGCTGGAAAAATTTGGCAGCCCCACGCCCGAAGCCATGGTGGCAAGCGCCCTGCGCCACCTTGAGATGCTGGAGAAGGAAGGTTTCTACAACACCAAGATCAGCCTCAAGGCCAGTGATGTGATCCGCACAGTGCAGGCCTATCGCCTGCTGGCCAAGCAGGTGGACTATCCCTTTCATCTGGGCATCACGGAAGCCGGCACGCCCTGGGGCGCGACCATCCGCAGCAGCGTGGGCATGGGCATTCTGTTGGCCGAAGGCCTAGGTGACACCATCCGGGTTTCCCTCACGGGCGAAGGCCAGGAGGAATGCAAGATCGGCCACGAGATGCTGCGTTCCCTCAACCTCCGCAGCGGTGGCTTCCACATGGTGAGCTGCCCCAGCTGTGGCCGGGTGCAGATCGATTTGAACCGTGTGGCCAACGAAATCGAACAGGGACTGCGGGAAATCAACCACGAGCACATCACCTACGCTGTCATGGGCTGCGTGGTGAATGGTCCCGGCGAAGCCATGGAAGCCGACCTGGGCGTGGCTGGCGGCGCAGGCGAGGGCCGCATCTACCGCAAGGGCGAACTCATCCGCAAAGTAAAGGAGCAGGACATTGTGTCCGCCTTCCTGGAAGAAGCCCGCAAGCTCAAGGCCGAGCGTGCGGAGGTCTAAGGTGTATCTGTACTGGGTGCTCACCCACCCCTTTGTGACCCTCGGCCTGCTGCTCCTGCTCGAAGCCCTGCTCCCCGTTCGATTTCAGCCCACCGCGTGGTGCGCCCGGGGTGCCATTCGCATCTACCAGATGACCCTGAGCCCGGCCCTGCCCACCCGGTGTCGCTTCACCCCTACCTGCAGCCAGTATGGTCTGGAGTGCATCCGCAAATATGGCACCCTGCGCGGTGGTGTGCTCACCACCTGGCGCATCCTGCGGTGCAACCCCTTTGGTGGTCACGGCGAGGATCCAGTTCCCTGAAGGCCTTTGAAGGAAAGCGCAGGGTGGGTGCTGCCGTTCCGGAACGGCGACCAAAGACCCCCGCCCGCTCCGGCTTGCCCCAAGGACTGCCCCTTACCCACCGCCTGATCCCGGTTCACCCCTAAGCCCTGGCCCCTCGGCCCTGGGGTGCGCATCCTTTCGGCATCCTTCACCCCCCGGCACCATGCCGTTCCGGGTTTCCCCATCCGATCCTCAGGATCGGTCGACCACCTACGGCCGGGCCTAGCTGGCCTTTCCGGATCTTTCATAAGGAGGCACCATGTCTATCCTCACCAAGACCCTCGGCACCGTTACCCTGGCCCTTGTGGGCATGGCGGTCCAGGCCGAAGACTTTTCCTCGCTGATGCAGGTGGCGAAAGGCACCTGGCCCGAGAAGACCCACCTTGGGGTCATCTGCGACTATCGCAATAGCAAAGACCAGGTGGAAGATCTGGCCAGAGCCGCGGGACCCAACGCAACGATCACGGTGGTGGATGTCCATCGCCAGGATCAGGCTCAACTGGGAGCCCAGTTGCTGGCCACTCGGAATACGCACTACATGGTGCTGCTCCCTGGAGATACCATTATCCGCGACGGTTCCTTTGGGGCCACCCTGGCCATTTCGCGCTTGGCCACCTATGGCATCCCCTCAGTGGGAACCAGCCCAAAGGCCATCGGCCAGGGGGCGGTTTTCAGCCTTGGAGATGGCACCAACGGCGAAGTCCTGGTTACGAATCGCCTCAAGGGCACGGTGGACGTGATCCTGCCAGAGGGCATTTCCTTCAGCCGTCGGGCCAGTCTTTCCCTCTCGGAAGGCATGGCTTCCATTGAGGTGTTTGCCCAGAATTAAACTCCGCTGGCCCCGGAAACGCCCTCGAAACCCGGGGGCGTTTTTCTTATAGCCATTCTTCGAATTGTTCTCGAAACGTGCGGCTCAAGGTTAACTTCGTGCCATCGCGCATGATCACCAAGTGATCGCCACTGGTCCAGGGCTGAAGCTCCTTGATGCAATCCAAATTCACAATCGCGGAACGATGGATGCGCCGGAACTGATGAGGGTCCAGCCGGGAAAGGATGCCGGCCATGGTCTGCCGGAGCAGGAAAGAAGTGCCTTCCACATGCAGGCGAACATAGTTATCTTCCGCCTCGATCCACTGCAGGGAGGCCGTTCGCACCAGTACATGGCGATCCCCATGGCGCACCAGGAGGCGATCCACCCAGGGGCGTTCCTGGCGAATGCCTGACATGAGGTCTTCCAGATTCTGTTTGGGATTCCCGTCGGAAACCCCGCTGGCACACCATCGGCGCGCACGGTCCAGGGCCTGCTGGAAGCGGTCGGTATCGAAGGGTTTCAGCAGGTAGTCCAACGCGTGGACTTCGAAGGCTTTCATGGCATGCTGGTCGTAGGCGGTTACAAACAGGGTGGTGGGCATGCGTTCAGCGCCCACCGCATCGATTACCCCAAACCCGTCCAACTCGGGCATCTGGATATCGAGAAACACGAGATCGGGGTTCAGGTCTTCGATGGCCTTCACGGCTTCGATTCCGTTGGCGCACTCGCCCACCACCTCGAAATCCGCTTCCTTTTCCAAAAGGTGGAGGATGCGCTGCCGTGCCAGGCCCTCATCATCCACCACCAGGGCGCGAATGGTCATGGGATCACCTCCGGGCTGGGTACATCCATGGGCAGCCGGAGAGTCACCAGGGTGCCCTTCCCCGATGCGCCAAGGATGTCGATCCGGTGCTGCCCACGGTACAGAAGCCCCAGGCGTGCTCGGACATTGGAAAGGCCCACCCCTTCGCGCCCGGCCACAAATCCTTCCCCGTCATCCTGCACTTCCAGCACCAGATATTCGGAATCTCGCTGGGCGCGCACGATCAGCGTGCCGCCCTGGGAGCGATCGGAAAGGCCATGTTTCAGAGCATTCTCCACCAGGGGCTGCAGGATGAAACTCGGCACCCGCGCCGTGAGCAATTCCAAGGGCACCTCGACCCGGACCTGGAGACGCTCCTGAAAACGCACCCGCTCGATGGCCAGGTACGCCTCGATGAAGGCCAGTTCCTTGCGCAGGGGCACCATCTGCTCCGGTGAGGCGTCCAGAGTCATGCGCAGGAAATCGCCCAACCGCCCGATCATGCGATCCGCGCCCTCGGGGCTCGTATGAATCAAGGCGGACACCGAGTTCAGGGTGTTGAAGAGAAAGTGCGGCTGAAGCTGCATCCGCAATGCCAGGTTCTGGGCTTCGGCAAAGCGGGCTTCCAGCCGGGCTGCTTCCACTTCCCGGGCCCTGAATTTCCGGTAGATCAAGTGCCCGTGTAGCGCGCCCAGCAGGGCCCACATAAACAGCAGGTTGAGATGGAAATAGTTTCGGTAGAAATAGGGCAGCCCTGAAAAATACCCCATCGTGGGGCTTACCTTTTTCAATACCTCGGCGTAGAAACCACGGTAGATGAGGTAGGCCAGGAATAGTCCCAGCGCCGCGACAGCAATGGTGGTACCCAGCTGCAGCCCCCAGATGCGCCACTCACGGAGCGAAAAAGATTCAATGGGGTGATGGTCCGCCAACCAGACCAGGACTAAGCCGAGCAAGCCCCAAACCAGGTTCTGAAGCAGGTTCATGGCGAGCAGACGCACCACATCGGGCCGTTTGTCCATGGAGATGTCCCAGGAAGCCATGTAGAGCGCAAGAAGCGCCCAGCCGCCCCAATACCACATCCATTTCCGATCTCGGTTCGCCATGTTTACAGGCTAATGACAATTCCACCATCCAACCAGGGCTCGGGGGCGAGTGGGTGTGGAATGGGGGCGAAATTGCCTGTGCAATAGAAAGCTGCCCGCCATTACTACCCGGTATTCTGAAATGCCAATCCACGGGGGCAGCATGAAAAAAACTCCGCTAGGCCTAGCGCTGGCGTTTGGACTTGGGCTGTTCACGGGTTGCGTGGGTATCCCAGATGATCTCAAGCCGGTTCAAGACTTCGAGGTGCAGCGGTACCTCGGCCAGTGGTATGAAGTGGCACGCCTGGATCATTCCTTTGAGCGAGGTTTATCCCACGTCACGGCGACCTATACGCTGCGTGCGGACGGTGGCCTGAAGGTGATGAATCGCGGTTATTCACCCGCCACCAGCACTTGGAAAGTTGCAGAAGGAAAAGCGTTCTTTGTGAACGATCCCAGGCAGGGCCACCTGAAGGTTTCCTTTTTTGGCCCTTTTTATGGCTCCTACGTGGTATTCGCTCTGGATCAGACCAGCTATCAGTACGCCCTGGTGGCTGGTCCAAACAAATCCTATCTGTGGCTGCTGTCCAGAACACCGACCTTGGAACCTGGGCTTCAGAGCGCCCTCATTGCCAAGGCCAAAGCCCTTGGGTTCGCCACTGAAAAATTAATACTGGTGAACCAGGACCAGCCTCCCCCCGCCCGTCCATGAGCAAACCTCAACTCATTCTGCTGACGGGCGCCACCGGCTACGTGGGCGGTCGGCTACTGAAAGCTCTCGAAGCCCAGGATCGTCCCTTGCGGTGCCTTGCACGCCGGCCAGAATTCCTGCGGGACCGCGTGAAACCATCCACCGAAGTGGTGCCCGGAAATCTCGTGGATGGGAGCGGCCTCACCGAAGCCCTTGCCGGGGTGCGCGTGGCCTATTACCTGGTGCATGCCATGGGTTCGGCGGGTTCCTTTGAAACCGATGATCGGGCCTCTGCCCGCAATTTTGGCGCGGCGGCCAAGGCCGCTGGGGTGCAACGCATCATCTATCTGGGTGGCCTGGGCAACGACGAGGACGGTCTTTCTCCCCACCTGCGCAGCCGTCATGAAGTGGGCGAAATCCTGCGCCAGTGCGGCGTTCCCGTCTTGGAATTCCGGGCCTCCATCGTGCTCGGATCGGGGAGCCTTTCCTACGAGCTGATTCGCGCCCTGGTGGAACGCTTGCCCCTGATGATCACGCCACGCTGGGTATCAGTGCGTTCGCAGCCCATTGCCATTGAAGATCTCGTGGCCTACCTCTTGGCCGCCGAGGGGCTGCCGCCCCAGGACAGCGCCATTCTGGAAATCGGTGGCGCCGACCAAGTGACCTACGCGGACATCATGCGGGCCTACGCCCGGCAGCGAGGCATCCACCTGCGCATGATCCCCGTTCCCTTCCTGACGCCTTACCTGTCCAGTTTGTGGTTGGGCCTGGTGACACCCATCTATGCGCGCATCGGTCGCAAGCTGATCGATAGCATTCGCCATCCCACCTTGGTTCGAGATACCCGCGCTGCTGCGCTCTTCGACCTTCGCCCCATGGGAGTGGAGGAAGCCATTCGCCGAGCCATCCTGCACGAGGATCAGGCCTTTGCCAGCACCCTTTGGTCGGATGCCTTGTCATCTTCGGGCCCATTACCAACATGGGGCGGAGTGCGCTTCGGCACACGCCTGGTGGATTCCCGGACGCGCAGCCTGGCGTGTTCCCCCACGGAGGCCTTCCAGCCGATTCAGCGGATCGGCGGGGACACCGGTTGGTACGCCTGGAATGGGTTGTGGCGAATCCGGGGATTCTTGGATCTGCTGGTGGGGGGCGTCGGTCTGCGGCGGGGACGACGTCATCCGGAGCACCTTCTGGTGGGAGATGCCGTAGATTTTTGGCGGGTCGAAGCCATCGAACCCGGCCATCTATTGCGGCTGGCTGCGGAAATGAAACTGCCGGGAAGGGCCTGGTTGGAATTTGAAGTGACAAAGGCTGAGCAGGGGGTCTGCCTTCGGCAAACGGCGGTGTTCGATCCCGTGGGTTTCTGGGGCCTGGCCTACTGGTATGCCCTTTATCCGGTGCACCAGATTGTTTTTTCAGCCATGTTGAGAAGGATTGGGGAAGCGGCGGAAAAGGTCAAACACCCCTAATGAAATTCTGACCCTCTTGTTCCGCATCAAGGCCCTTGTACATCAAGGGCGTCAGGCTGATGCATGCGGCTTTCCCCTTGGAGTTCCCATGCGCATGCATCTTGAAAGTCACATCAAACCCTTGATGGAACAGTTCCCGGCCCTGGGATCGGTCCTCGAAAAGGCCGGAATCGGCTGCACCAGTTGCACCCTGGGCACCTGCCGCATCCAGGACATCCTGGAAATCCATGACCTCGACACGGCACAGATTCAGACGCTGCTCCAGGAAATGGGAGAGGTGATCTACCAGGGCGCGCCCTTCCAGATTCCCCCCATCACACGGAAGCCCGCTGCGCCCAAGGCCACTTTTTGTCCCCCCATCCAGCGGATGGTGGTGGAACACACCTTCATCCTGAGGGTTATTGCACTGCTACCCAGGCTGATCCATGCGCTTCGGCAGGATTTCGAGTCAGCGCTACCCCTGGCGATCCGCACGCTGGAGTTCGTCCGCACCTATGCGGATCGCTATCACCACGCCAAGGAAGAGGACATCCTGTTCCGGTTCTTTGAGCAGGGGTCGGACATTCTCGGGGTCATGCTGCAGGATCATCAGGATGGACGCGCCCATATCAGCGCGGTGGCCGCCGCTCTGGCTGCGCGGCAGATTGAAGACGTGGAAGCCCATCTGCTCGCCTATGGCGAACTGCTGAAAAGCCACATCCAGCGCGAGGACACCATTCTTTACCCTTGGATGGACCGTACCCTCACGGATCGCGAAGTGGGCCATTTGTTCAGCCAGTGCTCGGCGGTGGAGCGTGACTTTGGCACTGTCCCGGCGATGCAGGAGAGGATCGTGACGGATCTGGAATTGGCGCTGCCAGGGGTTAGCTAGACATCCAACCCCAGCACCGCATCATTGCGATCACGGACGGATTTGAGCACCTCGAAATCCTTGGTCAAATCCACGCCGTGGGAGGGCACCATGCGACGGAACATGGCCTGCCAGGCCTCGGATTTGGCCTGGGGGAAACAGCGCTGAAGCATCTCGATCATGGTGTGCACGGCAGTGGAGGCGCCGGGAGAAGCACCCAAAAGGGCCGCCAACGAACCATCGGCTGAAGCAACCACCTCAGTGCCGAATTCCAGTTTGCCGCCCAATTTCGGATCCCGCTTGATGATCTGCACCCGCTGGCCAGCCATGTCCAGGGTCCAGTCCTGGGGCCGGGCCGTGGGCATGAACTCCTGCAAGGCCGCCACGCGCTGTTCGTGGGATTGCAACACTTGGCCAATGAGGTAGCGGGTCAGGTCCAGGTTGTGCAAACCCGCTGCCAGCATGGGTTTCAGATTGGAGAACCGCAGGGAGCCAGGTAGATCAAAGTAGGACCCCCGTTTCAAATACTTGGTGGTGAACCCTGCATAGGGCCCAAACAACAGCGCGCGGCGACCATCGATCATGCGCGTATCCAGGTGCGGCACGGACATGGGTGGTGCCCCCAGGGAGGCTTTGCCGTAGACCTTGGCCTGATGCTGTTCGATTACCTCGGGGTTGTGGCACACCAGCCACTCCCCGCTGACCGGGAAACCGCCGTAACCATCACCTTCTGGAATGCCCGACTTGAGCAGCAGCGGGAGGGATCCGCCGCCTCCGCCCAGGAAAACAAACTTGGCGGACACGTCGCGGGTTTCTCCTGTCACCCGATCCTTGACGCGCACGGCCCAGCGGCCATCCGCTTCCCTACTGAGATCCCGCACCTCATGGTTCAGGTGCAGGGAGTAGCCGGCTCGGCCCTCCAGTTCGGCAAAGAGCATGCGCGCCAGTTTCCCGAAATCCACATCCGTGCCCCGGTTCACCCGCGTGAGGGCCAAAGGTTGCCCGGGCTCACGGCCCAAGGTGAGCAGCGGGGCCCATTGGCTAATTTCCGCTGGATCCTCGGTGATGCGCATGTCCGCAAACATGGGATGGGCACTCAATTTGGCATGCCGCGCCCGCAGGAAAGCGACGTTGGCCGCGCCCCACACGAAGCTCATGTGGGGAATGGGATTCAGGAATTGCCGGGGCTCTGGCAGCAGGCCCTTTTCCACCAGGTAGGACCAGAACTGCATGGATATTTCAAAGGAGGAATTAATGGTGAGGGCCTTCGGAATTTCCACGGTGCCGTCTGGTTTTTCGGGCGTGTAATTCAACTCGCAATAGGCGGCATGGCCAGTGCCCGCGTTGTTCATGGCTTCGGCGCTCTCCAGCGCGACGCCCTCCAGCCGCTCGAACACCTGGATGCTCAGGTCCGGGTCCAGCTCATGGATCATGGCCGCCAGGGTGGCGCACATGATCCCGCCCCCCACCAGCGCTATGTCGGTCCGATTTTCCTTAGACATCGCTAGGCCTCCTGGACGTGCCCCGGCAAAACCTGTTTAACAACCAACCAACAAGGGATAGGAGATTCGATGCCTCTTTCTCGGAATTGTCGAGAAAAATGATGAATCCGGGTGTCCTTGGTCTCTTGCCACTTTTGGGCTTCAATGGTGCAAGGAGGCACCGTGAACGATTGGCGAGGCATCTGGCTTTGGAGAGCCCTGATGATGGTTTGGGCGGCGTTGACGGTGCTTTTCACCGGGATTCTCTGCTGTCTGGCGGCGCCCATCATTGGCCCGCGCCGGGCGTTCTTCACCATCGGGAGATGCTGGACCCACCAGCAGTTCGCGTTAAGCGGAATCCAGTGGCATGTGCAGGGTTGGGACCAACTTCCCGAAGCCATCCGAACGCGAAAACAACCCGTGGTGTTCATGTGCAACCACGAAAGCCTGTTGGATCCACCCTTTCTGGCCGTGGCCATTCCCATCCCTGCCGTTTACATTGCCAAAAAGGAAGTGCGCTGGATTCCCGGCATCGGCTGGGCGGTCTGGGCCGCAGGCATGATCTTCATCGACCGGAAAAATCGAGAAAAGGCCATCCGCAGCCTGCGTGAAGCGGCCACCAAAATTCGCGGTGGCAAGAGTGTGGTGATCTTTCCCGAGGGCACCCGCACCCGTACGGGCGCCCTTGGCGCCTTCAAAAAGGGCGGCTTCAATCTGGCCATGGATGCGGGCGTGCCCATTGTTCCCATTTGCCTGAAAGGAACCTTCAACGCCCTGCCACCCGGTTCCCTCATGCTGCGCCCTGGCCGGGTGCAGGCGGCCTTCGGCACCCCGGTTGATCCCACCGACTTCCCAGATCGCGAAGCCCTGATGGAGCAGGTTCGGTGCCAAGTGGTGGCGCTGGCAGAAGGCCTGCAGGACTAGATACCAAGACGTTCCAGGGCCAAGGACAGTGGCTCGCTATCGGGATCCCAAAGGGGGATTTCCGGCCACTGGTTTCGGAAAAAGGTACTCTGGCGTTTGGCGTAGGCCTGGGTGCTCAGGGTGATTTGGGCTTCGATAAGCCTGGTCTCGCCGCCATTCAACCAGGCCTCATAACCCAGCGGGCGAAGGCGCCGGAGATCCTGTTCATGCCCTAGGGTCACGGCCCGTGCCACTTCCTCTGCCCACCCGGCCTGGATCATGGCCCCTACCCGCCGGGCCACCCGACTGCGGAGATGGTCCCGGGAGGGCAGTACCAGGAGCGCGTTCCAACCCTTGGGAACACCATGGTCGATGCCCTTCAACAGACCTGAAGGGCGCTGGCCGGTGGCTAAATGCAACGATAACGCCCGCTGAATCCGGTTGCGATCATTGGGGTGAAGCTGCGCGCCGCGCACGGGATCCACCGCCGTCAAATAGCGATGAAGGATAGGGGAACCTAGCTCCGTACCCCACATTCGAACTTTTTCTACCCACCTTTCGGGCACCGGGGGAAGTTCGTCGAGTTGGTCCCAGATCCCCCGCAGGTATAGCCCGGAGCCCGTAACCAACACGGGGTTGCGGTGCTGAACGAGCCAGCCTGCAACCTTGTCCCGGAACTCAGCCGGGTTGAGGGAGGCGGTAAGGGGCAGAACGCCATAGCCAAGATGGGGCACGCCGCCCTGTTCCGCCCCCAGGGGCTGGCCCGTGCCGATGGGAATGCCCGCAAAGGCCTGAAAGGGATCACCGTTCACCACCGCACCGCCCAACCTACGAGCAATTTCCACCGCTAGCTGGGATTTGCCCGAGGCTGTGGGGCCAAGGATGGCGTAGGCGTTGGCTGGTTCAGACACGGAGGCTCACCCTGCAGGACTCACCCCGGAACAGGGGTATAGGGTGATTGTAGGAACAAAAGGGTTACCCATTCATGGCTTGATGTTCCTCGATCAATCGCTGCACCACATCGGGCTCGGCCAGAGTGCTGATATCACCCATGCCGTCGTACTCCGAGGCGGCAATCTTGCGGAGGATGCGGCGCATGATCTTGCCACTGCGGGTCTTGGGCAGGCCCGAGGCAAGATGAATGATGTCGGGGGCGGCAAAGGCGCCGATGGCCTGGCGAACCTGTTCCTTGAGGGCGCCCACCAGTTGTTCCGGATCGGTCTGGCCCTCCCCCGCATTGACCAGCACGTAGCAGTAGATGCCCTGGCCCTTGATGGGATGGGGATAGCCCACCACCGCAGCCTCGGCTACGGCTTCATGGGCCACCAGGGCGCTCTCCACTTCGGCGGTGCCCAGCCGGTGACCCGACACATTGATGACATCATCGATCCGGCCCGTGATCCAGTAATAGCCATCCTCGTCGCGCTTCACGCCATCCCCCGTGAAGTAGTAGCCGGGGTATTGGGTGAAATAGGTATCGCGGAACCGCTTGTGATCGCCCTGCACCGTGCGGGCTTGACCGGGCCAGGGGGTGCCCAGGCAAAGGGCGCCGGAAACGCCATTGCCTTCCAGCACCGTGCCATCGGCGGGATCCACCACCACCGGCTTGACACCAAAGAAGGGCAACGTGGCTGATCCAGGCTTGGTGGGTGTTACGCCAGGCAGCGGCGTAATGAGAATGCCGCCGGTTTCGGTCTGCCACCAGGTATCCACCACGGCGCAATGACCTTCCCCGATGACGTCGTGATACCAGCGCCACACTTCGGGATTGATGGGCTCGCCCACGCTGCCCAGGATGCGCAACGATTTGCGGGAATAGCGCTTCACCCATTCATCACCGGCCTGGGCCAAGGCGCGAAGGGCCGTTGGTGCGGTGTAGAAGATGTTCACCCCGAGATCATCCACGATGCGCCAATAACGGCCTGGATCGGGATAAAGGGGCGTGGATTCGAAGAGCACGGTGGTGGCGCCGTTGGCTAGGGGGCCGTACACGATGTAGCTGTGGCCCGTGATCCAGCCAATGTCAGCGGCACAGAAATAGACATCGCCCGGGTGATAGTCGAATACCAGCTTGTGGGTGTAGGCCGCGTAGGTCAGGTAGCCGCCCGTGGTATGCAAGAGCCCCTTGGGCTTCCCGGTGCTGCCACTGGTGTAAAGGATGAACAGGGGATCTTCCGAGCCCATCCATTCATTGGTGCAAGTGGAACGCTGGCTCTGGCAGGCTTCTTCCAGCCAGTAATCACGGCCTGCGACCATGGGAACTTCCATATCGGTGCGCCGCGCCACAAGCACGGCTTCCACCATGGACATGCCTTCAATGGCCCGATCCACCGTCTTTTTCAGGGGAACTTTCTTGCCGCCCCGCAGGCCTTCGTTGGCGGTGATGACCACCTTGCACCGGGCATCCACGATGCGGTCCCGCAGGGCTTCGGAAGAGAATCCGCCAAAGACCACCGAGTGCACGGCGCCGATGCGGGCGCAGGCCAGCATGGTGTAGACCAGTTCCGGCATCATCGTCATGTAGATGCAAACCCGGTCCCCTTTGCGCACGCCATGATGCAGCAGCACATTGGCCACGCGGCAGACCTGGTGTTTGAGTTCGCGGTAGGTGATGTGCTTGTAGGCGCCGGGCTCATCCATCACCCAGATCAGGGCGGTCTGGTCGCCCCGCTCAGCCAGATGGCGGTCGATGCAGTTGAACGACGCATTGAGGCGCCCACCGCCGAACCAGGCGAAATCCACCTCGCTGTAATCCGCATCGAATACCGACTGCCAGGGGTGGTACCAGGTCAACGCCTTGGCCTGCTCGCCCCAGAACCATTCCGGGTTATCCAGCGAGAGCCGATAGAGGCGCTGATACTCCTCCATGCTGTGGATGTGCGCGCGCTCCGCGACATGGGGTTTCACGGGATAGAGGTCCTGGGACATCGTTCACTCCGCAAAATGGATCGTGCGCCGATGGGCGAAGGGAGATAGTGATCCTTTTGTGATGTCCAGGACAAGATTTTTGAGCCAACTATTTTCAAAAAATCCGCCCAGGTACAGTGAAACGCCCCGAGGCAGGGGCGTTTCGTGAGGGATAGTTTGGCGGGGTAGGTTTGGTGGGAAAGGTTGAGCGGGAGTCTCCAGGTGGAGACTGGAAAGAGAGGTGAGACAGAAGGTGGCGGGAAGTCCCCGAAGGGACACCTCAACTTCAGTCTACGACCATTTCCCTATCGCCGCCCGTAAACGTCTTCCAGGCGCTCAATGTCGTTTTCGTCGAAATGCCCCAGGCTGATCTCCATGACCCGCACCGGATGGGCGGTCTGGGCGGCGCAACTGAGCCGGTGGACGGATCCCGCCGGCAGCCAGATCTCAGCATTTTTATCAGGCGTTATGACTTTGCCGTCCAGTTCGATGATCACGCCTTCATCCAGGGCGACCCATAACTCGGCGCGGTTCCGGTGCTTCTGGAGGCTAAGTTTCTGGCCAGGGTTGCAGGTGAGAATTTTCACGGTGCAGGTTTCGTTCAGCACGAATTGATCGAAGGAGCCCCAGGGTTTGGCAACGTGAAGGGATTGTGGCTTGTCCATGGTGGCCCCTAAAGAAGATCTGTCCGGCCGAGCTGCTGAAGCCGCTCGACGATGTCCTTGACGCCCTGGGCCTTATCCCGATGACAGATGAGCAGGGCGTCCTCTTCATCCACCACGATCAGATCGTTGACGCCGGCCGTGGCAATCATCCTACGGCCACCAAAGAGTGCGCAGTTGGTGGAATCCACCAGGACGGCGTCGCCCACCACCACATTGCCTTCGGCATCGGGTTGGTGAAATTCCACCACGGCAGGCCAGGAGCCCACGTCTGACCAGCCGAAACTGGCGGGAACCACGGCCACGTGTTGGGATTTTTCCATCAGGGCATAGTCGATCGAAAGTTTTGGAAGTGCAGCATAGGCGGCGCGAATCGCAGCAGGATCAGACCCCGCCAGCACCCAGGCATCCAAAGGAGCCAACACCTCCGGGCAGTGCTTCTGCAGTTCCCTGCGCATATCCGCCAGGGTCCATACGAACATCCCGGCGTTCCAGTAGTGGCGCCCGGATTGGAGATATTCCAGGGCGGTGGCGAGAGGGGGCTTTTCCCGGAAGGCCTTTGCAACCAACACGCCGCCCTGGCCTTCGGTTTCGATGTAGCCATAGCCCGTTTCCGGGTAGGCGGGGCGAATCCCGAAGGTGACGAGGTCGTGGGTCTCGGCTGCGTGGCTGGCGGCAAGATTGATGTCGCCGAGGAAGGCTTCCCGATTGGTGATCCAGTGATCCGCCGAAAGCACCACCATCACGGCATTGGGATGCTGCCGTTCGATGGTGACCAGGGCCAAGGCTAGGCAGGGTGCGGTGTTCCGCCCTTCTGGCTCAACGATGACATTTCCCGGCGGCAAGGTTGGCAGCATCCGGCGGGTTTCAGCGGCCAGATCCTGCGTGGTCACAATGTAAACGCGTTCAGGCGGAAATTCCTCCCCCAGGCGCGCCACGGTCTGGTTCAGAAGCGAGGTTTCTCCCACCATCGCCAAAAACTGCTTGGGCCGATGCCCCCGAGATCGAGGCCAAAACCGGGTCCCCCGCCCACCTGCCATAACGACGGCCACTTTAGAAACAGCCTTGCCCGTGTCCACCATATTCACTTCCCCAATCAAACCCACATGCGTGAAATCTCGCGTATCGCCGCAGGTGATACCGAGATGACAACGGCGACTTTTTCTACGGCATGTCGTGTCTCTACCATCTTCACTTCCCCATCCAAGCCCGTGAGCGCGGGGCCCCGCGTCTTGTCATCGGCGAGAACAAGCGGATGACAGTTGAGAACGCACCATCACCCTCCGGAACCCGTCATTTCTTCCGGGCACCCACCTTTTTGCCCTTTCCTGGCTTCACGCCCTTCTTGACCGCTCCACCCTTCCCTTTTTTCCCCTTTTTGGCCTTATAACCCTTGGTGTCCTTGATGTTGACTTCGGGGGGTGGCAGGGGTGGTGGCTCCATGACCGTGCGGGGCACGGGCGGCAGGTCCTGATCGGCGCCGACACCCGTTCGGCGCGCCTGAGCCTTGATAACTGGATCATCTACCGGCTGCTGGGCTGCAAGCACGCCGAAGGCCACCAGAATGGTTCCAACCATGCGCGAATAGATCATTTACCGGCTCCGACGTGCATGCGAGCACGCCTCAGAATAGCCTCATTTAGCCTGTTTCTGGTTTCGGATCTTGGCGAAGAACTCAGCGATCACCGCGTCGGCATCGTCCTTGGCCTTGTCGGCTGCCTGGCCTTCCCGCTCCAGGATGTCCCGGCCCGAAGGGGCATGCTTGGTGGCTTCTTCCTTGGGCGAGAGGTTGGCCTGGATGTAATCCGAAACATCAATGAGACGGTGGCCCACCTTTTCCAGCTTCTGCCGAACTATGTCCTGGTACTGGAAGAGATCGAAAACCCCCGAAACGTTGTACATGCCATTGTCGGCGTGGATGCCAATCTCCTCGATTTTCGAAATTAGACTTTCACGCTCTTCGCTGGGGGGCATCAGGCGCGCCAAGATCTCATTGCATTCCCGGGCCAGGGATTGAATTTCCTCGAAGCTCGACTGCACCACCTCGATCTGGGAGATGACCCGCTCCGCACCGCCCTCCTGCTCGTTGGCGATCTGAATCAACTGGTCCGGAATGGGCTGATCCTGGTTTGGCTTGTCCGGCATCCCTCACCTCCTTGATCTTGCATGCATCCAAGGTATCGACCAACACGGGTCAAAGGCTGAAAACCTGAAAAGCGGACCCGGCACTGATAAACTCGGCCTTTGTGGGTGCAACTCAGATGCCCCGATTTTCACTTGAAATTGGAGAATTTAATGCCTAATTCAACCACGATTCGGGAGAATGCACTCGAAAGCTACCAGAAACCCTTTCCTGCTTCCGAAAAAACCTATGTGCAAGGTTCCAGGGCGGATATTCAAGTTCCTCTGCGCCGAGTGACCCTGCAACCCACCCGCGATTTTGACGGCAAACTCACCCCCAACGAGCCCGTCCTCCTGTACGACACCACCGGCCCCTACACCGATCCCAAGGTCCCCATCGACCTAGCCAAGGGCCTCGCGCCCCTCCGGCTGGCGTGGATCAAGGAGCGGGGGGACGTGGAAGAACTGGCCTCATCCACCAGCATCTATCGCCAGTTGCGGGAACGGGATGCGGATTTGGACGCCATCCGCTTCAAGGCCGAGCGCCTCCCCATGCGCGCCAAGGCCGGGAAGAACGTGACCCAGATGCACTACGCCAAGCAGGGCATCATCACCCCCGAAATGGAATTCATCGCCATCCGCGAAAACCTGGGGCGGGCCGCCAGTGGTCGTCAGCCCATCACGCCCGATTTCGTACGCAGCGAAGTGGCCCGGGGCCGCGCCATCATCCCCGCCAACATCAACCACCCGGAATCCGAGCCCATGATCATCGGGCGTAATTTCCTGGTGAAGATCAACGCCAACATCGGCAACTCCGCCGTGGCCTCCAGCATTGAAGAAGAAGTGGAAAAAATGGCCTGGGCCATCCGCTGGGGTTCCGATACGGTCATGGACCTGAGCACCGGCGCCAATATCCACGAGACCCGGGAATGGATCCTGCGCAACAGCCCCGTGCCCATCGGCACCGTGCCCATCTATCAGGCTCTGGAAAAGGTCAACGGCAAGGCCGAGGAACTCACCTGGGAGATCTACCGCGACACCCTTATCGAACAGGCCGAACAGGGCGTGGACTACTTCACCATCCACGCGGGCGTGTTGCTGCGCTACGTACCCCTCACCGCCAAGCGCCTCACGGGCATCGTGAGCCGGGGCGGCAGCATTCTGGCTAAGTGGTGCCTGGCCCACCACAAGGAGAATTTCCTCTACACCCATTTCGAGGACATCTGCGAAATCATGAAGGCCTACGATGTGGGCTTTTCGTTGGGTGATGGCCTCCGGCCAGGTTCCACCGCTGACGCCAACGACGAGGCCCAGTTCGGCGAGCTGGAAACCCTCGGCGAACTTACCAAGATCGCCTGGAAGCACGATGTGCAGGTGATGATCGAAGGTCCGGGCCACGTACCCATGAACCTGATCCAAGAGAACATGACCAAGCAGTTGGAGGTCTGTCAGGAGGCGCCCTTCTACACCCTGGGGCCGCTCACCACGGACATCGCCCCCGGCTACGACCACATCACCAGCGCCATCGGCGCCGCCATGATCGGCTGGATGGGCACCGCCATGCTCTGCTATGTGACACCCAAGGAACACCTGGGCCTACCTAACAAGAAGGATGTGAAGGATGGCGTGATCACTTACAAGATCGCCGCCCATGCCGCCGACCTAGCCAAGGGGCATCCCTCGGCTCGCGCCTGGGACGACGCCATGAGCAAGGCTCGCTTCGAATTCCGCTGGGAGGATCAGTTCGCCCTGGCCCTGGATCCTGAAACTGCCCAGGAATTCCACGACGAGACCCTGCCCGCCGAAGGCGCCAAGGTAGCCCACTTCTGCTCCATGTGCGGCCCCCACTTCTGCTCCATGCGCATCACCGAAGACGTTCGCAAATATGCTGAAGAACACGGCTACGGCGAAGCGGAGGTGATCGAAAAGGGCATGGAAGAAATGGCCCAGGAATTCGTGCAGCAGGGGAGTGAGGTCTACCACCAAGCGTGATTCCCTCCTCGCCGGGGGCCGGCTCCGCACGCTCCACAGGAACGTGCTCTGCCACCCGGCGGTCGGGAGGTCTATCACCAGGCCTAGGCCAAACCCCTTTGCTGGATGATTCCAAAAAACGATGAGCCACAGAGAACGGTCTGTGGCTCATCGTTTTTTGGAGAACAAAACTCCAATTTCACTGCTTCTTATGGCAATCCATGCAGGCCTGCACCTTGGGGTCGGGGCTGCGGAGGTAGACCGCATCCTCGCCGCCGGTTTCAGAGCGCTTGGCTTCGGGCACCCGGGGCCAGTAGAAGGCCACGTAAGGTGTGCCGTCGGATTTGGTTTCCCGGAAGTAGAGCGGACCTGGCTCGAAACCGGGTTTGCCCTTCACATCCTCGTAGGTGGACATCACAGCATAGGCACCTGGGGGAAGCTGTTTCCCCGCCTTGTAGGCATCAATGCCCGAGGCGGTCACCCATACCCGCACCCAGCGGTTGCTGTGCTGAACACTGCGCACGGGAGCCTCGGTAGCGGGTTCGAGACTGGCGTAATCCAGGGCCCGAATGGGTAGTTCGGCCTCCGTATCCGCCCGTTTGGCGGCATCCGCTTCGGCGGCGGCACGGTTGGTTTCTTCATTGCCGAACACCAGGATTCCCCCGAGCTTGCCGGAGATACCCCAACTGCCCACCCAAAGCAGGGCCACCGCCAGGGCTGGAATGCCCACGCCGCGATCAATGGCGCGCCGGTGGTGGGGATCGACGTCAGCTGCCACGCGGTCTTCCCGCAGAGATCGCCAAATAAGGAAGGTGCAGAAGGCGCCCAGTACCACGCCCACCAGAGCTGCCAGCTCATGCAGTTGAAGCATCCGCTGGAGCACCTGCTTGGAGGTGGCCACATGGGGCATGAAACCATCGGGTGCAATCAAGGAAATCTGACGGCCCCAAATCAATCCACTCACCATTGCCAACAGGCTGCCAAGACATGCGATGGCGGCGATATATAACGAAGTTATCTTCCACGCATGGGGGTGGCGCGGCCGAAAACTCATCAGCATGGCCAGGGGCAGCGCGATGACCAGCCCCAACGGCACATGCACAAAGGCCGGGTGCTCCCGGGCCAAAAACTCGAGTAGCGGAGAGGCCATGAAAAACCCCGATCAGAAAACGCGAACGACGTTGAAACCCAGGGACCATTGCCCGGAAGGCCTAGGCCCTCCGCCATGGTCACCGCTCAGCACCTGATTGGCGGTGGTCCCAATGGTATTGGTACCGATCAGGGTGAAGCGATGCTTGAAGGTCTTGTAGGAAACACCCGCGGCAAAGCCATTCTGATAGCCGTAATCTTCGCCATTGATGGTCCCAACGATGTGTTCCTTCGGCAGGCGGGAGGGCCGAGGGTAGTACTCCGCCATGGCACTGAACTTTTCAGTGAACCCATAGCGAAGTCCAACCCCCAGATTGAAGAGCCCCTTTTTCTCTTTACCGGCGGGGAGGAACGTGGCGGGGTTGGTGGTCAGATCCAGCTTGCGAGTGGTGGTGGCAGTGACGTAGGAAGGCACCAGGGTGAGGATCAGATCACCCATAAAAAATTCCGTGGGCACTTGCACGGTGGCACCCGAAATACCGATTTCTCCGGAGAGAGTGGAGGTCTGGGTCACCGCTTCATCAAACCGCTCCACACGAACGGCCGAACGGATGTATTCAGCATCCGCAAGCTGTTGCTGAAAGCCGAAGGTGAGGGTCTTGTTATCGGGCGTGCGGTAGATGAGGACGTTGAACCCCTTGATGGGCTTGATGCCAAATACAAATCCAAAGCCTGGGTAGGCATACCCGTCCATCCCGAACAAATCCTTACCGTGATCCTTGACGGGGGTCACGAATCGATGGGTGAAAGCTACACCGATATCCCAGTACTGCATCCGTTCCGCGGTGGGGAGGTTGATGGCCAACGGATAGTCGGAGGACTGAGCAGAAAGACCGCCCCCTATGGTGAGGGCCAGCGCCATGGGAATAAGACGGGATACGGTCATGCTTCCTCCAAAATCAGTGCTTGGCGGCGAACTTGCGAACGATCTCGGTGATCATTTTCTGAACATCGGCTTCGCTCATGCGGTCTTTGAAGGCGGGCATCTTGTCTTTGCCATTCAGGGTCACCTTCACCCAGTCGCTGTCCTTTTTCTTGTTGGCCTTGCGACTATCCGTGAAATCGAAACCGGCGTCTGGCAGTTGGCCACCATTGTTGTCACGCCCATTGCCATTCACGCCATGGCAGCGGGCGCAGGCATCTGCCCAGTACTTCTGGAGGTTGCCATCAAACTTTGGGAGTTCCTTTTTATCCTCCGCTTGGAGAAGGCCACCGGCCAGGAAGGTCGCCGCAAGGGCAAGCGTTCGCAGTGCACGGGAAACGGGTGTCATAGGTTCTCCTTATGGAACGCAGGCTGGTCCCTACCAGCTGCGGTTGTTGTGGGATTCGTTGTGGCAGGTGAGCGTGCAGGTCTTGGCCGTAGTGTTGTAGGTGCCCGTCACCCCGAATTGAATGGTGGCGCTGGCGGGGCCTTCCATGGTCTGGGTGGCCAGGTTCGCGAAATGACTAGTGGCACCGGCGTTGGCGCCCTTGGTCATGTTGTGGCATTCGGTGCAGGCGTAATTGGAATGCTTGGAATGTTCCCCACCATTCAAGTTCTGACTGTTGTATTGGCTAGTACCGCTCACATGGCAGGCCGTGCACTGAGTAGCCACATTGATCGTGCCGCCCGCCCAGGAAGGTGTGGTCTGGCCGCCGTGGCAACTCACGTTGCTGCATGTCTGGGTAGTGGGATTGAAGGAAGCGGTGCCGGACTTGGCGTTGTAGGTGGCGAGGAAGGCCACCGGCGCCGGGGCCACCCGCAGCGCATTCTTGCCGGGACGGGCATTGGCATGATCGTAGTGGGACTGGCTGCCGGTGCCGACCCCGTTATGGCACACCGAACAGTTGGCCGTAACCCCAGATAGTGCTTCGTGCTTGGGATGCAGCACCGCCGCGTTGGGGAAGGCCGTGCCCGTGGGTGGCTTGGTGTGGCACGAGGCGCAATTCGAGGTCGTGAGTGGCGAACTAGCCTGATGACAAGTCGTGCAGAGGGGCGCCGCCGTGACCGGAGAAGTTCCCGTCACCGCGTGGCAGGCCTGGCAATCGGCCGCAAACCCAGCCGATGTCACCGTGGTGTGTGCGGTGGTGAGGAAGGGCACCGGGTGGTTGGCGATGCCCGGGCCATTCGCATGGCAACCCGTCGCATTAAAGGAGGCAGAGAAACAGCTAGGAGCCGTGGGATCGGGTGCAGTGCGACCCTTGGTTACATCGTGGCAAACCGCACAGGCCGTGGTGTATTTCCCGGCATTCCGATGGGAGGCCACGTAGCCCGGGAACGAGACCACAGGCGCTGCGGACCATGGGAAGGAATGGGCTTTGGCGGCCGTGTGGCAGGCCGAGCACCCAGTGGTGGTGATGCCGCCATCAAATTTGGTGGTACCCGGCGTGCCATGACAGGCCTGGCAATAGGTCAAATTCTTTTTGGCTTCAATGCCGTGGAAAGCTGCACTGGTTGGGTCTTTCCAAATGGCTCCAAGCGCATGGGGCGCGCCCGCATCGCCATGACACATGGTGTTATTGAAGCATCCTGGCGCTGTGCCCGCCGCAGCAGGAACGGCCGGGTGCCCGGCCGGGTTGCTGGCAGAACCTGGGAAATGACACTTGGCACAGACAGGCGCGTTGCTGGGGTCGGTATTGGCGTGGGAGAGGGTGCCACCCAGCCAAGGCTTGGCAGGGTGTGGGGCGGGCACGCCGTGGCAGGAGCCGCAGGAGACATTCGACTCGCCACCCTTGAAATCGGAGCCGTGACAGATCTGACAGGAAACCAAACTGCCCCCGGCCGTGTTGGCCGCGTGCATGGCCCGGGCGCCATGGATATCCGCATTCTGGAATCCAGGCAGGGTGGTGTGGTGACATCCCGAGGTCTGACAGTTGGGTACCCCACTTCCCACACTAATAACTGAGGTGGAGTGGCACTGGAGACAGGCATTCAACTTTGCCACTGCCTGGCCAGGATGATCCGTCACCCACTTGGGTGGGTGATAGAACCCGAAATAATCCACCACGCTGGCATTCTTCGAACCTCCCCCGCAGGCAAGCAGGCCAAGGCTAACAAGGAAGATCAGCCCAAGGGCACCCTTAAGGAAAGATGCCCAGGTGAAGGGAAAGTAGTATCGGTTGCGCATCTCGACTTTGATGACAAGGTATGAACCGATGTGCCAACACGTTTAATAAAAAATCGAAAGAAAAAATACTGAAACCTTTTGCCCGTCTAGCGCATTTTCGAATTTGTTCCTGAGATTTAATCTCAACTCTGCAATCATCCAACTACAAGATGCATCCGCCAGAAACGCGCGAGAAGTGCGAATCAAACTCTGTGCCTGGACGCCCGTCACCACGCGCATAAGCTTGTTAGCGTGGACATCAAACGACCTGACCCTGACGAACTGCTCCGTAAAGTCCAAGACGAAGAAACACGACGGACGCGGGCCAAATTGAAAATCTTTTTCGGCATGGCACCCGGCGTAGGGAAGACCTTTGCCATGCTCCAGGATGCGCAGGACCGTTTGGACGAGGGTCTCGACGTGGTCATTGGCGTGGTGGAAACCCACGGTCGCGCCGAAACCCAGGCCCTTACAGCGGGGCTCAGCACGCTGCCCACCCGCACCCTTCCCTATCGGGGCATGGAGCTGCAGGAGTTTGATCTTCAGGGTGCGATCCAACGCAAACCGCGATTGATCCTGATGGATGAATTGGCCCACACCAACGTGCAGGGTTCCATTCATGGCAAGCGCTGGCAGGATGTTTGGGATCTCCTGGATGCGGGCATCGATGTCTACACCACCGTGAACGTGCAGCACATCGAAAGCCTCAAGGATGTGGTGGCTCAAATCACCGGCGTGATCGTGCGAGAAAGCATTCCCGACACGATTTTGCAAAGGGCTGATGAACTTGAACTGGTGGATCTGCCCCCGGAGGAACTGATCCAGCGGCTCAAGGAAGGCAAGGTGTATGTGCCGGACCAGGCCCGCCACGCCATTGAGCGATTCTTCCGCAAGGGTAACCTCCTGGCGCTGCGGGAACTGGCCTTGCGCCGCACGGCCGACCACGTGGACGCCGATATGCGTCGCTACATGTCCAACGAAGGCATCGCGCGCACCTGGGCTGTCAACGAACGGCTGCTGGTTTGCATCAGTCCGGCCCCGGAATCCGCCCGCCTCATTCGTGCCACCCAGCGTTTGGCCGAACGCATCAAGGCGCCCTGGCTGGCCGCCTATGTGGAAACGGGGCGCCTGCGCCATTCGGGAAAGGATCGGGATCAGATCGAGGAACACCTCCGTCTGGTCGAACGCCTCGGTGGGGAAACAGTGGTCCTCCAGGGCGATTTGACCCTGGCCGAAGACCTAGTGCGCGTGGCCGTGGCCCGCAATGTCACCCGCATCCTGGTGGGCAAGCCCGGTGGGCCATCCTGGCTGCACCTGGTGCGTTCCTCCCTGGTGGAACGCCTGGTGCGCATCTGCGGCAGCATCGATGTGATGGTGATCGCCCGGGACAGGGATATCGAAAGCCCCGCTGATCGTCATGTCCCGAATCGACCTCGGAACTTCCCTCCATTACTGCATTTTCTTTGGGCCCTGCTGGTGGTGGCCCTTGTCACCACCCTTGGTCTCGTGCTGCAGATGCGCCGCTTCGAACTGGCCGATATCGTGATGGTCTACGTGCTCGGCATCCTGATGGTGGGCGCCCGCTATGGCCGGTGGCCAACGGTGGCGGCCTCGGTCCTGAGCCTGGGTGCCTTCGATTTCTTTTTTGTGGCCCCCCTTTATTCCTTCCGGGTGACCGATCCCAAACACCTGGGCACATTTGCGGTGATGCTCCTCGTGGGAGTGGTCATTGGCAATCTCACCGAGCGGATTCGCGCACAAATCCGCCTCGCGCGGGTGCGCGAGCAGCGGACCCTGGCCCTTTTCAAACTTTCCGCTGAGTTGACGAAATGCGGTGGTTCGGCGGCCATGGTGGATTCCGCCATCCGCAGCGTGGCTTCCCAATTCCAGAGCCGTGCCAGCATTCTGCTCCCCAACGCAGAGGGGCGCCTCAGCTTCCAAGGCGATGATGCCCTTGGCTTCACAGATGAAGAAATGGCGGCCGCCCAATGGGTATTCGATCATCACGAAGCTGCGGGTTTGGGAACGGATACCCTGCCTGGCGCCAAGGCGCTCAACCTGCCCCTCAAGGGTTCCCGCGGCACCATCGGGGTCATGGCCATCCAGCCCGAGGGGCAGCCCCGTTGGACCGAACCGGACCAACGCCATCTTCTGGAGGCCTTTGCCAACCAGACCGCCTTGGCCCTGGAACGCGCCATTCTCGGCGAGAAGGGCGCCGTTGCCCAGCAACGGGCCGACCTGGAGCAGTTGCGGAATGCGCTGCTTTCATCGGTTTCCCACGACCTCCGGGCACCTTTAGGCAACATCCTCGAAGCCGCCAATGCCCTGCTTGCAACGGAGAAAACGTCGAATCACCTAGAATTGGCCGAGTCCATTCACGACGAAGCTCAGCAGTTGCAAAGGCTGGTCAACAATCTGCTGGAAGTAACGCACCTCGAATCAGGGCGCGTGGAGGTCAAGAAAGCACCAGTGCCCCTAGAGCAGCTCAGTAGAGCCGCGCTGGAACGCTGCACCCGCCTGCTGAAGGGCCGTGACATCAAGGTAGATTTCCCGCCAGGGCTACCTCCGGTGCCCATGGACCTGGTCTTGATGGAGCAGGTAATTGTGAACCTGCTGGAAAATGCTGCCCACTTCTCCCCCGCCGACCAGCCCATCGAACTGCGCGCCTGGGCCACGGACCGCGCCATCACCCTTGCTGTCATCGATCACGGCAAGGGACTGCCCGAGGGGCTGGAAGAGAAGATCTTTGAAAAGCTGGTCCGGGCCGACAATCCCCACGGTCGGGCCGGTGCCGGGCTCGGGCTGACCATCTGCAAGGGCATTGTGGAAGCCCATGGCGGCTGGATTCAGGGAAACAATCGCCCCCAGGGTGGCGCCCAGTTCCTGGTGAGCCTGCCTCTGGAGAGGCCTCCTTCTGAATATCGGTGATTACCGTGCCAGCCCGATCTTGCCGTCCGGCGAGACCATGGTCTGCTGCGGATTGGGCTGGGGTGGGGCGGTCTTGGGAGCGTGAGGCTTGGGTGGCTCGTTGGAGGTTAGGCTGCCGGATTCCCGGCCACCACCCGTGGTGATGGACATGCCCCGTTCCATGTTGGAACGAGCCATGTCGCTGGTGGAACTGACCCCTTCGAGCTTGAGCTTGAATTCACCCACGTTGGTGGCGCGCTTGAGGGCTTCTTCCACGGAAATCAGCCCTTCCTGCAGCAGGAAGTAGAGGCTCTGATCAAAGGTCTGCATCCCGTACTGGCTGGTGCCGGAGGCGATGACATCGCGCAGGCCCTTCGTGCGTTCCTTGTCTTCGATGCAGGTGCGAACGGTCTCGGTGGTGATGAGAACTTCCACAGCCGGAACGCGGCCCTGGCCATCGGCGCGAGGCACCAAACGCTGGGAAACCACGGCCTTGAGCACCTGGGCCAACTGGAGGCGAATCTGCTTCTGATGGTGAGGCGGAAATACGCTGATGATGCGGTTGATGGTCTCGGTGGCATCCAGGGTATGCAGGGTGGAAAACACAAGGTGGCCGGTTTCCGCCGCATGAATGGCGGTTTCAATGGTTTCCAGATCGCGCATTTCGCCCACGAGAATCACGTCGGGATCCTGGCGCAGGGCGGCACGCAGGGCCGTGGCGAAGCTCTTGCAATCGGCTTCCACTTCCCGCTGGTTGATGATCGAGAGATTGTCCCGGTGCAGGTATTCGATGGGGTCTTCGATGGTCAGGATGTGCTCGGTGCGGGTGGCATTGATCAGGTCGATCATGGCCGCCAGTGTGGTGGATTTGCCGGAACCGGTGGTGCCCGTTACCAGCACCAGGCCGCGCTGCTCCTCAGCAATCTTGTTGAGAGAGCGCGGGAGCATGAGGTCTTCGATGCTGAAAATGCGGCGCGGAATCACGCGCAGCACCATGCCCACAGTGCCTCGCTGGTTGAAGATGTTGCAGCGGAAGCGCCCCAGAGCTGGCACCGAATAGGCCAAGTCCAGGTCCAGGTTCTCCTTGAACTTCGCCTTCTGGCGATCCGACGCCATGATCGAATAGGCCATGGCGATGGTGTCTTCCTGCACGAGTTTTTTGAATTGCGTGAGTTGGGTGAGATGTCCTTTAACCCGAGCGATGGGATAGTTGCCCACCTTGAGATGCAAGTCGGATCCGCCCAGGTCCACAACCGTGGTTAGTAGTTCATTAATATGCATGGACTTCTCCGGGTAGGGTTTGCGTCCCAATCATACAACTCCAGCAAGGGGCAAGGGAGCCTACCTTTAGCCTATCTGTCATCATTTCGCCTCGAAATTGATGCGAAAGGCTGGTAAAATCATGGGTTCGGCACGCATGCCCCCTGCCCCGGAGGCTGTGCCCACGCAAAGGAACCCATGACGCCCATTGAGAAGTTCCGCAATATCGCCATTATCGCCCACGTCGACCACGGGAAGACCTCCCTGGTGGATGCCATGTTCAAGACTGCCCATGTATTCCGCGACAACCAGCGGGTGCAGGAGCAGGCCATGGACAGCAACGATCAGGAGCGGGAGCGCGGCATTACCATTCTGGCCAAAACCACCGCCATTCATTGGGGCGGCTATCGCTTCAACATCGTGGACACGCCCGGCCACGCCGATTTCGGTGGCGAAGTGGAGCGCGTGCTCAGCATGGTGGATTCTGTGCTGCTGGTGGTGGATGCCTTTGATGGCCCCATGCCCCAGACCAAATTCGTGACCCGCAAGGCCCTGGCTCTGGGCCTCAAACCCATCGTGGTCATCAACAAAGTGGACCGCCCCGGCTCCCGCCCCATGTGGACCCAGGACGCCGTCTTCGAACTGCTGATCGAACTGGGCGCCCACGACGAGCAATTGGACTTCCCCACGGTGTTCACCAGCGCAAAGCTCGGCTATGCCCTGCACAATATCAACGACAACCCCGAAGGCATGGATCCCCTCTTCGACACCATCGTGAAGCATTGCCCCCGGCCCAAGGGTGATCCTGAAAAGCCTCTGCAGATGCAGATGACGCTCATGGATTACAACGATTTCGTGGGCCAAATCGGCATCGGCCGCATCTTCAACGGCACCATCAAGATTGGCGATCAGGTGGCGTTGGTGAAGCGCGATGGCGCCATCCAGCAGCACAAGGTCACGATGCTCTATGGCTTCGAGGGGCTTTCCCGCGTGAACCTCACGGAAGCCAGCGCCGGCAACATCATCGCCCTGGCAGGCATCCCGGATATCCGGGTGGGCGAAACCATCGCCAGCCTGGAAAACCCCGTGGGCCTGCCCTATGTCGACATCGACGAGCCCACCATCTCCATGATGTTCATGGTGAACACGGGCCCCTTCTCCGGTCAGGACGGCAAGTACACCCAGTCCCGGCGAATTCGCGAGCGCCTCACCAAAGAGCTGCAGCACAACGTGGCCCTGCGGGTCGAGGATACGGAAAACGCCGATAGCTGGAAGGTCAGCGGACGCGGCGAACTGCATCTCAGCGTGCTCATCGAAACCATGCGCCGCGAGAATTTCGAACTCTGCGTGAGCCGCCCCGAGGTCATCATCCACACCAACCCCGTAACGGGCGAGAAGGAAGAACCCTACGAGGATCTCCAGGTGGACGTGCCCGACACCTACATGGGCGTGGTCATGGAAAAGCTCGGCTCCCGCAAGGCCGAAATGCAGGACATGAGCAACGAGATGGGCCGCGTGCGCCTGCACTTCAAGATCCCCAGCCGCGGCCTCATCGGTTACCGCAGTGAGTGCCTGACCGATACGCGTGGTGAAGGCATCCTCAACAGCACCTTCAGCCACTACGGCCCCTATCGCGGCGACATGCCCAGCCGCAAGAACGGCGTGCTCATCAGCATGGACGCCTGCGAGTCGGTGGGTTTCGCCATCATGAACCTGGAAGACCGTGGCAAGTTCTTCATCCACCCGGGCACCAAGTGCTACGAGGGAATGATTGTGGGTGAGCACTGCCGTGATAACGATCTGGTGGTGAACGTCGCCAAGGCCAAGAAGCTCTCCAACATGCGCTCCAGCGGCAGCGATGATGCCACCCGCCTCACCCCGCCCATCGAACACACCCTGGAACAGGCCCTTGAATACATCGACGACGACGAACTCGTGGAAGTGACCCCCAACTTCATCCGCATGCGGAAGAAGGTGCTGGGCACGAATGATCGAAAGAAGTCGGAGAAGCGGTCGGACTGAGATTTCCCATCGGCACACACAGAAACGCCCGGTCGGTTGACCGGGCGTTTCTGTGCGGCATCTGCATCCTACCGGAATGGTTTGGGTCGGGCGTTTACCCCCTGCGGGGTGCGCGAGACTAACAACAACGAAGGCCCGGACGCTGCCGGGCCTTCGTGGATGATCGAGCTACTGCCTTAAGCCAGGGCATTTACCCTCTCGGTATCCCCTGCGGGGATACGCGAGACTTACAACAACAAAGGCCCGGACTCTGCCGGGCCTTTGTTGATTTGGAAACGTCCAGCTTAAGCTAGGGCGTTCACTTTCATCGTCAACCGGCTCTTGGTGCGGTTGGCGGCGTTCTTGTGGATCACGCCCTTGCGGACGGCCTTGTCCACCACGCCCAGGGTGGCGGGCAGGAGGGCGGCGGCATCGGCTTTCTTGCCGGTGGCGACAGCAGCCAGGAACTTCTTGAGGGTGCTCTTCATGGCCGAGCGGTTTGCGCGGTTGCGCAGACGAGCTTCGGCGTCACGATGGGCCTTCTTGGTAGCGGACTTGTGATTTGCCATTCGAGGACTCCTGCTCGGGGGTCATACGAACCCTTAAGCGTGAAGGATTATCCTACCTTTCCGCGGCTCAAAGTCAAGGGGAAAGAACCTGTTCCAGAGCAATTCTGGACCTTCCAGCCAGCCCCCATCCAGTGCATCCTAGTCGGAGGCCCCAGGCTTCCGGATAAGGGATGTCATGGAGCGCGTGAAGGCGAACTTTAAAGCCAGCTTGGAATTGGCCTTGCCGGGCCAGGAGATCCTGCTTGAGCGCCCCAAGGGCGCTGACATGGGGGATTTTGCCTTTCCCTGCTTCCGTGCGGCCAAGGCCCTGGGGAAGAATCCAGCCCAGATCGCCCAGGAATTGGCGGCCAGCCTACAAATCGAGGGTGCCGAGATTCTCGCCACAGGACCCTATTTGAATCTGAAGCTGCATCCACAAGTGCGGGCCAGACTGCTTCTGGAAGCCGTTCTGGGGCCTGTTCCCTTTGGCAGTGCCCCGGCACACGCAGAAACCGTACTGGTGGAATACAGCAGCCCCAATATCGCCAAGCTCTTCACCATCGGACATCTGCGCTCCACCATGATTGGCCACACCTTGGCCCAGGTGAACCGTTACCTGGGTTGCCAGGTGCAGCGCCTCAACCACCTGGGCGACTGGGGTACCCAGTTTGGAACCCTTTTGGCAGCCTACAAGCGCTGGGCGGAGCAGCAGAACCCGCGTTTGGACCAGGATTTCGAGTGGTCCGAAGAGACTGCGGAGAAGCACCGCACCCCGCTCTTCCGCCTCTTCCAGCTCTATGTCCGTTTCCACCAGGAAGAGGAATCCCAGCCCGAAATGCGCGACGAGGCCCGTTCCTGGTTCAAGCGCCTTGAGGGTGGCGATGCCGAGGCCCGACGGCTTTGGACCTGGTTCCGCCAGGTCTCCCTGGCCGAATTCCAGCGCATCTACGACCGCCTGGGCGTGGCCTTCGACGCCATGGATGGCGAGGCCTTTTACGAAGACAAGCTGAATTCCGCCATCGAGCAGATGCGCAACGCCGGAATTCTCGAAGAAGGCGAGGGGGGTGCGCAGATTGTGCGTCTGGAAGATATGGGTATCCAGACCCCTTCCATCATGCTGAAGGCCGATGGCACCAGCATCTATGCCACCCGGGATCTGGCGGCTGCCCTGTATCGCCAAAAGACCTATGGCTTTGACCGCTGCCTCTACGTGGTGGGCAGCGATCAGGTCCTGCACTTCCAGCAGCTCTTTGCTGTCCTAGCCAAGCTGGATCCCTGGTTCAAGGGCCGCCTGACCCACACGCCCTTCGGCATGATCAAGCTGCCCGAAGGCAAGATGTCCACCCGCAAGGGCAACGTGGTGTTCCTGGAAGATGTGCTGGACGAAGCCGTCACCCGCGTGCTGGCTGTCATCGAAGAAAAGAATCCCGAACTGCCCCACAAGGAAGCCGTGGCCGAAATGCTCGGCATGGGCGCCGTGGTGTTCTTTGATGCCATGAACGACCGCGTGAAACCCATCACCTTCACCTGGGACCGCGTGATCGCCCTTGATGGCGATACTGGCCCCTACGTGCAGTACGCCCATGCGCGCATCCTGTCGGTGCTGCGCAAGGCAGGCGCTACCTGGGTTGACAAGGCGCGGCCCACCGCAACCCCTGATGCCGCCATCGTGCCGTATTCCTGCGAAGCCATCCCGCCGTCCCTCCTTGGCCTCGAGGATCCAGCGGCCCAGACCCTGCTCTTTGAGCTTGCTGGCCTGCCCGATGCCATTCGCAGTGTGCAGCGGGAGAACATGGCTACCGCTCTGGCAAGACAACTGGTCGCCATCGCCAAGGCGTTCTCCGGTTTCTACACCAACTGCCCCATTCTCTGGGCCGAGAACAGCCCTGAGGTCAGGGATTCGCGCCTGCTCCTCTGTGTTGCCACCGCCAGGGCCCTGCGACAGGGCTTGTTCCTGATGGGCATCAAGGCCCCGGAGGAAATGTGGTGGGAGAACTGGTGGCAAACATAAAAAATCCACGGAAACGGGGGGGGGGGGGGGGGGGGGGGGCCCGGGGGGGGGGGGGGGCCGGGGGGGGGGGGGGGGGTGTTTTTGGGGGGGGGGGGGGTGGGGGGGGGGGTGGGGGGGGGGGGGGGGGGTGGGGGGGGGCCCCCCCCCCCCCCCCCCACCCCCCCCCGGGGGTTGGTGGGGGGGGGGGGGGCTGGGCCGCCGGGCGGGGGGGGGGGGGGGGGGGGGGGGGGGGGGGGGGGGGGGGGGGGGGGGTCCGGGGGGGGGGGGGGGGGGGCCCCCCCGCGCCCCCGGGGGGGGGGGGGGGGACGGCGTGTTTCCTTTCCATTTGGCTAAGGCGGTGCTCCCGATGACCAAGGGGGCCTTCGGGGGCGTCTTGTGGTGTTCTTTCGGTGGCGTGGTGCGCTTTCCAGCCTCGGCAAGGGCATCGCAGCGGCCTCGCTGGGGGCCTTGCTGGAAGCGCGCGGAATCAAGGTGACCCTGATGAAGATGGATCCCTACCTCAACGTGGATCCCGGTACCATGTCGCCCTTCCAGCACGGAGAAGTGTTCGTCACGGATGACGGTGCGGAAACGGATCTCGATCTGGGCCACTACGAGCGCTTCACCTCTGTGCCCACCAGCCAGAACCACACGATTTCCTCGGGCCGCATCTACAACACGGTGATCCAGAAGGAGCGCCGGGGCGACTATCTGGGCAAAACCGTGCAGGTGATCCCGCACATCACGGATGAGATCAAGGGTGTGATGAAGAAGGTCGCCAAGGATGTGGACGTGGTGATCGTGGAAATCGGCGGCACCGTGGGCGATATCGAGAGCCAGCCCTTTCTGGAAGCCATCCGCCAGTTCCGCATCGAAGCGGGCCTGGGCAACGCCATCAACATGCACCTCACCTACGTGCCCTACATCAAGGCCGCGGGCGAATTGAAATCGAAACCCACCCAGCACAGTGTCAAGGAATTGCGAGCCCTGGGCATTCAGCCCGATGTGCTCGTGTGCCGCGCCGAGCAGGACATTCCCCGCGCCCTGAAGGATAAGATCGCGCTCTTCTGCTCCGTGACACCCGATGCGGTATTCAGTTGCAAGGACGCTGACACCATCTACCAGGTGCCCATGAACCTGCACGAAGAGGGCCTGGATGCCAAGGTGGCGGCGCTCTTGAATCTGCCTGAATCCAAGCCGGATCTCAGCCGATGGCAGAACCTCTTGCACCGCATCCGTAATCCCAAGGGCAGCGTGCGCATTGGCGTGGTGGGCAAGTACGTGGAATTCAAGGAGAGCTACAAGAGCCTGATCGAAGCCCTCCACCATGCGGGTTACGGACTGGAAGTGCAGGTGGACTTGAAGTGGATCGAGGGCGAGGACATTGAAATCAATGGTGCCGCCGCTCAGCTCAGCGATTGCCACGGCGTGCTGGTTCCCGGCGGCTTCGGGGTGCGCGGCACCCAGGGCATGATCCTGGCCATCAAATACGCACGCGAAAACAAGATTCCCTTCTTTGGCATTTGCCTCGGGATGCAGATGGCGAGCGTAGAATTCGCCCGCCACGTCGCAGGCCTGGAAGGCGCCGATAGCACCGAGTTCGAGGAGAACCCCAAGCATCGGATCATCTTCAAGCTACGGGAACTGGTGGACGTGGAAGAACTGGGCGGCACCATGCGCCTGGGCGCCTATCCCTGCGTCATCCGCGAGAACAGCTTTGCCTACACAGCCTATGGCAGCACCCAGATCAGTGAACGCCACCGCCATCGTTACGAATTCAACCAGGCTGAATTCAGGCATGTGCTGGAAGCCAAGGGCCTCGCCTTCACCGGCCTCAGCCCCGATGGCACCTTTGTGGAAATCGTGGAGATCCCCGACCACCCATACTTCCTGGGTTGTCAGTTCCACCCCGAATTCAAATCCAAACCCCTGGCGCCGCATCCCCTGTTCACGGCCTTTGTGAAAGCCAGCATGGCCAGCGTGTAATTCGGTTCTTAGAAAAGCAAACCGCCAAGCAACCCCCTTCCGGAGCTGTTGCTTGGCGGTTCTCCTTTTTCAGGAATGATCACCCATACCCTGTGCCATTCATCACAGCCTTGCTGCTCTTGATTTCCGTCAAGGTGATCTCCCGCAATCGATTGAAATCTCTTGATTGGAACTGTCCCCCTTCGGGGGGCCCACTCAGGAGGAATCATGTTTTGCAATCAGTGTGAACAGGCTGCATGCGGCACCGGCTGCACCGGCGACTTTGGTGTGTGCGGCAAGGACGAGGATGTGCAGAGCCTGCAGGAAACGCTGCTCTACGGCGTGAAGGGCATGGCTGCCTATGCCCACCATGCCCGACGTCTGGGAAAATCGGATGCGGGCGTGAATGCCTTTATGGAAGAAGCCCTGTTCGCCACCATGACCAATGTGAACTTCGATGTGCCCAGCATGCTGGAACTGGTGCTGGAGTGCGGCAAGCAGAACCTGCGCGTGATGGAAATGCTGGATGAGGCCCATGTGGAGCATTTCGGCCAGCCCGAGGTGAAGGAAGTCTGGTGCGGTACCAAGGCCCAGCCCGGCATCCTGGTGAGTGGCCACGACCTGCTGGATCTTTCCAATCTGCTCCAGCAGGTGGAAGGCACCGAGGTGCTGGTCTACACCCACGGCGAGATGCTGCCCGCCTTCATGTATCCCAAGCTCGCCAACCACCCCAACCTGGCGGGCCATTTTGGTGGCGCCTGGCAGTTGCAGCGCAACGAGTTCGAGGCCTTTGGCGGCGCCGTGATGGTGACCACCAATTGCATCATGGAGCCCAAGGATTCCTATTCCGACCGCATGTTCTCCAACCGCACCACCGCCGCTCCTGGCGTGACCCGGCTGACAACTGATGACTTCAGTGCCGTGATCAAGCGCGCCCGGGAGCTTGGCAACCTGGCAGCCCGCGACTTCGGCAAGATTCCCGTGGGCTTCCACCACAGCGTGATCCTGAACGCCGCCCCCGCCATCATCGAAGGCGTGAAGAAGGGCGATATCACCCGCTTCTTCGTCATCGGCGGTTGCGATGGGGCCGAGCCTGGCCGCAACTACTACACCGACTATGCGGCCAACGCGCCCCAGTCCTCCTTCATCCTGACCCTGGGTTGTGGCAAGTTCCGCATCATGGGCCACGATTACGGCACGTTGCTGGGCCTGCCCCGCCTCCTCGACATGGGCCAGTGCAACAATGCCTACGGCGCCATCCAGGTGGCCGTGGGCCTTGCGGGCGCCTTTGGGTGCGGCGTCAACGATCTACCCCTCACCATCGTGCTGAGCTGGTTCGAGCAGAAGGCCGTGGCCGTGCTCCTCACGCTGCTGCACCTGGGCGTGAAGAACATTGCCGTAGGCCCCGCTGCTCCCGCGTGGATCACCCCCAATGTCTTCAAAGTCCTCCAGGATGCCTACGGCCTCAAGCTCATCGGCAAGGACGGCAAGGCGGATGTGGCCGCAGCCATCGCCTAGAAAGACTGGAACCACCAGGTACGGGGCGGCCAAGGCCGCCCCGCCTGCATTTATGCCCGGCGACACATCCTGTATTGGTTATTTCTGGCATGGTGAATCTTGAATGTCGCGGAGATCAACGTGTCGCTGCAGGCTCGGGACGAAATTTTCAATGAAGTCATGGGGTTATACCTGCGCGGCTACCGCACGGCCTCGGCGGTCATCGGCGGCTACTACCTGCTGCTGATTCCCATTCATTTCGTGGCCCAGCCGCCCGGCGTTGGCATCCAGATGATCGTGCCAAACCTCCTGACTGCTGCGATTTTCCTGGGTAGTTCTCTGGGTATCACCCAGCACTGGATTCTGCCTCGCCAGTGGTCCTTGATCGCCATCACCTGCCTGCTGGCGCCCACGGCCAATCATCTCATCCTCATGGGACTCACGGGCCACCTGGAGCTCACCAGCGATCTGATGCTCGTGATCGCGGCAGCGAGCGTGGTGTCACCGCACCTGAAATTGCATCTGACCATTCTGGGTTCGTGCCTAGCCAGTTGGATCGTGGGCGTCCTGGTGATCCAACCCAAGGGCGATCTGCTGCATTGGGGCTTAGGCCTCGTTTCCGCTTCCCTTGTCTCACTCACCCTGCATGGCATTGTGAGCCGTCTTTCCTGGATGCAGGCCCGGCTCCGGGTGCGCGATGCGCACCTGGCCGAGCGGCAGAAGCGCATCTCCCAGGATTTGCGCGAGGCGCTTGAAAACGTTCGGATTCTGCGCGGCCTGATTCCCATGTGCGGCCACTGCAAAAAAATCCGCGATGACGGTGGCTATTGGACCAAGGTGGAAAGCTACATCGAGCAGCGCTCTGAAGCAGAGTTCACGCACGGTGTCTGTCCCGAATGCCTGACTGGCCTCAAGCGAGAATTCGAATACATTCTGCCCAACCCTGGGCTTGCGGAATAACGTGAGGAAGGTTCTGGAACTGTTCTCCGGCCTGGGCGGCTGGCGGTTTGCACTCGCAGGACGCGGTACTGTCGCGGCTGCCTTTGATATCAGCCCCGCAGCCAACGCCACCTATGAGCTAAACCACGGCCACAAACCATTTGCCCACGAACTTGCCACCCTGCCCTTCGAGCGCCTGCTGGAACACCAGGCAGATACCTGGGTCATGAGCCCCCCCTGCCAGCCCTTTTGCCGCATGGGGAATCATCATGGGCTGGAAGACCCTCGCTCCCGTGCCTTCCTCCACCTCTTGGATCTCTTGGACCAACATCCACCCGAATCCCTGGTGCTAGAAAATGTGGAAGGTTTCCAGGGTAGTGACGCCCATGATCGCCTCGCGATGGTGCTGGACCACCACGGCTTTCATCGCGTCGAGCACCGGCTCTGCCCCACCCGTTTCGGCCTGCCCAATCAGCGCCCGCGGTTCTTCCTGGTGGCCTCACGGCGGCCCCTGACCCAGCCATCCCTGCCTGCCTTCACACCTCAAGCGGTGGCCGAATATCTGGACGAGCCGGAAGATCCATCCCTGTACCTGGAAGAAGGCCAGCTCGCCAAACACAAGCCGGGCCTCGATCTGGTGCGTGGCGAGGGTTTTCGCACGGCCTGTTTCATCGGCGGCTATGGCAGGCGCTATGTCGGGAGTGGCTCCTTTCTGGTGACCGACCGAGGCGTGCGACGCTTCTCACCAACCGAAGTGGCGCGATTGCTGGGACTTCCTGAATCCTTCCGTTTCCCCGAAAACCTGCCCCTGGAAAAACGCTACAAGCTGCTGGGCAACGGCCTGTCTATTCCCGTGGCGCGCTGGGTACTGGGGCATCTGGAAAGCTAAGCCTGGGCTTTCTCGGCACCTTCACCCCAAAAAACAGAGCAAATCCGTGACCCCATGCCGCCTCTCCTTTTGGGAGAATGGAACCTTCCCGAGGTGATTCGTGACTTTTTCTGCCACCAACATCGACAAGCTCTGCATCGATACCGTCCGCTGCCTCAGCATGGATGCGGTGCAAAAGGCCAACAGCGGTCACCCCGGCACGCCCATGGCCCAGGCACCGGCGGCCTACGTGCTCTGGACGCAGTTCCTGAAACACAACCCCGTGAATCCCGCGTGGCCGGACCGGGACCGTTTCATCCTGAGTTGCGGACATGCCTCCATGCTGATCTACAGCTTGTTGCACTTGGCCGGGTACGGGCTGGAGTTGGAGGACCTCAAGAACTTCCGCCAGTGGGGCTCTAAGACCCCCGGTCATCCTGAATTCGGCCACACGGCGGGCGTAGAAACCACCACGGGCCCGCTGGGCCAGGGTATCGGCAACGCCGTGGGCATGGCCATCGCCGAGCGGTGGCTGGCGACTCGCTTCAACCGTCCAGGTTTTGAAATCATCAATCACCGCACCTATGCCTTTGCAGGTGACGGCTGCCTGATGGAAGGCATCGCCTACGAAGCCGCTAGCCTGGCGGGGCATCTGCAGCTCGATAAGCTCGTGGTGCTGTGGGACAACAACAAGATCACCATCGAAGGCGGCACCGATCTCTCCTTCACCGAGGATGTGCCCAAGCGTTTTGAGGCCCAGGGCTGGCGCGTGTTGAAGGTCGAAGATGGCGAAGATCTCACGGCCCTGCATCATGCCTATCAAAAGGCGCAAGAGCCCTGTGGAAAACCCACGCTCATTGATTGCCGCACGATCATTGGTTGGCCCGCCCCCACCAAGCAGAACACCCACCACGCCCACGGTGCACCCCTGGGCGAAGGCGAAATCAAAGCCACCAAAGAGATTCTTGGCTTTGATCCCGAAGCCTCCTTCACCGTGCCTGCCGAGGCTCTCGATCATTGGCGACAGTGTCAGACCAAGGGTGCTGCCAGCGAAGCGGAATGGAACACCCGCTTTGAGGCATATCGCAAGGCCTTCCCCGAAGCTGCGGCTGAATTTGAAGCCTTCCTCAAGGGCGAACTGCCCGCAGGTTGGGAAACCAGCCTTCCCGTTTACGACATCACCGAAAAGGCTGCCACCCGCGAAGCCAGCGGCAAAACCCTCAATGCCATCGCTTCCGTCATTCCCAATTTGATCGGCGGCAGCGCGGATCTGGCCCCTTCCAACAACACGGACCTCAAGGGTGGCGGCACCTTTTCTGCCACCGAGGCGGGCCGCAATTTCCACTTCGGCATTCGCGAGCACGCCATGGGCGCAGTGCTGAACGGCATGAGCCTGCACGGTGGCTTGCGCGCCTTTGGTGCCACCTTCCTCATCTTCAGCGACTACATGCGCCCCAGCGTAAGGTTGGCTTCGCTCATGAAGCAGCCCGTCACCTACGTCTGGACTCATGACAGCATCGGCGTGGGCGAAGACGGCCCCACCCATCAGCCCATCGAACAGGTGATGACCCTGCGCATGATTCCGGGCATGACCATGATCCGCCCGGCCGATGCCAATGAAACCGTGGCCGCCTGGAAATCAGCCATGACGGCCCATGGCCCCGTTGGCCTGGCCCTCACCCGCCAGAAACTGCCCGTGCTAGATGGCACCAAGGCTGCCCAGGCAGTGAAGGGTGCCTACATTCTGGAAGAAGGCAGCACCTCACCAAAGCTCATCCTCATCGGGACGGGCTCCGAAGTGCATCTGGCTGTGGAAGCCCGCAAAGTGCTCGAAGCCCAGGGCATCGCCACCCGCGTGGTGTCCATGCCCAGTTGGGAATTGTTCGAAGCCCAGCCGAAGAGCTACCGCGACAGCGTGCTGCCGCCCAGCCTCCAGGCGCGGGTTTCTGTCGAAGCGGGCATTACCACTGGCTGGCAGCGCTACGCGTCCACCTGTATCGGACTGGATCACTTTGGTGCCAGCGCCCCGGCTGAAATCCTGTTCGAGAAATTCGGCCTCACCGTGGACAAGGTCGTCGCCGCTGCCAAAGGCGCACTGAACTAGTGCGCACCTTCCTGTCGTTCCTGCTGGGCAGCCTGCTGGCTGCCCAGTCTTCGGAGGAGCCGCGCGCGGATATCACCCTCCCACCCAAGAAGATTTCCTTGGAGCTCAAGGATGTGCCGCCCTTCCTGGGCGGTGCCCTGGTGGGCCTGGTATTGCACGAATCCGGCCACTACCTCATGGATGTGGCCCTAGGCACGGATCCCTATGTGAAGCGCGTGGATGGCGCAGGCATTCCCTTTTTCGCCGTTAGTTATCGAAAAGACGTGACGCCCCGGCAGGAATACGCCATTGCCGCCGCAGGCTTCTGGATGCAGCACAGCATGGCCGAAGCCATTTTGAAAAAATACCCCCGGGTCTGGGAAGACGCCCCCACCTCGGTCAAAGGAGCCTTTGCCTTTCACCTGGTTACGTCCCTGATCTATGCCTATGCAGCCCTCGCCAAAAGCGGCCCGCCCGAGCGCGATACCCTCGGGATGGCCCATGGGCTCGGCATCAACGAGCGCTGGATGGGCGCGGCGGTGCTCATTCCTGCCGCCCTTGATCTGTATCGGTCATTCAATCCCAACGTGCCCTGGGCCACCTGGACCTCCAGGGGCGTCAAGATCAGCTTTGCTTTCGCGCTGCTGAATTAGGCGGAGCCTTTCAATACACGGCAAAAGGGTGCCCTGGTTGCTCTATCTAGAGCTTGAAGCGATTCACCAGCACCTTAAGCCGTTCCGCCACATGCGAAAGGTCTTCGGCAGTGCGGGTGATTTCGTGAACGGTGGCATCCAGTTGATGGGTAGCGGCGGCGTTCTGATCTAGGCGACCCGTGGTCTGGTCCATGAGACGACGCACTTCGGTGCCGGTCTGGGCCTGATCGCGGCTCAGAGCTTCCATGTCTTGAATGCGCTGGGAAACCGTGGAAATCCGTTCCTTCACATCCTCCAGGTGCGCGAGGGTGGTACCCACGCTTTGCACGCCCGATGCCACCGCTTCCTGAGTGCGCAGAATGATGTCTTCAATTTCCTTGGCCGCGTGACCGCTTCGTTCGGCCAGTTTGCGGATCTCCTCCGCCACCACCGCAAAGCCTTTGCCTTGGGAGCCAGCTTTGGCCGCCTCAATGGCAGCATTCAGCGAAAGCAAGTTCGTCTGGCGGGCAATCTCCTGGATCACGCGCACGGCCTGATCGATGCGACCGGTGGCCTCCTGGATTTCCGTCATGCCACGGGTGGCGCTCTGCCCCGCGCGGGAGCCCTGCTCCGTGTCCCCCACCACCACCACGGTTTCTTCCCCGGTCCGCAGCGTGTGCTCGGACATGTGTTCCACGTTGCTCATCAGGTTTTTCAGTGCGCCAAGAACGCCGCGCCCCGCCTGCTGGAGCGCCTCGCCGACCTTGGCCGTTTCCTCCACCGTGTGGACCATCTGCTCGGCGCTGGAAGCCAATTCCAGGCTACCGGAAGCCACCTGCTCTGAAGCCTGTTCCACCGTCTGGATCGCCTGGTTCAGTTCAGAGGTCATGGCATTGAAGGTTTCGGCCAACCGTCCGATTTCATCATCGCTGCGGATTTCCGCCCGCACGGTGAGATCGCCACCCGCCACCTGGATGATGGAACCCGAGAGCTCCTCCAGGGGGCGCAACACAACCCGCCGCATGAAAAACGTAATGACCCCGCTCACGAGCAGCAGAATGCCGATGCCAATGCCAATCCCTGCCAGTTGCATGTTGTGTTCTTTCTGGTGCAACTCGGCCTTTGAGATGGAGACACCAAAGGCCGCGACCAGATCACCAATCTTGTGATCCTTGTACAGTTCGAGGCCATAGGCTGTGTGGCAGGTGTTGCATTCCTCCTTTAGTCGGGCCGGGGCCAGCACGTACATGCGAGGAACCCCATTCCTGTCCTCGAAATGATGCACTTTTGTTTCCAGCCTGGGATTATCCCGAAAGGACTGGAACGCCGAGTTTTCGAACTCGGACAAGGATTTGGAATTTCCACCCAATCGGTGGAAATCCATACCCACGCTCTTGCAATAGTCTTCTGCCGCCGCGTGGTACATGGACCGCGAGGCCACGGCCAGAGAACTCAGGTGCTCCTCAAAGGCGCCCTCCGCCTGGCGTGTTTGATAGGAACCTATCCCCCAGATGAGGGCCGCGATCACCACCGCCAACACAATCCCAACCGGCACGAAAAATTTTGAAGTCAGGCCCATGGATTTCACGTGTGTGCGCTCCTGGTTAGGCAGTACTCAAACTTTCAATACCTGGCAGCCTTAAAAAAACAATCTATCCAATAATTATTAAAATTAGATCAGAAAAAACAAGAACTTGGTTGTCATAAAACGGCATTATAAATAAATACAACTCAATTCAACACCTGTTTCTTCCAAATAAATCACCTCACCAATAAGGCTGGCCCACCCTCGGATTCGCCCTTCTCGGTTTTGTTCACCGTTAAACCCAACAAAGGCCAACGCCTTCCCGCTTGGGTTCAGAGCCCCCAGGCGCTCAGGCGCCCTTCAGCCCAGCCCTTCCAACCGCCCGGGAGCCTGCCGCTGGCTTCGCAATGACCGGCCCCGGGGACAACGACCAAATCAGGGTGGTTCCGTGCAATCCGCCGCACCCCCGCGACGGGTGTTTCGCGGTCCGCGTCCCCGGTGATGAGGGCCAAGGGTGTGCGTAATGATGGGGCTACCCGGATCGGAGACACTTCCTCGGGGTTGAAATCCGCGCTTCGCCCTGCCTTCCGCAACGCCAGCCATTCGGCGGGCCGTGCCAAGAGCTCAAAGGAGCCTAACGCCAGGCGCAGATGATTCTTTGCCGCCTCCGCAAGCGTTTCGTACGGGCATTCCAACAGGGCACCTGCCAAGGGTATTCCCCTATTTTCAAGATCGGAAAGGGCCAACAGGGCCACCCCCGCGCCCTGGCTCCAGGCCGCGATCAGAATTCGTGCACGGGGCACTCCAGCCGCTTCCAGGTGGTGCACCACTGCAACCACATCCGCCCGTTCCCATCCACCCAACGTAGAAGGCACCTCGGGATGTCGATCTCGGCCCCTGAATGTAAATCCCACGGCATCCCATTCCGGGAGGTCCGCCGCACGGCCGATGCTGCCCCACATGTCATCCCCAAAGCCGTGCAAGTAGATCACCACACCCTTGGCTTTAGGACGGTGCAGATGCCATACCTCCAGGGCGCGCCGTTCGCCCCCTTCCACACGCGCCTTCGTCCACAGAGCCCCGGGCACGAGTAGCCGAGCTCGAACCTGCTCGCGATCAGCCTCCGTGCGCTGGGGAATCGGGGCGTTGAGCAGCATGGGTGGCAGCACCCAGAAACCTGCGACGAGACTGGCTGCGCCCCACACGAAAAGGACCGATGCTGAAAAAGCAAAGAGCAATCGACGCATGACAATCGATACGAACCGGCGCCAGACGCGTTTACCGGATGGGGTTCAGACCTTCATGATGGCCCGATAGGCCGCCAGGAAATCCGAACTCTGGGGCAGGATTTCATCCTCCAGGCTGGGGTGGTAGGCGATCCAAGTATCCTTGGCACCCACCCGCCGCACCGGGGCATCGAGATCGAAGAAAAGCTCGTCCGCAATGCGCGCGGCGATCTCGGCACCGTAGCCCCAGGACTTGCCATCCTCGTGCGCCACGATGACACGATGGGTCTTCTTCACCGTGCGCTGGATGGCTTCCCAATCGTAGGGGCTGAGGGTGCGCAGATCGATGATCTCCACGGAAATGCCCTCGGCTTCGGCTTGGCGCGCCGCCTGCACGGCGCGATACACGGTGCTGCCATAGGTGATCAGGGAAAGGCTGGTGCCCTCGCGCACAGTGCGGGCCTTGCCGAAGGGAATCATGAATTCCGAACCTGGATCCACACCCTTGTTGTGGGTTTGTCGGTAGAGGTGCTTGGGCTCCAGGAACAGCACTGGATCATCGCACCGAATGGCGGTGCGCAGCAGGCCCGCCGCATCCAGGGCATTGCTGGGATAGACCACGCGCAGGCCGGGAATGTGGGTGAAGATGCTCTCCCCACTCTGGCTGTGGTACATGGCGCCGCCCATCAGGTAGCCGCCGATGGGCACCCGCACCACCATGGGGGCCTTGTAGTCGTTGTTGGAACGCCAGCGGAAGTTCGCCAGTTCATCGCGCAGCTGCTGCATGGCGGGCCAGATGTAATCGAAGAACTGGATCTCCACCACGGGCTTGAAGCCCCGCCCAGCCAACCCAAGGGCACGACCAATGATGGTGGCTTCGGCCAGGGGCGAGTTGTACACGCGGTGGCTGCCAAAGGCCTTCTGCAAGCCATGGGTGGCCTTGAAGACCCCGCCCTTCCCCTTAACTTCGCTGAGGATTTCTTCCCGGGTGGCATCCGCCACATCCTGACCAAACACAAGAATGCGGGGATCCCGCGTCATCTCCTGCTTCAGGGTGACGTTGATGAGATCGATCATGGTCTTCTGCGGGCCCGCAGGGTCCGGGGCCGTGCTCTCTGTATCGAAGGCGGCTGCAGTGGGGTCCACCTCTTCGCTGTAGAGGTAGCGATAGTAGCTGCCGGAATCCGGCGGCGGGGCATCTTCGGCCTTTTCCCAGGCGAGATCGATCTCCATCTGGATCTCGGCCTTGAGCTGTTCCAGATCATTCTCGGTGAGATCGCCGAGTTCGATCAGGCGTTCACCGTACGTAACCACGGGATCGCGCTTTTGTTCTTCGGCCCGCTGGGCGGCGGTTTTATAGAGCGCCTCATCATCAGAAAGGGAATGACTGTACGGCCGAATGGTCTTGGCGCGCACCAGGGCGGGGCCTCTGCGGGCCCGGCAATGTTCGGCAGCGCGCACCATTGCCTCGTATGAAGCGATGGGATCACAACCATCCACGTTATCGATGACCAAGAGGCCATGGGGCTCCCAGCCCTTGAGCAGGGCGGCCACATTGGCACCGGCATACTGCACTTCCGTGGGTGTGGAAATGGCGTAGCCATTGTCTTCCACCAGGAACAGCACCGGCAATTTGAGGTTTACGGCGTTGTTCAGGCCTTCCCAGAATTCCCCCTGGCTCACGGTGCCATCGCCGGTGGTGGCCAGGGCCACCTCGTCCGGCCGGGCATCGATCTCAGCGGTGAGGCCGCCCTGCTCCGCACGCCGTACGGCCTCCATGCAGCCCACGGCCTGGAGGAACTGGCTGCCCGTGGGGCTGGAACTGGACCAGATGCGGTGCTTGGAACTGCTCCAATGGGTGGGCATCTGGCGGCCGCCCGTGGCCGGGTCCAACTTGGAGCCCACGCTGCCCAGGAACATGTCATAGGCGGATACGCCCAGGCCATAGCACAGGGCCCGGTCCCGGTAGTAGAGAAAGAACCAGTCGTGGCCCGTTTTCAGGGCCATGGCCGCCGCGGCGCCAATGGCTTCGTGCCCCACGCCATTGATCTGGAAATAGACCTTGTTCTGCCGCTTTCCTGCAATTTCCCGATCATCGATGCGCCGGGCCGCGTAGATGGTGCGGAACAGGGCCACGCGCTGATCACGGGTAAGGGTGGTCTGGAGTTCGGCAGGGGTCACGGTTGGGGCCACGGGCACTCCTGGATTGGCAAGGAAACGTAAATTCTACGTTTAGTGTCAAGGATGCCCGCAAAAGAGGGATTCATTCGGGGCATTCCAACCTTGGATTCCAGGAGCGGCGGAAGGTTCCAAGCAACAATAAACAGGGGCCGGTCGCCCGGCCCCTGCGCTACGACTCCAACCCGTTCAGAAGCTGGCGCCAAGGCTCACCGTGCCGGAAAGGCCATCCCGGAAAGTGGCGCCGTTGACATCGGCCAAATCCCGATTGAGGCGATCCTGCCGCACTTCGATCCGCGCAAAGGCTGGCCCGTGTTTCTTTTCCACACCGACCGTGTAAGACTGCGCCTTCAATCCCGCCCCCTGGAGACCCAGGTAGGTAGAACCAAGCCCCAGGCTTTCCTTAATGGAGGGATCGGCGGAGAGGCGAACGCCAAAATCATCCGCAAGGTATTCGGCCCGGGCAAACAGGCTGACACCGCTGGCCACCTCCTGCTTGTAGATGAGCCCGTAGCCTTTCCATGTGGCATTGACCGGGGCAGTGGCGCCCAGGATCGCACTACCCAGGAATTTCTCCCGGCCCACGGACACTTCGCCCTGGAGGGTGCTCTTGCCCCAGACCCACTGCCCCATGGCGCATACCCGTTCCCGCTGACGGCCTTCAGCCCCCGTATTGGCGGAACTGCCCAGGCCAGCCTGTTCGGGGCCACGATATGCATGGATGGACAGATACTTGTCCGCAGTACCCCCATGGTTATAGGTCAACCCAAACCCCAAGGTTTTACCGTGGTTGTTGTCCTGGAGACGATCCTCGCCGTTGAAGACCCAGACATCGCTGCTCCAGGTGGGAGTAAAGGCGTGGTGCCAGTTCAGGCCTACCTGGCCAAAGGGATCCACGAAGCTGAATAGCAGACCTCGACTGGCAGTTACATTCTGGGAACCATCCAAAAAAACTCCATGCCAATGAAGGTCATCATCCGCCCCACACGCAGGGTGTCTTTCTCCCCGGTCCAGGCAACTAGGGCTTCCACCGCAGCGATGGTGCCGGTATCCCCGGTGCTGGTTTGGATGATTTTCCCAGCCTGCCCTGCCAGCAGCGTGAACTTGGCGGACCAACCTTTGGCGAAGGTAGCATCGGCGCCCAGCATAATGCCGTCCATGGTGAACTGGCTCTGGCCAGCCTCGATGGGACGGAAAACCAGCGACCCATCCACGCTTTCGCGATTCTGAGTGACCGCAGAAGCCCAGATGGATCCGCGCCATTTGAGCATCGGCAGGGTGGACGTCGGCGCAGCCTCTTGGGCCAGCAACGAAGTGCCAAGGGCAACAGCCAGGGAAAAACGAATGGGCAAAGCCATGGTGATCCTCATCTTGGGGTAGGGAAGTCTACAACAGCATTCCGGCGCGCAGGACATGCACGCCGGAATGGTGGGAAAAATTCAATTAAAGGCCTTGGGGATAGGCTTCTTCGCCGTGCTGACCTTCATCCAGGCCCTTTTCTTCGTGGGATTCTTCCACGCGAACCGGAGTGATGCGGTCAATGATCCAGAGCATGGCGTAGGTGAAGACAAAGGCCCACACGGACGACACCAGCACCGCCACCAACTGCTTGCCGAAGAAGGCCGAGCCACCGTGGAAGAGGCCATTGGCGCCGTTGGGGTTCCACATGGTGGAGCCGAACATGCCCAGGAAGATCACGCCAATGAGGCCGCCCACCCCGTGCACGCCCCAGACATCCAGCGCATCATCCCAGCGCAGCTTGTTCTTGAGCGCCACTGCGTAGTAGCAGATCACACCAGCCAGGATGCCGATGAGGGCCGCCACGGCGGGGGAAACATAGCCGGCCGCAGGCGTAATGGTGGCCAGACCCGCCACGGCACCGGTCAGCAGACCCACGAATTTGGGCTGCTTGGCGTTGAACCATTCCACGAAGAGCCAAGTGGCCGCGGCGAAAGAAGCCGCGATATCCGTGTTGATGAAGGCAGACGCGGTGATGGAATCCACGCGGAATTCAGATCCGGCGTTGAAGCCATACCAGCCGAACCACAGCAGGCCGGTGCCCAGGGCGATGAGGGGAATGCTGTGAGGTTCGTTCTGAATGACCTTCCGTTTGCCCACGTAAAGAATCGAGGCCAGGGCGCCGAAACCAGCGGTATTGTGCACCACGATGCCGCCAGCGAAATCAAGCACGCCCCACTTGGCCAGGATGCCATCGGGATGCCAGACCATGTGGCAGAAGGGGAAGTACACAAAGATCAACCAGGCCGTGAGGAACAGCATGTAGGCCTTGAAGGTCACGCGGTTCGCAAAGGCACCGGTGATCAGGGCGGGGGTGATGATGGCGAACATCATCTGGTAGGCCACATGCACGATCTGAGGAATGCCTGCCGTGGAGCCACCCAGGGTGAACATGCTGGTGAGGTTGATGTTATTCAAGAAAGCGTAGTGGCCGGGGTGCCCCACGATGCCATGCCAAGTGGGGCCGAAGCACATCGAATACCCGAACGCGAACCACAGCACCGTCGTCCACCCGAGACTGACGAAGCTCTGGATCATGATGGCCAGCACGTTCTTGCGGCCCACCAGCCCGCCGTAGAAAAACGCCAGGCCGGGCGTCATAAGCATGACGAGGCTGCAGCACAGCAGCATGAAGGCGGTATTGCCGGTATCGATCGGCATGGTTTGAGGGTTCACGGAACCTCCTGATGGAAAGGGTTAGGTGCAATCCAGAAGGGCCAGATTAGATGCGCTTGCACCCCGTCGCACCGAGATGAAGGCAATTTTTACGGTCTTTTTACATCGCGTACTATCTAGGAGATCGGCCTGCCACCATGACTCAACCCGAACATTCCAATCCCCTTCTGCTGGCCCTGGGCAGTGACGCCCAGGCCGTGCGGCTCATTCATGCGGCCTTCTGGGCCGCCCGGGAGAAGCATCGCCCCTGGATTGCCCTGCATGTGCATGTGCCTAGCGAAGAGGCTGCCGACGAGCAGGATCAGGCTCGCCTCTGGCTGGAGGAGGCCCAAAGCCTTGGTGCGGCCACCCTTTGGATCCAGGCCCGCACCCGGGTGGCTGGCCTCCTGGAGGCGGTGAAACAGACTGGCGCCGGTGAAATCATGATGGGTTGGGGCCAAGATCGCTGGCCCTGGGGCCGCCTGGGACATTCCACTGCCCAGGAATTACTGCGGCGGCAACCCGCCATTCGGATCACCAGCATTCCCCTTGGTCCTGAAATTCCCCGGCATTCCGTTTTCCCTCCCAAGACGGAGCGCCTGGGCGCGCTGTTCGGCAGCCTTGGCATTCTTGGGGCCTGTGCGGGTCTGGGCGCCATCCTGCCACCCGAATTGCCCCTCCCGGCCATCTTTCTTCTGTTTCTTCTGGCCACGGCCCTCATCGCCCAGCGATGGGGTTTGGGCGCAGGGGCTTTGGCGGTAGCCGCCAGTGGGCTCATCTTCGATCTCGCCTTCGACTCTGCGCAGGGCAGCCTGACCGTGGGGAACTGGCCCATGTTGGCGCTTTTCCTCGTGGTGCTTGGAGGTGGTCAATTCGCCGTGGCCCTCTCCGAACGCTTGAACCAACAGACCCGAGCCTCCCGTCGGCGTGCCGCCCTGCAAGCCGCCCTCCTGCTGCTGGGCCGGAATCTGGCCAAGGGCACCACCCACCGGGAGGTCGCCGAAGCCCTGAACCATCTGGGCGAGCGTTTGCTCCATCGATCAATTCACCTTCTATTGCTGCAGAAGGATGGCCACTGGAAACCCCTGTTGCCCCCGGGACCCGAGCTGGAATTTGCCATCCCCACCTTTTTGCCCAACGCACAACGTGAAGCCCTGGAACCCCACCTGGATGGTACCCATGCCTATTTGCCCCTTGGGCACGGCGGTGCCCTTGAAGGCGTGCTCTGCATTACCGCCCATCACTACAACGATCTCGACGAGGAAGCCTGGGAATTGTTGCGTGGCTTTGCTGTCCAGGTGGCCCTAGCCTTGGAGCGTGTGCGGTGGCTGGACACGGCTCAGCGGGCCAAATTGGAAAATGAAACCGAGCGAATGCGCAGTGCCCTGTTGGGTGCCATTTCCCATGACCTGAGAACACCTCTGGCTGGAATCCAGGGGGCCGCCAGCACGCTGTTGCTCTCGGAATCCATCCCCGAATCCACCCGCAGGGATCTGCTGGCCATGATCCATGGGGAAAGCCAGCGGCTGACCCAGCTTGTGACCAACCTGTTGGATTTGACTCGCCTGGAAAGCGGAGCGATACGTGTCCAGAAGGAATGGCATTCCCTCCAGGAAGTGTTGGGTTCAGCCCTGCGCCGCACGGAATCACAAAAGACTCAGGTGGAGATCGATCTGCCGGAAAATTTGCCGCTGGTGGCAGCGGACGGGGCTTTGCTCGAGCAACTCCTCATCAACCTCCTGGAGAATGCCAGCCGCCACGCGCCGGGCTGCCCCGTTGCCCTTCGGGCCTGGACCACGGCAAGCACCCTGGAAATCAAGGTTGCCGATCAGGGGCCAGGCATTCCTGATGCCTATCGCACGCGGGTTTTCGATAAATTTTTCCGGCTGCCGGGGCGAGGACAGGATGGTGGTGTGGGCCTGGGCTTGGCGATTTGCGATGCCATCGCCAAAGCCCACGGAGGAACGATTTGCGCCGAATCCAACCCGGGTGGTGGTGCCTGTTTCCATGTGAGCCTGCCCAGAGAGGATCCTCCCCCATTGCCGCCTGCTGCCGAGGAGATGGCCCCGTGAGCCAACCCTTGATCCTCGTCGTCGAAGATGAGACGTCCCTTTTGCGCTTCCTGGTGCCTTCCATCAGCACCCAGGGATACCAGGTGCTCACCGCGGCCACGGCGGCCCAGGGCATTTCCATGGCACGTTCCCACAACCCGGAACTGGTGCTCTTGGATTTGGGTCTGCCCGATGCGGATGGTTTGACGGTGCTGAGCGAAATCCGTTCCTGGAGCCGCCGCCCCGTGATCATCATCAGCGCCCGTCACCAGGAGCGGGAAAAAGTGCGCGCCCTGGATCTGGGGGCTGATGATTACCTGACCAAACCCTTTGGTGCCGCCGAACTGTTGGCCCGCATCCGGGTGGCCCTGCGTCACGTCGCCCAGAAGGCTACCCCGGAAGCCGTGTTCGACTGCAACGGTCTTCGGGTTGATCTCGAACGCCGAGAGGTAAGTGTCCACGGCGAGAACACCCGCCTGACACCCATCGAATACCGCCTATTGGAAGCCCTTGTCCGGCGCGCTGGCAGGGTCGCGACCCAACAGCAACTCCTGAGTGAAGTGTGGGGCCCCGGCAGTGAAGCCCAGAACCACTACTTGCGCATTTACATGGCCCAGTTGCGCAAAAAACTTGAGGCCGATCCCAATCGCCCCGCCTTCTTTCTGACCGAACCGGGCGTGGGCTACCGGTTGAATAGTGAATAGCTTGGACCCGGAGATTTCACCATGTTCACCACGGCCATGTTTGCCCTTGGACTTTTCCTGCTGCTTCTCCTGTTGGTGGAAGTGGGACGGCGACTAGGTATTCGCCAGGTAAAGGCAGATCCAGAGCACCGCGGCATCGGCCCCATCGAAGGGGCTCTTTTCGCCCTGCTGGGCCTGCTCATCGCCTTCACTTTTTCCGGCGCGGAGAACCGGTTTCAGGCCCGCCGCCAGCTCATCGTCCAGGAAGCCAATGCCATTGGCACCGCCTATTTGCGGGTGGATTTGTTGCCCCCCCAGGAACAGCCCCGCATGCGAGAAAATTTTCGGCAATACCTGGATTCGCGCCTGGCGGTGTACCAACGTTTACAGGAACCCACGGCCTCCCATGCGGCCCGCGCCCGCGCCGAAGCGCTTCAGGCGGAGATCTGGGGGCAGGCCGTGCGCTGCGCACAGACCGCCAGCACCACCCTGCCTGGGATGCTGCTGTTGCCAGCCTTGAATGACATGATCGATATCACCACCACGCGCGCCGTGGCTCTGCAAACCCATCCTCCAAAAATCGTGTACGGGATCCTGTTCGGGTTGACCCTATTGAGCGCCCTGATGGCAGGCCATGCCATGGCGGCCAGTCGCGCCCGCAGTTGGTTGCACATTCTTTGCTACGCCGGAATCATGGTGCTGGCCCTGGTGGTCATTGTGGATTTTGAATATCCCCGCATGGGCCTCATCCGCATCGATGCGGTGGATCAGGTGCTGGTGGATCTCCGCGCGGGAATGAAGTGAATCCAGCCCGTGGTACCCTGGCAGGGTTCTGTTCCGAAAGGCACCATGACTCCCCTTGAAATCCGCGCCATCCACGACCTTCCCTTTCCGGAACTGCTCTTCCGCGCCCAAGGCGTTCACCGGCAGCACTGGAACCCCGAAGAAATTCAGTTCTGTACCCTGGATTCCATCAAGACCGGTGCCTGTCCGGAAGACTGCGCCTACTGCCCCCAGAGCGCGCGCTATGACACCGGCCTGAAGATCGAGCCTCTGAAGGATGTTCAGGCCGTGCTGCGCGGCGCCGCCGAAGCCAAGGCCAATGGTTCCACCCGCTACTGCATGGGCGCGGCCTGGCGCGAAGTGCGCGATGACAAGAATTTCGATGCCGTGCTCGAGATGGTGCACGGCGTGGCGGGTATGGGCATGGAGGTCTGCGTGACCCTGGGCATGCTCAATGTGGACCAGGCCAAGAAGCTGAAAAGTGCGGGCTGCAAGGTCTACAACCACAACATCGATAGCAGCAAGGATTTCTACGAAACCATCATCTCCACCCGCAAATTCGGCGAGCGCCTGGAAACCATCGACGCCGTGCGCCAGGCTGGCCTGGAAGTCTGCTGCGGCGGCATCGTGGGCATGGGCGAAACCATCGACCACCGGATCCATTTTCTGCACGAATTGACCGAAATGGATCCCGTGCCCGAAAGCATTCCCATCAACCACTTGGTGCCCGTGGAAGGCACGCCCCTGGCTGATTTGCCGCCAGTGCCACCCCTCGAATTCATCCGCATGATCGCCACGGCGCGCATCCTGTTTCCGAAAAGTCGGATTCGCCTCAGCGCCGGACGCACGGCCATGTCGGATGAGATGCAGGCCCTCGCCTTTTTCGCAGGCGCCAATTCCTTGTTCACCGGGGAGAAGCTGCTCACGACGCCCAACCCTGGCGAATCCCACGACCATCGTTTGATGACGGCACTGGGCATGCGGGTGGAAGGCGCCACCACGACCTAACCCATCGATGCAGGCGTGATAGCCTGCCTTAATGAACCTCCGATCACTTTTCATCCCGTTTCTGGCTGGCTTGGCGTTGACGGCCCAGGAACCCTTTGCCCTGGAAGCCCGCCAATCCTTCCAGACCATCGCCCTGCCCTTTCCCGGCGAGCGCATGGGCCTGTATGGCCTGGAACTGATGCACGAGGGACCCACAGGTTTGGCCGCGGGCCTGGGCGGCTATGGGGCGATTACCGGCGTGCGCGGCGGGTTCATCACCCTGGGTGTGGCCGGTGCCTGGCGGCCCAAACTGACCGAGCGACTGAGCCTGGACCTGGGCCTCTTCAGTGGCGGCGGCGGCGCAGGCCGGGCTGCGGTGGGCGGTGGATGGATGCTGGAAGGTCACGGCGGGGTGGATTTGCGCCTGGATTGGGCCCGACTGGGCTTGGCCTATCAGCGCATCCGTTTCCCCAATGGCGATATTGATAGCCGTCAGTGGCGGTTTTCCCTCGCCTTGCCCTTTTCGGCGCCCCGCCTGGACCCTGGCCCGTCCCTACCTGCCATGCCCTGGCGAGAAGTGGATCTGGCCACCACCCTGCTCCATTTCGCCCCGAATTCCGGCGTGACCTACCTGGATGGTACCCCCCATTCCACAGGGGTAGGCTTGGTCGGGTTTTCCGCCAAAGGTACATTGCGTGGCCCATGGTTCCTCAGCCTTGATCTGGCGGCAGCCCACAGCGGCGGCGCGGACGGCTACATGGAAGGATTGCTGGGCTTTGGCGCCCAGGCCAGGCTCGGCGGGTGGCGCGTGCACGGACGGGTGGCCGGTGGCCCGGCCGGGGGTGGTCGCTTGGATGTGGGCGGCGGCATGGCGTGGAAATTGGCTGGGGGCCTCGAGCGTGATCTCGCCGCTGGCGTCTACCTAGGCCTGGAAATGGGCAGCATCCACACGCCCGGCGCCAGTTTTCGAGCGAGCCTCACCCAATTAAGTCTCGGGCGGCGCTTCCGATTGGCAGATTCCAAAGGCGTCGCTCCTGAACCCGGTTGGTCTCTGGAAAGCCTCGCCCTGCGCATCCGGGCGGGAGCGTCAGAACTTTCACGCCCGCGGCGGGGGACCGGGCAGGACGGAATGCCTGTGCGCAGCCAGACCATGGCCCTGGATCTTGCCCTTTCGGAACATTGGTATGTGACCGGTCAAGCCGCTTTTGCCACCAGCGGCCGCGCAGGCGGCTGGGGCACGGGTCTGGTGGGCCTGGGCGTGGAAAGCCATCCCTTTGTCTATGGAACCCGCGCACTGGGCGAATTCCTGGTGGGCGCGGGCGGTGGTGGCGGGTTGGATAGCCGGGGTGGGGCGGTGATCCAAGCGGTGGTGGGCCTCGCCCAACCCTTGAGCCAAGCCTGGGAACTGCAGGTCCGAGGAGGCCAGCTCAAGAGCCTGCGCGGTGGCCTCAGTAGCCCCTTGCTTGAAATCGCCGTGAGCTGGCGCATGGGCTTTGCGTGTGTCGAACCTTAATTACCGCATGGCCTCCATGGGCGAAAGCCGCATGGCCCGGAAGGCCGGATAAAGGCCAAACACCAAGGCTAATCCCAACGCCACGATCCAGGCCGTAATCAAGCCGAACGTGTTCACCACAAGGCCCCAGGGGAAACTGGAAGAAAGCACTTTGCACAGGAATGAACCTGCCACGGTGCCCGCCAAGGCGCCCAAGGCTGCGAGCACTAAGGCTTCCAGCAGGAACTGCACAAAGATCTGCTGATCTGTGGCACCCATGGCCTTACGCAGCCCGATCTCATAGCGCCGATCGGAAAAGGAAATGAGCATCACGCTGAGAACGCCTACACCTCCGACCAGCAGCACCGTGGCCGCCAAGCTTTGCAGCACCACCTTCCAGCCCCAGATCTGATCCTCGAACTGCTGATAGGCCCGCACCAATTCCGCCGCAAGGTCCGTGGTTTCCACATCATCGATGCCGTGATGGGCCTGTCTGGAGCGGGCCAACAGCGCCGAGGTCACTTCGTTCAAATCCTTTTTGTGGGCCATTTTTACGTAGAGACGATCGAGAGCGTGCTTGGGATCCATGCGGTCCATGTAGGCTTCGATGGGCATCAACAAGCCGTTGGCGTCGAGCCAGGTGTCATCGCTCATGATTTGGAGCGGCGCCAGTACTCCGATCACCTGAAAACTCTGACCGTCCACGCTTACATTGCGCCCCACCGGGTCAGTGCCGTTGAAGAGCTTGGCAGCCAGGCTGCCCCCCAGCACCACCACCGCACTGCGCCGTCGGGCATCATCATCCGTAAGGCCACGGCCACTGGCGATGGGGCGATTCTGCCAAGGGAAATATTCAGGGGTCACACCCGTGGCAAAGGTTCGTTCCAGCCCGGTGCCGATGCGGATGCTGGCGCTCTTGGTGGCCCTGGGTAAAAAGGCTTTCACCAGAGGATGGGGCGCGGCAAGGCGGGAAAGATCTTCGTACCGAAGCCCGGGGCTCATGGCAAAACGCTTTTGCTCTTCGGTGGTCTCCGGGGCTTTCTGGCTGAGCTGAATCGTGCCGTCAAAGGAAAGTCCCTTGAAGCCCATGGAGACCTTGTCCACCACACCATCCATGACGCTGGTCATCACCACCAGGGCAAATACGCCCAAGGTCAAGAGCGTCAAGGTCAGCAGGGAACGCAATTTGTGGGACCACAGTTCCCGCAGGCCACTGATGATCACTTCCCATAAAAGCCCCGCCCAGGCGAAGGATGAAATGGTTGCAATGCGTTTGTTGGTGCGGAGTTCAGGAGGAACCACCTGGAACGCATCACGCGAAAGGGAAGCCGCGCTGTCACTCATAATGCAAAGCCTCCATCGGAGACAACTTCGAGGCCTTTCGCGCGGGATAGAGGGCGAACAGGAATCCGAACACCGTGGCCATGACATAGGCCCAGGCAAAACTGGCGAAGCTCATGGCCAAGGGCACGCCCAGGATGCGGGTGATCCCCCAGGAGAACGCAACCCCAAGACCCAGACCCACGAAGCCGCCCAAGGCGGTCAGCAGCAAAGCCTCAGTCATGAAGCCCTTGAAGATCTCCGCACCGGGTGCACCGATGGCCATCTTGATGCCCACTTCCCGCACCCGTTCCTTCAGGCCCGCCAACTGGATATTCACGTTGACCAAGCCGCCTCCCAACAAGGCCAGCACGCCGCTCAACATGAAGATCATATTGTAGGCCTCGCCGTTGTTATCCCGTTTGCGGATGCGTGCCTGCACATCGTCCAAACGGAAATCATCTTCCAGCCGGTGATTGGGCTTGATGATGCTGCGCAGGGCCTGGGTGAAGGCTGGCATGGCGTCAATTTTTGGCAAACGATAGGTGATCCGATCCAAGCGCCCGTGAACATCGCCCTGGATGCGCCGCTGTACCAAACTGGAGGGCACTGCGATCACGCGGTTCTGACGTCGGAACATGTTGTGCCGACCCTCCGTTTTGCTGAACTTGAAAAAGCGTTCCCGCAGCACGCCCACCACCTGGACGGGGGTGTCCCCCACGCGGATCGTGGCGCCCAGGGCATTGCCCGAGGGAAAGAAGGTCTCCACGGCCTCGCTCCCGAGCATGACCACCGGTGCGGCCGTGTCGAGATCTTGGGTGGATAGCCCCCGCCCCTGGGCAACTTCGTAGCCCTCCATGGCGAGGAAATCACCGCCAACCCCACTAACAGAACGTTCCTGATCCGCGAAGGCCGAGCGCACCCGGGCACGCATGCCCTTCACCATGGAGATCCCCTGGACTTCTTCCGCCTTCACATGCTCGGTGTCATCGCGGTCTTCCTGGCGCAGGCCAAGGTTGGCAGCGCGCAGGGCGGTGGGTTTGCCTTCGGAAGCCACGGGATTGTTCTGCACGGTGAGCTTGTCCAGGCCGCCGAGCTTCACATACAGCTGCTCACTGCGCTGCCGCATGGAATCCGTGATGGAAAAGCCGCCCAGCACAGAGGCCACACCAAGCATGACGCCGAGACTCTGCAGGGTGGCACGGCCAAGATTTTCGCGGATCTCGGTCCAGGCTTCGAAAACACGTTCGCGCAGAATGCCCCGACTCATGGATTGGCCTCGTTGCGAGCGATGAGACCATCCGAAATTTCCACCCGACGGCGGGCCTGGGCCGCGATACCGAGATCATGTGTCACGAGGATCACGGTATTGCCAGCGGCATTGAGCTCGCCGAAGAGCTCCAGGATTTCCGCGCCGGTTTTGGAATCCAACGCGCCAGTGGGCTCGTCGGCCAGCAGCAGCGCAGGGCCCGCCGCCAGGGACCGCGCAATGGACACCCGCTGTTTCTGACCTCCGGATAGCTCACCCGGGAGCTTCATGGCCTTTTCGGGAATGCCCACCTGCTCCAGCAGATGCAGCGCGCGCTCCCGGCGTTCCTTGCGACCGATGCCACCGTAAAGCAGCGGCAGTTCAATATTGCGCAGTACCGAGGCCTTGGGCAGCAAGTTGTAGGCCTGGAAGATGAACCCGATTTTGCGGTTGCGGATGACGGCCAATTCCCGGCCGGAAAGGCCCTGTACTTCTTCCCCATCCAAGGTGTAGGTGCCACCGGTGGGTCGATCCAGGCAGCCCAAAATGGCCATCAACGTGGATTTCCCGGAGCCACTGGGACCAATGAGTGCCACGAATTCTCCGGGTTCCACATCGAGGTCGATGCCCCGCAACGCGTGCACGGCGGTGCCGTTGCTGCCGAAGGTCTTGGTGATGCCGCGGGTTTGAATGACGGGATGCATGGAACTCTCCTGGGATGGGGACGCGGGTCGCGGTTCAAGGCCTGGGCAACCAAGCCTCCGCGCTTCTACATGTCCTCGTCCTTTTCGACCTTCTTGCGGGTGGGATCTTCGAGGCAGACCTGATCGCCTTCGCCGAGCCCCGACAGCACTTCCACTCGCTCCAGGGTCGCCAGACCAGCCTTGACCGTGACGGGCTCGAAGAACTCCTTCCAGTGCTCGGAAAGCCAGGTGAATTTGCCCCGACCGCCCAGGGCTTCCTTCGCCTGCTTGAAACCTTCTGGCTTGAGATCCTTCTTCAGCCGATACACCACGGTTTGGCCATCTTTCCGATGCAAGGCTTCCAGGGGAATGGACAGGGCCTTGGCCCTGCGTTCGCCCAGGATTTCCACATTGGCGCTCATGCCGGTACGGAAAGCTTCCGTGAGCTCATCCAGCGCCACTTCAACCTCAAAGACCTTAATCTTGTCGGCCAACTTGGCGGCAGGAGCCACAAAGCGCACCTTGCCGGTGAAGGTCCGCTGAGGATAGGCATCCAGGTTCACGCGAACGGCCTGACCTACCTGCACCTTGGCGATATCCACTTCATTCAAATTCACCCGGATGATCAGGCTCTTCAGATCGGCCACGGTGAATACCACGGTGCCCGCGCTGAAGCTTGAAACACCGCTAGTGATGGTGTCGCCCAGTTCCACGCCCTTCTTGATTACCACACCATTCATGGGCGCGGTGACGCGGGCACGCTGGCTGGTGGCGTTGCCGCTGATGGGAATGCCCCGGTCTTCCACGATCTGGTAGCGCGTTTCGGCGGACTTGAAGGATTCTTCCGCCAGATCCCGCGAGGTTTTAGCCCCACGGTAGGCCTGTTCGGAAATCAGGCCCTCCTTGAAGAGCGAAGCCTGTTGCGCGAAATCCCGTTCCGCGTTTTTGAAACTGACCCGGGCCTGAGAGAGGCTGCCCTTCACATCGGACAGGGTCTGGGCCTGGTTTACGTCTGGCTCTACTTCGGCCAGCACCTCACCGGCCTTCACCACGGCGCCTTCTCTTACCTTCAGGCCCACCACTTTGCCACTGACGGTGCTTTTGACATCGACCTTGGTGACCGGATCCACGGCGCCCACCTCGCGCACGCTGATCTGCAGGTCCTCCTGCTGCACCTTGCCGAGGCGGAAGGGGGTTTCGGGTTCACCGCCCTTGCTGGATTTGCCGCCCTTGCTGGCCGCCACCAGCGCCGCCACCAACAGAATGCTGGAGGCACCCAGGATCCACCATCGTTTCTTCATGGAAACTCCTGCTTAGAAAGAATTCGAGCCCGTCGATGAAAAGCCTTACGGGGGGAAGCATGGCGCCGTTTAGAGGGGGTTGCCCCCACCATTCGGTCATTTCGGCACTGGGACCGGTGAATGGTGGTTACTTACCGGCGAGGCCAGAAAGAAGCACTGATCACCACCAAACCGCCGCGGCCCGCCCGCCCCGGCCCCCCCCTGTTTTTCTCTTTCTTCCACCCACCATGGAACCAGCTCCGTTCGCCCGGTAGACTGGTGGATTGGATTCGGGCATTTCCTCGCCCGTAATGACCTGCTTTCTTTTTTCCAGGATTCCGCATGCGCGATATGGATAAGGCCTTTGATTTCAGAGCCGCCCAAACCCGGTGGTACGAAAAATGGGAATCCTCCAAGATCTTCGAGGCCCAGCCCAAGAGTGAGAAACGGCCCTGGTCCATCGTGATCCCGCCGCCCAATATCACTGGCAATCTGCACATGGGCCATGCGCTGGTCTTCACGCTGCACGATGTGCTCACCCGCTTCAAGCGGGCTCAGGGCTTCGATGCCCTGTGGGTGCCGGGTGTGGACCACGCAGGCATCGCCACCCAGATGGTGGTTGAGCGCAAGCTGAAGGCCGAAAACCGGCAAGACTCGCCACGACCTCACCCGGGAGGAATTCCTGGAAAAGCTCTGGAGCTGGAAGGACCAGAATCAGGGCGATATCGAGAATCAGCTGCGCCGCATGGGTGCCAGCGTGGACTGGAGCAGGAAACGCTTCACCATGGACCCCGATCTCAACAAGGCCGTGCGCAAGGTTTTCGTGGAGGCCTACAAGGAAGGGCGCATCTACAAGGGCCCCCGCATGATCCAGTGGGATCCTGCAAGCCAGACGGCCCTGTCGGACCTCGAAGTGAAATACGTGGAGAAGCAGGGCAAGCTCTGGCACCTGCGCTATCCCTTCGCCGATGGCAGTGGCTACCTGGTGGTGGCCACCACGCGGCCTGAAACCATGCTGGGCGATACCGGCGTGGCGGTCCATCCCGAGGATGAGCGTTACCAGCATCTCCTGGGCAAAAGCATCAAGCTGCCCCTCACCAACCGCGAGATCCCCGTGGTGGCCGATGCATTCGTGGATCCCAAGTTCGGCACGGGCTGCGTAAAACTCACCCCCGCCCATGATCCCAATGATCATGCTGCGGGCAAGCGCCTGGACCTGAAGAGCATCACGGTCATTGGCTTCGACGCCAAGATGACCCTGGCAGCCGGCGATAAATACGCGGGCATGGATCGCTTCGAATGCCGCAAGGCCGTTCTGGCGGATCTGGAAGAACTGGATCTCATCGAGAAGATTGAGGATTACACCCACCAGGTTTCGGTTTCGGACCGCAGCGGCGCTGTGCTGGAACCCCTGGTTTCCACCCAGTGGTTCATGGATGTGAAGGATGCCGCGCAATCCAGCCTGGAGGCCGTACGCACAGGCATGATCCGGTTCACACCCCAGCACTGGGAAAACGTGTGGGAGCACTGGCTCACCAACATCCAGGACTGGTGCATCAGCCGCCAGTTGGTATGGGGCCATCGCATTCCTGCCTTCACCTGCAACAATTGCGGCCACCTGGCGGTGGAAGTTGATCAGCCCGCCATGTGCCCCCACTGCGGAAGCATCCAGTTCACCCAGGATCCCGACACACTGGACACCTGGTTCTCCTCCGCCCTCTGGCCCTTCAGCGTGTTCGGCTGGCCCGAAGAAACCGAAGACCTCAAACGCTATTACCCCACCGATGTGCTCATCACCGGCTACGACATCCTGTTCTTCTGGGTGGCGCGCATGGTGATGGCTGGGCTCACGCAAACGGAGGACGTTCCCTTCCGTCAGGTTTACTTCAACGCCCTGGTGCGCGATGCCCACGGGCAGAAAATGTCCAAGACCAAGGGCAATGTGGTGGATCCCATCCTCACCATGGAGGAGTTCGGCACCGACGCCCTGCGCTTCAGCCTCGCCATCATGGCGGCACCAGGCACGGATATCTCACTCTCGGATAGCCGCCTGGAAGACAGCCGCAATTTCTGCAACAAACTCTGGAATGCCGCCCGCTTCGTGCAGATGAACCTCACGGATGATGTGACCCTGGCCATCACGCCGGAATTAGGCGAAGCCGAATACTGGATGGCCCGCCGACTCCGCGAGGATCTGGCCCGCGTGACTGAAGCCATCGAAACCTTCCGCTTCCATGAGGCCGCTGAAATTCTCTACCACTTGGTTTGGGATGATTTCTGCGCCACCTACATCGAGTTGGCCAAGGTCACCCTGCAGAATGGCACCCAGGCCCAGAAGGCCGCCATCCTGCATTTCCTCGACATCCTGCTCCGCGCCCTGCATCCCTTTGTGCCCTTCCTTACCGAAGAAATCCACGAAGCCGTCATGCTCGGGCGCCTAACAGACGGTGAACCCGACTTGCTGGCCGCCCGCTCCTGGCCCACGGAAGCCGCCATTCTGACCAAGGACGGCGGCACGCCTGAGTTGGTGCCCCTGCTCCAGGAAGTGCTCAGCAACCTCCGCCGCCTGAAGAAGGACAACGGCATCGATGAAGCCAAACGGGTGCCCGCCTTCTGCACGGCAAAGATGCTGGAACCCTTCGCCGATGCACTGAAGGCCCTGGCCAAACTGGAAAGCCTCACCTTCACGGAAGGCGACCTGTCCGGTCCCACCCGGGCTGTGGCGGTAGTCACCGGCGGCACCGCCGCGCTGGAACTGGCGGGCGTCAAGGATCCCGCTGCAGAAAAAGCCAAGTTGGAAAAGGAGCGCGACAAGCTGACCAAGGAACTGGAAGGCCTACGCAGCCGCCTTTCCAACGAAAGCTTCCTCGCCAAAGCCCCCGCCGAAGCGGTGGAAACCCAGCGCGCCCAGGCCGCCGAGAAGGAAGCACGATTGGCGCAGGTGACGGCATTGTTGGGATAAACAGTGCCAAAAGACGGGCACTAATAAAGAGTCATGGTTTTTTTCAAAGGCAGTTGAAGGTTTTGAAAAAGATCTTCCCCCATGACGCTCCCGTGACGCTCGGGGTAACGCACTCGGGAATGCTGAAGCCACTTCCTCATTTCCAGCCTGGAGCGCCCCATGTCCGAACGGAACCTTCGTTCCTCAGCTTGCCTTGGCTTTACAGCCCTTCTCCTGGCGTCGTTGGCTGCCTGTAAACGCCCTGAGTCCGCTCCGCTTCAGCCACGGGCCGAGTGGGAGCAGGCCGCCACCCAAGCCAGCGACAAGGGCGCACGCAGCCTCCAGGAAACCCGTCAGGCGGACTATCGTGAAGGTTTTCGCAATGGCGCCGCCATGGTTCGCGCCGCACTGGAAGTGGGGCAGCGGCCCTATCTGTTGCGGCTGGGCACCAGCCCCGCCACCGTGCGACCTCTGGGCGCGCTGCCGCCTGGTTTTGAAATCGAGGAAGCGCCCTTGGCCTCGGAACTGGATCCTGAGACCGGGCTCGAAATTCGGTTCGTGCAGGGTGACCTGAGCATGGCCTTTTCTCGGGGGCAGATTGAAGGCTTTGCCTGGGCCCTGGAACGGGATCGGGCCCGCTTGATCAAACCCCGCCTTCGCCCGGCCCTTCCTCGGAATTGGGAAACCTGGAATGAGACCGCGCCCAGCCAAAGACTTTCGGCGGAAGGCGGCACTGCCCTGATCCAGCGCATTCCGGGCGGCTTGCTCTGGCAGAGCCAGCAGCTGGGTTTCCCCATCCTGCGCCGCTGGCGAATGTGGTCCGACCAGAACGCCATTCGTGCGGCAGCCCTGGGCCCCGATTGTCTGTGGGTGGAAACCGTCCGCGGGGAATTGGCAGCGGTGGATCTGGAAACCGGCGTGATCCGCGAAGTGCTGCCGACCTCGGCCCGGAGCACCCTGCCCACAGGCCAGGAACTCCGGCAGCAGGCCAAGCGCGAGGAGGCCGAACAGCACAGCTACCGCCAGGGCCTGTTAAAGCGGGCGGAAGCGGGCGATGGCAAGGCCATGCTGTCCCTAGCCCATAACTACCGGGCCAGCCTCCTTCCCCGCGATGCCGACTTGGCCCTGCATTGGTATCAAAAGGCCGCGGAGGCGGGCGAACCCGAAGCCATGCTCCAAGTGGCCATGCGCCATCTGGAGGAGGGTTCGCCCCTCCGCGACCTGAAAGCCGCCAGGGCCTTGATCGAAAAGGCCGCCAAGGCCGGCAACGCCGAAGCGCAAACCTACCTGGAATTGCTGGCCCGGTCGGAAGGACCGGAAACCGCACCGCCCAAGCACCCTTGATTCCCCCTGAATTGTCAGCCAAAACACCTAAATGGCTTATTCCAACGGCAAATCATTGTGCTAGGCTTCCGGGCAAACCACCCGGAGGTCCCATGCTGATCAAGGATCTGCTGCTGCCTGAATTCGACCAGGAAATGGCCCACACCCGCAAAATGCTGGAGCGGGTTCCCGAAAACCAGTTAACCTGGCGACCCCATCCCAAATCCATGACGCTGCAGGGTTTACTGAGCCATCTGGTCAACCTGCCCACCTGGGTGCCCCTGACGCTGGATGTGGCGGAACTGGACTTGATGCCCGAGGGCAAACCTTGGATCACACCCCAGCAAAGCACCCGCAACGCCTGGCTGACCGCCTTCGATGCCGCCGTCGTCCAGGCCCGCAAAAGCCTTGATGCGGCCACGGACGAGCGCATGGAGGAAACCTGGACCCTCAAGGGCAACGGCCAGGTCTATTTTGCTGCCCCCAAAAAAGGGGTGCTGCGGAGCTTTGTCTTCAACCATTTGGTGCATCATCGCGCCCAGCTCGGCGTGTATCTGCGCCTGCTTGAGATTCCCGTGCCCGGGATCTACGGCCCCAGTGCCGACGACCAGGGGATGTAGAAGCTCGCCTCTTTAGGCTACTTTGTGCCATGCTGGCACTTCTGGAGAAGCTCCATGGAATTCGTCGAGTGGACCGAGAAATACAGCACCGGCAACGCGCTGGTGGATGCCTACCACCACATCTTTTTCCAGATGGTGCAGGAATTCAGCCTGACCCTCAAAGATGAAGATGCCCCGCCCATGCAGGAACGCATTGCCTTCCTGGTGGACTACACCTTCATGCACTTCGATTCCGAAGAACGGATGATGGAGCGGGCCAATTATCCCGAGTTTGAAGAGCATTGCGCTGCCCATGTGCGCTTCAAGGAACAGGTGAAGGCCATCCAGCAGGAGTATTTGGCCCATCCCGATGCGGTGAAGGCCGAGGAAGTGCTTTCCCTGGTGCAGGACTGGTTTGCCCATCACATCCTGGGCGAAGACATGCGCTACAAGCCCTGGGTGGAAACCCACTAGACGAGCTCCCTGACTGATCGCGGCGTCCCAAACGCCGCGGTTTGCTGTACTGACATTTCCTCCGAGGCCTTCCATGAAACTCTTCGGCACCGCCCTTCTGATCATCGCGGCCATGACCGCCTCCACCCTCCGAGCCCAGGCTGCCCCTCCAGCTGCAACGTCTGTGGGCAGCCTGGATCTTTCCGCCTCCCTCACTCGCCTGGAAACCGAACTGGTGGCCCGTTTTGGCGAGCCCCAGCGCGTGCGCATCCAGCGCGGCATGAAGCAGGTGGGCTTTTTCTGGCGGGCCAAGGATGGCAGTCCGGCCGAGTTCGAAGCCTTCGTCCGCATGCATTTCGCGGGGGACGCCAAGGCCCTGGATGGCCTATTCCAGCGCATGGAGTTCGTGCTGGAAAGCCTCAACGGCCACATGCAGGAAATCGGCCGGGATTTCAGGTGGCATTCGGATCTGGATCTCGGTCCTATGCTGCCCGTGGACGAAATCATCTCGGGCTACGATGCCAGCGCCCATTTCATCGATGATGCCTTTGCCAACAAGCTGGCCTTCGCGGTGTTGCTCAACTTCCCCATGTCCACGTTGGATGAGCGCCTGAAATTGGGCGATACCTGGACCCGCCGCCAATGGGCCGAGGCCCGGTTGGTGGATCTCTTCGCCAAGCGCATTCCCGCCGAGGTGAACCAAGCCGCCGCCGAGGCCTCGGGCCAGGCCGAGCGCTACATCGCCTCGTACAACATCTGGATGCACCACCTGCTCAATGACAAAGGCCAGCGCCTATTCGAGCCTGGCAAACGCCTGCTCTCCCACTGGAACCTGCGGGACGAGCTCAAGAGCCGCTACGCGGCGGGCAAGGCGGGCCTGGAACACCAGCGCATGATCCAGAAGGTGATGGAACGCATCGTCACGCAAACCATTCCCGCAGCCGTTATCGATAGCCCCTTTGTGGATTGGAACCCCTATTCCAACGACGTGAAAGTCGCCGCAGCCAAGGACACGGAACGCGCCGTGCCTGGGGACCTGAAAGTCACCAACGCCCCCGAGCCCGATACCCGCTACAAGGTGCTGCTGGATTGCTACAAGGCCGTGCGTCAGGCCGATCCCTACAGCCCCGCCACGCCCACGCACATCGCCCGCAGCTACGAAGAGGGCCGCCAGATTCCCGAAGCACGGGTAAAAAAGATGCTGGAGGATGTCTGCGCCAGCCCCCTGGTCAAGGATGTGGGCAAACTCATCGAGCATCGCCTGGGCCGCAAGCTGGAGCCCTTCGATATCTGGTACAACGGTTTCCGCCCCGGTGCGGGCCTGGATGAAGCCAAGCTAGATGCCCTCACCCGCGCCAAATATCCCAGCGCTGAAGCCTACAAAAAGGATATGCCCAATCTATTGAAGGGCCTGGGGTTCAGCCCCGAACGTGCCGAGTGGCTGGCCAGCCGCATCGAGGTGGACCCCGCCCGGGGCAGCGGCCATGCCATGGGCGCAGCGCGCAGGGGCGACAATGCCCACCTGCGCACCCGCGTGGGCGCCCAGGGCATGGACTACAAGGGCTTCAACATTGCGGTACATGAGATGGGCCACAACGTTGAACAGACCTTTTCGCTTAACAAGATCGATCACTGGCTGCTGAACGGCGTGCCCAACACGGCCTTCACCGAAGCCATGGCCTTTGTGTTCCAGGCCCAGGATCTCAAGCTGCTAGGCCAGCCCGCACCCGATGCCAAGGCCGTGGCCGAAAAGACCATCAACGATTTCTGGATGACCTTCGAGATCGCAGGCGTGGGCCTGGTGGATACCGCCGTTTGGCATTGGATGTATGACCACCCCACCGCCACCCCCGCCGAACTCAAGCTCGCTACGCTCCAGATTTCCAAGGACGTGTGGAACCGTTTTTACGCGCCCGTCTTCGGCCAGAAGGACTGCGTGCTGCTGGGCATTTACAGCCACATGATCCACAGCTTCCTCTACCTGCCCGATTATCCCATCGGCCACATGATCGCCTTCCAGATCGAGCATCAGATCGAAACCACCGGCAAGCTCGGCGAAGAGATCGAACGTATGGCTACCCAGGGCAGGCTCACCCCCGATCTCTGGATGATGAAAGCCACCGGAAAGGTCGTCGGGCCAGAAGCGTTGCTAGAAGCCACTGAAAAGGCGTTGAAGGTGGTGGTGAAGTAGCAGGCCTCACTCCAAGAGATAGAGAAGATGGCCACAAAGCGCGCAAAGAACACAAAGGAGACTGATTTTTTTTGTGCCCTTTGTGTTCTTTGTGGCTGATGCACTTTGTCTTCAGGCTTTGAAGAGGGGCTTGTAGCTCTCTCGGTAGCTGTAGGCCACAAACAGGTTGGCCAGCACCAGGAAGGCCGCGATGGGCAATCCTTCGGGGCCCAGGAAGGCATGGATCAGCAGGATGTTGACGATGATGGGCGCGATCAACACCGTGGCCAGGGGCACGAATTTCCCAGACAGAAAGGCCACGCCACAGATCAGTTCGATGACCTTCACGGTGGGCAGGAGATACCGCGATGCCACCAAGCCATCGTTGAAGACCTTCATGGCGCCTTTTAGCTCCGGCGGCGTGATCAGCTTGAACAGGAAGGCGACGGAAGAGAACAGGAACAGCAGCCCCATTAGGCTGCGCACGATGATCATCGCGATTTTCATGGGACGGCCTCCGGGTGCGGACGATTCAGGGTGGTTGATGCGCGGTTGGCGATTTCGATGCCGGGAGGCTGGGTGAAATTACGCCCTTCATGGAGGCTTCAACAAATGGTTGGCGTTGAATTGAGGGCTTGCCGAGGACGTTACCTCAGAGACACCTCTGCCGGGCAACCGGGATAGCAAAGGAATGCCTCCACATTTATTGCTACCTCCCTGGTTTTCGTGGTGCAATCGTCCACCCTTTAACGGAATACAGGAGTTCCCATGACACACGTGGTGGTTCTCGGTGCGGGTCGGGTGGGTGGGGCGATGGCGCGGGATTTGGCGCCGGATTTCCAGGTGACGGTGGTGGACAAGTTTCCCGCCGCCCTGGCCCAGATGCGGGCCCTTGGATTGGCCACCCAGGAAGCGGATCTGGCCTCTTCAGAGGCGGTGAAAAAGGCGGTGGCGAGCGCGGATATCGTGGTGGGCTCGGTCCCGGGCTTCATGGGATTCGCGACGGCGAAAGCGGTGCTGGAGGCGGGTAAGACGCTCGTGGATATCAGCTTCTTCGACGAAGACTGCTTCCTGCTGGATGATCTGGCAAAGGCCCAGGGGCTTACGGCCATCGTGGACTGCGGCGTGGCGCCGGGTTGCGGCAACATCATCCTGGGCGATACAGCGCGGAGCCTCGACACCATTACCCGCTTTGAATGCCTGGTGGGCGGCCTGCCCGTGGTTCGGCGCTGGCCCTTCAACTACAAGGCAGGCTTTTCTCCCGCCGATGTGATCGAGGAATACACCCGCCCCGCCCGTTACGTGAAAGACGGCAAGGTGGTGACCTTCCCGGCCCTGTCGGAACCCGAGCTCCTGGATTTCGAAGGCGTGGGCACCCTGGAATCCTTCAACACCGACGGCCTGCGCAGCGTGATCCACACCTTCCCGGGGGTGCCGAACATGAAGGAAAAAACCCTGCGCTATCCCGGCCACATCGAACTGATGCGCGTGTTCCGGGAAACGGGGCTGTTTTCCAAAGAAGCCATCCAGGTGAACGGCCAGTCCGTGGTGCCCCTTGAGGTGACAAGCGCCCTGCTCTTTCCCAAATGGACGTTCACGGAGGACGAAGCCGACCTCACCATCATGCGCATCACGGTGGAAGGCTTGAACAACGGCAAACCTGTAACCCGCGTGGTGGATCTGCTGGATTACTACGACCCCATCACGAAAACCACCAGCATGGCCCGCACCACGGGCTACACCTGCACGGCGGTGGTGCGCCTGGTGGCCGAAGGCCGCTTCAGCCGCAAAGGCATTTCCCCGCCGGAGTACCTGGGCCAGGAGCCCGGCGTATGGGAGTTCATCCGCACGCAGTTGGCGGCGCGCAACGTGGTGTACCGGGAGCGGTGAACCCAACAATCACTTTCGAGGAAGCCCGGCACCCAAAACAAAAACCCCCCATTGCTGGGGGGTTTTGTTCCGATCGGGGTGCGATCAGATCTTGTTGACGTTGGTCGCCTGAGGACCCTTTTGGCCCTGGCCGGTATCGAAGCTGACGCGCTGATTTTCGTCGAGCGTCTTGAACCCAGAACCCTGGATCGCGGTGTGATGGACGAACAGGTCCGCACCACCCCCATCAGGGGTGATGAAGCCGAAACCCTTTTCGGCGTTGAACCACTTGACTGTGCCTTGACTCATGATGGATCCCTGAAATTTTGTCTGGGAGAGTTTAATGCGATGACATTCCCCAGACAAAGGCAGTCAAAGCTTTTGGAACTTGGTACGCGACCCAGTGCGGATCACCTCATCTAGAATGATCGGGCTTTCAACAATTGTCTCTGTTTTATATTTTTTTGTTTTCAATTGGGTTTCAAACTGAGAGCCCAGGGATTGCCTGGATCGAAATCAGAATCCGTTTATCGCATTTTGATTGGACTTAAGGAGTCAGAGCCCCTTCGCCACCACCAACCCAGCACCTTTGCCTTCCCCTTGGCGCCAAAGGGCAACGGCGCCTTTCGGGCTCAAAACCAGGCGCAATTCTGAAATGGGCCCATGGGTACCGAGCCCAATGGGCACCACGGGACCGAGTTGCTCAGCCCATGTCCGGAACACCACCGCATCACCTTGGGCACCCTGTTGCACCAGAAGAACGCCGGGCTGAGCCCCTTCGGCGCAACCCAGAATGCATTCCCTCACCTGGGCCTTTTCGGAATCAACGCGCTCAGGCTGTTCCTGCCAGACCCGGTTCTGATACTGCTTGCCCATGATACGGGGCGGCCCACTGGACTCCTGCTTGCGCCACAGAATCCAGGCATGGCCATCCTCGGTTCCCCGCAAACGGAGGTGGTCAAGGTTGGGGCCGGTGGCCAACACCTGCGTCTCTTCCCACACGGAATCTGCCGTGCGGTAACGGGATGATTCCAAGCGCACCGGCTGTCCATGGGGTCGCGCCACCCAGACCGCCAGTGCATCACCATGGCCGTCCATGGTGATCTCCAATTCGTGCCCCAGTTGCGCCACGCCGGGAACAGGAGAATCCGACCAGATTCGCTCACTGGTCCAGTAGTGACTCACCACGAACCCCTCGAAAGAGGCATCTTGCACCTCCCAGGCGACCATGGCCCGGCCACGCCAGTTCATGGCCAGTCTTGGTATCAGGGCATGTTCCTGGGAACCACCCAGGCGAACGGGGGTTTCATCCCACGCGGCCTTACGGGCGTCGTAGCTTTGCGCCATGACTTCCCAAGTACCCGACCGCTCAACACACCAGACCACCAAGGCACTGCCCCGGCGATCAATGGCTGCCTGTAGGTGCTGAACCTGGCCTTCACCCCGGTAGATCGTGACGGGAAGCAGGTTTGGGGAAGTGACTGTGAAGGGCGATCCGAGGATCCGGCTGCTGGATTCATCCGTTTCGATCCACAGCGTGATGCCCAAACCCTTATCACTGATGACGACCACGGGCGCGCCACCTGGGCCCACGGGAAAATTGGCGATGGCCACCCCATCCGATGGCCGCACGGACATCAATCTGAGTTCGCCTTGGTTCTCCCAGAGCATCAAGCCACGCCCGTTGTGATCCAGCGCCAGGCTTGCTCCACTCACTTTCCCTCGATCAACGATCTGCGGCAAACACCACGTGAGGGTCTCGACCTTGGCACCCCTGGCTAGTCGATCCAAAACCTGCTTGATGAAATTCAAAGGCATTTCCCAGCTCCATTTCCATGTGGGACCGATTTTCAATGGATGGTCTATGAGGACTAGCTCTCAGTTTAGGTGTAATGGCACCCAAGATATTCCAGGAAAAAAAAGATGTGGGCTGGAACCAAAGGTTTCAGCCCACATCTTGCCAAATGGAATCTCCTAGTGGGGCCAAAGCCAGCCGAAGGCGCCGGCCGTTACCACCGCATAAATCAACCCATCCAGCATCTCCTTGGCAGCGGAACGCCAAGGTTTGCCCATCCATATGGCGGCCTGGGCGGCGTTGCCGGCATAGGCCAGGAAAGCGGCCGTTCCGGCCACACGAAACACCTGGAGGTAGGGCGCAGGGGGTAGCACAGTGCGCGAAGTAAGGTAGGCGACCACAAAGGAGACCACGAGCGTGAAAAGGAACCAGGCCAGCAGCGGCCTGCCCATGTTGGGCATCCCGCTGCGTTTGAGATAGAGCATGGCCACAGGACCTTCTGCGAATTTCCGCTGAGCCTCGGGGGTGTTCATTTCCTTCATATCGGGACAATAGGGCAGCACGTATTGTCCCGGTGCAGGGTTGCCCTTGCGGATCACCTCACGCACGGCCTCTTCGTTGGGCAATTGTCGGTAGTCCGAATTGTGCCACTTGAAAACCATGTGAACCACGCTGCTGGCCACAAATACCAATACCGCCGAAACCAGGATAGGCAGCCAGAGATGCAGAAGTGGAATCATGGAAATCACTCCTTCCGGGGAAGATTGCCGACTAGGTTAATCCCGATCCTTCTTGCGGAATCAACGAAATCACAATTTGTCCATCCGGGGCAGTTTTCCGAAAAAGCTCCAAAGCCAGCGATGGAATGCGTGGATGCCGTTGACTGGTTCCAGAAACATGAGCAGGCATTCCCCGTGAACAACCTGGATGCCAAGGGCCACACAGGCTTGCAGAGCTTCGGGCGAGGCGGCCCCCTGCTGCATCCAGATCTGCGAGATTCCCATCTGGGCTGCTTCCCGCACGAGGGCGGCGGTACGCTCCGGTTTTACCACCAGGACCATAGCCCCCACTTGGTTGGGCAGGGCTGACAGAGTGGGAACACAGCGCACACCGTCCAGTTCGTTGGCGTCGGGATGCACCACGGTCACGTCATAACCCCGGCTCTGCAATTCCTTGAGGAGGACATTCCCGAATTTTTTGCCACCCCGTGAAGCACCCACCAGCGCCACCGATTTTTGGGAGAGAAAGCCCTCGATTGCTTGCGCCTGGGTCATGGTCTGCTCCTTCGCCACGGGCATTCCATTTTCTCACCCGTGAGAGGATGCGCCATGAAATTCAAGGAGCCGCCCAAACCCGGAACCCGAAAGGGTGCACCGCCTTTTCCCTGTGCGTTATCCCCAGCTCGGCTCACATGTGGATGTGGTCCCCGAGCCTTGGCCTTGGCAAAAATCCGAGCAATCTATGGTTTACTCGACCGTTCCAACGGAAAGTGCAGCTCCTCGTTTGAAGGCCTTTGCGAGCTCGCCCTGCGGGGAAGCGACTTCCAGTTCATCATAAAATTCGCAGCGATCCACCAGATCACCCAGGACTGCGGAAAGTGCAGCCAGCAATGGGCTCCAGGTCCAGAGGATGGCGGGCAACACAAAGCCTAGTCCTAACCGGGTAAGGGAAAGCCAGGGACGAAGTGGTTGGCCCTGGCGACGGAAATGCCATTTCCGATGCACATAGAGGAAGGTTTTCAACGCGAGCGCACCCGCAAAAAGGAACGGCAGTCGGGCCAGGATGCTCAGAAGATAGCACCCGTTCAGGAGCGCTTGACCGCTGTGGAGACTGGGTTTGCCCGTCGTCAAGGCCACCCGGTAGATGCGGTCGACTGCCAGCAGCCCGAGGAAGCCGACCAGGGCAGCCAACCAGGCCAGACCATGTTTGTGGGGGAAGAAAACCAGGTAGAGCCCCCCGAGTCCAAGAAAGCTTGAGACAAGGGCGATTTCGCGACTGAGCCAACTCGAGCGAAGATGCAGCAGGGCACGCCAGGCCCGTTCTCGGCGCCCAAGATGCCACGCGGAAAGCCCCATGGCCAGCAGCCCCAATCCCAGAAAGGCCAACGGCGGAATCGCCGGCCCACCCATCCGGGCCGCAAGAAACCACCCCGCCAACACGGCCAGGATGGACGTGAAAATGACCAGCGACCATTCGCCCCGCAGGGTAATCTTGCGTTCCGGCACTGCCAGCACCTGGTCCAGAAAACTCGCCAACAAGGCAGGTTTGGGAACCACACACAGCTCTGGGCCGACGATCCTTCGCAGGGGCTGAAAGCGAATCGAAGGGTTCAGCGTGGAAGCGGGAAAGCCGGGGATATCGTGGTGCCGATTTTCCGGCGCGGATGGCTCAAAACCGAGGGCTTCCACAGGGCACCGGGCCACACAGGCAGGCTCTTGGCCCTGGCCGATGCGATCGAAACAGAAGGTGCATTTCTCGATGGTGCCAAGACCCGCATTGAACTTGGGCGCATCGTGGGGGCAGGCCCAGGTGCAATATCGGCAGCCCATGCACCGCTCGGCGTGAATGATGACGGCGCCTGTGGCGGCATCCTTGGTATAGGCATTGGCCGGGCAATGCTTCAGGCAAGCCGGATCCTCGCAGTGATGACAGGCCAACGAAAGATGAAACATCGGCAAGGCGGGATGACGGAAACCATTGAAGGTGTGCACCTGACGCCAATTGAGATCCTGCTGGGCATGGTTTTCCATCCAGCAGCCCACCACGCAGGCCTGGCAGCCTGTGCAGCGATTGAGATCGAACGTGAATTGAAAGGCCATCACCCACGCTCCACATCAACGCGATTGTCGTGGAAAGCTGCGCCGTAGCCCATGTCTGTCTCCCGGCCCAGGGACAGCAGGTTCACGGAGCCACCGTGCTCAGTTCCATACCCATTGAAGGCCACGACCACGTCAGGGCGAAGGCTCAAATCGATGCGCACCGGCAATCGCAACTCACCACGATCATTGAACACACGAGCCAGATCCCCGTTGTGCAAATGTCGAATCGCCGCATCCTCGGGTGACAGGAAAAGGGAAGGCCCGGGTTCAAATTGGCGAATCACGTCCAGGTTCAGGAATTGGCTGTGGATGCCGTTCTTGGTGTTAGGTGTAAGGAATTGGAGCGGGTATTTGCCCAACCCCGCACCTTCCACCGGTTCGCAGAATTCCGGCAGCGCTGCCACCTTCCAGCGGGCCACGGCCTCCTCGGACACAAGTTCGATACGCCCCGAGGGTGTAGGGAACTGCAGATCGGCAAAGGCCACCTCCGGTGTGCCTGGCGCCAGCACCGGCCCTTCTCGCAATTGTTCAAGCGTGATCGCAAAGGGCTTCAGCTTTGCTTCCAACCACTGTTCCACTCTGACGTCATCGGGCTCGGGAAGGATGCTGCTCAACGTGTTTTCATCCATGCCCAGGCGCTTGCCTAGTTCCCAATAGATCTCCGTTTCGGGTTTCACTTCCCCAGGTGGTTCGATGAGTTTTTGGCGCAGCTGGAGATAGGCGTGCCAGTAGGCGCCGATGACATCAGATTGCTCGAAGAGGCTCTTGCTGGGCAGGATTACGTCCGCTTCCCGGGCAGTGTCCGTGAGCCGTTCGTCCACCACCACGCGGAAATCGAGTCTGCGAAAAGCCGCTCGCACCGTGTGGGTTTCGGGGTTCTGGCTCAGAGGATTGCCGCGCTCGACCCAGGCAAAAGCCAGCGGCGGATTCTGCTGGGCCAGCATGTCCGCACCGAGCCGCGCGGTGCTGATGGAAATCCGGGCCACGCCATCCGGCTGTTCGGGTGGATAGAAATCAATCGGGTCTTTGATGTGCCCGAAAATCTGTGTCGAAAGGTTCGCGTAGACCCATCCTGCGCCAGGTTTGCCGATATTGCCGGTGATCGCCAGCAGGGCCAGCATGGCGCGCATGCTCTGGCCCGCGTTGGTGTACCGCTGCATCCCAAAACCTGCACAGATGGTCAAGGGTTTGGTACTGCCCATGAGCTGGGCCAGACATCGAAGCTGGGCCTCGGGCACGCCCGTGGTCGCGGCCGTGCGCTCGGGCGTCCAATCCTTCACATATTCCGCAAAGGCTTCAAACCCCAGCACGTGCGCCAGTATGAAATCGGTATCGACTTGACCCGCCGCAATGATGAGATGCGCCAACCCCAGCGCCAGCGCGCCATCTGTGCCGGGCTTTGGCTGCACCAAGAGCTGCGCCCGCTCGGAAGTTTGGGTGCGACGTGGGTCGATGGCCACGCAGGTGGCCCCCGCGGCCAGGGCCTGATCCACGAATCGCATCTGATGCAGATTCGTCTCGGCGGCGTTCTTGCCCCACAGGACGATGAGACGCGCGTTGGCGAGGTCCCAGGGCGCGTTATGGACATTGTCGCCCAGGGTAAGGCGCGTGGCTTCCAAGCCTGCGGGCCAACAGAGATCGCCATAGGTGCTGGTGTAGCCACCAAAGGCCCGCCAGAAGCCAGCACCACAGCCGTTCAGCACTCCCTTGGTGCCGCTGGCGGAGTAGTAGAGGATGCTTTGTGGGCCATGTTTGGCCTTGGCTTCCTGGAGTTTTTCGGCAATCAAGGTGAGCGCAGCATTCCAGGAAATGCGCTCGAATACGCCCTCGCGCACACGGCGCAGTGGATGCAGGATGCGATCCGGATGATAAACGCGCTCCAGGTAGCTCAACCCCTTGAGGCAGGCGCCTTCAGGCGTGGCAAGGTTGCCGGCATGGGGATCGATGGCCGTCACGCGCCCACCTTCCACCGTCACCCGCATGGAACAGGTGCTGTAGCAATTGCGGGGGCACGCGGTGGTATGAACCGTCATGGCAGCACCTTAACCTGATTCTCAGTGCGAAACATTTCCATACCAAAAAGCTAACCGCGAAGCCGCCAAAAGTATTTCCTTTGGCACCTTCGCGGTGAGATTTACCGATTGTGATCGACTTAAGCCTTCGCGAGGGCCTGGGCCAGATCAGCCATGAGATCCTCGGGATCCTCGAGGCCCACGGACACGCGGATCATGTTTTCCGTGATGCCCGCCTGCAGCTTTTCAGCAGCGGTCATGTCCGAATGGGTCATGGTGCCAGGATGTTCAATCAAGGTCTCGATGCCCCCCAGACTCACGGCCAGTTTCATGTGCTGCACCGCATCCAGCACCCGGAAGGCTTCGGCTTCGCCGCCCTTCACCAGGAAGGAGATGATGCTGCCGGTGCCCGTGAACTGACGCTTCCAGATTTCCACCTGTCGCTCGCCCATTTCCGGCAAGCCGGGGTAGGCCACACGCTCGATCTTGGGGTGTTTGCGCAGGAATTCCACGATCTTGAGCGCGTTCTCCTGCTGCTTTTCCATGCGGATCTGCAGGGTGCCCAGGGAACGGTGAATCAGCCAAGCCGTATCGGGGTCGGAATTGGAACCCAGAATGGTGCGCATGACCTTGACCTGGCCCATGAGTTCCTTGCGGCCCATGACAATGCCCGCCACCAGATCCGAATGCCCACCGAAAAACTTGGTGGCGGAGTACAGCACCAGATCAGCGCCCTGCTGAATCGGCGTTGAAAAGATGGGCCCCATGAAGGTGTTGTCCATCATCACCAGGATCTTGCGGGTTTCATCCGAGTATTTGTCTGCGATCTCGCGGGCCGCTATCAGATCCGAGACCAACATGGTGGGATTGGCTGGGGATTCCATGTAGATCACCTTCACCGAGGGATCATCCCGGACCATGGCTTCCATTTCCTCTTTGCTGGCGCCCGCGGGGAAATGCTTGGTGCGAATGCTGAACGCAGGCAGGAGGTGACGGAAGAGGTACTGGGTCCCGCCATAGACCGGATCCGAAAACACCAACGTGTCGCCAGGTTTCAGAAAAGCCAGGCAGGCGCTGGAAATGGCGCCCATGCCGGAGGAAAAGACAGCCGCAGCCTCCGCGCCATCCCAGCCGGTGATCTTGTCTTCCAGTATTTCGCTATTGGGATTGTTCACCCGGGTGTAGATCAGCGCCGGGCTCTCGCCCTGCTTCAACGTGTCCAGACCATAGGCGATCTCGAAGGCGCGCTTGCCCTCGGCGGCGGTTTTGAAAATGAAGGTGGAGGTGCGGAAGACCGGCGGCGTCGCTGCGCCCTCGGAGCGCTGAGGGTCGTAACCCTTCGAGAAAATCGCAGTCTGGGGTTTGACCTTGGGATGCTGGCTGGACATGGGCTCTCCTGAAATGAGGTCAATCATGGACCGAAGCTGAGCTTCAGGCTACGATCGGTCATCCTTCGTCTCCATCGAATGGTTTTCGGATTTCACGCCATGAATGTGCCCATTGACCGAATAGATTTCGAAATTATCGATCTTCTACAGAAGGATGCTCGGCTATCCAACAAGGAACTGGCCGCGGCCGTGGGTCTGGCGGCGTCCTCCTGTCTTGCCCGCGTGCAACGGTTGCGCGCGGAGGGCGTCCTGCTTGGCTACCACGCGGAGGTGGCGCTAGAGGCCCTGGGCATCGGGCTCCAGGCCATGGTGGCGGTGCGCCTGCGCCAGCACAGCCGCACCCAGCTCAAGGCCTTTTGGAAACACCTCCGAAGCATGAAGGAAGTGCGGGCTGCCTACCACGTCACCGGAGCCTACGATTTCCTGGTCCATGTGGTTGCCCGGGACATGGAACATTTGCGGGACTTGGCGCTGGATGCCTTCACCTCCCGCGCCGAAGTGGCCCATCTGGAAACATCCCTCATCTTTGAGCACCACGACAACCCCGTGGCGCCGCGTTTGTCCGCCCCAGAGCCGATTCCAGCCAAGAAGGGCCGTTAGGCCTCCGCCTGCGCCATCAAGGCTTCGCGCTTCCGCTGGGCCCGCTGGGTGCTCCAGAAACCCCAAAGCGCACCCAGGGCACCGGTCAGGGTGCCCAGCAACCCGAGTAGGAACAGGCTTCGGAACGAAAAGAAACCCGTCTTCGCCAGCTGCACCAACAGCGGGGATAGGCCGCCCACGCCCCGACTCAGGGGCAGCCAGAGCCCCAGGAGCGCCAGCACCGCCAGGAGACTGGCCACAAAACCCAGCACCGCGCCTTCCACCAGCAGCGGGGTGCGGATGAAACTTTCCGTGGCGCCCACTAGGCGCATGGTGCCGATCTCTTCTTCCCGGGCCAGGATGCTCATGCGAATCACATTGCCCGTGGAAAAACCCGCAGCCACCAGGAGCAGAACACCCAAGGTGCCCAGGGCCTGGCGCAGCAGCGAAGCAGATTTCTGGAGGGATTCCAATCGCTGCTGATCCACCACCACATCGCCCACCGCAGGCAGCTGCTTGAGGCTTTCCCCCACTTCGATGGCTTTGCGGGAAGTCAGCAGATCCGGCCGAAGGCTCAATTCCAGACTTTCTGGAATGGGTTCCTTGCCCAGGCTCTCCAGCATCAGGCCCGCATCCCGGGTGGTTTCCATGAAGCGACGGGTGCCTTCCGCTGCGGTGATGCGTTTCACGTTGTTGAAGCGAGGATCCCGCTTCAACACGGCCTCCGTCTCATCCAGGCTCGCACCTTCCGCAGCAAAGACCGTTACCCGCGCCAGAGATTCCATGCGGGATACCCAGCGGTGCAGGCTTTCCACCGCCAGCAGGCCACCGCCCGCCAACAGTAGGCCTGAGGCCAAGGTGATCACCGCTAGAATGTGCTGCCCCCGGTGACGCAGAATATCCTTGCCCACATCCTGGAACAGGACTCCCAGAAGGCGCAGCCAGGCCATTCAGTTGCTCCCGTCCAGTGCCAAACCAAGGATCTGGCCCCCCGCGTATTCAAAGGCTTTGGGGGAATCGCCCACGCTGGGATTGCGCCACAGCAAGATGGTAGTGGAACCGGCCGTGCCCACCATGTTCCCCCCTGCCAACCAATCTTTGCTGCCGGCATGGGTGATGAAGCGCAGATTCGGCTGACCGGCGGCGGTGCCAAGGGCGGCATCGTTCGCCTGGTTGAACCCACTGGTGAAGCGCCCCAGTTTGTAGACCAGGATCGGCGGATCCCCCACTGCCCCTGCACTGGTTCGGCGCAATACATAGAGCAGGCTGTTGGATGAATCCAGGCCCAGGGAACCCGTGGTCCCCAGTACGGCGGAATCGCTGTTGACGACCACCTGGGTGAAGGAACTCGAACCCTTGCGAATGCGCCCACCGGAATAGGACGTTCCGTTGTTGATCACGTTATCGCCGCCACCAAAGTAGGCGTACACACTCCCCTGGGAGGCGGCAACTCCGGTGGCCTTGATGTCAGTGCCGGAAGTGGCCCGAACCTGGATCAAGGGCACGGTTGTCCCATCCGAAATACTTCCAGGATTGGACACGGCCCAAATATGGGCATCCGTATCCGTGGTTTCGGTCACGTACAGCGTCCCATTACTGGGATCCACGGCCGCCTGACCAAAAACGCCGCCGCTGAGGCGTTCGCTGCTGCTGCCCAGAGTGAACAGCACAATGTCGTTGGTGCTGGTGAGGGCGCCACTTTGGGTTCGAATGCGATCAATGCGGGCCACCTTGCCGGAGGCCGTCACCAGGAACAGTCGGTTGTTGCTGGGATCCATGGCCATGCCGCCCCAGCCCAGGGCCTTCACCTGATCCAGGGAGTTTCCAGAAATGGTGCGGTCTGGTGCCGGAAGGGTGGTGCCGTCGTAGACCACGCTGGCATCGTTCCAGGCCAGAACATCCCCCATGGCGCCATCAAAGACGTACAGCGTGGTGCCACTGACCGAGGTGCCCCCAATGGGTTCAATGCAGGCCAGCTGCAACAGCAGCACGGCAGTGGTGGCCCCGAGGTAACCGAGGCAGGTACGCAGATTCATGGCAACTCCCTTTCTACTTACTAAAGAGTGCCTTGAGCTGGGCATTCAGGTTCTTCACCATATCCGCATCGCAACCCGCGTCCACGGCACTGCGAGAAATGGACAGGGCCAGATTCTTAACCGCTTCGGGGCCCTCACCGGCGTTTACCCGTAGGGCGGAATCCGCCAGCAAGGCGTTGACCATGTCATGGTGCTGGGGCGGCAACGCGCCCCGGGCGGTGGTGGCGATCCGCTGACCAAAGGCATTCAGCTTGGTGATCTTGACGGGGTCCGTGACGGTGCCGCCCATGGGAGGCTTAGGCGCCTCCGCCATGGGAACAGGAATGGTCGCAGGCACCGGTTCGGGTTCGGGTTCGGGCTCAGGATCGAGCCGCTCGGTGACCACCGGGAAGCCCTGGGGTGGATAATTGACGGGGGCCGCCACCACCTGGGGAACCGGCGCCGCAACGGGTGTTTCTACGGCAGGGGCCAAGTCCGCCGGGAGTTCGGGTTTCTTGCCTGAACGCATGCCCTTGAGCACGATCTGACCTGTCATCACCAAGTCGTAGAGATCCTTGGCAATGGTCAGAACCGGCTTCTGCATCACGATGGCCAGCTCCGCCACCGTGTACCAACCGGTGATCAGGCTCAGAATGCGGGCCTGTCGGGGGTTCACGCCATGGGGCGTTTCGCCCGGCAGCAGGGTGGAAAAGGGATAGAGATCCAGGGAACTGATTTTCTGGCTGATGACGCGCCATTCGTCCATGCGCCGATGCATTTCCATGAGCACCGCAGCGTTGGACTTGGTGATGGAAGGCGTAATCTCGAAGGTGCCTTCCTCGAAGTGATAGCTGCCGTCCAGCCACAAAGCGACTTCATAGATGGCGTCAAGGCTCTCGGTGTCATTCGTGACCGCGTGCACGAGCTTGCCGTCCTTCAAATAGATCTTGGCCCGCTTGTGATCGTCCACCACATGGAAACAACCGCTCTTTCCACTCTGACTTACCAACTGGATGATGTCGGGTAGCGGCGCTTCGCGCATGGAACCTTGGATGAGACCCTGCGACATTCGAGATCCCCTTTTTCAGAAAGCGATTTGGGCTGGACAAAAAAGATTAGCACGAAGGAAAGACCAAAAATGGAGGCCTTCCCCTGGAATTGGGCCTAAGCGATGCTGGAGGCATGCCTGGACCCTCCCCCTTCGCCCCCATCGAAACCGCCATTGAAGCCATCCGCCTCGGTCGGATGGTCGTCGTCGTCGACGACGAGGACCGGGAGAACGAGGGCGACCTCACCATGGCCGCTGAACATGTTACGCCCGAAGCCATTGCGTTCATGGCCACCCATGGGCGGGGGCTCATCTGCATTTCCATGGAAGGTGAATTGCTGGATCGGCTCAATATCCCGCCCATGGTGCAGAACAACACCAGCCCCTTCGAGACGGCCTTTTGCGTCTCGGTGGAGGCCCGCGAGGGCACCAGCACAGGGATATCAGCCCCGGACCGGGCCCGGACCATCCAGGCGCTGGTGGCCCCAGGCGCCAAACCCTCGGATTTCGTCAAACCAGGCCACATGTTCCCCTTGCGGGCCCGGCCCGGTGGCGTGTTGGCACGCACGGGGCAGACCGAAGCCTCCGTGGATCTCGCTCGGTTGGCGGGTCTGCACCCCTCTGGGGTCATCTGCGAAATCATGAAGGATGACGGCACCATGGCTCGGGTGCCGGATCTCATCGACTATTGTCAGCACCACAACCTGCTGATGGTTACGGTGGCCGACCTAGCCGCCTACCGCCTGCGCCGGGACCCTATCATCCGGGCCTGCGGTTCCGAACCCATGCTCACCACCTGGGGACAGGTGGTGGTCCACCGCTTCGAAAGCGCCCTAGACGGCGCGGTGCACCTCGCCTTTGTGTTCGGTGATCTCTCCGGCCCCCCGCCCCTGGTGCGGGTCCATGTGGAACGCCTGCCGGATGATCTTCTGGGCTTTGCCCCAGCCACCTCAACCCCCTTCAATGAAGCCATGCAGGCTCTGGCCAAGGAGGGCCGAGGGGTTCTGGTTTATTTGCGCCGTCAGGCCCCTGAAACCGAAGTGGTGGCCCCCAGTGATCGGGAGGTCGGCGTGGGCGCCCAGATCCTAGGGCACCTGGGTGTCCGACAAATGCGCCTCCTCAGCCGACAGGAAAAGAAGTACATTGGACTTCGCGGCTTCGATCTTGACGTGGTCGCCACCGTCCATCTGGAAGCCCTTTGATCGATACCACGTTCCTCACCGATTCCCCGCTCTTCAGAAACCTGAGTGAGACGGAGCGCGCCCAGATCCTGATCATCGGGCAGGTGAAAAGCTATGCCGCGGACCAAGTCATTTTCCGCGAAGGCGACGCGGGGGACGGTCTCTTCATTCTCGTGAATGGTTCCGTGCGCATCTCCAAGCAGAGCGCGACGGGCGAGGAAGCCTTGGCAGTACTGGAACCCCACGCCTTTTTTGGTGAAATGGCCCTCATCGATTTCTCGCCCCGGGCCGCCGATGCAATCGCCAACGAAGCGGCAGATCTGTTTTTCATTCCGCTCAAGGATTTGCGAACCCTCATCGAAACCAACCACCAGATTGCCATGAAGGTGCTGTACGCCCTGTGCGAAGTCCTGGCCCAGCGCCTTCGTGAAACGAACGAACGCTACATGAGCGTTTTCACCATCGCCCAATGGGGCGCCTCTTCTCAAAACGGGCTCATTCCCCTGCCCTGATCCCAGCCCTTCCCGTCGCCCGGTGCGGCAATTTCCCCGAGGAAACCATGTCTGATCTCGTCAAGCACATCTCTGATGCCGAATTCCTGGGCACCGTCGCCGAGGGCGTCACCCTGGTGGATTTCTGGGCCCCCTGGTGCGGCCCCTGCAAAATGATCGCCCCCCTCCTGGACGAAATTGCCGGGGAACTGAATGGCAAAGCCAAGATCGTGAAGATCAACGTGGACGATAACCCGCAGGTGGCGGGCCAGTACGGCATCATGTCAATCCCCACCCTGCTGCTCTTCAAGGATGGCAAAAAGGTGGATCAGAAAGTCGGCGCCCTGGCCAAGCCCGCGCTCAAGAGCTTCATCGAAGCCGCCATCTAAATTGATCGGCTTTTCGGAAATGGGCCCCGTTTCGGCGGGGCCTATTTCTTTTTGAGCACCATGCGGATTTCGTTGCCCTTGGCGTTATGGGTCACTTCGTCCATTACCATGTGGATGAGGGCCAAGCCCCGTCCGCATTGCTTGGCGAGCGTTTCGTCGCTGATGCGGGAAATCTTCTTGGTGTTGAAGCCCTTGCCCTCATCCTTGATCACTACTTCGTAGCAATCGGGCGAGGCGTTCATATAGACCTCGATGGTGCGAGAAGCGAAGCCAGGGTCGGAGAGGCGCTCATGGCGAAGAATCGAGTAGGCGTCCTGAGCAGCGAACAGATCCCCCTTCAGGCTGGAATCCATCTCCAGGTTGCCGTGTTCCAGAGCATTCACGAGGGCCTCGTGGAAGGCCATGGCAATGACATCCACGTTGCTCGAGGACGCAAAGCCCATGGGCACCAAGCGATCGGTGAGATGCATGACGGTGCTGGGAATATCCACCCGATCACTGCGGAACGAGAATAGGCGGGATTCCCGCACAAGACCCTTGAGGCCGGCCTCGGCCATGCGCAGTTCGCGGTGGAGTCCCACCAGGCGAAACACGTTATTGAGGAGTTCCCGCAACGTGAGCGGTTTCTGAAACAGATTGGCCGCGCCCATGCGCATGGCCCGGATGGCGTATTCCAGAGAAGCCTGCCCAGTCATCAACACCACGGGCAGGCTGGGGTTGATGGATTTCACGCGATGGATGACATCAAAACCATCCATGCCTTCCATGTTGATATCCGAAATGACCAGATCCAGCGGCGGCCCCAGCGGGTCTTCCAGGAGCTTCATGGCCGCCTTGCCCTCGGAAAAGGGATGCACCGCCATGCCATGGTGCGCCAACGCATCACTGACCATGCCGAGCACAGCCTGATCGTCATCGATCACCAGCACATGGGGGATTGCCGCGAGGCTCATCATTACTCCGCAGAGGCGTGTAGGGATTATCGGCTAGGTGGCATGAATATCTTGAGAAAATTACAGGTTTTTCCAAGGGCACCCCGCAGCGCCTCCGGCAAGGGCACCTCGTGGCCGGAGAATCCCGGCCGAAGGGGTGTTTGGGCCAAATGATCTTTCACTGCCTGCAGCAGGTTTTCTCCTGCCACCACCTGAACCTGCCCCGTGGTTTTCAAGGGCTCTACCAGATCTTGAAAATTGGAATAGCCCTCACCGATCAGGGTCGGCACACCCCAGCGCACGGGCTCCAGTGGATTGTGCCCCCCGTGCCAGCCCCAGCCGCCGCCCACCAGAGCTACGGTGCCTTCCCGATAGGCCAGGGGAAGCTCGCCCAAGGTATCCAGCAGCAGCACTTCCATGCCCTCCCAGTAGGTGCTGGTCTGGGGCCAGGGCGCGGAGGCCCGATGAAATCGCAGGCCCGCTGCCGCAAAAGCCGCCCCCACTTCGGGGAAGCGGCGAGGCTGGCGCGGCGCGAGCATCAGCCGCAGGCCAGGAAAGGCTTCCCGGGCATTGCGCCAGAGTTCCAAAATCAGGGTTTCTTCCCCCTCCACGGTGTTTCCAGCCACCAATACCGGGTCGGCCAGCCAGGCCGCCCGGAGCTGCTCCCACCCCGAATGAAGGGGCGCCGGGCTCGGTAGGTCGGCCTTGAGGTTCCCGCCCAATTCCACCCGGGGCGCCCCGAGTTCCCGGAACCGTTCTGCACTTTCCAGGTCCCGCGCCGCCACCAGAGAAAGACGCGAGGCCGCCCGGCGCAGCCAGGGGCCACCCTTGGTCAGGCTGCGCGCTGTGAGCCGGCCATTCACGATGAGGCGCGGGATGCCGTGCCCTTCCAATTTACGCAGCAGATTGGGCCAAAGTTCGGTTTCCAGGGCCAGAAAGGCGCCGGGAGGCCGTCGAAAAAAGGGTTTGAGACCTTCGGGGTCATCCAAGGGAAAGGCCCCGCCGCTCACCTGCCTCCGGGTGCGATCCCAGAGGGGCAGCCGCTGGGTCAACAAGCCCATTCCAGCAGGGGTTCCAGTGGTGACATGCACCCGCAGCCCTTGGCCCACCAGCCAACGCACGATGCCATCAGCCAGAATCAATTCGCCCACGCTCACGGCGTGCACCCAGATCCAATCCGTCGGCAGATCCTCGGCTGGTCGGGCGTTAAGGCGCAACCTCAAGCCTTCGGGCAGCCCGCGCTGAAGGGCCCGGGCCACCGCCCCCGCCAGGGAGATTCCAGTCAGGTAGGTGAGATCGATCCAATCCATGCCATCAGCGTCCCACAACGGCATGATGTTGGGATGGCAGAAGCTCAGATTCCCCCCGTTGAAATGCTCCTGGTCACCGGCCCCTTGGGGTCCGGCAAGACCACCGTGGTCAATCGGCTGTTGAAGGAAGAACTCGCCAAGGGGCGCCGGGTCTCGATGCTCATCAACGAGTTTGGCTCGGTGAGCGTGGACGAAAGCCTGGTGGAGGCCGAACGCCCCGAACTGGCAGGCATCGCCAGCCTCGTGAACGGGTGTGCCTGTTGCAGCCTGCGGGGCGATGTGGTGGCGACCCTGGCGGAATGGTGTGATTTGCCCCCGGAACGCCGACCCGAGCGAATTGTGCTGGAAACCACTGGCCTCGCGGATCCCACCGATCTGCTGGACCTGGGTACAGAGGAAGCCTTGGCAGGTCGGTTACACCTGGCCGGGTGTCTGACCGTGGTGTCCTGCCTGACGCCCCTGCAGCACCTGAAGCAACGTGATCTCCTGCACCGCCAAGTGGCCGTGGCCAATGTGCTCTACGTCAGCAAAGCCGATCTGGATCCCAGCCAGGCCATGGCCTGGGAAAGCGATCTGCGAGCTGCCTTCAAGGCCGCTGCCATTGTCCAGACCCGCCTAGGTCAGGCCCCCCCGAACAGCCCGGATCCTTGGGCGGGCGATCCCGTGCCCCCCGCTGAATCACGCCCTGCCCTGCCCCGCCACGGCTTTGCCGACGCCCGTGTGCTTTGTTTGCCCTGGCAGCATTCCCTGGATCCCGAAGCCATGGAAAACCTGTTCCGGCGGCCTCCCGGCCCTGGCGAACTGCTGCGCGCCAAAGGCGTAGCCTCCTTCCTGGGCTGGCCAACCCGAGACGACGGCAGTGACCGCTGGGCCTTCCAACTTGCCGACGGCCGCCTGGAAATCATGCCCCTGCCCTTGCGCCCCGATGGCAGCGCCGTGCCCCGCGTGGCTGTGGTGATCGGCCGAGGTCTGGATCTGCCTGCCTGGAAACAGAATTTGGCAGCCCTGGAAGGGCCGGAGATTTCCAGGGCACCCCTGGTATCTCCAGGCTGATCTGCCGCACACTGAAGCCATGCGCCTTCCTGTTTCCCTTGTTGGGCAATCCTTTGCCGTGCTGGGCGCGGCGGGGCTTTGCGCGGTGGTTTCCAATGCTGTGGCTGGCCCAACGCGCCATCTGGGATGGACAACCGCCCCGATGGCGGCCGCGCCGGTAGCGCCCCTCCAAGTGGAGCCACCTTTGCTACCGGGTCTACCATCTTCAACCCAGCCCGCACCCCCAGCCGTTCCTCAGCCTTCGAAAGTGCACCTGTCTAGTCCGGCCCCGGAAATCTCCGTCACCATTCCTTCCCCCCGCCCGTCCCAGCCCGTTCGAGAAATCACGTCCACGGAAGCCTGGGCAGCCTTTCAAAAGGGCGCGGCCTTTCTGGATGCGCGGCGGAGTGCGGATTTCGAGGCCGGCCATATCCAAGGCGCCTTCAGCCTGCCGGTGTGGGAAAGCACCCTGGACGAGCGGCTGGTGGAATTCGAGGCCAAGGCCAACCGCCCGCCCGAAGCGCCCCTGGTGCTCTATTGCAGCGGCGGCAGTTGCGAGGATTCGCACCTGCTGGCTTCCCGTCTTTTCCAAATGGGCTACCGCCATCTCCTGATCTACCGCGATGGCTATCCGGATTGGCAGGCCCAGGGTCGGCCGGTGGTGATGAAATGAGGCGCTGGCTTGGGTCTCCCTGGCTCACGGTGCGTTGCCAGATCGCACTGGGTGCCATTTTCGTAATTGCGGCCCTTCCCAAACTGATGGACCCGCCGGGCTTCGCCAAGGCCATCCACGCCTACAAACTCTTTCCCGCCTGGGGCATTCACCCCGCAGCCTTGTTCCTGCCCTGGTTGGAATTGATTGTGGGCGTGCTGCTTCTTCTTGGCCTCTGGGTGCGCACGGCCACCCTTTGGATAGTCGCCTTACTGGTGGCGTTCATCGTGGCCTTGTCCATCAATTTGGCCCGCCATCACCCGGTGGACTGCGGCTGTTTCAGCACCCAGGAAAAGGTGAAAACCGATTCTGAACGCCTGAATGACATGCGGTGGACCATTCTGCGGGATCTGGGCATGCTGCTGCTGGCCGCACAGGTGCTGGTATCGCAGAGGTCCAAGCCACAGATGGAAACCAAGTCCGCCTGACTCGCTTTGACGATCTAACCCTTCGTATCCACCAAGGCGCCGGAGGCCTTTGTCTGTCCCTCCAAGGCTCGCAACCTGCGCGACATTTCGAGAACCTCTTCCGAGGGCACCTGGAGCACCACCTCACCCGTGCCCTGTTGAACAACCTGGAACACCATGCGTCCCGAGCCTTGATCCACCTGGAGTTTCAGATTAGTTTGCGCCTGTTGGAGATGATGATTTACCTGGGCGACCGCAACCTCTTGACCCACGGGCTTCGCCAAGCCTCCCCCCTGGTTACGGACAGGCGCGGAACGCGCAGCCGCTGGTGCTGGGGCAGACCCCGCCGACAGAAGCGGCGAACTGCCCAAAGGGGTGATCTGACTGGCCACGGTGTACCTCCTCTCCGGTTTCAAACGACCAGAGGGGGCAGATTAAATCCGCCCCCTCCAGAAGTTATCCAACCACGACTTACCGGAAGAGACCGACGATCGTCTGAGCGGACTGGTTCGCGTTGTTCAGGGCGCTGGTACCAGCCTGCATCATGATCTGGTACTTGGTCAGGTTCGACATCTCTGCGCCCATGTCGGCGCCCAGGTAGGCGTCGGCGATGCCCAGCTTGGTTTCAGCCTCGATGCCGTTCAGATTGGCGTTGCTCAGCGCACTGGACATGGTGGCGGCATTGGTGGTCTGACGGGCCGCGATGGCCGTGAGGGCGGCCGTGGAGTTGGCGCCCAGGCTCCCGTTGCCGGCCATGGCAGTGTATTCAGCGTCGGCCGTGGTGCCAGCGCCTTCCATTTCAGCCATGCGGTAAGCCAAAGCGGTGAACTGGGCCTCCTGACCATCCGCATTCAGAGCCCCGAAATAGGACGCCTGATTGGCATAGACCTTGGCAGCGGCCTTGCGGGAGTCGGCCATGGCGTTGTTGCCGGCCTTCAAGCTGGCGGAATCGTCCGCAGCGGTGTTGACGCGTCGACCGGTGGTGAGACGCGTGATGGCCTGATTGAGTCCGATCTTGCTGATACCCAGCTGGCGGCTGGCAGACAGAGACTGGACGTTGGCCAGGATCGTAACCATGACATCCTCCGTGCTGCCAGGTTGTACGGGATGAGTCCCGATGTTTTTTTCTTCGGGAGGTCGGCAATTCCTCTTTAATATTTTTCCTTTGATCATCCTGATCCATCGGCGGCCACCTGCCTGCTCCTTTTTGAATGGAAATCGACACTCGGACCATGGGCCCCTCAGCCACCGGGGAGCGGATTCGCCCCGGTCTGAAATTCTTTTGAAAATTCCGGTGACAAGACGTGCGTCTCATAGCCCCCACCGCCTTCAAAGGCACCCTTTCGCCCCTCGAAGCGGCCCACTATTTGGCGCAACCCGGTGATCGGTTGCTGCCCCTATCGGATGGCGGCGATGGCTTTCTGGAATGCCTGCACCTTGCCCTGGGCGGAACTTTTCGAGAACACATGGCCGCCGACCCCTTTGGCCGCCTCCGCCCGGTATCGGTACTGGTCTTGCCCGACGGCACCATTGTCGTGGAGTGCGCCAAGGTCATCGGCCTTGCGGGCCTTGATCATCTGGATCCCCTGAACGCCAGTAGCCGGGGCCTCGGTCAACTGCTGGCGGAGTTTCACCAGGCGCCCGCCCTCTGGGTGGGCCTGGGCGGCAGTGCCACGGTGGATGGAGGCAGAGACTGGCCGGACCTTGCCTTGCCACCCACCAAGGTCTTCTGTGATGTGGTCACGGATCTGGGCGACGCAGCCCGGGTCTTCGGCCCTCAGAAAGGCGCCCGGCCCGAGGAAATCACCTTGCTCACCGAACGCCTGCTGGCCCTGGGCCTGCCCCGGGGCCCCCACACCGGTGCAGCGGGAGGCTTGGGTGGCAAGCTGCTTGCCCTGGGTGCGTCATTATTGAGCGGGGCAGAAGCCATTCTTGATGCTGTGGGCTTCCAGGACCGATGCCAAGGCTGCACCGCGGTCCTCACGGGCGAAGGGCGCCTGGATGCCAGCACCCTGGAGGGCAAGCTGCCCGCCGTGGTGGCCCATCGCGCCCGGGCCCTGGGTCTGCCGGTGCTGGGCCGATTTGGCTCGCGGGGCGAGGGCTGGGAGGCTGCGGCAGCCCTGTTCAACGACGTGGCCTTCTTGACCTAGATCACGGCGCCCGCCGCAACTGGATCACCATCGGGAAGGGAATTTCCCGGTCCAGCATGGTGGTCCATTCACGGTAACCGGGTTTGCGGATCGCGAGTTCCTGGGCGCCCTCGCTTGGCACGGGCAGCGTCCACAGGGGCGAGACGCCCATCCGTGTGCCGTTCAGCAGCACCTCTGCACCAGCGGGTTCAGTGACCACGGAAATGAGATAGGGCGAGCGCTTGAGGACCAGGTGGAGGCTCCATTCACCGGGCTTCACCTCCCGCACGGTGGGTTCGTACCCGGCCCGTTCCAGGCGCACCAAGTGCGATTGTCCCTTGGCCAGCGGCAGGCGCAGGGGTGCCTGGCCTTTGTACCGCCCATCGACCGTAACCTCGGCACTGGGTGGCAGGCTGGCGATTTCCAGGGTCCAGGGTTCTCGCTGTGCAAGCACGGCCAGCACCGTAAGCGAGGCCGCCAACCCCAGGCTGCCCAGGGAGATCCAGGCCCACCTTTTCCCGTACCAGGGGATCGCGGCGGTTTCGGGGGCGGGGGCAGGTTCCAATGGGAGGGGCGCATGCATTAAGGGCGCGGGTGGCACAAAGGGCCGAGTCCAAGCCAGGGGCAAATCCCCGGCCAGGTAGGCATGGAGACGAGGCTTGGCTTCCTCGGGAATGGGCAGCGCGTCCAGCAGATCGTGAAGAAAGGCTTCCAGATCCGGATAGCGCTGGGAGGGAAATTTCGCAAAGGCCCTGGTGAAGACCGCCAAAAAATCGGGTGAATAGCCCGATGGAAGCTTCGGTTCGTCATGCACCACCGCATAGAGCGTGGCTCCCACATTGGCACCGTGAAACGGCAAGGCTCCTGTGAGCAGTTCGAACACGGAAACCGTGTAAGCCCAGCGATCCGTGGCGGGAGAAGCTTCCCCGCCCACGAGCAGTTCCGGAGCGGTATAGGAGGGTGTGCCAAACACCATGCCCGCCTGGGTGAGCTTGGATTCCTCGCCCCGGGCGATGCCGAAATCCATCAGTTTCAAACGCCCTTCCCGGCTCACGATCATGTTTTCGGGCTTCACATCCCGGTGCGCAATGCCCGCCTCCCCCGAGGCCCGCAGGGCGGCGGCCCCCTGGATCAGCAGATGGAACAGGCTTTCCAGATCAAGCCCATCCTTGACCATCCGCGAGAGCAGCGCCCCATCCACAAACTCCATGGTCATGAAGGGCCCCACCAGGGGATCTTCGCCCACATCAAAGACCGTCACAATGTTCGGGTGATTCAACCGGGCACTGATTTCGGCTTCCCGCTGGAACCGCAGCAGCAGGATCTGCCGGTCCTCGGACAGACAATGGACAATTTTTACCGCCACCTGCCGTTTCAACAGCGGGTCACGGGCCAGGTACACCACGCCCATGGCACCACGGCCCAGCACGCGCTGAACCTGGTAGCGACCGATGGTGGGAGGCGGAATGGGCATGGGCAGGAGGTTGCGTGGGTAGCATGGGCAGGTGCTGAGGGTTCGCCCCCTGTGCCCCTGGTGCATCTGTGTTTCGGCAGGAAGGGATGGGAGGCTTAGGTCTGCACAAGGTAGCCTTCCCGAATCAACCCTCGGGAAAAACGCCAGTCGCCGTTAGAATGGAAGGTTCTGGAGGCTTTCATGCTGGGGGTTCAAAACGTGACCATGCGCTTCGGCGCCAAGATCCTCTTCGAGGATGTCACCACCAGCTTTCCGCCCGGGCGCCGCTACGGCCTGACGGGCCCCAATGGCTCCGGCAAATCCACATTCATGAAGGTCCTCACCGGAGAAATCGAGGCCCATACCGGCACCATTCAACGCCCCCGCAAGATGGGCGTGCTGAGCCAGGATCAGTTCGCCTTTGACGAATTCCGCGTCATCGACACCGTGATCATGGGCAACAAAGGCCTCTGGAAGGCGCTCCAGGAGCGGGATGCCATCTACGAAAAAGCCGAAATGACAGACGAAGACGGCATGCGGGTGGCCGAATTGGAAGGCATCGTGGCCGATGAAGACGGTTACACCGCCGAAAGCGATGCCGCCGTATTGCTGGACGGCCTGGATATCCCTGAGGAACTCCATGAACGCAGAATGGGTGAAATGCAGGGCGGCCAGAAGATGCGCGTGCTGCTGGCCCAGGCCCTTTTTGGTCATCCCGAGGCACTCCTGCTGGACGAACCCACCAACCACTTGGATTTGGATTCCATCCACTGGCTGGAAAATTTCCTCAACTACTATCCCGGCTCCGTCATCGTCATCAGCCATGATCGGCATTTCCTGAACGGGGTCTGCACCCACATCGCCGATATCGACTACCGCACGATCATTCAGTACACCGGCGGCTACGACGACATGGTGATGCAGAAGACCCAGATCCGCAGCCGTCTAGAATCCGAAAATTCCCAGCGCGAAAAGAAGATCGCCCAGCTCAACGAGTTCATCCAGCGCTTCGCCGCGGGCACCCGCTCCAGTCAGGTGAATAGCCGGCGCAAGGAAGTGGAACGCCTCGCACCCGGTGAACTGGCCCGCAGCAACATCGCGCGCCCCTACATCAAGTTCGACCAGAAACGCCCCAGCGGCCGTCATGCCCTGGAATTCGAGCATGTGTGCATGGGCTACGAGGTGGGCGGTCAGCACCTGGAGGTCATCCAGAATTTCACCGCCAACATTGCCCGGGGCGAGAAAGTGGCCATCATCGGGCGGAACGGCGCGGGCAAATCCACGCTGTTGAAGGCCCTGTTGGCCAATGCACCGCAGGTTACTGAAATTGACCGCGGCATCATCTCCGGCGAGGTGCGCTGGGGCCACGAAGCCAATGTGGGCTACTTCGCCCAGGATTTCCGTGAAAGCATTCCCAACAACTGGACCCTGGTGGATTGGCTGCGGCAGTTCGATCCTGATGCACTGGTGGAGGAAATCCGTGGTGTGCTGGGCCAAATGTTGTTCCGAGGCGAAGAAGGCACCAAGAAAACCGAAGTGCTGTCAGGGGGCGAAGCCTGCCGCCTGATGTTCTCCAAGCTCATGCTTCAGAAGCCCAACATCCTGGTGCTGGACGAGCCCACCAACCACCTGGATCTGGAAGCCGTCATCGCCCTCAACACGGCCCTGCAGAACTACGACGGTACCGTGCTCCTGGTCACCCACGACGAAGATCTGATCGACGAAGTGGCTACCCGAATCTGGAACTTCGACCATGGCAAGATCGAAGACTTCCAGGGTCCCTATTCCGAGTTCCTGGCGAAGATGGCCTGATTCAGGCCCACATGTAAGAATCTAGACGTCCACAGGTCCCGTAGCTCAGCTGGATAGAGCGTCCCCCTCCTAAGGGGAAGGTCAGCAGTTCGAATCTGCTCGGGACCACCAATAACATTCCCACGACAGAAGGCATTGCCCCCGAGCGGCGAGATGCTCACCCATTGCTAAATACAGCCCAAAAATTTCACAATTAGCCGGCCCAATCGAAACATCTCGAAGGTAAAGAAGCGTCTTATAAATGCAGCGGCCATCGAAAGGAAGGGGCAGACAATCGCGAAGTTTTAAAAAATACAAAGAAGTCGCTTTAACCATCGTAATCTCAATCTATGAAATTCTTTTGGAGGGATGGCTTGAACATTCATAGATCTCTTCGTCTACTCTTGGCGTCACTACTGATCTGTTGCGCTTTCAGCTGTGGGGGTGGTGGGTCACCTACCCCACCAGCAACGGATTCGGTTCCAAACCCCTTTTCTATCCCCAGCGAAACGGATGTGGGTTTGGGTGCGACCGCTACATCCAGTCAAGTGCAGATCACAGGGATCAATATCCCAACATCAATTTCCGGGTCAAACGGATCAGAAATCTGCATAAACTCAGGGCCATTCAGCAGCACATCTAAAATGATCAATAATAATGAATATTTCCGAGTCCGCGCAGTGTGTTCATCTAATTATTTAACAAAATTTTCATGGATAGTAAATGTTGGAACAGTTTCTGCTGAATTCAGCGCAACTACAATACCGAGGCCGGTTGATAATATTATCACATTAACTCCAATTATAACAAATAAATCAAATTTTGAGATAGATCAAAATACTACAATTCAGTTCACGGGTGCTTCAGACATTCAGGGAGATGCATACACTGTTGACAAATATCTTGCAGTTTGTAATCACTTTAGTAATCCAATTACTACCCCATCCCTTTCGGACGGCAGATGGACCAGTGTCAAACCTTCTTCTGTAACAGCTAGTGTTGTCGGAAATACAGGACCAATGAGCGGCACTTATAACATTAATGTGTTTCCACTCATTAACGGCCAAATCGGGAAACCCGTGACAACCACCATTGAAGGGGTTTGGTCCACACCACAATTTGAATTTTCTTACACTGACGATTGGAATTCAGTCCCACATCCGAATGGTGATTTCCCAGGTATAATTGAATTAAAACTTCTGATGGGGCTCGCTGAGAAGGGTATTGGGACTGTCACAATTACTCCACCTCTTGGGGTAAATGTCTCAGATGTCAAAAATACAACAGTATCGCTAAACAATACGACCTATATTTCATACACAATCAATTCTCCAACTTCACTCGCATTTCAGACTTTACCGGGAAATTCCGAAACAGATTACATTACAAAATCTGAAATATTAACTTATGCAACAGTAAATATCTTATATCATGATGATATATCTAATTCAGATGTTACATTTACAAAAATATTCACTATTGTTGATGATGTTAAATATATTGGGCATGGGCAGTGATCACCGAATAAATTTGGCACCTACAATCTCCGTTTACAGCTGTGCCTATAGTCTTCTGCTTAGGAAGCGGTGAGTTGTGTCCTGTACGGCAGTACAGGTTATGACTACCCTTACGACAAACACCGTGAATGGGTCGAAAAGCCCCTCCTAACCATTCCCTTCCATTCATTACACCCTCCTGGTGGCCCAGAAAAATGGGCGGCGACAAGGGAACGGAAACGTCGCGCCCCGCTCGAAATTGACCAGGGTGTCCAGCCGCTTGTTCTACACCAAGAACCGAAGGGACTTCGCTTCCCACGGAGCCTAAAGTCCAAGTGGTATCGCAAAAAGGGTGTTGAGGTCCATCCCAACACCATCTTAACTCCAAGCCATGCCTGATCGGGTTACTCATACGGTTCAGCAAGGAACCTTTAAAGCAAATCTATTTAACCTTACCGATGTTTATTTTATAAGACCCTACCATCAGATTTGGACCGTGCTCAGGTGTTTCGATTCCTAACTCTTCACCATTGAGAAAAAATTCGTTATTGCGATAGGTCAACAAAGGTTTCTCAAGTTCAGGAAGCGCCCTAAGCACCGCAAAGGCCAAGTGAACAAACGCATCAATCGTCTTGAATTGCCGCATAACAAGGCGATCAAGAAGCAGATTACGTTCAAACTTGTTCAAGCTTCTCGAATAAAAAACAACTTTACCTTCAAAAAAAATATGTTCACCATCTGTTGAAATATTATAGCTTCTATTTTTGTCAGAAACTGTGAAGTTAAAATTTGATCCATTTTTGAAAGCCGTCATCAAGCTTTGAAACTTAGGGTGCTTGATATAGGCAGCACCAAAATCAATTTTCTTTATCACGGGTCTTAATTCACCTGCGGTAGGACCGTACATCATCTGGTTGTATTGCATTGCCTTCATTCGCTCTTCTGGCGTCTGGGCCTTGGCCTTTGCCTTCTTCGGGGCTTTTCCTGTGGGTGTCGTCATGGCTGTCCTCGGTGCATGCTGAACTTAGAAAGAGTTTCGCACAGGATGGAAAAGGCCAATGGCTGAATCCGTTGAACCCAGCCTGATTAGATATGGGTGGACCCTCCGCCTCACCATCTCGGTGCCGCTGTTATCGTGGCTGTGGAGTCCCCCATGCCCCTCTTCGACTTCCAGTGCACACAATGCGGCGCCATCCGCGAGGTCCTGCTCTACGCTGGCCAATCTGACCCCGTAGCTTGCGAAGCATGCGGGGCCAAAGTCCGCCGCCTGATCTCCGCTCCGGCCGGCCTCAAGCGCATGGATGGATTTTTCCATAAGGACAATCCCAGTGATGCACAGCTCGCATCCAAGGGCTTGGCGAAATACGTGAACCGGGGGGATGGCACCTACGAAAAAGCCTCGGGTAGTGGCCCCAGTGTGATGAGCCGAGACCAACTGCCACTCTAGGCTTGGTTGGCAGCATGCGTGCTGAACAGAAGTGCAGGTATGTGGGGCACCAGCGCTGTGAGAAGCCTCCTCGGCGAGCGACTGTCTAAACGGAAGGCGTCTTGGGCCGGATCTTGATCGTAACGGAGGTGGCACCTCCCACGCCAAATCCGAGGAATTTCCCATCCGCGTTGAAGCTGATGGAAAGGCCGATTTCGAAGACTTCCATGTCCTGGCTCATGAACTGGGTGAATTCACCGATGCTCTCTTGGATGGCGGCCTGGGCGGATTTCAGCCCGCTGCGAAACTTGGAGGGCGTCACCACCACGCCCAGGGTTTCGGGCACCAGCAGCCCACCTGCCGAGACCTGATAGCCGGGCTCTGCGCCACCGCCAGCCACGGGTTTCCTTGTGACTTTCCTGGTGGGAGCTTTTACCACGCTCTTTTTAGTGGCGGCCTTGGCAGCAGAGGCGGGTGGGGAGACCTTTTTTTCGGGTGGTTTCATGTGAGCTCCCCTGTGCTACTTCCCAAACACTTCGTCGAACTGACGGATGGCGATGGGATCCCCTTCCTGACGCAGGGGGGCGCGAAATTCCAGGGGATGAAGATCCGCGAAGGCGCCGCCCTGGGCGATGTTGAAGTTGATGTAGGCGATGAATTCCTGCTGCCGTCGCTGGATGTATTTCCGCCAGGGTTTGGAAAGGAAAGCCAGGAGGGCCGAATCCAGGGTGGTCCAGGTCTGCAAGTGACTTTCGAAGCCCTTGGGGCCTTCCCAGTAGCGATAGATCACCACCATTTTGGCGCCCACGGGAAAGGGGTTGTTCATGCGCCCCGTTTCCACCCGACCTTCGATGAGATACACGCGAAGCCCTGGCTGCCGATACGCCAGCGCGAGGCTCCCACGAAGACCGTGGGCATCATCGATGACCAGTTTTTCTCCCTGAGGTTCATTGGCAAAGAGGCTCGGGACAAACTGGCAGTGCCGCCACATGGCCGCGGCCAGCCGGGGGCGGTCGAAGAGCTTTTCCATGACGGCCAGCCGAACCCGAGTGGGCGGAGTCTGGGTCTCGAAGGTGAAGTCGGCCTTCTGGAAAATGGTCTGAGCCAGGGCACGGTGTTCCGGATTCATCTGGTTGAAGGGAAGCTGCGCCCAGCCCAGCGTCGAAAGAATTAGGAGTCCCGCCAACCGGGCCGCAAGCCCGATGGTTCCAGAGGGTCGCTCACCGGTGTTGAACATCGTGGGTATCCAGGGCCTCGAACAAGTGGTCTGCCAGTGGTGGTGGGATTCAAGCTGAACAGCGGAGGGACAGAAGCTATTACCTTACTAAATCAAAACCAACCCTTGGCCCCATTTTCGTTCGCTTGACACGGTTCAAGAAAGTGCCAAAGGCGGCCGCGGCCCTGCGGCGCACGAAGATGAGTTGGTAATCCTTCACCTCAACCATGAATAGGGAACCCTCCACCGTGACTTGATATGTAAAGAGATCGGCAGTGGAGATATGCTCCCGGTCATCTTTCAGCAAACCCATTTGATGAAGCCGATCCAGGGATACGTGGCGAGGCTTGAGAAAATGTTCGAGCTCGACATCGCCTGCCGCCTCCCGTGCCAGAACCAAGGCGTCCCGGCCATCGAAGAATTCAGGAGAAAGACACATGGTTGCCTCTGGGCCGATGCAGCCTACCCGCGCGGGCCACCCGGTCATCTTCGCAGTCCATGTGACGGAACAGGCAGAATCCTTTTGCCTCAGGGTGTTTTTAGGCTTTCCTTCACCTTTCCCGAAAGCGCCTCCACGCCCGTTTCCAGAGTCTTGGCCCAGTCGTCGTCTGTCACGACCTGGTGGCCCTTGTCAGTCTTCACCTCCACGGTTTGCGGGATACCACCTTTAAGCACGGTGCCCTTAAGATCCAGCGTGGCCTTGAAGTTGGTGGTGATGTACCAGAAGCCGGGCACAAACCAGCACCAGAGACGCTTGATTTCCACATCCAGGGTCAGGGCATCCCCCGGCGCCTCTGACCCCACCTCTTTCACCCGGAACCCAGCCTCGCGCAGGGCGGCAGTGAGCCCCGCCTTGACCAGTGCCTCCACCTTATTCCCTTCGGGCAGCAGCACATCCCCCATCGCCATGCCGTAACCGTTGCGTTTGCGGCCAAAGGCCCGGGAGGTAATGGCCTTGTCGGTGATGGCACCATCCTTCAAGGAGGGCACCGATGGATCATCCGGCGCCAATTCAAAGGTGCGCAGATCGGCTACCCGGGTGATCACAACCACCGGTCCCTGGGCAGGGTCCGCCACCTGTTTGGTGGGCACGGCCACCACGCTGCGATTCACGGCGCACCCGGTACCGCCAATAACCAGCAGTCCCAGGGCAAACCAAAGGGAACCAAACGCTTTCATGGACACCTCCACGGTCTGAACCAATCGATGTCGGCGATATGCGATTCAATATATGCCTTTATGCCGCCTTATCCACGATGTGATTTTTCCGGCACCCTAAGGCGCGACGCTATCGTGACAAATTGATCGAATGAGTTCGTTAGAGTGATTCTGCGAACGCCGGTAGGATGCACGATCTGGCGCGGAGATTTGACATGGGTGAGATCAACTTGGTGCTTCGGTCTTCCGAACTGTTTGGCGGACTCTCGGACGAAACCCAGGCCTGCCTCGCGGCCATCGGGCAACGCCGGGATTTTGGCGCGGGAGCCTATCTCTTCCGCCAAGGGCAGGCTCGCCGAGCTTGCTACCTGATCCTTCAGGGCCAGGTGGAGATCGTGAAAGATGCGGGCGATGGCGCCGAGCGTTTGATCGTGCTTGGCCCCGGCGACACGGCGGGTGAAGGCGCCTTCCTGCACGCCAGCCAGCACACTACCTCTGCGCAAACGCTGGGTCCTGCGGTGGTGCTGGAATTCGATCGAGCACGTTCGCTGCAACATCTGGAAGGCCATGGCAAGGCAGCCATGGAACTCCTCAGTCGGGTGGCCCTGGTGATCAACCGCCGCCTGCTCTACGCGGGCTCCAGCCGCACGGGCCGAGAACAGGGCTACGCCTCTGGCGCCACGCGGCCCGAACATGATCTGCTGGGCAATGCTGACGTTCCAGCCGACGCCCTGTTCGGCGTGCAGACCCTGAGGGCCATGCAGAACTTCCCCATCACCGGCATTCCCCTTTCCCATTTCCCAGCCCTGCTGCGGGCACTGGCCATGGTCAAGCAGGCGGCGGCCCGCACCAATGCCAAGCTGGGATTGCTTGATCCGGCTATCGCGGGGGCCATCGACAAAGCCAGCCAGGAAATCATCAACGGCCACTGGCATGGCCATTTCCTGGTGGACATGGTGCAGGGCGGCGCAGGCACCTCCACCAACATGAATGCCAACGAAGTGATCGCCAATCGCGCCCTGGAGCTTATGGGCCGCCAGCGCGGGGATTACGCGGCCTGCCATCCCAACGATCACGTGAACCTGGGGCAGAGCACCAACGATGTCTACCCCACCGCCGTGCGTCTCGCGACGATCTTCATGCTCCGCAATCTGCTCTCTGCGCTAGAAAAGTTAAAGCTCGCCCTGCATGCCAAAGGCGGGGAATTCAAGGATGTCATCAAGATGGGCCGCACCCAATTACAGGACGCGGTGCCCATGACCCTCGGCCAGGAATTCGAGGCCTTTGCAGTCACCACCGGTGAAGACATCGACCGCCTGCGCGAAACGGCGCGGCTCTTTCTCGAAGTCAACCTCGGCGGCACGGCTATTGGCACGGGCATTTGCGCGGACCCCCGCTATCCCCAACTCGTGGTGGAGGAACTGCGCACCATCACCAACCTGGATATCCAGTTGGCAGGCAACCTCATCGAAGCCACACCCGACACGGGCGCCTTTGTGATGTTTAGCGGTGTGGTGAAACGCGCAGCCGTGAAACTCAGCAAGATGTGCAACGATCTGCGCCTGCTCTCCAGCGGACCCCGCTGCGGATTCCAGGAGATCAACCTGCCGCCCATGCAGCCGGGGTCGAGCATCATGCCAGGCAAGGTAAATCCCGTGGTACCCGAGGTGGTCAACCAGGTAGCCTTCCACGTCATTGGCAATGACCTGACGCTCACCCTTGCCGCCGAAGCTGGTCAGTTGCAGCTCAATGTCATGGAGCCAATCCTGGCCTTCAATCTATTTCAGTCCATGCAGATGCTCAGCTCCGCCGTGAACGTGCTCACCACCAAATGCATCGTTGGCATCACCGCCAACGAAGACCGGTGCCGGGATCTGGTAGAGCACTCCATCGGCATCGTGACCGCCGTCATGCCAACCCTGGGCTACAAGCGCGCCACCGAAGTGGCCAAGATCGCCTTGGAAACAGGCATTCCCGTGCGGGAAATCATCCGCAGCAAAGGCTGGCTGACCGAAGCGCAACTGGAAGAACTCCTGAGCCCCGACGCCATGACCCGGCCTCGGATGCTCACCCTCGGCAACTGACGCGCCACTTCCCTTCCCCATCGCAGCGGAACTAGGGCACCTGCCCCCAGCGACCCACCACCTCGCGGAAGGCCACTTCGATTTGAGACACAAGCCGATTCAGGTCAGTGGGGGATAGCTGCGGGGCAGCCTGCTCCAATTCCCAACAGAGTTTGCTGAGGGTGCGGAAACCAAAGGTCGCGGCGTTGGATTTCAGATCATGGCTATCCCGCACAAGTTGGTTTCGATCATCTCCCAGCAGGGCTTGGCCCAACCGCCGCACCCGTGTTTCCCCATCCTGGAAGAACCCCTGCAGGAAATCCTGGAAGGCCGTATCGCCGCCCATGGCCTGGCGCAGCACCTTCCAAGTTTCGGGTTCGTCCCCTTCGGTGATCGCCTCTTTCCTCGCGGGCTGCGGCTGTTCCGCAGGGGCAAGGAACTGCCCCAGGACGTTCCGCAACTCGTCCCGCTCCAGGGGCTTGGCCACATAGGCATCAAAGCCAGCCGCCAGCAGGCGCTCGCGATCACCGGGCTGAACTTGACCCGTCAACGCCACGAGGCGATTTACCCGGATGGTCCCCAGCCGCTCCAGTCGTCGCACTTCCTGGGCGGTGGCCAGCCCATCCAGAACAGGCATGCGTCCATCCAGGAACACAAGGTCAAAAGCCCCGCCCGCCATGGCCTCCAGGGCCATCTGGCCATTTTCGACCCCGACCACGTCCAGGCCCTCCTGCCGCAGGAAGGCTTCGGCAACCATGCGGTTGCCTGGGTTGTCATCCGCCACCAGCACCCGGCCCCGATAGCCTCGATGGCCGGAGGACGCGGGTACGGCGATGACCGGGGCGGTTTCCTCGCCCATGGCCAGGGTCAAGGTCACCCAGAACAGCGATCCGGCACCCTCCTGACTTTCAAGGCCCACCTCCCCGCCCATCAAGTGCGCCAGCTGGCGCGTAATGTAGAGCCCCAACCCTGTGCCGCCAAACTTGCGCATGGTGCTGGCATCGCCCTGGGCATAGGCCGCAAAGAGCTTGGCTTGAACCGGAGCCGGAATGCCAGGCCCTGTGTCCTGCACCGTGAGACGAACCGTAACTCGATTCTCAAGCCGCTCGATCACCCGCGCCCCGCACGCGATCGACCCTTCCTGGGTGAACTTCACCGCATTGGAAAGAAGGTTGAGGGCCATTTGCCGTATGCGGCCAGGATCGCCCACCAACACGGGTGGCAGCGACTCGTCGATGTCCATGGTCAACGCCAGCCCCTTGTCCTGGGCCTTGGCGGCGAGCAGCCACACCGCTTCCTCAATCACCTGGCGGAGGTTCAGGGGAATCTGCTCCACTTCAAGTTTCCCAGCCTCGATCTTGCCCACATCCAGGATGTCGTTGAGCAGATGCAACAGGCCGTCCGCGCTGTGGCTGATGGTTTCCAGGTAACGTCGCCGTTCGGATTCGGCCAGATAGCCTTCCCGAAGGAGGCTGGTGAGGCCCAGAATCGCGTTCACGGGCGTCCGCAGCTCGTGGCTGGTGGAAGCCAGGAACATGGTCTTGAAAACATTGGCCTGCTCCAGGCGCTGATTGGCTTCGTCGAGATCGTGGTTTTGGGCTTCGATTTTCCGGGTGGTGCGCACCTTCAACCGGTACCGGGCTGCCAACAGCACCAGGACGGCCAGCAGCGAGAAGCTGCCACCCAGGAGCATCCGCAGGCGCGCTTGCCGCACGGCTTGGTCCCGTTTCAGTAATTCGATCTGCTTGGCCTGACGGTCGGTTTCGAAACGCTCCCGCATTTCCGAGGCTTTCTTGGCCACCTCTTCGGAGGTCAGGGCCTTGCGGGCTTGATGGAAACCTTTGTAGTGTTCCAGCGCTCCGCGGAGATCCCCTGCCTGTTCCAGGGCCATTGATTCGAGCTCTTTCAGGTCGATCAGCAAGGACCGGTAGGCTGTTTCCTGGGCAAGCTTCGTGGCGCGCTCCAGGTACGGCCGAGCCAGGGCGGGTTGCTGGTCCTTTAGATACAACTCAGCCAGATTGAAGCAGGAGTCGGCGATCCGGGCTTTGTCTTCCAGCGTTTCCCGCAAGGCCAGGGCCCGCAGATGGTAAGTGACAGCGGCTTTGGCATCCTTCATCAAGGCCGCAAGGTTGGCCATGTTGTTGGCAAGGTCGGCCAAGGCATTGGTGTTCCGCGCCTGGGATTGGATCGTCTCTGCCCGGCGGTAGTAGTCCAGAGCCTTGCTGAATTCCCCGCGGTTCTTGGCCAGCACCCCAAGGTTGTTGAGGGTCCGAGCTTCCCCGGGGCCATCCCCGAGCTTCTGATAAATCTCCCGAGCCTGCTCCCAGAACTTGGAGGCATCGTCAGGCCGCTCCAACCGGAAGTAGACGAGCCCCAATCCGATCAGGCTCTCCGCCATTCGGCGGTCATCCTTCACCGCCTGAAAGCCCGCAAACGCCAAATCAAAAGCCTGAAGGGCCAGCTGGTAACTGCCCATCTTCTCCAGATATTGGCCTTCAAGCTTGGCCACCAGGGCCTTCACCCGAGGTTCATTCAGTTGTCTTGCCTGGACCTTGAGCCCTTCCAGCTTGATGGCCGTTTCCTGGACATGCCCCAGGTCCAGCAAGAGGGCACTCACCAGGCATTCAGCCTCGACCTGGCGAGCCTCATCCCCTTGCCGTTTGGCCAGTTCCGAAGCCTCCCGTGCCAGATCCAGACCCTTGCGAGGTTCCCGACGCTGCAGGTCCGCGGCTTGGACCAGAAGTTGGGCGACCTTGTCCTCCTTTGGCCTGGACCAGGGGGTCGCCAGGAGCTGCAAACCCGCTAGGGCCAAACCGCAAACGAGGGCACGCATGTCCCACCTGAAGAATTCCGATAACCCTCTTTCGGTTCAATTCTGGGATCAATGAATTTTCACAAGGATCCGACATGCCTCGACGGGATTCGGCAAAAGGACCGCCCTGGATCAGCGAAGGCCCAGGCCAGCAATCAACTCGCGAAGAACCGCAATAGAAAAGGGTTTGGCCAAGAGCCGCAGATTGGGATCCACCTTCAGCAGGTCTTTCTGGGATTCAAGTTCTTGGCCACTCGCCAGGATGAAGGGGACGGTGGAACCGGCCTTGCGGATGCGGTCGAGCAATTCCACGCCCGTGCAACCTGGCATGCGCTGATCGCTGAGAATGCAATCGAAGGCTTGCTCCTGAAACAGCTGCCACGCGGCTTCCCCACTCAAGGCTCCGGCCGCCTGGGCCCCGGCACCCACGAGAGCATCTTCAAGGGTCTCCAGAAGGTAGGCTTCGTCTTCAACAACCAGGATGCGAAGCCCTGAAAGGGGGCCAGACACGGACGCTTGGGGCCCCTTGGGTTCGAAGGCTGTATCTCCAACGAGGCTGGGGGGAATCCTCAACAAGAAGGTCGTGCCAACCCCTACCTTGCTTTCAACCTCGATGCGCCCGTCATGGGATTGCACCACACCTAGGACCGTGGAGAGCCCCAGCCCGGTTCCCTGACCCACAGGTTTGGTGGTGTAAAAGGGTTCGAAAATGTGTGAAAGCACTTCGGGAGCAATCCCCTGGCCATTGTCCTGCACGGAGAGTTCGATCCAACCGTCCTCGGCCCGACGGGTCCGGAAAAATAAGGAGCCCCCCTGTGGCATGGCATCACGCGCATTCACGGCGAGGTTCATCAGGACCTGTTCAAGATGCAGAGGATCCCCCTGGATGTTCAGAGGGCCAAGCCCCAGATCCAGGCGGATTTCAACCATGCCCCCGAGCAGTCGATTCAAAATCTCGGCACTGCTCTGGAGGAATTCGTTGATTTCCAAGGCAGCCAAATCCGGTCGGCCCTGGCGACTGAAGGACAGAAGGCTCTTGGTGGTTTGGGCACATCGACTGGCTGATGCCTCTGCCTGCGCAATGCGTTGGCTTGCCGGGTGACTTTCCGGAAGCGCTTCCCTGGCCAGGAACAATTGCCCCATGATGGCGCCCAGGCGATTGTTCACATCATGGGCAATGCCACCCGCCAGGGTTCCAAGAGTCTCCATCCGCTGACTGTGAAGCAGTTGCTGCTGCAGCCGAATCCGCTCCTGGATCTCGAGATGCGCCCGCATCAGGGCCTGGGCCAGGGTCTGGAACTCGGCAACCTCCTGCTCCTGGAATTCGGGGGTCACCCCAGCCCCAAGATGCTCGGCGGCTTCAGCCAAGGCCCCAACTCGGTTTGCCACGCGCCGGCTCACCCGCATCCACCAGAAAATCGGCAACATGAGCAACAGGAACGCCACGGCGGTGAAAGCCAGCAATCGCCCCTGCGCCGTGGCCAGCAGATCCCCTTCCGGAATAGCCAGGAGCATGCGCCACTGGGCACCCGCATGGGCGGGAATATCACTCTGCAACAGGCGGCAACGACGGCCCGCAATGGTGACGCTTCCTCCAGCCACAGGGATAGGAGCATCGGGCATGGGTCCATGGGCCGAGGCCACCACGCCGCCTGCCCGATCCACCACCCAGATCCGGCTACCTGGCGTTGGGCGCAGGAATTCCAAAAATCCTTGGAATTCCTGGGGTGGAAGGTCAATGCCCAGGGCACCCTCCAGCTTCCCTTCAACAGTGATCAACGGCGCCAGCCAAGTCAGCACCAACCTGGATTCTGGGGGGTCCAGCCGGTACGGCGTGGACCACCGTGGGGCCACCAGCTTGCGAGCCTCCTGGTACCACCCTCGTTTCCGCGGATCGTAGGTCCGGCTGTTCGTGAAGGTGGTGAAGGGAGCTTTCAACCCATCTCCATCCACGCCTTGCCAGCGAAGCAGACGTTCACCATCAGCCCCGAGTTGAATCTCGCGAGCTTTCCACCCCATCTGGGTGCGGATTACGAGAAGGGATCTGCCCTGTTCATCCACAAGGTTGGCAAGATGAAGTTCTTCCTGGTGGTACAGCCAGGGCATCAGCAAATGGCTGCAGGCCACCAGATCCGTAAAGGAAAACCGGCCCTGTGCCCAATAGGCAGAAATGGTCCGACCCGCCTGTTCAACTTTGGTCAAACGCTGATCCAGCGCCCGCACCGCGATCCCCAACCTGGCCTCACCATCGCGCTGCGCCTGCGCCAGGAGCATGGACCGCGAACCCCACCAGGCCAGGGCGAGGAGGAGGCACACAAGGGGAAGCTGAATGCCCAGAACATGTCTGGCCAGCAGGCGGCGAAGGGGTGTTCATAGGAAGAGAAGAATTTCGGCCACCCCATGTGCGAAATGGAAGGTGCGTAAAAATTGGCCGCTCCAGACGGAATGCGTCATGGGCAAAGGCCAGTTCCCAGGGTTGGGTAATCAAAGGGCAGCAACGAAGCTCTTTCTACCGTCAATCACCATCCACCGTCAATTTATTGGAAGTGAAAACCATCTGGGGGCCGTTGAATGCACCGGATTTGCCGTTGCTCCCAATTCCCCTTAACCCGATTCCAGCCGTTATCCTCAAAGCTCAATGTCCTTTCAGGATGAATCATGACCCCAGAAACTCCCCACGTTTCCCCTGCCCGTCACCCCTGGCTCTGGGCCCTCGCGCTGCTGCTCATGCTGTCAGCGGCCATCTACCAGCGGATCACGGGGCCCACCAATCCCAAACGAGTGCAGGTCGAGATCGCCGGAGAACGCCATCGATTCAAATTGATTCGCAGTGAAACCTCCACCACCGATGCGCGGGTAGCAGTGCCCAATCTGGGCATGGGTGTAAGCGCCAAGCTCGTCTTTCGCCGCTTCCCCACCCAGGAGCCCTGGACCACGGTGGAACTCAAGGCCGAAACCATCAAGGGCACGCGGGAGTGGGCGGCCTATCTACCCAAACAGCCCGCCGCCGGGAAGCTCGAATACCACCTGGAACTGACCACACCGGAAGGGCCGAAGCGCCTGCCTGAAACGGAGGAAATCCGAATCCGGTACAAGGACCCCGTACCTGCCCCGCTGCTCATCGCCCATGTGATCTGCATGTTCTTTGGCGTGCTCTTTGGATTGCGCACCGGGCTGGCGGCTCTGTTCGACACTCACAACCTGAAGCGGCTAGCCTGGGAAACCTTGGCGCTCCTGACGGTGGGCGGCATGATCCTGGGGCCACTGGTGCAAAAGCACGCCTTCGGTGCCCTTTGGACCGGCTGGCCCTATGGCTATGACCTCACGGATAACAAGACCCTGATCATGTGGCTGGTGTGGATCGTGGCCATCTCGGTGATGGTGAAGGGCCGCGAGCGTATCAATCGGGTGGCAGCCCTTTTGGCGGCCTTGGCCATGGCTGTGGTCTATGTCATTCCCCACAGCGCCCGCGGCAGCCAGCTCGATTACAGCAAGGTCCAGCAGGGCGTGGACGCCAAACACGCCGTGACCACGGGGAAGTAGCCCTTTGCCCAAGCCACCCAAGAAAGCCCTGAAAACACCCACGGACACCACCGGCAGCAAGGCGGCCGGAAAGCAGGGGCTGCATGCGCGCAACCGCCACCGGGAGCGCTACGACTTTTCTCAACTCATCCGAAGTTGCCCCGAATTGGCATCCTTCGTCGCGATCAATGACCATGCAGATCAGTCCATCGACTTCGCAGACCCAAAGGCCGTAAAAACCCTCAACCGCGCCCTTCTGCGACATTTCTACGGCATCTCGACCTGGGACATTCCCCCAGGCTATCTGTGTCCACCCATTCCCGGGCGAGCGGATTACCTGCATTACCTGGCGGACCTATTGGCAGCTTCTAATGGCGGCGAAATCCCTCGTGGGAACGCCGTTCGCGCCCTGGACATCGGCACCGGTGCCAATTGCATTTACCCGATCCTCGGCCACCGGGAATACGGGTGGCACTTCCTGGGCTCCGACATCGATACCACTGCCCTGGCGTGCGCAGGGGCCATCGTGGATGCCAACTCAGGGTTGGCCGATGGCATCCAACTGCGCCTGCAGAGGTCACCCGAAAAGATCTTTCTTGGGTTACTTGAGGACCAGGAACAATTTGATGTTTGCCTCTGCAACCCACCTTTCCATGCCTCGCCCCAGGAAGCCCGCGAGGGCAGTCAACGCAAGTGGCAACAGCTCGGCAAGAACACCGGAACCTGCACACCTCCCGTGCTGAATTTCGGCGGCCAGGGCCGCGAGCTTTGGTGCGAAGGGGGCGAAGCCGCCTTCATCGGCCGCATGGTGAAAGAAAGCACAACCATTCCCACGCGTTGCCTCTGGTTCACCACCCTGGTGTCCAAATCAGCGAATCTGCCCAGTGTGCGCAGTGCCTTGAAACAGGCACGGGTGTCGGATTTCAGAGTCATCGAGATGGCCCAAGGCCAGAAGAAGAGCCGCATCGTGGCCTGGACGTTTCTCAACCCCGAACAGCGGCAAGCTTGGCGAACGGAGCGCTGGCAGACCTCTGCATTGCAATAGCCGCAATGACACACGAAGCCGCCTGGCGGCGGCCACGAAGACGTGCATGATTAATTTTGCGATTTGGAAAAATAAAAGCGCTTTTGATATCAAGTTGCATTCAAAAAAATGGGAACAGGATTGCCAGGATCGACAGGATGGATTTGCAGGCATCGTTCCAGTAACCCAAGGCGTCCAGGCCCGCCCGCTCTGCGGGGCGTGCGGTCCAAACCGCACGCGTTCTTGAAGGGGCGGAGCCGCTACGCATGCTGCTTCTCGGCTCCACCCTTCCAGAAACCAGGCCAGAATGCCCGTACCCTGGTGCCCTTCGCGGCCGCAACTAGGCGGCTATGTGTGTCTTAGTGGCTAATCTTTCGCTGCCATTCGATCACACGAACTTGACCCGCACTTCCTTCAAGAATTTCTCGGTGAGCACGGCCTTCAGCCTGCGCAGGATGTTGCGGCGGATATCGAGATCCTCGGGCAGGCTGGGATCCTGGAGGGCTTCGTTGATCTTGGTGCCCGCCAAAATGTGGATGATGTCGCTGTCCAGCAGCACCCCTGCCAGGCGCGTGGCGGCATTGGGTTTCAGCAGTTCGGGATTTTCGTGTTCCTCTAGCAGACGAGCCGTCATGGCCAGGGTAATGGCACCTTCCGTGACGAGATCGAAACCCTCCAGAGTGGAAACAGGTGGCACATCGGGATCCAACTCCCGCAAATCCATTTCCAAGGGCCGCCCCAATTCGCGGCTCAATATCCCGGCGGTGGTGCCACCGCAGATGACCTTGCGACCCGTGAAACCCAGGGCGAGCTTGGCCAGTTCCCTATCCATGGTGCGATTCACGGAGGCCCCCGTGAACACCAGCACCTCTCGTGGCTTGCGCAGATAGATCACGCCGCAGCTCGTATCGTCCTTGGGTTTCTGGCCATCCAGCCCCACCGCCTTTTGGACCACGGCCCGGGCCAGTTGCCGCGCGGAGATGGTGGGCCGTTCCTTGAGGAGGCTCCGCAGATAGGCGGCCTCCGCGTCACTGCCCCACCCCAGCGGCGTGGCGCGCTGCCCCACGCCCGCCTGGGTGATGCCATCCGAACAGATCACGATGCGATCCCCGGGCTGTGCGGTGAACCTTGCTTCGCGAATGACGGCATCCCGACCCAAGGCCGTGGGCAGCCGCAATTCTGTCTGCGGCACGGGCAGCACCTCACCGTCCCGGATCAGGAGGAAGGGTGGATTGTCATATTCCACAATGCGGGTCTCGCCGCGTCGATCCATGTCCACGATGGTAAAGGTGGAATAGGCGATCTGCCGCTCGCTGCACACCGGCAGCGTTTCCAGAATCGTGCGTGCCGCCCGAGCGATATCGGCATCCTCCGCGGCGTACCGTGCGGCCATGGTGGCCGTGAGCGTCGCCAGCACAGAGGCCTTGATGCCACTGCCGAGACCATCGGCCAGCACTGAAACCACCCGCTCACCGCCATCTAGCTTTTGTGAAAGGAAGACATCGCCACAGGCCGCCTGCCCCGCCTTTTTTTCCTGGGCGTGATCCACCTCGATGAAAAAAGCAGCCGAGCTACTGCCCACGATGCGGCTCCTCCTCGGGCCCGGGCCCGCCCAAGGGCGAAGGCGCGATGCGGAAGGACGAGGACAGGGAATCGAGAATCATCTCGGTCTCTGCGGCGTTCTCGCCCAGGAGGTAGGCGATCTGCTGCACGGTGGTCACATTTTTGCGAATGACTTCCTGGGCCTTCAGAAGAATTTGCTCGCGCTGCACAGCGGGCTCCGTGATGTCCTGCAGCACGCCCCCGACAATGCGACCCACCTCCACGGTGAATACCGTCAACCGCAGCACCCGGTCATCCACCCGCACATCCTTGCGCAGGGCATCGATATCCGATTCCAGACCCCGGGCAAAAAAGCTGCGCATCTCGGGTGCAAGCTTGGCGAGGTCCGCCCCCTCCATGCCCGGTTTCGCATCGAAGATCATGGGCGTATCTCCGCCCAGGGTTTCGGCAAAGCGCCGATTGCACTCCACCACCATCAGGTTCTCATCCACGATGACCACTCCTGCCGGCATGGAGCGGATCAGTGCATTGGCCTTGTTCATGGCCAGTTTGCGCATGTAGGACACGCACATGTTGGGCTCGGCCCAGCCGTCCAGCAGCGCCGCCGCCAGGTTGCGGCAGGTGTCATAGCCACACCCGCCGCAATTGAGTTCATCCTCGGGCTGGGTCTTCCCCAGGCGGCGCAAGGCACGGAGGATATCCAGGGCCTCATGGGTGGTCCCCAGCACCGGATTCGCAAGGGTCTCGGAGAAAAGATCCAGACTGGGCACCAGGAGCGGCGTCGCGGGCTCGGACGCGTAGTCCAACACCTGCAGCCACTTCAACGCCGTACCGCAAGTCTTGCCTGTCTGGGGCCCGTTGACGCAGCCCCCCTCACAGGCCAGCAACTCCAGAAAGAGCTTCTGCTTGAAGTCGTGGCCACGCAGGCCTGCCATGGCCTCCTGCAGATAGTGGATGCCCGAGAAGGCCATGAACTTCACGTCCTGAGTGTTCTGCCGATGGGCCAGGCCGCGGTTCATGCCGCCGTCGGCGGGGTAAAGGGCGCCATCCATGGCCACCTTCGGCACGAACGCATCACCCTCGCAACTGGGTTCGCTGGCGGGGTCGATGCCCCGTTCCCCCAACCAGCGGTGTAGATCCGCGAAGGTCAGCACCACATCCAGGAGCTCAGGCCGGGCGTCAGCTTCCAGTTTTTTCGAAATGCAGGGCCCGATGAATACAATGCCGATGTCTGGGCCATATTCCCGCTGCAGCAGCTTACAGTGGGCCAGGAGCGGCGAAACCAGACGTGTGAGCGAGGGGATCTGATCGGGGTGGTAGCGCCGGATCAGTTCCACCACGGTGGGGCATGCGGTGGAAAGGTAGGCGCCCGGACCGCCATTCTCCAGGGCCACGGCACAGGCTGCAGTCACCTCTTCGGCACCCAGTGCCGTTTCGGAAACCTCTGCAAATCCCAATTCCCGCAGGGCATGAATCAACTGCCCCGGCGCCACACCCGGGAATTCCGAAATGAAAGAGGGTGCCAGGCTGGCCACCACCTTGGCTTTGCGCTTGAGCAACTGCTTCGCGCGGCCCAGATCATCCCGCACTTTCTTGGCGCCCACTGGGCACACGTTCACGCAATTGCCGCAATAGACGCAGCGCTCCGGCATGACCGCGGCGCTATCATCCACCACCTGGATGGCCTTCACTGGGCATTCCCGCACGCACTTGTAGCAATCCTGGCAGCGGGCCTTTTCCGTAAAAATGGGCTTCTGCGAGTTCATGGCTGGGCCTCGAGGCGGGCAAACATATTTGCCACGAAGACACTCGAAATGGGGTTTTCCCCGTGTGCCCTCGTGGCTTCATTTTCTATTTCAAATGTTCTTCGAGGCGATCCACCAGGGTGGCGGGCTCTACCCCGCAAAGGCATTCCCCATCGACACACAGGTTGGGCCCCTGCCGACATTGATTTTGGCAGAGGGTTCCTGTGACTTTCACCGCATGTTCGAGGCCTTTGTCCCGGAGGAATTCCTGGATGATGGGCACGGTGCCCGCATTGCCCCGCGAGAAGCAGGCGCTGCCCATGCAAACCACAATTTCATGCGTGGACGCAGTCATCACAAGCCTCCACAGCGGGCAGGGCACCGGCGGCGGCAGATGCTAGCGTATCCCGCACCATTTCAAAAGTGGCCCGCCGCAGCACATGACCGTTCACCCGCACGGTGGGACCCCGATCACAACTCTCCATGCAGAAGGTGGCCTTGATATCGAAGCGATCAACCAAATCGGCATCATCCACATGCTTGAGAATGCGCTTGAGCAGATCCTGTGCACCGCGCAAATGGCAGGCGGTGCCGATGCACACGCTCACGGGAATCTTGACCTCCCCGGTGAATTCAGAGAGCGCAATGCCAGCCCCTTCGATGCGCTTGCGGCTGTGGTAATGGGTATGCAACAGCCGGTGGGCCTCGGGGCTGTTGGGCGCACCCAGGCGCTCCTTGTAGAGTTCCTTGATTACATGGTTTTGCTGGGAACAGTGCAGATCATGGGTGGTATCCACATCGCGAATGACCTGGGTGCGCCGGCGACGAGTCTGGGCCGAATGGGTGACCGGCTGTCCGGCACCACCGATGCAGCCACCCGGGCAGGCCATGACCTCGATGAACTCCACCTGACTGGTACCCGCTTTGATCTCCTGCACCAACTCTTTGGCTTTGGCCAGGCCATGCACCACCGCCATGCGAATCTCACCATCCGGCGTCGGCAGCACAAACTCGCGGCGATTCTGTTCCGCCCGCACTTCCTCAATCACCGGATGATCCTCGCCTAGCCGCCCTGCGGCATAGCGAATCACAGCTTCGGTGACGCCGCCGGAATTGGCGAAGATCACGCCCGCGCCGGTCTTGGTGCCAAAGGGCTGATCCAGGCTATCCACGGGCAATTCTGGGAACTGGATGCCCGCATCCTGGATCATGCGCGCCAGCTCCTGGGTGGTGAGCACCAAATCCACATCGGGACTGCCCTGGGTCTTGAACTCGTCCCGGGCGGCTTCGAACTTCTTGGCCGTGCAGGGCATGATGCTCACCACCACCAGATCTTCCCGGGCGATGCCGAGCTCCTTGGGCAGCACATCCTTTGCCACGCTACCAAACATCTGCTGGGGGCTGCGGCAGGTGGAAAGATGATCCAGGATCTCGGGGAAATCGTGTTCCGCCATCTTGACCCAGGCGGGGCAGCAGCTGGTGAAGAGGGGCAGCTTGCCGCCGTTCTGCTTGCGGTTCACGAATTCGGTGGCCTCCTCCCAGATGGTGAGATCGGCGCTGAAGGAGGTGTCGTAGACCTTGTCAAAGCCCAGGCGCCGGAGGGCAGACACGATGCGTCCCATGGTGAAGGTGTCATTGACAGCATTGAAAGTCTCACCGATGGCGGCCCGCACGGCAGGAGCCACCTGCACGATCACAGTTTTCTTGGGGTCCTGGATGGCTGCATAGGCGCGCTCCACTTCGGTTTTCACCAGGATGGCCCCCACGGGGCACACCGCTGCGCATTGCCCGCAGGCCACGCAATCCACTTCGGCCAGCCCTTTGTTGAAGGCAGGCGCCACGGTGGATTGGGAGCCCCGATGGGTGAAATCCAGCACGCCAATGCCCTGGATCTCGGAGCAGAACCGCACGCAGTCACCGCAGAGCACACACTTGTTGGGATCACGCACCAGGCTGGGGCTGGTGAGATCCAGGGGCTTCTGTTCCACGGGTGCCTTGAAGCGAACCTTGTCCACGCCCAGTCGCTCGGCCAGGGATTGGAGCTTGCAGGAACCGCTCTTGCCGCAGGTGGGACAGTCGTGGTTGCCGCTGGCCAGCAGCAGTTCAATGTTCATCTTGCGCAGTTCGCGCACTTCGCTGGTCTGCGTTTTCACCTTCATGCCCGCTTCTGGCGTGGTGGTACAGGCGGTGACCAGGCCGCGGCCCTCCACCTCCACCATGCACAGGCGGCACGCGCCGTACACGGAAAGCTCGGAGTGGTAGCAGAAGGTGGGCAGCTCAATGTGCGCCTTCCGGATCACTTCCAACAGGTTCTTGGCGCCGTCGATCCCAACCCGGAAGCCATCGATGGTCAAACTCTTCTCGTTGGTCATGGACATATCCTCAAATGCCGGAGATCGCGTTGAACTTGCAGGCGTCCACGCAGGCGCCGCAGCGGATGCAGGTGAATCCATCGATGGTGTGGGCGACTTTGCGTTCGCCCTGAATGGCCCCCACAGGGCACTTTTTCGCGCAGAGGGTGCAACCTTTGCACAACGCCGCATCGATCTCGGGCGTCATCAGGCTCTTACAGACCCGGCTAGGGCAGACCTTGCGATGGACGTGGGCTTCAACTTCTTCGCGGAAATTCTTCAGGGTGGAAAGCACTGGATTCGGAGCGGTCTTGCCCAACCCGCACAGGGAGCCGATCTTCACGTTCCGGGCCAGCTGCTCGAGCAGGGGCAGGGTTTCGTTTGTGGCCCGACCCTCGGTGATGTCATCGAGTAGGGCCAACATCTGCTTCGTGCCTTCGCGGCAGGGCACACATTTACCGCAGCTCTCGTTCTGGGTGAACTGCATGAAGAACTTGGCCACCTGCACCATGCAGGTTTCCTGGTTCATGACCACCAATCCGCCAGAACCCACCATGGCGCCAATGCTGGTGAGGCTATCAAAATCCATGGGCAGATCGAGGTGTTCGCGGGTGAGGCAACCACCGCTGGGGCCACCGATCTGCACGGCCTTGAAGGCATCGTTATCGATGGCGCCGCCCTTCTTGGTCACGCCGCCGCCAATGTCGAACACGATCTTGCGCAGGGTGGCGCCAAAGGGCACTTCGATGAGGCCGGTGTTCGCCACATGGCCCGTGAGTGCAAAGGTCTTGGTGCCGGGGCTTTTCTCCGTGCCCATGGCGCGATACCAGGCAGCACCGTTGGTGAGAATGAGAGGCACCGAGGCCAGGGTTTCCACGTTGTTGATGACCGTGGGTTTGCCCTTCAGGCCTGATTCTGCGGGGAACGGGGGCTTGGGCATGGGCATGCCGCGCTTGCCTTCGATGGAGGCCAGCAGCGCGGTTTCTTCACCGCACACAAAGGCACCGGCACCTTCCATGACCTGCACCCGAAAGCTGTGGCCGCTGCCGAAGATGTTATCGCCCAGAATACCGACGGCTTCCGCATCCTTCACGGCCTTGCGGACGCGCGCCACCGCCAGGGGATATTCAGCCCGGACGTACACATAGCCTTCATCCGCACCAATGGCCTTGGCACAGATCATCATGCCTTCGAGCACAGCGTGGGGATTGCCCTCCATCACGGAGCGATCCATGAAGGCGCCGGGGTCGCCCTCATCACCATTGCACACCACATACTTCTTGCCCTTCGGCTGCACGCGTGTGAGCTCCCACTTCCGCCCCGTGGGAAAGCCACCCCCGCCACGGCCCCGCAGGCCCGCATCCAGGATTTCCTGGCACACCTGCTGATCGGTCATGGTGGTCATCGCCTTGCGGGCTGCAAAGTAGCCGCCCCGGGCGATGTACTCGCGCAGGTTCTCAGGATCCAGGCTGCCGCAGGCCTTGAGCACCGTGCGATGCTGCTGCGCGTAAAAGGGGATATCGCCGTGCCCGGTGCAGACTTGGCCCGAGGCGGGAACTTTATAGAGCAGGCGTTCCACCAGCTGGCCGTTCTGAAAGGTGGTCTCCAGGATTTCGGCCACATCGGCGGGTTTCACGGAGCAGTAGAGGATGCCATCGGGCTCGATGCAGAGCAGTGGCCCCATCTGGCAGAACCCCTGACAGCCGCTCTTGGTGAGAAGGCCGTCCTTGTGCTTTGTGTCCTCGTAGTCCAGTTCGATTTCCAGGGAAATACCCAGGGCCTGGGCCTGAGCGTGCAGCGCGTTGAACACCTTCAGGGCGCCGTTGGCCATGCAGCCAGTGCCCGCGCAGATCACCACCCGGCGCGCAAAGGTCTTTTCCGAAGCCAGGTAATCCTGGGTGGTGTTCTCGAGGTTCATTTCCAGCAAGGCGGTTGAAGTGGTCATTGGCCTTCCTCCACGCAGATCTGATCGATGAGCGCCCGGGTACGCTCGGCATCCATCTGGCCGTGCACGTCCTCGTTGATGACCACGGCGGGGGCCAGACCACAGGCGCCCAGGCAGCTCACGGTCTCCAGGGTAAATAGCATGTCGGGGGTGGTTTTCTTACCCTTGGGTAGTTTCAGGCGCTCCGTGAGGGCATCCACGATGTCCTGGCTTCCCTTCACGTGGCAGGCGGTGCCATCGCAGATGCGGACCACGTACTTGCCCTTGGGCTCCAGGGCAAAGTGGCTGTAGAAGGTGGCTACACCAAATACCCGCGCTGGCGGGATATCCAGGGCGGTGGCCACAAAGGTCATGACTTCTTCGGGCAGGTAGCGGTATTCCTCCTGCACGGCCTGAAGGATCGGCACCAGCTTGGAGCTGTCGTGATGAAAGGCCTCCAGGATGCGGAGCACCGAGGTGAATTGCCGCGCGATTTGCGGGGCCTCTAGTTCGGCTGTGAGCATGCGTTCGCCTCCTTGCCGCTGGGCAAGACTGATCCTGACCTTCAAGAGGAAGGCCCACTCGTGACAGGGCTGTGGATGGTGCGGCGGCAGACCGAAGGCCTGCGAATCGCTTCGCACAAAAGCTAATGAAAACGATGGCTAGGAATTGGGAGGTGTCGCCGTCGCCAGGAGCGATTTACGATGCACCGAGAGTTTGCGGGAGAGCACACCGATGCTTGAGTAGAGGGCAACGTTTTCGACGATTACTTCATCCGGCAGATCCAACACGATGGGCGCAAAATTCCAGATGGCCTGGACCCCGCAGCCCACCATCATTTCGGCCACTTCCTGGGCCACTTCCGCGGGCACCGTGAGGATGCCGATGCCAATGTGCATGCGCCTGGCCAGATCGGGAAACTTCTCCATGGGCAGCACCGATACGCCCTGGATCTTCTTCCCCACCATTTTGGCACTGGCATCGAAGGCGGCAACGATCTTGACCCCGGCCCGCTCGAAACCCGCGTAGCCCAATAGGGCCGTGCCAAGGTGCCCTGCCCCCACCAGGAACGCGTCGGTGACGTTGTTCCAGTTGAGGAAGTTCTCGATGGACACGATCAGGTCTTCGACCCGATGGCCCACCTTGGGTTTGCCCTGACTGCCAGTGACCGCCAGATCCTTGCGGACCTGGGTGTGGTGAACCCCAAGGTCCTCGCCGATCTGGGCGGCGGAGATCATTTCCTGGCCCTTTTCCCGAAGCCGAACCAGGTAGTGGTAGTACGAAGGCAGACGTCGCAGGGTAGGTTCGGGAACCGACTCCGCTCGCATGGTTGCCTCCGGTGTTGAATGAGATGAATCGACAAATTCATCTCGATACAAAATTATCGATTAACCAATTCCCCGGGTCAAGACTTTCTTGCGGGAAGTGGACATGGTCACAGCCTGCTCCGAAATGGAATCAGGGGATGAACTCGATGAGCTTCAGTCCGTACTTGGGGTGATCAAAGGCGTGGGTATCGGGGAACTTCACAAACATCCAGCCCCGGAAGCGCTCCTGCCCGCCTTCGGAAATGCGCACCTGCACGGCGGGGTTTTCCATCTTCTCGGATTTGGAGGTGATCACACCCCCGCCCATGGTGAAATCCGGGAGCATATTTTCGGCCCGGATGGTGAGCCCTGTGCCAGGAATCTGGAAATCGGCGCCCGCGGGCACCACCACCATGGTTTCCTTCTTGGTGCCGTGATCCACCACGGCGATGCGGATGGACTTCCACTTGCCCTTGAGTTCACCCGGCACCATGACCTGGGATTCCTTCTTTTCCGGCTTGGCCATACCCATGCCTGCGCCCATCCCCGCACCCATGGCGGCCTGATGGGTGGCGTCCTTGGGCGCATTCGCCAGGGTTAAGGGCTTCTCATCGTGCTTGTTGCAGGCGGAAAAACCTAGCAAGGCGGAAGCAATTAGGGTGGTGGTCTTCAAGATGTTTTTCATGGCCGCTCCAGATAACAGGGTCGAGATGCCAACAACAGAGGCACCCTTGAGGGCCTTCAGTCTCCCAGATCCTGGGCCGGCCTTCCCAGGAAAAACCAGATTCACGCATTTCTTGGTTTCGATTCAGGTCATCGGCGCCGCAGCGCCGAAACGCCATGTTCAAATGAAATCTGGAGGATGCCTTGGCCCGTCGCCCCTGCTGCAAGCGTGTGGAGGAAATGCCTGGCGTGAATTATTTCAAGCCCAGGGCTGTTCCCCTCTCCAGTTTGGAGGAGGTCACCCTTTCCGTTGAGGAATTGGAAGCCTTGCGCCTCGCCCATAAGGAATCGCTCTACCAGCAGGAAGCTGCTGCCCGCATGGGAGTTTCGAGGGCAACCTTTGGCCGAGTGTTGGATATCGCCCACCGTAAAGTCACCAAGGCTCTGGTTGATGGTTGTGCGCTCCGCATCGAAGGCGGCTTCTTCTGCATGACCGACCCAGCGCGCTGTGAACGCTGCCCGGCCAAAGCCTCCGGCGCAACAGAGAGCTCAGAACTTCCCTGTGACCGCTGCCCGGTTAGATCTACCGCCCCCTAACCGACACCCATTGAAAGCCCCTGGTTGACCAATAGTGAACATATGCTCACTATAGACAAGGGATCAAGGTTTAGGGCACGGCAGCCTGAGGATGAAATGGGCCCCGCCCACCTTCCCCCCCGGAGGGCTTCGCATGAAGATCGCATTCCCCACCATGGATGGCACATCCATTTCCGCACATTTCGGTCGCAGCAAGGGCTTCCTGGTTATGGAAACCCAGGGTTGCTTCATCCAACACCAGGAAATCCGGGAGAACAGGCAAGTCGCTCAGGGGCATGATCACGCCGAGCCTGGCGGCTGCACCGGCCACGCCGCTGGTCAAAGCCACGGGCATGATCATGCTGGTTTCGCCCGCCTCCTGCACGATTGCC
>JADKBC010000049.1 GCA_016715205.1 Holophaga sp.
CGACGACGCCAACCGAGCCCTCATGGGCGCCAACATGCAGCGCCAGGCCGTGCCCCTTATTCGCACCGAAGCGCCCATCGTCGGCACGGGCATGGAGTATTACTCCGCGCGAGATTCGGGCGCCTGCGTGCTTTGCCGTCGTTCCGGCATCGTGGAAACCGTCGATGCCAACCGCATCGTGGTGCGCGTTGAAGATGACCCGGAGACCGAAGGCGAAGAGAGCGGTGTGGATATCTACACGCTGGTCAAATACGCCCGTTCCAACCAGAACACCTGCTACAACCAGGTTCCACTTGTGAAGCAGGGTGAGTACGTGGCCGCTGGGCAGATCCTGGCCGACGGTCCCTGCTGCGACAAGGGTGAACTGGCCCTGGGCCGCAACCTGATCGTGGCCTACATGCCCTGGCGTGGTTACAACTTCGAAGACGCCATCCTCATCAGCGAACGCGTCGTCAAGGAAGATCTCTACACCACCATCCACATCGAAGAATTTGAAGTCCACGCCCGCGATACCAAGCTTGGGCCGGAAGAGATCACCCGCGACATTCCCCAGGTTCGCGAAGAAATGCTCAAGAACCTCGATGACAGCGGCATCATCCGCATCGGCGCCACCGTGCGCCATGGCGACATTCTGGTCGGCAAGGTGACGCCCAAGGGCGAAACCATTCTCAGCCCCGAAGAGAAGTTGCTGCGCGCCATCTTCGGCGAAAAGGCCTCCGACGTGAAGGATGCCTCCCTCACGGTGCCCCCCGGCATCGAGGGCACCGTGGTGGATGTCAAGGTCTTCACCCGCAAGGGCCAGGAGAAGGATCTGCGCACCAAGCAGATCGAGCACGATCAGATTCTCAAGTGGCACAAGGATCTCGAGGACGAAGAGCGCATCATCCGCGCCGAAGCCAAGAAGAAGATCGTGGCCTTGCTCAAGGGTAAGGAACTGTCCGAAGTCCTGCTCGACGACAAGGCCAAGGAACTGCTGCCCAAGGGCAAGAAGCTCACCCAGAACATGCTCGAAGCTGTTCCCTACCAGCGTTTCCGTCAGATCACGGTGGCCGCGGGCAAGGAGCGTCTGGAAGCCCAGGTGCTGGATATTCTCGACAAGACCGAAAGCCAGCTCAAGGTGCTGCGCGACATCCTCAACGAGCGCGTGGAGCGTCTCGAAAAGGGCGACGAACTGATGCCTGGTGTCCTCAAAACCGTCAAGTGCTATGTGGCCGTGAAGCGCAAACTGCAGGTCGGCGACAAGATGGCCGGCCGCCACGGCAATAAGGGTGTGGTCAGCCGCATCCTGCCCATGGAAGATCTGCCCTACTTGGCCGATGGCACCCCGGTGGACATCGTGCTCAACCCCTTGGGCGTGCCTTCCCGTATGAATATCGGACAGATTCTTGAAACCCACCTCGGGTGGGCCGGCAAGGTTCTGGGCGTCACCTTCGCTACGCCGGTGTTCGATGGTGCCAAGGTGGAGGCCATCAAGGGCTTCCTGGCCAAGGCCAACGAGAAGAAGCCCGCGGGTGCTGGCGTCAACGTCAAGGTTCAGCGCTATGACTCCGCGACGGGCACCATGCAGACGCTAGAGATCCCTGATGGCAAGGCCATTCTCTTTGATGGCCTCACCGGTGAAGCCTTCGAGCAGCCAGTGGTCGTGGGCTGCAGCTACATGCTGAAACTACACCATTTGGTGGACAACAAAATTCACGCCCGGAGCATTGGGCCCTACAGCCTCATCACGCAGCAGCCCCTGGGCGGCAAAGCTCAGTTCGGTGGCCAGCGGTTCGGCGAAATGGAAGTGTGGGCACTGGAAGCCTACGGCGCGTCCCACGTGCTGCAGGAACTCCTCACCTACAAGTCCGATGACATGCACGGCCGCACCCAGATCTACCAGGCCATCATCAAGGGCGAGCCCATCAAGGATCCCGGACTGCCCGAGAGCTTCAACGTCGTGAAGAAGGAACTCAACGCCCTCTGCATCGACGTCTCCATGCTCACCCGCGAAGAACTGGAACCCCAGCAGGAAGAAGAACCCGCCGTTTTCTCCATCGAGGCGTAATTCGCAGTTCCTGTGCTCTCCGTGTTTCCGTGGTGAATTCGTTTTCTTATTGAGGCCCCTATGTTCCCCGAACAGCAGAACATCAATGCCTATGAATGCATTCGCGTCAGTCTGGCCAGCCCGGATGTGATGCGGTCCTGGTCCCATGGCGAAGTGACCAAGCCTGAGACCATCAACTACCGTAGTCTCAAGCCCGAGCGCGATGGCCTTTTCTGCGCCCGTATTTTCGGCCCCGTCAACGATTGGGAATGCCTCTGCGGCAAATACAAGCGGCAGAAGTTCAAGGGCGTCATCTGCGACAAGTGCGGCGTGGAAGTCACCAAGAAGGCTGTGCGCCGCGAGCGCATGGGCCACATTCAACTGGCCTCTCCGGTCAGCCACGTGTGGTTCTTTAAGGGTGTACCCAGCCGCATCGGCTACCTGCTGGATATCCCCCTCAAGGACCTGGAACGGGTGCTCTACTTCGAAGCCTATGCGGTGGTCGATGCCGGAGACACGCCGCTCAAGGAACGCGAGATCCTCGCGGAAGACAAGTACCGTGAGTACAAGATGGAATATGGCGAGAAATTCCGCGCCATGATGGGTGCTGAGGCCATCAAGGAACTTCTGAAGCGCGTGGACATCGAGGCCATGGCCATCGAACTGCGCGTGGCGATGAAGGCCGAGACCTCCTCCCAGAAGCGCCTGAAAGTGGCCAAGCGCCTCAAGGTTGCGGAAGCCTTCCTGCGCAGCTCCAACAAGCCCGAATGGATGATCCTCGATGTGGTGCCAGTGCTGCCGCCCGAGCTTCGCCCCTTGGTGCCCTTGGACGGTGGCCGTTTCGCCACATCTGATTTGAATGATCTTTATCGCCGCGTCATCAACCGGAACAACCGGTTGAAGAAGCTGCTGGAACTGCGCGCCCCCGAAGTCATCGTGCGCAACGAAAAGCGCATGCTGCAGGAAGCCGTGGATGCTCTCTTCGAGAACGGCAAGCGCGGTCGCCTCTTGCGTGGCGTCAGCAACCGTCCTCTCAAGTCCCTCAGCGATGCCCTCAAGGGCAAGCAGGGCCGGTTCCGTCAGAACCTGCTCGGCAAGCGCGTGGACTACTCGGGCCGTTCCGTCATCGTGGTGGGTCCTGATCTCAAGCTGCACCAGTGCGGCCTGCCCAAGAAGATGGCGCTGGAACTATTCAAACCCTTCATCTTCAACCGCCTTGAGCACAAGGGCCACGCGGCCACCATCCGCCAGGCCAAGGAAATGGTCGAGCAGGGTGTGCCGGAAGTCTGGGACGTGCTGGATGAAGTGATCCAGAACCACCCCGTGCTGCTCAACCGCGCCCCCACGCTGCATCGCCTGGGCATCCAGGCCTTCCAGCCCGTGCTTGTGGAAGGCAAGGCCATTCGCCTGCACCCCCTCGTCTGCACCGCCTTCAACGCGGACTTCGACGGCGATCAGATGGCCGTGCACGTGCCCCTCAGTCCCATGGCACAGATCGAAGCCAAGGTGCTGATGATGTCCACCCAGAACATCATCAACCCCTCCAACGGCAAGCCCAACGTGGTGCCCAGTCAGGACATCGTGCTCGGTGGCTACTACCTCACCAAGAAACGCGCCGACCGTCGCGGCGAAGGCATGACCTTCCCCAACATGGATTCGGTGATTGCCGCTCACGAAGCCAAGGTGGTGGATACCCACGCCATCATCCGGGTTCGCTACAACGGCGAAGTGGTTGATTCCGAAGCCTGGCATAAGCTGGATCCCAAGAAGCACTCCGAGCAGGAGATCTTCGAATGCCCCAGTCGCATCGCCAAGGACGAACTGCTCACCACCACCGTGGGTCGCGTGATCTTCAACCGTGCCATGCCCGATGCGCTGCCTTTCATCAACGGCCTGCTCAAGAAGGACGGCTTGCTGTCCCTGGTGAACCGCGCCTACAAGATGAATGGCCCTGAAGTGACCATCCAGATGTTGGATGCCATGAAGGAAGTCGGCTTCCTGTGGGCCATGCGCGCCGGTGTGTCCGTGGGCATCGATGATCTGGTGGTGCCGCCTACCAAGGCCAAGCTCATCAAGGAAGCTTCCGATCAGGTCAAGACCATCGAGCACGAGTACTACCACGAGGGCAAACTCGACGCTGCCACCCGCTATAACCGAATCCTGGAAGTGTGGGGCAAGACGGCCGAGCAGGTTGCCAGCGACATGATGAAGGAACTGGAAAAGCGGAACGACAACGATCCGTATCTGAATTCCATCTACATCATGGCCGACTCCGGCGCCCGTGGCTCCAAGACTCAGATTCGACAGGTAGCCGGTATGCGCGGCCTCATGGCCAAGCCCAGCGGCGACATCATCGAGACACCCATTAAGGCCAACTTCAAAGAAGGCCTGAACGTGCTCGAGTACTTCACCTCGACCCACGGCGCCCGCAAGGGTCTGGCCGATACCGCCCTCAAGACCGCCGATTCCGGCTACCTCACCCGCAAGCTGGTGGATGTGGCCCAGGACGTGATCATCAACGAAGACGATTGCGGCACCCTGGACGGCATTGAGGTCAAGGCCATCGTCAACAGTGACGGCACCATTCGCGCCCGTCTGCGCGACCGGATCTTCGGTCGTGTGGTGCTGGAAGATGTGGTCGATCCCTACAACAAGGAAGTCATCGCTCCTGCGGGCACCCTCATGTCCGAGGAACTGGCCTTCACCATCGAGACCTCCGGCATTCCCAGCGTCAAGATCCGTTCCGTGCTTACCTGCGACGCCCGTCGCGGTGTGTGCGCCAAGTGCTACGGCCTCAACCTCTCCACGGGTAAGCTCGTGGATCTGGGCGAAGCCACTGGCGTCATCGCCGCCCAGTCCATCGGTGAACCCGGCACGCAGCTGACCATGCGAACCTTCCACGTGGGCGGCGCCGCCTCCCGGGCCAGCGAAAAGAGCACCCACGAAGCCCAGATCAAGGGCCGCGTGAAGCTCGATGGCATCAAGTCCGTGGTCCGCACCATCCGCAACGAAGGTGCTGCTCCCACGGAAGAAGTGCTGGCCCTCTCCCGCTCCGGTTTCATCCTGGTGGTGGACACCGACGGCAACGAGCGGGAGCGCTACAAGGTTGCTCCGGGCGCCATCATCCGCGTCAAGGATGGGGAAGAAGTTGAACCCAAAACGGTTCTGGCCGAGTGGGATCCCTACAACGACTACCTCATCAACGAGAAGGAAGGCATCGCCGACTTCAAGGAATTCGATCTCAACGCCAGCTATCAGGAAGAAAAGGATCAGATCACGGGCCGCTTCCGTAAGCGGATCATTGATCCCACCGACGATAAGCTGCACCCGCACATCAACATCAAGGGCGAGAACCACAAGATCCTGCAGCGCTACAACATTCCCACCGGCGCCTATGTGGAGATCGAAGATGGTCAGGAACTGCAGCCCGGCGATGTGCTTGCCAAGACGCCCCGGCAGCAGGCCAAGACTTCCGATATCACGGGCGGTCTGCCCCGCGTGACGGAGCTCTTCGAAGGCCGTCGTCCCAAGGATCCCGCCATCATCAGCGAAGTGACGGGCATCGTGAAGTACGCCAACCGTGTTCGTGGCCAGCAGAAAGTTATCGTTGAGAACCTGGAAACCAGCGAGAAGGGCGAATACCTCATCCCGCGCGGCAAGCACATCCAGGTGCAGGACGGTGACGAAGTCATGGCGGGCGAAAAGCTCACCGAAGGCGCTGTCAGTCCCCACGATCTGCTCAAGGTCCAGGGTGAAAAAGCCCTTCAGGCCTTCCTCGTCAACGAGGTGCAGGAGGTTTACCGCGCTCAGGGTGTGACGATCAACGACAAGCACATCGAAGTGATCATCCGCCAGATGATGCGTTGGGTCCTGATCACGGATGTGGGCGATACGCCCATGATCGTGGAAGAAAAGGTCGACAAGCACCGGTTCAAGGAAATCAACGAAGCCACCATGCAGAAGGATGGCCAGCCGGCTTCCTGCGAACCCCAGCTGCTGGGTATCACCAAGGCTGCGTTGACCTCCGAGAGCTTCATCTCGGCGGCCAGCTTCCAGGAAACCACCCGCGTGCTCACCGAAGCCGCCCTGGAAGGCCGTGTGGATTATCTGCGCGGTCTCAAGGAAAACGTCATTCTGGGCCGCCTGATTCCCGCCGGCACCGGCATGCCCATCTACCGCAATCTCGAAATCGAGGAGGGTCAGTACCCCGAAGCCTCGGATCTGGATAGCATCGGGCCCGAAGACTTTGACGATGAATACAGCCGCATGGCTGCCCACGTTGAAGAACTTCAGGGCATGAGCGAAGTGGATGGCGAGGACATCTAGACCGATCCAACCAAGCGTTTTTGGAACGAGCCCGCCGCAGCGCGGGCTCGTTTTTTCTAGGGCCGTAGGCAAGACGATTGACGCCTCTGGAGGTGGGACTTAGGCTCATCTCAGAACCTTCACTGAATTAGGTCAACGATCAACCATCTCGAGGCGCGCAGGTATGGATCAGGCTCCGCCCGGCACCAACCCTTCCCATGTTCTAAAAGATTGCGCGGGCTGCGGCGCGTCTGTGCCCCGCCAGGATTGCCATCGAAACCGCTATGGGGAGTACATTTGCCGGACCTGCCAGGCCGCTGGAGTAAGGTTCTCGCCGCAACGTCGGCGGTTCCATTGGCTGCACCGGTTGATTCGGGTCGGCCGTCCCTGGTTTGCCTATGTGGCCGTTGCCATTGCGGTGACGGTGGCGATCTACATGATCATCGATCGTGTGGCCAGCGCCCCACCCGCCGCTTCTGAATGACCCCAACAAAAAAGGAGCCCACCGTGGGCTCCTTTTTTGTTGGCCTGAATTTGTTACGGGCTAGCGACGGGGCCCGCGGGGGCGCCGGGGACGCTCCTCGGTGCTGGCTTCACCTTCGGTGACGGGGGCGGCTTCGCCCTCCTGGCCTTCAACGGCGGGCATCAAAGCCTTGCGGCTGAGCTTGATCTTGCCGCGCTCATCCACGCCGATGCACTTGACCATGATTTCCTGGCCTTCGCTCACTTCGTCGGCGGGGGACTTGACGCGATAGGGAGCCATTTCGCTTACGTGGAGCAGGCCGTCCACGCCGGGGAGAATGGTCACAAAGGCGCCGAACTCGGTGACCTTGGCCACCTTGCCCAGGTAGGTGGCGCCCACTTCGGCGCTCTGGGTCAGGTCGCTGATCATCTTGAGGGCGACCTGCAGTTTTTCCTGGGTGGCACCGGCGACCTGGCAGATGCCGTCGTCGTCGATGTTCACGGAGCACCCGGAAACTTCGATGATGTTGCGGATCGTGGCGCCGCCCTTGCCGATGACGTCGCGGATCTTTTCCTTGGGCAACTGGATGCTATGCATCTGGGGGGCGTTGGCGGCGAAGGAATCCCGGGGAGATTCCAGCACCTGTCCCATGGCGGCCAGCAGTTCGAGGCGACCCTTCTTGGCCTGATCCAGAGCCTTGGTGAGGATCTCCGTGGTGATGCCACCGATCTTGATGTCCATCTGCAGGGCGGTGATGCCCGTGGTGGTGCCTGCGACCTTGAAGTCCATGTCGCCGTAGTGATCTTCCTGCCCGGCGATGTCCGTGAGAACCACAAACTTTTCGCCATCGGAAACGAGGCCCATGGCCACACCAGCCACGGGGGCCTTGAGCTTGATGCCGGCGTCCATCAGAGCCAACGTGCCGCCGCAAATGGTGGCCATGGAGCTGGAGCCGTTGCTTTCTGTGATATCAGAGACCACGCGAACCGTGTAGGGGTTCTGGGTGGGATCGGGCATGACCGCGAAGAGGGAACGCTCCGCCAACATGCCGTGGCCGATTTCGCGGCGGCCAGGCCCGCGGTTGGGCTTGCATTCGCCCACGCTGTACCCGGGGAAGTTGTAGTGCAGGTAGAACTTCTTCTTATATTCCTCTTCCAGGCCATCAATGATCTGAACGTTCTCGACGGTGCCAAGGGTCGTGGTGACGAGGGCCTGGGTTTCACCGCGGGTGAAGAGGCAGGAACCGTGGGAAGAGGGCAGCACGCCTACTTCGATGTTGAGGGGGCGGATCTGGTCGAAGGATCGGCCGTCCAGGCGCACACCCTGCTGAAGGATGGCGTTGCGGAACAGGGTTTCCTTGAGCATATCGAAGCAGGCTTTGACGTCAGCCTTCTGGGCACCGTCCTCGCCGCCCAGTTCCTTGGCGGCTTCCTTCTTCAGGGCGTCGATCACCTTGTAGCTATCGATCTTGACCTTCATGGTCAGGGCGGTGAACAGCTTCTCGGCGTAGGCTGCAGCAACCTTCTGGTAGATCTCGGTGTTCAATTCGGTTTTCACGGCGGTCATCTTGGCCTTGCCGACCTTGGCCTGGAGATCCTTCTGCAGCTTCACCAGCGTCTTGATCTGTTGCTGGCCGAACTCCAGAGCCTTCACCATGTCGGCTTCCAGCACTTCCTGGGCGCCGCATTCCACCATGACCAGAGCATCCTCTGTGCCGGCCACCAGCAAATCGAGATCGCTGTGGGCACGCTGATCGGCGGTGGGATTGACCACGAACGCGCCATTCACCCGACCCACCCGCACACCGCCCACAGGATTGTGGAAGGGGATTTCGCTGATGATCAGGGCTGCGGAGGCACCCACCATGGCCAGGACTTCCGGCGCATGCTGGCCATCGTAGCTAATGACCTGGCAGGTGATCATCGTGTCGCCGTTGTAACCCTCTTCAAACAGGGGGCGCAGGGGGCGGTCAATGAGACGGCTGGTGAGGGTTTCCTTGGTGGTCTGCTTGCCTTCGCGCTTGAACCAGCCGCCGGGGATTTTGCCCGCGGCGAACACAGGTTCACGGTAGTCGACGGTGAGGGGGAAGAAGTCGATGCCCTCACGGGGCTCGGCGGTGCAGACGGCCACCAGCACCATGGTGTCGCCCTGGCGCACGATGACAGAACCCGCGGCCTGCTTGGCGATACGGCCTGTTTCCAGGCTGACGGGCGTGCCGCCGAGATCGACGCTGACGGTGGTCGGGTTGAAGTGCAGTTTGTTCATGGAGTCTCCTGGGGCCTCGGCCCCGCTGGTGCCCCGACTCGATCGCTCCATGAAACCCTCCGCCAGATCGCGGTTGATGGGGAGGTGGGCTTCCTGCAGAGGTCGCTGCCGGGGGCGTTGAAATACAACGGAATAATGATATCACGAGGCTAAGGGCGGGAAAAATCCGGGGCACCAAGCCCCAAGACTTAGGCCAATTCCCAGGCTTCCAATTCCCTGGGTTTCGGGGGACCGGGGATCAGGCCCATGAGCCAGCCGCGCACATCGTCGAGGCCTTCCTTGGTCAGCGCGCAAGTCATGCTCGCCCCCGGGTGCTGTCGCTTGAGGTCCAGTCGGCGAGGTCGGGGCAGGCGATCCACCTGATTCAGGATCAATAACCTGGGTTGAGCTTCGCAGCCAATCTCCCTCAAGGTGGCGCCCACGACCTTGAGCTGTTCTTCCAGCTCGGGGCTGGCCGCATCGGCCACGACCAGCAGCGCATCGGCGGTGCGCACCTCGCCCAGGGTGCTGCGGAAGGCTGCCACCAGTTGGTGGGGCAGCTTGCGGATGAAGCCCACGGTATCGCTCACCAATACGTGGCGGGGTTCGTGGGTTTCCGGATCGTGGCCCAGCCAGGCCTTGCGGGTGGTGGTGTCCAGGGTGGCAAACAGCATGTCCTGGGGTTCGCCCTCCCCGGTGAGCGCCTTCAACAGGCTGGTTTTCCCCGCATTGGTATAGCCCACGAGGGAGATGCGGGGGATGCCTGGGGCTCGACCTTGCCGCTGGGTTTCTCGGATTTGTTCAAGATGTTTGAGTTCTTTCTTGAGTTGACTGATGCGCAGCCGGGTCATGCGCCGATCCACTTCGATCTGGGTTTCGCCAGGGCCGCCGCGCAGGCCAACGCCACCGCCCTGGCGCTCCAGGTGGGTCCAGGCACCCTTGAGCCGAGGCAGTTCGTATTCAAAGCGGGCCAGTTCTACCTGGGCCTTGGCTTCCCGACTTTTGGCCCGATGCTCAAAAATCGTCAGGATCAGCCCGGTTCGGTCCAGACATGTCATGCCGGTGGTTTTTTCCAGATTGCGCACCTGACTGCCTGACAGTTCATCGTCACAGATCAGAACCGTGGCATCGAGGCGGCGGGCTTCCTGGGCTACCAGGTCGATCTGCCCTTTGCCAAAAAAGGTGCGGGAATCGATCACTGGACGCCGCAATTTTTGGGCGCCCACGGCCTCCATGCCGCAGGCCTGGGTCAGCAGTGCCAACTCCTCCAAATGCTCCGCGATGGTTTCTTCTGGGTCATCGGGCCCCTGTCGGGCGAGAAGGAAGCAGCGCGTGGGGCGTTCGGTCATGGATTCGAGGTTAGCTGAAATGCAGCCTCCAGGAAAAAGGTTCGCGGAGGCCCCCTCGACTCCCGGTTCTCAAGCAGGGGCCAACGTGGGACGATGCAAGGAATTGATCGGCGGGGTCCATGGCCTTATTCGGGTTCGGAAAGGAGAAACGCGAGGGCGGCGGCTCAGACCTGGCGATGGCCTATCTGGAGGATGCTCAGCGGGTGCGCTGTCCTTTTGTCGTGAAGGATGGGCGCAAACTGGAACACCCCGGCATCCTGCAAGCCTTGGATGAGGAAGCCGGCACCATGAATCTTCAGGTGACGGGTACCTTTGCGGCCGACAAGGGGAGCAAGATCGATCTCGTTTTCATTCATGAGGGGCTGAGGCTTGGGGCTTCGGCCAAGTTGGTGGAAATCCGGGGGAGCACCGTGGTGGTGGAGATCCCCGAGGACCTGGAGCTCATGGAGCGACGGAAGCAGGCCCGGGCCCGCATGAATGCCAAGGAAGGCGCCACCCTGACCGGCCTTAGCAGCCTCTTTGAGGGTGTGGGCATCACCGGCATTCTGGAAAATATTTCGGAGGGTGGTTGCCGGGTTCGGGTCGAAAAGGCCATGAACATCAAGGACCAGAAAAAACTGGGCATCGGCATGGCGCTGGTGCCCGTGGGCCACGCGTTCATGATCCTCAAGCTCAACAAGGTGCCGCGCTGTCCTGCGGTGATGGAACTGGATGGCAAGGTAGCCTACGCCGAGGAAGGCACCGGGGGCTTGGCGCTGGGCCTGCGCTTTGAAAAATCGGACTTCACGGCCGTGCTGCGAGGCATGGTTGCCAACCGCGCCGGTGCCATCCCCACCTCGGTGCCGCCCCGGGCACGCCGAAAAACGGTGGTGGATGTGCAGGATGACGAACCCCTGGGGTTGGCCAAGCCAGAGAAGCCACCTGAGCCGATTGTTCCGCCCAAGGTTGTGGAAGCACCCAAGGTTCCCGAGCCGGTGGTGCCTGAGCTTCCGCCGCTATCCGCACCGCCTGCCGTGGCGGCCATTCCGCCGGCAGCGCCCGTGGAAACCGCAAGCAGCACGCGCACCGCGCCCTTGCTCCGCCTGAAAAAGCGGGCCCGCTCCGTGCTGATCCTCTCCTCAGCGGGGCATGGTTCCCTTTTGCAAAGCTACCTCCAGGACGAAGGCTATGCGCGGGTGCTCTTGGCTGTGGGGTGGGATGAAGTGGTTGCCCAATTGCAGCCGCCGGGGGTACATGTGCTGTTTGTGGACACCGAACGTCCGGTGTTGGAATCCCTGGAAATGGTGCAACGCCTCAAGGAAGCGGGGTTGGTCCTGCCACCCATCGTCCTGGCCGCTGAAGAGGTTTCGCGCGCATTGGTCATTGCTGCTCACCGAGTGGGAGTTGCACAGCTCCTGGTGAAGCCCTACGGGCTAGACGATGCCCTGTCTACCCTGTTGGAACAACAGATGGGACTGACCTAACGGGCCACTGTTTCCAAGCTGATACGGGTGCCTCAACAGGGTGAGGTGATGCTCTTATGAAGACCAAAGAGAAAGTGGAGATGCCACGCACCCTCGGCGATTGGGTCATGGGCGAATTCTGTTTCGCGCAGAATCCCGACAGGGCCCTCGAAGAGGCCCGGGATGGCAAGGCCACCGGAGTGGAACTACTCAAGAACGGACGATTCAAGGCCATGCTGGAAAAAGATCAGAAAGTCAAACGCCTGCCCGCGGAACTGAGGGCCCAATTGCTGAAGGGTGAGCTGTAGCATGCGGCTTTCACGTAGGGCCTGGTGGGGCCTTGTTCTGGCAATCCCCATCCTTTCGAGCGTGGCGCTTGGCCTTGTTCTTGGCGTCGGGCTGCGGGATCTAAAAGCTGCGGGTCGACGCCTGGTGTATCGTCAGGCACCCGCCGCCACCCTTTGGCAGGCACCAGAGGCAGACGGTGATCTGGCCGATTTCACGGTGACCGATGCCGGCCAGTTGCTGGCACTGCGGGAGGGTGGCCTGTGGACCTCGAAGGAAGGCACCCTACAACCCCTCGGCGCACCCCAGGGGGTACTGCATCTCTTTCCTGAAACCAAGGGTGGATGGGTTTGGGTGGCGGCCTCCTACCATCGGGTGCTGGCCTGGGAGGCGGGGGCGGGCCTGCGGCATGTCTTGAGCGTACGCGGGGCCGTGCGGGGCGTTCAAAGGCGGGGCGATCGCCTTGTGGTGGGCTTTGAAGAAGCCGCCCTGGGGCGCGGGCAGTTGATGCTGTTCCGTCGCCAGGCCGGAGTATGGTTCGAACCAGACGGCCTGGAGATTGCGGTGGGGATGGATCGATGGAGCGGGTTCGATCTTTCGCCCGATGGGACGAAGCTCCTGGCCAATCTGCCCACGGGCAAGGGCGTGGGCATTTGGTCCACGGAGGATGGCCGCTTGCTGGCTTCCTGGCCTGGGGAGCGGTTGGCGCGGGTCCTTTGCTTTGTGGATGATCAACGGGTGTTGTTCGACCAGGGGCCGGCCTCGAAGATTCGGGACGGAGCCTATGCCCAGGCTGCCAATCGCGTGGTGCAGGCCCAGGTGGAGGCTTCCGGCGCGCTTTCCGTGATCGCCGATCATTTCGCGGCGGTGCTCTCCTCAGACCATGGACCAAACCATCTGGCCTTTGCGGATATGGAAGGATTGGTGCGCGTGATTGAACTGGAGGGCACGCCCCGCCTGGTCAGCACCTTTTCGCCCAAGGGCCGGGGTATTCCCTGGCAGGTGCGATTCACCCAGCAGGCGCTATGGGTTTTCCTGAAGGGTGATACCAACCGGATTGAGCGTTATGGATGCGAGTAACTAGCGGCCTTTGCCGGGCGAGGGCACGAACATGCGTGCCGGCAGGTCGGCACTGATCAACTGCCAGTCCTGACCCAACAGCTTGAAACGCACCGGAACAACCCACCCTGAGGTGTAGCGCCAGAACGTGATTTCCGGAGTTTGCAACAACGCGTCGTGCCGGTTGATCTTCACCCGCCAGCCCTGGGGGGCTTTTTCTGGAACCAGATGGGCTTCCTTGGCGGCCACCCCTTCCTGGCCCGCATGGGCCAACAGAAAATTCCGGAATTTTTCGGCATCTCCGGTTTCCGGCTGCAGGCTCATGAGGGTGGGATGCCCGGCTTCGACGACGTTCAGCGAAATGGCGCGGCCCACCCGGTTGGAATACAGCATCCGGCCCAGGGTCTGAGCCGAGGCGGCAGGGGCAAGGGTCAGCGCCGTTGCGAGCACAAGGAGGCAGCGCAGGGCGTTCATGTCAGTCCATCCATTCCACAACGGGGGCCTGGGTCTGAAAGAAAACCTCCAGCTTGTCCCGGTCGGGGAAAATGCCGTCCAGGATCAGGGTCTGGTCCATGGCGGCGTTGCGGGCTCGGGAAACCAGGAACCCCTTGGGTGTTTCCATGTGGGACACCCGCACAAACCACCCCTGCAGGGCGCCTTCTTTCACGAATCCAGTCTGACTGAGGGGCGTCATGGGTGCCTCACATGTTCAGGGCGCGGCCGTACACGGCGCGGGCAGCTTCGGGGAAGGCCTCGTTGAGCGTTGGATGAGGGTACATCGTGTGGATCAGCTCTTCCACGGTGTATTCACCACCCAGGAGCGCCACGCTGCTGCTGATGAGCTCCGTGGCCTTGGGCCCCAGGATGTGGATGCCCAGGATTTCGCCGTACTGCTTGTCAGCCACGATCTTGATGAAACCGTAGGGCTCGCCCACGATGTTGGCCTTGGCCAGGGGCATGAAGGGGAAGCTGCCCACCAGCACATCCTTGCCCGCTTCCCGGGCCTTTTGCTCGGTCATGCCGATGCAGCCCACTTCGGGATCGCAATAGGTGCAACTGGGCACACGGTCGTAGTTGATGGGATGGGGATGCACATCCTTGCCCAGTTCCATGGCGGCGTGTTCGGCGGCGACAATGGCTTCGTCACTGGCCACATGGGCCAGCCAGGGGGTTTTCACGATATCGCCGATGGCGTAGAGGTTCGGCTCGGTGGTGCGCATCATGGCATCGATTTCCACGAAGCCCCGATCCACCTTGGCCGCCGTGGCTTCCAGGCCCACGTTGGCCGTGACGGGGCCGCGCCCCACGGCCACCAGCAGATGGGTGCCTTCCACCACACCGCCCTTGTCGCCTTCAAGGTGGCAGACAACTTTGTCGTCATGGCGCTCGATGGAGGTGATCTTGGTCTTCACGCGGATATCCATCTTGTGGAGCTTGGTCAGCAGCTTGGCAAGTTCTTCACCCACGCTGGCGTCCTCGATGGGCAGGATGCGATCCATGAATTCCACCAGAGTGACCTTGGAACCCAGCCGTGCGAACACGGAGGCGAACTCCACACCGATGGCCCCCGCGCCCAGAATGACCAAGTGTTGCGGCACTTCCTGAAGATCCAGGATGTGATCGCTGTTGAGCACGCGCACGCCGTCGGTTTCCAGGCCGGGCAGGGCCTTGGGTACACTCCCAGTGGCCAAGATGATCTTTTTGGCCTCATGGATCTCACCGTCCACGTCCACCCTGCCACCGCCCAGGAGCTTGCCCGTGCCCTTCAGCACGGTGACCTTGTTCTTTTTCATGAGGAACTCGATGCCCTTGCCATTCTTAAACACGATCTTGTTCTTGCGGGCCACGATGGTGGCCAGGTCGGCCTTCAGGGCGCTGACATCCACGCCCGCGATGCCATATTCCTTCAGGCTGTGCATCTGTTCGAAACGGTGGGCGCTTTCCAGCCAGGTCTTGGCGGGGATGCAGCCCCGGCGCAGGCAGGTGCCCCCCAAACCCGCAGGGTCTTTTTCGACAATGGCGACATTCAGGCCGAGTTGAGCGCCGCGGATGGCGCCGATGTAGCCGCCGGGGCCGCTGCCGATCACGATGAGGTCGAAGGAAGCCATGGGTTCTCCTTGGGTGCAGATCCTGGATGCGCGGCCCGGGGGAAAACTCCCATCCCAGGGCGCCGGGATGCTGGACCCCCATGATCCCACCTGAAGCGGCCCAACACCAAACTTCAGGTTGTTGGGTGCAATGGCCGTTAAATCTCTGCAGCCCTTTCTCCTTAGTTGGCCCATGACTCCTTTGCCCTGGCTCACCCTCGACGCCCTCCAGGCTGGAGGTCTGCTGGCCTTGGCGGCGGCCTTTGCCACCGACGGCCTCCACCGCCGGGATCGGATGATGTTGTGGCTGGGGTTGTCCTGCCTGTTGATCTCCCTGCGACATGCCACGGGCATTCTGGATGCTGCTGCCATCGTTTCCATCGGCACGGCCGATCGGCTGCAGAGTGGATTGGCCTCCCTGGGGTACTTGGCGATGATGCGGGCTCTGGTGATCGTGTTTCCTGCCTTTTACCCGCGCCGTCTGGTTCTGGGGATGACCCTGGGGTTGTTGCCGAACTTTCTGCGCTGCATTTTCCTGCCCCTGAGTGGCGATCTGGCGTTGGCCCTGCACCTGCTCACCGGTGCTGTGTATTTCACCGGATTCGGGTTGACCCTTGTGGCCATGGTAAAGGCCCATCGCGCCAAGGACCCCTTTGGGAAACGCCTACTGGCCGGTCTTTTGATTACCATGGCGCCCGCAGGTGTGGAGGTGGTGCTTCGGTTGGGGTTTGGTTTCCAGCTCCGGATCTCCGGCATCGGTATGATCCTCATGGCCATTTCCCTGGCCGCCTCCTGGTTCTGGGTGTTGACGTACGATCTGCAGTTCCGCATCAAGCACTTGCAAGCGGAGGTCGAGGCCTGGCGGTCACTCGTGCCCGGGGCTACCTGGCACACCAAGGAAGACTCGCCCCTCATGCAGGGGCTCTTTGGGGCCCAATGGGCCAAGCGCCTCGAGGAACGCATGCTGGGTACGGATGGCATCCATTACCGGGTCCATCGCACCCAGGCATCGACAGGCGCTGAGTTGGGCTGGCTCGAGGCTCGGCGGGAAAGTGATCCGAACTCCTTTCTTCGCGGCTGGACCATGGCGCTGGGCCTGGAGGATGGGGAAGACTTTCAGCGTATCCAGGGCTGGCTGCAACGGTGGGGTGCCCAGGTGGAATCCTGGGGCATGATGCCTCCACGGGAGGGGCCCTACCCGAGCATCCTCCTCTGGCTGCGGGAACCGAGCATCCTTGCGGTGTGGCGGGAGGCTGACTTGGCCCGCCGTCGCTGTCGTTGGGTTCAGGTCGGCGGTCCGCGCCTAGAAGGCCCCCATGTGAGGCTCGAAGCTCCCCTCCAGGAGGAGGCACTTCGGAAGGCCCTACAGTCGTTGGTGGTCCTTCACCATTAATGGCAGCCGCACCCGCCCGTAAAATCGGGTTTGCGGGCGGCCCGGATACCCGTGACGCCTTCCCGCCCGATGAAAAGGGCAAGGATTAGGGCTGCGGCTGAATCCACCCACCACAGGCTGGGCACCACCAAATAGAGCAGGCTGCCGGTGAAGAGCACCAGGGAGAGCTGAATGCAGGCCAGGCTGCAGGCCGCGTCTCCTTCCAGGGTACGGCTATCCAAGGCTTTCGCAGCGCGGCGTTTGGCTTGCCAGAGCCAGACCATGAAGGCCAGGCTGGCCGAGGAGACCATGAGCCCGGGAAGGGTGGTATCGGGGTGGTGGTGGGAAACCATCTGCAAGATGGAACCCAGGGCGATGCCAATGGCCAGCAATCCAAACAACACGCCGATGCTGAGGGCGGCGCGCCGTTCCCGCTGGAGGGCCGTGGTGGCGCACCCACTGCTTTCGCGCAGGCGCCAGAGCACGATTAGGGCCGATCCCACTTCAATGAAGCTATCCGCACCGAACCCGAACAGGGCCACGGAGTCGTCCATCACCCCAAAGCCCATGGAAACCAGACCTTCCACCAGGTTGTAGCCGATGGTGAACAGGGCCAGGAAGCGAGCATAGGCAAGCCACGCAGGACGGGGTGCATCGGGAGTTGGGGGCATCGGAAGTCCTTCGGCTCGGGTTCAGTATCCGAGGATTCCGGCATGATGCACCCGCCCGGGCATTTCTCGTCCGAAGAAGCGGGCGACTGCTTGGGCTATATCAACGAGGGATGCGAGGTTAACGTCCGGCCGAAGGCCTTCCCGGTGCAGGCCATGAACCAGATCCTCGGTGGCCACATTGCCGGCCGCCACCTTGGTGAAAGGACAACCGCCGAGGCCTGCGAAGGAGGTCTCAAAGCACCGGGCGCCTGCTTCCCAGGCGGCATAGGTGTTGGCCATGCCCAGGCCATAGGTATCGTGGAAGTGCGCCGTGTAGCGGGCCGTGGGCTCCCACGCGAGAATGGCGCTAAAGAGGCGCTTTACCTGAGCTGGGTAGGCGTGACCGGCAGTGTCGGCCAAGCTGATGTTGGTGAGCCCGGCATCTAGATAGGCCCGCACGATTTCCAACACGCGGGATTCCGAAATACGTCCTTCGAAGCCGCATCCGAAGGCACTTTGCACTGAAACCTGCACGGCCTTACCTGCCTTTACGGCTTCTTGGGCCGTGGCGATGATGCGGGCTTGGGCTTCTGCCGTACCCATCCCGGTGTTTTTTTTGCTATGGGTATCGCTGGCGCTCACGCCCAGACAGAACAGCTCAACTCCGCACGCCAAGCCGCGTTCCAGGCCTTTTTCATTGAGCACGAGGCCGGACAATACGGCCGTATGAGGCTCCACAGAAAGGATGCGGAAGAGCTCATCCGTATCGGCCATCTGGGGCATTTTGTCGCCCCGCACGAAGGAGCCTACCTGCACCATGTCCAGGCCGGAATTGGCCAGGATTCTCAGCCATTCAAGCTTGGTTTCGGTGGGAACCACCCTGGCTTCGGCCTGGAGGCCATCGCGGGGGCCAACTTCGTGGAGAAGGATTGCGGTCATGGGCTTTTCCAAAAGCGGTGTGCGTTTATAGCAGCTTCGCAATGGCCTCGCCCATCTCCAGGGTGGTCGCGCTGCCACCCATGTCGTAGGTGCGCACCTTGCCCTCGGCGATGACTTGGGCCACGGCCTTTTCCAGCCGCTCACCCTTTTCGGTTTCGCCCAGCCAATCGAGCATCATCTTGGCGGCGAGGATCGTGGCAATGGGGTTCACCTTGTACTGGCCCGCATACTTGGGCGCACTGCCGTGGCTGGGCTCGAACACGGCCAGTTTTTCACCGATGTTGCCGCTGCAACCAAAGCCCAGGCCGCCCACCATCTGCGCCGCGAGATCGCTGATGATGTCGCCGAACAGGTTGGTGGCCACCATCACGCCGTAGTTCTTCGGGTTCTTCAGCATCCACATGGTGATGGCGTCCACGTTGGCATCATCCACCTGGATGCCTGGATATTCCTGGGCGATGCGCTTGCCGGTTTCCAGGAACATGCCTTCCGTGGCACGCACCACGTTGGCCTTGTGGATGATCGTGACCTTGGGATAGCCGAACTTCTTGGCGTATTCAAAGGCGGCCCGAATGATGCGGTCGCAGCCTTTCTGCGTGTTGATCTTGCAGGTGATCGCAAATTCGTCGCCGGGGATGTCGGCGAAATGGGCGAAGGGCTTGCTGTGTTTCTTCAGCACTTCCTTGATTTCGTCGGGCACTGGCGTGAATTCCACCCCGGCATACAAATCCTCGGTGTTCTCCCGGAACACCACCATATCGATGCCCTCTTTGTAGTTCAGAGGATTGCCCGGGTAGGCCTTGCAGGGCCGCAGGCAGGTAAAGAGATCGAACATCTGGCGCATGCGTACGATGGGGCTGCGGTACACCAAACCTTTGCCTTGCAGTTCCGGGATAAGCTCTTTTTCGGCGTCCTTCACTGGCTTAGAGGTGATGGCGCCGAACATCGACGCATCGCAGTTCTTCAGAAGATCGATGGTGCGCTGGGGGAAGGATTCGCCTTCGGTGCACCAGAATTCCCAGCCGATATCGCCGTGAGGATACTCCGCGTCGAAATGGAGGGCATCAAGGCAGATGCGCGTGGCCTCCATGACTTCCACTCCGACGCCGTCACCCGGCAGCCATGCGATGCGGTATTTGGCCATGGTTTTCTCCGTATTCAGGATGGTTGCCAAAAGGCTAGCACTGAATGCTCAGCCCTCCATCATGCGGAACATCAGAATCGCCCCGGCTGCAGCCACATTGAGGGAATCCACCTGGCGCGCCATGGGGATGGCCACATGACGGTGGCAGTGGGCTAGCCAAATTGGATCAAGACCATGCCCTTCGGGCCCGAGCACCAGCGCTGTGCGGTCAGCGGGCAGCCAGGCGCGTGCGTCCAGGGCGCTTGGCGTGAATGCCGCGCCGATCACCTCGCCCCCGCCCTGACACCACGCCTCCAGCAGGGGCCAAGGGTCCTCCCGTTGCCACACGGGCAGCGCCCATGCTGCGCCCATGGAGACCCGCACCGTGCGCCGTTCGAACACGGCCGGACCGCGCCCTGCCAGTACCCCGTCAAGGCCCAGGGCAGCGGCACTGCGCAAGATCAACCCGAGGTTGTCCACGTTGTCGACATGGGGCAGCACGACAATCCGGCGGGCACTTAGGAGGTCGGCTTCCGGCGGCTCTGGCGGGGTCGTCACCGCGCACAGCACCCCACGATGAAAGGGGAAGCCAACCAACTCGTGCAGTTCGGGCTCTTCCAGGGTGAGCAGGACGGTGCCTTCCGGAAGGGGGCCAAGGCTCGCGGCGGCGTTCCTATAGGTCAGCACGGAGAGGACGGTCAGCTTGCCTTCTCGGGCCGCGGCCAGGGCCGATTCCACCAGGATGCGGCCTTCGCACACAAAACAAGGGCCAGCCACTGAGTGCAGGGAGCCTTTGGCGCCATGCAGGTGGCGGTACGGGGAGAGATCGGATTCGAGTGGGATCATGCTGGTTCCATCCTACCGGCACCGCCCTGGCTCGACACGGATGCCCATCGGGAGTGAAATGGAGGATCGAGACGGGAGCTCCAATGCGAAAGATGCTGGTGTTCATGTTGTTGGGTACGGGCCTTTGGGCCCAGGATCTGGGCGGGCATTTTGGCCTGAACCTGTACGCCACCAACCCGTCAGATACCGCTGGCAAGCTCTACGACAATGGGTGGAAAGTGGCGATTCCCTTCTATTTCCGGGTGGGCAATCCGGTGGAAGGCCGCCTGCGGATCGAATTTGGCAAGTTCAACCAGGGCAGGCCACAGATAGTGGCCAGCAGTGGGGAAACCGAGCAGATGAACGCCACCACGCGGCTGGTGGGTTACGACTGGCTGATCTCCCTGGGCCAGCGCCGGGAAACGGGTGCTGATCTCATTCTGGGGATCGGCGGCGCCCGCTGGTACCGGGACATCACGCACGCTTTTCCAAACGGTTCGGGGCAGCCGTCCTATCTGGAAACCGACGAGAAGGCCGCCTTTGCAGCCACCCTCGGCTTCCGGTTCCGATTCACCCGCAACCTGGCCCTGGAGCTTCATCAGGTCTTCACCAGCCTTCCGGGCAGCGACCGGGACTTCAAAGATGCTGAATTGAGTCATACCGCGCTAGGGCTTGCTCTGCGGATGTAGATTCTTTCAGGCCAGTTCCAGCAGTCGGTACAGCACTGCCTTCAATTCACCATCGTAATCCACGGGTTTCCGCTGCATGTGGGCGAAGCCTGCGGCCTTGGCCATCAGGGTGGTGCGGACATCGAGCGTGTCCGTGATCATCACCACGGGTATCGAGCCGCAGCCGCTGGCTTTTTTGACCTTGCTTACAAACTCCTGGGCGTTGGCCGTGCCTACCTGCTGCTCGATGAGGATCAGGTGGGGGGGCGTGGTACGGCATAACTTGACGACCTCGATGAAGTTTTGTGCCTCCAGGATCTGTCTGAACCCATCCACGTGGAGGGTGCCTGCCAGGATGGCCCGATCGAGATCATCCCGGATGATGATCAGGATGCGTTTGCCCCGTTTCTTGATCTGGAGCAGTCGCTCGCGGGTATCAGGACGCGCGGCGAGCAGATCTTCGTCGCAAGCCGTTTGGGTGGTGGCATCCAGCGCGGTGGTGGGTTCGAGTTCTTCGGGAATTTCCCAGGTTTCTTCCGGGGCCTGGAGTTCAGCGCCGGTGCCCAATTCCATGGCGGCGCGGCGGTGCTTCACGGGGAACCCCCGGGCAAAGGAGGGCAGTCGCCGGGTCATGACAGCGTGCAGGAGTTGGGTTTCCAGGCCGCCCAGACCCTCCAGCCTGAGCCCAAGCAGCACCCCGATGGGCGAAATCCGCATATGAGAAACCACCCCGCAGCACTCGATGGTGGGTGTATGCGGCAGGTTCTGAATGCGCACCACGGGTAGAGCGGTGCCCACCGTGAACAAATCAGGATTGATGGCGAGCTTGTGATCGTTGCCGATGGTGATGGCGCGATCGATGCGAATGCAAAGCCCTTCCATGCTCAGGTTCACCAACCGGCCAGTGGCACCTTTCCCTTCAAAAAAACCCTCCAGCACCGTGCAGGTGGCCTTTTCCCGAGGGCCAAATCGCGCCCTCATCTTGGCCCGGCGTTCGGCGTGGCTGATCTGTTTGGGCAGGGTGAAAAGGGCCCGCAGGTAACCTGCTCGTTCAATGAAATGGACGGGAGTATCGAAACGCATTCCGTCCATGGAAAAGACCATATCCAGGATTGAGTTCGGCTGCAGATCGCCCGGCAAGGCCCGCTGGAGGAGCACGGTCATCGTGCTGTCTTGCTCGTGCAGCAGATCGATTTTTCCACTCAGTGGGACGAAATCATCCTTGTGGACCCAGAACTGCACATTGGCGCCGAGTCGTGCCAATTCCTCCAGATAGGCCAGGATCATGGATCGGTCCTTCAGGACCGGCTCTCCGGCAATTTCGTCCTTCGGTTTGAAAAGCCCCAGCAGTGCCATGGTCAACCTTTACATCTGTTGAATCGGCGGAAGAAGAACAAGTATTGAAATTCCACGGAAGATAGTTTGGTTATTTATTTTTGATCTTTTTTTTCAAACCCAGGGAACGCTCCGTCAAGTTGTTTCATCCCACACCGCACATCTTAAAGGAGATGCAGATGAAGCGATTTCTGGTAGCAGCGAGTGCGATGGTCCTGGGGCTTGGGGTTCATGCGGCTCAGGGGAAACACATTGCTCGCGCGGTTTTACAGGCAAAAACGGGCGCCACGGTGGCCTCTGTCCAAGCGGATGGTAGCGGTCGGGTAAGGTTTACCAATGTGCCTCCCGGGGAATACAAGCTGGTGCTGACCAACGCGGAGGGCCGTTCGGTCTCCGTGGGGGATTTGGATGGCGATGGCACCAACGACATCGTTATCGCGGGGGCCAATGTGGATCGCCCGCCCACGGGCACCTTTACGGATGCACCTGCCAAGGATGCTGCCAAGCAGCCCGCCTCCGGGCTCAGCGCAGGGAAGGTCAATGTGCAGGATATAAGCATCACCAAGCGGACGACCCCAGCGGGTGGCTCAGTTGTTTCACCTCGGGATGCCGCCAGCGGATTGCCCACGGGCAGGCGCATGCACAAGCCTTATGCCTGCTTGGTGGATTGGGATGGCTCCATCAAGGGCGGGTTCCAGTCTGAACGGATGGCCCAGGCGGCGGGCGAGCAGTTGCCCGAGAACGCCAACGGGCGGTGTGCAATCAAAGTGCTGGTGGACGAGCAGCCAGGAACCATCGAAATCCTCAGTTTTTCCTGGGGAGTCTCCAATCACACGAAGACAGGGCACGTAACGCTCATGAAATAGGGGTTGCCCTGCTCCCGCGCGGAGTCACTTCAAGCACCCAGCAAACTCCGCGCATGAGCCTGGGCTTCTTGGCCGTCCGGGTGCCCTGATAGCAAGCGCGCCAATTCCTTCACCTGCTCGTCGCCCTGCAGCCAAGTGAGTTCGCTGCGGGTGCGGCCGCCGGTGGTGGCTTTTCTCAGGCGACCATGGTGCTCGGCCCTTGCGGCCACCTGGGCCAAATGGGTTACCGCCAGCACTTGATGCTGCCTGCCCAGTTCCCGCACGGCAGCGCCCACGGCCAGGGCAGTCTCGCCTCCAATGCCCGCGTCCACTTCGTCCAGCACCAAAGTCAGGCCATTCTCGATTCGCTCGCCCAGAGCCATGCCGGCTCCCAGGAAGGCCAGCATCACGCGGCTCAATTCGCCACCCGACGCGATCTTAGCCAAGGGGCGGAAACCTTCGCCCGGATTGGGTTCGATCCAGAGCGCCAGGGCCGAAAAACCGATGGCAGACACCTTCACTGGCTGTCCCGCCTGTTGAACCGGGCTGCCAGGATCGGCGGCGAGGCTGAGGCGTGCCTGGAGGCGTGCGCCCGCCATGCCGAGCTTCTGGAGGCGAGTGTGGACTTCCTTCTCGAGTTTGGGCACCCAGGCCGCGCGTCGGTCGTGCAGGGCTTCGGCAACCTGCCGATAGGCTTCCGCGGCCTTGGTGAGCCGCTGTTCAAGTTCCTTGATGGAGGAAGAACCGGCTAGCAGGTCCCGCTGTTCGTGGCTCATGGCCTTGGCGCGGTCTGCCAGTTCCTCGGGCTCGCAATGATGGCGGCGGGCCAGTTTTTCGAAGGCGGCCAGTCGCGTTTCCACCAGCTCGATGCGCTCCACGCCCGACTTGGACCAATGGATGGCCTGATCCTGGCCCAGGGCCTGCAGGTCTTCCAGTTCCAGCAAGGCCGAACGCAGGCGATCCACCTGGGGCTGGGTATCGGGCAGCACCGACACTGCGCGGGCCAGGGCGCGCTGGGCGGTTTCCAGGGGCGGCAGGGCCTCCCTGAAAGATTCCGCCGCCTCGCGAAAGGCCTGCTCGAGTTGGGCGGCATGGCGCAGGGGTTCGCGCTCGCCACGGAGCTGGGCCCATTCCCCGGGTTTGGGCGCCAGTTTTTCCAGATCCTGGATCTGTTCGGCCAGCCAGGCCAAGCGGGACTCCCGCTCGGACTCACTTTTCCGGCGCGCACGCAGGGCAGCCTCGGCTTCCCTCACGGCCTCGGCTTCCCTGGAAAGGTCCGCCTGGATGCCCAGGGCTTCGTCCAACAGGGCAAGATGGCGCTCTTCGGAGAGCAGGGATTGGTGATCGTGCTGGCTGGTGAGGCGCATCCACAGCCGACCGGCCTCGCGCAGATCGCCCAAATTGCAGGCGCCACCATTGATCCAGGCCCGGCTGCGGCCCTGGGTGCCCACTTCTCGGCGCATCACCACCGGTTGTTCGGAGGGCAACCCGCGCGCCTCCAGAAATGCCATCCAGGGTTCAAAGTGGCCTTCGATGACACCTTCCACCACGGCGCGATCGGTGCCAGCTCGCACCAGCTCACCATCCCCCCGGGCGCCCACGAGCAGCGCAATGGCATCCACCAGCAGGGATTTTCCCGCGCCGGTTTCCCCCGTAAGAACGGTAAAGGCCCCTTGGAAGGGCACTGTGAGATCCTCGACCAGGGCCAGATTCTGGATGCGAAGCGATGTAAGCATCTTCCCAGACTAGCTCTAAATGGGTTGCCGCTCAGGTGGAATTGGCGGATCTTGCAGATAGGAAAATCAATCCAGGAATCCTCCGTGCTGGAACAAAACCGAAATACCCGTTCGCTCAAGGCCTTCCTCTACATGGGCCTGGTGGGGATTTCGCTGGTGTTTGCCCTCACGGGTTACGGCTTGCGGCTCTACGTGGAATCCCGCCTTTCCGAGCAGGCCGAGGCCCAGGTGCGTGCCCTCAGCCGACACCGAGCCCAGCAGTCGTTGTTGCTGTCCCTGCTTGATGAGGAAGTTGGCCTGAGGGGCTATCTGGCCACCGGGGATCCCAAACTCCTGAATACCTATTACCAGGGCTCCCGAGAAGAGGCTGATGCCATCCGGAACACCCTGGACAACCTGGATCCCGCCGACGAAGAAGAAGCCACGCCGTTGGTGCAGCGAATTCAGGCCATGGTACGCGCCTGGCACGAGGAGGTGGCTGATCCCATGGTGCGGGATCGTGCCAAGGGCACCATCGCCAACCTGAAGGCCGTCATGGAGAAGGAAAAACAGCATTTCGAAGCCATCCGGGAGGCCAGTGAATCACTGCTGCGCTTTTTGGATGGGCGAGACAATGCCCGCCTGAATGCGGTGGAGCAATCCCTGGCCACAGCCCGATGGATCTCCATCGCGGCCATGGTGGTGGTCTTTCTGGCAGGACTGCTGGTGTCCCGTTGGATCCTTCGCAAGGTCGCCGACCCCTTGGTGGAACTGGCCGATGCAGCTCGGGCTGGCAGGGCGTTTCCGGAGCCGGAAACCATTGAATCGGTGCGCGAAGTGGAAGTGCTCAGCCGGGCGCTTTTCGACCTCGATGTCCGCGTTCGGGAGCGTGAGCAGACGCTCCGCCAGGATCACGACGAGGCAGAAGCCATCCGGGAGTTCGCCGAGTTGGTTCAGCGCATCGAGCAGGAAGACGATTTGCTGGTCGCCATGGAACAAGCCCTGCGCCGCCTGGTGCGGGCAGACCGGGTTCAGATTTTCCTTCGCCCAACCATCGGCGACGGCCTGGAGGCGCGGATCCCTCGCCTGGAGCCAGAGGAGATCGATAAACATCGAATCTTGCGAGAGGCGGTTGCCTGTCGAGCCATGCAAACCGGCCACTCGGTTAGCCTCGATACAAAATCGCCCACGGCCTGCATCTGCCCGTTGGGGGTTCCTGCCAAGGGCAGCTACATGTGTTTGCCCTTGCTGGCATCGGGCAAGGTCATGGGGTTGGTCAATCTGCAGGCCAGCCGTTCGGGGCATTTCGATGTGGCCCTGCGTCGCATTTCAAAATCATGTATTTCCGTGGCCGCCGCGGCCCTGCAGGCCATTCGAGCGCTCAACCTAGCCAAGGAGGAAGCCCTGCGGGACGGGCTGACCGGGGCCTTCAACCGTCGCTTTTTGTCGGAGGTGCTCGCCAAGGAAATCGATCATGCCAAGCGAGGCAATGCCTCCCTGTCGGCACTGATGTTCGATATCGATCACTTCAAGAAATTCAACGATACGTTTGGTCACGAAGGGGGGGATCGGGTGCTGCTCGCCTTTGCCCACTGCCTGCGGGATCAGGTGCGCATGGGGGACCTTGTGGCCCGGTACGGCGGGGAGGAGTTTGCGGTACTGCTGCCGGACACGACCTACGAAGTGGCCATGAATCTCGCCGAACGCCTGCGCCGTCGGGTGGAAGCGCTCACCCTGGTGGGCCCGGATTTCCCCTCCGGGTGCCACATCACCACGAGCATCGGCGTGGCCACCTATCCAGCCCACGGGGAGGATGGAGAAAGTCTGCTGGCTGCCGCTGACAAAGCCTTGTACGGCGCAAAGGGGAGCGGTCGGAACCGCGTGGTGGGGTTCTGTGACATCGGGTTGTAGGTGGCATCCAACTTGACGGATGCCTAGCTGGGCACCATGCTTTTCCTTTAGGTCTTTGTCAGTTCCATAGCGCGATATCCAGAAAGGTGGAGGGACGGGCCCTGTGAAACCTTGGCAACCTGCTGTAATCAGGCGTGGTGCCAATTCCCCCCGGAACGGCAAGATCGTGTTCCGGATAGATGCTGAGCTGTATTGAACTGAACAAAAACTGGACCCCCGGATTCCCTGTCCGAGGTATCGTGCGTGGCACTGGCGGAGCCGTTCCGGTCCGAGGTCCCATGTCTCCCACATTCAAGGATGCTTTGCAGGCGGGTCAACGCTTCCTGTTCGATGGTTCTACGCCCACGGTGCTGTACGAGAAAGGGCTGTTCATCAACCGCAGCTTTGATGAGGCCAACCTCGTCACCCCGCAGATGGTGCGCAGCATCCACGAGCTGTACCGTGCCGCCGGGGCGCAGGTACTCACCACCAACACCTGGGCCGCCAATCGGCCCAAGCTCTGCGGCTACGGGCTTGGGGAGCAGCTGGTGGAAATCAATCGGGCGGGCGCGAAGTTAGCCCGGGAAGCCCTGGGTGAGGGCACGGGCTGGGTGGCGGGCTGCATCGGACCATTGGGTTTGCGCATCGAGCCCTGGGGGCCCACCTCCTTTGATGAGGCCAAGGGCTTCTTCCGGGAACAAGCCCAGTCCTTGATCGATGGCGGGGTGGATCTCTTTGTACTGGAATCCTTTGCGGATCTGGATGAAATCCATCAGGCCATGCTCGCCATCCAGGAATTGGGCCCCTATCCCATGGCCGCCATGATGACGCCCAACGACGAGGGGCAAACCATCTATGGCACTGAGCCCGAGTGGTACATTCGAAAACTGGCTGAATGGGGCGCCGACTTGGTGGGTGTCAACGGTGGCAGCGGCCCTGCGCCGCTTTTGGAATTGCTGCGTCGTTTCAAGGCCGTCACGGATCGCCCTCTCATTCTGCAACCCAGCGCGGGCCTACCCAGGATGGTGGACGGTCGGCTGCTCTATATGGCAAGCCCTGAGTACCTGGGCGAATTTGCGCGGCAGGCCTTCCAACTTGGGGTTCGCGCCGTGGGTGGCTGCGCCGGCACCACGCCAGCCCACACCCGCACCATGCGCGGTGCCCTGGCCCAGGAGCAGGCCTTCGTAGAGGTGAAACCTGAAATCCTGGAACCCGAGCACGGCCACGCCGCCGCCCTGGTGCCCTTTGCAGAGCGCAGTTCCTTTAGCCGAAAACTGGCCGAAGGCCGGTTCGTGACCAGCGTGGAGTTGGTGCCCCCCAAGGGCACCAGTGCAGAAAAACTGCTGGAGAAGGCCGCCCATTGCAAGGCGCTTGGTGTGGATGCCATCAATGTGCCCGATGGGCCCCGGGCCATGGCCCGGATGTCGGCCCTGGCCGCCGCCCTGCTCATCGAACAGCAGGTGGGCATCGAAGCGGTGCTCCATTTTGCCTGTCGGGATCGCAACCTGCTCGGCATGCAGAGTGATCTGCTGGGGGCGTCCGCCCTGGGGCTGCGCAACCTGCTGGCGGTGACAGGCGATCCTCCCAAGCTGGGTCCCTATCCCCACGCCACCGCGGTCTACGACGTGGACTCCATCGGCCTGGTGAACATTCTGGCGCGCCTCAACTCGGGCCAGGATCTGGGCGGCAGCAGCATCGGCGCCTCTACGGCCTTCAGCATTGGCGTGGGTGCGAACCCAGTCGCCCTGGACACTGAACGCGAGCAGGAACGGTTTCGCTACAAAGTGGATGCTGGTGCGGAATGGGCCATCACCCAGCCGGTTTTTGACACAGATTCGCTCTTCCGTTTCCTGGATTTTGCAGAGCCCTTCGGCATCCCCATCATGGCGGGCATCTGGCCCTTGAAAAGCCTGCGCAACGCGGAGTTCATGGCCAATGAAGTACCTGGGGTCTTTGTGCCCAAGGCATTGCTGGAACGCATGGCCACGCGACACACCGCCGAGGATCAATTGAAGGAAGGCCTCGAAATCGCCACCGAATTGATTGAGCGGGTAAGGCCGAGGGTGCGGGGCTTGCAGATCAGCGCCCCCCTTGGTCAGGTGGACCTGTTGGAAGGCCTGTTGCGGTTATCGAAGGAAGGCGCCTGATGTCTGAAATAGATCTTGCTAGGGTTCATTTCCTTTTGGACGACCTGCTGGTCCAGGCTCCCGTGGGCACGCCCCTGCAGGAAATCGCCGATCACGGTGGCGCGGATCTGACCTTTGGCTGTCGCAACGGCTCCTGTGGGACCTGCCGCATCCGCATTGTCAGTGGGTTGGAGAACAGTTCGCCGGTGGGCCCCGAGGAGCGGGATTTCTTGGCCAGCATCGAAGCGCCATCCGATCATCGGCTGGCCTGCCAGGTGTGCGTAAACGGAGATCTGGAGATTGAGTATCTGGGGTTGTGACCCGAGAGTTTCTCCGTTTGGTTCATGCCTTTTGCCGTGAAAGCTATTTATGACTTCGCTCGCATCTCTCCTCCTTGAACGTCCCTTGCTGCTGGATGGCGGCATGGGCACGCAGATCCTGGCGCGCAAACCCACGGTGGATGATTTCGGCGGCCTCGCTCTGGATGGCTGCATGGAGATCTTCAACGAGCGGCGCCCGGAGTGGATTCGCAATATCCATGCGGCCTATTTCGACGCTGGCGCGGACGCGGTGGAGACCAACACCTTTGGCGCCAATGATGTGGTGCTGGGTGAATTTGGCATTGCGCACCGCACCGAGGAACTCAATGTGGTGGCCGCACGCCTGGCCAAGGACGTCGCCCAGAGCTACGATCGTCGTCGCTATGTGGTGGGTTCCGTTGGGCCAGGCACCAAGCTCCTGACCCTGGGGCACATCGACCCTGATTCCCTGTTCGCCTCCTACCGAGCCCAGGTGCGGGGGCTTCTGCGTGGCGGAGCCGACGCCATCCTCATTGAGACCTGCCAGGATCTGGGTCAGATCAAGACGGCCGTGCGCGCAGCTCGGGCTGCCATGACGGATGCGCACATCCAGAAGCCACTCTGGGTGCAGGTGACGGTGGAGACCACGGGCACGTTGCTGCTGGGCACCGAGATCCAGGCCGCCCTCGTGGCCATCGAGATGCTGGGTGTGGATGTGCTGGGCCTGAACTGCGGCACCGGGCCTGATGAAATGCATGCCCCTCTGGCGGCGCTGGCCGAGGCTTCACCCTTCCTCCTGAGCTGTTTGCCCAATGCCGGGTTGCCCGTGAACGAAGGTGGGAACCTGGTGTATCCCCTGGGCCCCGACGCTTTCGCCGAGAAGGTTTCCGCTGCGGCCAAGACCTACGGCCTCAACATCGTGGGTGGCTGCTGTGGCACCACACCCGACCACATCCGAGCCCTGGCGCAGCGCATGTCCTCCGTGAACCTCACCCATCGCGTGCCCCGCTTGGAGCGCTCGGTGTCGAGCCTCTATCAGGCCGTGACGCTGCGCCAGGAACCTCGGCCCCTGATTGTGGGTGAGCGCACCAACGCCAATGGTTCCAAGGCCTTCCGGGATGCCCTGGCCAAGGATGATTTCGATTCCCTGGTGGGTATTGCCAAGGATCAGCAGCGGGAAGCCTCCCACATGCTGGATGTCTGTGTGGCCTACGTGGGGCGCAACGAAGTGCGCGACATGGACGAACTGCTGAAGCGGGTGGTCACCCAGTGCGCGTTGCCGCTGATGATCGATTCCACGGAAGTTGCCGTGATTGAGCGAGCCCTGAAACTGGCGCCAGGGAAGTGCGTCATCAACTCCATCAATTTCGAGGATGGTGAAGGCAAGGCCCGGCAGATCCTGGACCTTTGCCGGGAATACGGCGCAGCGGTGGTGGCGCTCACCATCGACGAACAGGGCATGGCCCAGACCAAGGAACGCAAACTCGCGGTCACCCAACGTTTGGTGGATCTGGTTATTGGTGAGTACGGTTTCAATCCTTCGGATTTGATCATCGATCCCTTGACCTTCACCCTGGGTAGTGGTGATGAAGCCTATCGCGGGGCCGCCGTGGCAACCCTCGACACCCTGCGGGAGATCAAGGCCAGACACCATGGCGTGCTCACCATGCTGGGCGTGTCCAACATTTCCTTCGGCCTGAAGCCAGCGGCCCGCCACGTGGTGAACGCGCTCATGCTCTACCACGGCGTGCAGGCGGGACTGGATCTCGCGATTTTCAACTCGGCCAAAGTCATTCCCGTCGCGCGCATTCCTGAGGATCAACGGCGTGCCGCGGAGGATCTCATTTTTGATCGCCGTCGCGAGGGGTACGATCCTCTGAAAGTATTGCTGGAGCTCTTCGGGAACGGCCAGACTGCCCAGGCCACCGAATCCGTGCGCGAATCCATGGATCCCGCCACCCGACTGCGGCAGGACATCCTGGATGGCGAAAAACAGCGGGTCCTCGCAGATGTGGACGAGGCCCTCAACATCCATGAACCGCTGCATCTCATCAACGACGTGCTGCTGGGCGCCATGAAGGAAGTGGGCGAGCGCTTCGGCGCAGGCACCATGCAGCTGCCCTTTGTGCTGGAAAGCGCCGAAACCATGAAGGCCGCCATTTCACGCATCGAGCCTTTCCTGCCCAAGGAAGCAAGCACTTCCAAGGGGCGGGTGGTGCTGGCCACCGTGAAAGGCGATGTCCACGATATCGGCAAGAACCTGGTGGAAATCATCCTCAGCAACAACGGGTACGAAGTGGCAAACCTGGGCATCAAGCAGCCCGTGGAGGCCATCGTGGCGGCGGCCGAAGACGCGCCGACGTTGGCCATCGGTCTCTCGGGATTGCTCGTGAAATCCACCGCCATCATGCGGGAGAACCTGATCCACATGGCTGAAAAAGGCCTCACCCTGCCCGTGATTCTTGGGGGCGCGGCACTGACCCGGGATTTCGTGGAGCAGGAATGCCGCCCGCTCTATGGCGGCTCAGTGCGCTATGCCGAGGATGCCTTCGAGGGCTTGCGCATTCTGGATGCGGCCCGCAGCGGTGAATTGGAAGCCAGCGAGACTCCAGTCGCACCTTCGCGGATCACCATCCTGCGCCGCGGAGAAGGTGCCGTTCCGCTCACGGATCAGGGGCAAAGCTCCTGGGTAAAGCGCCAAGTGAATCTTCCGACACCCCCGTTCTGGGGTGTGCAGGAAGTGGCCCATCGGCCCGAACAGCTTTTTGAATTCCTCGACACCTTCGTGGTGATCCGCAACCGCTGGTCCTTCACCCAGGGTCAGCTTTCCGATGCGGATTTCGAGGCGGTGCTGAAGGAGAAGGCCGAGCCCCTGCTGGCAACATGGAAACAGCGCCTGCTGACAGAACCCTTGCTGCGGCCCCGGGCCCGCTATGGCTACTTCCCTGTGCAAGCCTCGGGGAATGTGCTGAAGGTCTACACACCGGACCAACACACGCTGCTTACAGAACTGGTCTTCCCGCGACAGGCGGCGGGCCGTCGTCTTTGCATCGCTGACTACTTTGAACCAGCCGAGGGTGGACGCTTTGATGTGCTCGGTCTGCAACTGGTGACCATGGGCCGGGAGGCCGCCGATTTCGCGGCGGAACTCTATGCGGGCAACCACTATTCGGATTACTTCACCTTCCATGGCCTGGCCACGGAACTCACCGAAGCCTACGCCGAACGTCTGCACGCGCGCATCCGTCGTGAGCTTGGAATCCACCAACGGGATGCCAAGCAACTGCGCCAACTCTTCAGCCAGGGCTACCAAGGTTCCCGCTTTTCCTTCGGCTATCCCGCCTGTCCCGATCTCGAAGGCAATGCCCAGGTGCTGGAGTTGCTCCAAGGCGCCGAGGTGGACGTGGAACTCACCGAAGGTTTCCAAATGGTGCCCGAATACACCACCAGCGCCCTGGTGGCGTGGCATCCCCAGGCGCGGTACTTCGCGGTTTAGGCCGTGGTCGTTTCCCCAAACCGGGAGTGAGGTTCCAGCCTCAGTAGCACCATCGGCCCAACCTTGATGGTACTGACCAGAAAGTGAATGAAGGAAACGCGATCGGGATCACTGGGTTTGAGTGCCGCGGGGACGCGCAATTCGGGTTCTCCGGTTTCAAAGGTGCGCACCACCGATTGTCGAATGGCGCAGGCGGTGCAGGGGATCCTGCGCCGACAACCACCGGGAAGCCTTGCCTCCGCACATTCATACACCTGCATGCCGAAGGGTTTGCGGGAGGTCGCCTTGCTTTCTCCGAACCGTTGTCGCGCCATCCGGTTGGGTGCTGACAGGGCCAAGCCAGGATGGATCAGAAGAATGGGATAGGGCAGTTCCTCCACAAAACGGGTCAGGGGAACACCCTGCTGGAATTCGAGATTGTCCAGGCAGGCGAGGCAGATTCCGTGGCTTACGGCGTTGTCCTCGGTCCCGTCAGGGTGCTCGATATCCGCAAGACACCAGGCGCAACTGAGTCGCATCGCTTCCGGTCCTTTGGGTTGAGGTGGGATGAACGGCGGGAAGGCCACACACATGCGGCCTTCCCGTTGCAATCGCCGGATGGATTCAGAGGGTCGAGTTACTTGGCGGGAAACGCGTTGGTGAGAGCTTCCGCAAGGAAGGCGATGGACCAGTCATCCCCGCTTCCCGCCACCCAGGCGGCGGGGTTGGGTGTGGCCGGAAGCCCCCAGGACATGGCCGCGGCGCCCATGTCGAGCGCATCCGTCTCGTTGTCCGTGTCAGCGTCGGCGGGAACCAGCAGCACCTGGGATTTGGCGAACTGGTTGGGATCCGCCTGGCTAGTGACCTTGATGTTGAGCAACTCGTAATAGAAGTTGAAGGCCGGCGTAGCCCAGGTGCCATCGGGGTTGATGCGGCCGGCGAAGGCTGGGATACCTTCCAAGGTCGACCAATACGGCGTACTCCAGGTCAGCTTGGTGTTGGTGGTGTTGGTCACCGTGGCTTGCACTGTGACATTGGTTTTGACGGGAAAGAACTGCACTTTGGCCAGAACGCCGCTGGGATAGGCGTTGGCGTCGATAAAACTGCCTTCGGGATGAACAACGGGGAAGCTTACCCGCACAGGGGCTGGCTGGCCGGGGGCGACTCCGACATTGACGGCCGCCCAGGCCTTCACCACGGCAGTGGCCTCGGGGGACCCTGTGCCATGCAGCTCTTCGGCCGCCGCGATGGAGGCCGTGCGCGCTGCTTCGAAATCGGCGTCAGGGGCTAGGTACTCGGTGAGGGTCTTGTACCAGATGCGGGCGGCCTTGTCGTTGCCGATGCCCGTCATACCGCCAGGGAGGTAGGGACTGAAGGTGGCACTGGAGGCATTGGCAGAGGCCCCTTCGCAGAGGAAGTAGAAAAAGCGATTGGGGGCGCCGCTGCTGAGATGGACGTCCAGCAAGTCCACCCCGTCGTACCAGCAATCGGTGCTCATGCCATCCAGACTGGGCTTGTACATGAAGCGCAAAGCATCGACCCCGGGAGCCGCAGAATCATGGGCGATCTTCCACTTGTTCAAGTCCCCGCCGGGGAAATTGGGAATGGTGGTGCCCGTGGCACCGCCGTCGGCGTAGGCCTGCACCATCTTGCCCAGCATGTCAGAGGTGGCTTCGTTCAGACCCCCGGACTGCTGGCTGTAGATCAAACCCGCGGAGTACTGGGTGATTCCATGGGTGAGTTCGTGGCCCGTGATATCGATCTCCGTGATGGCGGACATGTAACCGTTGGGCAAGGCCGGGTACGACCCTTCACCGAACACCATCCCGAAGTACCACGGGGCCCAGAAGGCGTTATCGAGCATGATGCCATTGCCCTGGAAAGCGTGGACTACGGCAAAGGGCGAGGTGCCCTTGTCATCGATGCCATCCCGTCCAAAGACGTTCTTGTAGAAGTCCCAGGTCGTGGAAAGGCCGTAGTGGGCATCCACCGCCGTGGTGTCCCCAGCCTCGCTCATGGTGCCCTGCCACCAAGCCAAGGTGCCATCGGCGTTGAATTCCAGCAGAGGCTCCCAGGTCGTGGGGTTGATGGGCAATGGCATGAGCGTGCCATTTCCCCAGCTGTTGGTGGCGTGGCCCTGGTAGGGCAGGAAGCCATAGTTGTAGGTGTTGAAGTCGACGATGCCGTAGTACATCGTCAGCCCGGCGGGGGCGGTGGGGTCCTGCTCGGCGACGAAGGGATTGGGCAAGCTGCCCCTGTCAGTGGCCCGAAGGGAGAACGTGTTATCTGGGGCCACGGCGGTGGAGAGGGGCACATCGCCTCGGTAGAAGCTCTTCCCGGTGCCCGCTGCCGGGCTGTCCCCCTGCACGGCATTCCATTTGCGCAGAATGGCGCCGGTGTTTGCATCAATGATGAAGTTGATCTCCTTGTGCCCATCCTTGGTGTTGGAGAGGAGGGTTTGTACTTCGTAGGCCAGCACGTAAGCCCCCGCGGGAGCCTTGGCAAAAATGCTCAAGTCGCGGTCGATAACCGTGGTGCCCCGGGTGCTGTCAACCCGGGTGGCGAAGCCGCCGGTGAACGTAGTGGGGAAGACCACCTGTTCGATTTTGGGGGCCGCACCCAGGCTGCCCTTGGGGGCTAGGCTGCGGAGGGCGATATTCCGGGCCTGTTCAGGGCTCAGCTTGGGAGTGTTACCGGCGAGGGTAACGCCGGACCTGAGGCCCTGGGTGAGGGCCTTGACCTGGCCTTCTGCCTCCACATGGGTGATGACCTCGCCGCCCCAGACCCTGCGACCATCAAAGGTCTGGTGGGCACGCACCACGGTGCGGCCCTGGGAATTGACGAGGACCTGATGCGGCAGAAAGTCCGTTCGAGCGTCGAGACCGAACTGATTCCGGAGCTGGTGGAGGTGGGTAACGGCCTGGGCGGTGCGAACCGGTTTCTGGGCCTGGATGGCAGCGAGCTGAGTGGGCGGCAGCGTGGGGCTGGCGGCGAGGCAGGGGGTCATGAGACCGGTCCCTGCTGCCAAGGCCAGAACCAGGGCGGACACCGGGCGCGGAAGCGTGCAGTGCATGGAGGCTCCTAGGAGGAAGGAAGAGGGAAGGGTCAGTTAGCGGTGAGGGAACCAACGGCGATGGTGATGTCGGCCATCTTCATCTTTTTGTCGAGGGTGAGGAGATCATCGGTGATCGTGCCGATGTCCTCTGGAATGACCTTGGCCTTGGTGATCTGCAGCGGCAGCTTGTCCCCGGCATGCAGGCCCTTGGTGGCGTCGAAGAGAACCGCGATCTGGCAGAGCGTGGTGCCCGAATCCTGGGCTGGCTGGCTGCGATCTTTCTGGAAGATCCCCGCCGTGAGGAGATTCCCGGCCTTCACGCCTCCGATGAGGGCGATGGGTTCCGAGGGATCCGCAGAGCCTGCGCTCAGCAACTGATAGACGCCACCCTCGTTGATGGCCATGCCATTCGTGAAGGCCCCGAATTTGATGGTCGCGGGTGCTTGGAGGTTGAAGCCCACACCCCGGGTTTTGAGATCGGAAGGGCCCACCAGGTTGAGAATCACCCGGGTGGGGGTGGAGGAAGCATCCTTCACCAGACGCCAACCGGTGCCCGTGGGGTTGGTATAGATCAGGCCCGTGGCAGGTGGGGCCGAGGGCGTTGAGCCTGATGGTGTGCTGGATGAACCCCCGCCACAGGCGATGGCAAGGCTCAGCACCAGGGCGGAGAGGACGAGGGAGAGGGAACGAGTTCGCATGGAGATCCTCACTTGACGGGCCAGGTGGATTTCATGGCATCCACGAAGAAGGCCACGTCGTCGTCATCGACCAGCGGCGCTTCAAATACAGAGTGGGCGGGGTTCAGCGCGCCCCACAGGTACCAGGAAACGGATACGCCGGCCATATCCAGGGCGTCGACCTCGCCATCCATATCCGTATCCATGCCAATCAGGAACACCCGTCCTTCGGCGAACTGTTTCGGGTCGGCCTGACTGGTGGCCGTGATGGAATGCCAAGCCATGACGTTGGGGGTGGTCCAGCTGCCATCGGCATTGATGACACCGCCCTTTGAGATGTTCTGATCGGCGCCATTGAACATGGAGGGGCCACCGAGGCTCCAGGTCACGGCTGTGTTGCTGTTGTTCAACACCGTGATGCGGGGAACCACGGTTTCGCCCTTGGGAAAGACTTGGCGGGTGGAGTAGTCCGAAAAATGGGTGCTCTCGATGTAGTCGTCGTGGCGGAAATCAGCGAAGCGCACTTGGGTGCGGGGGGTTGTCTGGTTGTGGGCATCGCCGATGTTGGCGGCGGCAAAGGCGTTTCGCACGGCGGGGGTCCCCTCGGAGTAGTAGCCCTTGTACCAGGCCGCCTGTTCACAGGCTTCCCGCACCCGTTGGAAGGTGATGGTGCCAGTGCCGTCGCCCACCAGGAACTCTGTGATCGCCTTGTAGATGATGCGTGCCGCGGCATCGTTGCCAATGCCCGTCATGCCACCCGGCAGGTAGGGACTGTATGAGGCGCTACCTGGCGTGCTGGAGGCACCATTGGCCAAGAAGTAAAAGGCCCGGTTAAGGGGACCGGCTGAGAAATGCCCATCCATGTATTTGATGCCATCGAACCAGCCATCCACGCTGCGCTCATCCAGGCTGGGTTTGTCCAGCCACCGGAGCGGGGTACCGTGGCCCACGTTTTTCCCGATCTGCCAGTCCGCTCCATCAGTGTCGGGGATGACGGAATCTTCGCCAGGCGTTCGAGTGCTGTAGGCCTTCACCATCTGGGCGAAGAAATCAGAAACGGCTTCGTTGAGCCCCGCCTCTTCGTACCCTGCGCTGTTGACCCAGTAATGGCTCTGACTGGGATTGGTAACGCCGTGGGTCATTTCGTGGGCGATCACATCCAGGTCGGCCATGGACTGGAAGCCCTTGGGGTTGGCGGGGTAGGATCCGGCACCCAGATCGATGTATTGGCCCCAGGTGCTCCAGGAGGCGTTGTCCCGGCTGTCCCAGGAAGGCGATGCGAAATTGTTCAGCACATTGGCGGCCACGGCGGTGCCCTGGCCGTCCATGCCATCCCGGCCGAAGATGTTCTTGTAGAAGTCCCAGGTGGTGGTCATGGCGCTCATGGCATCCACACCCACGGTCTGGCCGTTGATCCCACCCTCTTGCCCCCAGGCCGTAAAGGGAAGGCCATCACCCCAGGTGGTGACGCCCACGGGGGTTTGGAAGAGCCCGTCCATCCAGGTGTAGTTGCCATCCGAATCGTTCTGGTGGAACCAGACCTGCAAGGCCGGGATATCCGGGCTCCAGCCCGTGGCACTTGGATCCGCTTGGTACCCAGAAACAAACTGATTGGTGCGGGTTCCCCGCGTGGTGTCCATCAGGAGGTAGGTACCGTCGTTGGCCAAGGTTGTGTTCAGGGTGACGGCGCCCCGGTAAAAGCCGGTGCCGCTTCCCTGGGCGGGTTCCAGGTGTTGGACCATGTCTTGAATGCGGAGAATCTTCCCGGTGTTGCCGTCAATAAGGTAGGTGAGCTCCTTGGTGCCATCCTCCCGGTTGTGCAGGCGGGTCCGAACCTCGTAGGCCCACACGTAGGGGGCATCGAGCTTGGCGGTCACGCTCATCGAGCGGTCCAGGACCGGGCGGCCGGTGCCGTCCAGCTTGGAGGCCAAGCCGCCCAGGAACTGGGCCGGGAAGACCACGCGCTCAACCTGGGGGGCATCCTTCATGGGGCCCTTGGGGGCAAGGTGAGCCAAGGCGATCCTCAGGGCGCGGTCCCCGCTCAGCTGGGGTTCACCCTGAAGGGCAACACTGGTGCGGACACTGGTGGTGATGGTGCGGATGCCGCCTTCGGGCAGCACATGGGCCACGGCCTGGCCGCCCCAGACCCGGTGGCCATCGTGGGTCTGCTCCAAGCGCACGATGGCTTCGCCTTCGGGGTTGGTGAAGGCATGGCGGGCGACGAAAGCATCGCCCTCACCAAGGCCGAACTGGGCGCGCAGGGACGCGAAGTGGGCCTGCGCCTGGATGATGCGTTGGGGTTGCTGGGCTCGATGTACGGCCAGGGTGGCTCGGTCCAGCTGAGGCGCGGGGGCGGCCACGAGGCTGCCGGAGCCCAAGGCCAGGGCCAGGACGAGGGCCGAGACTGGATGGGGAAGCGGGCGACGCATGGGGACTCCTTGGAGTTGCATTCGAGGGGCGAGATTCACTTCGCACTCATGGATTCAGAAGTGTTCACGGGGAAATGGCCCTAGTTCGCGCTGAGGGTACCCACCGCGATCGGCATGGGCACAAGGCGGCCTTTCTCTGTCTTTTCCAGGGTGGGATGGACGGTCAACTCACCGATGTCCTCCGCCAGGTAGCCCGATTTAGTGATGACCAGCCCAAGCTTGTCTCCGGCGTTCAAGCCGACGGCGGGATCGAACTCCAGCGCAATGCGGCAGAGGGCCTGGCCGGACTCCTTGGCGGACTGGTACCGATCTTTCTGGAAGATGCCCACCGTCAGGAGATTGCCCTTTTTGACACCGCCCGCCAGCAACCTGGGCTCAAGGGGATCGTTGGGGATGGGTTCGTGGCCAAGATCCCGGGGGTCGTGGTTGAGCAGGGAATAAACACCCGTATCCAGGATGGGCAGGCCGGTGGTGACCCGATCATCGGTAACGAACTTGCCGAAACGGACGGTCGTGGGCGCCTGGAGATTGAACCCTGCGCCCCGGGTTTTCAGCCCTGAGGGGCCGACCAGGTTGAGGACGATCCGGGTGCCGGTGGAGGAAGCATCCTTGACCAAGCGCCAACCGGTGCCCGTGGGGTCGGTGTAGACCAGACCCTTGGCCGGGATGAGGGGGGTGGATGACGGGGTGTTGGAACCGCCTCCGCAGGCGAGGGTCCAGCCGAGTAGCAGGCTGGAAAGGAGAAGGCTGAGCTTTCGCATGGCTGTCCTTATGGAAAAGGGAGGGGTATTTCAGGAAACGGCGGGCATCTGCCCCGGGTCGTTGGGCGTAACTGAAGGCAGTCGGGCAGGGCCCGGGTTGGGCGCTGGTCGTGCCATTGCGCTGGAACCGTGGGCCATGGTGAATCGGAAATTCGTGGGGGCGGCCAGGGTGCTGGAAGCCCCTAGCAACACACGGAAACCCTCGGAGGCCATGTAGGCTTCCATGCACCCAAGGTTTTCCCAGACGAGGTACAGGAAGAATTGGGAATCGCCTCCAAGGTCCTGACCCGCCAGGCATTCCAGGCAGCCGGGTTGGTCATTGATCCTGGCAACCAGACTTTGCAGGGTCTGGGAAAGTTCTTCCCGTTTCTCGGGCTGGGCGCGCAGCACGGCCGTCATGACCATGACCCCGGCTCGGGTGGCATCCTTCATGGGTGGGGCTCCTAATCGATAGCCACCCTTCGCAAGGCCGGTGCCAACCCTAAGGGCATCCCTTGCTGGATGTCCAAATGATGAATTGGCGGCGTTTGATGATTTTCAACATCCCTTACCCACGATATGCCGAGGGTTAAATCCCCCACGACATTTCGTGGATCACGGTATGTCGTGGGGGAATTGGCCTGGTCAGGCCCCGAAAAACTAGGCCGATTGGCGCTCGATGCCCAACTTGAGCATCCGGGAGCGGAGGGTGCTGGGTTTCAACCCGAGAATCTGGGCGGCGCCCTGGACGCCCTCCAGTTTCCAGGCCGAGGCTTCCAGCACCCGAAGAATATGTTCCCGTTCCAGGTCCACCAGGTTCTTCAGGCTGCCCGGATCGGTGGTTTGAAGGTTCGGGGATTCGAGGTGATCCGCCAACCGGAGGCTGCTGCCTTCCGAGACCAGCACGGCCCGCTCGATGACATTCTGGAGTTCTCGCACGTTGCCAGGCCAGGAATAGGCCTGAAGGGTCTGGAGTACTGAGTTGGGCAGGGCCAACTCGGGTCGCACCAGTTTCTGGCAAACCCGGACCAGGAAGGCCTGGGCCAGAATCGGAATATCTTCCTTGCGGCTTCGCAGGGGCGGCACCGTGATGGGAAAAACATTGAGCCGGTACCAGAGATCTTCCCGGAACCGGCCCGTGGGGACTTCCTTGGCCAAGTCGCGGTTGGTGGCGGCCAGCACGCGCACATCCACCTTGAGCGTGCGATCCCCGCCCACCCGCTGGAATTCGCCATCCTGCAGCACCCGCAGCAGCTTGGCCTGCATTTCCAAGGGGAGTTCTCCCACTTCATCCAGGAATAGAGTTCCCCCATCGGCCAATTCAAAGCGACCTTTACGCTGGGACTGGGCCCCGGTGAAGGCGCCCCGCTCGTGGCCGAAGAGTTCGCTTTCGGCGAGGGCCGGGGGCAGGGCGGCGCAATTCACTTTGACCAAGGGGGCATTGGCCCGCGGCCCCAGGCGGTGTACGGCCTCGGCCACCAACTCTTTTCCGGTGCCCGTTTCGCCCTGGATCAGCACCGTGGTTTCTGATGGGGCCACCTGACGAATTCGGAACAGCAGGTATTTCATGGGGTCGCTTTGGCCCAACAGCTCGTCGGAGCCTTCCACGGCTTGGATCTTTTCCCGGTAGTAGGTGTTCTCGGCTTCCAGCCGATCCTTCAGCCCACGGATTTCCTCGAAGGCCTGTTTGAGGGCAAGTTCGCCCTGTTTGCGGTCGGAGATATCCCGGATGCTGCCCCGGTTTCCCGCATTCTGGTTGTCCCCGATTTGCACCGGGTTGTCATCCTGTTCCACCCACCGAAGCGCCCCGGTTTTGGTTTGGATGCGGTACTCCAGGGAACCCTGGGGCTCACCGGCAAGGGCCGCAGTCTGGTGGCGTCGCCAGGTGGGTCGGTCCTCTTCGGCCACCATCTGTTCCAGCAGGTCGGGGTTCGCCGTGAAGGCCTGGGGGGCATACCCGGTGACGCGTTCGCAGGCGGGCGAAAGGTATTCGAAGCTGCCATCAGGTCGCTGCCAGAATTCCCAGTCATGGGTGAAATCGGCCACGGTTCGGTAGCGCTGCTCAGCGTGGGCCAAGGCCAGCTCGGTGCGTTTCCGCCGCCGAAGTTGAGCGATAAGACCTGCCACCAGGAGGCTTTCCACCAGGATGATCCCCAGGGCGAGGCTGATTTCCTTCCAGTAGGCATCCCAGATGCCCGCCTTTCTGAATTTGATGAGACTGCCCGCCGGGAGGCGGCTTTCCCGCAGGCCCCAGCGTTTGAGCTGACGCCAATCGAACATGGGCGCTGCGCCGGAATCGTGCACCAGCGGGATGGAGCCTGCGTGCTCGCCCTTGAGGACGCGCAGTCCGAGCTGGGCGGAAGCCTTGCCAGAAAGCTCCATGCTGAGCAGCACGCCGCCCAACATGCCGTTGCCAAGGTCTTCGTGGATGACCCCGAAGACTGGCCTTCGGCTGGCGGCGGAAATGCGGGCCAGGGGTTCGTTGGTGGTGTAATCCAGCCCCGAGACATCCTGGAGCAGGCTGCCAAAGAGAACCAGTTCGTGGTCGGGCAGGTTGCGGACCCTGGCTTCGATCTGGTCCAGGGAGAGGTCGTTCAGGTATTCAAAGCCCACCCGGCCCGCGAAGGAGGCGAAGATGCGCTGACCCTGCTTGGCCTGGTCCCGTTCATAGTCACTGGCGCCCAGCACCACATGGATGCGCCGGGTTGATGGGTACAAGGCAAGCATGAGGTCGATGGTCATGGGAGCGTTGCGGGCGGACAGCGCTCCCGTGAGGTTGGGCCGCTGTGTCCGGGCTGCCTCCACAAACCGGGGCGCGGTGTAGCAGGTCACCACCGGCACCTGCGGCAGAAAGCCCTTCTTGACCACGAAATCGAGGGCAGTGGGGCCTACGATGATCAGGAGATCCACCTTGCGGCGGGCGAATTTTTCGTTGTAGAGGCTCAGCAGGCTTGCGTCATAGGCTGGGCTGGAAAAACGATCCAGCCCCGTGTATTCGCTGAAGACGTCAACGGGAGTCGCGGAGCCCTTCTGAAGGCTTTCGGTGATGGCCGTGCTGAGTTCCCGCAAACCCGGCACATCCTGTGGCAGGGAATGCAGCACCACCACCATTTTGCGCGGGCTTTCGGGGCCCCTGGCCGGTGTCTGGGCCCTGGCCAGGCCCAGGCTCAGCAGGCACACCCACCCAAAGCCGCAGAGGAATCGCTTAACAGAAGGCATGGGGACGATGGTAGCTCAAGCCTTCCCTCGGTTCCTGGGTGAAGCGCCGTTTCACCGCTGTCGGAGCAGCCAAGCCTCCAAGCGCTGGCGGAATCCGCTGGGATCGTTCAGATCCTCCACCGATAACCGGGCTGGGCAGGCCTCTTTCGAGGTGAACAGCAAGGGACCCTGGCGTATGCGGAGCAGGTTTCTCGGAGGTGGGGCTTCGGACGTGGCGGTGGTGCCCCGATCCGCTTGGTTGGTCATTCCCATGGGGCCCCTCCTTCCTTGTTTTTCTAAAGATAGGCATATGTCAGACTTACGCCATGGCTCGAATTTTTCAGACCCCGGTGGCGCCCCTCTTCCCTTTGGAGGGACCCGTCCAAGTGTTGCTTTTCGGGGAGGCCCCTGGGCCCCTTGGGGCCGACAAGAGCGGGATACCCTTTTGGGGGGATCGGGCTGGATTGGTGGTCTACCGAGCCTTGGAAGCCGCTGGCTTGGCCCGGGTACCGGCCGAGGCCTATGCCGATTGGGATGGGGCACGTCTGAAGGCAAATGGTTTGGTGCCGATCATTACGGGAGTGGCGCTGAGCAACGCCTACCCGAGTTGCCCCACCCGAGATGGCCAGACCTTCAAGGCCCCCACGGATCGGGAACTGGCTGGGCCGGAAAACCTCGCCCGGATTGGTCAAGAGCTGACCTTGGCCGCCTCGCGCTGCCCTGGCCGCCTGCGGGTGATCGCCCTGGGCAAGCGAGCCCAATGGCTGTTCCAGAGAATCGAAGGGGCTCCGGTCTTTGACCTGGTGACACTGCCCCATCCCTCGGCCCAGGGTCTGCTTCAGGCTGCCCCGGGCAAGGGCAAGGGGCTGCGGCTGGCGGACCTTCAAGCGGCCTGGGAAGCTCGGCTGGAAGCGTTATTATCGATGTAACCCATTTCCCATCGAACCACGCTTTCCATCCGGTCGACCCGAGGTGATCCATGCGCGCCCACGCAACGGCTTCCATAGGTTTGCTTGCCACTCTGCTGGCTCTGGTCCTTTCCCTGGCTCCCGCCCGGGCGGGCTCCCCCACGCCGTCCAAGGCCCATTCCATTCTCCTGGCCAACGTATTGGGGCCCCAGGTGGATCCGGCGGGCTATCTCGTCAGCGAAAAATTCGACGGAGTGCGTGCGACCTGGGATGGCAAGGTCCTGAGGTTTCGCAGCGGCAGGGAGGTGCCTGCGCCGGGCTGGTTTACCGCCAAACTGCCGCCCCAGGCTCTGGACGGGGAGTTGTGGCTGGCCCGGGGCCGTTTCGAGGACCTTTCGGGTTTCGTGCGCAAGGTCCAGCCGGTGGACGCGGAATGGCAGCAGATCAAGTTCCTGGTGTTCGAATTGCCGGGGGCGCCAGGGCCATTCACCGAGCGGGCCCAGCGCATTCAGGAACTGGTGGCAGGCGCCCAATGGCCGCAACTGGTGGCGGTGACGCAATTCCGGGTGGCCAATCGGGCCGAACTCCAGCGCAAATTGAACGAAGTCGTGCGCGGTGGTGGCGAGGGGTTGATGCTCCATTTGGCGGACGCAACCTATGTAACAGGCCGGAGCGATGTGCTTCTCAAACTGAAACCCTTGAGCGATACCGAAGCCACCGTGGTGGAACACCTGCCTGGCAAAGGGAAATACCAAGGCGCGCTGGGTGCCCTGCGGGTGGAAATGCCCGATGGGAAGCGGTTTGTTCTGGGAGCTGGCTTCACTGATGCGGTGCGCCAGAATCCACCCCCGGTGGGAACGGTGATTACCTACACCTATCGGGGCCTGACCAAGAAGGGGTTGCCCCGCTGTGCGAGCTACTTGCGGGTGCGGGATACCTTTTAAGCTAGGAATTCTGCGGGTTTGGTGGTCTTCTGTTAGGTCGCGCAGCGTTCCGATGAACGCCGGGCCCGGAGGTGCATATGGCACGATTAAGCAAGACCTGGAAAGCAGAAACCGAGGATACGGCGCTGGCCGCCGAACTTCACACCGCACTGGAGGTCAGCCACCGCCAGGCCAAGGGCTTGGTGGATTCGGGCTGCGTGAAGGTGAATGGCACCGAGGCCCATAGTTACGGCCTGCGGTTGAAGGTCGGGGATGTCCTCGAGGTGGGCTTTGATCCGGCGCGCACCTACCAGGCGCTGCCCAAGCCCCGGAAGGCCCTGGATGAATCCGGGTTCCGCGTGCTGCAGGAAGATACCCATCTGGTGTTTGTGGACAAGCCGGCGGGCCTCCTCACGGTTCCGGCCGAAAAGGGCAACGAGAATAATCTGGCCGAGGCCCTCACCGACCATTACCGGCGTCGGGGCTTCAAGCGCTTCCAGCTCTTCATCGTGCATCGGCTGGATCGCTTCACCTCGGGGGTACTGGTCTTTGCCAAGACACCGGAGGCCCTGCACGGGCTCAAGACTCTGTTCGGCGCCCATCGGCTCCAGCGCGTGTACAAAGCCATCCTGGTGGGTGAGATCCCCGAAAACGCAGGCACCTTGCTGGGCCACTTGGTGGAACGCAAGGATATGAAAATGGCAGTGGTGCAGCCCCGCAAGGACGACAAGAGTTCCAAGTCGGCCGTGACCCATTACCGCGTGCTGGAGCGCCTCCCGGGTCATACCGTGGTGGAAGTGAAACTGGAAACGGGCCGCCGCAACCAGATCCGCGTGCAGTTTGCGGACCGTGGGTTCCCTTTGCTGGGGGACCAGGTTTATGGCCAGAAGAGCGAACTGCTCGATCGCCAGGCGCTGCATGCCGAAGTGCTGGGCTTCAGGCACCCGGTGACCGATGAGCAGGTGACCGTCATGTCGCCCCTGCCCAAGGACATGGAAGCCGCCCTAAAGGCCCTGCGTACCTTCCGTCGGGTGGAGCGCGCCGAGGCGGGTATCCAGGGTGAAGAAGGTATCTATAAACCGAAGATCACCAACGCCCGCAAGTTCGATCGGGTGCAACGGGCCCAGCGGTTTACGGGTGAAAAAACGGAAGAGGGTCGTTCAGAGCGCCCTGAAAGGCCAGAGCGCGGTGCTCGTCCCGCAGGTGCTCGTCCCGCAGGTGGACGCCCCACGGGCGGTCGCCCCCAGGCCACCCCCGGTGCACGCCCTGGTTCACGTCCGGCCCCCCGCACCGCCGCTGCACCCAAGGGCCGCCCCAAGCCGACGACCCGGTCCGCGAAAGGCCCCGGTGTACGGAGCAAGCGCCCCAAATCCTAGGAAACCTTAGCTTCTCGCCTCGCAGGCTTGCAGGGTGTTCATCATCAACCCGGCAATGGTGAGCGGTCCCACCCCTCCGGGCACGGGGGTGACGGCGCCCGCCACCTCCATGGCTTCCCCAAAGCGCACATCGCCACAGAGCACCCCGCCCTTGGTTTTGAGGGTTTCCAACTTTTTGGGTTCCTTGGCAAAGATCTGGGTCCCAAGGTTCAGGTCCTCAACGCGGTTGATGCCCACATCCACCACCACGGCCCCGGGCTTGATCCAGGAGCCTTCCACCATGCCCGGACGGCCCACGGCGGCCACCAGCAGATCGGCTTCTCGGCAAACGCTAGGCAGATCAACGGTTCGGCTATGGGCGATGGTGACCGTGGCATGTTCTTCAAGGAGCATCAGGGCCATGGGCTTGCCCACGATCTCACTGCGCCCCAGCACCACCGCGCGTTTGCCCTTCATCTCAAAACCATAGGCCTTCAGCATGTTCATGACGGCGCTGGGGGTGCAGGGGCGCAGACCCGGGAGCCCTTCCAGCAAGAGGCCCTGGTTCATGGGGTGGAAGCCGTCCACGTCCTTGGCAGGCGCAATCCGGTGCAAGGCCTGTTTGGAATCGAGCCCCTTCGGCAGGGGCAACTGCACCAGGATTCCATCCACGCCGGCATCCTCGTTGAGTTGGTCGATGAGGGCATCCACTTGCGCTTGGGTGCTGTTTGCGGGAAGGCGATGTTCCAGGGAGCGGACACCCGTTTCGAGGCAGGCCTTCACCTTGCCGCGCACATACACGTGGCTGGCCGGATCGTCCCCCACCAGCACCACTGCGAGGCATGGGGCGCGTTTCCCGGCGGCCACGCGGGCATCCACGGCCGTTTTGACCTCCGCAAGCATGCGATCGGCGTGGGCCTTGCCATCCAGGATCTGGGCCATCGATTCCTCCAAGGTGAACCCCTAAGAGTGCCTGAATGCGGCCCGGACTGGAATTGCCGTTGTCGCTCAAGGGATTCCCCGTTAGACTCATGGGTTGAATCTGGCCTTGCCTGCCGGGTTTGAAGCATCTGCCGGAAACGCAGCGGTTTTGAATTCGAAGGGGCTCTGTCGGGTGGGCTCGACCCGCCTCCTCTGGATTTAAGGAATCCCAACGAATGGATCTGAAAAAACTCCAAGCCCCAATCGAACGCCAGCTTGCTTTGCTGGGCTTCGAATTGGTGTACCTGGAATCGGCCAAGGAAGGCCGTGACGATATCCTGCGCCTGTTCATCGATCACCTCGATGGCCAGCGCCCCATCACGCTGGACGACTGTGTAGCGGCCAACGATGGTCTGGTGATGTGGCTGGATGTGGAATTCCCCTCCTTGCGCGAAGACATGAGCCTGGAGATTTCCAGTCCCGGCCTGGAACGCCCCCTCACCAAGGCAGAGCACTACCGCCGCTTTGCGGGGCGTCTCTGCCGCATCCAGACCGCAGCGCCCCTGAACGGGCAAAAGCGTTTCAAGGGTTGGATCGGGGAGGTCAGCTCCGAGGCCGTAACCATCGAAGAGGACGGCACCCTAAAAACAGTTCCCTTCACCGAAATTCAGAAGGCGCGCTTGGCGCCCTTTGATGAACCCAAGGCACCTAAACCCCGGATCGTGGCCATGGCCGCGTCCGATGAATTCGCCGGTGTAGAGAAAAGCTCCGGCGAGGAGGCGTAAGCATGGCAATCGTAGCCACCACTTTCTTCGATAGCGTGAAGATGATCGCGGCCGAAAAAGGCATTCCTGAAGAGGATGTCTTCAAGGCTGTCGAAGAATCCCTCGTCAAGGCCGCCGAGAAATACTTCCAGAGCATGGATTTCTACGGCAACTTCCAGGCCCAGATGGACCGCGAGACGGGTGAATTCCATGTCTACGCGCTCAAGCAGGTCGTGAAAGAAGTTGAAGAAGAGGATCTGGAAATCAGCCTGGAGGAGGCCCAGGGCCTCAACCCCGATGCCGCCGAGGGCGATACCCTCTGGCTGCCCCAGGATACTTCCCAGTTGGGCCGCATCGCTGCCCAGGCGGCGAAGCAGGTGCTGGTGCAGAAGGTGCGCGAAGCCGAGCGTGAGCGGATCTTCGTGGATTTCGCCGACCGCATGGGCGAAGTGGTTGTCGGCGAAGTGAAACGCTTCGAGAAGAGCGCCATCATCCTGGAAGTGGACCGAGTCGAGGCCATGTTGAAGCGCAGCGAGGCTCTCCGTGGCGACCGCTTCGACAAGGGTCAGCGCATCAAGATCGTCATCATCAGCGTGGACAAGAGCGCCAAGGATCCCCAGGTGCAGGTCAGCCGCACCGATCCCAGGCTGCTGGTCAAGCTGTTCGACCAGGAAGTGCCCGAAATTCACGACGGCACCGTGGTGATTCGTTCCTGTGTTCGCGAGGCGGGCGACCGCGCCAAGGTGGCCGTCCAGAGCATCGACCCCGATGTGGATCCCGTGGGCGCCTGCGTGGGCCTGAAGGGCAGCCGCGTGCAGGCCATCATCCGCGAACTGAAGAATGAAAAGATTGATATCGTTCGTTTTGATGAAGACATTACGCGTTTCATCGCCAATGCCCTGAACCCCGCCAAGGCCCTGCGGGTGAACATCTTGGACCTCGAAACCCACCGGGTGGAAGTGGTGGTGGATGACGAACAGCTCTCCATCGCCATTGGCAAGCGCGGACAGAACGTCCGTCTGGCCGCCAAGCTTACGGGTTGGAACATCGATGTCCGCAGCGAGAGCGAAAAGCGTCGCGAGGCTGAAGTTGCCATGGGCATCGTGCTGCCCGAGGCTGTGACCGCTCCAGTTGTCGAGGCTACCGGCTCGGTGCTTTTGGCCGAACTGGGAGGCGTCGAAGGGCTGGACGAAGCCAAGGCCGACCTGCTGGCCGCGGCGGGCTTTGCGGATGCAAAATCCCTGTACACTGTCACGGTAGAACAATTGCTCAGCGTGGAAGGCATGGATCAGGATTTTGCCTTCCGCCTGATTGACGCCGTCCACGAACGCTTCGGCGAATAGGCCAGTTGCTTAAGCTCTTCCGAGTCCCACCAACGATCGAGGTAAGCCCTTTCATGCTGCGCATCAACCAATTTGCCAAAGATCATGGCGTGAGCAACCACGATGTCATCGACGTGCTCGAAAAGCGCCTCGGCATCGCCGGGAAGAGCCACAGCTCCAATCTGACCGATGACCAGGCTGCCTTGCTGGTGAGCGTGTTCGAATCCAAATCCAAGGGCGCGCCCTCGGGTGCCGCGACCAGTGCGGCCGAACAGCCCCAGGCGCCGCGACCTGCGGCCCCCATCCGGATTGTAAAAGCAACGCCGGCCCCGGCCCCCGCGCCCGCCGCCGTTCCGGTGGCTGCCGCTCCCGCCGTCCTGGTCAAAAAAGCTCCAACCACAGAGGCTCCTGCGCCCCAACCGGAGCCCGTGAAGGTTCCGTCAACGGAAGCTGTGGCCCCCCCCGAGCCATCCCCGGTACCGGTCACCACGGTGCCTGCGGAACCCGCCCGGGCCCCCGAAGTGCCAGCGGTCCCTGAACAGACCTTCTCCCGCCTGCGGGTATCCCAGGCGCCTGCGCCTGCGCCCAAGGCCCAGGAGCCTGCGCGCTACATTCAGTTGCCCCAGGCTCCGGCGCCTCGACCCAAGGCGGAACCCGGTGCCAAGGCCGTGATCCAGCGCCCTGGCCAGCCCACGCAGCAGCCCCAATCCGGCCAGGTGCGCCGGTCTGGCATGCCGCAGCCCGAGCGAACCGTACTGCCCATGGCCACCAACACCGGCAAGGGCGAGATCAAACACGAGCCCGCTCCGAATCCGGCCGCCCGTCGATTCTCGGCACTGCCCTCCATCAGTTCCCTCCAGCCCGAGGGCGGCTTCACCAAGATCACCATGTCCGATACGCCTGCTCCGGCCCCGCGGCCCCAGCAGCCCGCCCGGTACATTCAACTTCCCCAGGCTCGCCCTGCGAGCAGCGGCCCCAGCCGCCCCAGCGGACCGGGCAGTCGCCCCAGCGGTCCTGGTGGCCCTAGCCGTCCCGGCGGTCCCGGTGCACCTCGCCCCGGTGGACCTGGTGCCCGCCCCGGTGGTCCCGGCGCTCGTCCCAGCGGTCCCTATCGCCCCGGTGGTCCCGGCGGTCGCCCCGGTGGTCCTGGCCGCGGTCCGGTCATTCCCAACACCGGCCCCATCGACCCCAATGCCCAGAAGGGCCCAGGTCGAGGTGCTTCTGCCCACGGCAAGAAGAAGAAGGGCTATACCAAAGAGCAGCAGGAAATGGACCTCAAACTGAGGCAGCCCCGGTCCCGCGCTCAACAGATCGCCACCGAATACATTGAAGACGAAATCGGCATCGTGATGCTCTCCGAGGGCGTGACGGTGAAGGAATTGGCCGAAAAGTGCAATCGCGCCGCCAAGGATGTCATGGCCAAGCTGCTGCACCGCGGCATGTTCGTCACCATCAACCAGCCCCTGGATACCGACCTCGCCAAGGAGCTGGCCCGCGAGTTCGGCTTCCTGGCCGATATCGTCACCTTCGAAGAAGATGTCCAGTTGGCCCAGGAAGACAGCAACGAGGCCGTGGGTGAGAAGCTGCCCCGTCCTCCCGTGGTCACCATCATGGGTCACGTGGATCACGGCAAAACCTCCCTGCTGGACGCCATCCGGTCCTCCAAGGTGGCCTCGGGCGAAGCCGGCGGTATTACTCAGGCCATTGGCGCCTACCATGTTGACGTCAAGGACCCCAACACCGGCGAGATGCGCCAGGTGGTTTTCATTGATACGCCTGGCCACGAAGCCTTCACCAAAATGCGCGCCCGAGGCGCCAAGGTGACGGATATCGTGATCCTGGTGGTGGCCGCCGACGACGGTGTGATGCCCCAGACCATTGAAGCCATCAACCACACCAAGGCCGCTGGCGTGCCCATGGTGGTGGCCATCAACAAGATCGACAAGCCCCAGGCCAACGCGGATCGTGTGCAGCAGATGCTGTTGCAGCACAACATCCAGACAGAAACCTACGGCGGCGATGTGCCCAGCATCGGCGTTTCGGCCAAGACCAAGCAGGGCCTCGACGAATTGCTCGAAACGCTGCTCCTGGTCGCAGACATGAAGGAACTCAAGGCCGTCTACGATTGCCGGGCCGCTGGCAGCATTCTGGAAGCCAAGCTGGATCGTGGTCGTGGCCCCGTCGCTACGGTTCTCGTTCAGCAGGGCCGACTGGTGGCCGGGGATATCTTTGTGGCCGGTGCCACCATGGGCCGTGTGCGCGCCATGTTCGATGATCGCGGCAACCGCATCACCGAGGCTGGTCCTTGCACTGCCGTGCAGATTCTGGGCTTCGAGGAAGTGCCGGTGTCCGGCGATAACTTCCAGGTGGTTGAAGACGAAGGCAAGGGCCGCACGATCGTGGCGTTCCGTCAGGAAAAGGCCAAGGCCGCAGCCCACGCCAAACAGCGGGTTACCCTCGAGAATCTCTTCAGCACCCTCAAGGATGGTCAGGTCAAGGAACTGCCCCTCATCATCAAGGCCGATACCTCGGGTTCCGTGGAATCCCTGGTGGGCAGCCTCGAGAAGCTGGGCACGGAAAAGGTGCGGGTGCGGATCATCCACTCCGCCGCAGGCACAGTCACGGAAAACGATGTGCTCCTCGCCGAAGCTTCCAAGGCCACGATCATCGCCTTCGGAGTCAAGGCCGAGCGCAAGACCGAGGAACTGGCCCAGGAAGAGGGCGTCGAGATCCGCTATCACCAGATCATCTACAAGGTGACCGAAGAAATTACGGCCGCCATGGTGGGCCTGCTCGAAGCCATCGACAAGGAAACGATCCACGGCCAGGCCGAAGTTCGCCAGCTGTTCAAGATCGACAAGAACATGATCGCCGGGTCCTTCGTCACCGAAGGCAAGGTCCAGAAGGGCTACAAGGCTCGCGTCAAGCGAGGCGAGGACGTCATCTGGGAAGGCGGCCTGAAGAGCCTCAAGCGCTTCAAGGAAGATGTCAATGAAGTCAAGAACGGCCTCGATTGCGGCATCAGCCTCGACGGGTTCGATCACCTCAAGGAAGGCGACATCCTGGAGTTCTATAGCCGGGAAAAGATCGCCGCCACGAGCCTTTCCTGATTTCAACGCACTTGTAGAGGGCCGAACCTGCCTGGGTTCGGCCCTCTTCTTCGTGGTAAGGTGGGCCATGGTTTTTTCGAAACGCCAGCGCGGATTTACGCTCCTTGAGCTCGTCACGGCCATGACGATTCTGGCCCTGCTGACCTCGGTGGGCATTGTGGGCTACCGGCACCAGACCAAGGTCGCCCGGGAGGCGGTGCTCCGGGAGGATCTGTTCCAGCTCAATCATTCCCTGGAGCAACACCGCGCGGATCGCGGCAAGTACCCCGGCAGCATCGGTCGGTTGCGCGAACTGGGTTACCTGCGTGACATCCCCGTGGATCCCATGACGGGCTCTCGGGAAACCTGGACCCAGGAACTGGAAGCCCAGGATCCCGACAACCCCGAAGCCGAAGTGGGTATCTTCCGCATTCGCAGCGGCTCCACGGACATCGGCAGCAATGGCATGCCCTATAACGAGTGGAGCTACTGATTCCATGACCGAGAAGACCCTCCGCCGCCTGGATGCACTTTCCCTGGGGCTGCTGCTGCTCTGGCTGGGCATGGCCCTGGGCTTTGCCTTCCTGCAGGCACCCACCACCTTTCAGGTGCTGGGCAATCGGGATCTGGCTGGCCGGGTGGTGGGCGCCACGCTGGCTCGGCTGGATTGGGTGGCCTGGGCAGTTTTCGTGCTGGTCTTGGCCTTGAGCTGGCTACCCAGGTGGTTGGCTGAATTCAAGGAAGTGGATGGTCTCGGCCCCCTGCGACTCTGGAGTGCGGCGGCGTTGGTGGCACTGCTCATGTGCTTCGCCAGCAGCTTCATCGTCACCCCCAAGATGGTCAGTATCCGGGCCCGGGTTCAAGCTCCCCTGGAAACCCTGACAGAAGAGCACCCCGACCGCCTGAGCCACGCCAAGGCGCACCGGATATCCCGACAACTGCTGATCCTGAGGATGCTCCTGGCCGCGGGGCTCGCCCTTGGTCTCGGGTATCTTCCACGGAAGCAGGATTCCCCCGCAGCGTGAAATTTCTTCCGAGGTCTCTTGCGCGCGCGGGGGCTTTACCATACCTTCCCCCTAGCAATCAGGAGCGTGCATGATCATTCGGGCGGAATGGCCAGGTACCGTGGTGGATGTGTTCATCCAGGCGGGCCAGGAAGTAGAAGAAGACGAAGCTCTCATCCTCATGGAGGGCACGGATTCTGCCCATACGCCTTTCTATGTGAATGCGCCGGAAGCCTGTCGAATTCAGAAAATCCTGGTGGAGGAAGGTGACTTCTCCGAAGAGGATGACGAGCTCCTCGAGGTCGCCGAGATGGAATAGGGCTTGGCCCTAATCTCATCCCACACGCTGTTGCCAGCCGCTACACTCCCCTAAGGGGGAGGTAAGGATGGCGCACAAAGCGCATGGGGCCCATGAGCATGGCTGTGATCATGGCCCCGGTACGGCCCGGCGTCTGGGTTGGAGTGCGGCCATTTTTGGCCTTAGCGCGGTATTGCAGGGGCTGGGAGGTTTCTGGACCGGCTCCCTGGGGTTGATTTCCGATAGCTTGGAAAACCTCAACGATCTGATTGTGAATCTCGTGGGGCTCACCAGCCTGATGGTGGCCAACCGGCGCGAACCCTGCGATCGCTTTGCCTATGGCTGGCATCGGCTGGAGGTGTTCAACACACTCTTCGGCGCAGGCATGCTGTTGGTCCTGGCCGGGGCGGTAACAGTGGAAGCCATCCATCGCCTGCAGCACCCCCAGGCCATTCAAACGGGCTGGGTGTTGCTGTTTTCCCTTGGCGGCCTAGGCTTGAACATCGCGGCCACGCTCGTATTGCGCCCAAAGCATGAGGCCACCCTTGAGCGTGATGCCAACCTGAAAAGCGCCTATACCCATGCCTTTTCAGATGCACTCACCAGCATCGGTCTGGTGCTCTCGATGCTCGTGATTCGATTCACGGGGTGGACATGGGTGGATCCGGCCATCGCCCTGGTAATTGTGGTGGTGATCCTTCGGGGCGCGTTCAGCCTTGGGCGAGATGCCTTTGGCATTCTTATGCATCGCGCAGCCTTCGATCATGAGTTCGCTCGGCAGCGCCTGTTGACCCTTCCTGGTGTGCTGGCGGTGGAGGATCTTCGTTCCTGGCGAGTGTGCAGCCACTTGGTGGTGGCCACCGCTCATATTGCCGTGAACGTGGACCGCCTGGATGAGACATCTCGGCTGCTCGGGAACATCGAGGAGCTCCTGGCTGAGGAATTCGATGTGCGGCATTTGACCGTCCACTTTGAGACCGCCGATATGGCCCAGCAGCATCAACACCGGTTCAACCATCGCCATGAGGCCGAGGAGCACCATCACTAAGGGCGCGCTCCGGGCTACCATGGAGACATCGATTGAGGTGCCCATGTCCCTGCTCGTGAAAAATGCCCGCCTTATGGATCCCGCCCAGAAACTGGACGAACCCGGTTCTTTGTGGGTGGTGGATGGCAAAGTTGCGGCCATCGGTCAGGTCGCCGACGCCCAGGCCCAGAATGCAGAGGTGATCGATGCCAAGGGCAGCCTTCTGCTGCCAGGGTTCATCGATTTGCATGTGCATTTCCGGGAGCCGGGGCAGACGGCGAAAGAAAACATCGAAACCGGCAGTCGCGCGGCGGTGGCAGGCGGTTTCACCTCCGTGTGCGCCATGGCGAACACCAAGCCCATCAATGATTCCGTGGCCATCACGGAAATGATGCTGACCCGTGCCGCCAAGGCCGATCTCTGCCGCTACTTTCCCATCGGTGCCCTGACCCGGGGCATGGAAGGCGAAGAACTGGCGGATTTCGGGACCCTCATGGCAGCTGGCTGCGTGGCTTTCAGCGACGACGGCAAACCCGTGATGAATGCCGCAATCATGCGCCGGGCCCTGAAATACACAGCCTGGCTGGATGCGCCCATTGTGGCCCACGAGGAAGACACCAATCTTTCGGGCAAGGGCTACATGAACGAAGGTTCGGTCAGCGCCTGTCTGGGCTGTCTAGGCATCCCCAGCGCCGCTGAAGAAGTAATGGTGGCCCGCGATTTGGTGTTGGCGGAATACACCGGCGGCCATGTTCACTTCGCCCACCTCTCCACGAAAAACAGCATTGGCATGGTGCGCGAGGCCAAACGCAAGGGCCTGAAGGTCACCTGCGAGGTGACACCGCACCACTTTGCGCTCACGGACAAGGAACTTGGCAAGTTCGACGCCGACTACAAGATGAACCCGCCGTTGCGCACCCAGGCCGATATCGAAGCCATTCTCGAAGGCTTGGCGGATGGCACAGTGGATGCCATCGCCACGGATCACGCCCCCCATACCTGGGATGACAAGGAGTGCGAACTCCCCATCGCCGCCTTTGGCGTCATTGGCCTGGAAACCGCCTTCCCGCTGACCCTTGAACTCTTGGTGAACCGTAAGGTCATTAGTCTGCTCCGCGCGGTGGAACTGCTTACCAGTGGTCCTGCCCGGTCCTTTAATCTTGATCGAAAAGGTCTTGGCAGCCTGGCTGTGGGCAACCCGGCCGACTTTGTGCTCGTGGACCCCAACGGCAAGATCAATGTGGATCGCGCCTTCATCCAGAGCAAGTCGTACAACACCCCCTTCAAGGGCTGGCAGCTTCCTGGCAAGGTTCAGGGCACCTGGGTCGCAGGACGCAAGGTCTGGTAATCATTCAATCCAAATCATGCGTTGGACAGCTGGGCAGGGTTCGCCCGAAAGCGCCATCAGGCCTCGGCTTCCCGGCAGGCCACCGTGCGGAGCTGTCGATCCGAAGCTTTCCAAATCACCAGTAGAAGTATCAGATCTATGCACAGGGCTAGGATGGAGGCCTCGGGCCCCGTGGCGCCGCCGGTAAACCACACGGGGCCAGTGACGTGCGAGCGGAACAGCCCGGAAAGGGCCTGGCCACTGTTGGCCAGCCCAAAGATCCCGTTCATGGTGAAGTTCCAGGAGAAGTGGAAGGCCCAGACCGTGAAGAAGCTGCCGGTGCGCTCAAACAGGGAGTACATCAAAACACCGCCAGTGAAGATCTCCAGCAAGCCCAGCACGCTTTCATGGCTGTTCCCCAGGTGGGCGAGGCTGAATAGCACGGGGGCGATCAGGAGCGCGGTTCGTCGCCCCAGCCCTTCCTTGATTAGGCGAAAGAGAATCAGGCAGAAAACGAGATCTTCAGAGAAGCTCTGGGGCAAGTACAGCGCCAGGGCCTTCGCTACAGCCAGCGGGCCGTTGATCGCGTCCACGTGATAGCTGCCGGCCAGCGCCAGGATGCCGACGATAACCAACATGGTGCCCCCGCCGAAGAGCAAGCCCAGGGCCACATGCCGGGGGGTGTACCCATCCACCCTAAGTTCTGGGAGATCGGTGCGGTGCTCAACCACTCGCGCGAAAAGGCGGAAAATAAAAAGGGTGCCCAAAATAAACAGCAGGCCTGTCGCCGCGCTGGCTGCCACTAAGGAACCCCCGGAAAAGTGAGGCCTCAGCGCCTTGGACAGCAGGCCCACACCGAGGAACATCGGCGCGATCCAGAGTGCCAGCCAAGGAATCCGCCACCCAGCCCGCAGGATGCCCGTGGCAGGGTTGAAGAAGATTCGGCTCAGGGGCATGGAGACCTCGACAGCAGCTCGCCCGCGGCGAATCCGGAAAGTCAGGCTACGCCAGGGGGGCGCCCGGGATTAGGGTGCAGGAATACCCAGGGGGGGTGCATCAGCCGCCCACCCCGTCGAGAGATGTAGAGCCAAGGCGTCGATTATCCGTCATGGCAATTATGGAACCCGTTTTTAACCCGGAATTTCGTGGCCAGCCTTTGGTAGAGGATTTAGCGAGAAACACCCGCTGATTGCCTTAAATAACACTGCCTCAAAGGCTCACATTGAACCTTTGAGGCAGAAGGCGATTGATTTGGTTAAGTGAAAGCCTACTTGGCGGCAGCTTTAAGGGCTTCCACCTTATCCAGACGCTCCCAGCTGAATTCGGGGCGGCCGAAGTGGCCATAGGAAGCGGTGGGGCGATAGATGGGGCGGCGCAGGGCCAGGGTTTCGATCATGGCCTTGGGCGTGCAGCTGAACACCTCGCGCACGGCCTTCACGATGGTCTCGTCCGACACCTGATTGGTGCCAAAGGTTTCCACCGCAACGGACACGGGCTCGGCCACGCCGATTGCATAGGCGAGTTGCAGTTCGCAGCGTTCCGCCAACCCAGCCGCGACGATGTTCTTGGCGATGTAGCGCGCCATGTAGGCCGCGGAACGATCCACCTTGCTGGGGTCCTTGCCGCTGAAGGCTCCACCACCGTGGTGGCCAGCCCCACCGTAAGTGTCGACAATGATCTTGCGCCCAGTGAGGCCGCAATCACCCATGGGGCCACCAATGACGAAACGACCCGTGGGGTTGATGAAGAACTTGGTGTGCTTGTCCAACAATTCGGCGGGCAGGGCGGCCCGGATGACCTGCTTTTCGATTTCGGCGTGCAGCACTTCGTTGGTCACGGCGTCATCGTGCTGAGAGGAGATCACGACGGTGTCGATGCGGGCCACCTTGGCGCCATCGTATTCCACCGTCACCTGGCTCTTGCCATCGGGGCGCAGGAAGGGGAGCAGGCCACGCTTGCGCACGTCGGACAGGCGTCCGGTCAGGGCGTGGGCATACTGGATGGCGGCGGGCATCAATTCGGGAGTTTCATTGGTGGCGTAGCCGAACATCAGGCCTTGGTCACCGGCGCCGCCCGCATCCACGCCCATGGCGATGTCGGGGCTCTGCTGATCCAGCGTGACGATCACACCGCAGGTGTTGCAGTCGAAGCCTTTGGAACTGTGGTCGTAGCCGATGCCGCGCACCACTTCGCGCACCACCTGGGCCACCGGAATGTAGGTTTTCGTCGTGATCTCCCCTGCCACAACCACAAGGCCGGTGGTGATGAGGGTTTCGCAGGCCACGCGGCTGGTGGGATCGTCCTTCAGGGCTGCATCCAAAACCGCATCGCTGATCTGGTCGGCGATTTTGTCAGGATGGCCTTCGGTGACACTTTCGGAGGTGAACAGGTGCTTGCCGATTTTCATCATGGGTTCTCCGCGTGATCGTCGAGATTAGTTGCCAGACACATGGATCATGTCTGTGAAAAGGCGCATGCGTTCCTGGATGCGCGCCATGGTGAGCGTTTCGAGCTGGGCGGTGCCAAAGGCCTCCACCGTGAAACTGGCCATGACGGTGCCGGCTAAGGTGGCCTTTTTAAGGCTCTGAAGATCCAGGGTTTCCACGGAGGCCAAATAGCCCAGGAAGCCCCCAGCAAAGGTGTCACCAGCGCCGGTGGGATCCAACACATCTTCCAATGGGAAGGCCGGGGCCATGAAATACCCTTCCGGCGTGAACAGGGAAACACCGTGCTCACCGCGCTTCACGACCAGAATACTGGGCCCCAGGGTCCGGATCTTCTGGTAGGCCTTCACGAGATTTCGCTCGCCGCTGAGACTGCGGGCTTCGGTTTCGTTCACCAGCAGGATATCGATTTCCTTGAGGACCGCCAGCAGCGCATCCTTGGAGCCCTCGATCCAGAAGTTCATGGTGTCCAGGGCGATCCAGCGAGGACGCTGGGCCATTTGCTTGACGACATCCAACTGCAACACGGGATCAATGTTGCCGAGGAACAGGAAGGGCGCAGAGCAGCTTTGCTCCGGCAGCACCGGACGGAACCCCGCGAACACGTTGAGGTGAGTTTCCAGGGTTTTGGCTTCGTTCAGATCCTGGCCGTATTCCCCCTTCCAGTGGAAGCTTTTGCCAGGCACCTGCACTAGGCCATCCAGGCCGATGGGTCGGCCTTCAAAGACCTTGAAATGTTCAGGGCCGAAGTCCTGGCCCACGACAGCCACGATCTCCACGGGGCGGAAATGGCTGGCGCTCAGGGAAAAGTAGCTGGCCGAGCCGCCCAGAATGTTTTCCCGGCGACCAAACGGGGTCTCCAGGTCATCGAAGGCGACACTTCCGACGGCGAGCAGGCTCATGGGATCTCCAAGGGGCAGAAACTAGTAGCGGTAGTTCTCAGTCTTGTAGGGCCCGTCGGCGTTCACGCCGATATAGGCAGCCTGCTGCTCGCTGAGCCGGGTGAGCTCGGCGTTCAGTTTTCGCAGCTGAAGTAATGCGACTTTTTCGTCCAGATGCTTGGGCAGGGTGTAGACGCCAATGGCGTACTGGCCGCGCTTGGTCCACAGCTCGATCTGGGCCAGGGTCTGATTCGCGAAGGACGAACTCATGACGTAGCTCGGATGTCCCGTGCCGCAGCCCAGATTCACCAGGCGGCCCTTGGCGAGCAGGATGATCCGCTTGCCATCCGGGAAGATCACGTGATCCACCTGGGGTTTAATCTCGTCCCACTGGTATTTCTCGATGCCCGCCACATCGATCTCACTATCAAAGTGGCCGATGTTGCAAACGATGGACTGATCCTTCATGGCGGCCATGTGATTGTGGGTGATGACATGGTAGTTGCCAGTGGCGGTCACAAAGATATCGGCCTTGTCCGCCGCGTAATCCATGGTGACCACGCGATAGCCTTCCATGGCTGCCTGCAAGGCGCAAATGGGGTCGATTTCCGTGACCCAGACCTGGGCACGCAGGGCGCTCAGGGCCTGGGCGCAGCCCTTGCCCACATCGCCATAGCCACACACCACGGCGATCTTGCCCGCGATCATGACATCGGTGGCGCGCTTGATGCCGTCCACCAGGGATTCGCGGCAGCCGTAGAGGTTGTCGAACTTGCTCTTGGTCACGCTGTCGTTGACGTTGATGGCGGGGAACTTCAGATCGCCCTTCTTGTGCATTTCGTAAAGGCGGTGCACGCCGGTGGTGGTTTCTTCCGTCACGCCTTGGATGGCGGCCAATTGCTTGGAATACCAGCCGGGATGAGCGGCCAGTTGCCGTTTGATGGAGGCAAAGAGCACGCGGGCTTCTTCGCTATCCGGGTGATCAAGCACGCTCAGATCTTTTTCAGCACGGGCACCCAGGTGGATCAGGAGCGTGGCGTCGCCGCCATCGTCCAGGATCATGTTGGGTGTGCCCTCGGCAAATTCAAAAATGCGGTGGGTGTAATCCCAGTAATCCTCCAGGCTTTCGCCTTTGATGGCGAAGACGGGTGTGCCGCCCGCGGCAATGGCGGCGGCAGCGTGGTCCTGGGTGCTGTAGATGTTGCAACTGGCCCAGCGGACCTCGGCACCCAAGGCTTTCAGCGTCTCGATGAGCACCGCCGTTTGGATGGTCATGTGCAGCGATCCGGCGATTCGGGCGCCCTTCAGCGGCTGGGTGGCGGCATACTCTTCGCGGATCACCATCAATGCCGGCATTTCAGATTCGGCGATAGCGATCTCTTTGCGGCCCCAATCCGCCAGGGCAAGATCCGCGATGCGGTATTCGGTGGGAGTGGAAATGGTCATGGCACGCTCCGAATGAGGGCTGGGAACAGGGAGGAAGAGAATACCTCTTCCACTCACCCTTCAAACCCAATTGGTTTGTCAGGTGAGCGCCGTTGTTCCATCCGGCAACGGAAGTTGCTACCGGTTCCGAGCCTGGGACACCTGGGTGCCTCGCAACGCTCCTCGGAGGTGGATAAGCCTACCAGAAACTCCGCTATTCAGAGCGCCTGGTCGGCTTATTTTTCTAGCTCATTCCATGCTTTTTCATGATGGCGCCGCGCTGGGTGTCGAATTCCGCTTGGGTGATGAGCTGAGAATCGAACAGGTCCTTCAAGTCGGTCAATTCTTCCTTGAGGCTTTTCGCCGGGGCGGCTGGGGCGGTTTGGCCCATCTGGCCAAAACCCTGGTTCATTTGGGAGGCAGCTTGCCCCATCTGGGCGCCCATCATGTTGCCCATGCCAAAGCCCATTCCCACGCCCATACCCATGCCCGCCATCCCGCCCTGGTTCTGGGCGGCAAGGGGAATGGAATCAGCAACCTGCATTTGGGTGTAGGCGCCCATGACGGGGGCCATCATGCCCACGCTGGTGCGCTTGTCCATCATGGCTTCCACTTCTTCGGGAAGACTGATGTTCTCGATGAAGAGCTTGGAGCATTCCAGGCCCATGGTCTGGAATTCAGGATCCATCTTCTGGCGCAATAGATCTGAAATCTCATCATATTTGGCGGCCAGATCCAGGGCGGGGATCTTGGCTTCGCCCAGGGCGTCCGTGAACTTGCTGATCAGGCTCTTTCGCAGCTGTTCCTGGATATCCGCCACGGCGAAAACACCGTTGGTGCCCACCACATTCTTCAGGAAGCTCTTGCTGTCCTTGATGCGAATGGAATAGATGCCGAAGGCGCGGATGCGCAACATGCCGAAATCCGCATCGCGCATCATGATCGGATTGGGCGTGCCCCAACCCAGGTCATTGAAGAGCTTGGTGTTCAGGAAGTAGACATCACTCTTGAAGGGGCTCTCGAAGCCGTACTTCCAGCCTTTGAGGGTGGCCAGGATGGGCAGATTCTGGGTGTTCAGGGTGTGGGTGCCTGGGGTAAAGGCATCCGCGAACTGCCCCTCGTTGACGAAGACGGCTTCCTGGCTTTCGCGCACCACCAGCTTGCCGCCGTTCTGGATTTCCTGGCCACGGAAGGGAAAACGCCAGGCCATCGTGTCATTCGAATCATCGAGCCACTCGAGGATGTCGAGGAATTGGGCTTTGCCCCAGTCCATCAAACCCATGTCATCCTCCAAGCGGTTGGCACCGCAGGACAAGTTTACGCACCAGGTCAAGGTCGGTAAGGCTGGCCCTGTGAAAATGCCGCCCTCTCCGCCCATTGGCGCCGCTGAGCCGCCGAGTGGAAATCAGCGGTGGTTCTTGCCCGTCTTGGGATTTGGGATCCGGTCCTTGGTGTGCACCATGTGGGTGTCTGAGTCGATGGTGCAGCGCCAGCCTTTGTCTTCCCTCGGCATGTGCACATCCACTTCCCAGCCGCTCGTAGCCCCATTGAGATGGATGCGATGGGCGCTGACCGCGATGCCGCCCACTTCGCGCTCGGCAATATCCTTGGCCTCCTTGGCGGAATTGACGGGGCCTCCGCGCCGGGCCTGTTTTTTGTGGGTTGTGCCGCCAGCGGTCAGGACAAGCGCTGGCACCAGCAGCAGGGCTGCGGAACGCATCATGAGGGGCCTCTTGGGAAGGAAAGAGACAGCTTAGAGGCGGAATTCGGGGATGTCCAGGCCTCGAAGCCAAACGGCATGATCGGTGGGCCGTTCACTTCGGCAATCGTCCTGGCGGAGGGCGTGCAACCGCAAGGCCCCATCCGCGAATCCCAAGAGCACACCCTCGGGTCTGGCAGAGAAATGCCCCGGCGGGCAGCCCTCTGCGGCGGGCAGGGCCCAGGGCACGCGCAGACAATGGGACCGTGATTCCAGGAAGGCGTTGGGCCAGGGATCGGCCACGGCCCGAACCTGGTTGAAGGCTTCTTGTACAGTCATGGAAAATTCCAGACGACTATCGGCAGGCTTGCGGCCACCAAAGTAGGTCGAGGGTCCCAGAGTCTTCTGGGAAATGGGTCTGGCGGTGCCCGCCACAAGGGCCGGGATAGTCGCCCGCACCAGGGCGCCACCGGCGGCGGCGGCTTTCATGGTCAGGCTCAAGGCCGTTTCATCCCAATCAATGGTGATCCGAGCTTGGGCATAGATGTCACCATCGTCCGGCTTGGGCGTCATGGCGTGCAAGGTCACGCCGGTTTCGGGTTCTCCCTTGACCAGCACCCAGTTGATGGGCGCGCGCCCGCGGTAGGCGGGGAGCAGGGAACCATGCAGGTTATAGGCACCCAACCGGGGAAGCGCCAGAAAGCGAGCCTGGATCATTTCCCGAAAGTAGAAACTGAGCAGTAAATCGGGCGAGGCAGCGCGGATGGCTTCAAACACCGAATCGGCATTGAAGTTTGCCTCCATGCGCACGGGAATCCCATGGCGCGCGGCCACGGCTGCGGGAGCTTCAAACCAGCCTTCATCAGCGGCCTGGGGGTAGGTGTAGAGCGCAGATACTTCAATGCCCGCCTCGAGCAAACCCTCCAGGGCCGCGCGCCCAACGGGGGAATAGGCGCAGACAATGGCAGTGGTCATGCTCTGGGCTCCTCTACAACACCCTTGCACCGAGCTGGGGTCGCCGAGCTAGTCTGGCACGAAGGCACCATAGGCTGCATGCGCTGAGGATGGGGCAACCCCCGCACCTTCGCGCGCAAAAAAGTGCAGTTCGCCCCAATGAGGCTTCTCCCGGGTAAACCTCCCATGGTGGAATGCGTGAATCTACTTATCTTGTGGGTGTGAGGTGTCCATGTTCCTGCGTGCGGTAATGGTTTTGATCCTGGGCGCAGGAATGCTATGGGCATCGGGGGACCCCCTTGCGGCTCCTGAAGAAATCAAAACTTTCGCGCGCCGTGCCACAGCGAACCAAACGGGAACAAAGGCGAAATTACAGTCCCTGCTGGAAGCGGTTTTCCGGCCTGCAGAAGATGGTGGTTTGGGGATGACCTACGACAACAGCCACACCCGCACCGTGTCAGAGGTATGGCAAGACCGAAAGGCCAACTGCCTGTCACTCACAGCATTTTATGTGGCCGCCTGTGACTCCATCGGCATCCAGGCCCGCTTTGCCGAGGCTCTGAACACCAATCGATGGCGCCGAGTCGGTTCGGTGGTTCGCTTGGAGCGCCACTTGGTGGCACTGATCCCAATGCTCCCTGTGGAGGATCTGGTCGCTGATTTCCTGCCACAGCTGCGGAAACGGGTTGGGGTTTACCGGGTGGCCATTCTCGACGTCCAAAGAGTCCGTTCCCTTTTTTATGCGAATCGAGCGGTGGAGGAAATGGACGCTGGCTCATTGTCCGGGGCCTTGGAGTCGGCCAAGGTTTCCATTACCTCTGATGCCTCCTTGAGTGTTGGTTGGAATATCTATGGCGTTGTTCTGAAGGCCAATGGTCAATCCCAGGAGGCGGAAGTGGCCTTCCGCAAAGCCCTTCTGTGCGACCCAAAGGACAGTTCAGCCATTGGAAACATGGAAACCTTGATGCGTGAACAGGGGCGTATCGAGGAGGCCTTTCGTTACCGAGTCATGGAAAACGATGTTCGGAAAAAGGACCCCTATTTCAACGCATTCCTGGCCGAAGAGGCCCTGGGCCAGGGAAACACCGGGGATGCGCAAAAATGGATCAAGAAGGCCATCAAGCTGCTTCCCTATGAGCCTGAATTTTTCCTAACCCAGGCCCGGGTGAACATCATGCTGGGTAAAACGGAGTCGGCCGTAAAAGACCTGGAAGAGGCCCAACGGTGGGCAGTTCCTGGGGAGCGGGATAAGTACGACAGTAAGCTTTCTGCCATCCGGAAAGTGCAGAAGGGGGAAGTAGAAACCAAGTAGGAGAGCCTGGCGCGGGGTGGCAGGAAGGCTTACTCCGCCCAAACGCCTCGGTCCGCGCGGATGCGCGCCACTATCTCACTGGTGCTGTGGCCCGGAAGGAAGGGGACAAGCACCAATTGGCCGCCGTGGGCTTCGACAAGCTCTCTTCCCACCACGGTTGCGGGGGTATAATCACCGCCCTTAGCAAGGACATCGGGTTGAAGTGCCGTAATCAAGGCAAGGGGGGTGTCCTCATCGAACCGGATGACAGCATCCACGCTGCGAAGGCCAAGGAGCACCCGGGCCCTGGCCCATTCCTCCTGGAGGGGGCGACTGGCTCCCTTCAGTCGGGTCACGCTGGCATCACTATTGAGCCCCACCACCAGGTAATCCCCTAAGGCGCGGACGTCTTCGAGGTACTGGACATGGCCAGGGTGGATCAGATCAAAACATCCGTTGGTGAAACAAAGCCTTCGAGGACGCTGGGGCAAGGCCTGCCAAAAGGCATTGGCGTTTGGGAAGAAACGGTCGAGTGGTGGCATCTGAGTTCCAGGGTAAACTTTAAGGTTACGGTGAAAAACCGTTTCAACCACGAGGAAGCCATGCCGCTTTACGAATACCGCTGCGAAGCCTGTGGAGAATCCGAAGAAAAACTGCAGGGACTGTCTGCCCCGGACCACCACCCCTGCCCCAATTGTGGCGCAGCCCAGGGCATGCAGCGGCAAGTCTCGGTGGCCTCCTTCGCGCTTTCGGGTAGCGGCTGGTTTGCCAGTGGCTACGGGAAGGAAAAGGGCGCCAAGGCGCCAGAGTCCGCGGCACCCAAGGCCTCTGAATCCACACCCGCCAAGCCAACCGAGGGTGGGGGATGCTGTGGCGGGTGTGCCTGCCACTAGCCCAATTTGCTTTGACTTTCCTTGGTTTTTTGTTAGGATCTTAGGTTCCCGACCCCAGTGGGTCGTGGTGTTTTGCTTCTGTCCGATGTCGCCGCCTCGCGGTGATCGACCTCTCGGGCCCCGACGCCGGATGATCCGAGCGTCCCCAGCTAGGAGGTTGGAGTGCCAACCATCAATCAGCTCATCCGCCAAGGGCGGACTTCTTTCAAGAACAAGACGAAGAGCCCCGCGCTCAACGCCTGCCCCCAGAAGCGTGGTGTGTGCACCCGCGTGTTCACCACTACCCCCAAGAAGCCGAACTCCGCGCTTCGCAAGGTGGCCCGTGTGCGTCTCACCAACGGCATCGAGTGCACCACATACATCCCCGGTGTGGGCCACAACCTGCAGGAGCACAGCATTGTGCTCATCCGCGGCGGTCGTGTGAAGGATCTGCCCGGCGTCCGCTACCACGTGGTTCGCGGCACCCTCGACGCCACCGGCGTTGCCAACCGCAACCAGTCCCGTTCCAAGTACGGTGCGAAACGGCCTAAGGCCGGCGCTGCCGCTGCGAAGAAGAAGTGAGGTAGGCCATGTCACGTCGCAGCACTCCCGCCAAGCGCGAAATCCTTCCGGATCCTGTCTACAACAGCGTCACCATCACCAAGTTCGTCAACGTGATCATGGAGCGTGGCAAGAAAGCTACGGCTGAGCGCATCCTTTACGGGGCTCTTGAAATCGTGGCGAAGAAGTCGGGCGAGCCCGCCCTGGAGGCCTTTGACAAGGCCCTCAACAACATCAAGCCTTCGGTGGAAGTGAAATCCCGCCGGGTCGGTGGCGCCACCTATCAGGTGCCCATCGAGGTTCCCCAGAACCGCCGCCAGTCCTTGGCCATGCGCTGGCTTAAGATCTACTCTTCCGCCCGCGGCGAGCGCACCATGCGCGACAAGCTGGCTGGCGAAATTCTTGACGCCATGAATTTCCGCGGCGCCGCCATGAAGAAGAAGGATGACGTCCACAAGATGGCCGAAGCCAACAAGGCCTTTGCCCACTTCCGCTGGTAGTCACGTACCGTTCAAAATCGGGGCCGATCATGGTATCGGCCCCGCCTTTTGCCTTTTCGCACTTTCCCCTGGATCTCTGACACGCTAGGAGGCCCCCGTGGCCCGCACGACACCCCTCGAGCGCTACCGCAACATCGGCATCATGGCTCACATCGATGCCGGTAAGACGACGACCACGGAGCGCATCCTTTATTACACCGGCAAGATTCACAAAATCGGTGAAGTGCACGACGGCGCCGCCACCACGGATTGGATGGTCCAGGAGCAGGAGCGTGGCATCACCATCACCTCTGCCGCCATCACTGCCGCCTGGGTGCCCCAGACGGGGCTTGGCACGGGCATTGAGCACCGTGTAAACATCATCGACACGCCTGGTCACGTGGATTTCACCGCCGAAGTGGAGCGTTCCCTGCGTGTGCTGGACGGCGCAGTGGCTGTGTTCTGCGCGGTGGGCGGGGTTCAGCCCCAGTCCGAGACGGTTTGGCGCCAGGCCAACAAATACAAGGTGCCGCGCCTGGCCTTCGTCAACAAGATGGATCGTACCGGCGCGGATTTCTACCGCGTGGTGGACATGATGCGCACGCGCTTGGCTGCCAAGCCTATGCCCATTCAGATTCCCATCGGTGCCGAAGATCAGTTCAAGGGCATCATCGATCTCGTCACCATGCAGGCCTTGACCTTCGATGAAGGCGACAAGGGCTTCAGTGTGGTCTACGGCGAGATTCCTGCCGAACTTCAGGCCGAGGCCGAAAAGTGGCGGGAACACATGATCGAGATGGTCGCCGAGACCGAAGAACATTTGATGGAAAAGTACCTGGGCGGCGAAGCGCTCACGGAAGATGAAATCCGCGCTGGCATTCGCAAGGGCTGCATTGACCTGCTCTTCACGCCCATGACCTGCGGTTCGGCCTTCAAGAACAAGGGCGTTCAGCCCCTGCTGGATGCCGTGGTCAGCTACATGCCCAGTCCCTTGGATATCCCTCCCATCCAGGGCCACGACCTCGATGGCAACACCACTGAGCGTGCTGCGGGTGATGATCAGCCCTTCAGTGCCTTGATCTTCAAGATCATGGCCGACCCCTTCGTGGGCAGCTTGGCCTTCATCCGGGTCTATTCCGGCATTCTCGCGGCGGGTTCCTCTGTTTTCAATTCCGCCAAGGGCCGTCGCGAACGTATCGGGCGCCTGCTTCAGATGCACGCCAACAAGCGCGAGGACATTACCGAAGTCCGCACGGGCGATATTGGTGCAGCCGTGGGCTTCAAGGACGTGTTCACCGGTGAAACCATCTGCGATGAAAATCATCCAGTGGTGCTCGAAAGCATGGATTTCCCGGATCCCGTCATCCAGGTCGCCATCGAACCCAAGACCAAGGTGGACCAGGAAAAGATGGCCATTGCCCTGCAGAAGCTGGCTCAGGAAGACCCGACCTTCAAGGTCCACACGGATTCCGAAACGGGTCAGACCATCATCGCCGGCATGGGCGAGCTGCATCTCGAAATCATCGTTGACCGCATGATGCGGGAATTCAAGGTGGATGCCAACGTGGGCAAACCCCAGGTGGCCTACCGCGAAACCATTCGCAAAAAGGTCGATGCCGAAGGCAAGTTTGTGCGCCAGAGCGGTGGTCGCGGCCAGTACGGCCATGTGCGCATCACCCTGGAGCCCAATGAATCCGGCAAGGGCTACGAATTCGTCAATGGCATCGTGGGCGGTGTGGTTCCCAAGGAATACATCAAGCCCGTCGATCAGGGCATCCAGGAAGCCACCAATTCCGGCATCCTGGCGGGCTTCCCGGTGGTCGACGTGAAGGTCACCCTCTACGACGGCAGCTACCACGAAGTCGATTCCAACGAAATGGCCTTCAAGATCGCTGGTTCCATGGCCTTCAAGACCGCCTGTGAAAAGGCCAGCCCCGTGCTGCTTGAGCCCATCATGGCCGTGGAAGTGGAAATGCCCGAAGACTACATGGGCGATGTCATCGGCAACCTCAACAGCCGTCGCGGTCGCATCGAGAACATGGAAGAGCGCACTGGCGCCCGGGTTGTCACCGCCAAGGTGCCCCTGGCCGAGATGTTTGCCTACTCCACCACCCTCCGCTCCATGACTCAGGGTCGCGGCACCTACACCATGCAGTTCAGCCACTACGATGAGGCCCCGCGCAATGTGGCCGAAGAGATCGTGGCTAAGGTCAAGGGTAGCAAGTAGTTCCAAATCGAAGCGTCCGGCTTTGCCGGGCGCTTCTCGCAGTTGTATCCATCACAGCCCCCGTCAGGGGGTGAGGCCGCCTGAGATCCCTGATCGAGGCCTCTTGATCCCGCCGGACGGTTCACGCGAACGGCCTTGAAAATTCAAAATAGCCATTGCATTTGCTTTGGCTTTTGTTATTCTGGATGGCCTTGTCCCCGTGACGGGACATCCTTTTCTCCCTGGCGCGCAGCGTTCGGGGTCAACCGGGCGGTCATCGCCCCACATCTATGGACGGCTCGTCCGTCCCAATGGAGTGAACATGAAGGACAACATTCGCATCCGTCTGCGAGCTTTCGATCACCGTCTGCTCGATCAGTCGACGCGGGAAATTGTGGATACGGCCAAGCGCACAGGCGCCCAGGTCGCCGGCCCTATTCCCTTGCCGACTCGACTCAGCAAGTACACGGTGAACCGGTCTCCCCACGTGGACAAAAAGAGCCGCGATCAGTTCGAGATCCGCACCCACAAGCGACTGCTCGACATCCTTAACCCCACCCAGACGACGGTGGACACCTTGATGCGCCTCGACCTGCCTGCGGGCGTCGATGTGGAGATCAAGGTCTTCAGCCGCCAGGGCAACCGGTAAAGGGGGGCGAGATAATGTCTAACGGAATCATCGGCAAGAAACTGGGGATGACCCAGATCTTCAACGAAAAGGGACAGGTTGTCCCCGTCACTGTCATCCAGGCTGGTCCCTGTGTGGTGGTCCAGCGCAAGACCAACGAAAAGGACGGCTACGAGGCTGTTCAGGTTGGCTATGTGGATCCCCAGGGTGGCAAGCGCGCCTCCAAGGCCGAAAAGGGCCATTGCGAGAAAAAGGGTGTAGCCCCGGTTCGCGTGCTTCGTGAAATGAAGGTCGAAGCTGCCAGCGCCCTGAAAGAAGGCGATAGCATCCTCGTCACCCAGTTTGAAGAAAAGTCCAAGGTCCATGTCACTGGCATCAGCAAGGGCAAGGGCTTCGCGGGCGTCATGAAGCGGCACCACTTCAAGGGTGGCCGCGCGTCCCACGGCTCCATGTTCCACCGCGCCCCCGGTTCCATCGGTGGGTCGTCCTATCCCAGCCGCGTTTGGCCCGGGATCCGGATGCCCGGCCACATGGGTTCGGAGCAGGTGACGGTTCGCAACCTCGAGATCGCCAAGGTGGATGCGGAGAACAATCTGCTGCTCATCAAAGGCGCCGTGCCCGGCCCCAAGGGCGGCTACGTCGTCATCAAGCAGGAGGCCTAAAGATGTCGGTCTTTCAGTATCCCGTCGTCAATCTCGAAAACAAGCCAGCCGGTAGCGTTGATCTGTTGCCCGAGGTTTTCAAGCTCGAGGACATCAACCAGCACTTGATCTGGGAAGCTGTTCGTCACTTCCTGGCCAAGCGTCGTCAGGGCACCGCCTCCACCAAGGACAAGTGGGAAGTCAGCGGTTCCGGCCGCAAGCTCTGGAAGCAGAAGGGCACGGGTCGCGCCCGCATCGGCTCCATCCGTTCTGCGCTCTGGAAGGGCGGTTCCACCGTTCACGGGCCGCACCCCCGCAGCTACGATTACGCCTTCCCCAAGAAAGCCCGTCGTTCCGCGCTTCGCAATGCACTGTCCGTCAAGATGGCCGATGGCCAGGTGATGGTTGTGGAAAATTGGAACCTCGATTCCCACAAGACCCAGGCGCTGGCTGCCACCCTTGCCACGCTCGGCGTCACGGGTTCTGCTCTCCTCGTGGGCGCAGAAGCTTCTGAAAAGATGCAGCTCGCTTCGGCCAACAACCCCAAGCTGGCCGCCATCGAGAGCCTGGGCGTGAACGTCTATGAACTTCTGAAGTACGACCAGATCGTCTTTTCCAAGGACGCCATTCTGGCCCTGCAGGAAGTGGTGAAACCATGACCAAGATCTTTGAAGTCATTCGCAAGCCCCTCCTCACCGAGAAGGGCCAGATCCTCCGCGAGAACAACATCCAGGTTTTCGAGGTCGCCCTTTGGGCCTCCAAGCACCAGATCAAGGAAGCCGCGGAACTTCTGCTCCAGGCCAAGGTGAAGTCCATCCGCACCGTCCGTATCCCTTCCAAAGCGAAGCGACTCGGCCGATGGGTGGGTTCCACCAGCGCCATGAAAAAGGCCTATGTTGAGCTCGCCGAGGGTTTCGCCCCGGCTGCCGAATAGTTGACCTTTCGTTTTAACCCCGCGGACGGACAAGGCCTTGCCACTATCGCCCGCACACTAGGCAAGAGGAACCCATGAGCATCAAGCTGCTCAAGCCTACGACCCCCGGACAGCGGGGCATGTCGAAGCAGGGGTTCGAGGAGATCACTACTGATACTCCCGAACGCTCCCTTCTCGGCACGCTCAAGCGCACCGGCGGACGTACCAACAACGGACGCATCACCACCCGCCACATCGGCGGTGGTCACAAGCGTCGCTATCGCATCATCGACTTCAAGCGCAACAAGATCGGCGTGCCTGCCAAGGTCGCGACCATCGAGTATGATCCCAACCGGACCGCTCGTATCGCCCTGCTGATCTACGCCGACGGCGAAAAGCGCTACATCCTGGCTCCCGATGGCCTCGAAGTGGGCCGCACGGTCCTCTCCGGCAAAGAGGCGGACATCCTGGTGGGCAACGCGCTGCCTCTGCGGAACATGCCGCTGGGCACCACGGTCCACAACATCGAGATGAAGCCCGGCAAGGGCGGTCAGATCGCCCGCGCCGCTGGCACTTTCGCTCAGTTGGTGGCCAAGGATGGTGATTACGCCCAGCTCCGCATGCCTTCAGGCGAGATCCGCAAGATCCACCTCGATTGCTTTGCGACGGTCGGCCAGGTTGGCAACCTTCAGCACGAAAACGTTGCCCTTGGCAAAGCCGGTCGCAAGATCTGGATGGGTATTCGTCCCACCGTCCGCGGTGTCGTGATGAACCCCGTGGATCACCCGCACGGCGGCGGCGAAGGCCGCACTTCCGGTGGACGCCATCCCGTCACGCCTTGGGGCCAGCCCACACGCGGCTACAAGACGCGGCGCAACAAGCGCACCGCCAAGTTCATCGTCAAGCGGATCAACTAGGAGAGGATGCTATGGCACGTTCGCTTAAAAAAGGTCCTTTCATTGACGGCCACCTGCAGAAGAAGGTCGACACCGCGCTTGCCACCATGGACAAGCGGGTCATCAAGACCTGGTCCCGCCGGTCCACCGTCCTGCCGCAGATGATCGGGATGACCATCGCCGTCCACAACGGCAACAAGTTCATCCCTGTCTATGTCACCGACAATATGGTCGGTCACAAACTGGGGGAGTTCTCCCAAACCCGCACCTTCAAGGGGCACGCCGGCAAGTCCGACGCCAAGGCGAAGGGGAAGTAACATGTCTGAAATCGTATCCAGTGCCACCATCCGCCACCTGCGCGGATCCGCCCAGAAGGCCCGTCTTGTGGTCGATCTGATTCGCGGCAAGCATGTGGGCGAGGCCCAGTGGGTTCTGGCCAGCACCAAGAAGTACGCTGCTGCCCCCATCAAGAAGCTGCTTGACTCTGCCATCGCCAATGCCATCGACAAGGACGCCAGCGTGAACCCCGACGAGCTGATCGTCCGCACGGTTTTCGTGGATGAGGGCTTCCGCATGAAACGGGTGCGCCCCGCACCCATGGGCCGCGCCTACCGGGTGCAGAAACGCACCTGCCACGTCACTGTGCAGCTCGGTCGGGAGGAGTAGTCATGGGTCAAAAAGTCCATCCGTACGGCTTCCGCGTCATTTTTACCAAAAATTGGAAGAGCAAGTGGTACGCGAAGCGTGATTACGCGTCCCTGCTCCACGAAGATCTCAAGCTCCGCAAAGAGCTGAAGGCCCAGCTCCATGGTCTCAACGCCATGGTGTCCAAGATCGACATCGAACGTGCCGCCGATAAGGTCACCGTCCGCATCTTCACCGCTCGTCCCGGCATCGTCATCGGCCGCAAGGGCGCTGAAATCGACAAGCTGCGCGAGGATCTCCAGGCCCGCCTGAAGCGCCCCGTCAGCGTCGACATTCAAGAAATCAAGAAGCCCGAAATCGACGCCCAGCTTGTCGCCGAGGGTGTTGCCCAGCAGCTCGAGCGTCGCATCGCCTTCCGCCGCGCCATGCGCAAAGCTGAAGAAGCCGCGATCCGTTTCGGCGCCAAGGGTTTCAAGATCAAGGTTTCGGGCCGACTGAATGGCGCCGAAATCGCTCGGACTGAGGACTACCTCTCCGGCCAGATGCCCCTACAGACCATCCGCGCCAACGTCGAATACGGCTTCGCTGAAGCCCACACGACCTACGGCATCATCGGCATCAAGGTCTGGGTCAACCTGGGTGAAGCGGCCCTCGAAACCGTGAAGCGCTGAGGTGAACCCATGTTGATGCCGAATAAAGTCAAGCACCGGAAAATCATGAAGGGCCGCACCCGCGGCGTCGCCACCCGTGGCAACGAACTCTCCTTCGGCGATTACGGACTCAAGGCGCTCGAACACGCCTGGGTCACCAACCGTCAGATCGAGGCCGCTCGTATTGCCATGACCCGCCACATCAAGCGTGGTGGTCGGATCTGGATCCGCATCTTCCCCGATAAGCCCACCACCAGCAAGCCCGCTGAAACCCGCATGGGTTCCGGCAAAGGCGCGCCGGACGGCTGGGTCGCCGTGGTTCGGCCCGGCAAGATCCTTTTCGAAATGGAAGGCGTGGACGAGGAGACCGCTCGCGAAGCCCTTCGCCTCGCCCAGATGAAGCTCTGCGTGGCCTCCGACTTCATCTCTCGTACGCCGCCGGAAGAGTGAGAGGATCGAGATGAACAAGAAAAACCCATTCAGCGAACTAGCTGGCAAGAACATTGAGGAACTCGCGCAGTTGGAGGCCGATTTGGCCGCCAAGCGGTTCACCCTCCGCTTCCAGCATGCCGTGGGCCAGGTGGAAAACACCGCCGAGATCCGGAAAACACGCCGCGAACTCGCCCGCGTCAAGACCGCGCTCAAGATGAAGTTGGCGTGAGGTAGACCATGAGCCTAGAACAGAAAATGATCCGCAGCGGCATCGTGGTATCCAACAAGGCCGATAAGACGGTCGTGGTCCGGGTGGAACGCAAGTTCCAGCACCCGCTCTACAGCCGCACGGTAAAACAGAGCAAGAAATTCATGGCTCACGACGAGACCAACGCCTGCCAGATCGGCGATGTGGTCAAGATCGTAGAGTCGCGGCCCCTGTCCAAGCGCAAGCGCTGGACGGTCCTTGAGATCGTCCAGAAAGCCGGCGAGTAAGGAGGCGACATGATTCAGATGGGAACCATGCTCACGGTAGCCGATAATTCCGGCGCCAAGAAAATCTGCTGCATCCTGCCGCTTGGCGGCGGGGTGGGCCGAATCGCTCAAATCGGCGATGTCATCACTGCCTCCGTCAAGGAAGCCATTCCGGGCGGCACCGTCAAGAAAAAGGCTGTCGTGCAGGCCGTCATCGTGCGGCAGCGCAAAGCTTTCCGCCGCAAGGACGGCTCCTACATCCGCTTCGACGAGAACGCTGCCGTCATCATCAAGAAGGATGGCGAACCGGTCGGCACTCGCGTGTTCGGCCCCGTGGCCCGCGAACTCCGCGAACGGAAGTACATGAAGATCGTCTCCCTCGCCCCTGAGGTGCTGTGATGGATAAGCCAGTCAAGATGAAACTCAAAAAGGGTGACGAGGTCCTCGTCATCGCCGGCAAGGACCGCGGCAAGCGTGGCCAGATCCTGAAAGTCAGCCCCACCAATAACCGGGTGATCGTGGCGGGCATCAACATGATCAAGAAGGCCACCAAGCCCAATCCCCAGACGGGCGCTGAGGGCGGCATCGTCACCAAGGAAGCCTCCATTCATGCCTCCAATGTGATGCTGGTGGACCCCGCGACCCAGAAGCCCACGCGCAAGCGTCCGGTCTTGGCCGTTTAAATCGCTTCGCGATTTTGGTAATTGTGAGAGAATGATCGTTCCGCCGATGGATCGCTGTCGGCGGAACGCTTGAAAACCTGAGGTTGAAAGGAAACGGGCCGGATCGCCGGTACCCAAGCCCTTTCGCTCTCCCGAACCCGCAGGGCGTAGTCGCCCCCCGGAAATGGAGGAAAGAATGCCTACCAATGCGGAGCCTCGCATCAAGGCTCGCTATCGCACCGAAGTGGTGTCGAAGCTGAAAGAAGAGTTCGCGTATACCAGCACCATGCAGGTGCCGCGGCTCCAGAAGATCGTCATCAACATGGGCGTTGGCGATGCCATCCAGAACATCAAGACCCTGGATGTCGCCGTCGAAGAGCTCACCGCGATCGTTGGCCAGAAGCCGGTGATCCGGAAGGCCAAGAAGAGCGTCGCCCAGTTCAAGCTGCGCGCCGGCATGCCCATCGCCTGCATGGTCACCCTGCGTGGCGAGCGGATGTGGGAATTCTTCGATCGCCTGGTCAGCCTGTCCCTGCCGCGCGTTCGTGATTTCCGCGGTGTGCCCACCAAATCCTTCGATGGCCGCGGCAACTACACGCTGGGTCTCAAGGATCAGCTGATCTTTCAGGAAATCGACTACTCGAAGGTCGAAAAGATCAAGGGCATGAACGTGACCTTTGTGACCAGCGCTCCCACCGATGCCGAGGCCCGGGCCATGCTCGCCCACCTCGGGATGCCCTTCCGCAAGTAGTCAGGAGAATCCATGGCTCGCATCGCGAAGATTTATAAAGACGCTTCTAAGCCCAAGTTCTCAACCCAGCACCGTAATCGCTGCAAGGTGTGCGGTCGTCCCCGGGGCTACATGCGCAAGTTCGAACTCTGTCGTCTTTGCTTCCGGAAGCACGCCCTCGCCGGCGAACTTCCCGGGGTTCAGAAGTCCTCCTGGTAAGAAGAGGAAACCATGCACACCGATCCCATTGCTGATTACCTCACCCGCGTTCGCAACGGCATCATGGCCGGTCACGACGCCGTGGTGGTGCCCGCTTCCAAGATGAAAGCGCGCCTCTCCGCCATCCTCAAGCAGGAAGGCTACATCCACGGCTACAAGAGCGTGGAGCATGATGGCCGCGATTACATCGTGGTAAGCCTGAAGTACGTGAAGGGCGGCGAGTCCGTCATCCACGGCCTCAAGCGCATCTCCAGCCCCGGCCTTCGTGTTTATGTTGGCGCCGACGAAATCGTCGATGTCAACGGCGGTCTCGGTATCGCCATCCTCACTACCCCTAAGGGTCTGCTGACGGGCAAAGATGCTCGCAAGCAGAACGTGGGTGGCGAGATCCTCGCGCACGTTTGGTAGTTCTCCGCTCAACCCGATTCAAAGGATTCAATCATGTCTCGCATCGGAAAAAAGCCCGTGACGCTGCCGAAAGGCGTCAAAGTCACAGTCAACGGGGCTGAGGCCGTCGTCGAAGGCGCCAAGGGCACCCTGTTGTGCCCGGTTCCCCAGGGAATCACGCTCGACGTTCAGGCCGATTCCATCAACCTGCTCCGCGCCAACGAGGAGGCCCAGACTCGGGCCTTCCACGGTCTGACCCGCGCCCTGCTCCAGAACGCCGTCACGGGTGTCACTGAGGGTTGGAAGAAGGAACTGGACATCGTGGGCGTCGGCTACAAGGCCGCCATGGAAGGTACCAAGCTTCGTCTCGACCTTGGTTTCAGCCACCCCATCTTCTACGACGCCCCCGATGGCATTGTCATCGCCGTCGAGAAGAACACCCACGTCATCGTCACCGGTCACGACCGGCAGGTGGTGGGACAGGTGGCCGCCGACATCCGGAAGTTCCGCAAGCCGGAGCCCTACCAAGGGCAAGGGCGTCCAATACACCGGCGAAGTCATCCGCCGCAAGGCCGGCAAGACTGGGAAGTAGGGAGAAACCATGGCTAACGATATCAAGGTTCGTCGCCAAAAGACGAAGACCCGCATTCGGGGTCGCATTTCGGGAACTCCCGAACGTCCACGTCTCACCATCTACAAGAGCCTGAAGCGCATTTACGTTCAGGCCGTGGATGACACGAAGGGTGTTACGGTTGCGACCGCCTCCAGCCTGGAAAAGGGCACGCGTGATCAATTGAAGAATGGCGCCAACATCGAGGCCGCGAAGGTCGTCGGTGCCAGCATCGCCGCTCGGCTCAAAGAGCAGGGCATCACGGCGGTGGTCTTTGATCGCAATGGCTACGTCTATCACGGCCGCGTCAAGGCGCTGGCTGACAGCGCCCGGGCCGCCGGGTTGCAGTTCTGAGGGGGGTCTCATGTCCGTAGAAATGAAGAACAACGCCGAGACCTCACAACAGGGCGAATTCAAGGATCAGGTCATCTATGTCGGTCGTGTCACCAAGGTGGTGAAGGGCGGCAAGAACTTTTCCTTCTCCGCACTGGTTGTCGTGGGCGACGGCCGAGGCAAGGTTGGATTCGGCCTTGGCAAGGCGCTCGAAGTGCCTTCTGCCATCAAGAAGGGCATCGAAGCCGCCAAGCGCAACATGACCAAAGTGCCTGTCACGCCTAACGGTTCCATTCCCCACCCCATCACGGGCCGGTTTGGTTCGGGTTCCGTGCTGATGAAGCCGGCCCCCGCGGGCACCGGCGTGATCGCCGGCGCCACGGTGCGTGCCGTCATGGAAGCCGCTGGTATCAACAACGTGCTCACCAAGAGCCTGGGCTCCTCCAATCCGCACAACGTGGTTCGCGCCACCTTCGCGGGTTTCAAGGGCCTGATGGATCCTTACACGGTCATGACCAACCGTGGCATCGACCAGGCGGAGGCCTAACATGTCCAACCTGATCGGAAAGCAAGTCGTCATCAAGCTCATCCGCTCCACCATCTGCACCACGCCCAAGCACCGGGCATTCGCGCAGACCCTGGGGCTCAAGAAGGTGGGAGACACCCGTCAGTGCGAGTACACCCCGAATGTGCATGGCATGGTCAAGCTCATTCCGCACCTCGTCGCCGTGTCGGTCAAGGAGTAGGCCATGAAGCTCAATGAACTCAAGCCCGCAGAGGGTGCTGTAAAGAATCGCAAGCGCGTTGGCCGTGGCCCCGGGTCCGGCACAGGTAAGACTTCCGGTGCTGGCGAAAAGGGTCAGAAATCCCGCCGTGGCTACAGTGGCAAGCGCGGTTTTGAGGGTGGCCAGATGCCGCTGCATCGTCGTCTCCCCAAGCGCGGCTTCACCAATGTCCATGCCGCCATCAGCAAAGAGATTGGTTTGGAGGTCATCTCCAACAATTTCCAGGATGGTGAAACCGTCAGTCTTTCGACCTTGCGCGACAAGAAACTCATCAACTCGAGCATCAAGAAGATCATCGTCCTTGCCTCTGGCGAACTGAGCCTGAAGGTCAACGTGGTGGCCGATCGTGTCACCAAGGGCGCTCGGGAAGCGATCCTCGCCAAGGGCGGCACCATTGAAGAACCTGCTGCCAAGCCGGTTCAGTAAGGTCGAGTCCTGATGGAACGCCTCCGCCAGTTGTTTTCCAACCCCGAGCTTCGCAAGCGCTTGATTTTCACGCTCGTGATGCTGTTGATCTACCGTCTCGGCGTGCACGTGGCTGTGCCCGGTGTGAACACGGAGATGCTGGCCAAGAACCTCGGCAAAGCCGGAGATCTCCTGAACGTTGTGGATCTTTTCTCAGGCGGCGCATTTAAAAAGTTTTCCGTGTTTGCCCTTGGCATCACGCCCTACATCACTGCCAGCATCGTCTTGCAGTTGATGGGCGCGGTGGTTCCCACCCTGGAAAACCTCCAGAAGAAGGAAGGTGAAGCGGGCCGCCAGAAGATCAATCAGTGGACTCGTTTCCTGACCGTAGGTTTGGCCTTTGCCCAAGGGTTTGGCATCGCCTCCCTGGCGCAGGGACTTGGCCCCGATGTGGTGGTGAATCCCGGTATTGGTTTCAAGCTTATGTGCGCCTTTACCCTCGCCACCGGCACCATTTTTGTCATGTGGATCGGCGAACAGATTACCGAACGCGGCGTGGGCAATGGCATTTCCCTGTTGATCTTCGCAGGCATTGTGGCAGGGTTGCCGAAGGCTATTCAGACCCTGAGCGCCATGTTCCGGGATTCCATTCTGCAAAAGGGAAACGTGGCCCCTCCGGGCGTGTTCTTCCTCCTGATCGCCGCCATGGTGGCTGTGCTGTTGGCCGTGGTGCTTGTGGAAAACGCCTATCGGCGGATCCCCATCCATTACGCCCGACGCACCGATTCTTCCCGCATGGCCAGTCAGCGTAGTTCCTACCTGCCGCTTAAGGTCAACACGGCCGGCGTCATGCCCGTCATTTTCGCCAGCTCGGTGATCTTTTTCCCCGCCACCATTGCCCAGTTTACGAAATGGGATTGGCTTGCCAAGGCTGCCAGCTATATCAGTCCCCAAACACACTTCTGGTACTACTCGCTGATCTTTGTCGTCACCGTAGTTTTCTTCGCCTTCTTCTATACCAGCATCGTTTTCAACCCCGATGAAACCGCCGACAACATGAAGCGGTCGGGTGGTTACATTCCTGGTATTCGGCCCGGCAAAGAAACCAGCGTATACATGGATGGCGTGCTCTCCAAGTTGACCTTTGTGGGTGCGGTCTACCTCGCGGCAGTCTCCATCGTGCCCTTGCTTATTCTCAACAACATGCCTGGCCTCAATTTCTACTTCGGTGGCACCTCGCTGCTGATCGTTGTTGGGGTGGCTATGGATACGGTTTCCCAGATCGATAGCTACCAGGTGATGCATCACTATGACGGTTTCCTGGAGCAGGGTCGAGTTCGCGGTGGGCGCATGGCCCGCGCGGAAGGGAAAGCGCAATGACGACCGTTCATGTTCTTCTCGGCCCTCCCGGCAGCGGCAAGGGCACCCAGGCCAAGCGCCTGGTGAACAATTTCTCCTTGGTGCACCTGTCAACGGGTGATATTCTGAGAGATGCCGTCTCGAAAGGGACGGAAATTGGCCTTCGGGCCAAGGCCATCATGGCTGCAGGAAAACTCGTGGACGACGACACGGTCAATGGACTTGTCTTTGCGCGGCTGCAAGACGAAACCCAGAACGTGCTGTTCGATGGCTATCCACGGACCCTACAACAAGCCGAAGCACTTGCGGACTTCCTCTCCGCGCAGCGCATCGAGCTAGGGCTCGTGATTGATATCGAAGTCCCCGAAGAAGCATTGGAAGACCGAGTGGTAAAGCGCCGCGTGTGCAGCAATAACGCCTGTGGAGCCATCTACCACCTGGACCGTAAGCCCTCCAAGGTGGATGGAGTCTGCGATCTGTGCGGAAGTTCCCTGAAGCACCGCGCTGACGATACCGCCGAGGCCTTCAAGAGCCGGATGAAGGAGTTTTACGCAACCTTCAACCCGCTCCAGGCCTTCTACAACGGCGGTCCCAGCTATCGGCTGGTGGACGGAACCGGAATGCCGGATGACGTCTATACGACCGTAGTCAAGATCTTTGAGGCTTTTGAGGAGCACGCTTGAGCAAGGAAGAAGCCATTGAGCTTGAAGCCACTGTCGTGGAATCCCTTCCCAACGCGGTCTTCCGTGTTGAGCTTGAGAACAAACACCAAGTGCTTGCGCACATCAGTGGCAAGATGCGCAAAAATTTCATCCGCATCCTTCCCGGTGACCGCGTTCTTGTCGAAGTCACTCCTTACGACCTGACTCGAGGTCGCATCATCTACCGATTCAAGTAAACAAGCGAGAGGAAACCATGAAAGTACGGCCCTCTATCAAGAAGCTGTGCGAACACTGCAAAGTGGTCCGGCGTGAAGGCATCATTCGGGTCATTTGCAAGAAGAACCCCAAGCACAAGCAGCGTCAGGGTTAAGGAGACGACATGGCACGTATCTCAGGTATTGATCTGCCCGTCGGCAAGCGCATTGAAATTGCGCTGACCTATATTTTCGGTATCGGCCGGGCCAAGGCCCACAGCATCCTAAGCCGCGCCAAGGTTGATTTCGGCACCAAGGTGCGCGATCTCACCGAGGATGAAGTTGGTCGTATTCGTCGCGTCATCACCACCGAAGAAACGGTGGAAGGTGATCTGCGCAAGAACATCGGCCTCGACATCAAGCGTCTTATGGATATCGGCTGCTACCGAGGTATCAGGCACCGCAAGGGCCTGCCCTGCCGCGGACAGCGCACGCACACCAACGCCCGCACCCGCAAGGGCAAGCGGAAGACCGTCGCCGGCAAAAAGAAGTAAGTTGAGGAACTGACATGGCCAAGACCCAGTCCAAGACCGCCGGAAAGAAGGTGGTCAAAAAGAAGGAAAAGAAGAACGTTCCGCACGGGATTGCCCACGTGCAGGCGTCTTTCAACAATACAATCATCTCCATCTCTGACCCGATGGGGAACATGCTCTGCTGGGCTTCCAGCGGAAACCAGAACTTCCGTGGCACCCGCAAGGGCACGCCCTTCGCTGCCCAGATTGCTTCCGGAGTGGCTGCTGAAGCCGCCAAAGAGCACGGCGTCCGTTCCGTTGACGTCCGCGTCAAAGGGCCCGGCGCTGGTCGTGAGAGCGCCATTCGCGCCCTCAACGCCGCTGGTATTTCGGTGACTAGCATCCGCGACGTCACCCCCATCCCCCACAACGGTTGCCGGCCCCCCAAGCGGCGCCGGGTTTAAGAGAGGAGGAGAGACATGGCACGATATTGCGACGCCGTATGCCGCCTCTGCCGTCGCGAGGCGATGAAACTGTATCTTAAGGGTGAGCGCTGCTTCAAAGAGAAGTGCTCCTTCGAAACCCGCAAGGGTAAGATTCCCGGCCAGCATGGCGCGGGCAAAATGAAGAAGCCCACCGGTTACAGCCTGCAGCTTCGTGAGAAGCAGAAGGTAAAGCGCATCTATGGTGTGCTTGAAAAGCAGTTCCGGCTCTACTTCGAAAAGGCTGATGCCAAGAAGGGTCAGACTGGCCACAATCTGTTGGCCTTCCTGGAAAGCCGCCTGGACAACGTGATCTATCGCCTGGGCTTCACTCCCAGCCGTGCTGCCGCTCGCCAGATGGTCATGCATGGCCACATCAAGGTGAATGGCCGCCGCGTGGATGTTCCCAGTTTCCAGACCAAGAGCGGTCAAAGCATCGAGCTCTCCGAGCGCGCCCAGCAGAACGACTTCGTCAAGTCCTCTGTGGAAACGGCCGCTGGCCGTGGCATCCCCAAGTGGCTCACCCTCGACGCCGCGGCCTTCAAGGGCCAGGTGATCGCCGTTCCCACTCGTGAGGACGTGCCTTTGGAGATCAACGAGCAGCTGATCGTCGAACTGTATAGCAAGTAAGGGGACCAGGATGCTGAACATCAGCGATTTCCAGCGCCCGCGATTCGCGGAGGTCAATGCGGCCACCAAGACGGAGAAGTTCGGCGAATACGTCGCCTATCCGTTCGAAAGGGGTTTCGCGACGACCGCTGGCCACGCGCTCCGACGTGTGCTGCTCAGCAGCATTCGCGGCGCGACCGTGACCAACGTCCGCGTCAAGGGCGTGCAGCACGAATTCACCACCCTTCCGGGTGTGTGGGAAGACATCACGCATATCCTCCTGAACCTGAAGGAAATCCCTTTCCGCCTTCACAATGCCGAATCCGCCGTGGTGGTCCTCCGCCACAAGGGCGCCGGTGTGGTCAAGTCCGGCATGGTTCAGACCAATCAATATGTGGAAGTTCTGGATCCCGATGTTCACATTGCCACCCTCGGTGAGGACGGCGAACTGGAGATCGAGATTCAGGTCCGCAGCGGCCGTGGGTTCATTACCGCCGACCGCAACCTCGACGAGAAGCTTGGCCTTGGCTGGATTCCCTTGGATTCCAATCACAGCCCCATCAGCCGCGTGAACTACGTGGTTGAACCCGCTCGCGTGGGTCACAGCACCGATTACGAAAAACTCACCCTGCAGGTTTGGACCAACGGCACCGTGGACCCCAAGGATGCCGTCAGCGACGCCGCCTTGATTCTCCGCGAGCACTTCCTCATCTTTGCCCAGCAGGACGAGCAGGCCGTTGAAGTTGAGCCTGGGCAGACCATTCTCAGCACCGAGAGTGTCAACAACATGCTGGGCAAGTCTGTCGAGGAGCTTGAGCTTTCCGTGCGCGCCAACAATTGCCTGCGGAATGCGAACATCACCACCATTGGTGAGCTCGTTCAGCGGACCGAAGCCGAATTGATGAAGACCAAGAATTTCGGCAAAAAGTCCCTGCAGGAAATCAAGGATGAGCTGGCGCGTATTGGCCTCTCCCTTGGCATGCGTATCGAGCAAGAAGTCTGACCAGGAAGTCTAAGGAGTCGCCACCATGCGTCACAATGTTGCCGGCAAGCGCCTGGGCCGTAATACCAACCAGCGCAAGGCCCTCATGAAGAACCTCGCCACCTCGCTCCTTCAGAACGAGCGCATCGAGACCACCATCGTGAAGGCCAAGGAACTCCGCCGCTACGTGGAGCCCTTCATTACCCTCGCAAAGACCGATACCGTGGCCAATCGTCGTCTTGCCATGGCCCGTTTGGGCTCCAAGACGGTGGTTCAGAAGATTTTCTCTCCTGAATTCCGAGCTCGTTTCACGGAGCGCCCCGGTGGGTATACCCGCATTCTCAAGGGAATGGTGGGTGGCCCCGGTCGCAAGCCTGGTTTCGCCAGCAGCCAGTTCCGTCTGGGTGATGGGGCCGAAATGGCCATCATCGAACTTGTGGATTATGTTCTGCCCGAACCCAAGGCTGTAGAGGAAAGCGCCGAGTAATGTTCTCGGTTCTACAAAAAAGCGCCCCGATTGGGGCGCTTTTTTGTATCCATAGAGATGATTCAGATCATTCCTTCGAGGAAGAGACCTGGCCATGCAAAGCCCTCGTCTCGATCGGGGCCGGTGCTGAGGTAGGCGATGGGAGCTTCGGCGGCCTCCATGAGCGCATCCAGGTAGACCCGAGCCTCCTTGGGTAGATCCGCGAGGGCACGGACGCCACGGGTGGCCTGGGACCAGCCTTTGAACATTCGCACTTCGGGTTTCACGCCGAGCCAGTCCTGGGCACAGGAAGGGAGGCTGGTCAGCACTTCACCGTGGCTGTTGCGGTAGCCCGTCACCAGGCCGACTTCCTCGAACCCATCCATCACGTCTAGCTTCATGAGGCCAAGGCCATCGGCGCCATTGGTGCGAACCGCGTGGCGGGTGATGGGCGCATCAAACCAGCCGCATCGCCGCGGTCGCCCCGTCGTGGTGCCAAATTCCCGGCCCACTTCGCGCAGGCGATCACCCGTAGCGTCGAGCAATTCTGATGGCATGGGGCCAGCCCCTACTCGGGTCGTGTAGGCCTTGGCCACGCCGATTACCTTGCCTAGGGATTTCGGAGAAAGGCCGGTGCCCGTAAAAAGTCCACCAATGCTGCAGTTGGAACTGGTGACGAAAGGGTAGGTGCCGTGGTCAATGTCCAGGAGGGTCGCCTGGGCACCTTCGAAAAGAATGGCTTCGCCGCGCGCTTCGGCATTCATCAAATGAGCTTGCGTATCGCCAATCCTGGCCAGGAGAGGTTGTGCCCAGGCTTGGAGTTGCGACGCAATGGCCTCCAGGGAGGGTAGGGCAGCATCGGGGCCCAACAGGATGCAAACCTCGTTGTAGCCGGGACGCATGCGATCCATCAGGGTCTCAGGATGTTTCAAATCACCCATTCGAACGCCCATCCGGGCCGCTTTCATCTCGTAGGCGGGGCCAATGCCGCGGCCGGTGGTGCCGATCTTGTTGACGCCCGCACCGCCCTCTCGCCATTGATCCAAGGCAATATGATGGGGAAGGATGATGTGGGCCTTTTCGGAAATCAGGAGGCGATCGGTTACATCGATGCCCCGCTGGAGCAACCGATCAAGTTCCTGGCGAAAGACTTCCAGGTTGAGTAATACCCCGGAGCCGACCACCAGAAAACATTCTGGGTGCAGGGCGCCGCTGGGCACCTGGTGAAGGGCTATGCTCTGGCCATTCACCACTACCGTGTGACCGGCATTGTTCCCACCCTGGAAACGGACAACCTGCTGGAACCGTGCACTGAGCAGGTCCACCAGCTTGCCTTTGCCCTCATCGCCCCATTGGAGTCCAAGAATGGCGAGGTTCCGAGAAGGTTGCGTCATGACAGGCTCCCAACCATCAAGACTAACGCCTGGAACGGATTCTTCCCACCAGCAATTAGCAGGGAAGGACAGCCTTGATGGTTAGGGTTAATCTTGAGGCAGTCCGGGCGGAGACCCCAATATGGGGCCGCTGTTCCAGGCCGCAATCCCCGGGGGAAACGTGTTTGAAAAGTTCACCGAAAAAGCTCGCCGTGTGATGTTTTTCGCAAGGTACGAAGCCAGCCAGTTCGGGGCCGAAAGTATCGGCAGTGGCCATCTGCTGCTGGGCCTGTTGCGGGAGGCGGAAAAAACCTCCACCGGACTCCTGGAACGAATGGGCGTGCAGAGCAGCCTGCTGAGGGAACGTCTCATCGCCGCCCTCACGCCTCGCGACCGAAAAATCACCCCAAGTTCCACCAGCATTGATATTCCGATGGAGGAGGAGGTTAAGCGCATCCTCCAGCACGCCGCCAGTGAAAGCACCAAGCTCAATCACAAAAACGTGGGTGCTGAGCATCTCTTGCTGGGCATGCTGAAGGAAGACCAGTCCCTGGCTGGACGCCTGTTGAAGGAAATGGGGGCAGACCTCATCGCCGCCAAGGAAATCCTGCTCGAGGCCACCAAGGAAGAAAAGATCTCCAAGAAGAAGAAGGAGCATCCGCTGCTCTCCGAATTTGCACGCAACCTCTCCGAACTGGCGGAGCGGGGCATTTTCGATAACCTCATCGGTCGGGAGATGGAGATTGAGCGCATCATCCAGATCCTCAGCCGTCGCCGCAAGAATAACCCGATCCTGTTGGGCGAAGCGGGGGTGGGCAAGACGGCCATTGTCGAAGGGTTGGCGCAGCGCATTCACGAGGGCAACGTACCCCCAAGCCTCGCGGACAAGCGGATCTACGCGCTGGATTTAAGCCTTGTGGTCGCGGGCACCAAGTATCGCGGGCAGTTCGAAGAGCGTCTGAAATCCATCATTCAGGAGGCTTCCAAGGACACCGCGGTGGTCCTGTTCATCGATGAGATCCATAGCATCATCGGTACGGGCGCCGCCGAGGGCAGTCTGGATGCCGCCAACATTCTGAAGCCGGCCCTGAGTCGAGGCGAAATCCAGTGCATCGGTGCCACCACCCACAAAGAATTCGCCAAATACATCGACAAGGATCGTTCCCTGGTCAGGCGTTTCCAGCCGGTCAACGTGAACCCGCCAGACGAGGCCGAAAGCCTGCGCATCCTGGAAGGCATCCGCAGCCGGTACGAATTGTTTCATCGGGTGCGCTATGCGCCGGCCACATTGCTGGCGTCGGTGTATCTCTCCAACCGCTACATCACGGATCGCTTCCTGCCGGATAAGGCCATTGACCTGCTGGACGAAGCCGGGGCTCGGGTGAAGCTGAGGGTCGGCCCGGCCAGCACGGAATCCAATCACGTGGAAGAAGAACTGCATCGGGTCATCAACGAAATGAACGAGGCGGTGCTGAACCGGGATTTCGAACGGGCAGTGCTGCTGCGCCAGAAGGAAGTCCAACTGCGGGAGAAATCCCAGAGCACCACTCAGGAATTGAGCGAAGAGGATTACGAGCGCTTTGCCCTGGTGACTGAGCAGGATGTGGAGGACGTGGTGGCCTCCTGGACCGGTGTTCCGGTGAAAGCGTTAAAGAATGAGGAAAAGTCGAACCTTTCCCATATGGAAGGTCGCATCAATGATCGGGTTATTGGTCAGCATGAAGCGGTTTCTGCGGTAAGCCGGGCCGTGCGGCGGGCCCGCACCGGTCTGAAAAACCCCAACCGGCCCATGGGCAGTTTCCTGTTCCTGGGGCCCACGGGTGTGGGCAAAACAGAACTAGCCAAGACCCTCGCGGCCTTCCTGTTTGGTGATCCGAAAAAGATGATCCGCTTCGATATGAGCGAGTTCATGGAGAAGCATGAGGTCTCAAAATTGCTCGGGGCCCCTCCGGGGTACGTGGGCTACGAAGAAGGCGGCCTGCTCACGGACCGAGTGCGGCGGAACCCCTATTGCGTATTGCTTTTCGATGAGGTTGAAAAGGCCCACCCGGACCTCATGAACATCCTGCTGCAAATCTTTGACGATGGCATCGCCACGGATGCCTTTGGCAATGTGGTGGATTTCAAGAACACCATCATCATCATGACCTCCAATGTGGGCAGCCGCGAGCTGCTCGCCGACAAGAGCCTGGGCTTCATCGAACAGGACCATCGGCCCGATGCCAAGGCTGGTGATGCCCTGAAAGTGCTCAAACGCACCTTCCCTCCCGAATTCCTGAACCGTATCGACGAGATCGTGGTGTTCAATCGCCTGGGCGACGAGGAACTCCAGAAAATCGTGCGCCTGCTCATTGCCGATCTCAATGTGACGCTCCAGAAGCACAACCTGGTGGTGGATCTTTCCGAGGCTGCGGTGGAATTTATCGTTAAAACCACAGCCAGGGATCGATCCTACGGGGCTAGACCCCTGCGTCGGGCGATCCAGAAGCAGGTGGAAGATCCTCTGGCGGAACTCATGGTGGCCCAGGAATCGGTGCCCTCCGGAAATGTCTTTTTCGAGAAGGTGGAAGATCATCTGGTCCCAACCTTCACACCCATCGCCGAGTTGGTGACGGTGGCGAATTGAAGTGAACCCTTTTGTCCAGGAACGCACCTAGAATAAAAGAACGGAGCGCCTCTCTCATACGGGGGTCGGTGGCTTCCTGACGAACGAAACCTTTTGGCCCTGGATCCTTAATGCCCATTGCGAATGATGTCCGACGCCTTGCCGACGCCTGTTCCGGATTTTCCCTGCGCAGCCGCTGGCTCCCCTTTGCCCTGATTGCAGGGCTGAGCGGGATGCCTGCCCTGGCGCAGGATTCCGAAGTCATCTCCAAGATCGACGTGGTGGGTGCCCAAAAGCTCTCCCCGGAAACAGTGATCTTCAAGGCCGGGCTGAAGGTGGGGGATGATCTCCGCACCCTGGATTTCACCGCCTTGCTGGAGAAATTGTGGGACTCAGGGGCCTTCGAGGACATCAAGTTCGAGGTCGAGGACACCAAGGAAGGCAAGAAGCTCATCATTCGCGTACAGGAACGCCCCATCGTTAAAGAGGTTGATTACCGGGGCGGCACGGAAATTGGCCTGACCAATCTCAAGGACAAGATCAAAGAAAAGAAGCTTACGGTGGGCGAAAACGCCCTTTATGACCCGGAATCCGCACGCAAGATCAAGAGCCTCATCGTGGAGCAGTGTGCTGAAAAAGGGTTCCGGAACCCGGTGGTGGACATCAATCTTGAGCCACTGGGCGGTGGCCTGGCCCGCCTCGTGTTTGATATCAAGGAAGGCGGCAAGGTCAAAATTTACAGAATCGCCTTTCGCGGCAACAAGTTGATTGCCACCTCCAAGCTGCATCGCATGATGGAGAAGACTCGCCAGCATTGGATGTTCAGCTGGCTGACCTCCCACGACCTTCTGGTGGACAAGAACCTGGAAGACGATGTCCAGAACATTAAGAAGGAATACTGGCGCCAGGGGTACAAGGATGTCTTTGTGGGGCAACCCACCATCGAGGTGGAAGACTTCACCAAGCCCAGGCAGAAAAAGAAGAACGAGAAGCGCATCAAGGAAGCCAAATCACCCAAGTACGACATGCGGGCCACCCTCACCATCCCCATCCTTGAAGGGGAGAAGTTCTACGAGGGCAAGCTCAAGATCGAAGGCAACAACAAGCTCTTCAAGAACGAAGCTGGTGAGAACTACCTTCGTTTGAAGATTGCCGAAGCCAAGCGGGACAACCGTTCCATCATTGCCAAATTCCTGGACCTGAAACCATCTTCGGAGGATCTACCCTCCAACAAGCTGCGCCCCTTCGATCTCGACGCCCTGAACAAGGGCGTGGATAAGATTCGGGAAACCTACTCAAACATGAGCTACATCATGTTCCGGGCGGAGAAGAAGCTGGAAACCCGCGAGGAGGGCGGTGTCAAGAAGGTGGATACCACCTTGAAGTTTGACGAAGGCGAGCCCTACACCATTCGACGGATTTCCTTTGAAGGCAACACCACCACCAAGGACAAGGTGCTGCGACGAGCCCTCATGGTGAAAGAAGGCGATCCATTCAGCATGGAAGGTTTCAAGGACTCCTTTACGGGTCTTGGCCAGTTGGGCTTCTTCGATGTCAAGAACCAGGAACCTGACATTAAACCTGATTTCGAAAAACCCTTGGTGGACATCAAGATCAAGGGTGAAGAATCGGGTGTTAACGAACTGCTATTCCAGGGGGGCTATGGCTCTCTGTTTGGTTTTTCGTTAGGTGTGAGTTTTTCCACCAAGAATCTCGGTGGTGGTGGCGAGACCCTGGGGTTCAGCTACAACGGTGGCAAGTACCAGCGTAATTTCTCCGTTTCTTTCTCCGAGCCCTACGTCTTCGACAAGCCCTTCTCTTTCTCGACCTCCATTGCGGATGGTTCCACCGACTACGACGCCTCGCGGGTGGGCGCGGCCTACGCTTACAAGCAATTCACCCGCAGCCTGGGCCTGTCCACAGGCACGCGCCTGAGCACATTCTTCCCCGGCAATCGCTGGGCCTTCTTCACTACCTATGGGGTAGGCTATACCTTCCGCATGATTCGCATCGAAGGCGGTCGCAGCTTCCTGTTCCGGGATCCCAGCACCCAGCTCACCTCCACCGTGAACCAGAGCCTCACCTACAGCACGGTCAACCACCCCTTCAAGCCGACAGCGGGCACCAAGCTCGGCATGAACGTGGAATACGGGGGCTGGCAGTTGGGTACGGACAAGCCCTTCATGCGCACCACCTGGGAATTCACCAAAATCGGCAATATCGCGGAGCGCCACATTTTTGCGGCCAACATGACCTATGGCTATCTCCGGAACTTGAGTAACGGGGAGCTTCAGATCTGGGATCTCTATAGGCCCGGTGGTGAGAACAGCATCCGAGGCTATCGCTATGGGCAGGTTGGCTCAGTTACTCCCTACAACAAAGTCCCAAATGTCGTGGGCGGCAACAAACAGCTGATCATGAATTTTGAGTACCAATTCAAGATCGCGGATCAGTTCCGGGCTGTGGTGTTCTTTGACGCTGGCAATGCCTGGGCTTCCGGTACCAAAATTTTCAACAGCGACACCGTCAATTACGAACTTAACAACGTTCCCGTCAGCTATCGGAATCCCGCCCTGGTTAAATCCGCAGGTTTGGAATTCCGGTTCTTCCTGCCCATCAGTCCGGCACCGTTGCGGCTTATCTGGTCGCGCAAGCTGAACCCCTATCCCTTTGATACCGAAGCCAAGTCTGACTTCCAGTTCAGCATTGGCACCACCTTCTGATCCAGACGGGACGAATGCCCCTCGCCTTGGTAGACTGATCCCTTTCCCTGGAGTCTTCATGCGTCGCTTTATCCTTTGCCTGACCCTGGCCGCCGCCATTCCCGCCGTTGCCCAGGAACCCATCACTCGTTTTGGCGTGTTCGCGCCCCAGCGCGTTATCGAATCCTCCGTTCGGGCGAAAAAGGTGTTCGCCGAACTGGAAGTGCTGAACAAGACCCTTACCGAAAAGGTGAAGGCCAAAGCCGATGAGATGCAGAAGCTGGAGCAGCAGATCAAATCGCCGGCCCTCTCTGAAGAAGGCCGCGCCAAGCTGCAGCGGGAGTTCCAGGATGGCGAGTTGTCCTTCAAGCGCCTCCAGGAAGACAGTCAGGCTGAATTCCAGAAATCCGAACAGAAGGCCATGGGCCAGTTCAATCAGGAAATCGGGCCCATCGTCATGGAACTGGCCAAGGAACTGAAGTTGCAGATGCTCTTTCAGTGGAACCAGAGCATCATGATCCCCGTGGATCCCTGCTGCCGTCACCGCCTTCTCGGATGAACTGGCCAAGCGCTACGACAAGAAGTTTGAATCCGGGACTCCCGCTGCGGCCCCTGAAAAGCCCGCCCCCAAGCCAGCCGCCAAGCCCGCACCCAAGAAGTAATCAGCGGCCCGTAGAGCCGTAGCCACCCTCGCCGCGTTCGGTTGACCCGAGCGCGGCGAGATTCATTTCCAGGGTCCAGATCCATTCGGAAACAGGAGCTACCAGGATTTGGGCGATGCGGTCCCCCCGGTGGATGGCAAAGGGCTCTGCTCCGTGGTTGATCAGCAACACGGCCACCTCGCCCCGGTAATCCGCGTCGATGGTGCCCGGTGCGTTGAGCACGGTAACGCCATGCCGAAGGGCTAATCCCGAACGGGGGCGGACCTGGGCTTCGTAGCCCATGGGTACGGCCAACACTAGTCCCGTGGGCACCAATCGGCGCTCCCCAGGCTGCAATACCCAGGTTTCCGAGACCGGAAGGGCGGCGCGAAGATCCATTCCCGCGGCATGGGGGGTGGCGTATTCGGGGAGGGGCAACCCTTGGCCGTGGGCAAGGATATGAACAGAAATACGCATGATCAGGACCTCGTGATGGCCATGGCAAGGGCCAATCCTTGGCCCGCGGGTGTGGCGACGATGCCGGTGTCTAGATCTTCATCCTCCAAGGAATGGAGCAACGAAATCAAGAGCCGAGCGCCGCTGGCCCCGATGGGATCGCCAAGGGCCAATGAGCCGCCGCGCACGTTCACCTTGGCCGGATCCAGCTCGGGGCATTCAGCAAAGAGATCCAGGACTTGGGTTGCGGAGCGTTCTTCCAACTCCCAACGATCCACGGTTTCAAAGGAAAGGCCCGTGCGTGCCAAGAGATCTCGAATCGCCGAAGCCCACCCATGCGTGGTTTCGACAGCGCCTAGCAATCGCCCCAGGGGACGGGGTCCGGCGGTGTTGCCCAGCAGCAGCATCGCAGCACCATCGGCCGGCGGGGCGATATGGGCTGGAAAAGGGATCCTGGAGCTTCGGGGATCTTCATCCATGGTCAAGGTTGCGGGGCCTCGTTTGTCATTCCAGGAAACAGGGAAGCGTTCACGCGATTCCAAACCCAGGCTTTTTCGTAGGCTGGCTGCAGCCCATTGTAGTTGCGCCTCGGTGGCCGGGTGAGAAGCCATGGTGGGATCCCAGAGCCCATCCACCCACAGGCTGTCCAGAATCTCGGTGCTGCCAATTCGGGTACCCCACCTGGCCTTGGGGACCAGGTAGGGAGCCTGGGAGGCGCTATCCGCTCCCCCCGCGAGCAAGTATGCTTCGTCGCCTTGGGCCAGCTTTTGGGCGGCCAGAAGGATGGCTTTTAATCCTGATCCCTGCCCCATGTTTACCGTGAAGGCACTACCCACCAGCCCGGCCTCCAGGGCTGCTTGGCGGGCGGGGTTTGGCCCACAGCCTGCGGGAAGGGCGCACCCAAGGATTATTTCCTGAACCAGCGCAGGCGCCAAATCGGCTCGGCGAAGGGTTTCCCCCATGGCGCGTGAGGCCAATCCGACCGCGGTCAGGCTCCTCAGGCTTCCCCCAAAGGCGCCAATGGGGGTGCGGGCAGTGGCGAAAATGGAAACAGACAACGGTGCTCCGGGATCGCTTTCACCTTAACATTTCAAAGCTTCCGCTAACCTAGAGGTTGGTTCGCACGTTTTACTTGTACCCGGGCTTGGACCCGGTTCTTTTCCAGAGGTGCGGTCATGACACGTTCCCGAGCCTACTCGATTCTTGGGTCCCTGCTGGTATGCGGGGTATTGACCGCCCAGGCGCCGCCGCCCCCCCCACCACCACCTGCGCCCCCAGCACCGCCTGAACCGGCCATGGCGGGCCATTCACGGGTGGAGAAGCGCACGGAGAAACTCGCCTTCGGCTCCAAGCTCTGGGTCAAGAACCGCAACGGTGGAATTCGAATCACGGGATGGGACCGGGAAGAGGTCGCCCTGACGGCGGAGATTCGCGATTCCGAGCGACGCAAGATTGAACTCATTGTCCAGCGCAAGGGCGAGGATCTCGACATTGAAGCCCTTTTCCAGCAATCCAGTTGGACCTTTGGCCTGGGCTTTGTGCAAAGCCCCCGCTGCGAAATGACCCTGAGCGTACCTCGCAAGCTTCAGGCCCATTTCCGCACCACCAACGGGACTCTGGTGGTTTCTGCGATCGAAGGCTTTGCCAATTGTGAAACCACCAACGGTGATATTCGCGTCAAGGAGGTGGCCGGGGAAGTTCATGCGGACACCACGAATGGCACTATCGAGGCTCGCAATCTCCGAGCCCGCATCCGGGGCGGCACGACCAACGGCAAGATCCTGCTGCAGGATGTCGAGGGTGGCATCAAGATGGAAACCACCAACGGCTCCATCCGAGCACAGAATCTAGATGGGTGGGGAGAAGGGATCACCCTGGAAACCACCAATGGTTCCATCGATGTGGAATTGGGCAAAGCCACGGGCGAGATCCGGGCCGAGAATACCCACGGGAACATGGATGTGCGGTTGCCCGGGGCCCAGACCATCGAACTCACCAAGCATAGCGCCCACCTGAAGGTGCCGGGAAAGCCGCAGAAGATCGTCTTGGATACCACCAACGGGAGCATCACGATCCGTTAAGCTAGGCGAATGCACAGCCTGTTTCTTCGATTATTCCTATGGTTCGTGGCGGTCTCCTTGGTGGCTCAGGCACCTGAGGTCAAGGAGCGCCGCCTCCCCAACGGCTTCCAGGTGTTGCTGGTGGAAAGGCCCGGCCTGGGGGCGGTGCATGCCCACTTGATGGTGCGGGCGGGCCGGGCTGACACGGGCGCCTTGCCTGCGGTGGCCGCAGAACTGCTGGCACGCACCCTGTTTCGACGCATCCTGCCTGGGGATGTCAGCGCGGAAGCGGGTTTGGACGCCTTGCTACGGCAAGAGGAAGGCGCTTTCGAAGCCCTCCGCTTGGAACGGACCCGGCGTCTGCGGTTGCGTCTTTCGGAACCTTCCGCCGAGGAGGTGGGGCTCGTCCAACTTCATAGTTCACGCATGGCCGAATTGCGTTCCCGTGCCTCGGCCTCGCCTCTGGATCTTTTGGACGGCCTGGGCGCCACCCGGCGTGAAATCACGGCCGAAGCCGATGCCATCTCGTTTCGCCTGGACCTCCCACTTGCCTCTTTCGAGCCCTGGTGCCGCCTTGAACAGCATCACCTTCAGCGACTTACCCTTGCTCGATTTGCCCTGGAGCGGGAAATCTGGAATGAGGACCTCGCCAAGGGGGCCCCGGCAGAGGAAGGCGCCCTCTCGATCCTTTTGGGCACGGCCTTCAGTGGTCACCCCTATGCCCAGGTGTTGGAGTCCAGACCCGGGATGTTGGATGGGCTTACCTGGAGCGAGTTGCGGGCCTTTGCCCACGGCACCATCTCGCCGGAGCGGACGACCCTGATTCTGGTGGGTGACCTGACCATGGAACGCGCCCTACCCGTGCTTCAGGAAACCTTCGGGGGGTTGATGCCTTCTCCCACCACCTTTGGGCAACGCCGGGACCTGCCCGGTGATCTCTCGGCAGGTCCTGGGTATCGGCGCCTCCAGGCCAGCACCGCCGGTGATCCACGACTCTTTATGGCCTGGCGCGTCCCGCCTGCCAGCCACCCGGATTCGGTCGCGCTCAAGGTGTTGGTGCAGATCCTCGGGGGCTCCAAGAATGCGAGACTGCTCCGCCGCGTGCAGGAAGCGCGTGGCTTGACCAAGAGACTCTCGATCAAGATCGGCGTGCCGGGCGGTCGGGATCCCTCCTTGCTCCTCATAGAGGCCGTTCCTGCGGAAGGACACGGGTTGGCCGAAGTGGAGGAAGCCATTCACAGCGAAATCCTTCGCACACAAAACGAGCGGTTCGAGGAAGAGGAACTCCGGCGGGCCCAAAGACAGGTGGCGTCTGAGCAACTCAGGCTCCAGGAAGATGCCTCCACGCTGGCAGAGGCCTTGGGGCGCGGGGTCGCCCAGAGCGGAGACTGGCAACAGGACTTCCGCGCGCGAAACCCGGGCCATGATCTGACCCCCGACGACATTCAGGCGGTGGCCAAGCGGTACTTGGTTTCGAGTCAGGGCATCACAGCTTTGTTGGAAGCGGATCCCCTGCTGGCGCCGAGGGATCCCTTGGAGGGTCGGCTGGGCAAGGTGCTTGGGACCTTGGTGCAGCGGAAGGTGGAAGACCCTGCCCAGGCAGAGGGCATTGTGCGGGAGACCCTTCGCCAATTGCGGATGCTTTCGGTTGCAGAACGCGAGCAGACGTTAAAGCTGCTTGAAGCCCAGGCGGCCCCATGAAATGCCTAGCCGCGCTAATCCCGGCGGTCCTGGTGGCCAGTCCGGTTGTGGATGGGAAGCAGGAATTCCGCGCACCGAATGGCCTCCGGGTCATCGTGAAGGAGCAACACGAGCGGTCGATTCTGCGGGTGTGCCTGCTATCTGCCTGGGATCCAACGGGACTCTCGACCGAGCAGCGCGAGCATGCCCTGCGGCTCCGCACCATCCTCAGCCATTGTGGGGCTGGGGGCTTGAGCCGACCGGTGTTGGAGCGGCGCCTGGCGGAGCGAGGAATCCGCGTGGAAGTCGAAGGTACCGAGGATTCTCTAGATTGGACGATGCTGGCGGATAGCCAGGACCAGGAGGACGCCTTCGAGTTGTTGGGGCATTTGGTATTCCGACCCTCCCTCGGAGACGATCTCGGTCCCGCGGGGGAATCGGTAGCACCCGAGGTCTGGTTTCGTGCCTCCCTGGGGTTCCCGGCTCCGGGTCTGGGCATCCTTGGCTTGGGGATGGCCGAGCGGTTCGCTTTGCATCGGTGGTTGGTTCGGCCCGAACAGTCTGTGCTGGTTATTCAGGGCGATCTGAGCCTTGCCCAGGCCCGTCAGTTGGTCATGCTTCACCTAGGCACTTGGTCACCCAGCTCGGCGAATCCTGAGGCAGGGGGTTTGGTACCGGTGCCCCAATCCATACCGAGCCTCGCAGCGGGGGCCTGGGTGGGGTCCCCCTCGCCTGGGGGTGATGCGCAGCAACGGGCCGCTCACATCGCCATGGCCATCCTCCTTGAAAAAATTTCCCGTGAAGAAACCCATGGTGATTTGGTCTTCGAAGCTGCCCGGCCAGGGGGAGATGCTGGGCCATGCTTATTTGGCATTCGGTCGGGCCCCGAGCCCGAACGGCGACTGCAGGTGTTCCTGGAAAACCTCCGAACGAAAGGCTTTGGCGCGACGGACCTGGCCTATGTCCGCAGGACCTGGGAGGCGGAGCGAAGGGCCTTGGCCCTTCACCCCAAGGATCAAATGTACGCTGAAGCCCGGGTCGCCCTGAAGGGTGATCCCGGTAGGCACCTTATGGCATTGACGTTGGAGGAAGTGAACACCGCGTTGCGGTCCCGCCTTGCCCCCGAATCGCTCCGTTGGTTGGTGCGGGGCGTCAGTTCAAAGTGACGCCAAACCGGCTCGCCAGATCCAGATAACGGGCCCGAATGCCTTGGATGACCTCGGTGGGGAGTGCGGGCGCGGGGGGCTGCTTATTCCAGCCTTCCAGGGTTTCCAGATAGTCCCGCAAAAATTGTTTGTCCAGGCTGGGTGGGTTTTGTCCTGATTTCCAGGAATCGGCCAGCCAGTAGCGACTGGAGTCTGGGGTCAGGACTTCATCAATCACGAGCAGGGTGCCATCGGGAAGCAGGCCAAATTCAAACTTGGTATCCGCCAGCAAAATGCCTCGTTTGGCTGCCAATTCCACGCCTCGGCGATAGAGGGCAAGGCTGATGTCCCGCAGGCGTGCGCCAAGCTCGGTGCCGACAATCTCGCACATGCGCTCGAAGCTGATGTTGATGTCGTGGCCTTCCTCTTCCTTGGTGGCCGGCGTGAAGATGGGCTCCGGCAAGCGATCTGCCAGGCGCAATCCGGCGGGAAGCTTGATCCCGCACACCGTACCATCCGCTTGGTATTCCTTCAGCCCTGAGCCCGCGAGGTAACCGCGCACCACGCATTCCACGGGCAGTGGATTGGTTCGGCGCACCAGGATGGATCGGCCTTCGAGCTGGTCCGCAAAGGCCTTCACCTCATCCGGATAAGCTGCCACTTCCGTGGCCACGAGGTGGTTCGGCACAATGTCCGCGGTGGCGCCAAACCAGTAATTGGCCACCTGGGTCAGGATGCGCCCTTTGTCGGGGATGCCCTGGGGCATCACGCAGTCAAAGGCGGAAATGCGGTCCGTGGCCACCAGCAGCAGGTGATCGCCGAGGGTGTAGACATCCCGCACCTTGCCGCGGCGGAACACAGGGAAAGGAAGGTCAGTGGTCAGTATTGCGGCCATGGATACCTCAGGGAAGTTCTGGAATGTGGCGGGGAGTGGGTGCCAGCCAGTGGAGGCCCACAGGCAGTAGTTGATAGCGATTCTGGATCAGCACCCAGCGGGAAAGTTCCGGCTCCCGCAGACCATCCCCGGCAGGGGTGGTGGGCAAGCTGCGCTCCCTTATGAAGGCTTTTGCCTCCCCCGGGCTTACGCCCAGAAGGCCTGGCAGCTCTTCCAAAGAATAGATGGTTTCACCGGGAATTGGCTGCAACACCCGGAAGTCGAAGGTCTCCCGCAGCACGGACAACGTCGCCTCCCGGTCCAGTTCCAGGGCGGCATCCAGATGAGGGCAGGGGTCCCCTCCAGCAAAGCTCTTGGCCTGAGCTGCGCCGAGATGAGCCAGGGGATGCATGGGATTGACTTTGAGCACCCCGGCAAAGGCCTCCATGGCCTCTTTGTGGCGCTCCAGGTGCAGCAGGGCCTCACCCTGTCGGAGCTGGGCATCGGGGTCGTTGGGCTTGGCCTTTACCCAGCGGTCTGTGATCGCCAGCATCTCGTCGATCATGCCCAACTGTCTCAGGAGGCTCGCCATGCGTGCCAGGGCCGGCAGATGCTGGGGTGCCAGGAGCAGCATCCGCTCGTAGAGTTCCAGGGCGCGAACAGCATCCCCATCCTGATCAAACCGTTGCGCCCAGTCCCAAAGGATTTCCGATTGGCGGGCCACAGGATGGTTCAGGGTGCCTCGACGCTCATCTGTGGGGTGCAAGATCTGGGTGCGCACCCAGGCATAGCGTTGGGGTTGGCGACCTGGCTCTGCGGCGAGTTCATCCTCGATTGCCCGGATGATGATCTTCAACCCTTTATCCCAGAGTGGCGGTACCGGCATCTGCACATGGGTCTGCAACTCCCGCCGCAGCGGTTGGATGGGATCCGCGGCCCGGCCTAAGTGGAGTTTCAGGCGCAGGATCTGGGCCTCGTTAGACTCTTCCGCGTAGGCACCCACCCGCAGGGCCAGTTCGCCGGTTTCAGGGTCGAAACCATCCAGCAGCAGGTAGTGAAGGTGCGAGCGCATGACTCGAGGTTAGAACAGGCCGGGGGATGGCGCGAGCGGGGACACCATCAAATTTTGTCCGGTTTTTTTCCAGATCCGGTTGACGGGGGGCCTCATGCCGCCGAACATGGAAAGGTTTCACCCTTGCTAGGAGCTCCCCGTGAAAAATGTGGCGCGCATCACAATGGTTTCTGCGGCCTTGATGGCCGTCCCTGCCATGGCTTCAGAAGTGGGCGTCATGGTCGACAAGCAGTTCGGGAAGGCGCAAACGGTGATTGCGGGAAGCTTTGCCGGAGCACCTGCCGGCAAGATTGATTCGGTAGGTCCAACTGGGTTCGGCATTCGTGGTGCCTATACACTCCTAAATCTCAAAGTTGCAGAACTTGGCTTGACCGCTTCCTATCATTCCAAGGCTGAAGGCGACGTGGTCATCGAGGGGACCAAATACGGCAAGCTGGGTAGCGAATACATGGCGATTGGGGCACAGGTCGACTGGAAATTCCTTGTCAACCTGCACCTCGGATTGGATCTTCGGCGGGAAAAATTCACCACCTCCGAATTTGTCGCGGCTGTGAACAATGGCACTACGACCAGCACTCGACCCTGGGTTCGTGCCGGGATCGGCTTTTCGGTCCCCACGCCCGTGGTGAGCCCGTTCTTCCGGTTGGAAGTGGCCATGACCACCGCCAAGGAAGACAAGACCGACAATCAGGAAAACCTCCGCAAAGCCCTGGCCCCTGAATACCAGGTCGGCCTTTATGGCGGCATTCGCTTTTAGGCTCTGGATAGATGCTTCTTGAAGGGCGCCCTGGGGCGCCCTTTCTGGTTAAGATGGCAGTACATTCTGAGGCGACATGATTCTGCGGGTACTGGGCTGTTCCGGGGGCGAGGCCGAAGGGGACCGGCTGACGGGGTTGCTCGTCAATGGCACGGTGGCCCTGGACGCAGGTTGCCTGACCATGGCCCTGAAAATTTCAGAACAGGTTGCCATTCGCCACATTTTCCTTAGCCATTCGCATTTGGATCACATTTGTACGCTGCCCTTCTATACCAAGAACATCTTTGGCCACATTGATGTACCGGTGGAGATCCACGCCCTGCCGGAAACGCTGGATGCGTTGCGCCGTCATCTTTTCAATGACGAACTTTGGCCGGACTTTTCGGTGATTCCTAGTCCGGACGCTCCCATCATCCGCTATTCGGAAATTGAACCCGGCCGGGTCTATGAAGTGGAAGGACTCCGCATCACACCCGTGCCGGTCAACCATCTGGTGCCAACGGTCGGTTATCTGGTAGAGGATGACCATTCCGCTTTCGTATTTACTTCTGACACCGCCGAAACGGATGCCATCTACGACGCTGCAAATGGGGCCAAGCATCTGAATCTGTTCATCACCGAAGCCAGCTTTCCCAATGAACAGGATTGGCTGGCCGAGGCTTCCAAGCATTTGACACCAGCCAAGCTCGGCAAGGAGTTGGCCAAGTTGAAGCGGGATGTGCCGGTAGGCGTGTATCACCTTACGCCTGGGGACAGGCCGAAGATGCTGCCACAGCTGGAAGCCCTTCAGCACCCTGGTTTGAGCTTGCTGGAGCAGGACGCGATCTTCTCCTTCTGATGGGCTCGCCCAGAAACGAATAGGGCCTCCCGAAGGAGGCCCTATTCCGTGAAATGTTTGGGGATTAGTGTGGCAAGGCCTGGGAACGGATTTCCGCAGCGTCCAGGTCAGCCTGGGCCTTGGCCAAGTCCAACGGCCCCTTGGCTTCCTTGAGCCGTTGCAGGGCCTCCTGGCGGGCCACAGTCAGGGTGGTGGCATCCAGCATTTCGGGCGTTTCGCTTTCGCGTGCCAGGATCGTGACGCGGTCCGGGCCCACTTCGGCAAAACCGCCAAAGACGGTCAGGAGAAATTTCTGACCATTCTGAACGTAGGTGATGAGGCCGTCGCCCACCGGGGTCATGACGGGCGTGTGGCCCGGCAGAATGCCGTAGTAGCCGCGGTGGGCCGTGGGAAAGGAAAGCTCGGACACTTCCGCGGAAAAGACCTTCCGTTCGGGCGTCACGACTTCGAGAAGGAGATGGCCGTCCATGGCTTAGACCGCAGCGCCGAGTTTCTTGCCCTTTTCCACGGCGGCTTCAATGGTGCCGACCATGTAGAAGGCTTGCTCGGGCAGGTGGTCCCATTTGCCATCGCAGATCTCGATGAAGCCGCGAATGGTGTCCTCCAGCTTCACGTAGACGCCGGGAATGCCGGAGAAGGCTTCGGCCACATGCACGGGCTGGGACAGGAAGCGCTGCACCTTGCGGGCGCGCATGACGGTGTTCTTGTCGTCGTCCGAAAGCTCGTCCATGCCCAGAATGGCGATGATGTCCTGGAGTTCTTTGTATTTCTGCAGCGTGGATTTCACGCGCATGGCGGTGTTGTAGTGGGCCTCGCCGAGCACGTTGGGATCCATCAAGCGGCTGGTGGAGGTGAGGGGATCCACGGCGGGGTAGATGCCCAGGGCGGAAAGATCACGGCTCAGGTTGGTGGTGGCGTCCAAGTGGGCGAAGGTGGTGGCAGGCGCGGGATCCGTGTAGTCATCGGCGGGCACGTACACGGCCTGGATGGAGGTGATGGAACCCTTCTTGGTGGAGGTGATGCGTTCCTGCAATTCGCCCATTTCGGTGGCCAGTGTGGGCTGGTAGCCCACGGCGGAGGGCATGCGGCCCAGCAGGGCGGACACTTCGGAACCGGCCTGGGTGAAACGGAAGATGTTATCGATGAAGAGCAGCACGTCACGGCCTTCCTGGTCGCGGAAGTACTCGGCCACGGTGAGGCCGGTTAGGGCCACACGAGCGCGGGCGCCGGGAGGTTCGGTCATTTGACCGTAAATGAGGGCCACCTTGGATTCGGGCAGATTATCCTTGTCGATAACGCCGGAATCCATCATCTCGTTCCAGAGATCATTGCCTTCGCGGGTGCGCTCGCCCACGCCAGCGAAGACGGAGAAGCCGCCGCGCGCCTTGGCGATGTTGTTGATGAGCTCCATGATGAGCACGGTCTTGCCCACACCGGCGCCGCCGAAGAGGCCCACCTTGCCGCCCTTGGCGAAGGGCTGGAGCAGATCGATGACCTTGATGCCTGTTTCCAGCATTTCCTTGCTGGTGCTCAGTTCGTCAAACTTGGGCGCTTCCCGGTGAATGGGCAGGTAGTGGTCGGTCACGATGGGGCCGCGCTCATCCACAGGATCGCCCACGACATTGATGATGCGCCCGAGCGTGGCAGGTCCTACCGGAGCCAGGATGGGCTTGTCGGTGTCGGTCACGAGCTGACCTCGGGTCATGCCGTCCGTGGGCTGCATGGAAACGCAGCGCACGCGGTTCTCGCCGAGATGCTGCTGCACTTCGAGGGTCACTTTGACGGTCTTCCCATCGGCGGTGGCCACCTGGGTGGTGAGCGCGTTGTAGATCTCGGGAAGGTGGCTGTCGAATTCGACGTCCACGGCGGGGCCGACGACGGCAATCACGCGGCCTTGTTTCAAGTCGGACATGGGAGACCTCAAAAAATGTGGAATCGCAAAAGAGGCTGATGGGTCAGGACGCCGCGCCGGACACAATCTCGATGATCTGGTTCGTGATCGCTGCCTGGCGGACCTTGTTCATGTTGAGGGTGAGTTTGTCGATCATCTCCTGGGCGTTGGAGCTGGCCTTGTCCATGGAGGACATGCGGGCCGCATGCTCCGAAGCACTGCTTTCCACGAGGGCTCGGTAGATCTCCGTTTCAATGAAACGGGGCAGGAGGCTTTCGAGAACATTGTTGGGGTCCGGCTCAAGCAGATGGCTGATCTCGGCGTTGCTTTCGGGGGCAGCCCCGAAGGCCATGGGAAACACTCGGATCACCCTGGGGCCCTGGCTGATGGCGGAATGGAAGTAGTTGTGCACCACATACAGCGCGTCAATCTCGCCCTGGGCGTATTGGGTTGTGGCGCTTTCGGCGATTTCCAGGGCAACTTTGCGCAAATCCGGAAGGGTCACCTGGGTGAATTCAGCGGCAACCTCGTGTCGGTGTTTGCGAGCCCAATCCGAGGCACGTTTGCCCACCACATCGAGGTGAGCCACCATGTTGCCCTTCTCCAGGAAGAAGGCATCGGCGGCTTTCAGCAGATTGGCGTTGAAGCCACCGCAGAGCCCTTTGTCGCTGGCGACCACCACCACGCGGATCAGATTCTCTTCCCGCGGGGACAGAAAGGCTTGGGCCAGGACGGATGGCGGTACCGGTGAGCCGCCCTCAAAGCGCGTGACGACGCGGCCCACCACCTCGTGCAGCTTGGTGGCGTAGGGGCGCATGGCCACCAGGCGATCCTGGGATTTCCGCAGTTTCACCGCAGAAATCATCTTCATGGCCTTGGTGACCTGCTGGGTGTTCTTCACCGACCGGATGCGGCGGCGAATATCTTGGATAGAAGCCATGGCTTAGGCTCCGACGCCTGGTTGCAGCGACGCGGCGAAGGTTTCCTTGAAGGCAAAGACCTGGGCCTTGAGGGCCTCTTCGACTTCCTTGGGGAACTGACCCGTCTCGCGGATCTGGCGCAAAACTTCCGCCCCGTTCACTTCCAGGTATTCGAAAAGCTCCTTTTCGAAGCGTCGGATCTCTTTGACCGGCACATCATCCAAGTGGCCCTTGGTGGCGACCCAGATGATGGCAACCTGCTTTTCCACAGGCATGGGCAGGTACTGGGGCTGCTTCAGGATTTCCACCAGTCGCTGACCACGATTGAGCTGCGCCAGGGTGGTTTTGTCGAGATCCGAGCCGAACTGGGAGAAGGCCGCCAGTTCGCGGTACTGGGCCAGGTCCAGCTTGAGTGAACCGGCCACGGCCTTCATGGCCTTGAGCTGGGCGGAACCACCCACGCGGGACACGGAGATGCCCACGTTCAAAGCGGGACGCACGTTGGAGTTGAAGAGATCGGTTTCCAGGAAGATCTGACCATCGGTGATGGAAATGACATTGGTGGGAATGTAGGCCGACACGTCACCGGCCTGGGTCTCAATGATGGGCAGGGCCGTCATGGAGCCAGCGCCACGCTCGGCACTGAGTTTGGCCGCGCGTTCCAACAGGCGGCTGTGCAAGTAGAACACATCGCCAGGGTAAGCTTCGCGGCCGGGAGGGCGGCGCACCAGCAGGGAGATTTCGCGGTAGGCGGCGGCCTGTTTGGAAAGATCGTCGTAGACGCAAAGCACGTGCTGGCCAGGGTTTTCAGCGCCTGCGGGTTGCCCGTTGACACCATGCCACATGAAGTATTCGCCCATGGCAGCACCGGCCATGGGGGCCAGGAAGAGCATTGGTGCCGGCTCAGAGGCCGTGGCGCTGATGATGATGGTGTGCTTCATGGCATCGTGCTCTTCCAGCGTCTTCATAACCTGCACGACGGTGGAGCGCTTCTGGCCGATGGCAACGTAGATGCAGATAACGCCGTTACCCTTCTGATTGATGATCGTGTCGAGGGCGAGGGCGGTCTTACCGGTCTGGCGGTCGCCGATGATGAGTTCGCGCTGGCCGCGGCCGATGGGGATCAGGGCGTCGATGGCCTTGAGGCCCGTCTGCATGGGTTCGTGCACACTGCGACGTTCGACGATCGGCGGGGCGATCTTTTCGATGGGGTTGTAGGTGGCAGCTTCGATGGGCCCCTTGCCGTCGATGGGAATACCCAGGGGATTGATCACGCGACCTACAAACTGGGGCCCCACCGGCATGCTCATGATCTTGCCGGTGCGCTTGACGATGTCGCCTTCCTTGACCTTGGTGTATTCACCCAGCAGGATGATGCCGACGTTGTCCTCTTCCAGGTTGAAGGCGAGACCCATCACGGCGTGGGGGAGTTCAAGCAGTTCGCCCGCCATGACCTTTTCGAGGCCGTGGGCGCGGGCGATGCCGTCACCCACACTGATGATCGTGCCGACCTCCGCGACGTCCACCTGGGCGTCGAAGCCTTCGATCTGGCTGCGGATGATGCGGGAAATTTCTTCCGCACGAATGTCCATGCAATCCTCCGAGTGTTCCGGAATGAGAATAAGTGCTTAAGCTGTGAGCAGTTTGATCTTGAGTTGGCGGAGTTGGCCCAGGAGCGAGGCGTCGTACACGGTGGATCCAACTTGAACTTTGATGCCGCCAAGGAGGGCTGCATCGGGATTCCACCGAAGGCGAACGGTTTTGCCTGTGCATGCGGAAAGGGATACTTCCAGCGCTTTGGCTTGGCTGGGGCTCAAGGACTGGGTGCTGGACACAGCGGCGTTCACCACGCCCATGCGTTCATCCACCAGTTCGTCAAAGGCCGCGACAATTTCATGGATCAAGTTCAGGCGGGCGGCCTGAGCCACAACCATGAAGAACTTGCGAACGACCTCCGTGGCATTTGCCTGAGCGAGTACCGCATCGAAGGCCGCAGCCTTCTTGGTGGGCCCAACCAGCGGGGCGGCAACCAAGCGTTCCAGGTCGGCGTTACCCCGAACCAGGGCATCAATGGCAGCCAGTTCTTTCTGAATTGCCTGGAGGCTGCCTTGACTCAGGCCCAGGTCGACCATGGCCTTGGCGTAGCGACGGGCAACGAGTCGGTTGCTCATTCGGCACCTCCTGTGCCGAACCCCTGTGGGGCCAGCCCTGCGGGCAGGTGGCACTTCGCGTCCTGCTCCATGCTCATTGGGCACCTCCAACCTGTTGGATGGAGCGATCCATGACCTGCTCAGCGGTGGCGCCTTGGACCCGAGCCTTCAAGCGCGTGGAGGCGCCTTCAATGGCAAGCTCCGCCACAAGCGCTCGCAATTCCTGTTCGGCCATGCGTTTCTGGTGTTCAATTTCCTGCCGGGTCTGAATCATGATTTGGTCCGCTTCCTGGCGGGCCGCTTCGAGCAGGCGTTCCTTTTCTGCCTCGGCATCGGCGTTTGCCTTGACCATGATGCCGTCCAGTTCCTGCTGCAGGCCAGCCATCTTGGCATCCAGCTCTTTGATCTGGGCTTCGCCCTGGGCTTTATCCCGCTCCGCCTGGCTCAGCTGATCAAGAAGCTCCTTGGTGCGCGCCTTGAAGGCGGCACCCAGTGCACCCTTCAACAGGAAGAAAAGCCCGAAGAAGAACACTGAAAAATTGAAGAGCTTGACCAGGAACTGTCCGAAGGGGCGAAGGGTCATGCCGAAGAGCTTGATCTCAGGTCCGTGATGAGCCGCCTCGCCGTGGCCAGCCGTCGGGGTTTCATGCCCAGCGGCGGCATGCGCGGGTGCCGCTTCCGGTGAATGGGTGGTTTCTGAATGCTGAGCTTCCTGTTGAGCAGGGGCGCCGTGTTCCTGGGCAGGAAGGGATGGCCCAATGAACCACAGTCCACAGGCCAAGGCCAAAGAAGCGAGGGGAAGGGGGCGTTGAATGGGCATTGTTCAGGCCTGCTTCAGGAGGTGCTGGACCATGGATTCAGAAAGGACGTCCACCTGGGCCATGAGTTCGACCTTGGCAGCTTCCTTTTGGACCTTGAGCTCCTCCAGGGCGCCGCCTCGGGTCTCTGAAGCCTGTTTTCGCACCTTGTCGAGCAGGGCCACCTTTTCTTCGGTGGCGGCGGCGGCCAAAGCTTTTCGATGCTCAAAGGCCTTGGCGCGCAGATCGCGGAGGCGGGCAGCGTAATCGTTCTGGCGAAGTTCCACCAAGGAAGCGGCCTCGGCCTTGGCGGCCCCACCGGCGGCAATGGCGGCTTCCCGCTCATCCATGACCTTGACCACCGGCTGGAAGAACGAGAATTTCAGAAGGAGGTAAAGCAGCGTCATGAGCAGGATCACGAAGCCGATTTGGATGGGATCAAGTTTCATGGGATCCGGCAAGGCATCCATGAACCCTTTTGAGGCTCCTTCGTTGGGAGTCGTCATCAGCCCCATTCCGGCCAGGCGATCCAAAGCGATTGGAATCACAGTCTCCCCCAAAGTCCTGTCCCAGCTGGGCCGGAACTGTCATGTTCTCGGATCGCTTCCGCCCCAAAGGCGAGGCTGGCGCCATCTTACCGTCTGGCGCGTCGCTCTCCAAGGATGCATTTTGAGTTGACGCGGAGAGCTACCTATGGGAGGATTCTGGTTCGGCGAGACGGGCGATTAGCTCAGTCGGTAGAGCGCTTCCTTTACACGGAAGATGTCGGCGGTTCGAATCCGTCATCGCCCACCAGTTTCCTTGCTGGTGATTTGAAAACCTGGGGTTGTAGCTCAGTCGGTTAGAGTGCCAGCCTGTCACGCTGGAAGTCGCGGGTTCGAGCCCCGTCAGCCCCGCCAACCAAAGCGCCCCCATTTCGGGGGCGTTTTTGTTAACAACATTTTCAAGGCTCGAACCCGCCCCGGCCATGCATGCGTTGCCGGGATCTAAGGTCGATTGGGATGCGGGCCGCCATCTGTGGCGGATGAAGGCCCGCAGACCTGGCTGCAAGCCCATGGGGCGCGGCAGCATCGTTCGAGCCTTTGTCCGCATGAAACAGTGCCTTTAAGGGATTCCTTCAGTTGTCCCAATTTTTCTGACTTATCATTGAATTTACTGGCATCTCTGCCTTCAGATCGGCTCCCATGAAACTCCCCCTCGTTGCTCTTTTGCGGCCGCCCCAATGTGGGGAAGTCCACGTTGTTCAACCGGCTTACCCGCACCCGCACGGCGCTGGTGCATGACCTCCCGGGCATGACCCGGGATCGTTCCTACAGCCACGTCCTTTGCCTTGGCGAAGATGGTGATGTGGAGGAAGTTTTCGAACTGGTGGATACCGGCGGCTTGGATTTCGAAGGCGAAGATGTCATCACCGCGGGAATCACCCGAATGGCCCAGGCTGCCATGGCGGAAGCCCACGTGCTGCTGATGATGGTGGATGCCCACGACGGTTGGAATCCCGGCGATGCCGAGATCGCTACCAAGATCCGCCAATCGGGGAAGCCTTCTGTTCTCGTGGTCAATAAGATTGATGGCGTCAAGAGCGGATCCCCCGATGGCGCGTTCTACGAATTGGGCTTCGACGAAGTGCATATCATCAGCGCCAGCCATGGTTCGGGTGTGCCCGACCTCCTGGTCTCCGTGCGGGAGAAGCTGCCCTTTCACCGCACCCAGGAAGAGGCCGAGCGGCACGACCCCGAGGATGAACTGCGCTTCGCCATCATCGGTCGCCCCAACGTAGGCAAATCATCGCTTACCAACAAGCTGCTTGGTTATGAACGCAGCCTGGTGAGCGAGATTGCCGGCACTACGCGAGATACCGTGGATACGGTGTTTCGCGTGGATGAACATCTCTACCGGCTCATCGATACTGCCGGCATTCGGCGCAAGGGCAAGACCACAGAAGGGGCGGAAATCCTGTCCGTTCTGAAGGCCAAACAAGCCATGGCCCGGGCCGATGTTTCCCTGCTTCTCATCGATGCCGTAGAAGGCGTGACGCATCAGGACGCCGTCATCGCAGGCTATGCCCAGGAAGCCGGGGCCGCTGTGATTCTCGTGATCAACAAGTGGGACTTGGTGGCCAAGGACACGTTCACATCCATTGCCTTTGAAGAAAAGATTCGCTACGACCTGGGCTTCCTTCAACACGCGCCGATGCTTTTCATCTCCGCCCTGACTGGGCAGCGGGTGTCCAAGCTCTTCACGCTCATCCATGAATGTGCGGCAGCCCACGCTCGCCGCGTGCCCACCGGGAAGCTCAACCTGTTCCTGCGTGAGGCGGTGGCGGCCATGTCGCCCCATGCGGTAGATGGCAAACTGCCCAAGCTCTACTTCATGGTGCAGGTGGGTGTACGACCGCCCTCCTTTGTGGTCAAAGCCAACACCGACCGGGGCCTGCACTTCAGTTACGTGAGATATCTTGAAAACCGTTTGCGGGAATCCTTTGGTTTTGTGGGCACACCGATTCGACTGAGCATTCAGAAGAAGCAAAAAGGGGACGAAGAACCCCATGAAGGCGCCAAGGTTCGTCGGGTGATGGACGTGGGAGAAGGCCTGAAACCGTCCCGTCGACCCCAGGGAAGGACCGCTGGATACGGAAAAAAGAAGCGAACGACTCGAAGCTGACTGTTGCGATAGATTCTCAAATGCAGCAATCATTGGAATAAAAATGTGAGCCGCGAATCTTCACAAGAATTCATATCGTTTAACATCAATTAACACCAGTGCGGAAAGGGGAAACTGCAGACTGAACGGCAGATTCCACGTTCTTTCAGCAGTCCCACGATAGAGCCCGGTACCCAGAGGAGGGTCCCGGGCTCTTTGTCCAACTCCTCACTGGAAGACCCCCCCATGACCCGAACCGCCCTTCCTCTCCTCGCTGCCGCCCTCGTGGCTGGCCCCATCTTTGCTCAGCACACCCCGGCTAAAGCGGTGGTGGATGCTTCTCGCGCGCAGGTCATGAACCTTCGCCAGAACCTCGGCCTGGATGACCAGCACGATTTCACCGTGCGGCGGGCCCACACGGATGAACTCGGCCAGACCCACACCCGCATGAATCAGCTGTTCAAGGGCGTGAGGGTTTGGGAGGGCGAAGCCATTGCCCATGCGGATAGCGAGGGCAATCAGCACCCCCTGACTACCTCATTGCTTCGCAACATCAATCTTTCCGTGGCTCCCACCCTTTCCAGCACTGAAGTGTTGGGTCGTGTGCACGGGGATCTGAACCCCATGGGCAGCTATGCCAGCGCCCCCACTGCCGAACTGGTGGTTTTCCCCACGACCATGGATGTGGTCAATCGACGCGTAGCCTTTGACCGTGAGATCACCGCTGAGGACATGACCCGTCAGGTCGTTCGTTATCGTTTGGCCTATCACGTGCACACGGAACTGGAGAATGGCGCCGAAGAAACTGCTCACACCGATTACATCGTGGATGCCCACACCGGCGCCATCCTCAAGAAGTGGTCCACCCTGCACACCACCGATGCCGTTGGCACCGCCAACACCCAGTTCAGTGGCACCGTTTCCATCCACACGAACCTGAATGGCTCCACCTATGAGCTGAACGACACCTTCCGTGGGATGAACATCAAGACTTACGACCTCAACCACGGAACCGGAAGCGGCACGGGCACCCTGTACACCGATGCAGATAATGTCTGGGGCAACGGCACCAACTACACCGGTTCCACCACTTCCACCACCAGCGCCACGGGTCAGACTGCAGCCGTCGATGCCCACTACGGCGTCGAGATGACCTACGATTTCTACAAGAACATCCTCGGTCGCAATGGTATCGATGGCGCGGGCCGTGCCACCTACAGCCGGGTGCACTACAGCACTTCCTACGACAACGCGTTCTGGTCCGACAGCTGCTTCTGCATGACCTACGGTGACGGCAGCAGTTTCAAGAGCCTGGAAGCCCTCGATGTGGCTGCCCATGAAATGACTCACGGCGTGTGCGCCAACACCGCAAACCTGACCTACAGCGGTGAGTCGGGAGGTCTGAACGAAGCCAACTCCGATATCTTTGGAGCCGTGGTGGAAATCTTCGCCCGCAATGGCTTCACCCTCCCTGCCACTGTTGCGAATACGGACGCCGCCTGGACCATGGGCGAGCAGCTCGCCTCCACGCCTCTGCGCTACATGTACAAACCCAGCCTGGACGGTTCTAGCCCCAACGCTTGGAGCAGCACGCTGAAGAACCTGGATGTGCACTACAGTTCTGGCCCGGCCAACCGCATGTTCTTCTTCCTGAGCCAGGGTGCCAGCGCCACTAGCACCAGCAACTACTACAGCAGCTATACCCCCAATGGCTTCACTGGCATCGGGCCCGAAAAGGCCATTAAGATCTGGTATCGCGCCCTCGCTACCTATTTTACCGCCAGCACCACCTACGCTGCGGCCCGCACCGGCGCCATCAGCGCCGCCAAGGACCTCTACGGAGCCGGTAGTGCCGCCGAACAGGCCGTCTGGAATGCCTTTGCTGCGATTAATGTGGGTTCGGCTTGGACCACAGTTACGGAAACGGTTCCGACCATCACCACTCAGCCCGCCAGCAAGTCCGTCAGCACCGGAGCCACCGCAACCTTTACGGTCGTGGCCGCAGGCGGCAACCTGGGCTATCAGTGGTACAAGAACAGCGCCGCCATTTCGGGCGCGACCTCCGCTTCCTACACGACGCCTGCCACAGTCATCGGCGACAATGGCGCCACCTTCTACGTGAAGGTCACCAACACCAAGGGCACCGTCAACTCCAACAACGCCACTCTGACGGTCACCACAGCACCTCCCTCCACCGACCTGATCCTGAATGGCGGATTCGAGAGCGGCGCAACCAGCTGGACGGGTACCACGGCTGCCATCGGCACCTTTACCGGCCAGCCTGCCTATGCGGGCACCAAGAATGCCTGGCTCGGCGGTAATGGCAAGACCACCACTGAATACCTCTATCAGACGGTGACCATCCCCAGCACGGCCACCAGTGCTGTTCTGAGCTTCTACCTGCACATCGACACCGCGGAGACCACCACCTCCACGGCTTACGACAAGCTGGTTGTTTCGCTCCAGAATACCTCTGGCACCACGCTGAAGACCCTGGCCACCTACAGCAACTTGAACAAGGCCGCCGGCTACGCCCTGAAGACCTTCGATCTGAGCGCCTACAAGGGCCAGACCGTGCGCGTCTACTTCAAGGCGACGGAAGATTCCAGCCTGCAGTCTTCCTTCGTGCTCGACAACATCAGCCTGAAGTAGTTTCTCGCTGAGTTAAAAAAGAAGGCCGCCCACGTGCGGCCTTCTTTTTTTGCATTGAAAGAGTCAGAAGGTTGACTGGATGATGCCGCCATCGACCTGCAGCGACACGCCGGTGAGATAGGAGGCGCGCTCGCTGCAGAGAAAGGCGATGGCATCGCCGACTTCTTCAGGCTTTCCAATGCGCCCCGCCGGGATGGACGCGGCGGTCCGGGTGAAGTATTCCTCCAGGGAGATGCCTTCGGCCTTGGCTTTCAGGCCGCCCAAATGCGCCTGACGGTCCGTCATGATGTGGCCTGGAAGCAGCGCATTCACGGTGATGCCTTCCCTTGCCACTTCCTGGGCCAGGGTCTTGGTCAATCCCGAAATACCCGCCCGCAGGGTTGAGCTGATCGTGAGGATCGGGGCCGGCTGCTTGGCCACTAGGCTCGTGATGTGCACGATGCGGCCCCACCCACGGCGGCGCATGTCGGGCAGCACCAAGCGGCACAGGCGCACCACGTTCATGAGCGTGGATGCCACGCCAGCCTCCCAGTCCGATTCAGAGAGCTCCTGAAAGACGGCGGCCTTGGGACCACCCGTGTTGGTCACGAGAATGTCCACAGGCCCAAAGCGCGCCACCGTGGCCTGGTGCCAGCGTTCGAGATCCTCCGGCTGGCACACATCGCAGGGAATCGCCAGTGCATCCACCCCGAGGGCCTCCAGTTCCAGACGGACCGATTCGAGGCTTTCGCCGCTCCGCCCGCAGATCGAAACCTTGCAGCCCTCGTGAGCAAGAGAGATTGCGGTAGCCCGCCCCAGACCTTTGCTGGCCGCTGCGACCATAGCCACACGGTTCTGTATGCCGAATTCCATGAAGTGCCTCCCGAGTTGGCCAAGGATAGCAAAAGGCCCCCAAGCACTTGGGGGCCTTTTGGTTGACGTTGGAGAAGTCTAACTTTTCTGGTTGGGTAGTTCCAAGCCGTAGCCCTTTTTCTTGTCCTCGGCCTTAAGGAGCAGGGCGAAGACGATGGCGAGGACGCCAAAACTTGTGAAAACCATCATGGGAATCATGTAGTTGTAACTAGTGATGGTCACATCCTGCATTCGGCCGTCGATCATTTTCTGGACAATTGTCTTGCCGGTGATGCACCACTTGTCGAGTACGTAGCCAATGAACCAAGGGGCGAACATCAAGGCCACGAGGTTTTGCAGGAAAAAGATCAGGGCATAGGCGGTGCCGAGCTGGCGCTCGGGAATGATCTTTGGCACCGAGGGCCACATGGCCGAGGGCACAAGGGAGAATCCAACGCCGAGAAGCAACATGGCGAATACGGCGATCAGCCAGTTGTTTAGGAAGGGCACGGCAAAGATGATGTGCACCGTCATGATCAGCACGGACCCCATCACCATGATCGTGGCGCCTTTGCCCTTCTTGTCGTAGATACCGCCAAAGGTGGGCGTGAGGAGCATGGCCCCAACGGGCAGCAAACTGGGAATAAGGCCCGCCAGGTTCTCGCTGACATGGAATTTCTGCACCATCAGGTCAGTGGCGTATTTCAGGAAAGGGAAGACGCCGGAGTAGAAGAGGGCACAAAGAATGGCGATGTACCACCAGCCCTTATTTCCGAGGATGGCGAAGATGTCAGAGAAGCGGAACTCATCCTCGGGATTGGAGCCGGTCACGCCGGATGGATCGGAAGCGTCCAGTTTCTTGTCCATACCGAGGTAGAAAATAAAGGCCACGAGGCCAACGCCAAGAAGCAGAAAGCCGACGAGGATAGGTGTGGATACTTTGAAGGCCTTGGCAATAGGTAGGCTGACTCCCAGCGCAAGGCTGGTGCCGATGCGCGCGATGGCCACTTGTAGACCCATGGCCAGTGCGATTTCATAGCCTTTGAACCACTTCACAATGATCTTGGTTGCGGTGATGCCGCAAAGCTCGATGCCCATTCCGAAAATGGCATAACCAAGGGATGCGAGCATTACTTGCCAAGGGACAGCAACGTTCCAGCTCCCAAGGTTGAAGGAGAAAACACTACCGTCCAGCGCATGGGTCTGGATGGCCCACCACTTCATGCCGCAGCCAAGCACCATGAGAATGACGGACAGCATGCCCGCAAAGCGCGGCCCCTTTTTATCCAGGATGATGCCGCCGATGACGAGCATCCCGAGGAAAACATTGAACCAGCCATAGGAACTAGTAAAGAAACCATACTGGGAGCTGGTCCAATGAAGCTGCTGTTCAAGGAGCGGCTTGAGGGGCGCTGCCACGTCGGCGACGAAGTATCCGCAGAGCATCGAGAAAGAGACCACCGCCATGGCAGTCCAACGGGCTGCGGCGGATTCGCGCAGGGATTTTCGAATGGCTTCGACCATGGGGCTTCCTAAAAGAATGGGGTGGCGAGGTCTGGGAATTGCTGATGTGGTGAGGCAAATGGCGGAACCCTCAGACTATCAAGAAAGCCGCCCATCATGGCTTGGCCTTTGTGCTTGCAATGCACTTCGTACCTCCCATTCTTTGGACATGCTTCCACTGATGATTCCTCCGGCCCAGGTTCAAGATGTTCCCGCACCGCCGCCAGGCGTTGATTTGCCGTCCACCCTTCGGCCCAAACCGGGGAGTCTGCAACTCTTCGCCTTTGACGAGGAAACCTTCGATGTGCGCCCGGCCCCTGGAAAGGGGCCCTTGCGAATCAATGTGGAAGGGCGCACGTGGCGATTTGTACTGGTGGCTGCCGAAGGGCGCATGGGGGTGTTGACGCTCATGGAGCGGCTGAAAACGGCCATGGTCAGCAGCGGATGGGTGTGGCAGTACGAAGAACGAGGTGTGGCCCGTCGTGAAATAAACGGCCAGGAATGGTGGCTGCGCTTCACGTCTGGGGGAAGTGGTGAACTCAAGGTGGTGGTGGTGGAGCGCCGGGAGCCCCGGACCTTCACGCTGCCCCGGCCGGCGGCGGTTCCCGAATTGCCCAAACCCCGAGAGGATTTTCCCTACCTGCCACCCTGGCCCGGCTCCAAGATCGTGAGTTGCACCGATAGTCCCAACCCGGTGGCGGTGGAGCTGGCACCCGGCAAGCCCGCCATGGTCACGGTCAACTTTATCGAGAAGGAATACGATTTGGCCGAACCCGTGTCATCACACGAATTCTTGGCGGTCTACAGCAAGGCGTTGTTGAATGCGGGCTGGGAAATCGAAGGCCGGTTCCGAGGCAACCTCATCCAAATCCAGGCGGTTTTTTCCCGGGATGGACGTGACATTCGAGCCACCCTGCGGTTGTTGGGAAATGCCATGGCCATTTCGGTGGGGGACGTGGGCGCCCAGCGACCTCGACCTAAATGAGGGGGTTGGCGTTTGATACCCGATCAACGCGGTAAAGAATTGAAAGATTTCGGGAACTTTTTTCAATTCCGACTTGAGTGTCCTCAAAGAGGGTCCTACTCTGGGTGGGCTCATTGAAGACCGTTGTATCTATTTTGGCAAACTGTCCGAAATTCTGATCGGCCCACACTAATGCCCACCCAAATCGACTCGATAAAACCTGACAGACAGCAGACTGTTCAGATTTCCCTTCGTGGGAATCATCATTGCGGATTGTGAGAAGAGGCGAATCATGACGCAACGCACCAACGTGGTTCTTCTTGCTGCCCTGATCACCGCCACCGCAGGGGCGCAGGACGTGAGTGTGTACGGCACCACCATGGCTCAGATGTGGAAACAGGACATCTCGGGCGACAAGCGAACCATGGCTCCGGCAGCCCAATACCTTGGGATTGATGCCAGCCAGTTGGGGACCGAGGCACTCTCCCTGCACTTGTTTGGTTGGGGCAGAACGGATCTGGGCGATCAATCTGTGCCCGGCAGCAAGTCTGCTGGCGATCTCACCTACGGATACCTGCAGTATCGGTTTGCGGAAGCCAACGCCGAGATCAAGGCGGGGCGTTTTGGCATCACCCAGGGTGGCGCCATGGAGCAGGTTGACGGCGTGAGTGCCCGAACGGACCTGAAGGGCGGCTTCACGGCCTCCTTCTTCGCGGGCAAGCCGGTGCTCTACAAGAACCTGGAAGGCGCAGCCCAGAAGGATTACGAATACCAGCACGATTTCATTTTTGGCACCCGCCTGGGTTGGCGCATGTCGAAGATCGGCGAATTGGGCCTCTCCTATTTGCAGGATGGCACCACCGCCGCCAAGGATCTGCATGTTCCCTCGCCCGTGGATTACACCCGTCGCCAGATGGGCGCCGATATTCACCTCGTCCCGATCTCTATCATCGATTTCACGGGCCGCACCCTGTGGGATATGGCCAAGCATGACGAAATGGCTACGGCGCCTTCCCGTATTGCCGAGCACGACTACACCTTGGCCGTGAAAATCGCGCCCACGTTCGTCGTGACCGGCAATTTCACCGAACGAAATTTCCAGGCCTACTTCGCGGGCACCAATATGCCCAACCTATTCCGCCAGACTGAACTGGGCAAGCATCGCGGGTATGGCATCAATGTCGTGCTGGGGCCTGCCTCTGCTGTGCAGGTGGTGGTGGACTATCGCAACACCAAGCGTGATTCCTATGGTGAAGCCAATCGTTTTGGCGGAGAAGTTCGTTGGACCATCCCTGAGTCCAAACTCCAGACCGGTCTCGGGCTCCACCGGGTTCTCGCCGATAACGTGATTTCGATTGATGATCGGGTTCCTACCTACAGTCTGTCCCACCGTGAAATCCGCGCCTGGGTGATGTATGAATCTGGCCGCTACTCCGCGAGCCTGGACGGCATCCGCCAGAGCTTTGACGACAAGCACAACCCAAGCCTTGCTGGCGTTAGCTCCCAGTATGAATTTGTGGGCTCCCTGGGGGCTCGGCTCACGCCGAGCATCAAGCTTTCAGGTGATCTGAGCCTGGGGGCCAATCCTCTGTTCAAGAAAGAGGTGCGGGGACTTCTGCGCGCGGAATACCGCTTTTCCATGGCTCGCAAAGGAGGCAAGTAAATGTTTCGGAGAAACACGCTCCTTTCGTTAGCGATCATGCTCGGACTAGGTGTTTTGACGGCTTGCGGCATGCTGTCCACCGAGAAGAGCTTTGCAGGTACTCATCCTCAGGAATTAGGCGCCGGGCGCCCCCAGTGCTCAAGCTGTCATGAAGACGAATTGAAGGGTGCTGCCAAGACTTACGCCTCCTTCAATCACAGTTCCACCTTCGTGAAGGATCACAAGGTGCAGTCGGGCCAGGATGGCAATGTGTGCGCCACCTGCCACGCTCAGTCCTTCTGCTCCGATTGCCATGCGGGGAAAACCGTGATGAAACCTTCGACCAAGCTGGGTGACCGGCCTGATCGTGCCACTCCCCATTCTGGCAACTACCTAACGATGCATCGCATCGAGGGCAAGATCGATCCGACCAGTTGCTACAAGTGCCATGGTCGGGCCAACAACGACAAGTGCACTGCCTGCCATCGGTAGGGAACTGGAAGCGTCAAGGGGACCACGATGAACAGAATCAAATGGATGTTTGGTGTCGTTGTTGTGGTGGCATTTGCCATCCTGGCGGTGGGTTGCACCAGCACGACGGCCGACAATGCCCCCAAATTCAGTGCAACGGGTGAACACCCTGCGGGCTGGTTGCAATCCCACTGGGCTGACTACAGCAAGAACCCTGGTCAATGCAGCACCTGCCACGGCTCCACAACGAACCCTGCCCAGGCTGGCGGGATTTCCAAGGTGAGTTGCTTCACCTGTCATGCCGATGGGCCTGGGCACCCCGCAGGTTGGGCTGACCCTGCTCAGCACGGCAGGCTTGGCGCCATGGCCGCGCCTGGCGAGAAGAGTGGCTTCGCCTATTGCGCCAAATGCCACGGAGCCACCTACAAGGATGGGCTGACCTCCACCACCTGCCTCGCCTGTCATACCAAGGCGCCCCACCCGGACAAGCCCTGGGAAACCACCAACCCCATGAATCCCATTCACAGTGCTGTCCATCAGGGGAATGCACCTGAATGCTACAAGTGTCACAAGGACGGGCAGAACTCCACGCGCAAACCTTACGTGGCGGCTCCCCTTGGTACCGCACCTGGGTGCTTCAACAACACCCTGTGCCACGACTACGGCCAGTCTGCGCCGGGTTCTAAACTCTGATCACTCGGATCAAATTAAAAGGAGGTGCCGCATCCGTACGTTGGTTCCAATCCTTGCTTTTGCCAATTGCCATCAATTTCACCCACGAAGGGAGAGTGCAGTATGAAACTTAAAAACCTGAGAGGCTTGGTAGGGGTCTTCGCGGCCTCTGTCGTTGCCCTCATGCTCATCGGTTGCCGCGGCGCCGACGGACAGAATGGCGCTGCTGGCGCCAACGGTCCTACGGGCCCCACTGGTCCTACGGGCCCCACGGGCCCCACCGGTCCCACCGGGCCTTCTTCCACGCCTGTTATCGATGCGAACTTGTTCACGGCCGAGCAGTGGGCTGCTCTGAAGCCCAATGTGGCCATCAGCAAAGTCGCGATCAATGCCGGGAAACCTGAAGTCACCTTCACGGTCAAAGATCCTGCCGGCAACATCATCAAGGGCCTAGATGGCTGGACTTCCAAGAGTTCCACCGCGACCCTCTACAGCTATTCCAACCTGGCCTTTGCGGTTGCCAAGCTGGTGCCCGAAAATGCCACGACCAAGGCGCCCAGCAAGTGGGTCAGCTACATCGTGAGCACCGTTCCCACCACTACCGCCGCTGCGGCCCCCACGCGTCCCTCCACGGACAACACGGGAACCCTGACCTTTGATCCCCTGACCCTGACCTACAAATACACCTTCTACCGCGACATCGTCGGCATGCAGGCTTGGCTTGATGCTCAGAGTTACGCCGGCAACAACCTCAAGGCTGATCTAGGCGATGTCTCCTTTGAAAACACCCTGGTGCATCGGCTCAGCTTGCAGTTCTCGGGCAATCTTCGCGGCACTGGCAGCAATACCTCCAACGGCACGACCGTTGCGACCGCCGTGGCCATGGAAAACCCGGTCAACCAGATCTATGACTTCATTCCTGGTCCCACCAACACCTGCGCCCCCGTGGCGGCAGGCACGGATATCCGCGACGTCATCTCCATTGGCAAGTGCAACGAATGCCACGAGAAGCTAGCCTTCCATGGTGGTGGTCGCGTAGAGGCTCGCTATTGTGTGGTTTGCCATACCGACCAGCGCAAGTACGGCTACGCCGAAGCATCCACAACGGCTACTGGGTATAACCCGAATGAATCCCTTGGTGGAACTTCCACCGGGCAGCGCAAGATCAACGGTGGCGCTGTGGGCGATATGACCGCAATGGTCCACCGCATCCACATGGGCAAAGAGCTGGGCAAGACCGGCTACAACTATGCCAATGTCTACTTCGACAAGATCGGTTACTCGATGCTCGAAGGCGGCCAGAAGATGTGCATCAAGTGCCACGCCGATGTTCCCCAGGCGGGTAATTGGAAGACCAAGGCCAGCCGCCTCGCATGCGGCACTTGCCACGACGGCTCCGACCTTAGCGTGGGTGCCTCCCACCACACGGTTACCCTCACCGCCGGTGACAACAGCTGCCAGGTTTGCCATGCTCCGGGCGGGGCTGATATCGCAATCGTCCACATGGGCCTCGATAAGACCCCCCACAACCCCACCACTGCGGCTGGGCTCGTGGCGCCTGTCTACACCATCAAGTCCGCGACAGTCAGTGGCACTACCGCCACGGTCGTCTTCAAGATCACCATGGATGGCACAGCAGTCACCTTCCTGCCCCCCGTTGCCGGTGGTTATACCAATCCTCTGACGGGTTTCACAGGCGCCCCCAGCTTCCTGATGGCCTATGCTCAGCCCCAGGATGGCGTGACGCTGCCCATCGATTACAACAACCTCGGTAAGGCCAACGGTCAGCCTGCTACCGTTTCCATTGGTGCTTTGCTGAACTCCACAGGTACTGCTGGCAGCATCGCCGTCGGCACGGGCTCTGATGCTGGCTACTACGTGGCGACCATCAACAACGCTTTCCCTGCTGCCTACGACAAGACCACCAATCCCACCGGCGCCATGCTCCGTTCGATTTCACTGCAGGGCTACTTTACTCAAGTTGCTGGCAGTTGGGATTCCAATGGCGATGGCGTGATCAACACGCTGGACACGGTCACTGCCGCTCGGCACGCCGTCTCAGTCGTCAAGCCTGTGACCGGTGATACCTCCCGTCGCACCGTCATTGATTCCAACAAGTGCCAGGATTGCCACGAGTGGTTCAATGGCCACGGCGGCAACCGGGTCAAGGAAGTCCAGGTCTGCGTGACCTGCCACAACCCCAGCATCATCACTTCTGGCCGCGGCGCCACCGATGCCCAGGTCTCTGCTTACTATCCCAACCTGACAGCAAGCGAGAAGGCCAGCCTGAACCTCTGGACCGGCCTTGATTGGTCCACGAACCCTGTGGCGGCCAACCCCAATATCGCCCTGCTGTTCCCGCAGGACACGAACAACTTCAAGGACATGATCCACGGCATCCACGCTGGCAAGGATCGGACCGAGCCCATGCGGATTCTCCGCAACCGTGGCGGCACGCTCACCATCATCGACGCTGCCAACATTGGCTTCCCCGGCATCCTGAACAATTGCCAGAGCTGCCATACCTACAACGGCTTCAGTGGAACCCCCAACCAGACCGTCACGAATGGTGTGGTGGGCGGACCCCTGCCCACGCGTGTTGCCATCGACATGACCGGCATCACCACCACTGCTCAGGCCCTGGCTGCCACCAACGCAACCACCCAGAGCCTCACGGATTACATGACCACGCCCTTCACGGCTTCCTGCGTCAGCTGCCACGACAGTGTCCCCGCCAAGGCCCATATGACCTTGAATGGTGGCCAGATCATGGTTGCCCGCAGTGGCTTGAAGATCGCGGGTGAATCTTGCGCCGTTTGCCATGGCGCAGGCAACACCTACGATCCCGCCAAGGTCCACTAGTCACAGTTGAACAGGGAACGCATCCAAGCGTTTCCCAGCGGTCAATAACCCGGATGCGACATGCATCCGGGTTATTGTTTTAAAAAATACAATGATATTCTTTTATTGATAAGGGTTTTGTCTCGATCTGATGGTCGTAGTATGATGCAAGGTGAGGTGTTTTTATGATGAATGGCAAGCTTCCCCTTTTGGTGTTGGCGCTAGTCACCTTGACCTTCTCTGCCACTGGGTTTGCTCAGGACGTCAAACCGACCGCGAAGGCCGACGCAACCATGAAAAACCGGGCCAACGCTTCGGTTAATGCTGGCAAGCGCAAAGGCGCACCTAAATTGGTGGATATCAATTCCGCCCCCAAGAAGGAGTTGCGGACGCTGCCAGGCATCACGGAGACCCTTGCGAACCGGATCATTGCAGGGCGCCCGTACAACAGTAAATACAATCTTCTTACGCGATCGGTGGTGCCGCAGGATGTATTTGCGGCGGTGCGCAAGCGGATTGAAGTTCGTTAGCCTGCGGTCTCAAATGCCTTCCGATACCAGGATGAATTCATGAAAAAGCTCTTCGCCTTTCTGGCCTCTCTCAAACTTGCGGTCATCCTCTTGGTGCTCCTTCTGGTGGGCCTCTCGGTGGGGACGATTGTGGAAACAAAGACCAACGCCGAGGTTGCTGGCCGGGCGGTCTACTATTCCTGGTGGTTCCTGGCATTGCAGGGGTTATTTGCCATCAACCTTGCCATGTCGCTGGCGGATCTGTTTCCATGGGCCACCAAACGCATCGGCTTCGTGGTGACCCATGCTTCGTTGATCCTGATTTTTGTTGGCGCGACCGTCACTTATTTTTTCAAGGTGGAGGGGCAACTCGGGCTTTGGGAAGGGGAAAGCGCTTCGATCATCGAGCAGCACGATTCTGCAGGCAAGCTGTTGGTACAGAGGCAGTTGCCCTTTTCTGTGAAGTTGGATGACTTCGTGCTGGAAACCTATCCCGGGCTCATGCGTCCGGCGGGTTTCTCCAGCTACATCCAGATCACCGACCGTGACTCGGGCCGCACTTTCCCAGCCAAAATCTGGATGAACCATGAGTTGACCTATCGCGGGTACACCCTGTTCCAGTCCAGCTACCAGCAGGCCGAGGGACGCGAAGCCACCGTGCTGTCCGTCTCCAGGGACCCGGGCCAAAACATCGTTTTCGCGGGTTATATCACCCTCATTCTTGGCATGTGCATCGTGCTCTTCATTCGAATGGGGCAAAGCCGAGACAAAGATAATCGGGAAAACATGACTCCGGTCGGAGCGGGCCGAAAGGCGATTCTGGCGTTGGCACTTCTTGGCAGCGCGGTGACCGCCTCGGCTACGCCCACGGTGGGCATGTTGAAACGCCTGCCGGTGCAACACGATGGCCGTACCATGCCCTTTGATACCTTGGCTCGGGAGACGGTTTGGACTGTGACAGGCTCGCACACCTGGCACGGCGCGGAACCTGCAATCACCCTGGCCGACTGGGTATTTGATCCCAAAACAGCAGCCAACGCGCCCCTGATCAAAGTAGGCTCCAAGGAATTTGCCGGGGCCATCGGGCTTCCGGCCGGTACGACCCACGCTTCCTTCATCCAGTTGGTCCAGAGCCAGCTATTGGCGACGCAATTGGAAAGTGCCCATCAGGCCGAGGCTGAAGGGCGGCCCAGGGGAGGGTTCGCCCAGGAAGCCGAGAAGCTAGATAAGCGAATCCTGGCGCTCAAGGCAGTGTTGTTTGGCGAAGTCATGCGGCCCATCCCTGTTCCTGGGAATCGCCTGGCACGGTGGGATCAGCCCACTGCCATCACACCTGCCGTAGTGGAGGCACTCATGACGGCGCCCCGGTTGGAGGGCTGGCCTTCCGCCGCGCGCATCGACCAGGAGATCTTCTACAACGAATTGAATCCGGTGCGGTGGTCCTGGCTCATTTTACTGGCCTCCCTTGCCATCTCCATCGCCGCTTGGGTGCGCAAGAGCAAGGTGCTGGATGGCATTGCCTTCGGAGCCCTGCTGGCAGGGTTCGGCATGATGACCTGGGATATCTGGTTGCGCTGGAGCGTGGGCGAGCGCATTCCCGCCGCCAACATGTACGAATCCATGCTGTTCCTGGCGTGGGGCGTAGGGCTCTTTGCGGTAATTGCCTATGCGGTGCTGCGCAACCGGGTGGTGGTGCTCAATGCGGCGGTCATGGCTGCATTGACCATGGCGCTCATGGATCTGCTGCCCATCGATCGCTTCATCCACCCCATCGCGCCGGTGTTGGCCGGCACGCCCTGGCTGGCCATTCACGTGCCCATCATCATGCTCGGCTATTCCATCCTGGCCCTGGGCCTAGTGGTGGCCCACATGCAGATCGCGACCACCATCTTTGCGCCTGCCAAAGCAGAGCTGCGGGACCGCATGTATGACCTGCTCTATTGGTACATGTTCGTGGGTTCGATCTTCCTGATCGCGGGCATCATCACCGGCTCCATGTGGGCGGCTTCCTCCTGGGGGCGCTATTGGGGCTGGGATCCCAAGGAAGTCTGGTCCCTGGTGGCCTTCCTCGCCTACATGGCCATCCTGCACGCCAAGCTCGATCGCATGATCGGCAAGTTCGGCGTGGCGATCATCAGCATCGCTGCCTTCCAAACCATCCTCATGACCTACCTGGGCGTGAACTTTGTGCTTTCCACCGGCATGCATTCCTACGGCATGGGCGATTCACCGGTGGTGTTCTGGATGGTCACCGTGGCCTTGGCAGAAGTGGCGTTCCTGGTTTGGGGCGTGCTTGCCCATCGTCGGAACCAAGCCCGAAATTAGCGCTTTTTCTTTTTCTTGTTCTTTTCGGATCCGAAGACCTTGGCCAGAAAGCCTTGGTCTTCGGGGGCTTGGCCATCCGCGCGCATGACCATCAGCAACTGGCGGACCAGGTCTTCCTGTTCGCCGCTGAGCTTGGTGGGCACGGACACCCGCAGGTGAAGGTAGAGATCGCCCCGGCCGGAGCCCCGCAATCTGGGCACACCAGCATTGGGCAGTTTGACGACCTTGTCGGCAGGCGTGCCGGCAGTCAGGCGAATGGAATCGCTCCCATATAGGGTTTCTACGGGCAGTTCGCCGCCCAGCACCAGCAGAGGCCACGGTACGTCCAGGCGGCGGTGCAGGTCAAAGCCATCCCGCTCGTAAAGGGGATCCTGCTCCACATCGAAGACCACGAACAGGTCCCCGGTACCTCCGCCACCACGACCCGCCTCACCTTCACCTTCCAGACGAAGGCGCTGGCCGCGATCGACGCCGGCTGGAATTCGGAAGCGCACCTTCTTGCGGCGATGCACCCGGCCTTCACCCCGGCAGGACGTGCAAGGGCTTTGGATGGTCTGGCCCCGGCCTTCGCAGCGGGGGCAGGCCACATACATCTGGAGAAAGCCCTGGCGCATGGCCACCTGTCCATTGCCACGGCACTGGGGGCAGGTCTGGGGCGAGGTGCCCGGGGCGCAGCCGTTGCCATGGCAGGTGTCACAGGCCTCCAGACGGGGCACTTCGATTTCCTTGGCATCCACGCCGAACACGGCCTCCTTGAAAGGCACGCGCAGGGTGAACTGGAGGTCCGAGCCGCGTTCGCCGCCCCCGGAGCGGCGTCGTCCGCCACCCCCGAAAAGATCTCCAAAAATCCCGCCACCGCCGAAGAAGCTGCCGAAGATATCCTGGAAATCCGTGAACTGGTTGGGGTCGAACTGGAAACCTCCCTGGGAGGGCGCGTCGAACCCAAACTGGTCGTAGTGACGCCGTTTTTCGGCATCCGACACCGTGGCGTAGGCCTCGGCGGCTTCCTTGAATTTTTCCTCGGCGTCCTTATTGCCCGGATTCTGATCCGGGTGATAGGTCATGGCTAACTTGCGGTAGGCCTTTTTGATTTCGTCGAGAGAGGCATCCTTACCGACGCCCAGAACTTCGTAATAGTCGCGTTTAGCACCCATTCTTCTAGGTTAGCAGAGGATTATCGACTACCTAAGGCCACCGGGGCCGCGGGTGTCATCCTCCAGGGCGTTCATCATGGCTTCGCTGGCGGAAAGCACGGCGTTGGTGAGGATCTTCTGCACTTCAAGCAGATTGACCTCGCAGGTTTTCACACCCGCCAGATCACCTGTGGCCACCGCCTGCCGGGCCGCATTGAGGGTGCTGCGCACCATCATCTGATCGTCCTCGGCCAGGAACTTGCCGCATTCGGTAAAGCTCTTGTCGCAGGAGAAGATCAGCCCCTCGGCCGAGGCGATGTATTTGAGTTCATCCCGGCGCTGCAGATCCAATTCCGCATTGGAACTGGCCTCGCGGATCATGCGCTGGATTTCCAGTTCAGAAAGCCCGGAGCTGGGCCGAATGCTCATGCCCTGTTCCAGTCCGGTCATCAGATCCTTGGCGGACACTTTTACGATGCCGTTGGAATCGATATCGAAGGTGACTTCGATCTGGGGCACGCCCTTGGGCAGCGGCGGCAGGTTGATGAGGTCGAAGCGGCCCAGGCTCTTGTTGTACTCGGACAGTTCGCGTTCGCCCTGCAGCACGTGGACTTCCACCCGCGCCTGATTATCGGTGACGGTGGTAAAGGTGCGGCTATCCCGGGTGGGGATGGTGGTGTTGCGCTGGATGATCTTCACGAAGCCGCCGCCCTGGGTCTCGATACCAAGAGACAGGGGCGTAACGTCCAGCAGCACCAGATCCTTGATCTCGCCGGTGAGCACGGCGCCCTGGATGGAGGCGCCCTGGGCGATCACTTCGTCGGGGTTGATGTCGCGGTTGGGTTCGCGGCCAAAGAAATCCCGCACCTTCTGTTGCACCATGGGCATGCGGGTCTGGCCGCCCACCAGAATTACCTGATCGATGTCGGAGGCCGATTTGTGGGCTTCATCCAGGGCATCCTGGATGGGGGCCATGGTGCGATCCACCAGGGACCGGACCATGCTTTCCAGATCCTCCCGCGTGAGGGTGGCTTCCAGATGCTGGGGACCCGAGGGGCCCTGGGCGATGAAGGGCAGGCGGATTTCCACCTTGTCGAGGGTGGACAGTTCGCACTTGGCCTTTTCGGAGGCCTCCTTGAGGCGCTGCAAGGCCATGCGGTCCTTGGTGAGGTCGATGCCAGTCTTGTCCTTGAACAGATCCGCCAGCCACTGCAGGATCGTGTGGTCGAAATCTTCCCCGCCCAGGAAGGTGTCGCCGCTGGTGGAAAGCACATCGAACACGCCATCGTTCATTTCGAGCAGGGTGAAATCGAAGGTCCCGCCGCCGAGATCGTAGATGGCCAGGATTTCGCGCTTGCCCTTCTTGTCCATGCCATAGGCCAAGGCCGCAGCCGTGGGCTCGTTGATGATGCGCACCACATTGAGACCGGCGATGCGGCCCGCATCCTTGGTGGCCTGGCGCTGGGCATCGTTGAAGTAGGCAGGCACCGTGATGACCGCATCGAGGATTTCTTCGTGCAGGAAGGCTTCGGCGCTTTGTTTGAGATTCCGGAGCACGATGGCGCTCACTTCGGGGGGTGCATAATCACGATCCCCGACGCCCAGCCAGGCATCGCCGTTGGGAGCTTTGACCACCGGGAAGGGCAGGCGCTGCAGGGCATGCTGCACGTGCGGCAGGTCAAACTTCTGGCCAATGAGGCGTTTGACCGCAAACAGGGTGCGTTGGGGGTTGGTCACCGCTTGGCGCTTGGCGATATGGCCCACGAGCACATCGCCCTTGTCCGTGAATGCCACGACCGACGGGGTGGTTCGGCTGCCTTCCCGGTTGGGAATGACCCGCCGTTCGCCACCTTCCATCACGCACGCGCAGCTGTTCGTGGTGCCAAGGTCAATCCCGATAAGCTTGCCGGGCATATAAAAACTCCATTCAATTCAAGGGGTCTACTGGATATTACCAGGGAGATCGTCGCCGGACGATGCGGGGGTCGAATCCCCTGAGATGTGGTTCACCACCACGCGCACTGCGCGCAGCAGTTGGTCCCGCAGCCGGTAGCCTCGCTCGAAAACCGCAGCGATGGCGCCATCGGGCAGATTGGGATTGGAGGTGGTGGTGAGCGCTTCCGCAAACTGGGCGTCAAAGGGGTCGCCCACCTGAGTCTCGATGCCTTCGACGCCGATGCGTTTCAGGGCATCCAGGAACTGCTTGTGAATGAGCGCCACGCCATTGCGGCAATCGTCCACCGAATTGTAGTTGGCATTGATGCAGCGTTCGAAATTATCGATGACGGGCACCAGTTCCATCAGCAGCTTGCGCTCGGACAGATCCACGGCCATCTGGATATCCCGGCCCGTGCGGTTGCGGTAATTGGCGAAATCCGCCAGCAGGCGATGGTGCCGATCCATGTGCTCCGCTTCGCGTTTCTCAACCAGGCGAAGCTTGGCGGCGGTTTCTTCCATTTCCCGTTCAAGTTCTTCGATGATGCGATCCGTGACATCACCCGTGGGGGCCGAAGTCTGCGGCGCCGGGGCTGGCGCAGATACCACAGGGTCGGGGGTTTCCTCGGCGATTTCATCCGCCAAGGCCTGCAGATCATCAACCTCATCCAGGCCGTCCAGGGTGAGATCCACCGTGTTATAGGCTTGAGGCGGAACAGGATCTTCGTCTGGATCGAGCGGTGTGAAATCGGGAACCTGGATCATGTTGCAGATTGTAGGCCCAGAAGCAACGCAAGGAAAGCTGAACGACCGATTTAAACCGTTCTGGGGCCGCGCTTGGCCAGTTCCTCCGACCACCAGGCCAACCCGCCGATCACCTTGCCGTAATCCAGGCGCAAGGGGCCGAAAAAGGCAAAGGCGGCCCGCTCATTGCCGGGCAAGGCCACGGTCCGCATGGCCGTGGCGAGGGGCATCTCAGGCAAGTAGGGATTTTCGGAACCCAGCAGCAGCTTGACTTCCTTGGCGGAGGCCTCGGCGAAGGCATTCAACAGTTTTGCCAGATGACCGTGTTCTTCGAAGGCCTCGACGAGCTCGCGGAAGCGTTTGGAATCCTCGAATTCGGGCATTTTCAGGAGTTCTCGCAGGCCAGCCACCGCCAGCAGGGGCGCCTCGGCCCCGGTCGCCTGGGCCATGCGTTCGGCCAATTCCGCAAGACGAAGGCGCAGCTGGTGGGCCTCATCGGCCTGCCCTTGCAGCGCGGCCAACAGTTTCTGGCGCATATCCGTGAGGGAGCAGCCCGCGAAATTCCAGGTTGCGAAATTGCCCAGTTCCGCCAAAACTGGGGCTTCGAAGCCCCAGCTGTTTTCCATGACCTGATGCTCGACATCCCCGGCGCTGCCCACCCAGACAGCCACCAGGCGCCGTGGTCCCAACGGCACAAATTCCAGGCGCACCAAGGTGCTGGTGCTCAGGTGCACGGGTAGGGCGATGCAGATGCCGCCCATGACTTCGCTCAGCACGCGACTGGCGTGGCGCAGCCAAGCATCAGGATCCTGGTCCATGCCTTCGAAGGCGGTGGCCAGCTTGGCGCCCAGGTGCGGGGCAGGGCGCTGGGGGCGCATCCAGTGGTCCACGTAATAGCGATAGGCGCGTTCGGTGGGAATCCGCCCGGCGCTGGTGTGGGGCTGGGTAACCAGGGCTTCCTCTTCCAGATCCGCCAGGACATTGCGGATGGTGGCGCTGGAAACCGGCTCGGGGAAACGATGGGCCAGCAGGCGAGAGCCCACAGGCTCCCCGTCAAGGAGGTAGGCCTCGATGAGGGCTTTCAGGACGGTTTCACTTCGCAGATTCAAGACAGTCATGGCAGGTCTGGGGCCCGATCTCCAGGAACGTACTATACTTCAGGACATCCAACCCACAGGAGGATCTGATGATTTCAGGACATAAATTAACTACCCACGCGATGTTAGGTGCTTTGCTGGTCATGGGAGCCTTGGCGTGCGAGAAGAAACTCAGCCCTGAGGCCGTGCAGGCTCAGGAATCGGCCAAGACTGCGGATTCTCGCGTAGCGGCCCTGGAGAAGGAATTGGCTGAGCTGAAAACAGGCAAAGCCCAGGATGCGGATGCGGATCACGTTTCCAAAGGCCACTTGAAGTCCATTGAGAAACAACTCTCCGATGCCAAGAAGCAAGCCGAGACCAAGAAAAAAGCCGCCCAGGAGCTGGCTGCCCAGCCGGCCCCCAAGGAAGCTCCCAAGGTCGTCATTGTTGAGGTTCCAGCTGGAGCCAAGCTTGAAGTCAAGCTGGCCAAGGATCTCAGCACGGACACAGTACAAGCCGGGGATGCTTGGGAAGGCAGCCTTGCGGAAAGCGTGATGGTGGATGGCAAAACCGTCTGGCCCGCGGGCGCCGAAGTACGCGGCGTGGTGAGCCAGAGCACCCCGGCAGGTCGCTTGAGCACCGGCAACGGCGGATTGGGCATCCGTCTAACCTATGTGGGCAAGTACGATGTGGAAAGCGGTGTCTTTCTCGTGAGCGGCACGCCCCGTGGCGAACGTAATGCGAAGTACATCGGCGGCGCCGCGGCGTTGGGCGCCCTGGTTGGCATCCTGACGGACAAGCACAACAAGAATGATCACGCCCTGGGCGGCGCGGCGGTGGGTGCTGCGGCAGGTACCGCCGTAGCTGCGGCCACTGCGGATACGGTCATTCGGATACCCGTCGAAAAGCCGGTCAGCTTCACCCTTGCCGCACCGGAAAAGGTCACGCTGAAATAGGCATTTCAGTGTTTTACCCAAAAGGGCGCCGTGGATCGGCGCCCTTTTTTTCTGCTTAACTGATCGAATGGTCCTCGCTCGACTCAAGCACACTCTGTTGCGCGACCGCGCCCTGGCGCTGCTTGTGCTGGTGGCGATGGCCCTCCACACCTATTTCAAGTTCCGCTGGGGCACCATGTCGGAACTGCTCTGGGGCTGCAATGTTGCCAGTTTTGTCATCATTCTGGGGCTTTGGCTCCGGGCGCCGCACCTTGTGGGCGCTGGCTTTCTCTGGCACATCTGCGTGGGGGAACCCGGTTATATCTATGGTGTTATCCAAACGGGGCACACCCATTGGGTTTCGGTGGTGGTGCACAGCCTTCCCACCGTGGCCGCCTTCTTTTCGCTGCGCCGAATGGGGTTGCCCAAGAGCGCTCCATATTTGGCTTTCCTGATGTTTGTGGCGCTGGTGCCCATCAGTCACTACCTCACGCCCCCCAGCCTGAACATCAACCTGGCGCATCAGCGGGTGTGGTTTCTCCAACAACACTTCCCCGGCAACTGGGATTATCGTTTCGCGTTCAGTGCCATCATGCTGGCCCTGTTGATTGCGGGCGATGCACTGTTTTCCTTGGCCCTCAAACGGCCTGCGAGGGAGTGATGACCGATCCTGAAATTCTGGAATCCCTGTGCGAGGCCTGCCGTCGCTTGCATGATCGCAACCTGCTGGCCGCCGGGGATGGCAACCTGAGCGCCCGGCTGTCGGATGGGCGCATTGCCATGACCCCCGCGGGTGTCGCCAAGGCTTGGCTTCGGCCCGAGGATTTTGCCCATCTGGCGCTGGATGGAACGGTTCTGAGCGGGGCGCCTAGCAGTGAGCGCCTGATGCATCTGGCCATTTATGCTGCCTGTCCCGAGGCCCAGGTGGTGGTTCACGCCCATCCGCCCACGGCTATCGCCTGGACGGTGGCTCATCCAGAGCTCCAGGAACTGCCCTCCGAGTCCTTACCAGAGGTCATTCTGGGCGCCGGTGCCATTCCCGTGGTGCCCTACGCTCGGCCCGGCACCTCGGCGCTGGCGGAGGTGTTGCTACCTTTCCTGCCCGCCCATCGCCTGCTGATCATGGCGCGTCACGGGGCGGTGTGCTGGGGCGACGATGCCCGCGAAGCCGCCGGGGGCATCGAACGGCTGGAACACGTGGCCCAGATCCTGAAATCGGCCGTGGAATTGGGCGGCCTCACGTCCCTGCCGGCAGCGGAATTGGCTGCGCTTCGCGAGGTACGGCGCAGCCTCGGACCCCGGATTCGGTGAACCCATGAAACCCTTGCATTCCCTGGCCCTGAAAGTTGAAGGCGGCAAGCTCTGGGTGCTGGATCAGACCCGACTGCCTGATGTCGAAAGTTGGTTGGAAGGCGATGATCCCGGCGTCATGGTCGGTCATATCCAGCGGTTGTCCGTGCGGGGGGCACCCTTGATTGGCGTGGCGGCGGCCCTGTGTTTTGCCCGGTTTGCCGAATCCGGCGCCGCAAAATCCGCGTTGGAGGATGCCTTCCAGAAGCTGCGCCGGGCCCGGCCCACGGCCGTGAACCTGATGTGGGCCATGGACCGGATGAAAGCGGTGCTGGATGAGGGCGGTTCCGTGCCCGATCTCACGCGCGTGGCAGAAGCGATTTTCGACGAGGATGTGGCGCTGTGCGAAGCCATGGCGGCGCAGGGAGCTGCGCTTTTCAGCCCGGGCGAGGCTGTGCTCACCCACTGCAATGCCGGTGCCTTGGCTACGGCCGGGATCGGGACCGCGGTGGGGGTCATCCGCCGGGCCTTTGAGTTGGGCAAGGTGAGCCATGTGTTTGTGGATGAAACCCGGCCCCTGTTGCAGGGCGCGCGGCTCACGGCCTGGGAGATGGTGCGGGCGGGAATTCCCCACACGCTGATAACTGACAGCATGGCTGCCATTCTGATGCGCGACGGTAGCATCCAACGGGTGCTGGTGGGTGCGGATCGGGTGGCGGCGAACGGCGATTTTGCCAACAAGGTGGGCACCTATGGCGTGGCAGTGCAGGCCGCGCATCACGGCGTGCCCTTTCATCCCGTGGCGCCCTGGTCCACGGTGGATCTCGCCTGTGCCAATGGCGCAGCCATTCCCATCGAGGAACGTGCGGCCGCGGAAGTGCGCGGTTTCGGTGCCCTGCGTTGGGCACCCGAAAGCAGTCCCGTGTTCAATCCATCCTTTGATGTAACGCCAGCGGCCCTCGTCACCAGTCTGGTGCTGGATCGCGCGGTGCTGTCCCAGGCTCAGCTGAATGCGGGAATGCTTAGCCGTCTATGATCAGGCGGCCAGGAGATTGCGCAGCCAGCCGAGGGGGCCGGTGTAGCGCACGGTGCCTTCCTCGCGGATCAGGCACCAGCATTCATCGTTGAGCACCGCAGGCGCGTGGGTGGAACCTTCGCCGAAATGAACCCAGCGGCCTGAGGGATAGGCACTCTCGCCATCTTCGAGCAGCCCATCCAGCACCAGCATCTGCTCGGTGCCAAAGTGGGTATGTCGGGGCGTCTGGAAGCCACGAGGGGCCACCAGCAGGCTGAGCCGAGGGCCGTTATTGCCAGCATCCATCAACGTTGCCACCCGGGCGCCGCCTTTGTTCTTCCAGGTCCAGGTTTCCGGGGAAGGAAGCTGCGCCAGCACCTGAGCAGGCAGGAACGGGGCCTGCAGGGGCAGGGCGCCTTCCACAAAGGCCTGATGGACCGAATTCATGAGGCGAAGGGTAAGGTCCGCACCGGATTGAAGCAGTTGTTGCAGATCATTGGGTACGGGCGATTCCACGGGGCGACGAATGGGGCGGAATTCCGCAACCCGGGCCAGGGCTGCCTTGAGGGTGTTCTGGGCCAAGGGCAGCAGGGCTTCCACCTCGGCATCGGTCACCTGCTTCACGAGTTCGGGCATCTTCCGGACTTCATCCCGCAGTTCCCGGCAATCCAGGCAGTAAAGCAGATGCATTTTCATCCGCAGGGATTCAGTCATGGAGAGGGTGCCCTCTTCCAGGTCCGTCAGACGGTCCACGACCTGTTCACAAATGAGGCGCTGGCTCATGACTTGCCTCCCACAAGGAATGGCGAAAGAACGCCGCGAAGCCCTAGCCGCGCCCGATGCAGGCGCTGGCGCACCAACCCTCGGCTGATTCCCAACATGCTGGCTACTTCTTCGGTGTCCATGCCTTCCAAGTCCCTTAAAACAAAAACGGCTCGCTGTTCGTCGGACAGCCGGCTCAAACCTTCTTGAACCTTCTGTCTGACCTGTGCTTCTTCGACTTGTTCAAGTGCCGTGGCCTCCTGGCTGAGATCCTTGAGACCTTCCTTGCCCATGTGATGCCCTTCGGGCGTGAAGTGTGGCAAAAAATCTTCGATGGTATCTTCGCGGCGGCGAATCCGTGATCTGCGCAACATCAGGGCCTCGTTCAGGCACACCCGGTAGCCCCAGGTACTGAACTTGCTTTTCCCCTGGAAACGGTGGAGTTCCGTGAAGATGCTGAGCAGGGCTTCCTGCAAGGCATCCTGGGTGTCGAGTTGATCCTGGAGGATCCGTTGGATGCCCGCAGAGAATAACCCCAGGTAGGGTTGCACCAGGGCTCCAAAGGCTTCCCCATCGCCGGAGATGGATCGAGCGATAAGTTCGGCTTCAGGCATGCGTTCTGTGTCCATGATCACTAAGCCTACCGTGCCAGTCGGGATAGTCGAATGGTGAAGGTGGTCCCGAGGCCACTTCCCAGGCTCGAAACCCGGATTTCGCCCCCGTGTCCCCGCACAATCTCCCGGCAGAGAAAAAGCCCCAGGCCCGTTCCGGGCACGGATCGGGTCATTTCGTCACCCACCCGGTAAAACCGCTGAAAAATACGGGGGATCTCATGCTGGGAAATGCCGTAGCCCAGATCCTGCACGGAGATGATGGCGTGGTCCCGGTCAGCCTCGAGGGTCACCGTGGTCTCCCGGGGGTCGGAGGCGTATTTGATGGCATTGGAAAGCAGGTTCTCCATGACCATGGCAAAGCCCTTGGGGTCGATGGCGGCGAATATTCCGGGTGCCAGCACTAGGCGCAGCCCCAATAGGCCCTCGCCCAGGCGGTGATCCAGCTCCCGGCAGGTGCGTTCCAGCCAGGGCGCCAGTTCGGTAGGTTCGGGGCGCAGGGCCAATTTGCCCGCGTCGGCCCGGGCCGTTTCCAGCAGATTGCCCACCAGGTCGGTCAACCGGCGGAGGTCGCCATCCATGAGCGACTGGATGCGAACTTTCTGCTCCGGGGCCAGCTCGCGGCAGAAAACAGTCTCCATCCATACCCGCAGGCTGGCGATGGGGGTCTTCAGTTCATGGGTGACCGAGGCGATGAAATTCCGCTGGCGGAACATCACTTCCATCTCGGCGTTGAGCTTTCGATAGATATAGGTCATCCCAAACAGCACGCCGGCCACCAGGATGGCGGCCTCCCCCGCTGTGCGCCACAACGCCAGGGTCCGTTCCTGGTCCATGGCCATGAGGACCTCTGGACGCAGCGTCAGGTAGGCGGGAGCATCGGCCAATAGCACCGGATCATCCAGCTCCACAGGGGTGGGCAGCACCGCCACATAGGGAAAACGGGATTCAATGGCCTGTTTGCGTTCGTCCAGGGTACGGGTGTCCGGTAGCCGTCCCACCACCACACCGGGCCCCTCCCCCGTTTCCCAGGGCGAGGTGGGGCGGAGAAAGGCCATGGAATCCAACTGCCAGGCCTCGGCCCGGCCCGCCCGCATCTGGGCGATCCGGGCATCCTGCAAGCGCTTGGATTCCCGCACCTGGACCGCGATCCACCAGGCCATTTGGGACAGGAGAAGAAAGGCTACGCCCCAGAAAATGAGTCGTTCCATGGAGCGAGGTTTGAGGCGGTGGGGGGACATCGGTTGGGGAATCCGTTTCAGACCAAATCCGGGCAAAGGTGTGGGATGGCGTCAGACCAGTGTAAGACTCCTTGCATTGCCTTTCAGGGTGGGCATTCTTAGAAAAGGATGAGTTCCTCCCCGTCCAATCCCTTCAAGCCCGGCTCCCCACCCCAGGGAGCTCCGAATCCGTACAAGCCTGGCGGGCCGGCCAATCTTTTCAAGCCTGGAGCCCCTGCGTCCCCTGCTTCCCCGCAATCCCGCAACCAAGGGCAAGGGCAGGAGGTGCTCGCAGAGCTGGTACAGGCTCAGCGGCAGCTTTCCCAGCAGGGTCAGGAACTCACGGAACTGCGCGCCCAATTGGGACGGCGCACCCATCAGATGACCGTGCTGCAGCACGTGGCTGAAATTCTGGCCGCTACGCCCAAAGTCGCCCAGGTGGCCAGTGTGCTGCAGGATGTGTTCGTTCAGGAATTCGGTGCCAAAGCTTGTGGCATTTGGATCCTGGAAGACCAAGGTTCCACCTACCAGGCTCGGGTGGGGCATGGCATCCCCCGCAGCGGCTTGGCCCAGCTTAGCTTGCCTGCGCCCAACCCCTTTCCCAGCGCCCCGCTGGTGTTGTTCCAGTCCCAGTGGCTGGATGCGGCCACCATCCGTGGACCATTGGAAATGCTGCGGCTCACGCCCGACCTGTCCCTCTATTTTGTACCCTTCGAGCATCAATTACTGCTGATGGGCTTTGCGATCCTGGCTATTGAAACCGGGCGGAAGATCGAAGAGGACCAGGACACCCTGACCATTCTCCAGCGTCAGGTGGCGGTTTCCATCTATAACGCATGGCTGTTCAGGGATCTTGGGCACCAGCGGGATACCTTGCGTCGGCAGACCATGGAACTGGAAAAGGCCAACGTGGCCCTGCGGGAAGCGGATCGTTTCAAGAGTGAATTCCTCGCGCTCACCAGCCACGAATTGCGCACACCCTTGACGGGCATCCTTGGGTTCACCCGGCTGGTGCTGGATGAGTTGTACGAGGACGAAGACGAAATGCGGCGGATGCTGCAGGACAGCTATGCCTCAGGGCGCCATCTACTCTCGCTGCTCAACGATATTCTCGACCTAGCCAAAATCGAATCTGGCCGCATGGAAGTGCACGTGGTGCCCTTCAGTCTTTACATCCTCATGGAGGAAGTGAAACCCATCGCCATGGCCTACCCCAGAAGTCCCGAGGTGGAAATGGTCTGGCCCCAGGACCTCTCGGAGCTGCCCGAAGTCATGATGGATCCGGGACGCTTGAAACAGGTGATGCTGAATCTGCTCTCCAATGCCCTCAAGTTCACCAAGGAAGGGTCGATTCGCATCGTGGTGGAGCGCGGCATCGGGCAGGTAACCATCCAGGTCATCGACACTGGAATCGGCATCCGGGCCGAGGACCAGGCCAAGCTCTTCCAGAAATTCGTGCAGGCTGAAGGGGGTCACTCCCGCGAGTACGGTGGCACTGGTTTGGGCCTGGTGATATGCAAACACCTCATGGAAATGATGGGCGGCACCATTCGTCTGCAGAGCGATGGGGCTGGTCTGGGATCCACCCTGACCCTAACGGTGACCATCGCCTGAGCGTTGGAAACGTGCATCCGTGAGCATTCATCCGATTCCCTCCGAGGACCCTGACTCTTTGAAACTTGGGGCCCAACCCTGGTTGGAAGCGGATGCCATCACCGAGGCTTGGGCCCAGGCCCTCAAGGCCGACCAACGGGCCGATCAGCTGTTCAAGGAACTCGATGGGCTTCGCAGAGAAGTCCACATACGGACACAGCAGGCGGCCTTGATGCGACACGTGGCCAATGTGCTGAGTGCGACCACCCGGGTGGATCGCCTGGCGCCCATGCTGCTTGAGGTATTGCTGGGAGAATTTGGGGGCAGTCAGGGCCTGGTCTGGACCCTGGGCGAGAACGCCTACGAAGCCAGGGCGGGCATGCAATTCGACCGCAAGCAGCTGGAGTCCTTGCGCCTTCCCGTGCCGCACCCCTTTCCTGCCTACCCCGTGCTGAGCTATCAGTGCCAATGGCTGGAGATGGAACGGGTGCCACCAGCCCTGCGGCTCATCCAGGCGCGTCAGGAGCAAGGTCTTTTCCTGGTGCCCTTCGAGCAGCAGACACTGTTGGTGGGGTTTGTGATCATGTCCTTGCCGGTAGCCAAGGTGTTTTCGGTGGCCGAGCAGGAGTCCCTGGAGGTTCTCCAGAGCCTCTTCGCTTCGGCGCTCTATGACACCTGGCTGCTTCAGGAACTGAAGCAGCAGAAGGAACTCCTGGCCAAGGAGAAGGAAGACTTGAAGGCCCAGAGTCTAGCCTTGGACCACCAGAATCAACTGTTGCGCCAGGGCCAAACCTTCAAGGTGGAATTCCTTGGCTTTGCGGCCCGGGAGTTGCGGGGACCCCTGCTGGGCATTCTGAATCTGGTGGGTCGGGTGCGGGGTGGCCTCGAAGCCGACATTCGGGAAACACTCCTCTTGGATGCGCTCCTGGCGGGAAAGCACATGGCCGAATTGCTCCGGGACCTGGCCGAGTTGGCCCGACCGGGCGCTTCGGGATTGCCCATGGAAATCCGCCCCCTGGACTTGGCCGGGCTGTTCCGGGAATTGCGCCCCTTGGTGGAATCCTTTCCCCGGCGAGGGGATGGTGCCCTGCATTGGCCGGATTGTTTGGAGCTTCCCGAAGTCCTCGCCGATCGCAGCGTGCTGGGGCAGATCCTGCTCAGCTTTATTACAGGTGCCCTGGAAGGCAGCCAGGACGGGAGCCTCCGGGTGTGGGTGGAGCGCATGCCCATGTCTCTTTCCATTTGTGTGCTCCTTCCAGGCTTGCAACTGCCAGAAGGCACGCAGGTGGAAGGTCGCCTATTGCGCCCGGACGATGTGTACGTGCAGGGGGAGGCTGGGGCCGGGCTGGGCCTGGTCATCTGCAGCCAGCTCATGGACGCCATGGAGGGCGCCCTGGTGATCGATGGCTCCGGGGGCGATGCGGGGACCGTGATCTCACTGGAATTGGCCATCGCCTAGGGTTGCCGGTCATTCATGGGAGAATGGTCGCTCCGTCCTGGAGTCACCATGACCTACCGCCGTCGCGATGCCTTTCTTCCCTTCACACGCCCTGTCATTGGACAGGAGGAGATCGATGAGTTCATCGATTCCGTGAATTCCGGCTGGATCACCACCGGCCCTAAATCCGCCAAGTTCGAGGAAGAACTGGTTCACTACAACGGCGTGAAGCATTGCTTGGCCATGAACAGTGCCACCACGGCCCAGGAAATCACCCTGCAGGTGCTGGGCCTGCAACCGGGCGATGAAGTGATCACCACCGCCATGACCTGGGTGTCCACGCTTTCCACGGTGGTGTTGCAAGGCGGCGTGCCCGTGTTGGCCGATATCGACCCCAAGACGCTGAACATCGATCCCACGCGCATTGAGGAAATGATCACGCCCCGCACCAAGGGCATCATACCCGTGCACCTCACGGGGTTGCCCGCGCCCATGGAAGCCGTGTGGCAGATCGCCGAGAAGCGCGGCCTGTGGGTGATCGAAGATGCCGCCCAGGCCATGGGTGCCCACTACAACGGTCGAAAAATCGGCAGTGACCCACGCTCCGTGATGAGCGTGTACAGCTTCCACCCCAACAAGAACATGACCACCGGCGAAGGCGGTGCCATTGCGCTGCACGATGATCGCTTTCTGGACCGCATCAAGCGCCTGCGGTTTCACGGCATCGAGAAAGACGCCTGGAAACGGTTTGCCAAGGATGGTTCGCCCCACACGGAAGTCATGGAACCCGGTCGGAAAGCCAATTTCATGGATATCCAGGCGGCGCTCGGCCTGCACCAGATCAAGAAGCTGGATGGCTTCAATGTTCGTCGTGGCGTTCTGTTCAACCGCTACCTCGAGCTACTCAAAGGCATCGAAGGCCTGGTGCTGCCCTGGGCAGGGGATGCCATCCATGGCCACTGTTTCCACCTTTTCGTTCTCCGCATTCAACCTGAAATCATCGGCATGGATCGCGATGCTTTCGTACAGGCCCTCAAGGACGAAAACATCGGCACCGGTATCCATTACCGCCCGGCCCATATCCACGCCTTCTACCGTGACTACTACGCCAAGCACCCGGCGGCCCTGCCCAAGGATGGTCTGCCCCACAGCGAGTGGAGTGGGGATCGTTTGATGTCCCTGCCGCTCTGGCCAGGGCTCACCGAAGAAGACCAGGATCAAGTGGTGGCAGCCATCAAACACGTGATTGGAAAGCGAGCCTAACGAAGGATTTCTCTTACCCCTGAATCGCCTCTTTCCGGGTCGTGTTGGTTCCAAGCCACAAGAAGCTCGGATCGAGCGATTGTCGGGAGTAAAGATGCTGTCTAGACCCAGGTTTCAACCCGGTCGTGGCATCCTCCGATAGCATTAAGGAAATCCCGGAAAACGAGTTCCTTAATCAAGACGCATCGAGGTATCCCATGAGTGGCTCCCCAATCGAAGTGCTGATGGAAGGCCAGCGCCTTCCCGTAAAAACCGGCGAGAAGATTGTCGATTTGCTGAAACGGTTTCCCCCCAAGGACGGGAAGCCCTTCGCGGCCAAGATCAATCAGCACCTGGTGAGTCTGGACACCTCCATTCGCTATGCCTGCAAGATCACGCCGGTGACCTATGGCCAGCGCGAGGGCACGGCGGTGTACCGCCGTTCGGCCTGTTTGATTCTGTTCGAGGCCGCCAAGGAACTCTTTCCCGATGCGGAAGTCATCGTGGGGCAGTCGCTGGCGGGAGGTTACTACTTCGATCTGCGGGTACCCCGAGCCTTGCCGCCGGATCACTTGACCCAGATCGAAGCCCGGATGCGTCAGATCGTGGCGGAAAACCGCCCCTTTCAGCGCCAGACCATCACCAGTGAAGAGGCCGTGCAGCATTTCCGGGATGAAGGCTACGAGGACAAGATCAAGCTCCTGACCACCACCCGCTGGATCGAAGTACGCCTGGTTGGATGCGGTGTGTTCAAGGACATCCAGCATGGGCCGGTGGTGCCCTCCACGGGCTACATCGACCAGTTCGAGGTGGTGCCGTACGCGCCTGGCTTTGTGCTGCGCTTCCCGGAACAGCGCACCGCTGAAACGCCAGCCACCTTGGCACCGGAGCCAGGGCTCTTTCAGATCTACAAAGAAACCAAGGCCTGGAATCGCATTCTGGGTGTGGTGAACGTGGGGCAGCTCAACGAAGCCTGCCTTTCCGGCGAAATCGGCGAAGTGATCAAGATTGCCGAAGGTTTCCACGAGAAAAAAATCGCCGAGTTTGCAGATGTGGTGGCCCAGCGGCGCGGTCAGGTTCGCCTGGTGCTGATTGCGGGACCATCCAGCTCCGGCAAGACCACCTTCAGCAAGCGTTTGATGATCCAGTTGCGGGTGAATGGCCTGCGGCCCGTAACCCTTGGCACCGACAACTACTTTGTGGGGCGCGCACAAACACCGGTGGACGAGCAGGGCAAGCCCGATTTTGAGTGCCTGGAAGCTGTGGATGTGGCGCTCTTCAACCAGCATCTGGAACAATTGCTGGCGGGGCAGGAAGCGCAGATTCCCACCTACGATTTCTTCACGGGCACCCGGGCACCCCAGACTACGCCGATGCGGCTGGGCGCCGACGATATCCTGATCGTGGAAGGCATCCACGGTCTGAACCCAAAACTCACCGAGGCTGTGCCCGCCGATCATAAATTGAAGATCTACATCAGCGCCCTCACGCAGTTGGGGCTGGACGACCATAACCGCATCATGACCACGGATGTGCGCCTGATCCGCCGCATCGTTCGGGATCGCAAGTACCGGGGTCACGGTGCCAGCCGCACCCTCAACATGTGGCATAGCGTGTTGCGGGGCGAGCGGCAGAACATCTTCCCCTTCCAGGAAAGTGCGGATCTGATGTTCAATTCCACGCTCATTTACGAGCCCGCCGTGCTGCGCGTTTTTGCTGAGCGATTTCTCCTGGAAGTGCCCAGTGATGACGAGGCCTTTGGCGAAGCTTACCGCCTGCTTCAATTCGTGCGGATGTTCGTACCGATCTTCCCGGACGAAATACCCCATACGTCGATCCTGCGGGAATTTGTCGGAGGAAGTACTTTCGAATACTAGAGCTTCCCCGCCTCTTCCCCAATCCGCCGCTCGGAGCGCATGCCCTTGAAATAGGGATTTAAAGGAATGCCCAGGGCCTGGGCGCTGCTCTCGAGCACGCTGCCATCCACCGGGAGTACACGAGGTTCCACCTGGTAAGCCGGATCGGCGAAAGCGGCCTCGGCCGAAACGGGCTTCCAGCCCTTGGCCTGGAACATGTCAATGACATCACCCAAAAACAGGGCGTTCAGCAGGTTGTGATGGAGCAGCAGCACGTGGGGAATCTCTCGGCCATAGATGCCCTTAGCAAGTCGGTCATACACCTGGGCCCGTTCCCAGAGATGGCCGAGATACAGGGACCGCCAGGGGGACAAATCGAGGGCGGGATTCTGCTCAAGCTTCGTTTGCAGCTTCGCATCAATCAACCAATCGCAGGTGTCGATGCTCACGTAGCCGATCCGGTAATGCTGGGCACGTAAATAGGCCCGGATGCCCTCGCGCTTGGCCTCGGTGGCCCCCTCCCGGAGATAGGGGAAGCGGAAGTAGGCTCGGAAACCCGGGAGGGTTCGAATTACCGCGTCGCACCCTTGGATTTCCGTCTGAAAGGTTTCCAGAGTGGTTGCCTCGGCATTGAAATCCGGATGGCTGACCGTGTGGTTGGCCAGGAGTTGACCGCCTTCGCCGAGGGTTTTTGCCAGGGCCAAACCCGCAGGATGGTCTGCCCCGTTCTTCAAGGTCACAAAAAACATGCCCTGAACCCCTCGGGAAGTCAGGTGATTCAAGATGGCTGCGTTGCGGGAGACCGGGTCCAGCAAGGGAGTGGCAGCCACCTTTGGACCATCATCAAAGGTAAACGCCACGCTTTGGGCTGAAAGAAAGGTGGACAAGGAAATGATAAAAAATGATTTCATCATAAACGTCCTCGAGAAAAATTATTGGCAAATATAATTTTGGCTCCCGAGGGAGCCAAAACGCACCATGGGAAATATCGTTATTCCATGACGACCCAGATCTTGCGGCCTTCCTTGACGGATTGCACGAGGATCATCATGGCTTCGCTGATGGGTTTACCCTTGGAACTGCCATCGGCCAGATCCACGATGACCACCGGTTCCTTTTCGTCCGGGGGCAGGCTCACGCTGCGGGGGATTTCGCGCTTGGTTTTCTTGGATTCCGGGGCCCGTGACGGTGGGTCAGGCAGGACAAAGGATTCACCCGATTCCAGGGCCTTGAGGCTGGTGCGGAACAGCGCTGCCAGGGCGACCATGGCACTGCCCGAGGGCTTGATCTTGTCCCGTTCCCAGAATGAGATTGAGGCTTGGTCTACGCGCAGGGTGGCGGCCATTTCCTCCTGGGACCACACCCAATGCACACGTACCGCTTTTATTCGTTCGCCCAGAGTGTTCAGGGCGGGCATTGTTTCGGTGCCGGTTTCATTGTGTTTCAAGGGATTCTCCAGGGGGGGGCTGGTGAGAACGGGGGGTTGCCTTACTGTAAAATAGGTAAAAATCGCTTTCAAGGGAATTTATTAAAATTCATAAATTCCGTTCATGAGGAAGGGTAGGCACTGGGGCGTAGATCGCAATGGTTGGGTCTAAAAAATACAGATTACTAATCCTACCCGTGTAGGCACTGGCGTACTGCTGGATCTGGTCCGCAAACCTGGTTTGCTGGTATCCCTCTCTGAAAATGCTGCCCCAACGTAGGTTAAAGGCGGCTTCCAGCTGAGCGTCAAGCTCGGCCACCCGTGATTCCTGGGTGATAAGTAGTTTTTGGTTAATATCTAAATCGATTTTTAATTGGTGGGCCTCGTGATCCAGGGCTAGCAGAGCTTCCGGGCTTAATCGCGAGGCCAGGAGCCGTCTATGCTCGCGGTTACGCTGGTGTTTGTCTTCCAGCAGCGAATGCCGAACCTCATTGAGGCGGCGCTGGATCTCGCTGCCCAGGAACAGGTGAAGGTCCTCGGCCAGATCCTCCAGACGTTGCAGGGTGGTGCCCAGTTCGGGGATGAGCAGCAGGGTTTGCCAGGAAACACTCTTTTTGGAGCGCAAAATATCCCCGTAGATATGGTCCCCCACGTACAACACTTCCTCGCCATAGGCCTGGAGCTGGTCTTCCAGCCAGCCTGCGTTGGCGCCGGTAAAGGCCTTGGGATGACCCTCAGTGGGGAGGGCTGTCTGCGGTTCCTGGAAAAACACCGGTTTGCGGGAACTGGTCACCACCAGGTCGAAATAGTCCTCCCATTTGGGGCGGGCGGGATCCTGCCCATCCAGCAGAAAGCTCAGGACACCCTCGGTGAAATGCCACTCACTGTTGGAAACCACGAACAACTTCTTCCCGGCGCGCTTCCACCGATCCAGAGCCGCAGGTAATTCGGGGTCCCGCAGGATATAAAACTCTCGGTTGGCTAGAATCTCGGCCTTCATCTCGCCGTTGCGATGGGCCGTGTCGATGGCCCAGCGCACATCCTGGAAAAGCTCTTCGTATTCCTTCGCTTCAATCCAGCCCTGTTCCCGGCCCTCAACCAGCAGGGCGAACAGAAAGCTCTCTGGAATTTCAAACAGGGTATCAATGCTGCGAAAGCCTTTGGCGCTGGCGGTGAGTCGACGATGCCCATAGGCGGCGTCAATGGCGTTTTGGTCCAGGGTCTCCCGGCCATGGCAGGCTCGCACCACCATGCGGTCCGAATTCAACTTCAACAGATTGCCTCGGAACCCATCCAACACGAGCCCGCGAATGGCAAAGGCCGGATCGTAGGGCACCTCAAGCAACCGTGCATCAAAACCGCGCTCCTGGACCAGGAGTTGGCTGGATTTGCGAAACGCCAATTCATCGATCTCGGGCGAACGATAGTGGCTGAGGGTGTAATCCATATCAAAGCCCACCGCTTTCACATCCTGGAAATGGATGTTGCGCAGTGCAAAAACCCTACGGGCGTGGGGCAGGTGGGCTTCCTGCTCGGCCCCGATACGGGGAACGGGGAGCAGCGAAGGAAAGATGTTTTTCATGGGCATTCATGATCTCAACATGTAAAGGCAATTGTTAGCTTACGCCTACCGGGTGCGGGGGGCCCTTTCCTCGGAGCCGATGCCATGGGTGATGCTTTGGTGGTGGAAGGTATCCCAGGCCAGCTTCCGGAAATCCTCTCCGTGGCCCCAATCCTTGGCTCCGTCCTTCCACAGCTTGTAGTGAATGAGTTCGTGTTCCAGGATGCGCCGCGTCACCGTCTCGGGATCGTGGCAGTGGCAACCGCAGACCTGAACGGGCCAGGCTCGGTCCCGGCGACGCAGAAGCGGAATGGAAAGGCGGATCTCGGGGTGCCAGGCGCCGCGAGCATCCTTCTCGATCACGAAAAGTCCCGCACAGCGGGACATGCGTGGCGACCATTGGATGGGCAACATGGGTAGATCCCAACCCGCTTCGCGCAGGATGTCCGCGGCGAGGTGGCGAAGGGTCAGCATGTCAGAGCGGGGCTCAGTCGTCGGATTCCGGCCCCGGGATGCGGGAGGTTTCCACCTTCACGATTTCACCGTCCAACACCATGGTGCTGGTGGAGGTCGCCTGGTTCATGGAGAGGGTGCGCAGGGCCGAAAGAGGAGCCTGCAATTCAGCGGGCACACTCTCGAAGAACATCACCCCGGCCCGGTACTGCTGGGGCTGGGTGGTCTGAATGCGCAGTTCCCGCAACTGCTTGGAGGTGACAGGGCTCGGTGCGTTGGTCAATAGGCACCGCGCCTGAGCGGTCTTGGGGAAGGCGATGACTTCGCGAATGTTGTCCACGCCTGCCAAGAGCATCACGAGTCGATCCAGGCCCAGGGCCAAGCCACCGTGGGGCGGGGCGCCGTAGCTGAGGGCATCCAAGAGATGCCCAAACTTGGCGCGGGCTTCCTCGGGCCCAATGCCGATGGCGCGGAACATTGAACTTTGCGTTTCGGCGTCGTGAATGCGAATGGAACCGCCGCCCACTTCGAAGCCGTTCAGGACCAGATCATAGGCCTGGGCGCGGCAGGCTGCAGGGTTGGTGTCCAGCAGCTCCAGGTCCTCGGGATGCGGGCTGGTGAAGGGGTGGTGACAGGCGATGAAACGGGCGTCTTCCTCGTTCCACTCGAGAAGGGGAAAATCCACCACCCAAAGGAATTCAAACTTAGTCAAATCCATAAGACCCAGCGCCTTGGCCAGGCGCAGACGCAGTTCGCCGAGCACTTTGGAGGTCTGCTCATCGGTGCCCACCGCAAACACCGCAAGGCCTTCTCCCTCGGCGCCCAGGGCAGCTTTCAGGGCCGCTTCGGCATTGGCATCCAGGAATTTCTTGAAGCTGCTGGAGAGCCCGTCCTTGCCCCACTTGGCATAGGGCAGACCGCCCGCGCCGTAATGCTTGGCCACGTCGCCCAGCTCATCCAATTGTTTGCGGCTGTAAGAGCCCGCCACTTCGCCTGGGAACCAGAGGCCGCGCACGCGCCGTTGACCGTGACTTTCGGCCGCGGCGCGGAAAAGGTTGAACTCGCTTTGTTCGAATGTGGCGGTCACATCCTGGATGCGGATGGTGCAGCGCAGATCCGGTTTATCGGAGCCGTACCACTCCATGGCGTCGCGGTAGGCGAGGCGTGGGAAGGGCGCTGTCACGTGCTTATCGATGAGGGGTGTGAGCTCCACCATCAGGCCTTCGATAACGGTCTGCACATCCACGGGACGTACAAAGCTCATTTCCACGTCGATCTGGGTGAATTCCGGCTGGCGATCGGCACGCAGATCTTCATCCCGGAAGCAGCGGCAAATCTGGATGTAGCGCTCGAAACCCGAAACCTGCAGTAGCTGCTTGAAGAGCTGGGGGCTCTGGGGCAGGGCGAAGAACTCACCGGGATGCACGCGGCTGGGAACGAGGTAATCCCGGGCGCCTTCAGGGGAAGAATTGGTGAGGATGGGTGTTTCGAATTCAATGAAATCGTTTTTTCGGAAGTAGTTGCGGGTGACATTGGCCACCTCGCTGCGCAGGATGAGGTTGCGCTGGAGCTTTTCCCGGCGGAGATCCAGGAAGCGGTATTTCAGCCGCATATCCTCGTTGGCTTCCTGGGTGCTGTCATCCACAGGGATGGGCGGTGTCTGGGCGCCGTTGAGGATCTTCAGATCGGTGATGCGGATTTCGATATCGCCCGTCACCATGCCGGGGTTCTTGGCTTCGCGCTCCGCCACCACGCCTTCCACGCCCAGCACGAATTCGCTGCGCACCTCCTGGAGCTTGGCCAGCAATTCGGGTGAAGCCGTTTCGGCGTTGGCCACCAGTTGCACCACCCCCCAGCGATCACGCAGATCGATGAAGATGAGGAAGCCCAGGTTGCGTGCTTTTTTGCACCAGCCGAGGAGTCGCACCGTTTGGCCGACATGGGTCAAGCGGAGTTCGCCGTTCTTGTGGGTTCGTTGGAAGTCGCCGAGTTTATCGAGTCTCATAGCCTTCCAGGATCGCACCCGGAAGGAAGCGGCTCAACCTGGAATCCCCTCTCCCAGGAAAGACTGGAGCGCGCGTTGGATTTCAGCCTGGGTCCGCGCTTCTGTGGGTGTGCCATCGGCCGCCAGGCTGTGATCCGCCAGGGGCACGGTGATGGCGCCTGGCGCCACCCAGCACCCGAGGTTCGCCAAGGTGGCTCGCCAGGCGATCACGCCTCGAGCTCCACCGAAGGCCCCAGGCGAGGCTGCGGCTATCAGCACCGGAAGTCCCGTCCAGGGGCTGGGGCGCTGCACCGAGAGCCAATCCACGGCGTTCTTCAGGTGGCCGGGAATGCCCGCGTTGTATTCCGGCGACACGATCACCACGCCCTGGGCCTCCCGCAGGGCCGTGGTCATGGCCTCCACCGGTGCCGGGGTGGGCAGGCCGTCTTCATACAGGGGCTGGCGCAGATCTTCCCCCTGGAAAACCACGGTGGAATGGCCTGCCGTTTCACACTGTCGCGCCAAGTAATGCATCAACCGGCGATTCAGGGATTCGGTCCGCAGGCTGCCTCCCAGGCATACGATCTTCATGGCTTCACCACCCTTCCTGGCCCCTTGCCTGCGGCTGCCTCGAAGAGGGTCGCCCAGGTCACGAATTGAGGATTGGGCTTCCAGTCCGTTTCCCAGGGCGCCTTGTCAAAGCTCTCGGCCAGTTCCTTGGGGCTCTTGGTGGGATTGGCCTTGGCATGGCCCTGAACGGCGATCAGGAAGTCGCGATAGTGCACCAGTTCCTTCTTCCCGCACACGGGGCCGTGGCCCGGGATGATTTTGGCGGTGTCGGGCAACCAAGTGGCCACCAAGCTGATCTGCGCCACCAAGCCTTCGAAGGTGCCACCTGCCTCCGTATCAATGAAGGGCAGCATGCCCAGGAAGAACGTGTCCCCCATGTGGATGACCAAGGCCGACGGCACCCCCACCAGGATGTCGCCGTCGGTATGGCCGGGGCCGTAATGCACCAGGTGGATATCGGTGCCGCTCAGATGGATATCCAGACGGGCCTTGATCAAGGGATCTTCCTCGCCCAGGGCCAGTTCTGGCAGGCCTCCCCGTTTCGCTGGCTCCAGTTTGGCCTGCGCTGTGAGCATGCGTTTGCGGACATTGGTGTGGGCCACGATGGCCAACACCTGTTTTTCCAGAACCACGTTGCCGCCGGTGTGGTCGCCGTGGAAATGGGTGTTGATGAGGTATTTGATGGGTTTGTCGGTAACCGATTTGACGGCCTCGAGCAGGCCCGGAACAAGCCGTTCGAACTGGTCATCGATGAGCACCGCGTGCCTTTCGGTGACGATCAGGCCGATGTTGCCGCCCTGGCCCGTGATGCAAAAAACGTTATCGGCGACTTTCTGGACCTTGTGGACTTTTTGGGCGGTCACCGGGTCCGGGGCAACGCGGTGGCGGGCATGGGCCTGGAGTGGCAACACGGTGCCGATTAGCAAGGCTGGAAGCAGGCAGGAAGGGCGCATGGGCACTCCACATCGGCCGGGCCGAAGGGCCCCATCATCCCGCCGTGGAATCCCAACGCCAAGCACGGATTCGCCGAGTTTTCCGGAAGGCGGCCCATTCCAGTCGCAACTGGTCCATGAAGAGATAGATCACCGGAGTGGTGTAGAGGGTCAACAACTGGCTGAAGAGCAAACCTCCCACGATGGCAATGCCGAGGGGGCGGCGCAGTTCCGAACCCGTGCCCATGCCGATGGCCAGAGGCAACCCACCCAGCATGGCGGCCAGGGTGGTCATGGTGATGGGGCGGAAGCGCAACAGGCAGGCCTGGAAGATGGCCGCTTCGGGGCTCTTGCCTTCCCGGCGTTCCACCTCGATGGCGAAGTCGATCATGAGAATGGCGTTCTTTTTCACGATCCCGATGAGCAGGATGATGCCGATGAAGGCGATGACGCTCAGTTCGGTCTTGAAGGCCAGCAGGGCCAGCAAAGCACCCACCCCGGCCGAAGGCAGGGTGGAGAGGATCGTGAGGGGATGGATCAAGCTTTCGTACAACACCCCCAACACGATATACACCGCCAACAGGGCAGCCAATACCAGCAGCGGCTGATTGGCCAGGGAGGCCTTGAAGGCCTGGGCCGTGCCCATGTTGGTGCCCCGGATGGTGCCGGGCAGGCGAAGGTCTTCCAGGGCCCCATCGATGGCCGTCACTGCGTCGCCCAGGGCTGTTCCCGTGGGCAGGTTGTAGGAGATCGTCACCGAAGGCAATTGGCCTTGGTGGTTCACGGAAAGGGCGGTATTGCGGCGTTGGAGGGTGGTGAAGGCACCCAGGGGAACGAGTTTGCCCTGGCTGGAACGGACGTAGAGATGTTGCAGGGCATCCGGCGTTTGGGAGAATTCAGGATCCACGGTCAGCACCACATGGTACTGGTTCAACGAGGCGTACATGGTGGAGACAAAGCGCTGTCCAAAGGCGTTGTACAGCGCGTTATCCAGGGTCTGGGTGCTCACCCCGAGGCGGCTAGCGGTGGCCCGATCGATCACCAGGGAGGCCTCCAGTCCTCGGTTCAGCAGATCGGAGTTCACGTCCGTCAACTGCGGGAGGGTCCGGAATTTCTGCAGCACCTTGGGCGCCCATTCCATGAGTTCCTTGGCATCATCGCCCTGCAGGGTGTACTGGAACTGAGCGCTGCTGCCGCGCCCACCGATGCGCAAATCCTGGACTGGTTGCAGGAAGAGCGTGGCGCCAGGGATGTGGGCAGTTTTCCCGCGCAATCGGGCAATGACTTGGTCTGCGGTGAGGTCGCGCTGGTTGTTGGGTTTCAGGGAGGCAAACATGCGGCCGGAATTGCCCCCGCCAATGAAGGCGGTGACATTCTCGACCGCCGGGTCCTGCTGCACGATGTCCACGAACTTCACCATGAGCCGTTCCATGCCCTGGAAAGAGATATCCTGGGCGGCCTGGATGGAGCCATTGATGCGGCCCGTGTCCTGCTGGGGGAAGAAACCCTTCGGGATAACAACGTAGAGCGCGATGGTAGCTGCCATGGTGCCAAAGGCGACCCCCAGGGTGAGCCCCTTGTGACGGAGAACCCAGCCCAAGGAACGCTCGTAACCAGCCATCACCCATTGGAAGATGCGCTCGGTTTGCCTGAACAGGCGGCCATGTTGTTCAGCGTTATGGGGCCGCAGGAGCAGGGAACACATCATGGGCGTGGTGGTCAGTGAAACCACCATGGAAACAGCAATGGCCACAGAAAGGGTGACGGCAAATTCCCGGAAGAGGCGGCCCACGATGCCACCCATGAGCAGGATGGGAATAAAAACCGCGACGAGTGAAATGCTGATGGAGACGACGGTGAAGCCGATTTCCTTGGCGCCGTGGAACGCCGCTTCCATGGGCTTCATGCCATTTTCCAGGTGGCGAGTGATGTTCTCCACCACCACGATGGCATCGTCCACTACGAAGCCCGTGGCCACGGTGAGGGCCATCAAGGATAGGTTATCGATGGTATAGCCCAGCAGATACATGGCGCCAAAGGTGCCGATGAGCGAGATGGGCACAGCCACGCTGGGAATCAGGGTGGACCGCCAGTTCCGCAGGAAGATGAACACCACCAGGATCACCAGCGAAATGGAGATCATCAGGGCCAGTTGCACATCCTTGACCGAAGCACGGATGGTGCGGGTGGCATCGATGATGACCTGCATATCCATGGTGGGGGGAATGGAGGCCTGCAGATCCGGCAGGATGGTCCGGACCCGATCCACGGTTTGGATGATGTTGGCATCGGGCTGGCGGAACACCGCCACCATGATGGCCGGAGTGCCATTGGTGAGCCCGCCATTGCGGACGTTCTCCACGGAATCCGTCACCTTCGCCACATCCGAAAGCCGGAGCGCGGCACCACGCTTGTAAGTGATGATCAGGTCACGGTACTCCGCCGCCTTCATCATCTGGTCGGTGGTATTGATGGACCAGGTGGTGTGGTCGTTGGAAATATCACCCTTGGGGCGATTCTGATTGGCGGCATTCAGCACGAGACGGACATCGTCCATCCCCAACCCACGACTGTTGAGGGCGATGGGATTCACTTCCACCCGCACGGCTGGAAGGGCGCCGCCCCACACGAACACTTGCCCGACGCCACGCACCTGGGAGAGCTTCTGCTGCAGCACCGTGGAGGCAATATCGTACATTCGCTCCCGGGGCACGATCTTAGAGGTGAGCCCCAAAAGCAGAATGGGAGAATCGGCAGGATTCACTTTGCGGTACGAAGGATTGTTGGGCAGGTTACTGGGGAGGTCTCCGCGGGCGGCATTGATGGCGGCCTGAACATCTCGACCCGCCGCATCGATATTGCGGTTCAGATCGAATTGCAGCGTGATGTTGGTGGAGCCGAGCGAACTGTTGGAGGTCATCTCCGTCACGCTCGCAATACGCCCGAACTGCCGTTCCAACGGTGTGGCCACGGAAGAGGCCATGGTTTCTGGGCTCGCGCCGGGCAAGCCCGCCTGCACCTGAATGGTGGGAAACTCCACCTGCGGTAGTGGCGACACGGGCAGGAACTGGTACGCGATGGCGCCCAAGAGCGCCAGCGCCACCGTCAGCAGGGTCGTGGCGACGGGCCGACGAATGAAGGGCGCGGAAATATTCATTTCGTGCCGCGCAACCGTCGCGAAAGGCGATCGAAGGCGAGGTAGATCACGGGCGTTGTATAGAGCGTCAAGACTTGACTGAAGATCAACCCACCCACGATGGCGATGCCCAAGGGCCGCCTCAGTTCAGAACCGACACCCGTCCCCAGAGCCAGTGGCACGCCGCCCAGGAGCGCGGCCATGGTGGTCATGATGATGGGGCGGAAGCGCAGCAGCGCAGCCTGGTAGATGGCTTCGGGCGGGCTCTGGCCATCCTTGCGTTCGGCCTCCAGGGCAAAGTCGATCATCATGATCGCGTTCTTTTCCACGATGCCGATGAGCAGGATGATGCCGATGAGCGCGATGACACTGAAATCTGTGCGGCACAGCATCAGGGAAAGCAGTGCGCCCACGCCAGCCGAGGGCAACGTGGAAAGAATCGTGATGGGGTGGATGTAGCTTTCGTACAGGACACCCAGCAGGATATAGACCGTCATCACTGCGGCGAGAATCAGCCAGGGGGTGTTGGCGAGAGACGCGCCAAAGGCCTGGGCTGTGCCCTGGAAGCCCGACTTGATGCTGGGCGGCAAGTCGAGCCCCCGTTTGGCTTGTTCGATGGCTTTGACCGCATCACCCAGGGAGACATTCGGCGCCAGGTTGAAGGAGACCGTGACCGCCGGGAACTGGCCCTGGTGGTTGATCACCAGGGGGCTGTTCTGAATTTCCATGCGCGTGAAGGCGCTCAAAGGAACCGACCCACCGCTGGCGGAACGGACGAAGATGTTCTGCAGATCGGAAGGCTGGCGATGGAGGCCAGGCGTGGCTTCCAGCACCACCCGGTATTGGTTCATCTGGGTGAACATGGTGGAAATCTGGCGCTGGCCAAAGGCGTCGTACAGCGCGTCATCCAGCATCTGGGGCGTGATACCCAGGCGCGAGGCAGTGCTGCGGTCCAGGATCAGGCGCACTTCCAGTCCCGCATTCTGTTGGTCGCTGGCCACATCCCGGAGTTGGGGCAGGTCCTGCAGCCGGGACACGAAGCGGGGCACCCACTCGCCGAGTTCTTTGGGGTCCGCATCTTCCATGGAGTACTGGTACTGCGTCCGGCTGACCCGATCCTCCACGGTGAGATCCTGTACCGGCTGCAGGTAAAGGCGGGTCCCCGGAACCTTGGCGACCTGGGGCTGCAGGCGACGGATGATTTCGGAGGCGCTGAGGCCGCGTTCTTCCAGGGGTTTCAAGTTGATTTGGATGCGCCCGCTGTTGAGGGTGGTATTGGTGCCATCCACGCCGATGAAGGACGAAAGGCTTGCCACGGCAGGATCCTGGAGGATGACGTGGGCCAATTCCTGCTGGCGTTCCGCCATGGCGGTGAAGGAAACCGATTGCGGGGCCTCGGAAATACCGAGGATCACGCCCGTATCCTGCACAGGGAAAAATCCCTTGGGGATGGCCAGGTAGAGCAGCACCGTGGAAGCCAGGGTGGCGATGGCCACCACCAATGTGGCCTGCTGATGCTTCAACACCCATGTGAGGGTGCGGCCATAGAAAGCGATGATGTTTTGGAAGACTTTTTCAGAGGCCTGATAGAAACGGCCCTGCTCGCTGGCCTTTTTGTGCTTGAGCAGCTTGGCGCACATCATGGGTGTCAGAGTGAGCGAAACCACTGCGGAAACGAGGATCGTTACGCTGAGGGTCACCGCAAATTCCCGGAACAACCGACCCACGATATCGCCCATGAACAGCAGTGGAATCAACACGGCGATCAACGAAACGGTCAGGGAAAGAATGGTGAAACCGATTTGCCCTGCACCCTTGAGGGCCGCCTGCAGAGGCGGTTCGCCATCCTCGATGTAGCGCATGATGTTTTCGATCATCACGATGGCATCGTCCACCACGAAACCCGTGGAGATGGTGAGGGCCATGAGGGTCAGGTTGTTCAGGCTGTAGCCCAATAGGTACATCACGCCAAAGGTGCCGACGATGGAGAGCGGCACGGCAACGCTGGGGATGATGGTGGCCGCCAGGGTGCGCAGGAACAGGAAGATCACCAGCACCACCAGGGCGATGGTGAGCATCAGTTCGAATTCCACATCCTCCACCGAAGCCCGGATGGTGGTGGTGCGATCCGTGAGAATGGAGAGTTCGACCGAGGAGGGCAATGAAGCCCGAAGCTGCGGCAGCAGGTCCTTGACCCGGTCCACCACGGCGATGATGTTGGCGCCGGGCTGACGTTGAATGTTGAGGATCACGGCCGGCGTCTGGTTCATCCAGGCGGCCTGCTTGGTGTTTTCCACGCCATCGATGACGGTGGCCACATCCGAGAGGGCGATGGGCGCGCCATTCTTGTAGGCCACGATCAGGGGCTTGTACTGGTCACTGGAGAGGAGTTGGTCGTTGGCGCCGATGGCATAGGACTGCCGCGCGCCATCAAAACTGCCCTTGGCCTGATTGACGTTGGCCTGGGAGATGGCGGCGCGAACATCGGCCATGGTGAGGCCATAGGACGACAGGGCCGAGGGATTCGCCTGGATGCGCACCGCCGGTTTCTGCCCGCCGCTGATACTCACAAGGCCGACACCCGGAAGCTGGCTGATTTTTTGGGCCAGGCGGGTATCCGCAAAATCCTGCACCTTGGAGAGGGGCAAGGATTTCGACGTGAGCGCCAGGGTCAGGATCGGTGCATCGGCAGGGTTGGTCTTGCTGTAGATGGGTGGATTGGGCAGGTCCCGGGGGAGGTAGGTACCCGCGGCGTTCACGGCGGCCTGCACCTGCTGTTCGGCCACATCGATGTTCAAATCCAGCACGAATTGCAGGGTGATGATGGAACTGCCGCCGCTGCTGTTGGAGGACATGCGGTTGAGGCCAGGCAACTGCCCGAACTGGCGTTCCAGGGGCGCCGTGATGGCCGAAGCCATGACATCCGGGCTCGCGCCGGGATAGAAAGTGACGACCTGGATGGTGGGGTAGTCCACCTGGGGCAGGGCGGATACGGGCAATTGCCTGAAGGCGATGAACCCCACCAGCAGCAGCCCCGCCATCAGCAGGGACGTGGCGATGGGCCGGAGGATGAAGGGTCTAGACAGATTCAAAGCGTCACCCTGTTCCTGTTCACGACTTGCCCTTCTTCTGGGCTCCATCGGGGTTGGGCAGGGAAACTTTCGCGCCTGGGCGAAGTTTCTCTAGGCCGTCTACGGCCACGATATCCCCTGGGGCCAAGCCGGTCCGTACGGCGCTGGTGTCACCCTCGGTGGCTTCAATGGCAATCACGCGCATTTCAACGCTGAGGTCGGGTTTCACGACATACACGAAGCTTCCCTGGGGGCTCTGCTGGATGGCGGCCGTGGGGATGAGGGTTACGCCCTGCAAGGTGTCGATTCGGAGCCGGGCGTTGACGAACTGGTTGGGGAAGAGGGACGAAGCCTCGTTGGCGAAGAGGGCCTTGATGCGAACCGTGCCGGTTGTGGGATCCACCTGGTTATCAATGGCCAGCACCGTGCCTTCCGCCAGCCGCGTTTTCATGTCCCGGTCGTAAGCGTCCACAATGAGTTTCTTCCCCTTGCTGCTTTGGCTCAGGACCTGCTGGATGCGATCCGCAGGGACCGTAAAGAGCACACTGATGGGTTGCACGGGGGCGATGATCGCGAGACCTGTGGCATCGCTGGCCCGCACCATGTTGCCGGGATCTACAAGGCGCAAGCCGACTTTTCCCGCAATGGGCGCGGTAATGCGGCTGTAGACCAGGTTGAGTTTCGCGCTTTCCACCTGGGCCTGATCGGCCTTCAGCGCGGCTTCGTATTGGGTGACGGCGGCGCTTTGGGTATCCAATTGCTGCCTGGACACAATGCCTTGCTGCACAAGGGTCTGAAGGCGCTGGAGATCGGCAGAGGCATTTTTGAAAGCCGCCTGATCCTTGGCCATTTGGCCCTCGGCCTGCATGAGCTGGACCTGGAAGGGGCGAGGATCGATTTCCGCGAGCAGGTCACCCTGCCGCACAAATTGGCCTTCCTGAAAGGCGATTCGCATCAGTTGACCATCCACGCGGCTCTTCACCGTCACGGTATTCAGAGCTGTCACGGTGCCAAGGCCTGTGAGGTTGAGCGCCATATCTCCCTTGATGGCGGTGGCCACCAGGACGGGAATGGCCCGGGTTGCGGCCACCTGCGGCCCATGGTTACAACCGAACATTCGAATCGCCAATAGGGCCGCGAGCAGCACTGCGCCTGAAGTCCAGGCCCAACGGGTGCGCCACCAGCTTGTCTGGTCATCCGGAACAGGCCGGACAGCCTCTTCCTGGTTTGCGTGATTCGGAAAGGCATCAATGTTCATGGGTAGCCCGTTGCAGGTGGGTGAACGAGGAATAGGCTCTTCCATCCAAGGATTGAAAGGCGAATAAAAAATACCCTCGCATTGCGAGGGTATCAAGAAAGAGCGGGAATGCTAAGCAACAGCCTTAGTCCAAATCGTGATCCTGTCCCTTGGATTTGCCTTTGCGCTTGGGACCATCGGTGTTGATTTCGGACAGATTGAATAGGAGTTTATGCAGGGAACGGCGAAAGGCATCCTTTTCTTCCGAGGTGAAACCCTTCTCCATGCGCAAGCGGAAGGTTTCGGAGGCCATGAAGAGGGTTTCCGACATGGAGGCACCCTGGCTGGAGATACCAATCTGAATGCGTCGGCCATGGTTGGGATCCTGCTTTACTTCCAGGATTTGCCTCGCTTCCAGGCTATGGACCAGGCGTGAAGTGGTGGGGTGATCCAGCCACATGCGCAAGGCCAGGTCTGTCAAAGAGAGGGGGCCAGTCTCGCGCAACAGGAGGATCATCCAGCCCTGATGGGGGGTCAGGTCCAGGGGATCCAGCAGGGGCGCCACGGCGTGTTTGATGGCCCGCCGCGCTGCAGCCACCAGCATGCCTAGGCCTGATTGTTCGAATCCGGGGATGGAAGGTGAATCAGTCATGACTCCAATCCTACTACTAATATCAAGACACGAGGCAACCCCGGATCAGCCGCGGAGCCTAGCGGGCACCTCTTCCAAGGGCCACGTTTCCTGGGTTCCGGCACTCAAATCTTTGGCGGAAACCACCCCTTGTTCCAGTTCACCATCGCCCAGGATCAGGGCCCACTTGCTTCCCTGTCGGTTGGCCGAGGTAAGGGCCTTTTTCAGGTTGGTGCCCCGGGTCTCCACTTGGATGGCCAAGCCCTGGCTCCACCAGTCCCGGGCCAGAAGGAGGGCTTTAAGGGCGGCAGCTTCGCCCAGCGGAATAAGCAAGGCCGGGGGGCTCAGAGGGGCGTTGCCATGCAGTTGTTGCATGAGCATGGCGAGGCGGTCCAAGCCAATGGCCCAGCCGAAGGCCGGAACTTCGGGCCCGCCCAGATGTTTGACCAGGCCATCGTAACGGCCGCCCCCCAGCAGGGCCGATTGGGCACCCAGATCACTGGAAAGAACCTCGAAGGCCGTGCGGGTGTAGTAATCCAGGCCGCGCACCAGCCGTGGGTTTTCCTCGAAGGGAACATCCAAGGCCGTCAGCAATTCCTTGAGCCGCAGGTGGTGGCGCTGGGAGGCCTCGTCCAGGTATTCCGTGATCACGGGATGACCCTCAAGGGCGGCCTGGCAGCCGGGGCTCTTGCAATCCAGCACCCGCAAGGGGTTGGTGTCGATACGGCGGTGGCAGTCCTCGCAAAACCTTTCCTCCCGGGCCTGGAAGAAGGCCCGGATGGCGGCGTGGAAGGCCGGTCGGCATTCGGAGGTGCCCACCGAATTGATGGAAAGGCTCAGGTGTTTGAGGCCCAGTTCCTGAAGGAAGGCCATGAGCATGAGGAGACTTTCAGCCTCGCTCTCGGGTGAGGCCACCCCAAAACTTTCGGCCCCGATCTGCCAGAACTGGCGGTAACGGCCGGCCTGCATGCGTTCGTAGCGGAACATCGGCCCAATGTAATAGAGCAGTTTGGGATCGTTGTTGATCAAGAGCTTGTGCTGGATCATGGCCCGAACCACCCCTGCGGTGTTTTCGGGGCGCATCACCACATGGCGGCCGCCCTTGTCCATGAATTCGTACATTTCCTTGTTCACGATGTCTGAACTCTCGCCCACGCTGCGTTTGAACACCTCGATTTCCTCGAGGACGGGCGTTCGGATTTCCTCGTAGCCATGGCGTGCGAACACACGCCTCGCGGTATCCTCGATGCGCTGGAACCAAGCCATCTCATTGCCGAAAAGGTCCCGTGTGCCTTTAACCGATTGCGCCATTTCGAAACTCCTGAGGACGACCCTGGTCCTCCTCTTCAGCCTACTGGCTTGGAGCCAAACCCCAAAACCCGGAGCTGCCATCGCCCCGGCGCCCCGGCTCAAGGTTGCGGTGGACCCGGGCCATGGGGGCGACGATGCAGGGGCCAAAGGAGCCAAGGGGTTGCGGGAAAAGGAGGCGGCGCTGGCGCTGGCGGGCGACCTCAAATCGGCACTGGAAGCGGCAGGTTTCGAGGTATTGCTGACCCGGGAGGACGACGCCTTCATTCCCCTGTGGGACCGGGCCAAGGTGGCCAATGATGCGGGTGCCGATCTTTTTATCAGCCTTCATCTCAACGCCGCGAAAGCACGTTCTGCCAAAGGCTCCGAGGTTTTTTTCCTCAGCCTCGACCAGGGGGACCGGGACGGTGCCGAGGTGGCAGCCCTGGAAAATGGCGGGGAAGGTGCCGCCCCCGCGCCCGATTCCGTGCTGTCAACCATCCTGCAGGATCTGGCCCAGAAGGCCTACCTTCAAGAGTCCGAACGCCTCGCGGTGAACATTCAGTTTCAGCTGAATCATCTGGGCGGGATCAAGGAACGGGGCGTGAAACAGGCGCCCTTCGTGGTGTTGCGCGGCGCCGCGATGCCCGCGGTGCTGGTGGAAGCGGCTTTCATCTCCAACCCCAAGGAGGAGGCCAAGCTCAAGGACCCTGTCTTTCGGCGGAAGGTCGCCGAGGCCATGGCCCAGGGTGTTCGGCAATTTTTCGGCGCCAGCCAGAACACAGCCCGGCGCAGGACCGCAGGACCCACCAAATGATCAGGACTTTTCTTCTCCGTCCCGACCGTCGATAGGAAAAATTCCACGCTAAACTGGACCCCCATGGAACCCAACCGCGTTCTTATCGTTGATGACGAACAGGATTTTCGGAGTCTCCTGTTGGAGGCCCTGGAATCCATGGGCTACACGGTGGAAGGCGCGGAAAGCGCCGAGAAAGCTCTGGAACTGATCAAACAGCGGCATTTCGCGGTCATCTTCACCGACCTGAACATGCCTGGCGGGCAATCCGGCCTGGAGTTGCTCAAGGCCATCGAAGTCTTCGACCCCAAGGCCTTTACGATCCTGATGACCGGCTACGCCACCACGGAAGCGGCGGTGCAGGCCCTCAAGCGCGGTGCCTACGATTTCATCCAGAAGCCGTTCAAGCTGGCAGAGCTGGAAGCCAGCCTCGTTCGGGCGCTGGGGCACTACAAAACCCTGCGGGAGAACGAAGCCTACCAGAGTCGGCTCGAAGAAATGGTCATGGAGCGCACCCAGGAAATCCTGGGCCTCAAGGAAGACATCGAAAAGCTTTTTGAAGGGTTCGTGCAAGCCTCCGTGACCGCCATTGAAGCGCGGGATCCCAGTACCTCCGGGCATTCCAGCCGGGTGGCAGACCTGACGGTGGGCTTGGCGGAGGTGGTGAACCAGACGCCCAATGGCCCTTATGGCCCACTGCATTTCAGTGATCAGCAGATCAAAGAAATCCGCTATGCCAGCCTCCTGCACGATTTCGGCAAAGTGGGGGTACGGGAGCAGGTGCTGGTGAAGGCAAAAAAACTGGAACCGGAGCGACTGGAGCGCATCCTTCAGCGCCTGTACCAGCGTGATTTGGAAATCGCCGTATCCCTGGTGGAAAAGGCCTGGGATGAAGGCGCCGAGCGGGAAGCCGGACAGTTCCAGCGCTTACTTCAGGAACGACGGCAGGAAAGCCAGCGCCTGGTGGAACTCATCCAGCGCTGCAACGAGCCTCAGGTGCTGCCCCGGGAAATTGCCGATCGCATGGATGAATTGGAACTGCTTGATTTCATGCACTTCGAGGGGCGCAGCGAACGGGTGCTGGAATCGGATGATGTGGCAGCGCTGAGAATTCCCAAGGGCAGCCTGTCCTCCGATGAACGGGATGAGATCAACAGCCATGTGACCCATACCTTCCGCTTCCTCAGCCAGATTCCCTGGACCAAAGGGCTTGCGGAGCTGCCTGCCATCGCCTATGCCCATCACGAGCGGCTGAATGGGAAGGGCTATCCCCGGGGACTGACCTCTGAGTTGATTCCGCCCCAGAGCAAACTGATGGCCGTGGCGGATGTGTACGATGCCCTGGTGGCCTCAGACCGCCCCTACAAGGTGGCGGTAACCGTGGCCAAGAGCTTGCAGATCCTGGAGGATGAAACCAAGGCTGGGCTGCTGGACCCCGAGGTTTTCCGCCTCTTCCTGGATGCCCGGATCTACGAACTCACGCTCCACCGAATCCAGGGTTGACATGGTTCCTGAACCCATTCTTCTGGTGGATGACGAGCCGGAGTTGCGGGTTTCCCTGCGGGAAGCCCTGCAGGCCGATGGGTATTCGGTGATGGAGGCCGATGGCGCGGAAACGGCCCTGGCCATGATCGAGCGCACGCACTATCCCGTGATCGTCACGGATCTGAATATGCCTGCGGGACAATCCGGGCTGGATTTGATCAAAGAGGTCAAGGCCAGGGACCCCAAATCCCTGTGTGTTGTGATTACAGGCTTTGCCACCCTGGACACCTCCATCGAAGCCATCAAGCGCGGCGCCTACGATTTCCTGCAAAAGCCTTTCAAGTTGGAAGCCCTGGAAGCTGTGCTGGACCGAGCGCTCGAATTCTCTCGCCTGCAGCGGCGTCTCGATACGTATCAGAGTGATCTGGAATCCCGGGTGCTGGCTCGAGTGGCCGAAATGAAGGCCTTTCAGGAGGATGTGCTCTGCCTCAACGGCCTGCTTCGGAATGCGCTGGGTGAAACGGAAGAAGGCCCCATGGTTGGTCCCTTTCTGGACTACCTCAAGACCCGCTTTAGTCCCGACGGGTTCGTACTGTTTTTGTCGGGGCCTTCGGGCACCTGGACCATCCTGAAACGCGAGGGTCAGCGCCCCTGGACCGCCTCCCACGATCTTCCCAAGGCCGAGCAATTCTCTGAAATGCTCGAATGGGGCCGGGAATCCGGTTACGCAGATGGCTATCTGGTGCCCCTTCGTCACGCTCAGCGCACCCTGGGGGCAGTATTTTTGGGCTTTGAATCCCGCTCCGCCTTTTCTGCTGAGGACCCTGTTTTCCAACTCTGGTGCAACCAGGTGATCGCAGCGCTGCACAGCCTGCATCGCACCCGCGCCTATGCGGCGGCTCAGGCTGCCAAGCGAGTCTAAACACCATGCGCAACCCGGCATTTGACCTTCTCTGGACGGGGCTGGAGGGGCTGGACGCAGGTTCCGTGAGCGGCCCTGAGGCCGGTGCCATCATCCTGTTCAGTCGTAACCTTGATCCGGATCCCAAGGTGGGTCCGGAACGATGCCACGCCTTGATCCGGGGGCTGCAGGCACGATGGGGGCAGGGCACCCGCCTGGCGGTGGCGTTGGATCAGGAGGGAGGCGCGGTTTCCAGGTTGCGGGTGTGGGCTGGCCCCACGCCCAGTTTGCGGCACATCTGGGAGCGGGGCGGGGTCACTGCCTGTGCCCGGTGGGGCGCCCTCTGGGGCCAAGGGCTGCGCCTGCTGGGTTTCAACGTGGATTTTGCGCCGGTGGCAGATCTGTGGGACGGCCATCCCGGCACCGGTCTGGGGGATCGTTGTGCCAGCCTTGACCCGCATAAGGTCGCCCTGGCGGCGGGCGCCTTTCTTGCAGGGCTGGAAGGCACAGGGGTGCGGGGGTGTTTGAAACACTTTCCTGGATTGGGGGGCACCCAGGTGGATAGCCATCTGGCGCTGCCGGAATTGGAGGATGCGGATCAACGCCATCGCAACCTCCAGCCCTTTTTGGCGTTGGCCCATCCGGATCGGCTGGTGATGGTTGCCCATTTGAGAACACCGCAGACCGACGGTCTGCCGGCCAGTCTTCACCGTGCTTCCGTTGCTGGGAATCCCTGGGGCATTCAAGGCCGCTGGATTCCCGATGACCTGGAGATGGGCGGGTGTGGTGAGTGGGATTGGAACACCCGGGTGCGGCTCTGCCTGGAGTCGGGGCATCAGGCCCTGTTGGTTTGTCAAACAGCTAAGGGCATTGATGCCTGCGCCACGGCACTGGGCACCATGCCGGAGGCACTCTGGGCACCTGCCCGGGAACAGTTTCTCCAGTTGCGGAAAAACCTCCTTCCGCACGATTCCGCGCCCTTTGACCAGGCAGGCTGGAGCGTTTGGCGGTCGGAACTGCGCGCAGAGGCCGAAGCGTTCCAGCTCTGAAGCCTGAATCCGCTATTCTGGAGCCTTCAAGGAGCACCCATGGTTGAACGCGGCTACTATCCGCCCATCGTCATCGAAGAAACGCCTCGCGGTGAGCGCAGCTATGACATCTATTCCCGTCTGCTCAAGGACAACATCATCTTCCTGGGCACGGCCATCGACGACAGTGTGGCCAACGCGCTGGTGGCGCAGATGCTGTTCCTGGAATCCGAAGATCCGGACAAGGACATTCAGATCTACATCAACAGCCCGGGTGGCAGTGTAACGGCGGGTTTGGCCATCTACGACACCATGCAGTTCGTGAAAAATGACATCGTCACCTACTGCATTGGTCAGGCGGCCAGCATGGGGGCGTTGCTGTTGTCCGCGGGCACCAAGGGCAAGCGTTTTGCGCTGCCCAGTAGCCGCATCATGATTCACCAGCCTTCGGGCGGGGCCCAGGGCCAGGCCACGGAAATCGAGATCACCTACAAGGAAATTCAGCGCCTCAAGGATATGCTCACGGAAATCATGGCCAAGCACACGGGCCAGCCACTGAAGAAGTTGGCCAAGGACATGGACCGCGACTACTTCATGAGCGGTGCAGAAGCGCTGGAGTACGGTCTCATCGACAAGGTTCTCAGCGAACGGGTTTGATTCTGTCCGGGGGATCGGCTTCGGCCTTTGGCCTGCGCCTACACCCCCGGGCCCCCAAGCGCTTTCGTGGCGGAGCCACGGAAGCGCTTGCGCTATCCGATCTACCTGCGGTGGTCGTCAGCCTGTGACTACGGCCTTGGGAGACGGTGCAATTTCGCCTCGGAGTCTTGGCAGCGTGGTGGACGGCACTGGGATCGGCTGCGGCCTTGAGGCGGCTGTGATATCGTTCCTGGGATGGACTCATGTTTCATTGGTAATCCTGAGCTTCGGGCGGAATTCACGGCCCGGGGTGCGGAGTTGCGCCGCTTGCAGGTGGCCCAGGGGCCGGACCTGCTGTGGAATGGGGATCCAGAGGTGTGGGGCCGCGTTTCCCCGGTGTTGTTTCCTGTTGTAGGGAAGCTCAAGGATGGGCTGTTGCTCCACGGCGGCAACAGCTATCCCATGGGCCAGCACGGCTTTGGCCGGGATCGGGATTTCCAGCTGGTGAGACTTACGCGCGAAAGTTGCACCTGGTCCCTGAAGGATGATGAAGCCACCCGTGCGCAGTACCCCTTTCCCTTCGAACTGCGAATCACGTACACGGTAGAAGGCTTCACCTTCCGGGCCGCCTTTGAGATTCGCAATCCAGGGACGAAAGCCCTGCCCATGAGCCTGGGCGCCCATCCCGCCTTTCGCTGGCCCTTGCCGGGAGGGCAACGGGAAGGGCATCGCATCGAATTCGCCCAGCCAGAACCTGCTCCCATTTTGCGGCTCAAGGATGGCCTGCTGGACCCTCACCCCTCCGCCAATCCGGTGGATGGATCCCTGCTGCGGCTCCGCGATGAACTGTTTGCCCAGGATGCCCTGGTTTTCGATCAATTACGCAGCCGTGCCCTGCGCTTCTCCGCGCCGGGGAGCCTTGGGCTTGAACTGCACTGGGAGGGCTTTCAGCATCTGGGCCTGTGGACCAAGCCCGGTGCAGGGTTTCTTTGCATCGAGCCCTGGGCGGGATTGCCCAGCCCCGTGGATTTTGATGGGGAATTCAGCACCAAGCCGGGCGTCATGATTGTGGAACCCGGTGAAAGGCGTGCCTTTAGCTGGAGTGTGAAGGTGCTGCCCCGAAACTGAGCCTTTCTCTTATGGCCTTCCTCTGGGAAACTGGAAGATTGGCCTGGAGGAATGAATGGCAGTTCAATGCGGCATCGTGGGGCTTCCCAATGTGGGGAAATCCACCCTTTTCAATGCGCTCACCCGGGCTGGGGCCGCCAGTGCCAACTACCCCTTTTGCACCATCGAACCCAATACGGGCGTGGTGGATGTGCCCGATGACCGCCTGACCAAGCTGGCCGAAATTGTGAAACCCATCCGGGTGCTGCCCGCGGCCCAGGAATTTGTGGATATCGCCGGACTCGTGCGCGGCGCCAGCAAGGGCGAAGGCCTGGGCAATGCCTTTCTCGCCAATATCCGAGAAACCGACGCCATCCTCCAGGTGGTGCGCTGCTTTGAAGACGGTGACATCACCCATGTGGAAGGCGGCGTGGAACCCACCCGGGATCTGATGATCATTGACACCGAGCTGATCCTCAAGGACATGGAGGCCGTGGAGAAGGCCCTGGATCGCCATTCCAAGATAGCCAAGGGTGGCAATAAGGAATCCCAAGCATTGGTGGTCGTGCTCGAGAAAGTAAATGCGGTGTTGAACGAGGGCCGCTGGGCCAGTTCGGCGGATTTGTACAAGGAAGAAGTGGCCCTGCTCAAGCCCTTCTGTCTGTTGACCCTCAAGCCCATGCTGTTGGTGGGCAACATCAGCGAAACGGACATCGCCAATCCCAGCGCCAATCCCCACTTTGCCCACCTGGAACAGGCGGGCGCCGAGCGGGGCTGCCCTGTTATTCCCATTTGCTCCAAGCTGGAGGCCGAAATCCAGGAATTGTCGGAAGAGGAGCGCCCGATGTTCCTGGAGGAAGCGGGCCTGGCCGAGCCGGGCCTCAATGTGCTGATCCGAGGCTCCTTCCGCCTCCTGGGGCTGCAAACCTATTTCACCGCAGGCGTAAAAGAAGTGCGGGCCTGGACGGTGCCCATCGGCGCCACCGCCCCCCAATCCGCCGCGGCCATCCACACGGATTTCGAAAAGGGCTTCATTCGTGCCCAGGTCATCGCCTTTGACGACTTCATAAAATTCGGCGGCGAACAGCCCGCCAAGGAAGCCGGCCGCATGCGTTCTGAGGGCAAGGAATACATTGTGCAAGACGGGGATGTCATGCACTTTCTCTTCAACGTTTGACCCGGCCCTGGAGCAAGGTTAATTAAACTGGCTCCATTGGCCGAAGGGCAAACGTGAGGGAAATACCGTCCGATGAACCGGCCCCGTTCTGAAAAACCTGTTGCTAGCGATCTTGCCATCGAGGATCCGGCCTTCATCGAAGCCGCTTTGCAGGCTTTGTTTGAATCGGAAGCGGAGTTTCCCATCAAGGTGGAAGGCACCAGCACCTTGCCCTATGCCTCGGTCATCAAGGAGATCCGGGGCAAGAACGAAATGCTGGTGCTCAAGCTGATCCGGCCCTTGCCCCACGAACTGATGAATGGCGCCCTCTTCCAGGTGATTTTCCCCTGCGAGGATAAACGCTACCAGGCGCGGATCGCCTTTCAGGGCCGGGAGGGCTACCTCCAGTACAAGTTCACGCCACCCGTTTCACTCACCCATGCGGATCGCCGCATCGCCAAGCGGTTTCCCTTCCGTCCCCGGGAAAGTGCCTACGTCATCGCCCAGGATGGTCGGATTCCCGCCCTGGGTGTCGCAGGCCCCCTGGTCAACATCGGGCTGGGCGGTTTCGCCATGCGGGTGGATCGGGTGCTCAAGCTGGACGATGGCATGCGGGTACCCCCGAGCACGGCCCTGTTTGACCGGGAGCGGGTCTTTCCCCGTGTCCGTATCCAGGATCTGCCCCGGCTGCCGCTCCTGGAATGGCGAGGCATCGTGACCCACGCCACCGCACGGGGGGATGAAGTCATCCTCGGTTTTGACTTTGGGGAATTGACCGAGGACGAGGCCAGGTCGTTGGGGGATTGCCTCAATTTCCGAGAAAAATTGATGCGCGGCTCTGGCCACCCTACGGGACGCACCGAAGGCAGCACGCTCTTGCCGCCGGACGAAGCCCCGAGGAGGGTCGCCCGAACCGCCGTTGCCGCCAACGAAGAGGCTCCAGGGACAGATCCCCTGGCGCGCCTGCAGCGCCGATCGGCCAGGGTTCTGCTCTGCATGCCTGAAGGCGAGATGCGGGACAAGGTGCAGGCTCATCTCGCGGATCAGGGCATCGCTCGGTTGGAATGCCTGCCTGGCATCGACGAACTGAGGCCGCTGTTGCAGGCCAAGGGCGGCCAACCCGCCGCCGCGTGGGTGCTGTTGGACCTGAACCTGGCGGGTGGTGGCGATGTGGAGCCCCTGGCTGCCATGCGCACCCTTGAACGCGACCTGGGCGAGTTCGGGGGGCTTTCGCTGGTCATGCTTTGCGAACGGGTGGATCCCACCCTTTTCCTGGCGTTGGATACCAATATCCGAGTTCTGCCCTACCTGCCTGCGGATGCCGAAGAAGAAATGGCTTGGAGCCAAGCCCTGGAAATGCTCAGCGTTTCTTGACCTGGGCCAGTTTCACGGGCCCCTGGGGTGTCAGGCGCACCAGGTCGTCCTCAATGCGATTGCCGCCCCGAAGAATCGGATCCGCACCATCCTTGGCCAGCAGAATGCCACCCCGGGCATTGCGGTGGATGACACATTCCTCCAGGGTGGCTTCTGCGTCCTGGAACAGCATGATGCCGGTGTCCTGGCCGTCCCGCACCACGCAGCGAACCAGCAGCAGGCTGCCACCCGGTTCCACCTTGGCGCCACTCTGGGCATTGCCAGCAATTTCGCAACCTTCCAACACGCCTCGGCCTTTGGCGCAGCAGAGCAGCCCCACGGACTTGCCGTCGATGACTTTGCAGTCCTTCAGTTGGGCGGTGGCCTCGCGGTGAATCAACACGCCGGTTTGGCCGTTCTGGGAGATCTCGCACCCTTCCAGGGTGACGCTGCTATGCCCCATCACGGAGAGTCCAAAGCCACTATTTTGCCGAAGGTGGCATTGGCGCACCTGCACATTGGCGCCCCCGTGGGCATGGATTCCCGACCCCTTGTGCTTGGTCAGTTCGCAACCCTCCAAGACCACCGAAGCCTTTTCCAGGGCCAGCAGTCCGGCGAATTCGCTGCCTTGGACCTTGCATCGGCGCACCAGGAGCCGCGAATCGGCGCCAGCTTCGATGCCTCCGGCCCAAAGCTCCGTCAGTTCGCAATCCTCCATGGTGGCCTGGGCGCCCAGATCCAGAAGGAGCCCCACCCCTTTTCCGGTGGCGAGTTGGGTGCGATGGATCGCCAGGGTGGCGCTGGGGCCGATTCGAATTTGGGCACGGGTGGTTCCCGCCAGATGGCAATCCTCCAGGGTGGTGCTGGAGCCATCGCCCGTGGCAATCCCGTAGAGGCCATCGCCCTTGATCCGACAGCGGCTCACATGTAGCCCCACGCCTGGGGCGCCCTCCAGAATGGCTGAAGCGGAACTTTCAAGATCGCACCCTTCGAGGGCCAATTGCCCTGACTTCACCACCACGAGTGGGCTTGCATTCCCCCCAACCTGCTGAAGAGAAAGGCCCCGGAGGGTGACATTGCAGCCTTCCATTTGAAGGCAGGGCCCGCGGGGGGTTTCGAGGTTCACCCCAGCAGCATCCCCAGCGGCTGAGATGGTGATGTCCTTGTCGATGACGAGGGACTCCCGATACATGCCAGGCAGCACGGTGATGTGAGCCCCAGGCGCAGCCTGACGAAGGGCCACCCGGAGGCTGAGGCAGGTGGCACCTTGCCCCTTGCCCACGACAATGGGCGCTGTCGATGCTGGGACAGCGGGCTTGGGTGAGATAACCGAAGGGCCTGAGGTGGCTGTGGCCGCTTCCCGAATGGCGCGGGCGAGGGCTTCTCCGCTGGGGTAGCGATCCGCCGGCGATTTGGCCAGGGCTTTTCGGGTTACCTCCAGGATGGCTGGCGACAGGTTGCCGATTTCTTGCAGCGCCAGCGGTGCCGCAGATTTCCGCAAGATCGCATTGAGAATGCCCGTGGTGGTTTCCCCGGTGAAAGGCTTCCGGCCCCCGGTCAGTACCTCGTAGAGCATCACCCCCACGGCGAACAGATCCGAACTGGGGCTGCCCTTGCCGGTGTCGAGATACTCTGGTGCCATGTAGCTCACGGTGCCCATCCAGACGCCGTCATCGGTGAGGTTCGAGCGATCCACCAGGGCCACGCCGAAATCCGTGAGCTTGGCGAGAATGCGTGTGCCGTTCTGGGTCACCAGAATATTGCTGGGTTTCACATCCCGGTGCACGATGCTCCGCTCATGGGCGTAGGCCAAAGCCTCACAGGTCTGGGCCAGGGCTTCCAGAAGCTCCGCCTTGGTCAAGGAAGCCTGGGTGATCAGGGACTCCAGATCCTTGCCTTCCACGAATTCCATCACTAGGTAATGCAGGCCATCCTCTTCGCCAAAGTCGAACACCGTGACGATGTTGGGATGGTTCATCCCCGCCGTGGCCTTGGCCTCGCGCACAAATCGGGCCTGGGCCTCGGCGCCGAAACTGGTGCCCGGCAACACGGTTTTGATGGCTACTTGGCGATCCAGCACGCCATCCAACGCGAGCAGAACTTCGCCCATGGAGCCCTTGCCAAGGGTTTTCAGGATTTGGAATTTTCCGATTTTCTGGGGCATTCGGGCTCGGGCTCAGCGTCGTGCTGTTTTCCTAATCGGCCCGATGAGGCCCAACTCAACTATCGGGCTTCCACCGGCATGGCATTCAGACGCTCGATGCGTTTAGCCATGGGAGGGTGGGTGCTGAAGAGACTGAAAAAACCGCCCCCTGCCAAAGGATTTACAATCATCATGTGGGCCGTGGCGGGTTCGGCGTTGCGCATAGGTACTTCCGCGTTATAGCCCGCGAGACGCTGCAGAGCGCTGGCCAGCATATCGGGTCGACCCGTCAGGTGAGCGGAGTAGGAATCAGCCATGTACTCGCGGCTGCGGCTGAGGGCCATCTGCAGCATCATGGCGGCGATGGGGCCCAGAATGTAGATCAATAGACCCGCAATGGGATTGGAGCGGCCTTCATCGTCCCGGGGGGAGAACCAGAGGGCCATGTGCGAGATGAACATGATGGCCTGGGCCAGCACGGCGGCCAGGGAGCCGATGAGGATGTCGCGGTTCTTCACATGACCCAGTTCGTGGGCGATGACCGCTTCCAGTTCGGCGCGATTGAGCACCCGCATGATGCCTTCGGTGACGGCTACGACCGCATGTTCGGGATTGCGGCCGGTGGCAAAGGCGTTGGGGGTTTCATCGGGGATGATGGCGATGCGCGGCAGGGGCAGCCCCGCCCGTTGGGTCAGATTGGCCACAATGGCATAGAGCTCGGGTGCCTGGGCCTGATCCACCACCCGGGCCCGGTACATGGCCAGCACGATGCTGTCTGAGAAAAAGTAGCTGACACCATTCAGGAAGAGGCCCACGCCCAGCGCCAGCACCACCCCCGTGTTGCCATAGAGGTAGGAGCCCAGGGCCACCAGTAGCGCGGTCATTCCGACGATGAGCACAAAGGACTTGAGGCCGTTCATGGATGATTCTCCAAACTGGGGTTGGCAATGCCGCTGCGTTTCACGACCACCAAGGTCACGTCGTCCTTGAACCCGGAACCCTCCATGTGCTGGAAGGTGTCCACCAGGATCCGCTCGAAAAGTTCTTCGGAAGTGGCCGTGGGATTGGACCGCACCACATGGATCAGGGGGTCTTCGCCGAGATCTTGCCCCTGGGCATTTTCCGCTTCCACCAACCCATCCGTGAAGATCAGCAGCACATCACCAGGGTTCATGGTGGCGTGGCCTTCGCTGAAGGTGGCACCGGGCAGCAAGCCCACCATGGGGCCCGTGGGCGAGAGATGGATGACCGGGCCGCCCTCCGCTGGGATCAGCAGAGGCGGGTTATGGCCACCGTTGACGTAGCGCATATCTCCGTTTTCGGGGTTGAGGCTGGCGGCGAAGAGGGTGGCATAGCGATTGCGGTCGCGGATATCGTTCATCCGGGCATTCAGGCGATGGGCCAGGCGACCCCAGTCCTTGACGCGCCGATCGGCCATGGCTCGGAGAAAGGCGCTGAGCTGGGTCATCATCAGCGAGGCCGGTAGGCCCTTGCCGGAAATATCACCGACAGCGATGTGGAGCCGAGGATTCTGATCGGCCTCCTGGTGGGCCATCCAGAGGTCGTACAGATCGCCACCCACAGCTTCGTACGGAAGATTGGCGGCGGTGCATTGCCATCCCGGCGGCTCAGGCAATTGCTTGGGCAGGATGCGCCGCTGGATGTTGCGGGCCAGGTCCAGGTCTTTTTCCATACGCAGGGCCTGGATGCGGGATTCCCGCAGTTCGAGGGCCGTGAGTTGGGTGGACGTGATGTTGAGCAGGGTTTGGAAAAAGAGTTCGTCTTCGTCGCTGAGCTTCCCGATGCTGGGTTCACCCGCGTAGGCAAAGCCGTGGCTGTGGTCCTGATCCCGCATCTCGATGGCGTGGGCCAGTTCCTTTTCTTCCACGATCTGGTGCAGGGCGTCCGTTGAAAGGGTGGGAGGCAGTTGCCCCAGGCCCCGGGAGAACAACACGGTCCCATCTCCGCCCACCACCAGCAATCGTGTGATGAGGAATTCCGCCATCAGGGAAGTGGCTGTCAGATGGACGATATTGGCCTTCGTTTCCACCTCGCCCAGGCTGCGGGTGAGGTCGAACAGGGTATTCAAACGGGAAAGCTGCAGTGCCAAGGCCCGATTCTGATCGCTGCGCAGGGCTTCCAGCCGTCGCCAGGCCAGCAGGGGCGCGGAAATGGAGAGGAGCAGGGGCAGGGCGGGCGGTGCCCAGGCGGTGCGCACCACCAGATGGCCAAAGCATTCCTCACCGTAGGTCCAGGGCAGGCTGAGCCAGCCGGGCCCAGGGTTGGTGGGAAAGGGCGCGGCGTTGCCCCGCAAAAAGATCCAGCGCGAACCATCCCAGAGTCCGCCTTGACCTGCCTTGGCGATGCCCAGGGCCGTCACGCCCACCAGGTGAACCAGGGCCTCTTCGGTCACCTGCTCGGGGAAGGTTTCCAGGAAATCCACCAGGGGCAGGAGTTCTTGCGCGCCTTCCGGGATCCGCAGGGAAAGTTCCCGCAGACGATCAAAGGGAGATCCGTATTCAGGGTTGCTCACCACGCCTAGCCCACGCGCTTGATCATGCAACACTCGTTGCGCTCCGAGCCTTCCAGGAAATGCACTTCGTCCATGAAGCGACTCATCAGCAGGAGGCCCAATCCGCCCTTGCGAGGATGTTTGACGTATTCGCGGGGATCGGGCAACACCACTTGGTCATCGCGGATGCCCCGTCCCGTGTGCCAGATATGGATTTCCAGAGCCGTGGACGCAAAACGCAGGTCCACTTCCACCAGGTGATCGGGTTCACCACCATAGGCATGCATGATCACATTGGTGATGGCCTCGTCCACGGCGATGGAGACCTTGGCCGCAGTGGCGTCATCCATGCCCGCGATCATGGAGGCGCGTTTGGCAAGACCTGTCACAAGATTCAGGTAGCGCGTCTGGCTGGGGATGATCAGCCGGAAGGATTCGGGATCGAGGACGGCTTTCACTCGGATTTCCCGGCAAGGGCTTGGCGAGCCTCATCTTCGGTGCCAAAGACCCGGTAGAGCTGGGTGAACCCCAAGGTGTCAAAAATCGCGAATACATTCTCCTGAAGGCTGCACAACAGAATGTCGCCCTGGTTTTCCCGGACCGTTTCAATGAGCCCCATGATGGCCCCAAGCCCTGCGGAGCTGATGTAGCTAAGCTTCTGGCAATTGAGCAGGATGGTGAACTTGCCTTCCTTCACCAGCCCCTCCAGGGCGCCCTCAAACTGGCGCACAGTATGGGCATTGATGAAGCCCTCGGGCTGCACCACCGCCATGCCATCCACTTCCCGAACCTGGATTGAAAGATCTGCCATTCGAGGACTCCCCGAAACGGCTTGATCCTAGCGTCATGAGACGGGAAATGCCAGCAGCGTGAATTTGGAGTACCCTCGGAGGCAACCCCAGGACCGCCATGGAAGATCCTCGCAAAGAATCCATCAAACCCCTGGTCCAAACCTGGATCCAGGAACGTGTAGCCTCTCTCCGGGAGCAGATCCTGCTCACCTGGGACGAAGGTCTTGGCCAATTGCGGCCCGATGATGCCCTGCTGCAGAAGATCCTGGAGGTCGCCGGGCCAGCGGAAGTGGAGGATCCATTCCCGGATGCCCCCACGGATACCGAACACGACCTGGGCGTGGCCCTGGATTTCCTCGAAGCCGCCCTCAGTCAGGGGGAAGTGCTCAAGAACCTGCTGGAGGGGCTTCAGCCCTTCGTGGAGCGGAGCGCGCTCTTTGTCGTCAAACAGAACTCCGCCACCCTATATGCCCAGCGTGGCTTTGAATCCGACCAGCCGCGCCTGGGCGCGCCAGTGGTGCCGCCACCCGAGCTCTCGGAACTGATCCAGGGCCATGTTCCGAGCATCGATCGCACGGGTCCGGCTTACCTGGCTCTGCTTGGCACCCTGAGCCGATTCGAGGCCACCGATGCCCGTATCCTGCCCCTGCGGCTCCGGCGGAAGCCGGTGGCGCTCCTGCTGGTGGATAGCGGCATCCGGCAAGTGATCGACCATCCCCACCATGTGCGGGCCCTGGCCCATGCCGCCGAGGCCGCCCTGTCCTTCCAGGCGGGCCAGCGGGAGGACGAACGGACCGCAGCCCCCATCGCAGCCCCAGAGACCCATCCTTCGGCGCCCACGCAGCGGCTGCCCGAGCCCGTCGTCGAGCCCTCCGCCCCGATGCTGGATCCCAAAATCCGCGCCAACGCTGAGCGCAGTGCCCGGGTGTTGGTGGGCGATATCGAACTTTATTTCCCGGCCAAGGTGACCCAGGGCAAGGCCCAGAAATGTCTCTACGCCCTGCTTCGGGATGAGCTGGAGCGCTCCAAGGCCTCCTTCGTAGAACGCTACGGAGCCGACGTTGAAGAGCAGTACCGCATCTTCTACCAGACCGTGGTCCACCAGCTCTGCGACGATGATGTCTCCCTGCTGGGAGCTGTGCCTTGGAGCACGAAGGTCTGAAATTCGCGCTGACCGTGATGACATCCGCAAAAAAGTGTGGTAAATCCTTGGTCCTTTGACGGAGCTTCCGGGGGGATCATGGCCAAGTTGGGCAAAAAGTGGAACTGTTTCTCGTGTAACACTAAGTTCTACGACTTTTTAAAGCCGGATGCTCTCTGTCCAAAGTGCGGCGCCAACCAGAAGGACGCGCCGGCCAAACCGAAGGCTCCCAAGAAAGAAAAGGCCGCATTGCAGATTGACGACGATTTCACACCGGAATCAGATGTCGAAGTCATCGGTGAAGAGGGCCTGGAAGAAACGCTCGGCATCACCGGGGCGCGTCCAGAGGGCGTCGATCCCGGCGATCTCAACATGGATGACTACGACGAGTAGGGCTTCGTGTCAGGGGGCCTGACCTTGCTGCCACCCTCGGTGGATCGGCATGCCCATCTGGAGGGCAGCCTGGATGCCGCGTGGGTGCGCCAGCAGGCCGCGCTGGAAGGCAAGCCGATCCCAGCCACGCTCGAAGCGCTCTGGCGCACAGAAACGATCCCCTTTGAGGGGTTCATTCCCGCTTTCTTTTTTTCCTGTGGCTTTCTTCGCAGCGCCGAAGCCGCGCGGGAAATTCTTCGCGCCGCCCTGCGCCGACTCCCACCACCAGAAGTCGGAATGCCCCGTGGAATTGATCTCTGGGTGAGCCCTCACTACCTCTGCGCCCACGAAAAGCTGCTTTCCTTGGATGACTTGTGGCGGGGGATGGACGATGGCATCGCCGAGGCCCGGGCGCAGGGTGTCAAGGTGGCCGTCATTCTTGATGCCGTGAATCATTTTGGCGTTGCCCACGGCCATGCGGTGCTCGATCTGGTGCTGGGGAACCTGCCGGAATGGGTGATCGGCTTCTCCACCGGCGGCATCGAGGGGGTTCCCTTCCGGGAATGGGCGGAAGTCTTTGAGCGCGCCCGGAAAAACGGCCTGCGTTTGGCGGCCCATGCGGGCGAAAACGGCCCAGGCACCAACGTGCGGGATGCGATCCTGGAGGCCGGGGTCAGCCGAATCGTTCATGGCGTGCACGCCGCCGCGCATCCGGAAATCCTTGAACTGCTTGCCGACCGCAAGATTCCCGTGGATGTCTGCATCACCTCCAACCGTGCCCTGGTGCCGGACCTTGGCCCTCACCCCCTCCCGCAAATGTTGCGTGCGGGCGTCCGTTGCGCCCTGGGCACCGACGATCCCGGCGTGATGCCCTGCACGATCCCCAGCGAATGGGAAGCCGCCAAAGGCCTCGGGCTCACCCACGAAGAGCTGATAACCCTGCGCCGCAACGCCGTCGAAGACGCCTGGAGCCTCCAACCCTAGCCCTTTGATCGGCCCGGAAACATCGCCCAGTGCGCGATGGGATAGGCGGGACTCAGCTGGGAGGCTCCGGCTCCACGAGCAGGGCGAGTGGGAGCGCGCATGCGCGCGATAGCCGGAGGAGCATTAACATCTGGCGCTCTATCCAGCCCGAATCAATGCTCGAACCCGACCCTGTTCCAAGGTAGAGGGAGATCGTGCGCGCCCAAGGGACCCGCCTCCGCGAGCGAAGCGAGTGGGAGCATCGCGCAGTGCGCGATGTGATAGGCGGGACTCAGCTGGATAGAGCATTAACATCTGGCGCTCTATCCAGCCTGAATCAATGCTCGAACCCGACCCTGTTCCAAGGTAGAATCTCAGGTTCGTGCGCGCCCGTAGCTCAGCTGGATAGAGCATCAGGCTTCGAACCTGAGGGTCGGGCGTTCGAATCGCTCCGGGCGCACCACGATAATTGACAACTTGCGAATGTGGCGGAACTGGTAGACGCACTGGATTTAGGTTCCAGCGGTTAATCGCCGTGCGGGTTCGAGTCCCGCCGTTCGCACCAAACCAACGGGGAGTGCAAGGTGCCCTCCCCGTTTGTCCAGGCCCGACACCCCTACGTTTCAGGAGTACCCATGCAGGTCAACCTCACGCACCACTCCAGCACCCGTAAATCCCTCGAACTCGTCGTGCCGATCCCCGAGGTAAGTGCGGAGTTCAGCAAGGTCGTCGCCAAGATCGCCCCCAAGGTGCGCATTCCCGGGTTCCGCCCCGGCAAGGCCCCCAAGGATGTGCTCATGGGCCGCTACCAGCGCGAAATCTACAGTGAAGTGGTCGAGAACCTTGTGAAACGCTACTTCTGGAGCGCCGCTGCCGAGGCGGGCACCCAGCCCATCTCCCAGCCCGCGGTGGAAAAGGTCGATCTTCAGGAAGGCAATGAAGGCCACCTGCACCTGCACTACGATGTGGCCCCCGAAGTGCTCCTGCCCGACTACAAGGGCATCCAGCTCACCAAGAAAAAGCGGATCATCGACGAAGCCGCCATTCTTGAACACCTCGACGGGCTGCGCCAGCAGGCCGCCAAGTTCACCCCGGTGGAAGATGCCGCTGCCGAAGGTCACATCGCCACTTTCGATGTGAAGGTCAAGCCCCAGGGCATGAAGGCCCAGGAGTTCAAGGATCAAGTGGTGCAGCTGGCCGCCGAGCGTCCCTTCGACAAGGAACTAATCGGCATGAAGGTGGATGACACCAAGACCTTCACCATCACCATTCCCAGCGAAGATCCCAACAAGGCCATGGCAGGCAAGGGCGTTGTCTACGAAGCCCGCATGAAGGACCTGCGCACCCGCGAAATTCCTGAGCTGAACGACGACTTCGCCAAGGATTTGGGTGACTACGCCGATCTGGCGGCCCTGAAAGGCTTTGTGAAGGGCGATCTGGAAGAGGCCGCCGAGCGCGATGCCCAGTCCCGCCTGCAGACTTCCTTGCTCGATACCCTGCTGGATGCGGCCAATTTCGAAGTGCCCGCCTCCATGGTGGCCCTGCAACTCGATGATTATTGCAACGAGTTTGCCCACCAGATTTCCCGCCAGGGTGTGGATCCCCGCAAGGTCAACTGGAGCGCTTATCGCCAGAGCCGCATGAACGAAGCCGAGCGCGCGGTGCGCAGCGGCTACCTGCTCCAGGCCATCGGCAACACGGAAGATATCCAGGTGACGGAAGAGGAAATCGACGGCGAAATCCGTCGCCTCATGGAAGAACACGGCGTGCAGCAGGCCTTTGAGCCCTTCAAGGCCGATCTGGAAAAGCGCGGCGCCACCACGGAGATCAAGGGCCGGGTGCGCACCGAAAAGATTTTCGAAAAGCTGCTGGCCGGTGCCACCGTCAAGGAAGAGTTGCTCGAGAAGGATGCCTTCCAGGCCCTCATGGAACTTGAGCGCAAGCGTGAAACCGGCGCGCCCGTGGCCCGTTTCGATGCGGGCGGCATGGAGGGTGGCGACCTGGAAGATCAGGAAGGTGGCGACCCCGATGCCGTGAAGGCGGCGGAAGCCCCGGAAGCCGAACCCATTGAAACGGTCGAAGCCAAGCCCAAGAAGGCCCCCAAGAAGACCGAAGAGGCCGAAAAGAAGCCCAAGAAGGAAGAGGGCACCGAGAAGAAGCCCAAGAAAGCGGCCAAGGAGTAGTTGCCGCCTTGTTCCCCCAAACAGGGCGCCCGTGGGCGCCCTGTTCGTTTTCGGTCATCCTAGGGAAATGACTCCACGCATCGGCATTCTCACCGTGTCAGACCGGGCCTCCGCCGGAACCTACGAAGATCTCAGCGGGCCCGCCATCCAGGCCACGCTGACAGATTTTTTGAACAGTCCCTGGGAGGCTTGCTACCGCCTGATCCCCGATGAAGGGTCGCAGATCGAGGCCACGCTGAAGGTGCTCTGTGATGACGAAGGTTGTTGTCTGGTGCTCACCACGGGCGGCACTGGCCCGGCCCTTCGGGATGTCACCCCCGAAGCCACGGAGGCCGTATGCGAAAAAATGATGCCGGGCTTTGGGGAGCAGATGCGCGCCGTGTCCCTGCGGTACGTGCCTACGGCCATCCTCTCGCGGCAGACCGCGGGCATACGTGGAAAGAGCTTGATCATCAACCTGCCGGGCAAGCCCAAGTCCATTCGGGAATGTCTGGAGGCGGTCTTTCCCGCCGTGCCCTATTGCGTGGATCTCATCGGCGGTCCCCGGCTGGAAACCAACGAGACTGTCATCAAAGCCTTCCGTCCCAAATCCTGAGCGAGGTTTGCCATGCCCGAAAAAAAGCCCCAGTCCTACGCCACCCATCGCCGCTTTGATCTCTGGTTCCACGTGGGTGCCATGGGTCTGCTCACGGCGGCCTTTGTAATTGCCTGCATCCTGGCGGTGCGCCGTTTTGATTTGGCCTCGGTGTGGGGTGTGGTCCTTTCGCTCGGCCTGCTGATCCTCATGCTGCGGGTGCGGATCTACGCCCTGCGCGTGCAGGATCGCATCATCCGCCTGGAAGAAACGCTACGCATGAGGGCTCTGATGCCAGAAGCCTGGCATGTGCGTTTGCGCGAACTTACCCCTGGTCAATTCGTGGGACTCCGCTTCGCCTCTGATGAGGAATTGCCCGTGCTGGTCCAACAAGCCCTGGATGAAAAACTCAGTAGCGAAGCCATCAAGAAGCGCATCCGCATCTGGCGTGGGGATACGTTCAGGGTTTGAAGCGAGGAAATGGGACCAGTGTTCAGATGATATAGTCGCGTATAAACCACTTGGATATTTCTGCCGATGCTTGCACCCGCACTCCTTCTGCTACTTTCTCTCCAACCTGCGACCCCAGCACCAACGGAAAAACCCGAGGTCGTGGACAAGCGTATCAATGAACTGAGGAAGGCCAAAAATTGGGCCGCCGTTGCCGATGAATTGGAAGCCCTGCCTCAAAAACAACGCTTGGAACGCAGCTATTTCTGGTTGGAATCCCTTGAACGTTCCGGGCGCTGGGCACGGCTCCTGGAGGTTTGCGAAGTCACCGTCCTCCTAGGCAAGCCCGGGTCCAATCCGTTTCTGACCCATTTCAAAGGGAAGGCTTTGTCTGAACTGGGCAGGCACGCCGAGGCGCTCGCCTGGTTTTGTGAAGGAGGGAAGAAGGGTGACATTACGGCTTATCTAGAGGCAAGCAACGAAGCCCAGGCCTTGTCGGACTGGAAAACCCTTCTAGAAATTGCCGAAGTGCTAGTCGATAGATACCCGACCAGTGGTGCTTACTTGGGCCTCAAGGGGCAAGCTTTGGCCAAGCTTGGACGCTATGACGACGCGGAATTGGCCCTCAATGAATCAGTACACCTGGTTCCCAAAGGCGCCATGAACTGGGCGGATTTGGCCTGTTGTTACAATGAACACGGAAAGTACCAGGAGGCATACGATGCCGCAGCCCAGGCTGTGGCCCTCGACCCTCGACTCATGGAGGGTTTGTGCAATCGGGGACGGGCCTGCTTCGGGTTGAAGCGATACAAAGAGGGAAGGGACGATTACGCCACGGCCCTGGCTCTAAATCCCCAAGACGCCGCGATTGTCCGGAACCTTAAGCTGAATATTTCGATGGCAGACAAATTCCTCGCCCATAGGGAGACCAAGGCCTCCAAGCGCCCTTCGGGCAAGTTGTGAGGTCCTATGGTACTGGCAGTCTGCTCAGGGTCTTGTGCCTTGGGTGGATGGTGGCTTGGTGTTGCCAGGCCGAGCTTCCGCCTGAAAAACAAAAATGGTTTCAAGGACGCAGCGCCCACTTCTATTTTGTGACTGACGGCAGCGAAAAAGAAACTTTGGAGTTGGCCCGATCCTTTGAAATCCTCCAGGAGATTCTCAAGATCATTTCTCCAGATCTTCAGAAGAGTCGGATCCAAGTGCGGCAGCAGTTGCCAAGCTACATTTACTTGTTTTCTAGCGCGAATGGATTCAAGTCCTACTGCGAGAAGCCCGGCATTGATGGATTTTTCGTGATTCACATGGATGGCTACTACATCGCCATGGAATCTAGTACGTCACAGTCGACCGAAATCGCCTACCACGAGTACCTTCATCAGTTTCTGGCTGGCAATTTTCCGGGAGTGCCTGCCTGGTTGAATGAGGGCTTGGCCTGTTTCTTCCAGACCATGCGCATTGATGGAAACGAGATTGTTCTGGGTGGGCCACCAAACCATTATTTGCCAACGCTCTATACCAACGGCATCATGTCCGTTTCAAGAATTCTGGCCGTTTCCCAACAATCCCCGGAATATAGCGACGAACCTGAACGTTCGAAGTTTTATGCCTCGGCCTGGCTTCTCACCGACTATCTGATGACAGGTGGTGACGAGAAAAGGGCCGAATTAGGCAAATATCTGGATCTGATCCGCTCAGGCAGGTCGTTGGAGGAATCCTATCAACGCGCTTTTGGCCGGGCATCAGAGGCACTCGATAAAGAGTTGAAGGATTACCTGAGGCTTCTGAATTCTAGGAAAAGCATTTCCACTTGGATCGTCAGCTTTAAGAATTTGGTGGCCGACCCATCATTTTCTTTCAGTGAGCTACCCCGCCCTGAGGCTCTGGGAAGGTTGGGGCTGTTGCTGATTTCCAATAACAGGGCCTTTCAGGAACGCTCGCGAGAGCACTTCAAAGCGGCGCTCGCCCTTGATCCAAAAAGTTTTTCGGGCAATTTGGGCATGGGTATTCTCGCCCTGATGGAAAACAAACATACAGATGCTGTGCCGAATTTTGAGCAGGCATCCCTTGGGCATCCGGATGATGCCATTGTGCATTTTTTTGCGGGGATGACTCACTATCTAAGGAGCGTTTCCCCCAAAAATGCCACTGATCAAGCCTCCGAGGAGGGTGTGCGAGCAGACCTATTCACTGCGCGTGCCCATTTGGTTCGAGCCTTGGAGCTGGGATGCCCCAACCCGGATGTGCTCCCCATGTTGACCACCCTTGTGTTGATGAATGAACAACCTGTTAGCGAGGATTTCGCGCTTCTGGAAAAGGCGTGTCAGCTCCTACCAGGGCAATTTGAACTTAAACGCAACTTGGCCATCCTTTACGAGCGGGCCTCCAAAAGGGACATGGCTCGCATGCTCCTCCACCAAGTTGCCGAACAGAACGTGGACCCTAAATTGGCCACCCTTGCCAATAGCCAGCTTAAGGCCATGGATTTCCAGGAGGCTGACAGGATTTACCGCAGCGGTATGGAGGCCTTTAAACAGAAACATTACGAAGAGGCCGTTACAACCATGGAAACGGCCATTCGACTTTCACCTGAACCCTTTCAGAGGAAAGGATTTCAGGAAAATCTAGAACAAATGAAAATACTCATCGATCTTCGTACCAAGATCCCTGCAAGACCTGCCCGCAAAGGGAAAACCTGAATCAAGCAATTCAGTCGCTGCCCCTGAACCACCGCCAGACCAGCCACGCGCTGCACGCCAGGATGCCCACCCACGCTAGGTGGCGCACGGTGGCGGCGTAGGCGAGATCCTTGGGCAGCACACCCCAGTTCCCGAACAGCGTGGCCCAGTCGTGTTCGCCGCCGCCCACCAGGGGCAAGGCTTGTTCGCGGGCATCGGCCATGTAGCGGGCGATGTTGAAGCCGTTCTGGAAGAGCCACGTTCCGGCCAGCGCCGCACCGATGGCCTGGCGTTTGTGCCAACAGGTGACGAGCACAGCGAAGGGCACCAGCAACTGCATGAGGGTGCCGCCCAGGATGTGGAGGGTTTCGCCAAAGGGGCTGAAGAGCGGGTGCCCGGCCTCGTGAAAAACCAAATTGAGGCTATCGAGCAGGGGAACCCAGCCATCCTCGCTCACAAGGTACACCCCGAGCACCAGCGCGATGGCTGCAAGGGCACCCAGCAGTTTTAGCAGCGTCACCTTTTCCCAGGGCGTTTCCTGGATTTCGCGGAGATGGTCGAGGGCTGCGGAAAGCATGTTGCATCATCGCGCAGGTTCGGGTTTCAATCGAGGCGCGCTCGCATTTTGGCCCCGGTATGCTGGTGGGACCATGCCCCGACCTCTGGGAAACCCCACCGCATCCGCCGCTTCCTTTCGGTTCTGGCGGATTCCGCTTTTGATGGCGCTGCTGATCGGTGCATTGCTGGTCTACGAGCGGCAGCAGCGCGGGGTGAGAGGGCCGCTCACCTATCGCATCGGTGGGGTGGATCCACGGTTCGGGCTCAGTCGGGAGGAATTCTCCGGCGCCGTGGCCCAGGCCGCTTCTTTATGGAAACAGGCTGTGTCCAGGGATGTTTTTCGGGCCGACGCCAAGGGCGTGGTGGAAATCAACCTCGTGTACGACTACCGCCAGGAAGCCGCGGACCGCATGAAGGGGTTGAGCTTCAAGATCGAAAACACCAAGGGCTCGTACGATCAACTCAAAGCCCACTTTGAAACCCTCAAGCGTGAATCCGATCTCAAAAGTTCCGGGCTGAGTCAGGATTTCGCCGACCACAACAGCCGTGTGGCCACCTTCAATCGGCAGGTGGAAACGGCCCGCCAACGCGGGGGTGTGGAGGAAGCCACCGCCCGCCAACTGGAAGCCGAGCAACGACAGCTCGCCATTAAGAAAGAGGACTTGGTGCGCCGTCAGGAGGAATTGAAAACGGCCATCGAAACCCTGCAAAGCATGGCGGTGGTCATCAACGAAATCGCCTCGAACCACAATCTGGATCTGGTGAACTATCGCGACACTGGCAGTCAGCTTGGACCGGAGTTTTCCGAAGGCATCTACGAGCAGAAGGGCACCCGCCGCACCATCACCATCTACCATTTCCCCAGTCACGATGGCCTAGTGCGCGTGCTGGCGCACGAACTGGGACACGCCAAGGGCTTACCTCATCTCGACAATCCCCAGGCCGTGATGCACCGCTTGATGGTTACCGAGAAACCGGAACTCACGCCAGATGATGTGGCCGCTCTTAAGGCCAAGTTGGCGAAGTGAAGGGTTGGAGAGGCAACGCTTTATAACGACTCCGCTGTGTCCGGAATCGAAAGGCTGGATAGCTGCTTCCATTCTCTGGAGAACCCACCATGCGCCTTGCTTCCATGCTCTTTCTTCCCGCCCTCCTCCTGCAGGCCCAGACCCAGGACTTGGCACCTGTGCTCCAGGCGGCGGCGCCAGAAGTGGACCGGCTGATCCAGGTGTTCCAACCCAAGATTGCCCTGGATCGGGCCAAAGGCATCCTGCCTGCGGCCAAACCTCCGTGCGAAGGCGGTTCCTTTGCCGCCCTGCAGCGGAGCACCCAAAACTACCGGGCCCTGGCTGGCATGCACCTGCTCCAGGCGCGGGCGGCGACGGCGGCGGGGGCCTGGGAAGACGCGCAGCAGGCCCTGGGGAAAGGCCTAGCCATCGCCCAGGAAAATCAGGCCAACTACAACCAGCATGCTCAGCCCACGGTGGAGAGCCTGCTCAAGGTCAGTGCCGATGCCGAGGCCTTCAAAGCGGAGAAGGCGGCCCAGATCAAGGAACTGGTCGACGCGGTCAAGAACATCAAAAGCAATCCTCTGGAAATATTGAAAATCCAGCAGTCCATCAAAGAACAGGAGGAACTGATCGCGCGCACCCGGCAATCCGTGGCCTTTGTCACGGGCGCCAAGAAGGACCTGAACAGCGATATCCAAGGCCTCCAGGAGGCCCAGCAGAACCTCGAAAAAACCATGAAAGCCGAGAAGGACGCCCTGGCGACCTTCAACACGGCCAAGCGAAAAACCGGCACCACCGCATGGGTGACGGCAGCCCTGGCCGATAAGGGCAATGCCGCCAAGTACCCCACTGCCAAGGACCAGAGCGATTTCCTGCATCGCCTCCTGGTGTTGGAGCCAGCCAATGTGCAGATCCCGGCCAAGCTCGAGGGCCTGCGCCAGGGCAAATTGGCCTTTGCACCCGCCAAAGGCAGCACCAAACCTGCGAAGAAAAAGAAATAGCAAGCGCGGTAGCCTGAACCATGGTGTTGCCCAGCGTTTCCCTTGTGGTTCCCTGCCTGCTGCTGGGGCTCGTGGCGGTGGAATGGTGGCTCACGGTGGACCGGGTCAGGCAAATGCGGGATCTGCGTGAACCGCTACAGGGGGATACCGTCCCGACGGTCTGCCTTTGCATGCCCGTGCGGAACGAGGTCCAGGAAGTGGGCTCCGCGTTGGACTCCTGGCTCCAGCAGGACATCCCTGGCCTGCACATCGTGGTGGTGGATGATGGCTCCACCGATGGGAGTGCGGCCCTGCTGAAGGCCAGGGGAATCGCCTTTCCCGAGCGCCTCCGTGTGCTGCGCAACGAGGTGCTGCCCCCTGGTTGGCTGGGCAAGAACCACGCCCTGCACCTTGCCATCCAGCAGCCCCAGGCCCGTGCGGCGGAGTGGCTGCTCTTTGTGGATGCGGATATTCACGCCCAACCCGATCTCCTGCGGCGAGCCTTTGCGCACCTGGAAGCCCAGGGCGGAGATTTCCTGGCCCTTTGGCCCGCCATGGTGGTGGCCGGATTCTGGGAACGCATCGCCATTCCCGTGGCCTTTCTCCTGATTTTGTGGGGCGTATCGCCCCGGCGTGTCCAGGATCCCACCAGCCGATTCGCCTTTGGGGCCGGGGCCTTCATCCTGGTGCGGCGCGCGGCCTACGATGCCATCGGAGGCCATGCGGCAGCGCCCATGACGGCCATTGATGATGTGGGTCTGGCCCTGCGGCTCAAGCGGGCGGGCTATGGCAATGCCTTGGCTGCCGGGGTACCGCATCTTTGGTTGCGACCGGCCCATGGTTTCCGGGAACTGGTGGCCAGCCTGCGCAAGAACGTGCTGGGGCTGCCTGGGATGTTGGTGCTGGCGCCGATCCTGTTCCTGTTGGTGGCCACGCTGTTCACGGCCCCGTTCTGGCTGGCTCTGGTGGGGCATGGCTGGGCTGGCCTTTTGCTGTGGTTGGCCGTCACGCCGATGATCGGTCTGGCCCAGCATCGCTTTTCGGGGGTGCCCCTGGATTGGCATTGGGCCCTGTGGCCCCTGGCCGTGGTGCCCACCCTGGGCGCCATAGCCTTGGCCACCTGGGATCGGGTGAAGGGCGTCAACCGTTGGCGCGGACGGGACGTGTCCCTGCGCTGAGCCGGGCTGATACCTTGGACGTGTCCTACCTGGAGCCCCGTTGCCCACTCGTTTTGTCCATGCCCTTGCCCCCCGTACCAAGGGATTCGTGTACGTGGCCACAGCCGCGGTGCTCTGGAGCACAAGCGGGCTCTTCATCAAGTCGCTGCCCCTGGGGCCTTTCCCCATCGCCCTGTGGCGCTCCCTGGTGGCGGCGCTGACCATGCTCGCGGTGATGCGCCTGCGCGGCCAGGCCAGCGGAATTGGGTTTCAGCCCATCGACCTGGCCTGCGCAGCCAGCTACGCCGGTGTGCTGATCTCCTTTGTGGTGGCCACCAAGCTGACCACCGCCGCCAATGCGATATTCCTGCAGTTCTCAGCACCGATCTATTTGGTGTTCCTGGAACCCTGGCTCTTCCACCGCCCGCTCCAACGTCGGGACCTCTGGGCCGTGGCTGCCTGCCTGGGCGGCATGGCGCTCTTCTTCGGGGGACGCATGGAACGTGGCGGCCTGGTGGGCAATCTGCTGGGCATTTTCTCCGGGCTTTGCCTAGCGACCTTTTCCCTGTTGCTGAAATGGAAACGGGAGCATGAACCCGGGCGCAACCCCGCCGGTGCCATCGTGCTGGGCAACGTGGCGGTGGCCCTGATCTGCCTGCCCCTGGCCCTGCCCATGGTGCGTCTCAGCCTGGGGCAGACGGCCGCACTGGCCTTCCTGGGGATCTTCCAACTCGGCATGGCCTACCTGATTTTTTCGGCCGGCATGCGCTACATCTCCGCCACGGCCGCCATGATCATCAGCATGCTGGAGGCGGTATTCAATCCCATCTGGGTGTTTCTTGGTGTGGGCGAACGCCCCAGCGGGTCAGCCTTGGCCGGGGCGGTGGTGATTCTGGGCGTCATCCTGTGGTACAGCCTGCGCAGCCCCGAGCCTGAACCCCCGGTGGCGGCGGGTTAAGGTTTCGGAGCCAAGTGCTGGATGGCGTCCTGCCAGGCCTGGGGCGGCAGGGGCAGGGATTCGCTGGGAAGGGTTTTGAAGCGCCGGTGCAACCAGAACCACCAGCGGGGATCCTCGTGGATCTTGGCTTCCAGGGACCAGGTCATGAGCTGGGTGGCGGTCCACACATCCTGCGCCATGTCGCCGGTGCGAGGCAATTCGAGGGGTGCCAAGATGCGCGCGGAGATAGTGCCATCCCCATTGGGCCAGCTGTACACCGGGAGCACGGGCACCTGGTATTTCACGGCGAGCAGTGCGGCGGAGGCGTGAGTGGAGGCCCAGCGCCCCATGAAACGCACGAACACTCCGCGAATGGAGGCATCCTGGTCCATTAGAAAACCCGTGCCATTACCCGCGCGCAGCTCCTTGATGGAATCCCGCACACCGCCTTCCTTGTAGATCACCCGGTTCCCCAGGCGCGTGCGCAAGTTCAGCAGCTTGGCTTCCAGCAGCGGGTTGTTCAACCTTCGCCCGATGGCGGCCACGGGCCGTCCACTCACGGCCAGCCCCATGGCCATGGCCTCCCAATGGCCATAGTGGGCGGTGAGGATGATGAAGCCTTTGCCCGCTGCCTGGGCGGCATCCCAATGCTCGAAGCCATCCACTCGGATCCACCGCTGCACCTCTTCCCGGCTCATGTTGAGCAGCAGCACCGCTCCCAGGAACAGGGCGCCGTAATGGTGGAAACAGGCCAGGGCGGTGCGCTGCACCTGAGCTTCATCCAGGCCCAGGTTGGATTGCCGCAGGTTGTCCACCACGATCCGGCGATGGCGCCCATCCACCCGATGCATCAAGCCGCCCATGGCGCTTCCCAGAGCCCGCACCACCCGCCAGGGCAGCAGGCGCAGCGAATGCTCCAGCACCCAAAAAAGGCTGAACTCAGCGCGATGCTGGAGGGTGATGGGTCGGGGGATGGCGTGGCCTCGGGGGAAAGGGAGCCGCTTCGCCTTTCCAGGACACGGGTCACCGTGAGTTCAGCCTGGAGGTGGGGTGGCCGTCAAGGAACAAATGAAGGAGCTGCCTTAGAACCGATGCTCCACGGCCTTCCAATCGATGAGGGGTTTCACGGCATCCACGTATTTTCCGCGGCCGGCAGCGCCAAAGTCCTTCACATAGGCATGTTCCCAGACATCCACCACCAGGATCGGATGGGTGCCCACGGGAATGGCATTTTCGTGATCCTGGAACCATGCGTTCATCAACCGGCCCGTGGTGGGATCCCTGACCAGGGCCGCCCAGCCGATGCCAGGCATGGTGCAGGTGGCCTTGAAGGCGGCCCACCAGGCATCCCACGTGCCCCAGGTCGCCGCAATCTGTTTGTGGAGAGGATGGTTTTCAGTGGGTTTGCCGGGGGTTGCGGAAAGGCCCTCGAAGTACCATTCGTGGATGCGCATGCCACTGAACTCGAAGCCGAGGCGGCGCCGCAATTCCTGCACCATGGCCCCGGCCTTGCCTTCCCGTTCGGCGACAAGCAGATCCTTCAACAGGGCATTGCTTCGGGTGACATAGCCCTTGTAAAGCGAGAGGTGCTCCAGCAGCAGGTCCTTGCTCAGGCCCGGCAGACCGCTGCCGAACTCAAAGGGGCGGGGCGCGTAATCGGCCAGTGGGTCCCCCACGGGCCCCGCTTTGGAGGTTTCCATGGCATCGAGCTTTCCGGTCAGCGCGGCTCCGGCCACACCGGTCGCGAGGGTTCCGATCATTGTGCGGCGGTCCATGGGAGCTCCTTCAGGGTGGCGGTCCTGGGTTGGATGATTTGAGCGGGGCGCTGTGTCGAGGAATCTTCTTTGCGAACGGGGCAGGTTGTTTTTCGATGGGTGGTTCCTGGCATTCTGGGCACATGAACGACATGAACCCTGCCCTCACTGCCGCCTTCGACCCCGAGGCCTTCCGGCGTTTGGGTCACGGGGTGGTGGATCGCCTGGCGGCCCAGCTCGCCCAGGTCCACCGCCGGGAGGGCCCCGTGTTGCCTGACCTCACGCCCGAGGCGGCTTGCCTTGCCTGGCCCGGGAATTTTCCCGCACAACCCGGAGGTGAGCCCCTGGCGTTGCTGGAAAAAGTATTGGCGGCCAGCAACCAGTTGCATCATCCCCGCTACGTGGGGCACCAGGTGACATCACCGCTGCCCTGGAGCGCCCTGGTGGATTTCGTGGGGGCCTTTCTCAACAATGGCACCGCCATTTTCGAGATGGGGCCCGCCTCCACGGCCATGGAGCGGGGCTTTGCCAAATGGTTTGCCGGGCGCGTGGGCTATGATCCCCAGCGTGCCGATGGGTTTCTCACCCATGGCGGCAGCGCGGGCAACCTCACAGCGATGCTGGCGGCGCGCCAGCACGCGGCGCCCTGGGATGTGTGGGAAGAAGGGGTGGGCGAAGGGGGCAAGCTGCGGCTCATCTGCTCGGATCAAACCCACTACTCCGCCCGCCGTTCCGCCCAGGTCATGGGCCTCGGAGCCAAGGCCGTGGATGTGGTGCCCACGGATGGGGCCTTTCGAATGCGGCCTGATGCCCTGCGAGCCACGCTCGAGCAGGCGCGACGCCAAGGCCAAACGATAATCGCCGTCGCCGCCTCGGCAGGCTCCACGGCCACCGGTGCCATCGATCCGCTGGAGGCCATTGCAGATCTCTGCGCGGAATTCGGCGTCTGGTTCCATGTGGATGCCGCCCACGGTGGCGGCCTCGCCCTTTCCGATGGTTTGCGCGGCCGCTTGAAGGGCTTGGAGCGATCGGATTCCCTGGTGCTGGATGCCCACAAGGTGATGCTCACGCCCGCCCTGGCGACCTTGGTGCTGTTTCGCGAAGGGGATCGTTCCTTCGAAACGTTCAGCCAGTCCGCCAGTTATCTGTTTGGCGCCGACCCCCGAGAAACCTGGTACGACCTAGCCCAGCGCACTCTGGAATGCACCAAGCGCATGCTGGGGCTGCAGGTGTACGCCTCACTGCAGGTGATGGGCACCGCTTTCTTTGCCGATTATGTCGAACAGATGGTGGATCTGACGCAACGCTTCGCCCAGCGAATCCAGGCTCGACCCCATTGGGCCGTGGCTACGGAGCCAGATTGCAACATTCTCTGCTTCCGTTATGCGCCACCTCATCTCGCTGATGCCGAGGCATTCCAGTCCCAGGTGCGGGAACGCATCGTGAAGGAGGGTTCCTTCTACCTGGTGAAGACGAAACTTGCGGGCCAGACCTGGCTGCGTACCACCCTGATCAATCCCTGCACCGAGCTTGGGGATCTGGAAGCCTTGCTGGATCGGGTGGAGGCCGAAGCAAAGGCTACTTAGGTGGCGTTGTTGCGCCAGCCATGAGGATCTGCCGGAACACCTCGCGCCAGGGCTCCCAGGTGTGCTGGCCGGGTGCCGGAAAGACCTGGGTGGACGGGAGGGCCGCCGCCAGGAGGCGATGGCTTTGGGCGAAGCGATCCTCGGTGCCAAATCCCAAGTACAAGGGCGGGCGCGTTGCCTGTGGGTTGGTGTAACCCTTCAGCCATTGCCAGAGCTCGCGTTGATAGTCCCCCTCGGGCAGAGGCTCCAGTGGAATCCAGGAACGAAGTCCCCCCGCTCGCTCAATTTCCTCCAGCACGGGCTTGTCCCCCAGGAAAGGCGCGATCAGCACCACGGCGGCAATGTCCTGGGGTTGCTGCTTGGCATAGAGCACGGCACCCAGGCCGCCCATGGAAATTCCCACCAGCACGATGCGATCGTACCCGGCGGCGCGAGCGGGTCGGATCACATCCTCCTGGAGCCGCGTGACCACCGTGCGGTTGCGGTAATAGCCGAGATGGGCATCCACGGCGATGGTATCGGCGTGGATGCCGGCCTCGGCCACGATCTGTTCAAAGCCCTGCTGCTGAAAGTCCTCCGGGTCACCGCCACGGCCAGGCAGGAAGACAATCAAGGTATGCGCGCCGGGCACCTGCTGAGCGCGCACAGTGCGGATTGGCGTGGGAGTCGGACGGAAGAAACCACAGCCCACAAAGAGGGCCAACGCCATGGTCGCTAGAAACATGCGCGAAGTGCGGGCGTACCGCTCCGTGGAGGATCCGGCTGGGGTGTGCATCATCGAAACGTTCTCCATGGCTCTTGGGCGCGATTATCCTAGCCCTGTGACAAAAAAGGACCTGCCCATGAAACAGTACCGCTTTCTGGCACTCCCAATCTTGGCTTGTGCCCTTGCCTGTGGGGGTGAGGGTGATGATAAAAACAACGCCTTCATGGCCCCGGGTGAGGACTGTGTGGCCTGCCACAAGTCCGGCGGGTCCGCCCGGGAAGCACCCTTTTCCGCGGCAGGCACGGTCTTCGCTTCGGCGATGGCGGATCCCGGCAGCGGCCTGGCGGGGGTTTCGGTGATTCTGACGGATGCCAATGATGTGGAAACCACCTTGGTTTCCAACGCCGCTGGGAATTTTTTCACCGGCGCAGCCCTGGCCTTACCCCTGAAAAAGGCCGCAGTGCTGCGCAATGGCCAACGCACAGAAATGGCCAGCGCCCCCGAAGGCGCCTGCAATCGGTGTCACACCCAACCACCGACGGGCGGGGCCTCCGGGCGCATTCACGTGCCCTAGTCTAATGGGCGTCAAAGATGGTGCCGCCCGCAGCCACGGCTGCAGCCAGGCGCGCGAGCCATTGCTTGTCGTGACGGCTTCGACGCAGGAAGAGGCTGAAGCGCCATCCGGCCATCCCAAGGCTCAGGGTGCATAGGCCCAGGAGCGCAAAAAAGAAGGGCTGCCGAAAATCCAAGCCTTTGGGGAGTAGCAGCGCCACCAGCAGCGTCAGCGCCGCCAGCAGGAGATCGAGCACCGTCCGGTTGCGCATGGGACGCAGATCCCGCAATTCCACAGCCTTGCCCAGATCCGCCAGGAAATCCGCCTGCTGATCCCGATCCAGGGCACCGCGGCTCTGCTCGATTTCGAGTTTTTTCAGAGCCTGGGTGAGCTCCCCCGAATAGTCATCCACTCGGGAAACCCGTGCGTGCAGCGTCATGACAATCTCCTTGGGCAGGGGGCCAACGATCCGCGAAAGTCATGGCTCTCAGGAGACGCATGAAGGGACCTTAGCCTTTCATCAGCATAGGCCTGGACGGTTCTCCGGGCCGGGTATTCGGTCACAGATGAGCCGCTGGAGTTGCTCGGGTTCAAGCAAAACACGCGGTCTACCGAAACCTAGGCTCAGCCCACCCATGACAGGATCACGCCCTATGGTTGAATCGCTCACACCCAAACCAGCCCTCGGAGAAGCGGAATACCTATTGGAGGCCCCTCTCAAATGCCCCCATTGCAAACAGGAGATCACCACCGTGCAGGTGGTGAGGCTGCTGCGTTCCAGGGTGAATTTTGTTTCATCGCTGCCCCGACGTGGGCATGTCATCGTGTGTCCGGAATGCCACTGCCCCTTGTCGGCGGAACTGGGTGGAATGGCCTGATCAGCGCCCCAGGCCTGCCTCGAATGACCTCAATGCCACCAGGAAACCGTCCTGGGCATCCCACATCACCCAATGCTTGGCCGTGGGGAAGTGGACGATCCGAAAGGCTGGCAAGGCCTTGAAGCCGAATTGGGCCAGGGTCTGGGCTTCCTTGGCAGGATCCTGTTCCCGGGGGCCCGCCGCCAGTTGCAACAGGGGTAGGCGCAGGTCCCCATGCCGCCCTTGCAGGGAATCCAACGTCAGGGCCCTGAGATAGGCCTGAAGCGTTGGCGTTGGGATACGCAGAGCCTCTTTCACTAGATTCTCAGTCTGTGCAGGGCCGGTGGACACGTGCCCGAAGAAGGCCGCCAGTGCAGGGCCTGGATCCTTCCCCAGAGCGGTGATGGTGGGCTCCATGAAGGCCGCAGGAAGGGCGCTCAAAAAACTGTCCACCAAGGCCAACCCTCGAAAGGCTGTGGGATCTTCGAGGACGGTGCGGGCCGCGATGGGGCCGCCCATGGAATGGCCTACGATCAGACAGGGCACCAGCCCTTCCTTGCGCACCAGGGTCGCCAGGTCCTTGCCCAGGGCGCCGAACTCCGCGTGCCCATCGATCACGGTTGGGCCAGGGCTGCCACCGCTGCCCGGCAGATCTACGCTGATCACGGTGTGATCCCGGGCCAGTTCGGTGGCCACGCCGGTCCAGACTTCCTTGTTACCACCAAAACCGTGGATCAGCAGGATGCCGGGGCCTTTTCCGATCTTCTGGAACTGGGGAACGGCGGCGGAAAGACAGAATGCGGTAAGGCAGAGTGCGAGGGCGCGAAATCGCATGGAAAACTCCGGGGCTTGGGCACCCAGGATAGCCCTACTGCACGATTTCCGTTGTCACCTTCAGGCTATCGTTTTCCACCTTCAGCACGGCCAGGGTGCCTGGGCGCAGGCGATCTTCCAAGATCAAGCGGCTGAGGGGGTTCACGACCACATGCTGGATGAGGCGCTTGAGGGGGCGTGCGCCGAGCTGGGGATCGAAGCCTTCCTTCGCCAACCAATGCAGGGCTTCGGGCCCGCATTCGAGGCCGATGCGCTTTTCGGTGAGTTGGGCCTCCACCCGCGCCAACTGAATCTTGGCCACCGCGCTCATATCGGTCTCATCCAAGGCGCGGAAGGTGACCACTTCATCAATGCGGTTCAGGAACTCCGGCCGGAAATAGGCTCGCAGGGCCTCCTGGATTTCCACCGTGGCCTTATCGGGATCACCGCCCGCCTCGAAGATGGCTGCCGAGCCCACGTTGCTGGTCATGATGATGAGGGTGTTGCGGAAATTCACCGTGCGCCCATGGCCATCGGTGAGGCGACCGTCTTCCAACACCTGGAGGAAGAGATCGAAGATCCGCGGATGGGCCTTTTCCATTTCATCCAAGAGCAGCACGCAATAGGGTCGCCGCCGCACCGTTTCCGTGAGGCGCCCGCCCTCCTCGTAGCCCACGAAGCCCGGCGCGGCACCGATAAGACGGGTGGCGTCGGATTCGTGGGTGAATTCGCTCATATCGATGCGCACCAGTGCGTTTTCATCGTCGAACAAAAATTCCGCCAGGGCGCGCGCCGCTTCCGTTTTGCCCACACCCGTGGGGCCCAGGAACAGGAACGAACCGATGGGGCGCTTGGCATCCGAGAGCCCGGCCCGACTGCGGCGCAGGGCATCGCTGATGGCGCGCAGCCCCGCATCCTGACCCACCACCCGCTGGGCCAAGCGTTCTTCCATGTGCAGCAGTTTCTGAATCTCACCCTCCAGCAGCCGGGCCATGGGAATGCCTGTCCATTTGGAGACCACGGCGGCGATGTCCTCTTCACCCACTTCCAAGCGCAGCATGGCGTTGGCAGCGGGGGAAGTTGATTCGATCTGTTTTTCCAGCACCGGGATTTCGCCATATTCCAGGCGGGAGGCGCGCTCGTAATCACCCCGGGTCTTGGCATGGTCCAGTTCGATGCGGAGATCATCCATGCGTTTTTGCTGGGCGCGGGTGAGCTCGATGGCTTTCTTTTCCGTTTCCCACTGGCTGCGCAGGCGGCTCAGTTCTTCGTTCAGTTCGGCCCATTCCTTCTCGATTTCCGCGAGTCGGGCGCGGCTCGTCGCATCCTTTTCCTTGGTCAGGGCGTGGCGCTCCAACTGCAGTTGCATTTCTCTGCGTTCACGCACATCGATTTCGATGGGGCGCGAATCGATCTGCATGCGCACGCTGGAGGCTGCTTCATCCATGAGATCCACAGCCTTGTCCGGCAGGAAACGATCCGCAATGTAGCGCTGGGAAAGCTGGGCCGCCTCCACCAGAGCGCCATCCCGGATGCGCACGCCGTGGTGAAGTTCGTAGCGCTCCTTGAGGCCCCGCAAAATGGAAATGGTGTCTTCCACGCTGGGCTCTTCCACGAACACGGGTTGAAAGCGGCGCTCCAGGGCCGGGTCCTTCTCGATGCGGGTGCGGTACTCATCGAGGGTGGTCGCGCCGATGCAGCGCAGATCGCCCCGGGCCAAGGCGGGTTTCAGCAGATTGGCGGCGTCCATGGCGCCATCGGTGCGCCCCGCCCCCACCAGCAAATGCAGTTCATCGATGAAGAGCACGATTTTGCCATCGCTCTGTTCAATTTCCTGGATGACGCCCTTGAGGCGCTCCTCGAACTGGCCACGGTACTGGGTGCCCGCCACCAGCGCACCCATATCCAGGCTCATGAGGCGAATGCCCTTGAGGCTTTCGGGTACATCCCGCTTGATGATGCGCTGGGCCAGGCCCTCGGCGATGGCGGTCTTGCCCACGCCCGGTTCACCGATGAGCACCGGGTTGTTCTTGGTGCGGCGCGAAAGGACCTGAAGCACCCGGCGGATCTCTTCGTCCCGGCCGATCACAGGATCCAGCTTGCCGCTCGCGGCCAGGGCAGTGAGATCCTTGGCAAATTTTTCGAGGCTGGCGAATTTTTCTTCGGCCTGTTCATCCTCCACCCGAGCACCCTTGCGGGATTCGCGGATGGCGGCTTCGAGTTTTTTGCGATCCAGGCCGAAGCGCTCTAGGGTCTTTTTGGCGTCGGTGTGTGCATTGGCGAAGGCCAGCAGCATGGCATCGGTGGCGAGGTAGCGATCCGCCAGGCCGCGCCCCGTATCGCTGGCCAGTTCCAGGAAGTTGCGGAAGGCCGGCCCCGGCTGAGGTTCGGCGCCACCCACGGCCTTGGGCAGGCGATGGAGGGATTCCTCGGCAGCAGCGGCCAGGGCCTGAATGGATTCTGGTTTCAGCCCCGCCTGCTCCAGCACGGGCCGTAACCCGAGTTCCGGCTCCAGTAGCACCGCAAAAAGATGCTGGGGCAGAAGTTCGGGATGCTGGGCTTCCACCGCATGGTTGCGGGCGGCCACCAGGGCTTCGTTGCTTTTCTGGGTCAGGGGGAGCAGGGACATGTATCGCCTCCGTCATTCAAGATAAGCGATATTTGATGATAATCAACTAAGATTTTCTAAAAAAGTTTAAGCTATTTTTTCCTGCCCCTCCGCTTTGGAATGCTCCTAGACTTTTGGAAAATCGGAGGCATGTATGTCTCGTATGGTCCGTCTTCTTCGCGGGCTGGCCCTGCTGGGGGTGATGCTCTTTGGGATCACGCTTCCTCGCGGTCAGACCGAATGTGTCCCCAAACGGGTCGCCGTGCGGGATATCCCACGGGCCGCCCGGGAGACCTTGGACTATGTGCGCGCCCACGGGCAGGCACCTCCGGGCCAAGTGGGAGGCCGGCGCTTTGGGAATTACGGCGGCGGGGGCGAGCAGAAGTTGCCCGTGAGTGATGCTCAGGGCCATCACGTGTCCTATCAGGAATGGGATATCTACCCGAAGGTGCCGGGCCGCAACCGAGGCCCCGAACGCCTGGTGACGGGGTCCGATGGCCGGGCCTGGTACACCGCCGACCACTACTGCAGCTTCACGGAACTGCCATGAACCTGGAACCTCTGCAGAAACCCGCCAACCTTTGTTTCCATGGCATCCAGGCCGATCCCGACGTGACGTTCGAGGCCTTGGCCCCCCTGGGGCACAACGACCACGCGGTTTTCCGTCATCTTCGAGGGTCGCGGATGGGTTCCACCCGCCACCTGTTTGACGAATGGGCCGCCGCCCTGCAGTTTCCCCCCTATTTCGGGGAGAACTGGGATGCCTTTGACGAATGCCTGAACGACCTGGATTGGCTGCCCCATGGCCCCTGTGCGCTGCTGCTGCTGGAGGCGGATTGCATCCTGGATCGAGCCACCGACGACGACCTGGAATGTCTGGCGAAAATCCTCAAGGACACGGCCTCCGCCTGGAGCGGCGCCCGGGCCTTCCATGTGATCCTCCAATGGGGCCCCGAGGCCTGTGAACCCGCTTTGACGCTTCAACTGCGGAAGATGGGCGTCGGCATCCGCCCGCTACAAATGCGGGGTTAATGGGATTGATGATGCCGCACGATCCAGGCCACCACCTCGTCGAGGGTCATGGTGCTGGAATCCAGTTCAAGGGCATCGTCAGCCTTTCTCAAGGGGGCTACGGCGCGGGTGGAATCCGCATGGTCCCGCCGCTGTTGGTCGGCCAGGATTTCTTCGTAGGCCAGGGGCACACCCTTGGCCTGGAGTTCCAGGAATCGGCGCCGAGCGCGGGCCTCGGCACTGGCTGTGAGGAACACTTTGCAACAGGCGTTGGTGAATACGACCGTGCCGATATCTCGGCCATCCACCACCCAGCCACCCGTGGCCCCGATGGCGCGTTGCTGCTCCACCAGGACTTCCCGCACGCGGGGATCCGCACTCACGGGGGTCACAAGTTTGGTCACTTCTGGCGTGCGGATGGCGTCACTCACATCTTCGCCATTCAAAAAGGAACGGGAACCGCGCTGCTCGATGCGCAGGGAGGCCAGGAGTGCTTCCAGGGCTGGGCGGTCCGCAAGGTCGACGCCAGCCCGGTGCAAGGCCAGGGCTGTAACTCGATACATGGCCCCCGTATCCAGGTAGTTCCAGCCCAATTGCTGGGCCACTCGCTTGGCCGTGGTGGATTTTCCGACCCCGCTGGGGCCATCAAGGGCGATCAGTGACAGTGTGTTCATGGAAACATCCTAGCTCGTTGAATGGTTTTCGCAGGGGGTGTCGTTACCTCAAGGTGGGCCAGGAACGGACGATGAATAGAGACTAGGTGCAGGTGTCTCGGAGTTGGTTTGGAACCCGTTGGTGAAATGCGACGATTTGACCGGCTCAGCGTGGGGCCGGAATACGAGGTAAGCCTTGAATTCCAGGGCCGTGAATTGGCCAATGCCGTGCTGCAGAACATCAGTGCCTGTGGCTGCGGGGTCAAAGTTCCCCGGTCTCAGGCGGCGGGCCTGGAAAACGGGCTCCGTTTGACGCGCGTGTTCTTGATCCATTCAGCTCTGCCATACGTGCCCCTGGAAGCCACCATCGTGCGGCTGCTGGGCCGGGCCGAAGGCAACCAGGAAGGCTATGTGCTGCTGGGTCTGGATTTTGTCTATGTGACCCCCACCGTGGAGCAGTTGATTCTGAGCCATGTCGCGGAGCAGTTGAACCTCGCAACGCAGTAACTTTTTGCGCCACGCCCAGGAGTTCTGCCTTGTCGGATTACGCCTCGCAGTTTCGCTTATTGGTCGATCACCTGGACGCGGCGGATCCCGAGGATCAGTTGGTGTTTTTCCGCATGCTGGATCTGGTCAAGACCGAGGTGGTGCAGGAGTTGTCTCCCAGGTTGCTGCTGGCCAGTTCACCGGTCCCGTTTCGGATGCTGGTGGCCGAGGCGGCCTACTTTTTCCCTTCTCCCGGCTGGATCCAACCCTTATGCCGGGCGTTGCGGCGGGAGGCTGACCCCGGTGTTTACGGGGTATGCGTCCGGGCCCTGGCTCGGATCGGCACGCCAGAATCCAATGAGGAACTCCGCCTCCTCTCCTCCATCACCCACGAGCCAGTCAAGCGGGAATTGCTTTCCCTGGCACTCCATTCAAGTGATCCCGACCGTGCCTTTGAGCATCACCTGGGACGGTTGTTCGGTGGGAGCAGCAACCCCAATATCGCCAACCAAGCTGCTGCCGAACTCCGGCAGATCGTGGGGCCAGACCACCTGGAAAAACTGATGGTGGCGGTGTACCACGAGGACCTGCTCATCGCCCGCCACATCCTGAAATTGATCACCTATGTTTCCAGTTGGGAAGCGGCCCAGTTCCTGTGTTCGTACTTCCTGGAATGCCACCAGGACATTCTGGATGACCGGATTCTCAAGGAGAACCTGGCATCCCTGCGCCCCCTTTCACCCGCAGAGCTTTGGCCAGCGCTGGTTGCCCAGGTCGAAAGTAGGTTCGAGGATCGGGTGCCCGGTGCCCTGACGGAGCTCAAGGCCGCTGGGGTGGAGGGTGGTTCAGGTTCCCTGGAAGCGGTCGAAGCCCTTCGGAACTGGGCCCGGGGTACAGTGGAACCCTTCCTGCTCGATGCCCTTGTTCTGCTTCTGGAAGGCAAGGCTGCCCGGTTGGCCACGCTGTTTGCGGATGCGCTCTCGGCCTTGCAGGCCAGGGCCCGGAGAACGCCCCATTCCCTGGATACCTGCGCCACAGGCCTCGAGTTGATGGTCGCGCGCGGCTTTTTTGTGGCCGAGGATGTGCTCGATCTGCTTTATCAGGCCTTTCTGGCCCAGACGGGCAGAGAAGCCACCGCACGGGTGCTGGGAACCTTACTGGCGCCCACGGATATCACCTACTTGGAGGCCATCCTGGCCACCCACGATTCGGCCCTGCGGGCTGCGGCACTGGACAGCATCGCGGCCAGGCGTGACGCCCGGTTCCTGTCCTTCCTGCTCAAAGCCTGCCGTGATCCCATCGAAGATGTGGCGGGAAGAATGATCCTGGCCGCGGGGGGCCTCGAAGGTGCGGAGGAACAGGCCCTGGTGTATATCACTTCCCGGGCCCCGGAGGAGGTGGCCTTGGGCCTCCGTTTAGTGCGGATGAACCGCATGACCGCGCTTTCGTCGCAGGTACTGGCCTTCTTGGATGCCAACACCCGCGAAGATCTATCCCTGGATGCGGTGGCCGTGCTGGGCGACTTCGCCACGGCGGATGCTGCTCTGCTCAAGCACTTGCATTCTGGCCAATCTGCCCGGATGCAGACAGCCCTGGCAGAGGCCTTGGCTGGGCGCGACCCCTCCGGCACCGCCCTGGAATTGGCGCGCTTGGCCCTCACCCTCCATCAGCCCGAGGTCTGGTTGGCGGCCGCCAGTGGGTTGATCCGCGCGTGGGAATCAGCGGGCCCCATGCCCCTGGACGTTTCCGAGGTGCTTCTCAACCTGGTGCAAACCTGCTGGAAGGTGCAATCAGGCTCTCTGCGGGCCCGCCTCATCCAGGCCCTGCAGGGATTTCAGACCATGGAAACCACCCATTCGGAAGCGATCCTGGCCCTGCTGGTGGCCATTGTGGACGATAAACGTGCCCAGGCGGGTTGGGGCCCTGAGCAATTGAACCAACTCACGGTCACCATCCGTCATCTGCGCCGGGGCGCATGATCGAGGCGCCCGATACTGGGAACCCCCTTTTCCGTTCTAGGATGGAAGTCCCCCTTCCGTCTGGAGGTTTGATGATTCGCGCGCTGCTCTGCCTCATTGCCATGTCCTTGACGGCCCAGGAACAAACGGCCCCAAAATCGACCCCCGAGGCCCCCAAACTGCCACCACGCAGTTCCAGCCCCATCAAGGAATTGGTGAGGGCCGACCTTAGCCCGGCTGAAACCGGTACCCCTGAAGCCCTGACCGCGTCGCTCTATGCCTTTATTTCGGGCCCCAAGGAGCAGAAGCGCGATATCGAAAAGATCCGTGCCCTGTTCCACCTCTCAGCTCGGGTGCTCTGGGTGGGCAACCATCCCAAGGAGGGCACCTTCTTTCGCATGATCGAACTGGAACCCTTCTTGAAATTCGCACTGCCCCAGTGGGAGCAGGGTTTCTTTGAACAGAGCACCAGCGTCACCGTCCAGAAATGGGAAGGCATGGCTCAGGTCTGGAGCCCCTTTACCATCCGCAAGACCCCCGATGGTCCGGTTGAATTTACAGGTGTGAACGCCCTTCAGTGCGCCTGGGATGGCAAACGTTGGTGGATCACCCATCTGGAGTTCCAGAACCAGGCGGCCCAGGCGATTCCTGCCACGGCACCGGAAGCCAAACCCAAACCTTGAATGTTTTTACGCCTATTTAGCGGGTGTGTTGGGCAGGACGGGACGGTAAAATCTCATCGATTTCCTTGTTTTCCAAAGCACCTGTAGAAAAGCGTAAGAGGGTTTAAGGCATTTTTTGGTTGAAGGCCCCCCCCTGGGGGGCTAGCTTTGGGGTGAGGTTGAACCTCGATCCTGGAGTTATTCATGAAAAAACCCTTACTCGTCCTGCTTGCTGGTACCTCGCTGGCCCTTTCTGCCCAGGAGGGCACGGCCTGGGTGTCGGGTCATGTGGGCCAAACCCTGTTCGAGAGTGATTCAAAGCTGAAGGACAAACTGCACTACGGCCTCGGCATGGGGCATTGGTACTCCAACCGCTGGGGGCTGGATCTCCGTGCCCTGCGCCATGACCTGGAACTGGATGTTCCCAATGCCATCACTGGCAAGGAGGCCCACCTGCTGGCCTCGGGGCTCTTCAACCTGCGCCCCGGCGCCGAGAACTGGTACCCGTACCTGGCAGCGGGTATCGGTGGCACGGTGGTCAGTTCCTCCTATTCCCCCAGCAATGCGCGCACTACCCGATTCAACTACCATGCGGGGCTTGGCGTCATGGGCAAGCTGGCCGAGCACTTCATGTTGGATCTGAGTGCCAAGGCCGTGCGCGTGGAAATGCCCACTTCCCGCAATGAGTACTTGGCCACCCTTGGGCTTGGCTACACCTGGGGTGGCGGCCGGAAGGCGGTTCCCGCCCCAGTCCCGGCACCTTTGCCTGAGCCCAAGCCCGAACCCAAACCTGAGCCCAAGCCCGAAGTGGTGGTGCCGCCACCCCCGCCGCCACCCCCCGCGCCCGAGCCGCCCAAGGAAGTCATCCAGCCGGTGCCCCCGCCCCCACCGCCCCCGCCCGCCAAAATCGTACTGGACGAGGCTGTGCTGCACTTCGCCAATAACAAAGCGGAATTGGGTGCCGATGCCATCACCGCCGTTCAGAAGGTGGCCGAGGGGCTGAAGGCCTACAAGGGCGAGTATTCCCTGGAAGTCAGCGGCCACACTTCTGCCCTGGGTGGCAAAGCCCTCAACAAGGCCCTGGCCAAGCGCCGGGCCGATGCCGTGGCCAAGGTGCTGGTGGAGGCGGGTATTCCCGCCGCCAAGGTGACCACCGTGGGGGTGGGCCCCGACAAGCCCCTGGCCGATAACGCCACGAAGGAAGGTCAGGCCAAGAACCGCCGAGTGGAGATCGATGTCAAGGTCAAGGATGGGCAGACCGAAGTTCGCAAGACTGAAACCGGCGTGGTAGAAACCGCTGCCCCGGCACCCAAGAAGGCTGCAAAAAAGAGTGCCAAGTAATCATGATTGAACCGCGACGGGAGCTTTGCTCCCGTCGCCATTTGGGGGGTTGCGCATGTCCATGAAAGACGAGTTCAAGGCCTTCATCATGAAGGGCAACGTCATCGATCTCGCGGTGGCCGTGGTCGTAGGTGGCGCCTTCGGCAAGATCGTCACCGCCTTTGTGGATGGCATCGTCATGCCGCTGGTGACCTACATCCTGCCTGCCAACATCAAGTGGGAGGAATGGGTGCTCGGCAAGTTCCGGGTGGGGGCCGTGCTTGGCGCCACCGTGAATTTCCTGATCATTGCGTTGGTGATCTTCCTGGTGCTGATCAAGCTCCTGGGCAAATTCATCAAGAAGGAAGAGGCGCCTGCCGCCGCGCCCACCACCAAGGAATGCCCCGCCTGTCTGGAACAGGTGCCCCTCAAGGCCACCCGCTGCAAACACTGCACGAGTCAGCTCTGAACCTCTGCTGTACCCATAGGAAGGGCCCGGATTTCCGGGCCTTTTCTATGGGTGGAAGAAGGGCTGGATAGAATGCCTCAAAGCCGGGAGCTACACATGAGCAAGGCCGCGCAGGGCAAGGCGAACCACGAATGGGAAGGCCTGCTGCAGAACCGGCGATGGTATGCCATGCGTCGCAAGGTGGCCAGCATGCATCCGGCTGATGTGGCGGAGCAGATGGCTTATTTTGGGCCGCAGGAAGAAGGTTTGTTTCTGCGCCTGGCGGGGCCTCGCAAGGGAGAAGTGTTTGCTTACCTGAAGCCCAAACAACAGCAGCGGATTCTGCGCAACGCCGTACCGGAGCAACTGGATGCCCTGATGAGCCAGATGCCCCCCGATGATCGCACCCGCCTTCTGGGGAAATTACCGAAGGCTGTGGCCCATGCGCTCCTGGGGCGCTTGCCTGCTTCTGAGATGAAGCATGGCCTTGCGCTCCTGAGTTACCCGGAGAATTCGGCGGGTCGGTACATGACACCCAATTTCGCGGCCATCAGCCCTCACCTCACGGCAGCGGAAGCCCTCGCCGAGATCCGTCGTACTGGCCGAGGGAAAGAGACGCTGAATGTCATCTACCTGGTGGATGAAGAAGGCCGACTGGTGGAGGATCTCAAGCTCGGTTCCCTGGTGTTGGCCGCGCCGGAAACGAAGGTCACGGATATTCCCGATCCGGGCATGGTGGGGCTGCTGGATACCACCCCCGTGGAGGAGGTGATGAGAGCCTTCGAGAAGTACGATCGGGTCGCCTTGCCGGTCATGGACGCCTCGCGGCGGATGCTGGGCATTCTCACCATCGATGACATCGTGGATGTGGCCGAAGCCAAGAACACCAGTGATATCCAGCGGATGGGCGCCGTGGAAGCATTGGATCTCCCTTACGCGGACTATGGTTTCTGGGCCATGGTGCGCAAGCGTGGCGGCTGGCTGGCCGTGCTGTTCCTCGGCGAAATGCTGACTGCCACCGCCATGGGGCACTACGAAAAGGAGATCGCCCATGCCGTGGTACTGGCGCTCTTCGTGCCACTGATCATCAGCACCGGCGGCAATTCCGGATCCCAGGCTACGTCGTTGATCATCCGCGCCCTGGCCCTCCAGGAACTCAAGCTGCACGACTGGTTCCGCGTGTTACGCCGGGAAGTGGCCTCGGGCCTCGCACTTGGCGGCGCCCTTGGGGCGATTGGCTTCACGCGAATCATTCTTTGGCAGCGCATGGGGTTGGGCAACTACGGGGAACATTATTTTCTGGTGGCCCTCACCGTCTGGGTGAGCCTGGCCGGGGTGGTCACCTTTGGAACCCTGTCCGGCAGCATGCTGCCCTTCGTCCTGCGCCGCTTCGGCTTCGACCCCGCCACCAGTTCCGCCCCTTTCGTGGCGACCCTGGTGGATGTAACCGGCCTGATCATCTACTTCCAGGTCGCCTCCGTGATTCTCAGGGGCGCGCTGCTTTAGCTTTGGGTGGGTAGATTCGCTTCGAGACGACCTCCGCTGGGATTTCGTATTCGGTGCGAGAAGACAATGCGTTTCGATTCTTAAGGCCGAGATAGTAGGCGTTTCGCTCGGGGTCCAATGCCGTTTCCTTTTGGGCCCGTTCCAGATTGGCAATGCGCAGGGAGGGTCTGGGATGGGAGGAGAACAGGTCTTCCAGTGCGTCCGAAAGGGAATGAACGGCTTCGCCGGGAAGTGTGACGGGTGGTGTGTCTCCACCCCACTGCGCCTGCATTCGCGCAAAGAGGCACTGGCCTGCCTGGGGGTGATAGCCCGCCCGGGCAGCGATCTGCATTCCCCAGCGATCCGCTTCGGCTTCCTGCTCGTCCTGGTAGCCCTGCAGCATGAGTTTCGCACCCATTGAAGCCATGGCTTCCAGAGGTGCTCCGCCCAGCTTCCGGGCTCTCAATTCGTATTGGTAATGCTCAATGCAATGACGCAGATCCACATGGGCCATCTCGTGGCCGATCACAGCGGCGAGTTCGGCTTCATTCTCTGAAAAATCGAGCATTCCAGTGGTCACAAAAAGGGCACCACCGGGCAGCGCGAAGGCATTGATGGAAGGGTGTTCGATGAGCTGGATGTGATAGGGGATGTCGGGTCGACGAATTTCTCCGCGATTCACCAGCATTGCCAGAATGCCCTGAAGATACGCTTGTGCCTTGGTTCTGGCGGCACCCACATCCTCGGGAAATCCGCGGGCACGCTCCTGTTCAACCAGATGTTGCCCAAGTGCGATTTCTTCCGAGGTCGACACTTTGGCCAATTCCTGGCCAACGCGATCCACTGCTGCCTTGGCCTCGGTGGCTCGGTCCAACAGAGGCCGAAAGGTGGGTGCCTGCTGTGGCGTGACCCGGCGTGCCACGAACCACATCATCCCCCCGGTGGCGCCACAAACCAGGACAAGCAGGGTAGTTCGAAGCCCGGCCTTCATAGCAACTTCTCCAGACGCTCCTTGAAGCGCGTGTAGGTGTAGGAAACGGCGATGAGGACCGCGCCAAGCAAGATAAAGGAGAGCACTCGCGGCAGCCCTGAAAGGCCCCGAAGGTCGTAGATGAAGAGCTTCAGGATGCAGGCGCTCAGCATGCCCAGGCCCGTGAGGCGGGCCACACGCTCCTGGAGCAAAAACCCGAGGGCCACCATGCCAAGGCCATAGCCACTGAGCCACACCGTGAGGTCGGTACCCGAGACTTCCATCCAGATGAACGCGAACAGCAGCAGGGCCTGGGCAAGAAACCAGGGGTAGCGGTTATATCCTGCGCCGAAACCTTCCGATCCTTGAGCCTCTTGGTCGTCCCGATGCCGATTCAAGACTACGTATCCAGCCAAAAGCAGGACCACTGCCAGGGGAACCGTAATCCAATTGAGGCGAAGGGCTCCCAACTCATCCCTGAAATAGAGATTGGTGCCAAGCCCCCGGACGAGCGCTGCCATGGCCAAGATCAAGGCGGCGCGCAGCCAGTGCGGGGTCTCCCGGTGCAATCCCCAGCCCAAGGATAGCAACCCTTGGAGTGCCCAAACCGGCAGTACCCAGGCCCGATGAATTTCGTAGAGCACCAGCAGCGCCACCACGAGTTGCAGGGCGTAGAAATAACTCCACTGCAGAGCCACAGGCTCCGGGTTCGTTTTGCCTTCTGATTCCCAGGACAGATAGGTGTAAAGGTAAAGACCCAGCATGGGAATCCCAGTAACCAGCCTCAGGCTCACATTTCCCAGATCTCCCGTTTGCATCAGGTTTACGGCCAGGAAATGAAGTAAGGCCGCGCCCATCCAGAGATGCCCTTGGATGCGCCAAGCCTTGCTAATTACCAGGGCTTGGCCTCGCTCAAGGTACAGCACGCCGAGAAGCGCCCAGGCGGGCGCCACCAGCAGGTTCTTGTCATGGGCAAGGGCTTCCATCTTGATCAAAGCCCCCAAAACCCCACTGCATGCCAGTAGCGTTGCCGCTGCGAAGAATTCGAGGGTGCCCGCCGGGAGTTGTTCCCCGAGCTCGGATTGGGGTTCTGTCATGGAAGCCCGTTGATACAGGTATTGAATGCCATAGGCCGCCACCAGGGTCATGCCAACCGCAGCCAAGCGGGCGGGGAATACACCCAGAAAACCCTCCAGCCACCAGGCATGGGTTCCCAGGGCAATGAACCCCAGCAGGAGGAAACCTGCGGATAGATAACACCGAAGCGTGGACACGCAATGCCGTGCCCAGAGGAAATAGACTCCCCCGAGCAACACCAGGGATACTGCGATGAAGCGCGGGGGCATCTCTGCGAAAACCAGCACCGCTAGGGCCGAACTTACCAGCACGAGCACGGCTCCTGCCAACCAATGCAGGGTTTCCTTTCCGATTTGATGCACCAGTTCGTGCGCATCAGTCGTGAATTCACACCGTAGCGATCGCAACTTCCATTCCGATAAAAGTGCAGGAATCAGGGCCATGCCAATGGCAAGCACCCGCCAGGGGACCCTACCCATGGCTCCCGGGATCTCCCAGGCATGGGTGGCCATGGCCAGGAAGCCAAGCGCGGTGAACCCGAGTGCGGTGCCAAAGCGCAAGAGCGAGATTCTCCAGTGTGCCCACAACAGCCAGATCAGCCCCAAGGTCGTCAGGCTGCCTGCTACAAATCGGGCAGGAACTTCGGCAAAGACAAGAATCACGAGAAATAAAGCCCCCGCCAATCCATAAGCCCCGACGAAGGTCCCCTTGGCATTTTCAGCCCAGGGCCAGGTGCGTCCAAACACCCGCAGGAGCATTTCCTTGCCTAGGGCGCCCGCAGCCAGTAGCCCCAGCATCCATGCGCGCTTGGGGAGATACAGGGAGGTTCCCCCGGATGTTTCCAGATTGGGCAGGGCCATTAGCAGGGCCAATGGACCCAGTGCAATGCCCTCCACAGTGAGTTCACGCCACGATAACCAAAGCCCGAGCCAGAGGACGATCAACCCAGAGGCCACCAGGACTGGGGGCGGCCACGGCGCGGGGAGTTCCCGCAGGGCCAACAGCACGCCGCAGCCCAGGGCCAGAAAACTGAAAAGGCCCTGAAAGAACGCTGACCCCTTGGGCTCCAAACGAGGGTTGGCCCACAGGCGGCTGAGCACATAGGTGATCGCCAAGGTCCCGCCCGCAAGGCTTGCGGCAAGGACCCGCCCCGGAACCGGGGGCACAAAATTGAAATTCAGCACCAATAGCGAGACCCCTGTGGCTCCAGACAGGGCTGTTGCTTCCACGACCAGGTCGCCCAGGCCGCGGGAAAGGGCCAGCATTACCCAGACCACGGCCATTCCGGCATAGGCAGGGGGCAGCCAGCGCAGGGGCAACTCAAGCCCAACCAGAATAGCAAGGCAAAGGGTTCCCGCCAGGCTGAATGCCCAAGCCATTTCTGGGATCTCTTTTTGGCATGCCTCGCGCCAACGGGTTCTCAGGAGAAGCGCATTCAAGAGGAACAGGACGACGGCGGCACCGAGCAGAAGGGTGCGCCCAGGACCCGGCACCCGGAGGCGCACCGCGAGTAATTCCAGGAAGGTAATGCCGAAGCCGGAGTACGCCAGAATTCGAAAATAGCGTTCGCGTAGAAAGATTCCCGCGGCAAGGAGCATTTCCAAGCCCACCAGGCGCATGAGTGGTGTGAGTTCATGGTGCAAACCCAGGCGCAGGGGTGTCACAAAGGCCAAGGCCACGAGTGCTTCGGTGGCCGTCAGGAGGAATAATCCGTGGCGTCGTTTGCGGCCATGGGCGAAGGCGAAACCAACATGGGCCAGACCAAAGCCCAACGCCCACATCCAGGCCATTCCGCTAGGCAGGGATTCACGCAGGCAAAGGCCGAAGGGGACCAAAAAATTGGCGATCTGAGCAAGTCCCAACCAAGAAAAATCTTCTTCCTCGACCTTCATCAGGAGCGTGGCGGCCTGGAAGGCCAGCGCAACCAGGAGCGTGGCGGGAAGCAACGCGAGTTCACCGGCTTCCCGTGGGATCATCCACAACGCCAGGCTGGCCCAGGTTGCGGGCACGCCCAATCCGAGCAGCTTCACCCAACCCGTGCGCCAAACCAGTACCGCAATCGCCAGGGCGACGATCAGGGTGGCCACAAGATTTTGGGCAGGCGCCAGATGATAGGCCGCGATTCCCAGGCTCAGATGAATCAGCAGAAAGGCGGCAATGGTGGTCCATTCGCGACGGTATCGCAGGCTGTAACCCACGGCAGCGCCCCCGGCCAGAAGCAGGGCCAGGATCGCTCCCACTTTGGTGTGGATGACTTGCGAGGCCTCCAGGAAACCGGCTGCAAAGGTCACAAAGTAGAGGATGCCCCAGGCCCCTGCAATGAGGGCTTGCCCAAAGGTACAAAACCGTTCTTTCCGCTCAAATGCCATGCCGGTGCCGAGTAGGCCCAGACCCGTGCCATAGCCCATCAGCACCTTTCCGATGGGTCCCACCAACTGGAAGACCATGCCCATCGCGAAGACCACGCCGATGACCAGGATGGCCACCCCTACTTTCAGGAAAAGCTGAGTGCCCAGGAAGTTCTCTAAATTCCGCCTGGGTGCTTTTACGACTGGCGTGGTTGCAGGCACCGATGGCAAGGGGCGAACTTTCGCCACGGGAGGTGCTGCCTGAGCCGAGGGAACCGCGATGCGCACCGGCTCCGGCTTGATGGGCGTAGGAGGCACGGGGGCAGGCGGCACGGCTTCAGGTGGCGCGGATACAGGAGGCACGGCCACAGGAGATATAGGCACAGGCGGCGGCTGCGTGGGCGCTGGGCGCGCAGCTTGGACGGCTGAAGACAAGTTGGGAATTGGCCCCGTGACCTCAGAGGCCTTGGCTCTCAAGACATCCGAGATGGGTTCTGGAATGGCAGGGGGAGGCGTGGGGACAGGTAGCGGAGCCATTACAGCGACTGGCGGCGGGGGTGGCAGAGGCGCTGGCTCGGGAACGGGAGATGCCGGGATCTGAGTGGGTGGAATGGCGATTGGAAGCGCGACTTCTGGAAGCGGTGCGCACTGTCGGCGTTCCCGTTCAAGTGAGCCCAGGCGGCTTCGAAGGCCAGAAAGCTCAGCCGCCAAGGCGCGGAGTTCCCGCTCCAGGCGATCCACTTTCGCACTCCTTACGATGGCCCAGATCGATAAAACAGGCGCGGCAAGGTAGAGCAAGGCCAAGATAAATATCGGAGCTTCCACAAATCACCCAATGTTGTTTGATCCAGTTTGCCCGAAAGAGGCGAAATACAAAAAGGGCCCTACCGATGCAGGGCCCTTTTCGATCGGAAACGGTGTCTATTCGATGATGCAGAGCACCTGACGCATTTCGACGTTATCGCCCTGCTTCACGTTCATCTGCTGGATGGTGCCAGCGACTTTGGCCTGGATGTCGTTCTGCATTTTCATGGCTTCCAGGATGAGAATGGTGTCGCCGATTTCGACCCGCTCGCCCTCTTTCTTGAGGATCTTGATGATGAGCCCCGGCATGATGGCGGTGACGGCGCCTGCGGCTTCAGCGGCTCCGGCGGTGGCTTTGCGGCTCTTGGAGGGGCCCTTCGGCTCTTCCAGACCTTTGGCTTCAATGGCGTAGGCAATGCCATCCACTTCGGCGCTGGTGCCGGAGAGTTTCACAGGATGGGGCGTGCCGCCAATGACCGGCTGGCCATCCTTCAGGGCGCAGGTGAATTCCACGCCATTGACCACCATGAGGTCGCCCCGTCGTTCCACTTCGTAGGGCGAGCCTTCCAGCATCAGGGTGAACTTGTTGTTGGCCATGTCACCACCCCTCTTTCGCGATGCCGCGGGCACTCAGTTTCCAGGGCGAGACTTTGCTGACGGGTCCGGCCGCGGGGCGAGCTTCCTTCTGATCGAGTTGCTGGAAAAGCGCCATGGCAATGGCCGCGGCCACTTCTTCCTTGCCGCCCAATCCCTTGTTGCGGCGCTCGAAGAAGGGCTTGGCAATCTGGGGGAACAGCGCGTAGCTGAGCACATCCTCTTCGCTGCGAGCCAAGTCACCGATTTCCCGACGGGCTGCTTCCAGGCCCGGCGCCAGCATTTCCGCAGGGCGGCAGGTGATGGGTTTTTCGTTGCCGATGGCCTTCTTCTGGATTTCCGGATCCATGGGCGCGGGAGGCTGGCCGTAGTAGCCGCGGAAATACTGTTTCACTTCCTCGGGAATGATCTTGTAGCGTTCACCGAGGACAACGTTCAGGGTGGCTTGGGTGCCCACGATCTGGCTGGATGGCGTGACCAGTGGTGGATAACCCATGTCCTTGCGGACGCGGGGGATTTCGTCCAGCACGTCGTAGTACTTGTCCATGGCGCCCTGCTGACGCAGCTGACTGATAAGGTTCGTCAGCATGCCGCCCGGTACCTGGAACTGCAGCACGTTCACATCCACCGGTGCGATGCCCGCCTCGAAACTGGCGTACTTGGCGCGAATATCCGTGGTCTTGCGGGCGATTTCCGCCAGTTTGGGTAGATCCAAACCCGTATCTCGCTCCGTGCCTTTGAGCGCCGCAACAATGGTTTCCGTGGGGGGCTGAGAGGTGCTCATGGCCATGGCGGAAATGGCGCAATCCACCACATCCACACCCGCTTCCGCCGCCTTGATCAGCGCAGCGGTGCCGAAGCCGGAGGTGTAGTGGGTGTGCAATTGCACGGGCAGGCCCACACGTTCTTTCAGCGCTTTCACGAGGTCGTAGGCCACGTAGGGCGTGATGAGACCGGCCATGTCCTTGATGGCGATGCTGTCCGCGCCCAGGGCCTTGAGATCGGCGCCCATCTTCACGAAGGCTTCGGTGCTGTGGACGGGGCTGATGGTGTAGCTGATCACGCCCTGCACATGGCCGCCTTCGCGCTTGGCGATGCGCATGGCGAATTCCATGTTGCGCAGGTCATTGAGCGCATCAAAGATGCGGAACACATCCACGCCATTCTTTTTGGCGAGCACGATGAATCTCTCGACGATGTCGTCGGGATAGTGCTTGTAGCCCACCGCATTCTGGCCGCGGAGCAGCATCTGGAAGGGCGTTTTGGGCATGGCCTTCTTCAACGTTTTCAGCCGTTCCCACGGGTCCTCACCCAGAAAGCGCATGGCCGTATCGAAGGTGGCGCCGCCCCAGACTTCCAGAGACCAGTAGCCGATGTCATCGAGCATGGAGCAGAGCGGCAGCATGTCCTCGGTGCGCATGCGCGTGGCGAGCAGGCTCTGGTGGGCGTCGCGCAGCAGCGTTTCGCAAATCATCAAAGGCTTTTGCGCCATGGGGCTACTCCAGGTCCTGGGGCTTGGGGAACATATCCTTGGGCTTGATCATCAGCACCAGCGCACCGTCCGTGCTTTCGGAGCTGTGGGTCATGTAGGCCGGGACCGTCATGCTTTCACCCTTGCGCAGGGTTTCGGCGGGCGCGTTCTTGAAGCGGATCGTGATCTTGCCTTCCAGCACGAAGTACATCTCGTCCCGCGCATGGCTGTGCATGGGGTGCACGCCCTTGAAGTTCATCACGTAGGCCGCGTGGTCGTTGATGGCGCCCAGTTCCAGATGACTGTACGGAAGGTCCGAAAGCAGCTTCTTCAGTTCGGCGACGGAAGTCTTTCTCGACATGTTCGCCTCCTATAGCGGCATCGTTGAGTGTTTGCGGGGTGGGTTGGTGTCGCGCTTGTTCTGGCAGATCTTGAGCGCCTCGATCAGGCGCGGGCGGGTTTCGGAAGGCTCGATCACATCATCCAGATAGCCCCGGGCGGCGGCCACAAAGGGATTGGCGAACTTTTCCTTGTAGGTTTCGATCAGTTCCGCCCGTTTGGCGGCGGGGTCGGCGGCTTCCTGGAGTTCCTTGCGGAAGATGATGTTCACCGCGCCCTCGGGACCCATGACGGCGATCTCGCCCGTGGGCCAAGCGATGTTGTAGTCGCCACGAATGTGCTTGGAACTCATCACGTCGTAGGCACCGCCGTAGGCTTTGCGCGTGATCACCGTAAGCTTGGGTACCGTGGCCTCGCAGTACGCGTAGAGCAGCTTGGCACCGTGGATGATGATGCCATCGTGTTCCTGATGCACCCCAGGCATGAAGCCGGGCACATCCTCGAAGGTGATGATGGGGATGTTGAAGGCATCGCAGAAACGCACGAAGCGCGCAGCTTTGACGCTGGCCTTGATATCCAGCACGCCTGCCAGCACCAGCGGCTGATTGGCGACGATGCCCACCACGTTGCCGCCCAGACGGGCAAAGCCGCAGATGATGTTCTGGGCGTAGGCGCCGTGGATCTCAAAGAAATCGCCGTTGTCGACAATCTTCGAGATTACGTCGTGCATATCGTAGGCCTTGCGGGGGTCATCGGGCACCACGGTGTTCAGGGCTTCATCACGGCGATTGGGATCATCGCCGTTGTCCTGGTAGGGCGCGTCTTCCATGTTGTTGGAAGGCAGGTAGGTCATCAGGGTGCGGATCTGCTCCAGAGCGTCCTGTTCGTCTTCGCAGGCCAGGTGGGCCACGCCGCTCTTGGTGGCGTGGATGTTGGCGCCGCCGAGATCATCCATGGACACATCTTCGTGCGTTACGGTCTTCACCACATCGGGACCGGTGATGAACATGTGGCTGGTCTTTTTCACCATCACGATGAAATCCGTAAGGGCCGGGCTGTACACCGCGCCGCCCGCGCAGGGGCCGAGGATGGCACTGATTTGGGGCACCACACCGGATGCCAGGGTGTTGCGCAAGAAGATATCGGCATAGGCGCCGAGGGAAACCACGCCCTCCTGAATGCGGGCGCCGCCACTGTCGTTGAGGCCGATAACAGGAATGCCGTTCTTCACGGCGAGATCCATCACCTTGCAGATTTTCTCAGCATGGACTTCGCCGAGCGAACCGCCAAAGACCGTGAAATCCTGGCTGAAAACATAGACAGGGCGACCTTCGATCTGCCCCCAGCCCGTCACCACGCTGTCGCCCAGGAACTTCTTCTTGTCCATGCCGAAGTCGTGGGTGCGATGGGTTACGAAGGCATCCAGTTCGCGGAAAGAGCCTTTGTCCAGGAGGGCATCCACGCGCTCACGCGCCGTCATCTTGCCCTTGGCGTGCTGGGCATCGATGCGGTCCTGGCCGCCTCCCAGCAGGGATTCTTCGCGCAGTTTGCGAAGCATCTCCTTCTTGGCTTTCGTGTCCATCCGGTGTCCCCCCTTGCATTGGAAACTCTAGGTGGAGGCTTACCAGGCGAAGGCAAACCTCTCGCGCAACCGCTGCACCAGCAAATTGTATGTGAACTTAGGTTGGCGCGAGGGGGGAGCTTAGGCTGTTTGAATTTTAGTGACGCCTAGCACACCGTTAGGTCAACGGAGGGCAGGGGAGGCGTTGAGTTCTTCAATGGCTTTCTGGGAATTCTGGGCCTGTAAGCTGGCGGGGTCGAGCTCGATCACCCGCTTCCAAACTTTGATCGCTTTGGGTTTATCTTTGAGATCCTGGGCGTAGACGATGCCCTGGTTGAACAGGCTTTGCAGGTGTTTGGGGTCGATGGCGTTGGCCTTCTGGAAATTGGCAAGCGCCTTGTCGAAGGCTTTGAGTTCCCGGTACATGATCCCCTGGTCGGTCAGCACGTTGGGATTGCGAGGATCCAGGGCCAGGGCCTTGTCGTAGGCTTCAATGGATTTCTGGGGCTGGTGGGAATCGTAGTAGTCGTTCCCCAGGGAAATCCAGGCCTGGACATTGTTCGGTTCCCGCTGGGTGGCCTGCTGGGCATCGAAGATGCGCCGCTGGAGCGCCAATTCAGGGGAGACAGCGGCTGGCTGGGTCGCGACGGGCAGCGGGAGATTGTTGACCGCATCGGATCCGTGGCCCCGGCCAATGAAATAGCCAATGCCAAGGCCCACTGCAAGGCCCACACCCACGCCAGCCCAGATATTTCGATCCATGTTCTATGCTCCTCAAACTAGTCCAAGACTTTGGTGACCTTCACCGCCCAAGGGTACTTGAATCGGGGGCGTTCCAGGGCCTCGCCATCCACCGAATCCACCCGCACCCGGTAGGTGTCGCCCCGGCGAACCTGGTAGTGGCTGGGGCAGGATTCATCCCCCTGGCGCCAGAAGGCCTCCACCAGGCCCGCGTAGAAATGCTTGTGCCCCCGCTCCGAGCGCCAGCAGATGCGCGTGCCGATGGGCACTGGCTCCTCGATTTCACGTGGCTTCAGCCGCCCCTTGAAGCTGTCCGTATCCGGCCCAAAGAGCCGCTGCACGGCCGGTGCAATGATCCGCTTGCGCTCTTCCAGGGAAATGGCTTTGGGCTTAGCGGGGTGGTCTTTCAGGGGGAACTCCGCGGATTCGTTTTCAGGGATTGCTTGGGCGCCAAGGAAATTATGTGCTGCAATCGCCGGAGAGAGATGGAAATCCGAACTGCCGGAATTGAAATTATAGGGCTGCCTTCAAGACCTGCTGGGTTGTTAAGGCCTTGCCGTATTCAGCTTCTCCAAAAGGCCATCTGCCTCAAGTTTTTGAAAGATCTGATCTGCACAGACGATTGGATCAAACTTAATGGGGGGATTTGAAGTAAATACCATGCCAGGGACTCCCAAGCCGCCTCCGCCAGTCCATTCCAAATAAAGCTCTGCCTTCCACACATTGAGTTTCTCTTCGAACTCTGAAAGAGATAATCGCATGGTGGCACTTGCCTTTGGCCCAGTCCCACTGCTCGCGATTCCCCTGCCGACGATTTCGATTTTCAGGAGATATGCGGGCGAAAAACCTGCCCGTCCATGAATCCCTGACATGTCGACACTCGGAAGTTTATTTGTCGGTGTACCAGTTGGGATTGTGATACCAGGTAAGTTGATAGATGACTTCATTTCACCAGATTGATGATAATTAAGTACAACTAAGTTCTGAATTTTTCTTGTTTTAAGCTTGTTTTCTAATTGTTCTTTTAATAATGGGAAAAAATTGCTTCCATCTTCAGGAATATTTGTGAAAACGATACACACACGTTCTAATTTTTTATTATAATTTGGGCGTAAATATGAACTCATTTCGATTTTTGTACATGAACTAATGAGAATCAATAAAAATAACAAATTAAACAACTTAAGTATTCTCACAAAAACACTCCTTAATTGGATTTAAGTTTCAGATTAGCAAGTCAGCTTCCATTTCATTAGTCAATTGTTTGACAAAAACAACAGGTAGGTCATCATTTGGTGAGCTAAAGGGCCCCGGATTAATGCCCGTATCATTTGCAATGATTGCTTTTCCCCAGAGTACAGTCTGGTTTCCTTTTCGCCGAAGCTCTACTTGGATCGTTGAACTGGTTCTGATTTTTTCAAAATAATGTTTCGTAATAGTGGCACTTGATTCATTTAGCGTAATGATGAATTGTGGTTTAAATGATTCAATTTTTTGAGATATGACATTTTCTTCATCAAAAGCCATAGGATCTAAAATGTAGATATAATTTCTAATTTTTCGTTTGGTAAGTTCAATTTCCAGATTAGTTTGAATTTTTTCCAGGTATGATTTAGATTCTTTATTGCTTGAACCAATAAGAATAAAAACATCATTTATTTTTTCGGTAATAATTTTATTAATTGTTGAATGAAGGTTTGGCATGCCTTTATAGGTCCCTGATAAAATGGCTGCACAGCTTTCAAGATTGTAGTATTTTGCGTAATCAGCAGGCTTTTTGCCTTTGGAATCAGCGATCGAAGGATCGGCTTTGTAGGAAATTAACAATAGAACTTGATCTTCTTGTGCATAATATATTGCCAAATTTAATGGGGTGGTTCCAATTGGAAAATCCCCATAAATCATAGTAGATTGGGTATTTGGATCGGCACCATGATTTAAAAGCCACTTAGACATCACTTCGTTTCGATAATATATAGACCAAAGCAAGGGAGTCCAGCCCCATTTATCAACTTCATTAATCTTTTCGCCGCTCTCAAGACATGCTTTTACTTTGTCTAAATCCCCATCAATGGCAGCTTTTGAAAGCTTGGTCCCAGCCATTAAGGTTAAGCATCCTCCTATCGCTATTACGCAAAATACTTTCAGAAGGTTTTTCATTGTATATCTCCATGATTTTCAGGATGGTTAACGGTCGAGCAAAAAATGGCTGTATGGTCCAAAGAGATCGAAAATCGATTCTGAATTTTGCCTTTGAAAATCTCCTTAACGATGACCTTTCCATGCCCGGATTTCAATCGCAGGGATGACCTGTTCAAAACCTTGGGCAGATCCTGCAAGCCTCGGGCGGGGTATCGGAAAGCATCTGCCGGCGCTGGTGCGCCAACACGCCCTGTTGCCAAAGCTCGCTGAAGGGTTGTTCCAGCAGGTTGCCCACCACCTGATCGGGTTGGCAATCGCAGCACGTGATGGTACCGTCCACGGCAATGGGCAGGGTCTGCCAGGGCGATTCGCAGTGGGTTCTCCGGATGGATCGGGTGTAAAGCTGGGTGGGCGGAACCAGCAGGTGCTGCTGGTAATTGCGGCGCAGGGCGAAGGCTTCCAGGCTGCGGACCGTCAGGGTGGGCAGGCGCAGGGCGAAGGCGGTGCGAATGGCCTGGCGCACGGTAGCAGTTGCCGCTGGGCTGGGGTTTTGCCAAAGGGTTTGAGCAAGGTTTTGGGGGAAATTGAGGTCCGAAAGCATGAGCACATCCACCCCGAGTCCCGCCACCAATTGCACCAGTTCCTCCAGGTGGGGCAGGGTGGCCGTTGATACAGCCGAAAATACGGCCCGGGCAAGGGGGCGAGTCTGCTGGGCCAGGGCATTGAAGGCTTTGATGTTGGCCACGGCGCGATTGAGATCAGTACCAGCCCGCACCTGCTCCGCCAGTTCCGCCGTGGGCGCATCCAGGCTGAACGTGATGCCATCCAAGCCTGCGTCGAGAAGCGCCTTGCCGTATTCCGGGTTGAGCAGATGCGCGTTGGTTACCAGGGCGATGCGGCGACCCAAGGCTTTGGCTTCGGCCACGAAATCCGCCACCTGGGGGTGCAGCAGGGGTTCGCCCAGCCCTACCAGGGTGATGCGATAGGCATGGGGCAGCAGATCCAGGATGCGGCGGAAGGTCTCTAACGACATTTCGGCCGCCGGGCGACCGCTGTGGGTACGCGCACAGAAGACGCAACGAAGGTTGCAGCGGGTGGTGATCTCAATGTTGGCGAAGATGGGCTCGGAAAGCGCCTTGAGTCCAAGCTCCAGCGGTTGTTGGCTGAGCCCGCGAGCACTGGGACAGTTGGCCAAATGCCGCGCGGAGGTTGGGTGTGCGGTCAGAAACGCACCGACTTCAGGCTCATCTTCCTGAAGTTCCAAAAGGCTGGTGCACTCGCTTTCACTGAGTTCATGGGCGGCATCCCGCACAGCCCGCTGCACGGCATCGTACGCGAAGGCACAGCCCGTGCCCTTGAACAGGTGATGCCCTGCTCCAGGTATGAACATGGCTCGGGCGGCCCCAGGCTTGAAGTGGGCGCGCCACAGGGAAGCTTCGCGGCTGGGCACCAGATCATCTGCTTCACCCTGCAAGATCAGCACGGGGCAGGGTATGGCAGCCTGGGCTCCGATGGCATTAATGCATGCCACCATGCGGGCCATATCGGTGAAGGAAAGGGCGGCGCTGGCTTCGGAATGGGCGCTCCAGCGCGGCAGATAGTGGCCGTCAATGCGCTTGGGCACGGCCGCCAGCACTACCAGGTCGGGCTGTAGGCCACCTTCCGCCAGGGCCGCCAGAGCCAGCACGCCGCCTGTGGAATGTCCCACCAGGATGAGCTTTCGGCCTGCATTTGTGAGAGTGATGGCCGCTTCGCGAATGGCGTTGAGAAAGGCGTCCTTGTCAAAGGCCGGTGCGGTGGCGGGGTGACCCGGCAACAGGATCTTCAAGATGTCCGCATCGGGGCAGGTCGCAGCCAGGGCCTCGGGCAGGGCGCCAAAATCCGCCGGAGAACCGGTGTAGCCGTGGATCAGAAGAATGCCGGGGCCCATGCTCATGCCTCCACCAGCCGGGCGGCCAGGGTGTCCAGGCCGTGGTACTGGGCCAGGGAGCTCTGGGCCGCGGCCAGGTTGTGGGGTGTTTGCGGATTGTTCGTCAGGCTGCAAATTTTAGCGGTGAGTTCCTGATCCTCCATGGCATTGAAGGCATCCACGTAGACCCGGGCATTGCCGAGGTAGGGCTGGGTGGGAATCAGCCGTTTGCCGCAGCCGATGCGCTCCAGGCAGACGCCGTTATGGGCTTGTTCTGCCTGGAAGGGCATGACCAGCACGGGAAGGCCATGGGCCAGGGCTTCAAACACAGTGAGTTGCCCGCCGTGGCACGCCACCAGCGCCGCATGGGGAAGGAGTTTGTGCAGGGGCGCAAACCCACAAGCAACCACATTCGGTTGTTGGGTTACATGCGCGATCAGATCACGTTGCCCGCCCGCTGCTAGCAGGATCTGGTAGCCCAGCGCGCCGAGGATGCGGACCATCCGCAGCGTCACCTCCTCGGTGCCCACGCAGGTTCCAAAGGTCAGGATGGCGAGGGGGCGGGGATTGGCGAGGATGGGCGCCAGATCCAAGTCATCGTAGGACCAGCCCAGCCAGGGGATCGGTCCCACATGAATCACCCCCGGCAGGTTGGGCAGGGGCGAGAAGGTGGGTACATCCCACAGAAAGGTGCGATCTCCTTTCAACATCGTGCGGATATCCGCGATGGGCGCCAGACCCAGCCCCACCAGTGCCTGACTCATGCGGGCACCTTCCAGACGGTAGTAGAGCTCGAACAGGTCCCGCTGGTGCTCAAGGCCCGGATCTCCCTCGGCAAAGCCCAACACCTCAGGCGTTTCCGGCAGCATGCAGCCACAGGTGAGGGAATCAAAGGGAACCCCTGCCAACTGGGCCGAGGCTTTGAGGGTAAAGCGGAAAATGCCCAGCACGCGATCGGGTTGGAGTTCCAGGATGAGATCCCGTTCCGCTCGGATGCACGCCTGAATGCGCTGGGGATTGCGAAACCAGGCCATGGTGGGATAGGCCGAATGATCCACCTCTTGGAGGTCGGGGAGAATCCGGCCGCGGGACCCCAGATGCTGGACATGGATCGCATTCCCCTGGCTGACCGCCACAACGACCTGATGTCCCTTGGCGGTGAGCGAGGCTTCCAGGGCCAAGCTCTTGCCGAGATGGGACAGGGCGTTGTTTTCGGGAACCAGGAGGAATTTCATCAGCCTTCGTGTTTGGGGGAAATGGCTCGGGCCAGTACCCGCCATTTTGCCCAGAATCGGTCGCCGTCTTCCTGCCAGGGGTGCGGCGTCCAGACTTCCCCCAACAGGACGTGGGTCCAGGTTCGGCGGCGCGCCAGGGCATGCAGAAGATGGTGCTCCACGTCGACCGGCACATGGGTCAGGGTGGTCACCTGGTCCAGGCCCGGCAGCAGGGCGCTGGCGTGAATGCCGGCCATGCTGGGTTGGCTGGAGATGAACTGGAAGGGCATGGGCAGTTCCCGGGCCTGCAGGAGTTCGGCCAAACAGGCGGTATTCTCCGTGCCGGTCAGGGTTCGGCTGGTCCAGATCAGGGCGAGGGAGGGCGAATCTGGTGGAGGTTCCAGGCTGCGCCAGCAGGCCAGGGCCGTGCCCAGGGTGAATTCGGCACTGATTCCCGCCCGGCGGAGCGCCGCGCCACATTGGCTGCGGGCGAAGGGGCTGACGTCGGCCCGCGGCAGCTCCAGGGCGAATTCGGTAAGGGCCGTCCAGGGGGTCATGGGCGCGCCACCACCCAGGAAGCCAGACTGCCGCCAAAGCCCTGGATGTTGAGCATTATCGGTCCCGAGGCCCAGGTCAGCGGCGCCTGAATCGGAGAAAGGCCCAGTGCCGGGTCAATTTGTTCAAACCCTGCCGTGGGGGGCAGGAAATCCTGGGCGCCACACTGCAGCAAAGCCACCAACTCAGCCACTCCGCAGGCACCCAGCGTATGGCCCAGCGCAGCCTTCAGGGAAAGCAAGGGCGGCACCTGCTCGCCATGCACCTGTCTCAGTGCCAGCCCCTCAGCAGCGTCGCTGCTGGGGGATCCTGATGCTTGAAGCTTGATGGCACGCAGGTCCTGCGGATCGATTTGAGCGTATTCCAGTGCTCGACGCATCACGGCGGCCACCGTGGAACCATCCGTGGCATGACCGGTAACACTGGTGGCGTCCAGGCCCAGGGCGGGTGCGTGGATGCGCCAGGGCGTGGGTTGGGCGCTCAGGCGCACCGCGGCAATGGCCTCGCCCAGAACCAGGCCATCGCGATGTCGATCCATGGGGCGGGAAGCGGAAGGGGAGAGTAGTTGCAGGGAGGCGAAGCCCGCCAGGGTGGTGCGGTTGAGCATTTCGACGCCCAGTACCAGGGCTTCCTCTGCGGCACCCGTTTCGATGAGGCCGATGGCCGCGTCCAGGGCGTGCACGGCCGAGGTGCAGGCGCAGGAAAAGGACCAGCCGGTGTTGGGAATGTTCCAGATGGTGCGGATGCAATCATCCAGATGATCAGGGGGCAGCACCTGCTGGGGCGGCCAGGGTCCTTCCTCGATGGCACCGATCATGAGGCTGGAGCTTCCCAGCAATAGCGGGGCATGCGGGGAAAGGCTGGACAGATCCAGGTCCTGGGCCACCGCCTCAAGGCCTTCCGTTAAGCGGGCATGAAATGGCTTGGATGCGTCCGTGGCAAAGGCGTAGGGAACGGAGCCTTGCAACAGATCCAGGCGGCCCTTGGCAGCCTGACCACACCGCAGCGTTGTTCGCACCGCCTCAGGGGTGGAGCCCGCGGCGCACCAGAGGCCGCTGTGGGAAATAAAGACAGGCCGCATCATGCGGTGAGGTGGGCTTCCAGCACCCGCACCATGTTGCCCACGCTGGAAAGGATGCGACGGGTTTCCTTGCTATCGGTGAGGCGCAGGCCGTAGCGCTTCTGAATGGCCATGGAAAGCTGCAAGGCATCCAGGGAATCCAGTGCCAGCTTCGCCTCGGGGCCAAACAACAGCTCGTCATCGGTGATGGAAGCGGGCGCCACGGGCCGTTCGCAGCTCGTAACGATCAACTGTTTGAGTTCCAGGGCGAGGTCGGCGCGGTTCATGTTCAGATCCTTCCGCGTCGAGCTAGCCACGTGGCCAAGGTCAGGGCAATTCCCGCAAAGAGCAACAGGCGGAGGGCGCCAGGCATCAGTCCCATCCAGCCGGAACCGCGCAGCATGACGGCATGAAAGGCATCCAGACCCCAGGCCATGGGTGAAAGATTCGTCCACACGCGCATTTCCGCAGGCATCACGAAACGGGGCACCATGATGCCCCCAATGGCGCCCATGAGGATGTTGCCCACGCCACCCATGACCGTGGCCTGTTCGGTGGTGCGCACCAGCGTGGCCACCAGCAGGGCCCAGGACACCGCGGCCAGGGACAGGCAGAGCGCCACGGCCGCGAGCAACGGCCAGATGGCCACCGGCAAGGCCAGGGATTCGCCGCCGAACAGCGGTACCACCCAGACACCCACGCCCAGCATGAGCACAGTCTGGATCAGATTGACGCCCATGAAGGGCACCAGCTTGCCCAGCAACAGCGTGCCGTGGCCAATGCCTAAGCTGCGCTGACGCTGCAGGGTGCCGTTCTGGCGTTCTGTGATGAAGATCGCCGTGATGGGCATCACTACGAAAAACATGCCGAAGATCATCCAGGCGGGAACGTTCTGCTGCACCGCGGTGGGTGGCGCGAGGTGTTCAACACGGCCCACACTTTCTTCCGTCACGGTGCCCTGAAGGCTTTGGGGATTCAGTGCCGAGGCGGCGGCGCCGCCGAACATGGGGTCCATGGTCCGCAGGAAATTTCGCGCTTTCAGGGTGCCCAGAACCCCCAGCAGATGCTGGCGAAAGGCCGAGCGGGCCAGTACGGCCACGGTGGGATCCAGGCGCAGGGTCACCAATCCGGTGGCGCCGATTTCTTCCGTGAGCCGTTGTTCAAACCCTTTGGGAATGATGACGGCAAAGGGCAGGCGGCCCGATGCGATGGCCTCTCGCACTGCAGCTTCTGTGATGACCTTGGCATCCGGGAGGAAGTTTGGAGATGCCAGCAACTCCACGGCTTCGCGGCTGGCCATGGAATCATCCAGATCCACCACGGCATAGCGCAATTGGGGCCCGGAGCCACTGGTTTTCAGGGTGTCGCGCAGGGCCAGAGACATGATCAGGATGAAGACGGCGGGCATCACGAACAGGGTGGCCAGGCCAAAGCGATCCCTGGAAAGGGCCAGCCATTCCTTGAACCAAAGGGCTGTCAACGCGCTGCGCTTCATTCATCCCTCAGGTTGCGATGGGTGAGTTGCATGAACACATCGTCTAGGTGCTGCTGCCCCCAGGCCCAGGCATCCAGTTCGACTCCGGCGGCACGTGCCTCGGTGACAACAGCATTCACCTCCTCCATGCGAACCCCAGGCAGGCGGTACCGCAGGCCGGCCAGCGCCTCACAGTCGAAGCGGTGCCTCCAGCTTTCTGCCAGCGCAGCTGGCAGGGTTTGCTTGGTACGAAGGGTGCACACCGGGGGTGCCGAGGCGAGCACGTCGCCCAGGGTTCCGGCCACCAGCACGCGGCCAAGATCCAGGATGGCCACATGGCCGCAGATAGCCTCGATCTCGTCCATGTAGTGGCTGGTGTAGATGATCGTGCGGCCCTCGCGCTGGAGGTTGCGGATGGCTTCCAGCAGAAAGTGCCGGGATTGGGGATCCACGCCCACGGTCGGCTCGTCCAGTAACAAAATTTCGGGATCAGCCAGCAGGCCAATGGCCAGGTTCAGCCTGCGTTTCAGCCCGCCGGACAGTTGATCGGCGCGGCGATCGACAAAGGCTTCCAGTTGGGTGAAGGTCAGCACGAAGGCTTCCCGTTCCTTCAGTGGAATGCCCTGGACCCGGGCGAAAAAGGTCAAGTTTTCCCGCACGGTCAGCATGGGATAGAACGCGTTGTCCTGGGGCACCAGGGCTACCCGGCGCGGATCGTGGCGGCGCAGCGCAGCAAGGGTTTCATGCCCAAAGGTGATCTGTCCACCCTGTTCGGCCAGTAGCCCCGTGGCAATGGAAATGAGGGTGGTTTTCCCGGCGCCGTTGGGTCCGAGCAGCCCGAGTGCTTCGCCCTTGGGGACTGCGAAGGTGACACCCTCCAGCGCCGGTTGCGAGGCGCCTGGATACTGGAAGTGGATGCCCTCGAAGCGCAGCATGGCTTTAGGTATCGACAGAAGGGTTCAAGTACATCCAGGAATTGCCCACCGCAGTTCCGCTCATACCAAGGCTCGCAGGGCACGGAAAAAGGATTCCTCCCGATCTGCCTGGGTGCTCAGCATGGCTGCGATGAGCTTGGGTTCCAGAAGCTTTCGCCCACGGATCATCAGGGCGGCGGCCAGGGCGATCTCGCGCCATTCATCGCCAATGGCAATCATCTCATCGGCTTTGGTGGCCAAGGGTGGGAGGTTGAGCAGCTCGGCAGCTTCCTGCAGAAACGCGGCATAGATGAACCGGAAACCCCCGCCACCCGTGCCGATTTCTTCTTGCATGCGCACCATGTGGCCCAGGAAGTGTCGTGCATGGGCACCATCGCCGCTATTGTCCAGTTTGGCCACGGCCCGGGCCAGGGAGCGGATGCCCTTGGCGCCGGCGAAGGGCACGGGGGCTAGCATCGTGCGGCAGGTCTTGCGGATGGCGGCGGGCAGGATCTTTCCCCAGCAGGGCTCCTGCACCGTGGAACGCGTGAAGTAGATGCGGCCTTTGGGGGCCATGAGGCCCTTGGCGAAGCGGGCCTTGGTGAGGTCGGCCTTCGGGCAGCGGACGGTGTCCTCGAAAACGGGATCCGAAATGAGGTAGTCGTCGCCGTCCCGTCCGAAGACGATCAGGTTGTGGACGTTGAAGTGGAAGCGCAGATCCTCGGGGAAATAGGGCAGCCAGAACCCTGAAGTTTGCAGGGCCACCAGTTGCTTTTCAGCCACCAGTTCGTCCAGCCGGGCTACGCCCTGGTCAGCCTTGCGAAAGGTTTCCACCTGCATGGTCAGGCCGAGGGGTTTGCGCAAGCCCTTGGTGATGGCGTGGGGCAGGGCGCGGTACGCCACCAGGGGCAGCCCGCCCACCTTGATCAGGGGAATGTAGGCGAAGGAAAGGGTGGAAGCCAGGCCGAAAGCCATGGGTTCCGAAAGGGGCAGGCCCGCGTGGGTGACGAGCGCGGCCATCACGCCGCTTTCGCAATGGGACGCGTGGCGATGCTGGAAGGCGCTCATGGCTCGGCGCTCTGGATCTTTTCCATGGGCACGCCCATGGCCTCGGAATACCGACTGAGGATCGCATTCGAGAGTTTCGAGAAAATCTCAGGTCGAAAATGGCGGCGCACCCGCCATTGCCAAATGCCAGTGCTCTGGGCAAGGAGGGGCAGATCCATGCGGGATCGGTACATGTGGTATTCCAACGGTGAGGCTTCCCCTCGCAGGGCTCGCTGCCGGGCCGTCTCCGCCTGGGCCGCCAGTACTTCCAGGGCCTGGCGGGTGACGATTTCTTCCACCTGCCAGCCCGCGGAGGGCACGGGGCGCACCTTGCCATCCAGGCCTCTGGCATAGACTGCCTTGCGCTGGCCCTTGAAGAGGGCATTGCCTTCCTGGGGAACCTGCGAATCATCCACCCTAGACCACCGTCAACAAGGCGTAACAGATGGAGAAACGTCCGCTTTCGGGCACGTAGCAGAGCACCTTGTCGCCCGGCTTGATGCGATCGGAGCGCAGCAGTTCTTCAAGGATGATGTAGACCGACGCACTGCCTGTATTGCCCTTGTCGGGCAGATTGGTGAACCACTTTTCCAGGGGAATGTGGAAGCCGATGTCGCGCAGGCCTTCGTAGATCGGCAGGCGGAAATAGTCCGAAGAATAGTGGGCCACGAAGATGTCGACATCTTCGGCCCTGAGGTCATGCTTGGCGATCACGCGGGGGATGGTGCGGTTGGCGGTGGTGGCGACGATCTCCTTGTGCAGGAGTTTCACATCCTGTTTCACCAGCAGGGCGCGCTGGGCCATCATTTCATCGGTGGATTCGAATTCCCGCCAGCCCGTGATGGTGCCGTCCTCGTTCTTTACGGCGCCTGCATACATGCAGGTGTCCAACTCGTTGGCGAAGGAATGGATATCGATCCACTCGATCTTGAAGGCCCGTTTACCGGGGATGGGAGCTGGTGCCAGGAAGGCCGCGCCCGCGCCATCCGAGAGCATCCAACGGAGGAGATCCGCCGAAAAGGCCAGGTGGGGCTGGGCTTCGAATTGGTCGATGGTCTCTGGACTCACGGTGCCTGCCATACGGGAGCGCATGAAGGAACTGGCCTGCTCGGAGCCCGTGGCCACGGCATTGGCGCACTGGCCCAGGGCCACGTTCATGGCGGCGTACTTGAGGGCGGTCATACCCGCGATGCAGATGCCTGCGGTGCTGACAATTTCGCAAGGCGCCGCGGCGAGTTCGCCCTGCACCATGGAGGCATGGCCCGGCATCAGCTGATCGGCCTGGGTGGTGCCGCAGGCCAGGCATTCGATATCGGCAGGGGTGAAACCCTCGTAGGGCTTGAGGCGCCGTACGGCCTCCGCCGCGAGTTGGGCGTTGGTGTGGGTGCTTTTGCCCGTGGCAGGGTCGATGGCGTAGTAGCGGGTGGTGATCTTGTTGTTGCGGAGGATCAATTTCCGGGTGCGCGAAGGCACCTGGTTGACCATGCCCAATAGTTCTTCCATCTGGTCGTTGGAGACAGGGCCATTGGGCAGGTAGGCCGCAATATCGGTGATGAAGACATCCATGATTCGAAAACCTCGGTCAGATCTTGGCTTTGGGGTGGGTCAGGTGGAATAACTCAGCATAGCGCCGATAGAATTCGCCTTCTTCCAGTCGGGTGGGTAGTACGGCATTGGAAAGGGTGTAGTAGTCCAGATCATGATTGAGGATCTGGTCTTTCATGGCCCGGTGCAACGCGGTGCCTGGCAGGGGTGTCATGACCGTGAAGATCGGCAGATCAATTGGATTTTCTGCCAGGAAGCCCAGCAGGTTATCGAAATCAGCATGGTCATAGTCCGGGGAAACAATGAAATCACCCACGATGGTGATGCCCAGCTCCCGCAGGATGCGAATGGCTTCCCGGTTTTCAGCCACGCCGTTGGCCTTGTTCATGGCGGACAGACCCGCGTCGGTGATTTCTTCAAAGCCGATGACCACGGTGCGCAGGCCCGCCTCGCGCCATTCCCGCAGCAGCTCTGGGTGGCGCACCACGGTGTCGGAACGCACATCTCCGAAGAAATCCTTTTTGATGCCGGCCTCGCGCAGACCCTGGCACAACAAGCGAGCGTGGGTGGGATTGCCAAAGGTGTTGGCATCCACCATGCGGATGAAGGGCACCTCGCCCAACAGCTGAATGTCGCGAATGACGGACTGGATGGAACAGGCCAGATACTTGCCCCCGGATTGATTCGCGATGCAGCAGAAGTTGCAATCGTAGGGGCAGCCAAAGGCGGAACTCACAAAGCCAAGGGGAAGGCCAAGCAGGGTGTAGTGGTGGCGATTGGCCTTCACCAGGTCGTAGCGAGGGGATTTGGCTTCCACCAAATCCAGGGCACTGAATTTCCGGGGCACAAATTGCAGCGCTTGACCGGGGCATGTGCAGGCCACACCTGGGATAGATGGCCGTTGCCTAGCGGCCAGGGCATCCACCAGTTCCCGAAAACTGGCCTTGCCGATGCCCACCACCACGAAATCAATTTCCGGGCGATTGAAGAACTCCGGGTCGCTGCTGGCATGAATTCCACCCACCACGACGCGCGCACTGGTGCACGCCTTCACTCGGCGTGCGATGTGGCAGGCCGTGTTGGCCTCACAGGTGACGGCCGTCACACCCACCAGATCCGGTTGGAAGTCGATAAGCGTGGCATCCAGGTTTTCGGGTTCGACTTTCAGATCCAGGATGGCCACTTCATGGGTGTCCAGATTGCCAGCCAAGGTTTCCAGGGCCAGCGGTTCCCCACGGAAAATCTGCTTGATCGAGGTAATGCCGAAGCGCTCCTCCGGGATGCTGCGGCCACAGTTGGGCGGGTTGATCAGCAGGATTTTCATGGGTGGGGTTGGGGCATCTTTCCATGAAGAATTTGGGCATCGCCGGATGCCACGGTTTTTTTGAAAACAATGCATTTTTGGAAACGGCGGAGCATCCGATGGGGTGCCGCTGTCCGTATCTATCGATCCCTGGAGAGCGAATCCCGAGCCGTAGACGGCTCAAAACGTGATGCCGATCAAGGGAAAAGCTTTGCCGATCATCTGTATTCAGTCAATGCCATGAGAGGATCTAGGAGTGTGTTCAAGTAATCGATAGGGGCTGCGTTGATGTCAAAGGGTTCACAGGCAAGGATGCGGGCGCAGGGCGGTGCAGGCTCACCGTTCAAGCCCGCTGACGCCGCATGGGAGGCCTTTGCCATCAACCCTTCGGGCTGGGGTGGCAGCTCTCGTGATGCTGCGTCAGGCTCCTTGACCTTGGGCCCACCAAGGCCTGCGTCGCCTTCCTGGCCTCCCTCGGCTGGCGCCCCAGCGCAGCCCCCACCCATTACTTGAACACACTCCTAGAGCCTGACCCAAGGCCACGGGTCCGATATGATCCCTCACACCCAGGAGGAGCACTTCTGATGAAAATGACCTTGATCTACCCGAGCTGGCCTAAGCTCGATCGCCAAACCGAGTTCTACCTCCCGCCCCACGGGCCTGTCTGTTTCGCCGCCACCATTCCCTCCGAGGTCGAGCTGACCTTTGTGGATGAAAACCTGCAGTCCTATGACGTGGATGCCCCCTGTGATCTGCTGGGACTTTCCGTGATGCTCAGCTGTCAGTTGCCCAGAGCCTTTGCCATTGCCAAGGAATATCGCGACAAGGGCATTCCGGTCATCTTCGGTGGCATCGCCACCATGCTCCACTCGGAGGAAGTTGCCCTTCATGCGGATTCCGTATTCCTGGGTGAAGCCGAAGGGCGTTTCGCGGGTGTGCTGGAGGATTTCAAGGCCGGCCGCATGAAGAAGCTGTACAACTACATGGGCGAACACCCCGATATGAAGCTGGTGGGCACGGCCCGGCGCGACATTTTGGCCCGGGATCTCTACAACTACCGCGGCGTGCAGATGCTGGATCTCGTGCATGCCTCCCGGGGCTGCCGCTTCGATTGCTTCCCCTGCTGCACCGGATTCCTGGGTGGCAAGTCCTTCCGTCCCCGGCCCGTGGACATGGTCATCGCGGAAATGGAATCCATCCAGAACAACCGCATGTTCATCGTGGACAACAGCCTCGCCCAGGACAAACAGTGGCTGATTGATCTCTTCACCGCCATGGCCCCGCTGAAGAAGAAGTGGGTTTCCCATCCGATCATGGACGATGACCAGATCCTGAAACTGGCTGCGGATGCGGGCGCCTGGTACGTGTACCAGGCCGTGTTCGACACTTCGGATCACATTCGCAACCGCATCAAGCGCCTGAAAGACCATGGCATTGGCGTGGAAGGAACGATTCTTCTGGGCACCGATGATCAGGATGCGGATGACATCAAGCGCCTGGTGGATTTTCTGCTGGAAGTGGAACTGGATGTGGCGGAATTCACCATCATGACGCCCTTTCCTCATTCCCCCATCCGCACCACCCTTGAGGCCCAGGGGCGTCTGTTGAACAGCAACTGGGGTGATTACTCCGCCGACAAGGTGGTGTTCCAGCCCAAGAAGATGACTCCTGACAAGCTGCAGGAAATGTACTACTACGCTTGGGATACCTTCTACGCCAACGGGGGCCATGCGCTCAAGATGGGCAACCTGTTCAAGAATGTGATCCGCCGCGAAATGGAAGATGGCACCTATTACCGTTACAACCCCCGCAAGAGCCGCGAATTCGTGAAGGCATCCGCCGACCAATGAGCCGGATCCTGCTGGTTTCCTCCAACATCACGACCGATCCCTTCCCAGTTTATCCCTTGGGCATGGCTGTGGTGGCCTCTGCCTTGGCGGGGGCCGGGCATACCGTGGATCAGTTTGATTTCCTGATGGCCGGGGAATCCGAAGAGGCCTTCCGGGATCGGATCACCACCTTCGCACCCGATTTTGTGTGCATGTCTTTGCGAAATCTGGACAACTGCGATTCCCTGACCGCCACCGCCTACCCCGTGGTGGCCAAGCGGCTGGTGGAAGTGGTGCGGGAAACCCGCCCCGTGCCCGTGATCATCGGAGGCTCTGCTTTTTCGATCCTGCCCGAGGAGTTGCTGGCCTTTACGGGAGCCGATTACGGTGTGGTGGGCGAAGGGGAACGGCTCGTCTGCCAATTGGTTGCAGATTTGGCGGAAGGGCGCACCTCGGTCCGGATTCTCAGGAATGAAGGCCTGCTGACAGGGCCGGAGATGATTTCTCCCCTCTTTTCCAGCGAACTGGTCGAGTACTACCTGAAGCACAGCGGAATGATCAACCTGCAGACCAAGCGCGGCTGTGCCCATGGCTGCATCTACTGCAGCTACCCTTCGCTGGAGGGCAATCGCTATCGCCTTCGGGAACCGGCTGAGGTTGTGGATGACATGGCGCGCGCCAAGCTGGAACATGGCGCCGATTCCTATTTCTTCACCGATGCGGTGTTCAACGACGATGGCGGCCACTACCTTGCGGTCGTCGAAGAAATGTTGCGGCGCGAAACCTCGTTTCGGTGGTGCTGCTATGTGCGCCCCGAAGGCATTGGCCGCACAGAAATCGCCTTGATGAAGCGTGCGGGCATGTATGCCGCTGAGCTGGGCACCGATGCGGCCTGTGACCGAACCCTGCGGGGATTGGGCAAGGGCTTCACCTTTGCCGATGCCCTGGCGGTCAACCGTGCCTTTGTTGCAGAACGCGTGCCCTGCGCGCATTTCGTGATGTTTGGCGGCCCCGGAGAGACGCTCGAAACCGTGGCCGAAGGCTTGGCCAACCTCGAGCAGTTAGAAAATACAGTCGTGTTCGCGTTCACCGGGCTGCGCATTCTGCCCGATACGCCCCTGCATACTCTGGCTGTTCGGGAAGGCGTTCTGGCCCAGGACACACCCCTGCATAAGCCCGCCTTCTACCATTCCCCCTTGGTGGACAAGGAATCGATGAATGCCATGATTCTCGACGCCTTTCAGGGGCGGCGAGATCGCTTCTTCCCGCCCGAGGCCTCCAATCGGGTGCGCTCGACCATGCTGCGCTTCGGATACCGGGGCCTGTTGTGGGATAGCCTCGTGCAGTTTCCCAAGACCCCCGCCACACCTTCCGTGTGAAGGCAGAGGATTCATCATGCTGAGTCGGAACAAGATCCTTCTGGTCCATCCCCTTGGGTACAAGGCCGATGCTGCTTCCAAGGATATCTCCCGGGTGGCCAACATCATGCCGCCCCTGGGCCTGGCCAGCATGGCGGCCTATCTGGAACAGCGGGGGATGCGGGCGGACATCGTGGACTGCTACGCCCACCCGGATTCCGATCGCGTGATTCTCGATTACGTGCGCACCGAGAAGCCTGCCTTCATCGGGTTCAGTTGCACCACCTCCAGCTTTCTGGATGGCATCCGCATCGCGAAAATGGCCCAGGAGGCACTTCCCGGAATCAAAACCGTATTTGGCGGCCCCCACGTTTCGGCCATGAAGGAAAAGCTTTTCACGGATTACGCGGCCATGGACTACACCGTGGTGGGCGAAGGCGAAATGACCCTGCACAACCTGATGCTCAATGGCGGCGAAGCTCCGGCCGAGGTGAAGGGGATCATTTTCCGAGATCTGCAATCCGGTGAGGCCCGTTTCACCGGCTATCCCGACAAGGGCATCGAACTGGATGATCTGCCCTTTCCTGCCTACGAAAAGCTGGAAGGCTTTCCCAAATCGTACATGCTGCCCATCTTCAACTACCCCAAGGTTCCCAACGCCAGTTGCATTTCCAGCCGCGGCTGCCCCTATGCCTGCAGCTATTGCGATCGTTCGGTATTCCGCCGCAGTTTCCGCTTCAATTCCGCCGAATACCTCTACGCCCACCTGAAACACCTGCGTGAAAAGTTTGGGGTTCGACACATCAATTTCTACGATGATCAGTTCACCTTCAATAAGAAGCGGGTGGAGGAATTCACCGATCTGATCCTGAAAAATCCCTTGGGCATGACTTACAACTGCGCCGTGCGCGCCGAGCACATCGACGCACCCCTGCTGAAGCGCATGAAGCAGGCGGGCTGCTGGATGATGAGCCTGGGCATCGAGTCGGGCGATGAGGAACTATTGGCCCAGCACCGCCAGAATGCGGATCTGGATCACCTGGCCAGCAAGATCCGCATGATCAAGGATGCGGGCATTCGTACCAAGGGCCTGTTAATGATGGGCCTGCCGGGCGAGACGGAAGAGAGTATCCGCCGCAGCATGGCCTACGTGTTTTCGCTGCCCATCGATGATTTCAACCTCGCCAAGTTCACACCCTTCCCTGGCTCGCCCATCTACGACACCATTCACGAACTGGGCACCTTTGACGAGCAGTGGGAAAAGATGGACTGCATGAACTTCCAGTTCGTTACCAAGGGCATGACCAAGGAGCGTTTGGAAGTGCTGTTCCAGGAGTTCTATGCCTCGCACTTCAAGCGCCCGAAGGTGCTCTGGGGTTATGTGACGATGCTCTGGAAATCCCCGGATAGCTGGCTGCGGTTTTTGAAGAGCATGACCAGCTTCCTGCGCTACATCCGCGTCAACCGGCGGCTCATGGAGGAAGAGAATTAGTGCGATCTCTCCAGCAGCCTAGGCCAGAGGAACCTTCCACGGGCCCCGATGTTCAGCGTCCCTGGACTTCCCGGAGCCTGGGCTCGGCCTTTCAGCACCAGATTTTCTATACCCTGATTCGCATTTTTGGACGCCAGGGCGCCTACTTCGTGCTCTATTTCGTCGTGGCCTGGTACGTGCTCCTCCGCCCCTCGGTGCGGAAACGTTGTGGTTTCTACCTCATACGACGATTCCCCTCACGGAATGGATTTCAGCGGCTCTGGGATGCCTACCGGCTCAGCCTGGAACTTGGAAAAGTATTGGTGGATCGCGCGGTCTTCGGGATCCTTGGTCCTGAAAAACTCCGCTGCAGCCTCACGGGGCAGGAAACCCTGCGCGCGCTGTTGGCGGAAGGGCATGGCCTGATCCTGGTGACCGCCCATGCGGGATCCTGGCAGTTGAGCATGGCGAGCCTCGTCAACCTTCGGGCCCCCGTTTCCCTCCTGATTCACCGGGAACCGGGCGATGTGGATCGTCATTTCTTTGAGCACGGTGAGCAGCAGCTTCCCTACCGCATCATCGACCCCATCGGCTATCTGGGGGGCATGCTCGAAATGCTCCAGGTGTTGAAGACTGGGGAAGTGCTTTGCATCATGGGTGACCGTGTCATGGGTGGTGAAGGCAGCGCCCTCGCGGTGGATTTTCTGGGTGGTCCCATACGGATTCCCTTCAGTCCCTACAAGCTTGCTTCGGCCACGGGCGCGCCCATTGCGGTCATCTTCCCCCACAAATCCGGGCCGGATAGCTATGCCCTCCAGGTTGCACGGATTATCCGCGTTCCGGAGAATCTGGGCCGCCTGGCGGCTGGCTATCAGCCCTACGCCGACGAATACGCGGCCTGCCTTGAGGAATTCGTCACCGAATACCCGTACCAGTTCTTCAACTACTTTGACATGTGGACACCACCACCCCCGAGACCTGATCCTGGTAAGTGATGCCGTACCCGTTACCGTTTTCGCCTTGCCTCTTGGAGTTTTATTCATGGATACCAAAACGAAGTTGAAGAAAGCCCTCGCAGACGAGTTGAACCTTCCCGAACTGACAGGCGAAGGCTACAACGATGACGCAGCGCTGTTCGGTGAAGGCCTGGGGCTGGATTCCCTGGATGCCGTGGAACTGGTGATCGTGATCCAGAAACATTTCGGAATCGAGATCAAGGATATGGACGAGGGCAAGACTGCCTTCACTTCCATCAACACCTTGGCCGCCTACATCGACAAACGCCTGTCGGCATGAACCAGACCGAGCCCGTCGCCATCACCGGCCTGGGCTGTATCTGTGCTGCGGGCGACACGGTGGATGCATGCATGGAGGCCCTCTTCCGGGGAGACCGCGCTCCGGCGCCCCCGGTGCGCTTCCGTACGACGCATCCGAACCCTTTTCCGGTGTTTGAGATCAAGGGTTTTGCGGATCGACCGGGCCTGCTTCGCACCAGCGCCTTGGGGCTGCAGGCGGCCCATGAGGCGCTGGCTGACGCAGGTTTGAATCAAGACGCCCTCGATGGTCTGAGGGTGGGTGTGTGCGTTGGCACCACGGTGGGCAGCGCCATGAACGATGAGGCCTTCTGCCGGGCCTACCGCGCCGGGGAGGATCCGGACCTGGCCCCCATCGATTGCATTCTCAGCAGCAATCCCGCTGATGTGATCGCGCGGGAATTTGGGTTTACGGGCCCCTGCCAAACCGTGGTGAATGCCTGTTCGTCGGGCACCGATGTCATCGGCCTGGGCGCCTCTTGGATTGCCTCCGATATCTGCGACCTGGTGGTGGTGGGCGGTGCGGATGAATTGGGGCGCATTACCTACAACGGTTTCATTGCCCTGAAGATCGCGGATGAAACCCCCTGCAAGCCTTTCGATGCGCACCGCAAAGGGCTCAACCTGGGTGAAGGGGCCGCCATCCTGATACTTGAATCCGAACGCAGCCGCCATCAGCGCCAATGCAAGGCCCGGGCCTTCATGCTGGGCTATGGCTCCGCCTGCGATGCCTACCACCAGACGGCCCCCAAACCCGATGGCGAAGGCCTCAAACGCGCCATCGCCGAGGCCTTGGCCTGTCATGACACCCCGGCTTCGGCCGTGGCCTTTGTCAATGCACACGGCACCGGGACCCCCGATAACGACCGGGTAGAAAGCCATGCCCTTGCCTCTGTGCTGCCCGGTGTGCCCTTCTTTTCCACCAAGGGATACACCGGCCACACCCTGGGCGCCGCGGGTGCCATCGAAGCCGTGTTCACGGTGGCCTGCCTGGAGCAGGGCCGGATTCCGGGCAATGCGGGTTTCACTACCCCCGATCCCACGTTGGGAGCCTTGCCGGTTTGTGAACCAATGAACGTGGCAGGAACCATCGCCCTTTCCGAATCCCTGGCCTTCGGCGGCAATAATGCGGTGGTGCTGTTGGGTCGCGGAGAGCGGTCATGACGCGCATCACGGTGCAGGGTATCGGCGTGTTCGGTGGCTTCGGCACCGGCGTGCAGGCCTTTGTTCACGCACTTGAGTCACGACCTGTGCCGCCGTCGGTTCAGCCCATTCCCACGGGGCATGGCCCAATGGACTTGGCTGCTTTTCGTGCGGATCTGACACCTCTGGAGGCACTGGTCCCGGCCCGCACCCTGCGGCGCATGGACTCCTTCAGTAAGATGGCGCTCCTGGGCGCTCACCTGGCCTTGACGGATGCAGGTATCGAACCTGCCAATCAGGCAGGGTTGGGGCTGATCATTGCCAGCGGCTTTGGCGCCACCACCACCACCACTTATGCTTTGCTGGATTCCATCGCGCGGGATGGGGATGTCTGCACGTCCCCGATCCACTTTGCCAATTCCATGCACAACACCTGCGCGGCCAACATCTCCCTGCAGATCGGCGCCACGGGGCCCAACCTCACCGTTAGTCAGTTTCATTTGTCCGTGCCCTCGGCACTGCTCACGGCCCGCCAGTGGCTGTTGGAAGGCCGTGTGGAGCGGGTGCTCTTCGGCGCGGTGGATGAATTATCGGATCTCATAGGCTACCTGTGGTTGCGTCAACGGGGGGAAGTCAACCATGGCCCCATGCGTCCCCTGGCCACCGGCGAGGAATCCGCCATCCCCGGCGAAGGTGCTGCATTCTTCGTGCTTTCCGCCCGAGATGAAGCGACCCCCGGCTACTGCACGCTGGAAAACGTCTCCACGGGCCGCCGACCAGGGCTTGTGAAAGGTGATTCCGAGCTGTTGATCCTGGGCGCCGATGGCCGTCGGGAATTCGGTGCAGCCTACGCCGCTGCGGCCGAAGGTGCCGAGGTAGCCTGTTTCACGCCCCACTACGGCAGCATGCCGCCGGGGCCTGCCTTTGATATGGCGGCGGCTGCGCTGATGCTCCGCGAAAAGCGGGCCTTCGCTTCGCCTGAGCATTCAACCTGCGATTTCCGGGCTTCCCTCCTATCGCCTGGTGCGCCGATCACCGTGGATCGCATGACCTGCCTGACCCTGGCGTGTGAACAGGGTTTCGGCAGAATTGAATTGGGCCGCCTCTAGACGGGTTGCATCCGCTGGCGGGTGTAGGGAATCAAGCCGCCCGCATCAATGATGGCCTGGCGCGCCGGGGGTAACGGCTGGATGGGGAATCGTTTTCCCGTGGTGAGGTTCACGACCTCGGTGGGTTCCAGGGTCAGCTCATGGCCTTCTTCCGCGTCGATGGTGGGGCAGATCACCACGCGCAATCCCAGGTTGATGGCGTTCTGGAGAAAGATGCGCGAGATGTTCTGGGCTACGACAACCAGCCCGTAGCCGTTGATGGCACTGGCGGCCTGTTCCCGGCTGGATCCGCAGCCGAAATTTTCACCGCCCAGAATGATGCTGCCCGGTTCGAATGCCTTGGCCTTGAGCCGGGTGTTGAATTCGGTACGGTCCGCAAAACAGAAGGCTGGTGTTTCCGTGGGCAGCACCGTGGCCATGTAGCGACCGGGGTAGATGTCATCGGTACTGATGTCTGCGCCGAGCTTGATGATGACCTTGGCCATGTCACTTTCCTCCCTGGCGCGGATCCGTGATGACACCGGTGATGGCCGAAGCTGCGGCCACCGCGGGGCTGCAAAGGTAGACACCAGATTTGGGGTTGCCCATGCGGCCCTTGAAATTTCGGTTGGTGGTGCTGAGGGCGGTTTCGTCGTCTCCCAGGGCGCCTTCGTGGACCCCCAAGCAGGGTCCGCAGCCAGAGTTCATCACCACGGCGCCCGCTTTCATCAGATCGTGCACGTAGCCCAGATCCAGGGCCTGGCCGAAGATCCGCCCCGAGGCCGGGAAGACCAGCATCCGCACATCCTGGGCCACCTTTTTTCCCCGTAGGATATCGGCGGCCATGGCGAGATCATCCAGGCGGCCGTTGGTGCAACTGCCGATGACGATCTGGTGGACCTTGGTGCCCACCACCTCGGCGATGGGTTTCACGTTGTCCACCATGTGGGGACAGGCGATCTGCGGCGTCAGGGTGTTGATGTCGATTTCCACGACGCGTTCGTAGACCGCATCGGGATCGGGAGTGGTCAGGGTGATTTCATCCGTCACCCCGGCTTCTTCCCGCAGGTAGCGGAGGGTTTCCTGGTCCCCGGGCACGATGCCACTGGTGGCGCCAGCCTCCACGCTCATGTTGCAGATCACCAGACGGCCGGAGGTGCTCATTTTGCGGATGGTTTCGCCATGGAATTCGATGGCCCGGAAGTTCGCGCCCTGGGCCGTAAGTGTGCCGATGAGGTGCAGGATCAAATCCTTTGGCCCCACGAATTCAGAGAATTCACCCGAAACCACCACCTTGATGGTGGCGGGGACTTCCACGTTCACGGCAAACCCAAGGGTCCATACCGAGGCCATCTCGGTGGCACCGATGCCGAAGGAGAAGGCCCCCAGCGCCCCATGGCTGGTGGTGTGGCTGTCGGTGCCCACCACCACAAATCCGGGTCGCACGTAGCCGTATTCGGGCAGGATCTGATGGCAGATGCCGCCCACGTCGCCCCGCACATCATGGAATTTGGCAATGCCATGCTGGGCTACGAATTCGCGGATCTTCTTCTGGTTGGTGGCGGTCTTGGGGGATTCTGCTGGCACCCGGTGATCAAAGATGATGGCGATGCGGGAAGAATCCCAGGGCGTGGCTTCCCGCCCGCTGCCCTCGTACACCTCCTTGAACTGATTGATCACCAGCGCCGCATTCTCGTGGGACATGGCGAGATCCACCCTGGGCTCCACCACATCACCAGCCTTCACCAAGGCAAGCCCCGAAGCCCGCGCCAGGATCTTTTCCACAACGGTCATACCCATGATGTTCCCCCCTGTTTTTTTAATTTTTTCTTCGTTTGGGGGCGAAGCACTCCATCGTGTGACTTCGTGGCCCCTTTTTCTAGATCACACCCTTTGACTTCAGTTCCATGAGTTCCGTTTCACCGTACCCGATGCGCCCCAAAATTTCCTGGTTGTGCTGCCCCAGGGTGGGAGGTGGTGTTTCCACATCGCCGCGGGTCTTGTCGAACAGGGCCGTGAGGCCAAAGACTTCGATTTCACCGATGCCGGGTGCATCCACTTTCTGCAACACGCCCCGGTGCTGGATCTGGGGCTGCCGAAGGGCGTCCCCGAGGCCCAGGATTTCGCCACTGGGCACATCCTGGGCGTTGAGCAGGGCCACCCATTCGAGGGTGGCGCGCTCCGCCAGCTTGGCTTCGAGCAGGGGGGTGAGCGCCTTCCGGTTCTTTTTCCGAGTGTCCCGTTCCTGGAACCGAGGATCTGTTTTTAATTCCGGCGTGCCCAGCACGTCGCATACCGCTTCCCACTGCTCCTGTTTGTTGGCGGCGATGTTGATGAAACCGTCCTGGGTGCGGAAGGTGCCACTGGGCGCGGCGGTGAAGTTGTCGTTGCCCATCACCACCGGCTGAGCATCGCCGATGAGCAGATTCGCCGCCACCCAGCCCATGAGGGGCATGATGGAATCCAGCAAGGCGATATCGATGAATTGGCCCTCGCCCGTGCGCTCCCGGTGAAATAGGGCCGCCATCACGGCGAAGGCGGCATTGAGGCCACCCACGGTGTCGCAGACGGGGAACCCGGCTCGCAGGGGATTGAGCCGTTCGTCCCCGTTGATGGCCATCTCCCCGGAAAGTCCCTGGATGATCTGATCGTAGGCAGGCTTGTCGGCGTCCGGTCCCGTTTGGCCGAAACCCGAGATGGCGCAGTAGATGAGCTTGGGGTTGAGTTCCTTCAGCACCGAATACCCAATGCCCAGGCGATCCATGACCCCCGGGCGGAAGTTTTCAATGACGAGGTCCGCTTCCGCCGCCAGTTTTTTGAAGATGGCCTTGCCTTCAGGAGACTTCGTGTTGAGGCTCACGGATTTCTTGTTGCAGTTCTGGGCCAGAAAACTCGTGCCCATCAGCTTTTTGTTGAAGTCAGGCACAATGCCCAATTTGCGGGCCAGATCCCCATCCTTGGGGTTTTCGACCTTGATTACCTCGGCCCCAAGCAGCGCCAGGTGGAGGCTGGCAAAGGGCCCCGACAGTACATTGGTGAGGTCAAGAACCTTTACGCCTTCCAGGATGCGGGGTTTTACCATGGGGTGACTCCGAGGGCCTTTTCCGAAATTCAAGGGGTTCACTTCCGCAGGATTGGACCCGAGATTAGCATCACGAGCCTTGGACACGGGGTTCGACGGGGGGTTTTGCGATTACTGGATAAAAAATTATCTGTGGTGGTAAAATTATTTTACCCCTGAATATTTTTCTGACCGGAGGCTTTGCCATGGACTTCATCCTCAATGGAAAGCGCACAAGCTACGATGCCAACCCTGAACTCAGCGTGCTGACCTACCTGCGCGAGGTGGCCGGAATCATCAGCCCCAAGGATGGTTGTTCCGGCGAAGGTGTTTGCGGTTGCTGCACCATTCTGGTGGATGGCGGGGCGCGACTCAGCTGCCGCATGAAGATGAAGGATGTGGAAGGCAAGCGCCTCACCACCTTGGAGGGCTTGCCCACCACAGAGCGTGATGCCTTCGCCGATGCCTTTGTGCTGAAAGGCGGAGTGCAGTGCGGCTTCTGTACGCCGGGCATCGTGATGAAAGCCAAGGCCATGCTGGATAAAAATCCCAATCCCACCCGCGATGAAATCGCCCAGGGCCTCACCACCAACCTGTGTCGTTGCACCGGCTACAAGAAGGTGGTGGATTCCATCGCGTGCGCGGCCGAGGCCATCCGCGAAGGCAAGCCGGTGGTGATGGCTACCGGCACCGGCAAGATCGGCAGTCGTCACGGGAAGTACAGCGGGCGCGAAGCGGTGCTGGGCGAGCGTGTGTTTGTGGCGGATATGAAAGAACCCGGCATGCTTTTTGGCGCCCTTAAGTTCTCGGATCACCCCCGGGCCAAGGTGCTGCACATCGATGTAGCCGAAGCCCTGAAAGTGCCCGGCGTCGAGCGGGTGCTGACCGCGACCGATATTCCCGGCAAGCGCATTGTGGGCATGATTTTCAAGGATTGGCCGGTGATGGTCGCCGAGGGCGAGATCACGCGCTATATCGGCGACGTGCTCGCCGAAGTGGCCGCCACCACAGAGGCTGCCGCCCGCGAGGCCGTGGCTCGTATTCGGGTGGAATACGAAGTCCTGCCGCCGGTGACCGATATCTTCGAGGCGCTGAAGCCGGAATCGCCGCAGATCACCGACAAGGGCAATACCCTTTCCATTTCGGAAGTGAGGGTGGGCGATCCCGAAGCCGCCCTCAAGGCTGCGGCCTTCGTGACGCGGGGGCGCTACGAAACCCAGCGCATCGAGCACGCCTTCCTGGAAATGGAAGCCACCTTTGCGGTGCCCTGGCAGAAGGATGGCGAGAAGGGCGTCAAAGTCTTCGATTGCGGCCAGGGCGTGTATGAGGATCGCGTGCAGTTGGCGGCCATGCTCGGTCTCGCCGAAAAGCGTGTGAATGTGGTTCAGGTGCAGAACGGCGGTGGCTTCGGTGGCAAGGAAGATCTCACCACCCAGGGCCACGCCACGCTGCTGTGCTGGCATACGGAGCGCCCCGTGATGGTGCGCCTCACCCGCCAGGAGTCCCTGCGCATGCATCCCAAGCGCCACCCCATCGTGATGGAGTACGCCCTGGGCTGCGATGCCAACGGTAAGCTAACGGCCCTGATTTCCACCATGCATTCGGATTCCGGCGCCTACGCCAGTGTGGGCATGAAGGTCATCGAGCGGGCCGTGGCCCATGCGGCGGCGGCCTACACAGTGCCCAATGTGCACGTGAAAGGCACAGCGGTCATCACCAATAACGTGCCCTGTGGTGCCATGCGGGGTTTTGGGGTGAACCAATCCTGTTTTGCGATGGAATCCTGCATGGACGAACTCTGCCGCATGGGTGGTTTCGACCGGTGGCAATTCCGGTGGGATAACGCGCTGGTGGAAGGCAAGAGCACGGCCACCGGGCAGATCCTGAAGGGTGGCGTGGGTGTGCGGGCCTGCCTCGAAGCCCTCAAAGAGCGTTTCCAGAACGCCAAGATCGCGGGTCTTGCGGCGGGTATCAAGAACACCGGCATCGGCTGTGGCATGCCCGATTACGGCAAGGCCAAGATCGTGGTCGAGGCCGCAGATCGTGTGGTGTTGCACCATGGGTGGTGCGAAATGGGGCAGGGGGTCTACACCATGGCCCTGCAAACCCTGGTGGAAGAAACGGGCATTGATCCCCAGTACATCGAAGTGCGCGTGGACACCGATGAGGAAACCGCCGCCGGTATGACCACGGCCTCGCGTGGTACTTCCCTGGTGGGTAATTCGGTACGGGTGACGGCCCAGGGGCTGAAAAAGGACCTTCTTTCAGGCAAGACCCTGGCCGATCTCGTGGGCCAGGAATACAAGGGCGAATGGGTTTGCGATTGGACCACCAAGGTGGGCCATGAACCGCCCCCCGGCAAGGATGTGGTGACGCACTATTCGTACGGCTATGCCGCGCAGATGGTGGAACTGGATGAGACCGGCAAGATCACCCGCATCACCGCTGCCCACGACGCCGGTCGCATCATGAATCCCACCCTGTTCGAAGGCCAGATCGAAGGCGCGCTGCACATGGGTTTGGGCTATGCCCTGACGGAAGAATTTCCCTTCAAGGATGGCTTCCCGGTCTCCTTCAAGATGGCGGATCTGGGGATCATTCGGCCCCGGGATATGCCGCCCGTGGAGGTGATCGGCGTGGAAGTGGCCGACCTGCACGGTCCCTATGGTGCCAAGGGCGTGGGTGAAATCGGGCTGGTGCCCACCGCCGCTGCCGTGGCCAATGCCCTCTGCCAGCTCGATGGCATTCGCCGCACCACACTGCCCATGCGGGAATTGAAAGCCCTCGGCAGGAAACCCAAGGGAGTTCAGTAATGGAAAAGGCTTTCCGCCCTGCGCCCCTTGAGCTGCTAGCTCGCTGGATCTTTGACGAATTCGATTCCCGCGACACGGTGCTGGGCATACCGAAGGCGAATTTCCAGATTCCGGATGCGAAGCTTGCCTCCCGGATGTTTGGCCGCACTCTGGCGGCGCCCCTCGGCGTGGCGGCGGGACCGCACACGCAGCTCTCACAAAACATCATCGCCAGTTGGCTCTGCGGCGCGCGCTTCATTGAGCTGAAAACGGTCCAGATCCTGGATGAAATCGCGGTCAGCCGACCTTGCATCGATTCGGCGGACGAGACCTACAACTGCGAATGGTCCCAGGAGCTCAAGCTCGAACAATCCTTCGATGAGTACCTTCACGCCTGGGTGCTGGTGCATGCGCTCGCCCACAAGGTAGGGCTCAAGGATCCCGGGACGCACTTCGCGATGAGTGTTGGCTATAACCTGGAGGGTATTCAGCATCCACGGGTACAGCGTTTCATCGCGTCCATGCGGGATGCGCGGCATGCCTTGCCTGCGGCCATTGAGGCCGTGGCCAAAACCTACCCTGCGGTGCGCGACATCGAGATCCCGCATCAGCTCTCGGATCACATCACCCTTTCCACCATGCACGGTTGTCCACCCGTGGAGATCGAGCGCATCGCCCGCTACCTGCTCACCGACCTGGGCGTGAACACCTGGGTGAAACTGAACCCCACGCTGCTCGGCCCGGAGCGGTTGCGCGGCATTCTCAACCGCACCCTGGGTTTTGATATCGACGTGCCCAACGCGGCCTTCGACCATGATCCGAAATTTGACGATGCCATGGCCATGGTGAGGAACCTCGCCAAGGTTGCCGAAGAGTTGCCCCAGCAATTCGGCATCAAGCTCTCCAACACCCTCGAAGTGGTGAACAAACGTCCGGTTTTCCCCAGCAGTGAAAACATGATGTACATGTCGGGCCGGTCGTTGCACCCCTTGACCCTGACGTTGGCCAAGCTGGTGACGGAAGCCTTGGACGGCCAGGTGCCCATCAGCTTCTGTGGCGGTGCCGATGCTACCAATTTCGCTGATCTGGTGGCCGATGGTCTTTCGCCGATCACCGTCTGCACGGATCTCTTGAAGCCCGGTGGCTACGCGCGGTTGCAGCAGTACCTGGTGAACCTTGAACACGCCATGACCGAAGCAGGCACCGGTACGCTCGAAGCCTTTGTTCACGCCCGTTCGGGCGGGCAGGGCCCGCGCTTCACACTGGCCCGCCATGCGGAATGTGTCGTTGACGATGCCCGCTATGCCCGTCGTGAGCGCCCTTTGAATTTCAAGGGCACCCGCACGCTGGGCGCATTTGATTGCATCGCGGCCCCCTGCCAGGACGCCTGCCCGGCGCACCAGAACATCCCGGATTACCTCTGGCTGGTGGCCCATGGGAAGCCCACTGAAGCCATGGATGTCATTCTGCGTACCAATCCCTTGCCTGGTGTGACTGGCAGCATTTGCGACCATCCCTGCACCGAACGCTGCGTGCGGAATTTCTACGACGCGCCTTTGGGCATCCGCGAGATCAAGCGTTTCGCCTTTGAACATACCCAGGCGCCTCATGAACGCCCAGGTGTCGCCGTGGGTGTGAAGGTGGCCATCATGGGCGCCGGTCCCGCAGGCATGTCCGCTGCGTACTTCCTCGCCAAGATGGGCTTTGAGCCCGAAATCTTTGAAGCCAAAACGCACCTGGGCGGCATGGTGGGCGGCGCCGTGCCCCGATATCGATTGGATGACAATGCACTCACGGTGGACCTGGAACGCTTGAAACAGCTCGGCGTAAAAATCCATCTCGGTACCCGCATGGGTCGGGATCTGTCCCTGGCCGACCTGCGCAAGGGCTTCTCCTATCAGTTTGTGGGGGTCGGTGCCCAGCGGGGCAAGCGTCTGGGCATTGAGGGAGAAACTGCCCTCGGTGTGATCGATGGGCTGGAATTTCTCGACAAGGTCCGGGCCCAGGAACCCCTGGACCTTGGCCAGTACATTCTCGTCATCGGCGGGGCAATTCCGCCATGGACGCGGCCCGTTCCGCGCGACGATTGGCACCGAACGCTTCCGTTTCCCTGGTCTATCGGCGCACCCGGGCAGAAATGCCCGCGGATCCCGAGGAAGTCCACGACTGCATCCTGGAGGGCATCGGCCTGAAGGATCTTCTGGCCCCCGCCCACGTGGTGATCGAAGGCGGGAAGGTGGTGGGCCTCGCCTGCACCCGCATGAAGCTTGGGGCGCCGGATGCGTCGGGCCGGCCACGCCCAGTGCCGGTGGAAGGTCCGTTGGAAATCCTGCCGGCGGACACGATTCTTCCCGCCATTGGTCAGGAGACCGTGCTGGATTTCCTGGGGGATCTCCATCTGAACCATCACCGCGATGGCACGCTAATCGTGGATCCTGCTACCTGCGAAACAAGCCTTCCGGGCCTTTTTGCCGGGGGTGACGTGGCCCGGGGGCCCGCCTCGGTCATCAAGGCCATCGCCGATGGACGCAAAGCAGCCGAGGCGATCGGGCTTAAACACGGCGTAGCCCTGGCGGCAGAGCCGGAGCTTGCGAAGGACACCCCTGTGGACCTTCTGCTCGCCAAGAAAGCCCGCCACAAGTCGCCTCAGACCGTGCCGGTGCTACCGGTGCAGGAGCGGGGTGGCTTCAAGGAAGTCATCCAAAGCCTCGATCCAGAGGCGGCGAGAGAAGAGGCCCGCCGTTGCCTGGACTGCGACGAACTGTGCAGCTTGTGCGTCACTGTTTGTCCCAATCGCGCCAACCGAGCCTACGCTGTGAGGCCCTTTGCGCTCGAATTGCCTGCGCTGGTGATGCGCGAGGGCAGGCTGGTGACGGAAGGAGCGCGGCCCTTTGTCGTCAACCAGGACGTTCAGATCCTTAACGTGGGCGACTTCTGCAACGCGTGTGGCAACTGCAACACCTTCTGCCCCACATCCGGCGCTCCCTATAAGGACAAACCCCGTTTCTGGATCGATGCCGAGGGCTATGCCGAAGCCCAGGGGGATGTCTTCCGCATGCACCACACCGGAGACGCCCTGGTTCTGGACGCACGCCTCGGCGGCGTTGCCCATCGCCTGGAGTCACATGCCGGCCTCAGCACCTACTGTTCAGGCGACCTCGTGGTTCGCTTCGATACAGGAACGTGGCGACTTCTTGATGCGGAATTTTTAGGAGCCTGGATGGAGGGCCGTGTCTTTGATCTCTCGCCCGTTGCGACCTTGATTGCGCTTCTGGGTTCGAATTCGGTTGTTCCACACGTGGCCTTCAGCTAAGCGCCGCAGGGCGGAACCGGCAAGATAAAAAATTATCTACTAGAGACAAAAATTTACTTGACCTGATAATGTTTTGTTTTATAATTTAATTGTCGATTTTTATAATTCTTAATAAGCGAAAGTTTTATTAATTAACCTCTATAAATCTACTGGAGAACGCATGAGTCATCGCTCCGTCGCCAGTCCCGTGGATGAGGTTCTCCCGGCGGGCAAGCTCTCGCTACTGGGCATCCAGCATGTGCTCGTGATGTATGCGGGGGCGGTTGCGGTGCCACTCATCATTGGCGGAGCGCTCAAGCTGCCCAAGGACCAACTGGCCCTGCTTATCAACGCCGATCTCTTTGCCTGCGGGCTGGTGACGTTGATCCAGGCCATTGGCTTTTGGCGCTTCGGCATCAAGCTGCCGGTGATGATGGGCGTTACCTTTGCGGCGGTAAGCCCCATGGTGGCCATGGCCACCAATCCAGATCTGGGCCTGCTGGGTATTTACGGCGCCGTGATTGCTGCGGGCATGTTTGGCATTCTGGTGGCCCCGCTCATCAGCCGCCTGCTTCGTTATTTTCCGCCCGTGGTCACGGGCACGATCATCACGGTGATCGGTATTTCGCTCATGCGCGTGGGCATCAACTGGGCTGCTGGGGGGAATCCGACCCTTTCCAGCCCCACAGGCCCCATTCCCAACCCTGCCTATGGCGCACCCCTGCACCTGGCGGTGGCGGGCATTGTGCTGGTGTTCATCCTGCTTATCACCAAGTTCGTGAAGGGTTTTTTCGCCAATATTGCTGTGCTGATGGGCATCATCCTGGGCATGTTCATCGCGATGGCTCTGGGCAAAGTGAGTTTCGCGGGGATTCACGAAGCCACGTGGATCGCCATGGTCAAACCCTTCCAGTTCGGCTGGCCCCGCTTCAACCTCGTGGCCACGCTCACCATGTGCATGGTGATGGTGGTGGTGATGATTGAATCCCTGGGCATGTTCCTGGCGCTCGCCAACATCACAGGCAAAACCATCACCCAGCGCGATTTGTCGGACGGGCTGCGGGTGGATGGCCTGGGCACGCTCATCGGCGGCATCTTCAACACCTTTCCCTACACTTCCTTCAGTCAGAACGTCGGTCTGGTGGGGGTGACCGGAGTGAAAAGCCGTTGGGTTTGCGCGGCGGGCGGCGGCATTCTGATCCTGCTGGGGCTGCTGCCCAAGTTGGCCGTGATCGTGGCTTCTGTGCCCCAGTTTGTGCTGGGCGGTGCGGGCATCGTGATGTTCGGCATGGTGTGCGCCACCGGTATTCGCATTCTGGGCGGCGTGGATTTCCAGAACAACCGCCACAACCTTTACATCGTGGCCATCAGTATCGGTTTCGGGATGATTCCGCTGGTGGCGAACACGTTCTTCAGCCAGATGCCTAAATCGCTTGGCCCGCTGTTGGACAGTGGCATCCTGCTCGCATCGATTGTGGCCGTGGCCCTCAATGCCTTCTTCAATCACCTGAAAGCCGCAGATGTAGCCGGTAAGGAAGCCGCCGACGCATCCCACGGCAGCGAAGCCTGAGTCGAAAATAATTTTCTAGGAGTCATCCCATGACCACCCTTTTTGAACAAATCGCCCAGCGCGCCAAACAGCTCGAACATGAAACCGCCGAATTCCTGATGGACATGGTGCGGGTGCCTTCTTTCAGCGGAACCGAGAAGGACGTCATCCTGGTCATCAAGGCCGAAATGGAAAAGGTGGGCTTTGACGAGGTGACCATCGATGGCCTGGGCAATGTCATTGGCCGCATCGGCAACGGACCCCGGATCATCGCCTTTGACGCGCATATCGACACGGTGTACGCCGGAGACATGAGCCTGTGGGATTTCGATCCGTTCACACCAAAAATTGAGGATGGCAAGGTGTGGGGCCGCGGCACGGTGGATCAGGAGGGCGGCATGGCCTCCATGGTGACGGCCGGAAAAATCATCAAAGAGATGGGCTTGAATGATCAGTTCACCATCTACTTCACCGGCACCGTGATGGAAGAAGATTGCGACGGCCTGTGCTGGAAATACATCATCAACGAAGACAAGATCCGCCCTGAAATGGTGGTGATCACCGAGCCCACCAACATGAACATCTACCGGGGCCATCGCGGCCGCATGGAGATGCAGGTGCGGGTGAAGGGCCTCAGCTGCCACGGCAGCGCGCCCGAGCGAGGTGATAACGCCATCTACAAGATTAGCCGCATCGCCCTTGAAATCGAAAAACTGCACGAACGCCTGAAGGTGGATGCCTTCCTGGGCAAGGGCAGCGTGTGCGTCTCGCAGGTGTTCTTCACGGGCCCCAGCCAATGCGCGGTGCCCGATAGCGCCTGGATCAACTTGGACCGTCGCCTGACCTTTGGCGAAACCAAGGACATTGCTGTGGCCGAAGTGAAGGATGCCGCCACCCGTGCCGGCTATCCCGATGCGGAGGTGATCGTGCTGGAATATGCCGAAAAGGCTTACACCGGCCTGGTCTACCCCATGGAGAAATACTTCCCCACCTGGGCCATCCCCGAAGATTCCCCGTGGGTGGTGAGCGCGGTGGATGCCTACGAAAGGACCCTGGGCAAAAAGCCATTTGTGGACAAGTGGACCTTCAGCACCAACGGTATTTCCATTGCCGGTATGGAAGGCATCCCCTGCATCGGGCTTGGCCCCGGCAACGAAGTCATGGCGCACTTCCCCAATGAACACTGCCCCATCGAACACCTCAGTGGTGCTTCCGCCTTCTATGCGGCGCTGGTGGCGAAACTGAACGGAAAAAATTAACCCGTGGACCTAGCCTTCTGAATCCCCTGGTGCCCAATGGCTGAATTTGTCTATCGTTGCACGGAATGCCAGCGCACCTATTCGCGGGAGGACGTTCGCTACCTTTGCCCAGAATGTGGCAAGACCTACCATCCGGGCATTCCCCTCAAAGGTGTGCTGGAAGCGGTCTTCGATTACGAGGCCATCCATGCCAAATTCAACCAGGCTCGTCCTGATTGGAATCTGTTTTGCGCTGTGGAGCCGGAATTTCATCCACCGCTGGCCGTTGGGAGCACCCCGCTCACCCCTGCCAATAAACTGGGCGCTGAACTGGGCCTTGCCAATCTCTGGGTGAAGAACGATGGCCTTAATCCCAGCGGCAGCCTCAAGGATCGGGCCTCGTTCCTGGTGGTGGCCGAAGCCATGCGCTTAGGCGAAAAGCGCATCGTGGCCGCCTCCACGGGGAATGCGGCGTCGGCCCTGGCGGCGGTGTGCGCCAGTACGGATCGCGAGGCGTTGATCTTCGTACCCGAAAAAGCACCCAAGGCCAAATTGGTGCAGATGGTGCTTTACGGCGCCAGGGTCATTCCCGTGAAAGGCACCTACGACGATGCCTTCCGCCTTTCGCTGGAGTACACCGATCAGCGTGGTGGCCTGAACCGCAACACGGCCTATCATCCGCTCACCATCGAAGGCAAGAAGACCGCAGGCCTGGAAATATGGGCACAGCTTGGCTTCCAGGTGCCCGATGCCATCCTGGTTTCGGTGGGCGATGGCGTCATTATCGCCGGGTTGCACAAGGCCTTTGTGGACCTTCAACGGGCGGGTCTCATCGACCGCCTGCCTCGACTCATCTGCGTGCAGGCCGCGACCTCGGATGCCATTCACAAGTACATTCAGACTGGCCAGTACGAGGATGCCGAGAATCCCACCACCCGCGCTGATTCCATTTCCGTGTCCTGTCCCAGCAATGCCCACTGGGCGCGGCGGGCGGTGCTGGAAACAAATGGTTGTTCGATCCTCGTCAGCGATGGCGAAATCCTAGAGGCCCAGGCCCAGATGGCCCGCACCACCGGGATCTTTGGCGAACCCGCTGCCGCCACAGCCGCCGCTGGCCTCGTCAAACTGCAGCAGAGCCCAGCCCGTTTGAGCGCCACCGACTGCATCGTGATCCTGGCTACAGGGCACGGGCTGAAGGATGTGGAAGCTCCCCTCGCACGAATATCCATTCCGGCGGCCATCGAGCCGGAGCTCGATGCGGTCATTGAATAGACTTTTTACGGATTCCTGCGAATGAAAACCCTGATCACGAACGGACGCCTGGTGCTTGATGAGCGGATCGAGCAGGGGGAGGTTCTCATCGAAGATGGGCGCATTGCGGCCGTCGGAGTCCATCTAGGCGCAGTGGCGGACCACGTGATCGATGCAGCCGGATGCTACGTGCTGCCAGGTTTGATCGATTTTCATGTCCACCTGGATGATCAGATTGGGGCTTGTTACCTGGCCGACACCTACGCCAGCGGCTCCCGGGTGGCCATCCAGAATGGCATCACCACCCTTTGCAGTTTTGTGACGCAAGGGCCCCAGGAAACCCTCTTCCAAGCGCTGAATAAGGCTCGGCACAAGGCTGAAGGAACCACCCACGCCGATCTTCTGTGGCACCTCACGCCCACCCGCTTCGAAGCTGCGGACTGGGTGGAGATGGAAACTCTGGTCGCTTCTGGGTATCGAACCTTCAAGTTCTACACAACCTATAAAGCCGCAGGTATTTTCGCCGACCAGGCCCAGCTGGACGAAATCTTTCGGCGCCTGGGCCCTCTGGGGGCGCGGTTCCTGGTGCACTGCGAGGACGATGAGGTGATGGCCTCGGTGGATGCCGAACGGTTGGACCTTGACAAGGCCCACACCCATGGTCGCCTTCGCCCAGGCATGGCGGAGTTGCTCGCGGTTGAAGGGCTGCTGGATCAGGCTCGGTACCGCAAGGTGCCCTTGCATGTGGTTCACATCTCGACCGTGGGGGCTGCCGAGGCAGTGTCGAATGCCAAGGGCACCGTGGATGTAACCTGCGAAACGTGCCCGCAGTACCTCTGGTTGGATGACACTTGGCTTGCGCGAGAAGATGGGCACCGGTGGCTTTGCTCACCTCCATTGCGGGGTGACCGGGAGCGGTTTCGGGCCTTGGCGATGAAGGGCAGCTTTGATTTTCTCGCTACGGATCACTGCGCGTTCCGCAGGGCAGACAAGGATGCTTGGGATCATCGCGATGTGCGCACTGCGGCCAATGGCATCGGTGGCCTCGGCGCACTTCCCCATCTCGCCTGGCGGCTCTGGGAGGGCGATCCCGAGCTGGCCGCGCAGCATTTGGCCTACCGGCTCAGCCGCAACCCAGCCCGGCGAGCTGGCATCGACGATCGCAAGGGCTCGATCCGCGTGGGCCTGGATGCTGATCTTGTGATTCTGGATCCGAATGGCCCCGAACGGCCACTTGTGTCCAGCCTCGCCGAGGTGCACGAAACCTATCCCGGCTTTACCTCGAAGTTGGCGTTCCGTCATGTCCTGCTGCGCGGGGAATCCGTCGTGGTCGATGGAAAGCTGCGAGCACCCGAAGCCCCCCATGGAATTCTCCTTCAACCTCAACCCTGAATTCAAACCTCACTCTAGGAGTCACCCGTGTCCATCCAACAGCAGCTTGCCGAGTTTCAGTCTCTGAAGACGGATCTCTTCCAGAAGGACTTCCTCCTCACCTGGGAACACCCCACAGAGCAGATCAAGGCCATCCTGACCCTGGCGGAAACCCTCAAGCAGCTGCACCAGGGTGGCTACTCCTACCGTGCCTTTGATACGGGGTTGGCGATCTCAATCTTCCGGGATAACTCCACGCGCACGCGCTTCTCCTATGCATCTGCGGCCAGCGCCATGGGTTTCACGCTGTCCGAATTGGACGAGCAGAAGAGCCAGGTCGCCCATGGTGAAACAGTTCGCGAAACCGCCAACATGATTAGTTTCCTCACCGAGGTCATCGGCATTCGCGATGATATGTTCCTAGGCGAAGGCAATAAATACATGCGCGAAGTGGGCGATGCCCTCACGGATGGCACCCAGCAGGGTGTGCTGCACCGCCGACCCAGCCTCATCAACCTGCAGTGCGACATCGACCACCCCACGCAATCCTTAGCGGACTTGGCCTGGCTCAAGAAACACTTCGGCAGCCTCGAAAACCTCAAAGGCAAGAAGATCGCCATGACCTGGGCCTACAGTCCCAGCTACGGCAAGCCATTGTCCGTGCCCCAGGGCATCATCGGCCTGATGACGCGCTTTGGCATGAACGTGAGTTTGGCCCATCCCGAAGGCTACGGGCTCATTCCCGAGGTGGTGGCAATGGCCGGCAAGCAGGCCAAGGAAAGCGGCGGCAGCTTTGAAACGGTGAACAGTATGGAAGCGGCCTTCGAAGGCGCGCACATCGTTTATCCCAAATCCTGGGCACCGTACCACGTGATGCAGCAGCGCACCCAGCTGCTCCAGAAATCCGACAAGGAAGGCCTCAAGGAACTGGAGAAGGCCTGCCTGGCCAATAACGCGAAATTCCAGAACTGGGAATGCGACCGGGCCAAGATGAACCTCACCGCCGACCAGAAAGCCCTCTACATGCACTGCCTGCCCGCCGATATCACAGATGTCAGTTGCAAGGCCGGTGAAGTGAGCGCGGAAGTTTTCGAGCAGTACCGCATTCCCACGTACCACGAAGCCAGCTACAAGCCCTTTGTGATCAGTGCGCTCATGTTCCTGACCCGGTTGCAAAACCCCGGCGCCAAGCTGGAAGAGATTGTCAAACGCGCCAAGACGCTAAGCATTTAATCCGCCAGCCGAGGAGTCGCCCATGTCTCGCATCGTGAAAGCCCCCAAACCCGACGTCATCCACCGTACCTCGGCGCGTTGCCGGGAGCGTGGCATTGTCATCCCCACCTTTGCGCAGATGCGCAATCCAGACAGCATTCCCGAGCACCAAAAGGCCAAGTTGAAGGGCGTGGGGTTGTGGGATGTGAACCCCGCCAACCTCTTCCGCATCACCTGGAAGAATGATGTGAAGACCGGCCTTTTCGGTGGGCCCAACTATCTGGAGATCCCGCGGGAGATCACGGGTATCAAGGCCCGCGTCATCGGCCTAGTTGGCAAGTTTTTCCCCACGGGCGCGCACAAGGTCGGTGCGGCCTTCGCCTGCCTGGTGCCGCGCCTGGTGAGTGGTGAATTCGACCCCGATGTGCACAAGGCGGTTTGGCCCAGCACCGGGAACTATTGCCGAGGGGGCGCCTTTGATAGCGCGATTTTGGGCTGCACAGCAGTGGCCATCCTGCCGGAAAACATGTCCCAGGAACGTTTCACCTGGCTGGCCGAGATCGGCTCCGAAGTCATCGCCACGCCGGGTTGTGAATCCAATGTGAAAGAGATCTACGACAAGTGCTGGGAGCTGAAGAACGATCCCATCCACATGATCTTCAACCAGTTCGAGGAGTTCGGAAATCCCATCTGGCACTACAACGTGACCGGCCCGGCCATGGAGGAAGTCTTCAATGGCCTGAAAACCGAAAAAACCCGGTTTGCGGGGTACGTGAGTGCCACAGGTAGCGCGGGTACCATTGGCGCGGGTGACTACCTGAAGAAGCAATTCCCGGGCGTGAAGATCATTGCCACGGAAGCCCTGCAATGCCCCACCTTGTTGATGAATGGCTTTGGGGACCACCGCATCGAGGGCATCGGCGACAAGCACGTGCCCTGGGTTCACAACGTCCGAAATACGGATGCCGTGGCTGCCGTGGATGACGAAGATTGCATGCGCCTCCTGCGCCTGTTCAACGAACCGGAAGGCAAGAAATTCTTAGCCAGCGTGGGCGTGAACGCCGCCACGATCGAGCAACTCGATCTGCTGGGCATCAGCTGCATCTGCAATTTGCTGGCGGCCATCAAGGCGGCGAAGTACTGGGAACTGGATGAAAACGATGTGGTGTTCACCATCTTCACGGATAGTGCCGCCATGTATGGCTCCCGTCTCGTGGAACTCACTGAAAAACATGGCGCCTTCACGAATGTCGCTGCCGCCCAGGCCTTCACGGGCAGCCTTGAGCGCCAGAGTGTGGATTACTTCAAGGAACTGAGCTATGTGGATCGCAAAGCCATTCACAACCTGAAGTACTACACCTGGGTGGAACAGCAGGGCAAAACCTACGAAGAGATCTGCGCCCAGTGGGATCCTGAATACTGGCGTGAACTCTTTGAGGAAGAAGTGGTCCATTTCGACCGACTCATCACAGAGTTCAATCAGGAAGTTGGGATTTAACGGTTAAGTTCCCGCCGGGTGAATACAAATGCACCGCGGAGGGCGCAGAGGGAAAGATTAAATTCCGCAATGCGGTATCTCCCTCTGCGAGCCTTGGCGATTCAGACGCACTGTTGTTTTTTCCCTAATCCAACATTTGGGCTAACTCGTTGAGCGTATTTCACCTATCCCTGTTCATCACTGGCTTCTCATTTTTTGTTTCGGTGTTGCCATGCGCATCTTGATTCAGAACGGCACCATCCTGACCTTGGGTGCCCCTTGCCAAGTGCTGGAGGGGCACTCCGTGCTGCTCGAAGCGGGCCGCATTGCCATGATTGCGCCGAGCATCGACGGCCCCTTTGACAGGGTGCTCGATGCCAAGGGCAAGGTGGTGATGCCAGGGTTGGTGAACGCCCATATGCATTTCTATTCCACGCTGGTGCGGGGTCTGGGCAAGGCCGCGCCAAGTCGTGATTTCCAGGAGGTGCTCAATCATCTCTGGTGGCGGCTGGACCGTCAGTTGAGCCTGGATGATGTGGAAATGAGTGCCCAGATCACCCTGTTGGATGCCATTCGCAAGGGCACCACCACCTTGGTGGATCATCACGCCAGCCCTGGCGCGGTTCGAGGCTCCCTGGATCGCATCGCTCGGGCCGTAAAAACATCCGGATTGCGCGCCTGCCTTTGCTACGAAGTTTCCGATCGGGATGGCGCACCCATCATCGACGAAGGGCTGGCTGAAAACACCGCCTTTGCAACGCGCTGCGGGCAGGAGCAGGATCCTCAGCTCCGGGCCCTGTTCGGGCTGCACGCGGCCTTCACCCTTTCGAATGGAACCCTGGATCGGGCCGCAAATCTGGGGCGAGATCTTGGTGTCGGTTTCCATGTGCATGTGGCCGAGGCTGCTTCGGATGTGGCCTTCAACCGCAACCAGTACGGCCAGAGTTCGGTGGCACGCCTCGCGGCCCATGGTCTATTAGGCGCCAACAGCATCGCCGCCCACGCCGTGCATGTGGACGCAGCGGACATGGACATTCTGGCCAGCAACGGCACCTTTGTGGCCCACAACCCCCAATCCAACCTCAACAATGCCGTGGGTATCGCCAATGTGGTCGAACTCACCCGACGCGGGGTGCCTGTGGGCCTGGGTACCGATGCCATGACCGTGAACATGCTTGAAGAATTGCGTGTGGGGCTCTGGGCCCAGCATCTGCGCCAGGACAATCCCAGTTGCGGCTTCATGGAACTCACCAATGCGCTCTTCGTGCGCAACCCCGAATTGGCCAGTGGGCTCTGGGGCTTCCCGATCGGCACCCTGGAAGTGGGCGCCGCGGCGGATGTCATCCTTGTGGATTACCATCCCCCCACACCCTTGAATGCGGCCACCGTGTTGGGCCATCTGGTGTTTGGTCTTTCCCAGGCAACGGTGGATACCACCATCTGCGGTGGGCGTATTCTCATGGAAGGCAAGTGTCTGCAGATCGGCATAGATGAAGCCGAGCTCGCCGCCCGCAGCCGGACCCTGGCCAACCAACTTTGGGAACGGTTCTAGTCGGCCTTCAGGGCTGGTTTCAGCATTCGCATGGCGCCCGGCTGAACGGGCAGCCAGTGATCCACAAACAGCGGCTGGGCTACCTTGTCGGCGGCCTTCAGGCGGCGCAGGGTGCCCGATTGATCCCGCGCGGCCAACACGATGGCAAAGGCGTGGGAAAGCGCCGCAAAGGAGGTGAGGCTGAAGCTGAACAACAGATCCTCGCTGGGCACGGGGATGAGAATGTCCGCGTAGGGCGCCAGGGGTGAATCCTTACGATCCGAAAAGGCCAGGATGGGCACGCCATTCTGCTTGGCAAAGATGGCCGCATCCACGGTTTCGCGGCTGTAGGGCGAGAAGCTGATCACCACCAGCAGATCCTTGGCCCCCAGGTTGGCCACTTGATTCGAGAAATCCGAGGGCAGGGCCGCGATGCAGGGGACGCCTGCCTGGGTGAGGTAGAAGGCAAAGATCTGGCCCATCACATGACCCACACCCCGCCCCAGAATCACGCGATGATCCGCCTCCACCAGCACCTTGGCTGCGCCTTCCAGCATGGAGGTATCCACGGCATGGATCATCCGGTCGAGGTGTTCTCCATCCCGCCGCACCACTTCGCCCAGGGTGCCCAGCATGTCCGTGGGGCCTTCCAGCAATTCCAGTTCGGCTTCACCTGAACGGGTGGTGCAGGCGGCGCGCAGCGCGTCGCGGAAATCGCTGAAACCCTTATAGCCTAGGCGCTTGGCGAAGCGCATCACAGAGCCCACGCTCACCTGGGCGCGTTCGGCCATGGATTCGATGCCCCACAGGGCACCCAGCAGGGGGTCCCCCATCAGGAGATCAGCGATGGCTCGCTGGGCTTCGGGTAGCTCACGGTAGACATCCGCAAGCCGGACTTGGATTTCGGGAGTGTTGGAGGGCGTCATCATGGGAGTAAAAATTAGTTTATCACAGCCAAAATATTCACACTCTCCCGGGCTTTTGGCAGGTAATTCCTCCCGGGTTCTAAACCTTTGCCCGGCCCCAGGGGTAATCTGCCAGGGACCTTCCGATCCTCCAGGAGTACTTATGCGTCTGCTTTCCGGTCTTGCCTGCACCCTTGCGCTGGTATCCACCACGGTGGCCCATGCCCAGATCAACGCCCGACTCATGCGGGTACCCCCACGTGTCCGCCACGCAGATCACCTTCACCTACGCGGGGGATGTCTGGGTGATGCCGAAAACCGGAGGCACGGCCCACCGATTGTCGACGCCCAAGGGAGAGGAAAGCTTCCCGCGCTTTTCCCCCGATGGTAATGAAATCGCCTTTTCCGGAAATTACGACGGCAACCTGGATCTCTACGTCGTGCCGAACACAGGTGGTGTGCCCGCGCGCGTGACCTACCATCCCATGGCCGAGCGTCTCGTGGGTTGGTATCCCGATGGCAAATCCCTGCTCTTCGCTTCGGGCGCCCAGTCGGGCCGGGATCGTTTCAACCGCCTCTTCAAGGTACCTAAGGGTGGTGGACTGCCGGAGGTTCTACCCGTTCCCTACGGTGAATTCGGCGCCATTTCACCGGATGGGAAAACGCTCGCCTACCTGCCGATTTCCACGGATTTCCGCACCTGGAAACGCTATCGCGGCGGCATGGCTTCGGAAATCTGGCTCTTCGACCTGGAAAAGAAAACCTCCACCCGCCTGCCGAATCTGGGCGGATCCAACGATTCCATGCCCATGTGGCACGGCGACAAGCTCTATTTCATGTCCGACCGCGACGACTCGAAGCGCAGCAACATCTGGTGCTACAACCTGGCCACCAAGGTCTTCAAGCAGATCACCTTCTTCAAGGAATACGATGTTCACTTTCCCGCCATCGGGCCCTCTGACATCGTGCTGGAAGCGGGCGGGCGGCTGCACCGCATCGAACTGCCTTCTGAAACCCTGGTGGAAGTGAAGGCCGAAGTCATCACGGATCACGCGACCCTCAAGCCCCGTCTGGAAAATGCCAGCAAACTGATCCGCAGCGCCGACCTCTCACCCAAGGGGAAGCGGGCCGTGTTTGAAGCCCGGGGCGAGCTGTTCTCCGTACCGGCGGAAAAGGGCTACGTGGTAAATCTCACGCATTCTTCAGGCGTTGCCGAACGATTCCCGGCCCTGTCACCCGATGGCAAACGGGTGGCTTACTTCAGTGATCGCAGCGGTGAGTACGAACTGTGCGTGCGCTCGGCGGATGGCTCCGGTGACGAAAAGCAGATCACCCATCTGGGGCCAGGGTTCCGCTACAACCCCATGTGGGCGCCCGATGGCACCCGTGTGGTGTTCGTGGATCAGGCCATGCGCATCAACCTATGCGATCTGGAATCAGGCAAGGTGCAAGTGATCGACAAGGGCCTGTTCATGATGGAGGATGCCCTGGAAGGTTTCCGGGTCAGCTGGTCCGCCGATAGCCGCTGGATCACCTATGCGAACGATGCGGAAAACCGAAATAGCGTGGTGGTTTTGTATGACACCAAGAACGCCAAGCGCCACACGGTGACCTCTTCGTTCTACAGCGCCGGGGATGCGGTGTTTGACCCCGAGGGCAAATATCTATTCGTGACCACGGGGCAGCACTTCGAGCCCACCTACAGCGATCTCGACGGTACCTGGGTCTATCCCGGCACCACACAACTGGCGGCGATTCCGCTGCGGAAGGATGTGGCCTCGCCCCTGGCCGCTCGGAACGATGCCGATGCGGTAAAAGAGGAAAAGAAGGACGACAAGAAGGCCGACGATGCCAAGGGCGAAAAAAAGGCCACGGTGCCCGCCGTGGACATTGACCTGGAGGGCTTCGAGGGCCGGATGGTGCTGCTCCCCACCCAGCCTGGCTACTTCTTTGACCTGGCTGCGACCAAAGGAAAAATCGTCTACCGTCGTGCCGAGAAACAGAATGCAGACGGGGAGAACAAGACGGCGCTCTTCTTCTACGATCTTGAAGAACGGGAAGAAAAAACCATCCTTGCCGATATTGACCATGCGCAGCTGTCTGCGGACGGCGCCAAGCTGCTGGTGAGCAAGAAGGAAACCTTCGCGATCGTGGATGTGAAGGCCGATCAAAAGATCGACAAGAAATTGCCCACGGGCGAACTCATGACCACCGTGGAGCCCCGGGCGGAATGGAAGCAGATCTTCAACGACGCGTGGCGCATCGAGCGGGATATGTTCTACGATCCCGCCATGCACGGCGTCGACTGGAAGGTCATGAAATCCCGTTACGGCAAGCTGCTGGAAGATTGCGTAACTCGGGAAGATGTCAATTTCGTGCTGGGCGAATTGATCTCTGAGCTCAATGCTTCCCATGCCTATCGTGGTGGCGGCGATCTGGAAATGCCCGTCCGCATGGGGGTGGGGCTGCTCGGCGCCGACTATGCGCTGGAGAATGGCGCCTTCCGCATCAAGCAGATCCTTCGGGGCGCCGCCTGGGATGCCCGGGCCAAGGCACCGCTGGCCCAGCCGGGCTTGAACGTCAAGGAAGGCGATTACCTGCTGGCGGTGAATCGGGTGCCCCTCGATACCCGCAAGGATCCCTGGGCCGCCTTCCAGGGCCTCGCTGGGAAAACCGTACTGCTCACGGTCAATGACAAGCCCAGCTTGGAGGGTGCCCGGGATGTACTGGTGGAAACCATCGCCAGCGAGTACCAGTTGCGCTACTGGGCCTGGGTGGAAGCCAAGCGGCAGTTCGTGGAGAAGGCATCCCAGGGCCGGGTTGGGTATGTGTACGTGCCCGATACGGGCGTGGGCGGACAAACGGATCTGGTGCGCCAATTCCGCGGCCAATGGGACAAGGCGGGCCTGATCATCGACGAGCGTTTCAATAGCGGCGGCCAGATTCCGGATCGCTTCGTGGAAATGCTGGGCCGGAAAACCCTCAACTACTGGGGTGTGCGGGATGGCAAGGACTGGCAGTGGCCTGCGGTGGCCCACGATGGCCCGAAGGCCATGCTGATCAACGGCTGGAGCGGTTCCGGCGGCGATTGCTTCCCCTTCTATTTCAAGAAGGCCGGGCTGGGCCCGCTCATCGGACGGCGCACCTGGGGCGGCCTCATCGGCATCAGCGGCGCACCCGGCCTCATCGACGGTGGCAACATCACGGTGCCCACCTTCGGCATCTACTCCAAGGATGGCGAATGGATCATCGAAGGCCACGGCGTGGAACCCGATATCGAAGTGATCGATGACCCCGGCGCCATGGCCCAGGGCAAGGACCCCCAACTCGATCGAGCCCTGCAGGAAGTGGAGGCCAGCCTGAAGAAAGCCCCGCCTGCCCACACGCCGAAACCCGTTTACCCGAAGCGATCCGGGTACTGAGTTTGATTTGATCTCCAGCAAAGCCAGGGCCAAGGCCCTGGCTTTGTCATAGGTCTGCGAAACTGAATGACGTTCGTTCAGCCATTCTCAAGGGAGGAAGCGTGTTCTGGAAAAGGGTTTCATGGGTGGTACGAGCCTCCCTGGTGCTGGTTCCCCTGGCGGTGCCCGCCTGGTCCCAGTCGCTGCCGATCCCCGATCGTGGGTCCTTGCGCTTGGTGATGCCACCCGAGTGGAAGGAAGTGCAGCGAGACACGCCTAGCAACCTTCCCCCAACCCTTTCCTTGGCACGCACGGGAACCCTGCGCGGCAGCCTCCAGGTGACGGTGTTCTGGAGTCCAAAAAACGAGCCCGAATTTGTGTCTTTACCCCAAATTCGAGCGTTCTGCCTGAGAGGCCAGACCACCATCAAGGGCGGCGCAATCGAACAAGAACTGCCACTGCAAACCCTTACGGGGAGCCAAGGCTCCGGTTTTTTCTACGATGCCACAGACAAGGACTACAAAGCCCCTCAAGGCGACCCGACCCCCGGGGAATTTCCGATCCTGACCCACGGAGAACTGGGGCTCGGCGAACTCCTGCTGAGTTTCACCATCATGTCGGACGCGAAGCAGGATGCTGCGGTCAAGGAGGCCCTGGCAGCCCTGCAATCGGCCGTGGTGCAGCGCGCTGTCGCAGGCCCGTCCTTCACAAAGGTGCAAGGCGTCGGGGTTGAGGTGGTGCTCGATCTGGCTGGCTACGAACGGAAAGAAGGTTTGAAGCACCACCACGGGGCCTATTACCAACTCGGGTTCTTTGGAGACAAGGGCTTGAATCTTTCGATTCTTGTGGACGATCTCAACGGCATGAGCCTGGGTGATCTGGAAAAGGCCGGCATCGGGCAGAGCCAAGGTTCGGCCAAAATCTTGTCCGGAGGAAAGGTCAAATCAGAAGCCATCGAGCAACCCAAGGGTTTTCTGATTAGCTATCCCGGGGATATGGGGGCGCCCCAATTCCAGGGCTATTTTCAAGCGCAGTGGTACTTCGAAACCATCCACCAGGGCAAGTGGCTGGAGCTTCACTTCTCGAAGGTCATGAAGGTCGGGGACGACCTTCAGCCCATCCACGCCGAAGTGGAGCGGATTGTTCGCTCCATCCAACCGGCTGCACCCGCCTCGGCGGCCTCGTCGCCCAAAGCATGAACCCGTGGCCATATTTACGAATCTCTACAAAAAACGCCCACCGGAAGAACTGCCGATTGCAGGAGAACCGCCCATCGGCCTTGCTGAACTGGAAGAATTGATTCGAACCATTCGGCAAAGTGGGCGTACCTGTGACCACACCTGCAAGCAGATCAAGGAATTCCTGCAGAGCCGGAACCTCGATGTGGAAGTGATGTTTCGCTGGCTGCACCGAGCCGACATCTATTGCGATTGCGCACTGTTGAATGCCAACCATCTCGGTGGCCCCGGGCAGCCTAGTGAATCCAGCGATATCCAGGAATAGCGAAGAGTGGACCCTGGCTCGGACGGGATCCCGCTGCGCGGTCTCGGGCGATGCCATTCGCGCGTTCGAGTCGCAGGGGAGCAACGCAAGAAAGCCAGGGCGATTGCCCTGGCTTTCTTGCGTTGGTGCAACCGGCGCGACTCGAACGCGCGACCTTTGGCTTCGGAGGCCAACGCTCTATCCAACTGAGCTACGGATGCGTGCGGAACTCCATCATGACTTCGGCGGGGCGGGTTCGCAAGGCGCGGCGGCGGGTTGTGAAGAGATGGGCGAAATAGGCGAGCAGGAAGAGTAGGGCCAGGGGGCCGTGAATCCAGGCGAAAGCGGTGCGCCAGCGCGGGTCCACGCACACCTGAAGGGCGTAGCCGCTCAGCACCATGGGCGCGAGAATCGCGATCAGGCCGAGCCCGGCCTTCCTGCCTTTGGTTTTTCCGACACTAACCGCAGGGAAGGCGTGACCTTTCAGCGTCATTCCCAAAAGAAAGAGCAGCACAGGGCCTGCCAGCACGTGGGCGTGTTGAAACAGGCCCTGGAGCGGGTGCGGTTCGGGGCCGAATTCGCCCAGGTGCTGGCCGAAGTAGCGGGTCCAGCCGTAGGTGAGTCCAGAAAGCGCCGTGATCAACGCCGCCAAATGCAGGCTCCAGCGTTCCCAGGCGCTCACCGGGTGCCTCCATACAGCACCTGCTGCAGGGCCAGGCCACGCCGAGCCGCGTCAGTCAGGGCCTGGGCGGTGAGGGTGGCGCCGGAAAGGGGGCGGATAGCTTTTTTCTGGCTCAGTTCGGCGTCGAGTTGCTTTCCTTCGAACTGTTTGATCCATTGGGCTTTGGCCAGGTACTCCTGAGGTTCCTTGAAGGTCACCACTTCTACGCGCAGAATGCGGCCTTCGGCGCTGACCGCCACCAGCACGGTTTCATTGAGGGTGCGCACCCGGTGGGTATCAAAGAAACCCACGCCGACCAACTTGCCCTCACGCCGCGCCTCATAGCCCACGACCCAAGCGCCGGCCAGGCTGGTTCCAGCCAGGGTGCTCACCTGGCGGGTTTGACCTTCGGAAAGAAAAAATTCCCGGCGGGTGATCTGGGCGCCAGGGAACGCCAGGGCGATGGCCTCCTGACTGGTTGGGAAAGCCGCAAACAACGGAAGGGAAAGGAAAAGGGGTGCGAGTACGCGAATCATGGCGCCCTCAGAAATAGAAGCCCATGGCCACGTTGAATTGGTTCTGTCCCGTGCGGGCGGCATTTTCAAGCTTCTGGTAGTCCACTTTCGCCACGGCATTGGGGATGGGTTTGTAGGCCAGCCCCACCGTGAGTGCCTTCTGGTCGTTTCCCCGATTGGGTGAAATGCCCTGAATGACCTGCGCTTGCGTGTTTAAGCGCTCGTAGCGCACGTAAGGAATCAAGGCCTGGCGAGAGCCCTGCAGCACGTCATAGCCTGCTTCCAGGTAGCCGCCCCACTGGTACGTGCCCACTTCCCGGGCTGGATCGGAGATGCCGAAAGCAGCCACTCCGCCTTCCGCGATGCGCGTCTGGGCATAGAGGCCACGCACCTGAAGCCCGCGCCAGCGCCATTCGCCGTGGGCGTCCACCAGGGTGGTGCGAAGGGCTTCTCCCTGACCGGTCTGGTTGCTGTTGCCACTGTAGAAACTCAGGCCCAGGGTGGTGCCAGGGGCGGGGTTCCAATCCAGGCGGCCGGTCCAGGCCAGGCTTTGGGCGTTGGCTTCCTTGCCCGCCTGACGCCCATCCCGGATGCCCTCGGCGGTGAACTTGTCGCCCCGAAGGCCGTTCATCAGATAGATGCGGTAATTGAAATGCCCCGGCAGTTCGCCGTGCACGCCAATGCCGTTCTCATGCCAAGTGGCGGGCAGGATGCTGCGCTCCACCTGGGGGCGCCGCGCGCCCAGAAAGGCCGGTGGTTCGTGCTGCTCGTTGATGAAGCCCATGGGTACGAGCATCTGCCCGGCGCGAATGTTGAACGCGGGGTTCAACAGGAAATCGAGATAGGCGAATTCCACCACGGCCTCGCCTTCGGGGTGCTCATCGCTGTAACCGCCGTGTTCGAATTCGATCTCTGAGTTAAAGACAATCGTCTGATTGAATTTGTAGCCGGTATAGAGCACCAAGCGCAGCGCATCAATGGACTTTTCGCCCACGCCTGGCGTGCCATCCTGCAGATGACCTTCCTTGGCCTGGTACAGGAATTCTCCGTAGCCGCCGATGCTCAAACCGCCCTTGCTGACGTACACCTTGGCGGCGCCGCTTTCGGCGGCTTCAGGCAGGGAAGATCCGGTTTTCTGCGCCTCCAGTTCCTTGGAGAGGATCTCGACTTTGCGTTCCAGTTCCTTCAAACGGGTGTCGTCCTGGGCAAGGGCAGGTGTCGCAAGCAAACCCAGGGCGAGGGCGGTGAAGTGGAACTTCATGGCATTCCTTTCAAAAATGGGTGGGGTTGAAGGCACGAAAGGCTGTGGTCATTTGGAGTGGCCCCTGGTGGGGCATGAAGACGGCGGCGAAGCGGTGGGCTTCGGCCCAGGCCAGCCCTTGGTCGGGGCCCATCACGTACAGCGCGGTGCTCAGCACATCCGCATCCAGGGCACTGGGGCAGACCACGGACACGGCGCCCCAATCGGGACAGGGCTTGCCCGTGCGAGGGTCCAGGAGGTGGCGACCCCGTTCCGAGCAACCACTGGTGCTCAGGGAGGCGTTGGCAAGGACGATCCGCAGCAGGGCCCACTGGCGCTGGCGGGGATGGGCCACATCCACGGGAAGGGCCGTGCCCCAGACAAGAATCTGGCCCCCCAAATCCAGGAGTCCCGAGGTTGAACCTTCCCGCTGGGCGGCGAGTCGGGCGGCATCCAGGGCATAGCCCTTGAGGAAGCCACCTTCCTCAAGGCCCGCATGGGGATGAGAAAGGCGAGCCGTTCCCCTGATCTCATCGAGCTGGAGCAAGGCTGAGCCCGATGCGGTGCGAGCGGCGGCAAGTTCGGCACCATCGGGAACTCGCCCACCCTGCCGAATGCCCCAGGCCTGCATCAGGGCCCGGAGCACGGGATCGAAGGCGCCGGAGGTCGCCCGGCTCCAGCTTTGCACCCTGGTCAGCAAGCTGATCCACTCTGGATCCAGCGCCACGGCTTCGCCCTGGGCTGCATTGAGGCGGCTCCAGGCCGAATCCGGGCGCCAAGTTGAGCAGGCGGCTTCGATGCGGGCCACTTCGGCCAGGGCGGCTTCCTCGGCCCGTCCTCCAGTCTCCAGGCGCAGGGAGAATCGCGTGCCCATGGCCAGCACCTGCCGCTCCGTGGGCATGGTTTGCGCGATCAGGGCAGGGGTGGTGGTTAGAAGAAACAAAACCGGACGCATAAAACCTCGAATGAGACTCAGTCTCAATATTTTGTGACCGCGCGTCAAGCCCCTGAAAATGGCTTGTGCCGTTGGTCACAGGCCGGTACCACTGCCTTTCCAGGGCAAACTGGGGGCATGCGAACCCAGCGAATGCTCCTCCCAGCCATGCTTTTTCCAGCCGCGCTCGTGGCGGGTGACCGGGTTCAGGCCCCAGATGCGGCCTGGAAAACCTACCCTACCCCGCACTACCGGATCCACTTTCCGGCGAACCCCTCCGGGGGCTTCCAACCCTTTGCGGAGGAAATTGCCAGCAAGATCGAAGGCATCCACGCCAAGGTGACCGAATGGGTGGGCCACGAGGCCAAGGGCCCTATCGATGTGGTGTTGCGCGATCCGGTGCTGGAAGCCAATGGCATGGCGGTGCCACTACTCAAGCGGCCCTTTGTGGAACTTTGGAAAACGCCGCCTGAAGCGGAGGACGCCATTGGGCATTTCACCACCTGGGTGGATCTGCTGGTGGTGCACGAACTCACCCACATCCACCACATGATGTGGCCCCAGAACCGGCCCCGCTTCTGGGACAAGGTGCTGGACCTGCCCATCGGCCCGGTGGCCAACAAGGCGCCACGTTGGGTGACAGAGGGCTATGCCACCTTGATCGAAGGCCGCATCACTGGCTCGGGCCGCCCCCATGGCGCCTACCGGGCCGCCGTCATCCGGCAATGGGCCCTGCAGGGGAAACTGCCGTCCTACGGGGCGGTATCCGGCATGGGTGGCTTCCGAGGCGGGTCCATGGCGTACCTGATCGGCAGCGCCTACCTCGAATGGCTGGAGCGTCAGAATGCCCAGGATCCTGACATCCTCAAAAAATTCTGGAAGCAGCTCGCCTCCCGCAAACGGCGAGATTTTGAACCCAGCTTCCGGGCCACGTTTGGAATAGCCGCCCTGGATGGCTATGACCGCTGGCGGGCCGAAGTCACCCACGATGCCCTGGCGCTGGAGCGTCGCGCCAAGGCTGAGGGGTTGATTCGGGAAGGTGAGTTGTTCACCCGCATCAACGGCGAGGTGACCGATCTTGCCGTGAGCCCCGACGGCACCAAGTTGCTGGCCCGGGTCCTCAGTAAGGCAAAGCCTGGCATCCAGGTGTGGGACCTCGCGGCGAAGCCTGAGGAGAAAAAGAAAACCGAGAAGAAGGAAACACCCGATCCCAATGAGGTGGAGGACCGTAAGCCCGAATACCCAGAGCCCACTCCCCTGGCGATCATCCGTCGTCGCAATGGCATATTGCCCCGGCACGCGTGGTGGACCGCCCCCGAGCAGATCACCTTTGAAATGCGAAAGCCCAATGGTGAAGGCGTGCTGGAGCCCACGTTCCTCATGGCGAACCTGAAGTCGCGCCAAGTTTCCAGGGGCCGTGCCCCCGAGGCACCCAAGGCCACGCCCTTTGGTTGGAAGGAACTGGATGGCACCTGGAATCTGGTGAAGACCGGCCCGGATGGCCAGGTGCAACGGCTCACCCGAACCCTTTCCGCCGCCTGGCAGCCCGCGCCCACCCCCGATGGCAAGGCGCTGTACTACGTGCAACTCAGCGCCACGGGCTGTGAAATCCGCAAGCTGGATCTGAGCCTGCCGCCCCTGGAAGACAAACCACTGCCCCTCGACACAAAACCGCTCGTGCCGCGAACCCTGTTCAGCCCAGCGGATGAACCGAACCTACTTCCCCCTTCAAGCAAGCCACCGGTCGCCCAGGATTATTCCATTTGGAGCACGCACTACTCCGGCAGTCGGGTGGGCTACATTCTGACGCCCTCTGGCGAAGGCACCCAGATCGGGTGGGGAGGCAATGATCTGCTTGGCCGCTTCAACTGGCACGTGCTGGGTGGTGTGGGCCAGGCGATGGGACCCCGTGGCGCAACATTGGGCGTGGCCTATCGCGGCTGGCGCTTTGCGCCAAGCCTGGAGGTTTTCTCAAGCCTGGAGCGTCCCTCGCGCCAGAGTTTTGCGCCCATCGCTGGTTGGGACCGCGAGCGGCGGGGTGCCGAACTGGCCTTCACCTTCCTTCAGCAGGGCACCTTCCCGGAAGTTGCCCGGGTGGTCCTAGCCTCCGAGCGGCTGGAATTTCTGGGCACGGGCACGGCCCTCACCCGCTCGTTGGCGGGCCTTGGGTGGACCTTTGCGCAATCCCGTTCCCGGGGCGAGGATTGGGGCATGGGCCTGCGCGGCACCCTGCACGCTGCGGGTGGGCGCACCGATGGCCACGGCTGGAACCTGACCCGGGGCGAGCTGTCCCTGCGGCTGCGCACTCCGGTCGGTGCCTTTTCTGCCAAGGCCGAAACGGGTCGGGTGAACGGATCCCCCACCGCGCTGGATCGCTTCCATCTGGGCAGCCAGGCCACGAGCTTGGTGCCCGGGAGCCTGGACTGGAACCGGGTGGAACAGGTGGCCTTGCCCGCCTACACCCAGATTGGTGATCGCATGCAGCGCCTGCGCGGCGAATTCAGCGATGGCTGGCGCCTGTACTTGGAGCATGCCGTGGTCTGGGACCAGACCCAGCTGCGACCACGCCATCAGCGCGTGGTGGGGGCCGAATTGCCCGTGCACGAGATGATGCCCGCCAACCTGGCCGAAATGCTCCTGGGCCGCTTCACCTTCACCCTGGGTCTGCATCGGACCCTGGATGGGGTGATGAAGGATCGTACCGTTGGCACCTTTACACTGGTGCTGCGACCCTGAATTCATGGGTCTCTTCTTCCTTTTGTTCGCCCTGATCCTGGGGCTCCAATTTCTCCATCGTCGCTTCCTGCGCCAAGTGCTTCCCGATCGCTGGGGCCGCGGCATCGCCGGGGCGTTGGTTCTGCTGCACGTGCCCCTTGTGGTCTACATGGTGCTTCGCCTCAGCGGCTTTGCGACCCACGGCGTGGCCCAGGTTTTCCGCCCCTTCTCCCATGGCGCCATGTTCTTTCAGGTGCTCACGGTCATCAATTTGCTGGTTTGGCTACTGGCTTCTCTGGGGTGGCGATTTCGCGGTTGGTGGAAAAAGCTTCCTCCCTCAAAAATCGAGAGCCCAGCCCGGCGCACCTTCCTGCGGGGTAGTGCGGGCGCCAGCCTGGGCGTATTGGCGGTGGCAGGTGGGGCCGGGGCCCGGACCGCCTACGGAGATCCCGAAATCACTCGCCTGGATGTGCCCATGCAAGGCCTCCCGGCGGGCCTCGATGGATTGCGTATTGCCCACCTCACGGACCTGCACGCAGGGCCGATGGTGTCCCTGAATCACCTTCGCCGCTGGCGGTCCATGGCCGAGCGGGAGCATCCGGAACTGCTGCTTTTCACAGGCGATTTTGTGGATAGCCTGCCCGAGGAAATCGAACCCCTGGTGGAAGCGTTCCGGAATTTCCCCGTGCCCCTGGGGCGTTTCGCGATCCTGGGCAACCACGATTATTTTTCGGACCCCGTGCCCATTTGGGAGGCGCTCGAACAAGGTGGAATCACCTGCCTGGAAAACCGGCACGTTTCCCTGACTCGGAACGGTGAATCCTTCACGCTGTTTGGCCTTCAGGATCCCATGGCCCGGGATGGCCGCTTCCAGGGCATCCGCTTTGGCCCCGGTCCCATGCCGCAGGATGTGGCCCTCCGTATGCCACCAAATGCCTGGCGCCTAGGCATGGTGCACCGTCCCAGCAACTGGAACCTAGCCCGCGAGGCCGGCGCCAACCTCACCCTTGCGGGCCACACCCACGGTGGCCAGATCAACTTGATTCCCGGCGTCAACAGCGCCACCTTGTTGGGCCCTTTCACCCATGGTTTGTATCGCCAGGAAGGCAGAGCCCTTTACGTCAGCCGCGGTCTCGGCGTGGTGGGCCTCCCCATCCGCATCGCCGCCCCTCCCGAACTCGCCATCCTCACCCTGCGCCGCGCCGAAAATCCCACTTTCCGCCCCGCCTGAACCACGCTAAGCTACTTGTTCGTTCGACCATGGCCCCATCGTCTAGCGGTTAGGACGTCGCCCTCTCACGGCGGTAGCAGGGGTTCGAGTCCCCTTGGGGCTACCAAAAACACCCTAGAGAAATCTAGGGTGTTCTTGTGTTTAAGCGGCCATGACTGCGTTTGAACCGGGGCCGTGCTCAAACGGTGCTCAAAAGGCGTCCTGGGATGAACGTGGATATTGTTGGACGCGAATGGAAGGGAAGTTCTGCCAGCCCGACCTGTTAGGGTCACACGGCATTGCCACGGTTAAGGCAGGTGATCTGGTCGCAAGCCTGAAATGACCCGTCTGCCCAGCATATATCTTCTGCTTCTGTCCTGCTTCGGCCCCGCTTCGGATTTCTCACTTCGGTACTGCGTCTACCGTGCGTCTGCATCTCATATCCATTCCGAAAGCAAAACGTGGTCAAACGGAAATGGGGGGGTGACCACTCCCCCCTATATGGGACCAGAGGGGGCCCCCAATCGAAATCATCGATGTGCATCCCTATATTCGGGAACTGGAAAAATTCACGGGGTATGCCCAGGCACTCGTATCTAGCCGTTTCAAGCGAATTAGAAGCACCGGGCTGAATGACCTCGAATTAAGAATCCGCAGCCCCCAGGAAGATCCAGGCTTCTGGTCGGCGTGGGATTCATCAAAGGGAAGGGCGGCGGTTGGAGGCGGTGTCCTCGCCTTTCACGGCCACAAAATCTTGGTAGGCCTTTTCCCAGTCCCGGTGAAGGAAGTGCTTCGCCAGTAAGTCGAGGAAGCCCTCACGGTTCAAGGTTTCGAAGGTCAGGTCCTTGTAGTGAATGCTCAGGCTCATTTCTTTGAGTAGATCGACGGCAACAGGGAAGCTGCGATCAACCTGAGCTTCAACAAATCGCCGAAATTCCTCTTCGGAAGGGTTTGGCACCGAGGCCTGACGGTGGATAGGAGAAATAAAGGGGCAAAACGCTGGATGGCGTGGATAGCCGGATCCGACTGAGCCAGGCACCTGCCTGCCGATCAGGGTTTCCACCACGGGCTTCCTGGGCTGAAGCTGACCACCTACCATTCAGAGCGCAGCACGGATTCAGTAGGTCCGCTGAGCCCGGACGACAACGGGCGATGGCATAAGCACGCCATTCTCCCATCGCAGGCTGTGGTAGCGGGGGAGGCCGGGGCTGATCGCTGAGGCGGAAGGGGTGGGCTGGGGGCGCATAGTGGACAGTGAAATAAGGGACCAAAACGCCAAATACACCGATGTGGGCTATTCACTATCCACCGAAACGGCTCTTTGTCTTTTCGCCCTTCAGCGCGTTAACCCTTTTTTCCTACTATCCACGGCACTCAGAGGGGCCGCAGCTGCTCTGCGAGGGAGCGCGTCCGTTCCGACACCGTATCGCCGGTGTGGCGCGTCGCCTTCGGCTCGATGAGCAGGAGGTGGCATTCCTCCTCCGCCACCGGGTTGTGGAGGACGCCTTTGGGTACTACGAACATCTCTCCCTCCCCCAGCTCCACGGGGCCCGCCTCCAGCTCGATGCGCAGGCGGCCCTTCAGTACGAGGAAGAGCTCGTCCTCCCCTTCGTGGCGGTGCCAAACCAGGGAGCCCTGGACCTTGGCCACCTTCACATAGGCGTCGTTCACTTCGCCGATGACCCGCGGGGACCAAAGTTCCGTGAGGCCCGCGGCGAGGGGGCTGGGGGAAAGAACGGCGTTCATGCGGGCTCCCGGGTGGAGAGGTTGGGATGGGCGAGTGCGGCCGCCGGCCGCGCCCCATAGCTTAAGCGCCGCCAGGCCCACTCGGCGGGGCCCATGGGGAAGCGGGCCAGCCAGAGGCGGCTGCTCCAGACCTGGAGGGCGAAGAAGGCGAGGCCCCCCAGGAGGCCGGCGCCGACCGTCGTCTTGCCGTAGAGGCCCAGGCCGTAGCCGTTGAAGACGAGGGTGCACACCAGGGACTGGAGCAGATACTGGGTGAGGGCCATGCGCCCCAGGGGGGCGAAGATACTGAAGGTACGACGTCTGGCGCCGCCCTGGAGCAGCAGCAGGATCCCCGCCAGGTAGCCCACGGTGAGGGCCGGTCGCGCGAAGAAGGCGGTGAGCTTGATGAGGGCGCGGAAGGGCTGGGGCAGGCCGGCCACGGCGGTGTGCAGCGCCGCCTGGGGCAGGAGGTTGGCGAGGAGGCCCAGGAAGATGCAGGTGACGAAGAGGACGCGCAGGGTGCGGCGGTGCGCCTCGGGATGGGACAGGAAGCCCTTCTTCCAGAAATAGACGCCGAGGATGAAGAAGGGCAGGAGGGCCGGCATCCGGCTGGTGAGGCGCTGGGGCCCGAGGACGTGGACGAACTCCCAGGTCCGGTAATTCAGCGCCTCCAGCCAGGTGCCCGCGCCGTAGTGCTGCAGCCCCTGGCGGTAGAAGTCCAGGGGGCCCTGTTCCAGCCTCTTCAGCAGGGGCAGGAAGGGCAGGGCGATGGCCAGGGAGACGGCGAGGAGGATTGGAATGGACCAGAGGATGCGCGAAGGCCGCCAGCGCAGGAAGGGCAGGACCAGGAGGCTGATGAGGGCGTAGTCCAGGAGGATGTCCACGTTCCAGAGCAGGAGGCTGTGGGCGAGGCCGAAGAGGGCGAGGGCGCCGACACGGCGCAGGGCGAAGGGGAGGTAGGCGCGGCCGGTGCGGCCGGCGCCCTCCAACTGGATGGCGAGGCCGGCGCCGAAGAGCATGGCCAGCAGGGCGGCGGCCTTGCCTTCCAGGAGGACGCGCACCAGGGCCTCGCCGACGCCGCCCCCCCAACCTAGGGTGATGGGGAGATGGGCGTCCCGAGCCCACATCGCGCCGCTGAAGACGTCCAGGTTCACCAGCAGCACGCCGAGCAGCGCGAGGCCCCGCAGCACGTCGAGTTGGAGGAGGCGGTCGCGGGGAGCGACGGGAGCGAGGGGCGGCGGTGCGTCGGACGCGGGGGTCATGGGGCTTCCAGGTATATAGCTCAGCGGGCAGGCAAGGGGTTGGCGTGACCTGGAGACTATGAACCCGGGGCGGGAGGGGTTGAGGGGGAGATCGGCGAGTGTCCAGGCAGGATCGGCGGGCGGCGCGGTGGGGTAGGCCGGTGCGCGGGCCCTTGGCATTCTGAGGTGATACGTGTTTCCCAGATCGCCACCCCTCTCCCAAGAACCGAACTAGACGTAGGCCGATCGGCGTTCTGGTGGGTGGATAGCATGGGCACCTGTTCCTGGGCGCAGATGTCCTTGGTGGTGTAGACAACGTCCGCGGCGTATTCGGAGATGGTGTAGTTCATGGAGCTGCTGAAGGTGGTTTTGGAACCGTCGTAGTCCACACCGAGACCGCCGCCCACATTGAGGTAGCGGATGGCATGGCCCTGTCCTCAGCGTCAATCTACACCAAAGTTATGCAATTTTAATCTGAGGCTCGCCGATGATCAGGTAATGCAAAGCTTAAAGATGCCGCACTGGCTAGTCGTACCTTGATGCGAGCAATTCCGCAATGTAACGTCTGTGCGCCTTCGTTTCCTGTCCCAGGAAGATCAAGTGCGGTTAGTAAACGTTTGCCCTCCCGATTTCCGGCGCTAAGTGCAGGCTGCTTTGTTTATAGGGGTACGCTACGGAGAGTTCCTTTGGGGCTACCAAATTTTTACGATCAGGCCCGGGAAACCGGGCTTTGTTGTTTTTGGGGTGGGATCGGGGTTGCTCGGGGTGTGTTTGGCCCGGAGCTATGGGGATTTTCGAGTTGTCGTAAAATCGATGACATGGCTACCAATCGTTCGCTTCTCTCTTTTGATACGGGTGTCTGGGATCGCGCTGGCGCTGACGTCATGGGACGCCGGGCGTTTCTGGGGGTGATTTCTGGGCTCACCCTTTGGGGGCTTGGCGTGAATGCCGGTCTGGCCTATTGGGCGCTACAGACGGGCTTCCAGCCCAGTTTCTGGGTGGGAATTGGGATGATGGCGCTGCCCTTTGCGGGCGTTCTGGTTTCCAATTTCACCAAGAGTCTCGCGGGCGGTCTTCTTGGGTACCACCTGATCCTGGTGCCTTTCGGCCTCATGCTCGGCCCCATCCTCAGTGCCTACACGAAGGCCGGAGCCGGGGCCATCGTCAGTCAGGCATTGATTCTCACGGGTTGCACCACGGGGATCATGACGCTGCTGGGGCTGACGTACCCCAACCTTTTCTCGCGACTGGGCGGTGTTTTGTTTGGGGGCCTCATCGCCTTGCTTCTGCTCCGCCTAGTCGGGATGTTCGTGCCTTCGATTGGCCATGCGGGGTGGATCGATTGGCTGGCGGCGGGCATCTTCACGCTCTACATCGGCTACGACTGGTATCGGGCCATGACGCTGCCCGCCACCGCTCGCAATGCGGTGGATGTGGCCATCAGCCTCTACCTGGACATCATCAATCTCTTCCTGACGATTCTGCGATTGCTGGGGCGCCGGGATTGAAAGGGCGCTGATTCAAAGGCCCAATTCCTCGTGATGTTGATGCAGCACGGAAATGATCCGCTGCAGGTGGGCTTCGGCCGATAGCCCAACGGCCTCCTCCAGCATCTGAAACCCAGTGGCCACTTCGAGGCGGTCCACGCCGGCAGCGAAGGCGGGGGTTTTCAGTTTCTTGAAAACGCTCTTGGGCTCCAATCCTTCCAGGCGTTGGGGGCGAACCAGCGCGCAGGCCACAACAAAGCCGGTGATCTCATCGCTCGCCAGCAGTGCCTTGTCCATCAGGGTGTTGTACTGCACGCCCCACCTTGTGAAATGGGCGCTGATGGCGTGGGCAATCGTCTCTTCCTGGAGGTTGCGAAGGTGCGCCACAATGCGGCTGGGGTGCTCTTCGGGCCATTGATCGTAGTCGGCATCGTGCAGCAGGCCCGCCAGCCCAAAGGCTTCAATATCCTGGCCCTGGTGTTCCGCAAAATCTCGCATGACCAGTTCCACGGCTCGGCCGTGGATTCGCAACCGTTCCGAGGGTGTCCAGGCCCACAGCAGATCCCAGGCATCTTGGCGTGACAGCATGTGCTTGCTCCCTTGGAATCAAAATCTGGCCCTAGATTAACGTGAACCCATTCCTGGCCTTGGGAATCGCTATGCTGATGGCACTTCCGGGAGTGCCCATGCGATATCTGCTGTTGTCAATGTTGGCCTGCGTCACCGCCTTGGCGGTTCCTCCCGCCGCCCAACGGCCGGTGCACACCTTTTCCATCGTGGCTCGGGATCCCGTTACCGGTGATCTCGGGGTGGCCGTGCAAAGTCACTGGTTCAACGTGGGGGCGATGGTCATCCATGCGGAGTCTGGCGTGGGTGCCGTCGCCACCCAGAGTGTGCCAGACCCAGCCTATGGGCCGCTTGGGTTGCAGCTGATGAAGGCGGGAAAGAGCGCGCCGGAAGCGCTGAAAGCATTGCTGAGTGCGGATCTTGAGGCTGCCGTGCGGCAGGTGGGCATGGTGGATGTGCAGGGCCGAGCCGCTTCCCATACTGGGGCACTGGATATTCCTGAAGCGGGTGGAATCGTGGGTGACGGTTTCGCCGTGCAGGCCAACATGATGGAGAAACCAACGGTCTGGCCCGCCATGGCCAAGGCCTACCGTGAGGCATTGAAAGATGTGAAGTTGGATCTCGCCGATCGTTTGCTGGTGGCCCTCCGCGCCGCCCAGGCCGAGGGCGGGGATTTTCGCGGCATGCAAAGCGCCGCCATTCTCATCGTGAAAGGCAAAGCCTCCGGGCAACCTTGGAACGACAAGCTCTTTGATCTGCGGGTGGAAGACAACGTTGACCCCATCGCGGAGCTCACGCGTCTGGTAAAGCTCCAACGCGCCTACACCCTGATGAACCAGGGCGATGCCTTTGTGGCCAAGGGCCAGTGGAAGGATGCACTGGTGGCCTACGCCACGGCGGCACAGTTGGCCCCTCACATCGTGGAATTGCCCTATTGGCATGCGGTGGCGCTCGTGAATGGGGGGCGCGTGCAGGAAGCGCTGCCCATCTTCAAAGAGGTGTTTCGTCGCGAACCCAAATGGCGCGGTGCCGCGCGGCGCCTGGCGAAGGTGAATCAACTGCCCAACGAGGAAACCCTGCTGAAGCTCATCGAGGCGCAGTAGCGAAGAACTCAGTACCCAACTTGAATGATTGCCCGTAAAAAAAGAGCCCCCGCGATCCAGGGGCTGTTAGATGGGCAGTTGGATATCCGAAATATGGGATATTTCGCACGTGCTGCGGATGAAGGGTAGCCACTGCTTGCTGAGTTGCCGAATCCCTAGGCGAAGGCGGCCAGGGCCTCTGCTTCGGTTTCCTTCACATCAAAAACGGAATGGAGGCTGGTCATCTTCATCAGGTCGAAGGTGCGGGAATTCATGCCGCAGAGCTTCAGTTCGCCCTGGCGGTTGCGGATGGAGGTGAAGCAACCCACCAGTTCGCCGATACCCGAGGAATCCAGGTAGCTCACTTTGCTGAAGTCGATGAGGATCTTGCGATCGCCCTGGGCCAGTTGGGTGCGGACGGCTTCGCCCAGTTCCTGGTCGCCGTCACCCAAGGTGATCTTGCCCGCTGGGCGCAGAACGCAAACGCCCTGATGGTGATCGATGTGGATTTCCATGGTGCCTCCTCAGGCGTGGGTTGTGGGGACGTAACCGGGCTGCAGGGCGAGCCATTCCTCGAAGGCTCGGTCCCAGGTCACGATGTGGGTCAGGAAGCGCTCCCTCATGTTGAGCAGGAATTCCTGAAGGGATGCGCGATTGGATTCCAGATTCTGGAGTCCCTTGATGAAGGCCCGCCGTAACCTCTGATGGGCCCGGTGGTGCTGGGCGAGATCCGGGAAGGACAGGGTTTTCATTTCAGCTTCCTCCCGGGTGAAATGCCCAAAAACATGCGTTTTCAATTCCTCGAGCAGGGTGAGGTTGGCAGTGTGTTCAGAGGCTTCCCAGCAGAGGGTTCCGTAGAGATCCGAAAAGCGATTGATCAGGAAATCGTGATCACGGTCGATCTGGGGGTCATGGAGGAATTGCAAGAGGGTCCTCCTTTCCTGCGGTGGAGGGTGTCGGCCGCAAAATGATTCAGGAATTCAACACCTTGGATCTGGATTCCGGGCGATTTGTTCCAAAGTTTAGTGTCCACCATCAACGAAATTGTCGCGTGTCCTGAACCCGCCGGAATCTGCGACTAACCGAACCAATCAAGCCAGCAGGTCGGAACCCTTCTCCAAGCGTTCCAACAGTCCGGACCGCCGTGTCACGCTGCGGGCACAGGCGGCGTCCACGGCACTGGGGGCTCCCAGCAGCAGGACTTCCTCCCGGGCCCGAGTGAGGGCGGTGTAGAGTACTTCCCGGGTGAGCGCGGGATGCTCGGCCGGGGGCAGCACCAGGGCCACGGTACCGAACTCAGAGCCCTGGGCCTTGTGGACGGTCATGGCATAGGCATGCTCAAGGCTGTCCTGGAGGGTCGGCAGCGGGAAACCCACCAGCTCCCGACCCCGGGGAAAGATGGCCTCCAGGTGCGGCGGACCTTCGCTTCGACGCACGGGCAGCACGATGCCCTGATCACCATTGAATAGGCCGCGGCGGGGATCATTGGCCAACACCACCACGGGCTCGCCTGCCAGGAAGCGGGGCTGACCCTCCAGCTGACTTTTCGCAGCTTCCAGGGCCAAGGTGTGGAGGTGGCGGTTGATGGGTTGCACGCCACCGAGATCCGGGCCTTCCTTGACGGGGCACAGCAATCGGAAACCATCGAAATGGGCGAGCAGGGCTTCAGCCCGGAGACGGTCCTCTGGGCGCCAGCCGTTTCGATCCGCCTGCAGCGGCTCCAGCACGCGGTTGCGCCAGGCTCTTCCTTCCAACCCGCCCCAGACCCGCGTCTGCATCCAGAGATTCAGGAAGGATTGCATCCACCGGTGTTTTGGAATGCCAGGTTCCACCAGCCATACACCGCCTTGGCCAAAGGCTGAATCGAGGGTCGCGGCCTGATGGATGCCATCCGTTCCCCACAGTTCCGCGCTGCGGCGGGGATCGTTGATGCGCTCGGCCTGCATCAGGATGTGCCGCCCGTTGGGATGGCGGGGGTCCATGCGGTAGCTCTGGCGCAGGGTGACGGTGGCGGAACCCTGGCTGGCCACCAACTCCCGGAAGGCATTGCCAGGATCCACCGAGGGCAGTTGTTCGGCATCGCCGAGCAGCACCAGGCGAGCACCCGGTGCCAAAGCCTTAAACAAGGCATCCAGCAATTCCAGGCCAATCATGGAGGCTTCGTCCACCACCACCAGGTCGGCGGGCAGGGGGTTGGCGGGTGAATAACGGAAGCCCCCCAGGGCCGGATGGTAGCCCAAGGTGCGATGCAGGGTCCGGGGTTCGGGGCCGTCCTCCAGCAGCGCCCGGTCCAGGGCCTCGGGTTCCGGAAGCTGGGATAGGCCTTTGCGAATGGCTTCGCCCATGCGCTGAGCGGCCTTGCCGGTGGGTGCGGCGAGCAGAATACGCTCCAGGGGAAGGGGCTCGGGTTGGCGCTGCAGGGCGCGGAGCAGGGCCACCACGATGGAGGTTTTGCCCGTGCCGGGGCGCCCGGTGATCAGGGCCAGGGGCGCAGCCAAGGCCAGGGCAACGGCACTCCGCTGTTCGGCATTGAGGTGGGCGGGCGCGACCAGAACCGCGTCCGGAACGGTGCCGAGGCGGCGGGGCTGGGCAACCCGTGCGAGCACCGCACGGGCCACGCTGCGTTCAGCGGCGCACAGTCGCTGGGAGGCAAGCCACCCGCCATCCAGGATCAGCGGTGTGCCGGTGGTGCCCACCAGGGAGGAGCTCGCCAGGGTTTGTCGGATGGGTGCCCAGGGACCCATGGCCCGCGCCAGGGGTTCTGGCCAGGCGGGCGCCTCCAGGTTCACGCGACTGTGGCCTTCGCCTTCGGCCACCAGCACGCCAAGCAGCGCCCAGAACAGATGGTGGCTGGCCTCCGGGTCGGGCACCAGTCGGGCGAGGCGGTGGGCCACCGCTGCCAGATTGGCATCCTGGCCGAGCTCGCGCAGGGCGTTTTGGCTCGCCTCCAGGGTTGCTCGCCAAGCCCCAGGGCCAAAGCAGCCGGCAGCGGGAAGCACGCGGGTCTCAGCCATGGGCTACCTCGTGGTGGCGCATGACCAGCGCCTGTTTCCAGGCTTGCACCTCGGCCCAGGTGGGGCGGATGGACCAGGTGCCCTCCTGGGGCAATCCACGCAGGAAAACATAGAGAATGCCGCCGAATTGCGCCTCGTAGGTGGCTTCGTCGCGGATGTTGAAGCAGGCCAGCGCGGCCTGGAGGTAGACCTGGGCCTGCAGCTGATAGTGCTGATTCACGCAGTCCTGCAAGGTGTCCCAGGTGTAATCCGGAAGCCGGTTGCTCTTCCAGTCCACGAGGTACAGGCGGCCACCGTGTTCACACACCACATCGATGGAGCCCTGCAGCAGATCCCGTTCCTGGGGGAAGGTCTCGGCTGGTAGGAACCGCGCGAGGAAATCCAGTTCCCGCAGAACCCGGTCAGCCTTGGCGATGCACAGGGCGCCGCCCCAGGCCAGGGGCAAGTCCGAGCTAAGGCCCGTGTGGACCAGCTGTGCCACCTTGGCCTGCCAGGTGGGGGCTAGACCGTGCACGTTGAGGGTGGCCAGGATTTGGGTGCGAACGTCGGCCCGTCGGGACCATTCGTCGAGGCTGCCCAGGGACGCGAGATCGGCCCATTCGAGCAGTTCATGCAGGGCCCGACCCGTGTGGGTGCCTTTGGGCAGCTCGCCCACGTGAGGCTGGAGGCCTGGCGGGTCGGCGTCCTCGGGCTGTTGTTCCTCGGCATCGATTCGGCTTTGCAGCGCCGTGAAGGAGGTGGTGAAGAAGGGGCGGGCGGCCTTGGCCAGACCTTCGTAATCCCATCTGGTTGCAGGTGTGGGCACGGTGGGGAGCGCGAAATCCTCGGGAAGGCGCCGGGTGCAGGCTTCCAGGCGCGTGTGGCCGAGGGCTGGCAAAGGATGCCAGGTAAAGAGATCTGGCCGCTGGGTTTTGAGTTCCACCAAACGCCGGTTAAGGGCGTCGTACGGGCCATTGAGCTTCGCCAATTTGCCCTCCTTGGTGCGCTGTTCGAAGGCGCAGAGGATCAGCTTGGCTTGGGCGCGGGTGAGGCCCACATAAAGCAGACGTTCGTGCTCATCGCTGGCCTCCTGTTTGGCCTGGGCCACCCATTCTTCGGCGGCATCGCCCAGGGCAAGGCAGCGTTCCCCGTGATGGTGGAACCGCCGCAGGCTGGAGAGCTGCGGTTTGCCAAAGGCGAAGATGGCCACGATGGGCGCTTCCAGGCCCTTGGCGGCATGCAGGGTGAGGATCTGGACGGCGTTGCGGTCGCCTTCAAGGCGCTGAATCTCGCCGTCCTCGGCGGGGGGTTTTTCCAGATTCCGGCGCCACCGATCCAGTTGACGGATGAGATCCGCAAGGGTGGCTCGGCCTCGGGACGCCACGCCCAGCAGGGCTTCGGCGATGTGGCGATGGTTCACCAGGGATCGGTGGCCAGTTTCGCAGAGCAGCAGACGGCGGATCAGCCCGCTGGTTTCCAGCATGGCTTCCAGTAGTTCCCCAAAGCGATGCTGCTGGGCCAGGGCGTTCCAGGCCAGCAGCCGCTGGAGGGCCGGGTGATTCTCGCTCAGATCAGAGAGCCCCCGCAGATCTTCGAGGTTGTAGCCAAAAAAGGTGCTCAACAGCGTGCGCAATTGCAGGGAGCGATCCCGGGGATCGGCCACAGCCCGCAACGCATCCAGCCACTCCTCTGCCTCCCGGGTCTGGAAGAGCCCCTTCTGCTTGTAGAACGCACAGGGAATGCCCTCCGCCCGCAGGGCCTTGGCCATCAATTCGCCTTCGCCGGTCTTGCCCACCAGCACCTGCACATCGCCATAGCCCAGGGTGGGCTGCCGGCCGGGTTCCCCAAACTGGATGCCACTTTCCACGGTCTGCTGGATGCGCTGGGCCATCTGCTGTGCCAGTCGCCGCCAGAGGCCCTGGCCACCGGTCACGGTATCGAGCCGCAGAATATCCACCGGTGGGATGGGCTGATTGCCCGCCAGTGCCTGCAACGCGGGACGACCGCAGCCTACGGGATGCGGGTACAGTGCCCCATCCCGAAAGAAACAGGTGGGGCCGTCCCCGCTCAGGATGTGGTTGTAGGCGGCGATGACCTGGGGGGTGGAGCGGAAATTCAATTCCAGGCGCTGGGGTTCCGTGGTGCCGAGAATTTCGCGACAGGCCTGCTGGTAGGTGGGCAGATCCCCGCCCCGGAAGCCGTAGATGGCCTGCTTGGGATCGCCGATGAGGATCAGACGCCGATCCTTCCTCAGAAAAATCCGCCGGAAGATCGCCCACTGGAGCGGGTCGGTGTCCTGGAATTCATCCACGAGGGCGATATCGTACCGGTCCCGCAGCCGCTGGGCCAGGGTCTCGCCGTCGGGGCCGTCAAGGGCTTCGGCTACGCCCTGGATCATGCTGTGGAAAGTGAACAGCCCCTCCTCCTGGGCCAGGCGCATTTGGGCCTCCCGCACCGTGGGAAGGAACCGGTGAACGCGCAGGGCCGAAGGACTGAGCAAGGAGGCTTCCCCCGCCGCCAGCCAGGCCTGGAAGGGGCCATGGTTTCCCTGGGTGGCCGATATCTGTGCCGCGGCCTTCCAGATTGAGCCCAGGCCCTTGACCTCAAAGGCCTGGGCGCGTGCGAAATCGTGGGTGGCGACCGTCAGCCCGCGCCCAAACAGGCCAAGCCCTCCGAGGCGGCCCGAAGGGTATTGGCGTTGACTCCGGCTGCCTTCCAGGTGGCGAGCAGGGCGGTGGGGTCGCGGAACCAGTCCAGATCCAGAGCACCGATCCAGGTTTCCCAAGTCGCGAAGGTGGGCAGCAGAACGCCGCCGTCGTTGTGAACGCTCCAGAGTTCTTCCTCGATGGCCTCCACGCGACCACCTTGGGCCAGGCTGGCTTCGAGGATCAGGCGGTGGTCGGGCACTTGGGAGAAGGTGTGGGCCAGGGCGTGGCGGAAAGCCCGCTCGAACAGGCTGCGTGCATCCACCAGTTCCCGGTCAAAGAGCGTTTTCCCTTCCAGGGCCGCTTCCTGAAGCACCTGTCGGCAGAACCCGTGGATGGTGGAAATGGTGGCGCGGTCGAACCCGCGCAGGGCCTTGGCGAGACGTTCCCGCCCCAGGTCATCGACCTCCCAGAAGGGTGTTTCGATGTCGCTTTCGCGCTGGTCCAGCAGCTTCTGGAGGTACTCCCGGATGCGGGTGAGCAATTCCTGGGTGGCCTTGTCGGTGAAGGTCACCACCAGGATGCGTTCCAGGGGTATGCCCGCCAGCACCTGATCCGCCACCAGCCGTTGCAAGGTATAGGTTTTGCCGGTACCGGCACTGGCTTCAATGACCTGATGCCCAGCGGGCAGGCGGTCCAGCAGGGCGGGTTTGTGGATCCGTACGCTCATCCCTTCCCCCATTTCGTTTGAAGCTGGAGGAAGGACGCCAATCGCAGGCGCCCCATTTCGAGATCGCCCGCGGGCAGCTCCTTGATGCGGGGTACGGGCCCCCGGAAGGAGGTAAGGCTTTTGAAATTTTCACGCTCCTGCTGATCCTCGATCCAATCCGCGAGGTCGGGGATGTCCGTTACTGAAAGAAGGGCTTCGATGGGCAGCAGCGCCTGGTCGGCGTCCACCAGGATTTCCCGGCCCCAGCGCGCTAATTGGGTACGGGCTTCGGCGGCGTCGAGGGCAGGGAGGGGCAGCACCCAGACCTGGGGCGGCTTTTTGGAAGGGACACAGAGCACCTTGGCGCGCCGCGCCCGGGATTCTCCAGACGCGCACAGGGCCACGTGTCCCAGCCAGGCCCGGAGTGCTTCCCGCTGATCCCGGGCGGCGGGAGTCGCTTCGGTGTATTCAGAGGTGGAAAGCAGCAGAAAATCATCGCCCTGCATCGGCTCGGTGAGCCCTTCCAGGCGCCATTCGAGCGGGCCTTCTGGCGTTGGGATGGCCAGGCTCAGGGGCGGGTGGTCCAGGATGGGCAGTCCCTGGGTTTCCAAGGGTTGGCCCACGCCAAAGCGATGCAACACAAGGCCGGCGGGGGTTCCCATCAGCGTCGCCCAGTGTTTCAGACGCTGCAGGTGGCGGGCCCGTTCGCCCAGGCTCAGGGCCCCGAGGGGCGCCTTGGCGGCGGCCTCGGCTTCATCCCGGAGTTCCGTGTAACAGGCGTCGAGCTCCGCACCTTGCGCAAGGGCGGTCCAAAGGGTTTTACGGAGCAGCCCCCAGGTTTCCAGGGCATCGGTGTCCAAGGTGTCGTCCTGGACTTCAGCCGGGTCTTCCTCGCGGGGGGCGCGCACCCCCAGGCGCAGGGCCACACCCCCTTGCACCGGGCATTCCAGCCAGCGGCGCAGCTCCTTGAGGGTGATACGTGATCGTGGGGGCGGGGCCGGGCGAAGGGCGCCCACAGGCCCACAGGCGCCGACCTGGCCCTCGAGCGCAGCCTGCAGGCCTGGATCCTCGCCCCAGTCGGCCAGGTGCCGGGGCAGGTCCAAACCCCCAACCTGCCTGCGGAGTTGCACGCCCAACCAGCGGGCTTCCGCTTCCCGCCGCGCTTCGGGAAGGTGGCTGGGCAGCGGACGCTCTAGGGCCTCCGGGCTCAATTCCGGAAAGTGCGCAAGGTCGTGGCGGTGCTGCGGTTGTTCAGGGGCGTGCACCCGCGCCCAAAGTCCCTGGCCGAGGGTTTCTTCCAGATCCCGCAGCAGGGGTGAGGGCTGCAGGGCTTCACCCGTGATGGCGGCGCGACTTGGGTAGGTGAGCACCAGATGCTGCCGCGTGCAGAGAATGGCTTCCAGGAAGAGGTGCCGTTCCTGCTCGGGGCGCGACACATCCCCCGCTCGGCGGGGACTGGAGGCCACCAGATCCAGTGGATCTGGCCGTTCCACGCCGGGAAAAATGCCTTCGCCCAAACCCATGAGGATAAGCACCTTAAAGGGTATGGCCCGTAGCGGGGTGTAACAACTCACCTGCACGCCCCGTCCAGGGGGCAATGAACGGTCCTTCAGAAGGGCTTCCAGAGCTTGCTGCACCAGGGGGCGGGCCGCCTGGAAATCGAGGACGGGGGCGGCAAGGCCTTCCACTTCCAATTTTCCGATCTGCGGGAGCGCCCGCAACAGATCCGCAAAGGCCTTGGATTCGGCCTCGGTGGCCGCGTCGGGATCCGGACCAAGATACGCCATGAAAAAGTGGGTGAGGCGATCCTGCCATACCGGCAGGGGATGGCGTTCCTGGGAAAGGGCGCGCAGATCGGAAACCAGGGGACCGAGAATGGCCAGCAGGGCCGTTGCTTCTGAACCGTTCCCCACCGGCCTGCCCATAGCTCCTAGTTCTTCCACCCGCGCCTCGGGCTGCATGAAGCGGCCCAGGGCCAGGCGCGTCAGCCCTTCCTCCCAGGTCCAGCGGCCGCCCTCCAGGTAGGTGCCGGTGGTCTCCTGGGCATCCAAGCGCGCTACGATGCCGGCCTGATCGCAGAGCAGGGCCCAAAGCTCTGGAGTGGTTCCCAGCCGCTGGTGCAGGAAGGGATGCGCGGCGGCGCGCAACAGGTCGGCACGCGTCAGGGCCCCACCCGCCAGATCCAGCAGGAGCAGGGCGGCTTCCACCAGATCCCGCAGGCTCTGGGCGGCCCCCGAGGCCTGGGTCCAGGGAATGCCGTGGGCGCTGCGAAAGGCTGCGTCCAGGTGCTGCAGGTAGACGTCCTGTTCGCTGGTGGGCACCAATACACCAATCTCACCAAAATGCAGATCGCCCTGGCGGGCCGCCACCAGCTCCCAGATGAGGCTTGCCACCGTTTCGGCCTCCCGCCGCGGGTTTGGACAAGGGATCACGCGCAGGGATGGGTTGGCCGTGTCTTCGGGAAGGGGCACCTCGACGGGATATTCGGGGGCCAGAATGCGCCGCTGGAGATGGGCAAGGAGCGTGGGTTGGTCAGGCGCCTGGAACTTGCCCAGGCACTCACCCTGGGTAACCTCGCTGAGCAGGCGCAGCTGCTCGCGGCTGGGCCGGGCCCAGCGTTGAAGGATGAGTTCGCTGCGGTCCTGGTGAAGGGAAAAGGGATCCTCCCCCTCCGGCGCTTCGGGGAGCACGTGCCGAGGATCGGGGCGAAGGGGCGCTTCCGGGTGGCTCAGATCCCAGGGCTCCAGGCAGGGGTTCACCAGGTAGAGCCGCACGGAGGTGCGCGCGCCCACCTGCGCCAGGGCTTGATGGTAGAGCGGCGCCATGTGGCTCATGCCGAACAGGAAGACAGCCTCGGGAAATTCAGCGCTGGAAAAGGCCGGATCTTGGAGCCAATCCATCAGGGTCAAGGGGCGATGGGGCAGGGCTTTCCAGCGCCCCCGCAGATGCAGCCAAAGTCTTCGCTGCCAGGATTCCAGGGCTGCGGGCTCGGCCGATTTCGCGGGCATGTCGCGATCCCAAGCGCGGATCCAATCAGGCCGATGGAGCAGCACCCGTTCAAAGTGCTGGGTCAGCCGTTCGCCAAGCTGAACGGTTTTCAGATCCCTGGGGGCGCCGTCCAGGTAGCGCGCCAGCAAGGCAAACTCCTGGGCGCCAAGCAGGGAAGGATCCTGGAGCGCGGAAAGGAGGGACCCGAACAGGGTGGTGCGATCCACCAGGGGCCGATTGGTGTGACGGCTCCAGAAACCCTCCAGGAAGCAGAACTGCAAATTGGCGACCGCGCCAAAGGCTTCGGCAAAGGTTCCCTTCAGGTAATCCCGTACGTTGGGATTGGGCACCACGATCAGGGCGGATTTCCAGGCTCCCTGGGTTCCCCGGTACAGGGCGAGATCCAGTGCAAGCTGCGCCGCCAGGCGTTCCACCTGGTTGGAGTAGAAAACGTGGAGACCGGGGCGCAGGGTGGTCATGCCGTTTCTCGAGGATGATCGCTCGCCTACAAGCCGCGTTTCAGGGCCATCTGGCCGAAATGGGAGATGCGGTAGCAGTCCACTTCCCGTTCCCGAATCAAGTCATGCTGGGCCAGGTAGGCGATGTCCGCATCCTGCACACCCTTCAAGGTCAGCAACTTTTCGCGCCGGATATCCGGATATTTGGCCACCACCTGCAGGAGGCTCAGGCGCAGGGGTGTGATGACATCGACCATGGGGATTCCTTTGGGATCACAGACTGGTTGGGGGCAAGGGCTTGCTGCGTTCGAGTTTCAACAGAGCCTGGATCTGGTTCTCCAGGGCGCCCAGGAAACGGGAGCGGTCCTGAGGCGAAAAGGGTTTGGGCCCACCACCCACTTCCCCCATATCCCGCAGAAAGGCGCTGATCTCCCGGCTGGCCAAGGCATCCCCGATGGAATCCGCAGAGAACACACGGCCCTTGGGATCGAGCACCCGCGAGCCTCTCTGAAGGCACCGGGCGGCGAGGGGAATATCCGCCGTGATCGCAACATCCGTGGCCGTCGTCTCTTCCACAATCCAATCATCGGCGGCATCAAACTGACCACTGACGATCACCGATCGAAACAGCGGATTCCGGGGCAGGGTGATGCGGCTGTTGGAGACCACGTGGACAGGAAGCCCATGGCGCTTGGCCACGCGATAGATTTCCTCCTTCACGGGGCAGGCATCGGCATCGACATAGATCTGGATCACGCGGGCATCACTCCAACTCGGTGTCTTGATCATCGCACCAGGATGGGCTTTCAACCGATGCAAAGGCGCGGCCCCGAGGGATGACTGAAGGGGATTGGGATACCCTCTTTTGAGCCCCAAACCGCCTTCCAGGAGACCCCATGCCAACCTTTTTCGATCCGACGGTTCAGGCGAGTTTGCACACCCGGGTTGCCACGCTGCGGGCCGACGCGCCAGCCCTTTGGGGGCGCATGAACGCCGCCCAGATGCTGGCCCACTGCACCAGCACCATGAAAATGCCCACGGGCGAGGTGAAGGTGAAGGCGGGTTTCATGAGCCTGCTCGGGCGCCTTCTCAAAAAGAAAATTCTCGGGGACCAACCCTTCCGGCACGGTGCACCCACCGACAAGGCCTTTGTGGTGGCTGACACGCGCGAATTCGAGGTGGAGAAGGCCCGCTTTCTGGACATGTTCCAGACCCTCACCCACGGCCCCTCGGTGATCACCACCCACACACATCCCTTTTTCGGCCCCATGACGGATGAAGATTGGGGCGTGCTGCTCTTCAAACATCTGGATCACCACCTTCGGCAATTCGGGGTGTAAGCCCGATTGCACAACGAAAAAGATTCACCGTCTTGGTGGTGAATCTTTGTATTTGGGCGCAAAACCGAAGCCGTTACTTCAGCCCGTGTTCTCCCTTGAACTGCGCCCAGTGGTTTTTCAGGTGAATGAAGGCTTCCAGGGTGGGGCAGCGTAAAAACGGATTGGTCTCCGCTTCCCAGGCCAGGGTCGAACTGGGCCTTACGCCATAGTCATGACCGGGCCAAATGGTGGTGTGCCGGGGCCACCCCTTTTGCAGGCGCTGGAGGCTGCCCCATTCCACACGGGCATCCTTATCGCTGCTAGTGCCTCCCACCTTTCCCACAAACAGCAAATCCCCGGTGAGGCCCGCGGCCATTTCCTCTACCAGGAAGGCCAGGTGATCGGGGCAATGGCCGGGCACCTGCCAGGCAAGCAAGTGATAACCGCCAAATGGGATGCGTGCTCCGTCCTGCACCACCTGATCCACGGGGCCAGGGTGGCCCGGCCCGCCTAGTATTGGGGCGCCCGTGAGGGTCTTCGCCATGGCATTGCCATTGGTGTGATCGGGATGGCCGTGGGTATTCAGAATGTGGGTGATGCGCAGTTTTTGCGCCTCAGCTCGAGCCACCATGGCATCGGGGTCAAAGGATGGATCGATGAGCAACCCTTCTCCCGCCTCCCGATCCCCCAGCAGGTAGCCGAAGTTGCGATCGCCACCCACTCGGATTTGCTCAAGGATGAAGCGCATGGGGCCTCCGCTTCCGATTTGCGTTCTTTGTGCCTGATCTCCTAAGGTTGCGGAGATTCCATTTACGACAGGAATGCGGTGGCGCTTCAGACCTTTGGTGCTGCGTTTCCAACGGGCTTCACGGCTGGTTTCACATGGCTGGTGTCGGCCGTGGTGGCCACGAGATCGGCCAGCAGGCCAGGGTTGGCGGGGATCAGGGTGAGGCTAGCGCCGCCCTCCAGCAGGCGTTGCGTTTCCAGAATGGCGAAGAGGGCTTCGGACACTTCGGGATCCCGGGATACCTGATCCAGGGCCGTGCCCACCACCTGGGGCCGAACCGCGCCGGCCTTGGCAAACTCCACGGCGGCCTGGCGTTCGGCGGTGCTGGTGATGATGTTCACTTGGTTGGTGCCGTCCTGTTTGATGGAGGAAGTCACCTGGCGCAGGCGATTCACGACCTTGCTTTCGATCTGGCGGATCATGTCGTGATCCCGGAAATGCACCTTGCGGATGTAGATGGAACCCAGCCGGTAGCCCCAGTCGTGGGATTGCGGGGACACCTCGTTGCGGACCGTGAGGCTCATGGTGTGGCGGTTGGAGAGCATATCGGCCAGGGGCAGGTTGCTCAGGCAGCGCACGGTGGAGTTGCTCACGTTGGCACTGAGGGAACCTCGTGGATCGGTGTTCTTGAAAAGATAGGCCACGGGGTCGCTGATGTACATCTCGTACCAGATGCCGATGCCCATGGGGGCGCCTTCTTCGGAGTTCACGGGCTGGCTGCGGAGGTATTCCTGATCCAGGCGCAAATCGATTTCGTAGCGCTTGCCGATCCAGTTGATGAAGAGGGCCCGCAGACCCATCTTCGTCCAGAGGGAGTGCAGCCCAGGCTCATCGATGACGGCGGCCACCTTGCCAAAAAGCACATACACGTAGCAGCGGCGCTCGGGAACGATGACATAGATGCCGAACATCTTGGCGATCCCAAGCAGCACGGGGACCAGGATGAAGCACGCGACGAAGGTGACGATGACCGCAAGGAAGGTTTCCATCACTTCACCTCCATCACGATGCGAGAAGCCTGGGTGTAGAGCCCCAGCCGCACATTGCGAACGTAGGCTTCCAGTGCGCCCTTGCCGCCATTGGCCTTGAGTTCCGAGAGCTGGTAGGCCAGAAGCGTGAGCGGTTCCACTTCGGCCTGGGCCTTCAGGGTTTCGATTTCCACGGCGCGCCGGGACTGGACGATCTTCTGATCGGCGGAAGCCTGGGCCAGGCTGATATCCGAAGACACCTGATTGTGCGCGGTGTTGATGGCGGCCAAGGCCGATTCCACTTCAGGCGGCGGATCGATGGAGGTGATGAGCGAGGCGTCCAACTGCATGCCATAGCGTGCGGCGGAACAGGCGCATTCCTTGTCCATATGCTCGTTGATATCGCGCAGGTTCTTGCGCAGATCATTGATGGAAATGCCCGTCTGCACGGCAGGTGTGCCATCGGCGGCGGCGGGGGCCTCGAAGTTGGCGATACGTTCCCGCAGCACCGACACGAAGTAACCCATGATGTGGGCGATGGGGTATTTCACGCCGAACAGGTAGGCGTACAGGTTCCGCTCACTCACCTTGAAGCGGATTTGTCCAGAGAGCCCCGTGTTGAGCTGATCCTTGGTGACCGCTTCCAGGATGGTGCCGCTGTTGTTGGCGCTGGGGGAACCTGGATCCAGGGCCATGCTTACAGTTTCAGTGGCAATGGAAACCTTGTAGACCTTTTCCCAGGGCCATTTGAAATAGGGGCCGCCCGGTGGAATCACGCGCACCTGAGGATATGTGTAGCGCTGTTTTTCTTCGGCATTGAGGGAGGCCGAAATGGGATCTTCCGCCGTGGTGGCTTCCCCCAATCGCTCCACCCGCCCGAAGGACGTCTTCACGGCGCGCTCGTTCTGATTCACCGTGAAAAATCCCGACAGCACGCAGCGCACGGCGAACCAGGCGAAAAAACCAATCATGCAGCCGAGAAATAGATCGGGCGTCAAAGAAGGCATGCCATCACCTCGCAGAAGAAATAGGGTTTGCCTGTGCCGGGAACGAATTGAAATTATGGCATGTCAGGGCTTCAGCTCTCTCTGCGGAGAAGTGTGAAGGCTTCGCTTGAGGATGAAATAGGCAGGGAGACCCAGCAGCACCAGGGCCAGCCCGGGCCAGGTGAACGCGGGGCGATGCACCAGCAGGGCGCCCATGATGGCCAGGGCGCCCACCAGGTAAAGGATGGGCAGCAGCGGGTAAAGCGGCACTTTCACGACCCGCTCCAGTTCCGGCTTTCGCAGGCGCAGCACGATCACACCGCCCACGGTAAGCACGTAGAACAACAGGGCGGCAAAGACCACGTAATCCAGCAACTGCCCATAGCTGCCGGAAAGGGTGAGGGCCGAGGCCCAGATGGCCTGGATGCCCATGGCAAAGCCAGGTACCCCATGGCGATTCAACGTCGCGGCTTTGGGAAGGAACAGGCCATCCTCGGCCATGGCCTGATACACGCGTGCACCACTGAAAACCAGGCCGTTCTGGCAGCCAAACATGGACCAGAGAATGGCGCCGGCCATGACCAGTTCTCCGGGCGGACCAAAGATGGCCTTGAGGGCCAAGGAGCCCACCCGATCTTGCGGGGCCGTGGCAATGGCGGTGGGGCCCAGCAGTTTCAGGTAGGCCACGTGGGCCAGGATGTAGAGGCCACACACCAGGGTGGTGCCGATGAACAGGGACAGGGGAATGGTGCGGCGCGGTTCTTTGACTTCGCCGGCAATGAAGGTGATGGCGTTCCAGGCATCGGCGCTGAACAGGCTGCCGGTCTGCACCACCAGTAAGAGCGTGAGCATGGGCAGCACGGTGCCGGATAGGGCGGGAGCATAGGGTGCGGGGTTGGGTGCGGACTGGGGGCTGAGGAGCAACCCCGCGAGAATAAGCGCCGCCAGACTGCCGATCTTGGCCACGGTGAACAGGTTCTGGATTCGCGCGCCCAGCTTGATACCGTAGGCGTTGACGAAACTCAGCAGCAGGATCATCAGGATGCCCGTGAGCCGGGCGCTGGTGAGGCCCAGGTCGTAGGGCCCCACTGCAATATCGCGGGTGAGATGCAAGGCGTTGACATGGAAGGGCCCCGCCAACCAATGGCTTTCGCTCACCCAGGGCACGAAGGCGCCGACATACTTCCCGAAACCCACGGCCACCGCGGCGATGGTGCCGCACTCGATCACCGAGAAAAAGGTCCAGCCGTAGAGGAAACCGGTCATGGGGCCATAGGTTTCCCGCAGATAGGCGTACTGACCGCCCGCATGGGGAAAGAGCCCCGCCAATTCGCCGTAGCTGAGGGCCGCCAGGATGGTCATGACCGCCGTGATCACCCAGGCCCAAAGCAGGAAGGAACCCGAATGCCCGCTGCGAACGATATCGGCGCCTACGATGTAGACGCCGCTACCAATCATCGAGCCTGCAATGAGCATGGTCGCCGAGAACAGCCCAACATGACGGCGATAGCCCTCGGCCATGGTTTCTCCCGGATGATTTCTAAAACCTTACTTCCGACTGGCTGGGGGCACGAGGCCATTCATGCGTAGGTACACCACCAACTGGCCGTAGTGATCGAAGCCGTGACCATGCGCCATGGTAATGAGCCCGAGGCGAGTGGCCTTGTTGGGGCCCCAGGGGCTCTTCACAAGGCCCATGACATTGGCCTCGGTAACGGTGTTGAGCGCCTTGTGCATGTAGGCGAAGGAGTCCTTCAGGAATTTCACGATTTCGGCCTTGGACTTGAGGGTGTCTGGGCCATTGTCGCCGCCGGGGTCCATGGCCGGTTTCTCCTCCAGGATCCCGGACGCGAACATCACATTGGCGGCCGCGATGTGCTTGGCTTGCTCGGCAAAGGTCTTCACACCCTTGAACTCGCCCTGGGTGGGCGCAAAGCCGAACTTCTCTTCGGGCATGGCCTCGACAAGGGAAACGACTTCCTGCTCCAGACCGGAGAGGTTGCGGTTGAAGCTCTGGGACATGGTGGGGGCTTGGGGTTGGGCCGGTGGAGGTGCCGGCGCCGGGGCCTGAGCCTGGAGGCCCCAGGCGGTGGCTACGAGGAGAACGGGGAGTGCGAATCGCTTCATGGGAACTCCTTGGGAAGCGCCCTCAGGCGCGGGTGGGAACAACCTCGGGTTCCACTGTGGGTGGGGCGAGGAAGTGGAAGATCAGGGAAAAGCACACCACACAGACACAGCCAATCACGTTGTACCAAAGGAAGGAAATCCGCGTGAAGGCGAAGCAGAGCAGCACCACACCTTCCGCCACCAGGGCGGCCCAGAAGGTAGCTCCGCCCTTCACGCGCTTCACATAGAACGCCACCAGGAAAATCCCCAGGATGGTGCCGTAGAAGAGGCTGCCTAGGATGTTCACAGCTTCCACCAGAGAGCCCAGGCGGCTGGCGTACTGCGCGAACAACAACGCGAAGCAACCCCAGGCGAAGGTGGCAAGTCTCGATACCCACACTTCTTTTTTGGGATCGTTCTTCCCCAGAAGACGGCGCCAGATATCCACCACCGTGGTGGCGCCCAGGGCATTGATTTCTGCAGACATGGAGGACATGGAGGCGGAAAACACAGCTGCCAGCACCAGGCCAATGAGCCCGGCGGGCAGGCTGTGGAGCACGTAGGAAAGGAAAATGTAGTTCACATCATTACCGTTGGAGGAAGGATCGCTACGCCGGATCACCTCCACCGCGGAGGCGCGAATGGCCTTGGCCTGGGCATCTGCGACCTGGAGTCCCGCCTTGGCCTGGGCTTCGGCCATGGCATCGCCGGAGCGTCGGGCATCTAGATAGCCCTTTGCCCTTTCCATCCGCGCATCGGTAGCCAGCCGGTACTCGGCCTCGGCTTGCTTGAAGGAGACAGCCTCGGCGCCGGTGCGGGCCTTGGCTACGGCGCCGGGATTGAAGAACACGGGCGGTGCCACAAACTGGTAGTACACAAATACCAAAGACCCGAGCAGCAGAATGAGGAATTGCATGGGCACCTTGAACAGGCCGTTGGCCAGCAGGCCCATGCGGCTTTGGGTCACGCTCTTGCCCGTGAGGTAGCGCTGCACCTGGCTCTGGTCCGTGCCGAAATAGGACAGCGCCAGGAAGAAACCCCCGATGAGACCCGACCAGAGGTTGTAGCGGTTGTTGAGATCGAAGTTCGCATCAATGGCATTCAGGCGACCCAGGGCGCCCGCCACGTGCAGGGCTTCCGGGAAAGAAACGCCCTTGGGCAATTGATGGACCACCATCACACCCGCCACCACCATGCCGCAGGTGATGATCACCATCTGGAGGCTCTGGGCCCAGGACACGGCCTTGGTGCCCCCCGTCACGGTGTAGATCATCACGAGGGAGGCCACCAGCACCAGATTCACCTGGAGGTTCCAGCCCAGCAGAACGGACAGGACGAGTGCCGGTGCGTAAATGGTGAGGCCCACGGCCAAGCCGCGCTGGATGAGGAACAACGTGGCAGCCAGGGTGCGGGTTTTCAGATCGAAGCGGCCTTCCAGGTATTCATAGGCCGTGAACACTTTCAGCCGATGAAAAATGGGCACCACCGTGACCGAGAGCACCACCATGGCCAAGGGCAGGCCGAAGTAGAACTGCACGAACCGCATGCCGTCCACATAGGCTTGACCCGGTGTGGACAGAAAGGTGATGGCGCTGGCTTGGGTGGCCATAATGCTGAGGCAGATGGTGGTCCAACGGGCATCCCGGCCCGACAGCAGATAGCCTTCCGAATCCTTGCGTTGGCGGCCTTTCCAGAGGCCGAAAAGCACCACAAAGGCCAGCGCCGCCCCAAGGACAATCCAGTCCAGGCGACTCACCGAAACACCATAGAAAAGAGGGCAAAGAGCAGAATGCATGCCACCAGCCCACCAATCACCAGGGCGTAAAGGCGGTTCCAACTGCCCAGGATCGGCGGAGGTTCTTCATGGATCACTTGTGGCTCCCCAGGGCCAGGATGTTGGAGAAGAGTCGGGTGGCGCCGGGGACGCCGTCGGGGAGTTGGCGGAAGAAGGCCAGGCCCGTGTAAACGTAATGGCCCTTGCCGTGCTCGGCGACAATCAGGGCGCCGTTGCTTTCGGGTTCCCCTGGATCGCCCATGCCCAGCAACGGTGTGTAATGGGCATCGAGGCTTTCCGCATGGTAGAGGCTGCGCTCCTGTACCCAGCCGTCGAAATCTTTGGCGGAGAGTTCGTTGGGCCAATGGAATACGGGGTGATTCGGCTGCAGGAAGCGAACGGGTGCGGTTTCATCGGTGACCCGTGTGCGGCCCACCTTGAATGGGAATGGCCCGATGGCATCGGTTACCATGCCCGCGTTGATGCCGGGAAACCCTGTATTCACTGTGTAGAGCACCACCTCGGTGCCACCAGCCGCCACGTAGGCATGCAGACGCTCCTTGAGGTTGCGCAGGGCCGGGCGCGTATTGAACGCCCGGATACCGAGCACCACAGCATCGAACCGCTTCAGATCCTCTCTGGCCAGGGCTTCATCGGTGAGCAACTCCACCTCGTAGCCGATGCGGCGCAGGGCCTGGGGGATGTCATCTCCGGCGCCCATGACATAGCCGATGCGGCGGCCGTTGTGCTTGAGGTCGAAGCGCTCCAGGCGGACCTTGGCTTCGGGCAAAAGGGTTTGCAAGGGAATGTGGGGGTAATCCACCCGCTGGACGCCCCGCGCCTGCACGAAACCGGAGCCGGTGTCCACGTCCAGACGCAGTTCCCCAGAACTGGGTTCAGAAGGGGGCGTAAGCAGGAAGGTAAGTTCGCGCTCTTCCCCGGCCTTGGCAAAGGTGAAAGCCTGTTCCGAAGGTTCAGCTTTCCAGCCGTTGGGCACTTGGACGCGCACGCGGCCTGAGGGGGCAGTTGCGCCTGCCACGGCCTTGAGACGCACCACGTGGGCCGCCGGGGTGTCGAAAACCTGCACACTTTCCACTAGGTTCACCAGGACGGGAGGCACCACAGCCAGGGGCTGATAGCGCTCGCCCAACACTGGATCCCGAAAGCGGAATTGCACCGGAACCACAACCTCAAACGTCCCTTCAGGCAGGGCCAACCGCGCCCGCAGGCGGAAGGGCGAGGGGGATTCGGGCAGGCAGGACCAAGCCTTTGACCCGGGGCCGCTCAGCCAATGGGGCTGCGAAAGCGGCGTTTCCCCAGGCAAGGTGAAGACAAGGGTCTCTTTCTTCGGTTCATTGATGGGCAGCGCCTGGCCAACCTTGCGCGTCTCCAGGGCGCGAACGCCCTCCGGTGTGACGGCTTCAAGGCTGAGGGATTCCAGCGACAGGGATGCCCCGCTTCGGGCCAGCACCATGGCGTTCACCGTCAGGCGATCCCCGGGGGCAGCGCTTTGGCGATCCGCGATGGCCTCCACCCAAAGGCCTGCGGCGAGGCGGACGCACTCTTCCAGTTCCGCGGCCTTGCTCTGTACCAGAGGATCGGCCTGGCTTTCCGCAGGCAGGGCGCGCAGCGTTAGCAGGGCGCGCTGGAGCAGCGGGAGGATGGTGACGGGGCGATCCGCGTGGAAACCCTGGCGGGCATCGGTCAAAAGGGAAGCCACGTTGCGGGAACCGGGAATTCTCGACCAGGTGAGATTGATGCCTTCGAAAAGATCTTTCTTGGCGGGAGCGCCCGCCAGCAACTCGAAGGTTTCCTCGCGGGATCCCCGCAGGGCCAGTACGCCAAAACCCTGGCTGCGGTGCTGACTGCGGCTTTCCGCGGCCAGTTCGCCGAAGGATTTGCCAAGGGCAGGATCATAGGCGCTAACCTCGAGCTTGAGACTTCCCGCCGGGGCTGCAGGGGCGTCATCGCTAAAACGGTAATGGTTCCAGAGGATGCGCTGGGTTTTCCAGGGCTTCAGTCCCTGCTGGAGCTGTTCGGGGAAACGCGCGGGATCGGCCGCGGCCTGAAAGGCTTCGATGGCCAGCATGGCCGAAGCGGTGTGATGACCGTGACCGCCGCGTGCATCCGGAGGAAACCGAGTGAGGATGACATCGGGCCGGAAGGTTCGGATGGTGCGCACCACATCCCCCAGGGCCGCCTCGTGGCCCCAGAAACGCAGGGTTTCTTCTGCGGTTTTGGAAAAGCCAAAATCCACCGCCCCGGTGAAAAATTGTTCCGCACCATCAATGCGTCGGGCGGCGCGCAATTCCTGGGTGCGAATGGCTGCCAGGGCATCCCCCAACTCCGAGCCGATCAGGTTCTGTCCACCGCCACCCCGCGTCATGGAGAGATAGGCCGTGCGCAGATTGCGTCCCCGGCTGAGGGTGGCCAGGGCGGCCGTGTTCTCGTCATCCGGGTGGGCCGCGATGTAGAGCACGCTGCCCATCACCTGCAACTTGTCCAAGGCTTTCAGGAGTTCCGCCGAATCCTTCACGGGCAGCGGTGCCTGGGCGGATAAACCCAAACCCAGACCAGCCACGAGCAGAACACAGGCTTTCAAATGCTTCACAACTTCCTCCGGGGATCGACACGCCAGGGTAGATCGCTTTGCTGCCCATAGGATGCCGAACGAGGGCCTTTCGGGACGAGCAGCGAAAAATCCGGGGTGAAATCCAGGATTTCCTAGCGATTCGGGCCCGTCAGGGTTTTCGTGGGGCCCTGGTGCTGGACTTCGAGATGGGTCAGGTACAGGCGCAGATCGAATTCGAGCTGGAAGTAGTTGGGCGCCATGTGGATGCAGAGTTGATAAAAGGCCTTGTTGTGCTCGCGCTCCTTGGAGTGGGCCAATTCGTGAACCAGGATCATCTTCAGGAATTCGGCAGGGGCATCGCGAAACACCGTGGCGATGCGTATCTCGCGGGTGGCCTTCAGGCGATTTCCCTGCACGCGGGACACCACGGTATGGGTGCCCAAAGCGTGGCTCAGCACCTGCAACCGGCCGTCGTACATGACCTTGGCCAGGGGTGGGGTGCTGCGAAGATAACGGTTTTTCAGTTCCAGGGCGGCCTGCAACAGCGCCTTGTCATTGCGCACCTCGTGGGCCTCGGCATAGCGGCGCTGAAGATACTCGCCCAGGCGGTTCTGGGCCATCAGTTCACGCACCTGTTCCTGCACGGTGGCGCTATAGCCATCGAGGTATTTCAGGGGAAGGCTCGCGGCTTCCTCCCCACTCATTTGGTGGGAGCCATCCGGATGCCATCGGCCTCGATGAGGATTCTCCGGGCCTTGTACAGGGCGCCCAGGGTTTGTTTGAATACCTTTTTGCTGATGCCAAATTGCGCGTAGATCTCTTCGGGCTTGCTCTTGTCCGTTACCGCCATGTGGCCGCCCTGGCGTTTCAGCACATCCAGCAGGGCCTGGGCCACCGCATCGATCTTGGCGTAGCCGGGTGCGCTCAGGGAGATGTTCAGTTTGCGATCTTCCCGAAGGGCCTTGATATAGCCTTCTCTCACCTCGCCCCGGGTGAGGGTGCCGAAGATTTCGTTGTTGTGCACCATGCCCCAATAGCGGTGATTGACGATCACGCGCACGCCCAGATCCGTGCGCTCCCCGATCACCAGATTCACCTTGTCGCCCTCCTGGAAGCCCTCGGCTTCATCGCTCAGGAATTCCTCCAGGCGGGTGGAGGCCAGCATCTTGCCCTCATCGTCGGTAAAGAGAATCACCAGGATTCGCTGGCCTTCACGAACTTGGCCCTTCTGTTCGAACTTCACTTCCTTCCAGGGCAGGAACAGGTCCTTGGGCATGCCCCACACCAGAAAGGCGCCGGTCCGATTGACGGCGGCGATCTTCAAGTGGGCCACATCGCCGCGCTGGGCAAGGGGAATGCGGGTGGTGGCCGCAAAATGGCCATCTTCATCCAAATAGACAAACACCTTAAGCGCCTGGCCCACTTCCGAGTTCCTGGGCACCTGGGCGATGGGCAGCAGCACCTCGCCTTCGGGCCCGCCATCCAGCAGGGCGCCTTCCGGCATCAGGCGCAGGATCTTTAACAGGTTCACGATGCCGAGGGTTGCCATCAGGTCATCCAAAGGAAAGGGGCGGATCCAGCATAGGCGTGATTGACGGCCCCGGACCCACCGATCAATTATCCGCGCAAGGGGCCGCGATGGATCAGGCGCAGCGCATCCAGGCGCAATCTTGCCGCACCCAGGTGTTGATCCATGACGGATTGCTGTTGCACCAGGAGTTCGATTTCTTCGGTGCGGACGCTTTTGTTCACCTTTTGCAGTGCTCGGAGTCGGGTGATTTCCTGGTCCAGGCGATGATTCATGGCCTGGCGGGCCGTGGCCACAAGGCCCAGCGCTTTGTGATCGGCCAATGCCTGGCTTTGTTCAACCAACCGGGGCAGCAGGGTGTCGCGGAGTCCTGGCTGGTTCAGGAAGGCTCGCCCTTGTCCCGCCTTCAACTGCCGTGTGAGCGGCTGATGGGCAATGGCATCTCCGGCGTTCTTGCCCCGGTGGTCCACCATCACTCGCACGGGCGTAACCGGCAGGAACCGATCCAGGTGGAAATGGGGCGGGGCGATGCATTCCAGCAGATAGATGGCCTCGAGGTAGAACCCGGAAACCGTGGGATCGGGCCAGCGGGCAAAGCTGCTATTGCCCTGCTCCGAGCCCAGCAGGAGATCCAGGGCGCCGGTAACCAAGGGATGATCCCAGGTCAGGAATTGCAGATCCTCCCGGAGCAAGGCGCGCGAGCGATCGCAGGTGATGGTGAGCCCTTCCGAGGGCAGGCCGGGGAAGGCATCCACCAGCACACCGGCGGAGCCCAACTGATAGGTGCGGGGCGCCAACTCTTCCACATTGATCATGAAGACTTCGAGCACGGAGAGCAGAAAGTTTTCCAGGCCCGGGTCACGGTCTTGCTGCTGGATTTCTTCAATGAGACGGCGGGCGCGTTCTGGCCGGAAGGAATTCCATTCCAGCAGGAGATCGCGGCCTTGCTCCAAGCGCAAACCCACTTCCGCATGGGCAGCGCGGGTGCTTTCGATGAGGGCTTGTAAGGCTTTGTCTGAATGGGCCTCGCCCCTGTGAAAGTCCAACGCCAGTTCGCGCAGGCGGGGTTCGAACCGTTCCTGGAGTTGCCGGGCCCCGGGCTGATTCTCCGCGAACGCGTTGAGACCCTCGTGGTACCACCGCGCCAACACTTCCTGGGGACTGCCGAGCACAAAAGGCACGTGGATCTGGATCGCCGCGTGTTGGCCGATGCGATCCAGCCGCCCCATGCGTTGTTCCAGCAGGGCAGGATCCAGGGGCAGATCAAACAGCACCAGATGGTGGGCGAACTGGAAGTTCCGACCCTCGCTGCCGATCTCAGAGCAGATGAGCAGGCGCGCGCCTTTTTCATCCGCAAACCAGGCGGCACCGCGATCCCGCTGAATCAGGGAAAGCCCTTCATGGAACACCGCCATCTTCACCGTAAGGCATTGTTTCAGGGCCGCTTCAATGGCCTCTGCTTTCCGGCGGGTGCGACAGATGAGGAGCACCTTTGCCTGACCAAGGTCATGCAACAAGCCGGCGAGCCAATCGATGCGAGGATCCTTGGTGAAGGTGGGCTGAAAGGCTGCGGAGGCATCCGTATCGGCTTCCCATTCCTTCAGCAGGGCTTTGACTCCCGCGGCGTTTTGGCTTTCCAATGGATGCAGGTGGGCCACCCGTTTGGGAAACCCAGCCACCGTGGCCCGCGTGTTGCGAAACATCACGCGGCCAGTGCCGTGCTGATCCAGCAATGCGTCGAGCCAGGCCTTTCGAAGCGCCTCATTGCCAGCGGCGATCTGGGCCAGCGTTGCCTGGATTTCGGCTTCGGTCAGTCCGAGGAGGCCTGCGAGCCTGTTCAGGTCCTCATTCGCGAGGGGCAGATCCTGGCTGATTTTTTCCGCCAGCCGGGCCAGCTGGTGATACCCCTGGGATTCGCCTAGAAATGCCTCCAGATCATAGAACCGGTCGGGATCCAGCAGCCGCAGTCGCGCGAAGTGGCTACTCATCCCCAACTGTTCCGGAGTGGCGGTGAGCAGTAGGAGGCCGGGTATCTGCTGACCCAGGCGCTCCACCACGGTGTATTCAGGGCTCGCCGCCTCCGGCGACCAGCCAAGGTGATGGGCTTCATCCACCACCAGCACATCCCACCCTGCGTCGAGGGCCTGCTGCAGGCGCGGGGCCTTGCCCGTGAACAGGTCCAGGTGACAGAGCACCAGTTGATCGTCCAGGAAGGGATTGGTGCCGGGGTTGGCGGTTTCAATGGCCTGGCAGCGGGCTTCATCAAAAATGTGGAACCAGAGGTTGAAGCGGCGGAGCAATTCCAGGAACCACTGATGCACCAAGGATTCGGGTACCAGGATCAGGATGCGCCGAGCCCGGCCCGTGAGCAGCAGGCGGTGGAGGATCAGGCAGGCTTCGATGGTCTTGCCCAGACCCACTTCGTCGGCCAGCAGGACCCTCGGGATGAGTCGCCCCGTCACTTCCGTGGCGATGCTGAGTTGGTGGGGCAGTAGATCGATGCGGCCACCCAGAAAGCCGCGCACTTCCGATTTCCGGCGCCGATGCTGATGTTTCAGCGCGGCGAGGCGCAGGTCAAAGCGATCGGGGGCATCGAACTGGCCTGAAAAAACCCGATCCTTGGGGCCGCTGAAACTCAGGGTACTGCTCAGGGCCGTTTCGCATAGCTGTCCCGCGCCGCAATCGTAGTACAGCATGCCTTCGCGTTCCTCCACAGACTGCACGGTGAAGGCCACGTTCTCGGTGTTCTTGATCTGGTCGCCCCTGCGGAAAGCGACCCGCCGCAGGGGGGCGCTTGCCAAGGGATATTCTCGGGTTTCCTCCGCGGCCCCAAAGGACACGGTCACGGTTCGGGGACCCACCCGCTGAATTTCACCAAGGCCCAGTTCCGGTTCGCCCTCGCTGATCCAGCGTTGGCCAGGATGGAAGTGGATGGGCGGTTTTTTCCGCAGCGCTGGCGTGGGGTGGCTGGGCGGTTCCACTCAGATGGTCCAGTGATCGTGCTGGGACCGAAGTTGCAGGTGGCGGTCCGCCAGGGTGGTGAGGGTGGCGGCGCCAAGCACGTCGGTCATGGCCTGGGCGGTGGCTTCCCAGAGCTCCTGGGTGGCGCAAAGTCCGCCCCGGTTGCAGGCCTTGCCTTCCTCACCGCAGGCGGCCAGCTGGATTTTGCCTTCCATGGCCTCCACCACTTCCAGCGCCGTGATACGACTGGGGTCCCGGGCCAATTCGTAGCCGCCATTGGGGCCGCGCACCGTACGCACCAGGCCCGAGGCGCGCAGGCTGCCCAGGAGCACGTGCAGATACTTGGGCGGCAGATCCTGGGCCTGGGCCAGATCGCCCACCAGCACGGTGCCACGGCCGTATCGGAGCGCCAGCTCCATCATCACCCGCAGTCCGTAGCGGCCCTTGGTCGAGACCTTCATGGGCAGTACTCCCTAGGCCAGTATGGCCAGCATCTTGATTAAAAATAAACTCAATTGAAAAACTTGACAATTCGTTGAAGGGCCGAGAATGTTAAGGGACCTGCTTTGGGAGAATCCCATGACCTCACCCTTCCTCGATTCCAACGTGCCTGGCAACCCCGCCTACCATTTCGAAACCGTGGCGCCAGGTACGCTCTCCCGGGTGGGTTGGGGGGAGCGCCCCGGATTGTTGGGGGCCACGGACCTCGCCACGCAATGCGTGCATGCGGGGTCTCAACCGGATGCGGCCTACGGCAGCGTTGTGGCGCCGCTTTACCAGACCTCCACCTTTGCCTTCACGGACCTGGGCACCAACGGTGGCTTCGATTACACCCGGAGCGGCAATCCCACCCGGGCGCGGCTGGAAGAGGCCATCGCCCTCCTGGAAGGAGGCGCCGGGGCCACCTGTACCAGCACGGGCATGTCGGCGGTGCTGGTGGCGCTCAACCTGCTGCCCCAGGGCAGCCGCGTTCTCTCCACGGTGGATTGCTACGGCGGCACCTATCGCACCCTGGAACATGCCCGCAATACCTATGGCCTGCAGGTGGATTATCTGGATCTGGCGGATCTCGATGCCCTGGCCAAGGCGTGGCGCGAGGACACGCGCATGGTGTGGGTGGAAACACCGTCCAACCCCCTGCTGCGGCTGACGGATATCCAGGCCGTGGCGGCCTTCGCCCATGCCCGGGGTGCCCTGGTGGTGGTGGATAACACCTTCCTGAGCCCCATCCAGCAGCGCCCCTTCGAACTGGGCGCCGACGTGGTGGTGCATAGCACCACCAAATATCTGAACGGTCATAGCGATGTGGTGGGCGGCGCGGTGGTGGCCGCACCGGGTCAGGATGCCCTGGCGCAGCGTCTGGCGGCGCTCAACAACTTGCTGGGCACCAGCCAGGCGCCGCACGATACGTGGCTGATCCTGCGGGGCCTAAAAACGCTCAAGCTGCGCATGGAAGCCCATGAACGCAATGCCCAGGCTGTGGCGGAGCATCTGGCCCAGCATCCTGCCGTGGCCAAGGTGAACTATCCGGGCCTGCCCTCGCATCCCCAGCACGACCTAGCCCGGCGTCAACAGAAGGGCTTTGGCGCCATGATCAGCTTTGAATTGAAGAACCCCGCCAATGTTGAAACGGTGCTGCGCCGCCTGCGCTGGTTCGCCCTGGCCGAAAGCCTCGGCGGCATCGAAAGCCTGGTGGCCCACCCCGCCTCCATGACCCATGCGTCCATGACCCCCGAAGCCCGGCAGCGGGCGGGGCATTTCCGATGGCCTCATCCGGCTCTCGGTTGGCATCGAAGGGCTGGACGATCTCATCAACGACCTCAACCAGGCCTTGGCCTGATCCTCCACAGGAGTCACCCATGTCCCGTCCCAATCGCGTCGATCACGCCTACGAACTCATTGGACAAACCCCAGTGGTGCGCCTCAATCGCATCGTGCCCACGGGTAGTGCCACCATCTATTTGAAGCTGGAGAGCGCCAATCCTGGCGGCAGCGTCAAGGATCGCATCGCCCTCAGCATGATCGAGGATGCCGAGAAGAAGGGTGAATTGAAACCCGGCATGACTCTGCTGGAAGCCACCAGTGGCAACACCGGCATTGGTTTGGCCTTCGTGGCAGCGACCAAGGGCTATCCGATCACCCTGGTCATGCCCGACACCATGACCCTGGAGCGCCGCGCATTGCTCAAGGCCTATGGCGCCACGCTGGACCTGACTTCTGGCAGTTTGGGCATGAAGGGTGCCGTGGATCGCGCCGCGGAGTTGAACGCCGCAGAACCCGGGAAGTATTTCCTGGTGCGCCAGTTCGAGAATCCCGCCAATCCCGAAGTACATCGCCGGACCACCGCGTTGGAAGTGCTGGAGCAGGTGCCTGAACTGGATGCCTTCGTGGCGGGCATTGGCACCGGCGGCACCATCACCGGCGTGGGTGAGGTCTTGGCCCAGAAGAAACCGGGCACGCTGGTGATCGCGGTGGAACCCGTGGATAGCCCGCTGCTCACCCAGGGCAAGGCCGGTCCCCACAAGATCCAGGGCATTGGCGCCAACTTCGTGCCCGCGGTGCTCAACCGCCAGGCCTACACCCGCATCGAGGATGTGGCCTATGAGGATTCCCTGGCCATCGCCCGCCGTCTGGCGCGGGAAGAGGGACTGCTCACGGGTATCAGCACCGGCGCCATCGTGTGGGCAGCCCTGAAGGTGGCCAAGGAACTGGGCACCGGCAAGACCGTGGTTGCCGTGCTCTGCGACACGGGCGAGCGCTACTTGAGCCACCCGCTCTTTACGGAAATCGACGGCGTGCAGAGCTGAACGTTTACGGTTCCCATTCTGCAAACAGCCCAGGTTCGGCCACCCGGTCGGCCTGGGCCGCCTGCAATTGGTAGTCCTCGGATTTCACGAGAGACCCAGCCCGGATGCCCAGCAGCCGCAGTTTACGATCCAGGGGAACACGTTTCAAACTGGCCCGGGCGGCATCACGGAGCGCTACCGCATCGCCGATGGGCACCTGAAGGGAATGATCCCGGGTCAGCGTTGAAAAATCCTCAAAGCGCACCTTGATGCCCACGCTGCGCGCCAGATAGCCCTTGTTAGCCAGGTCCTGCGCCAACCGTTCACACATGTTCAGCAGGATGGCCGTGAGCGCGTCGCGATCCTGCTTCGGGTGCAGGTCCCGCTCGAAGGTGGATTCACGGCTGATGGATTTCGGCTCCCGCAAAAGGGTCAAGGGACGCTCATCCCGGCCGTGGGCTGCCTCGTGGAGCCAGGTGCCGTAGCTTTTGCCGAAGTGCGCCACCAGGAATTCCGGTGGTGCCTGGGCCAGCTCACCAATGGTGTGGAGTGCCAAGGTCCCGAGTTTTTCGGTGGCCTTGGGGCCGATGCCGTTGATCACCGCACAGGGCAGGGGCCAGATGCGCGTGGGGATGTCTTCGAGCCCAAGGATCGTGAGGCCGTCGGGTTTTTGCAGTTCGGAAGCGATCTTGGATAGCAGCTTGTTGGGGGTAACCCCAATGGAACAGGAGAGCCCCGTGGCTCGGCGCACAGCATCCTTGAGGCACTGGGCGAGTTCGTGGGTTTCACCGGGCACATGGGTCAAATCGAGGAAGATTTCATCAATGCCGCGATCCTCCATGAGGGGCGCGATCTCTGCCACGGCGGCCTTGAAGGTGCGCGAGATGCGGCTGTAGGTGTCGTAATCCCCCGGCAGCAGAATGGCCTCGGGAGCGAGGGCGGCAGCCTTCATCAGGCCCATGCCCGAGCGCACCCCAAAGACCCGCGCCTCGTAAGTCGCGGTGGTGACCACGCCACGCCCAACATAGCTATGGAGGCGCTGAAAAGTCTGGGTATCAGTCTGCGCCGTGCGCCGTCTGCCCCCCACCACGACGGGAAGCCCCCGCAATTCCGGATAGCGCAGCAACTCCACGGAAGCGAAATAGGCATCCATGTCGAGATGGGCGATGCGGCGGGGGGAATCGGGGCAGAAAGGCAGGGGGCACCGGAAAAGGGCTGGCGAAATTATAGCGAATAAGCTGTAGCTCGCGGCCGGATCTTTGCGCTGTGGCCTTACTTTCCATCCTTCATGGTCATGGCGAGGGGGCTGCCCAGCAGATCCTCCAGGGGGAAGACAAACTTCATCTGCTTGCCCACGGCCACAGCTTCGTTGAGGTTCTGGCCACGATGGCGCACCAAGTGGGCGATGTAGAAGATGCTGGCCCGACCACCGCTGGCGCAGTGGAGCAAAATCTTGCCGGGGTGAACCTTCTCCGCAAGCCCAAAGCGTTCCAGTGCTGTGGGCGTGTAAGAGGCCTTTTCCCCCAAGGGAATCCAGAGGTAGTCCATGCCTAGCTCTTTGACGAGGGCTTCCTCCTGGAAGGCGGTCGCCGCATGGTCCTTCATCTCTTTCTCGTCCCGCAGGTTCACCACCAGGGTCACGCCCTGGGCTTTGAGGGTACGCAATAAATCCAGGTTTGGCTGACCCGCCACGAAAACCCGGCCGTGCTGGAACACATCCTTGTGGCCTTCCAGTTTCACCACGGGAAGGGCCTGGGCCTGCATCGCGAAGGGGCTGGTGATGGAAATCCAGAGCAGGGAGGAAACCACGAAACCATGTGCCATGGGAGACTCCAGGTCTCAAATCCTACTTTGTTCAGGGTTCCTGGTGGGAGGTTCCTCTCTCGTCATCTCCCGAGCTTGAACCTCATGGTTTGAAGGGCATTCTTGGGGATTGTCACCGGGGCATGGAACCCCTCCACTTGGATGACATAGGAGACCGCCTGTGGTGATTTGTTGAAAACGATCACCACACAGGATTTCTTGTCTTTACTGATCGCCGCCGTGGCGCGGAAATCATCGGTACCTAAACCTGGCGTGGTGGTCGCCACCTGCACAATGCGATCCCCTGGCTGGAGAAAGTGGCTGAAGTGGCTCATGACATAGAACAGCGGCGTGAAGTACACCTCTTCGGTAACCGTATCCACCATGATGGGTGCACCGCAGAAATTCCCGACATGGTTGGGCCCACCCCGTTTGTCGAGCACCAGGTTCCAATCGATCCAGCCCACAAACCAATGATTGAGGCCCTCGATGAGATCCCGGGCGTACCGATGCACGGGCGCGTATTTCGGGTGTAATGGTTTTTCCTCGGGTGAGGCCCAGTAGTATCCCCAATCTGTGGCACCGCCTGACCACCACCAGGTGTCATTCTTCCAGCCCAAAAAGTGACCCTGGGGCGAGCTGTCCTCGGTTCCGATGCCATCGATGCAGCCTTCGGTGTGGAGGACTTCTTTGGTGGGAAAGCGGCGGTGGAGCGTGTCCATGATTTCGGGGTTGGCGCTGGTCGTGCTGCTGTACCAATGCAGGCCCGTGCCCCAGACATAGGGTGCCGTGGCGGGATCGCCGAGGATGGTCTCCGCAAATTTCAAGGCATTCGCGTCGCGGTTGTGATCGAAGTTCAGGATCTTCACGCCCGAAAAGCCATGGTTTCTGAGCTGTGGGCCCAGGTGTTCCTTGAGGTACTCCCGCATGGTGCCATCGGTGAATTCCATGCTTTCCCATTGCCCACCGTTCCCCAGGGGCTCGTTGACAGGTGTGACGCCCCAGATCCTTACGCCCTTGGCCTGATAGGCCTCCAGGTACTTCACCATGTAGCGGGCAAAGGTATCGTAGTGCTCTGGAAGCAGCTTTCCGCCTTTGCCGTGGCCATACCAGTCATGGTTGTCCTTCATCCAGGCGGGCGCGGTCCAAGGGCTGGCGATGAGCTTCAAGTCCGGCTGGCGAGTCAGGGCATCCTTGATTAAAGGTAGTAAGGCATAGGTGGAATCCGGCACACCCTTGAAGCCCTGTTGATCGGGAGCAATGCTGAAGTGTTCCAGCGCCACATCACCGGGTGTGTCGGCATAGGAGTACTTACCCGCCACGCAAAAATCACAGGCGCCGATAGGCGTTCGCGCCATGGTGAAATTGGCCTCCTGGGGCTTGAAACAGCGATCCAGAATGGCCTCTCGTTTATCTTTGGAAAGATGGGCGAGGACAAAGGCGGAGGATTCCGTCAAGGCGCCGCCGATGCCCTGCAAGGTCTGGCGCGGGATCCCCGGAAATACCCGCACCACCGCGCCTCGGTTGGGGGTCCCCTTCGTGAAACGCACGAATGGCATCGGTTTGCAGTGGTCACCCGAGGCGCTGGTCTGGACGAACGCAAGCACCTTCGGCGTTGATCCGGTGTGGACTTTGCGGGTATCTGGGCCTGCCGCCAGCGAGCAGGCCAGGGAGGCCGCCAGTGCCGTGCGGATCATTTGGCCATCACCCGAAGGGGATCCGCCCAGGTGCCTGGGTACAGTACCGGTGGGCATAGAGTGTCTTCACAAACTTGCCGAAATGGATGTCGGTACCTGCGTAGATGGCCAGCATGGCGCACCCCTCGGGGATCTGGTAACGATCGGCGAATGCCTGGTCCTGTTGTTTGGGATCGATGTTCCGAGTGCGGGCTTCGGCCCGGCCCCAGCCTTTGTGGTGGGAGAGGGCGTACCGCACCTCATGACCAAGCGTGAAGGGCGCTTGATTTTGAATTCGCAGCTCAATTGGAACGTCACGAACGGTTTGCAGATCGGTGACGGTGGTCCGGAGCTCAAGGGTTGGCCACTGGATGGGCTCCTTGCCGGTGAGCACGATGATGCTCTCCAGCTTGAGCAGGCGACCTTGGGCATCGTAGGACTCGAACACGAGCTCGCGATCCTTGAGTTCTTCCCCGGCAAAGGAGAGCTGCCCGGAATAGTAGCCCCGGGCATCAGGAGCAGCTTCGAGGACAATGGAATCCTGGTAGATCACGCGCAGGCGCTTGACGGCAGGCTGGCAGAACACTTCGATGGGCACTTGGTTCAGATAGAACTGCTGATTCTTGGGGGACGCGAGCAAGGCCTGGTTGTAGTGCACCAGGGCATGCCAGGCGGGGCGGGGATAGCCCTGGGTATCCTTCACATCCTTGAAGCCGAAAAATCCGAACCACTCTTCGGCTTCGTCGTTATGAATCTGAGGTTCACCGGATTTCCACCAGCCATCGGCGTAGTAAAAGGGACAGAAGCCAGTCACGCCTGAATCCAGGATGTCGCGGTAGTACTTCACCATCGCGGTGGCCTGTTCCTGCAGCGTGTTGCCACCGTAGAAATCGCTGCCCCGTCGGGAAACTGAGCGTCCGAATTCGGTGACAAGGGCTGGCTTTCCCTGACCAAAGCTTTCCGAGATGGCCCGCTGCGCGTTGGCGTAGCCATGGGTGTAGTTGGAGCCTTCCTTGTAGTCGTAGGCGTTGCGCCCGTAGACGTCGAAGAGGTTCATGTCCAGCCATTCGGTGATGGCCGTGTTGCCGGAAATGGTCACTGGAATCCCCGGGATGCAGCTGGTGAATGAGGCCAATGGCCCGGCTCCAGAGATCCCGCGTGGCCTGGGCGCCCACCTTGCGAATGTGCTCGGGCATGGGCTCGTTCATGATCAGGTACGTGACCACGCAATCGTAGGTGTGGCTGTAGGCGAGCACGCGCCGGATCAGTGCGAGATTCTTGGCCACGATCGCGGGGTCCGCGAAATCCTCATCGGGTTTGAGCCAGATGCCAAAGATGACCTTCAGGCCCGATGCCTGCACCACCTTGAGTTCGGCTTCCGATAGTTCCGACCAGGTACGGATGCCATTGAAACCGGCGGCCTTGATGATCTTAAGGTCGCGGCGAATTTGAGCTAGATTGCGCACCTGACTGTCGTACGGAACCTCGCCTGGCCGGGCGCCGGTTTCATAGCCGATGGCATTGAGGAGCACTTTGCGGCCATTGAGGACGTACCAGCCATCCTTGAGTTCGATCTTGGGTTTGGTCAATGGATTGGCCGAACCACTCCCGCAAGCGAGGGTTACCGCCACGACCATGGACCGGAAGAATCCGTTGCGCATGGATAGCTCCTTTACCGATTGGCGGGCCGTTTCGGTGGTGTCATGGGCTGAAGGGGCATGAACTGGTGGTCTTCAGGTCATGACCGTTTGTAGACCCGGACGTAATCCACCAGCATTTTCTGGGGGAAGGTGGCGGTTCCATCAGGAGCCCCTGGCCAGTTGCCGCCCACAGCCACGTTCAAGATCAGGAAGAAGGGATGATCGAAGACCCAGACTGTACCGGCCGGAATATCCGCGGACGTGCGGGTGGCATAGAGCACATCATCCATGTAGAAACGGATCGTAGTGCCCTCCCATTCCACGGCATAGACATGGAAAGCATCTGCGAATTTTCCGGTGGCCAATCCTGTATTTGCGGTGATTCCGCTGCCGCCCGAATAACCTGGGCCGTGGATGGTGCCATAGATGGTGGCTGGCAACCGGCCGATGTTTTCCATGATGTCGATTTCGCCGCAGGTGGGCCATGGGTTGGCATCGATGTCATTGCCGAGCATCCAGAACGCTGGCCAAAGGCCTTGCCCGGCCGGGATCTTGATGCGGGCCTCGAAGCGGCCGTACGTTTGCGAAAAGAGTCCTTTGGTTTTCAGCCGAGCGGAGGTGTAGTTGCGGGTAATGCCGTCGGAACCCGTATAGGTTTCCTGAATTGCGGTGATGACCAGGTTGCCGTCCAGAACCTGAGCGTTCTGGGTCCGGGCGGTATAGGTCTCCAGTTCGTTGTTGCCCCATCCGCCGCCGCCCAGGTCGTATCCCCATTTGGCGGAATCGGGCGCACTCCCGTTGGCTCCTGTGAACTCGTCGCTCCAGCTTAGTACCCAGGACCCGCTTGGGTTGGGCGGAGGCGTGGCCGTGGAGGTGGAGCCGCCGCACCCCAGGGTGAAGGCGAGGGCGATCGTGATGAGGAGAACGAGCTTGTGCATCGGAAACCCTTCCTGGAACAGGATCGGCGCTGCTTCGCGTTAAGCCACACCTTCTTTTGAGAAAAATGTTCGCAAAGGGGTTGGGCGAAAGGCGATTCAACCGCGGGTAGATTCAAGAAAACCAAGGACCGGGGTTCGCAAAATCAAAAACCCGAATCAGGATGCCCAACGAAAAGAGATAGGGATATATCCATTTTTCGTAAAACCTAACGAATTCTCGTTTTCGGGTAATTGATCTCTCAAGGCTTCAGCGCCTTGAAATGCCAGTTCGGTAAAAGGCGGGTGTCGTGCCGGTTTCTCGCTTGAAGAACCGACAGAAGTAGGTGGCGGAAAGGAATCCACATTCCCGGGCAACTTCTTCCACGGATGAATCTGAGTTTTCCAGCAGGCGCATGCCCCGGTTGAGGCGAATCCGGAGCATTTCCTGGGAAACGGATCGTCCCAGGTGCTTCTTGAAAAGGTTGTCCAGGGTGGAGCGGGAACAGTCCACCAGTTCGCAAATCTGCTCCACGGAGATGCCATGGCAGGCTCGATCCCGGATGATGCGGGAGGCGGTGAGAACCACCGGGTCCTGGGCCGTGGTGATATCCGTGGACTGCCGTTCCACCACCCTTAGGGGCGGATGGTTGTAGAGGCGGGATTCCACGGTTTCGCCGTTCAGCATTCGGGTGAGCATTTCGGCGGCCATTTGGCCGATGCCCTCGCTATCCGGGGCAATGCTCGTGAGGGTTGGCCGACAGAGGCGGCAAAGAATCTCATCGTTGTCCACGCCAATCACGGAGACATCCGAAGGCATTGAGATGCCCAGGTCACGGCAGGCGGTAATGATCTGTTGGCCGCGGGTGTCGTTGCAGGCCAGGATGGCGATGGGCTTGGGGAGGCGCGTGAGCCAGGCCGCCAGGGCGGGCTCATATTCGAGGCCCCGCATCTCTTTGAACTGGTGCCAGATGCTCGCGGAGACTTTAGGGGGGGGCAAGTACACGTGCACCGCCTGATCCCGGGACTGAAAGATCCTGGAGTAGGCCGCGGATCGGTGGTCCGAAAAAAAGATTCCGGGGTAGCCGCAATAGGCGAAATGGATGAAGCCAGCCTGGCTGAAGAAATCCGCTGCCAATTGAGCCACGATGCTGGGGTCGGTATCGATCACCGGTGAATCCGGGCAATTGCCTTCGCCCTGCACATCCACAATGGGCACGCCCAGGGCTTTGATCTGGCGGCCCAATTCGGGGGTTGAGATGAACCCGATGATCCCGTCGATATGGCCTTTCTTTAGCCAAGAGGGCAGCTTCATGAATTCCGCCCGCTCATAGGGAAAGATCAGCCAGTCGTCCTGCTCCGTGGCGTAGGAGGCCACCCCCCGCATGATGCCGCGGCTATACCCGCCGGAGGCAGGAACGAGCAGGGCGATATGGCGAATCCTGGACATCAAAAAAAGCTTACTCTACCCAAATTTCATAAACACACTTGAAATGGCCATTTGATCTTCAAGCGATAAAAAATCCAATTGGTATAAGAAAAGTAGCCGCGAGTGGAGCTGGCCAATGCGTGGATTCGGATCTAAAAAATAACCAAAAATAACAAAAAAAGACCATATACTTCACCATTTTTCGATACGACCCTTGATCTTCCTCTTTGAACGCCAATGCAGTTGCCTGCCCTTGAAAAGCTCAGGGGCTCGGGACGCCTGCATCGCCTTCTGCTGGTGGTAGGCGGTTGCCATTCGGCCGGTGCAGGGGCCAGGCAATTCCTCTGATCTCCTGTTTCGCCACCCCGCTGCTGCCTAAAACACATATCCCAACGAATTTTCTACCGTTCCAATCGGCACCCAAAATCTCAAAAAAGGAGAGCAAATGACGACCAATCGACCCCGTGGATTCCTGGTGTTGCTGGCCCTCCTGCCAGCACTCTGGCTGACGAGTTGTTCCAAGAGCTCCACGCCTGGGCAAACGGTGTCCTTCATCTCGGTTTCACCAACCCCGATCGCTCTGTTTACCGGGAAAACCCAGCAGATCACGGTCTCCGCCCATTACAGCGACGGCTCCGTCAAGGCTGTAACGTCCGGGGCTACCTTCACCGCCTCGGCTCCGGCCGTCGCCTCGGTGAGTGCTGCGGGCATGGTGACGGCGGTGGGTGTGGAAAGCGGTACCGGAACGGTTACGGCCGCCCTTGGTGACAAGACCGCCGACATGGTGATCAATGTGCTCTCGAATTCAGTGCCGGTGTTTGCGGAGAATTACGCCCACGGGGTGTCCTTCCTGCCCTTCGGCGGGTCAAACAACGCGCTCACCGTCGACACGGCTGAGCACCATTCCGGAAGCGCCTCGTTGCGCATTGCCGTTCCCGCTGCTGGCTATACCGGCGGGGCCCTGAATGCCGCCGCGCCGCAAAATCTCTCGCTCTATAACGCCGTGACCTTCTGGGCCAAGGCCAGCAAGGCCGCCACCCTCAATGTGACCGGGTTTGGCAATGACGCCATGGGCGGCGCTGGCTTTGCTGCGGAGTCGGCCGGCATCCCGCTGACCACCGCCTGGGTGAAACACATCATCCCCATTCCTGCCCTCGAGAAACTCACGGCCAACGTGGGCCTGTTCCACTTTGCCGAGGGGTCCGATGAAGGGGCCTACACCATTTGGCTGGATGACATTCAGTACGAGAACCTCACCAGCACAGACCTTGGTTCGGTGACTTCTGCGAGCGTGAACTGGGCGCCCTTTGATGTGGAAATTGGCAAGAGCCAGGCTCTCACGGCCACAGGCAGCGTTACCTACACCCTTCCCTCCGTGGTGCTGAGCAACGTGAGCCTGCGGTACTTTGCGCTAACCTCCAGCGCACCGGCCGTGGCGACGGTCACTGCCAATGGCCTCGTTTCTGGCGTATCCCTGGGCACCGCGAACCTCACCGCCCAGCTTGGGACCCTGAATATCCCTGGTGCCGGCGTGGTCACGGTCATCGCGCCCATCGTCCCCACCACAGCGCCACCACGGCCAACTGTGGCTGCAGACAAGGTTATTTCCCTGCTCTCCAAGGCCTACACGAATGTGGGCGTGGATACCTGGGGAACCAGCTGGAGCAACGATGGCGCCGGTGCCAACATGACGCCGCTTACCATCGGTGGCGATGATGTGAAGAAATACACCCAGCTGAAGTACGTGGGAATCGAGTTCACCGGCTCGAACATGATCAACGCCAGCAGCATGACCTATCTTCACCTGGATATCTGGACACCCAACATCACTGACTTCCATGTGAAGCTTGTGGACTTCGGCGCCAATGGTGTCTACGACCAGAACGGTGACGACACGGCCGTCGAAGTGGCGGTGAATGCCACCACTACCCCTGCACTGACCGGGCTGAAACAGTGGGTGTCGCTGGATATTCCCATGGCGTCCTTCGCGGCCATGAACAAACAGCACCTTGCCCAGTTGCTCTTCGTGTCGACCACGCCCTATGGCGCGGGCACCGTTTACGTCGACAACGTCTATTTCCACAATTCGGCGTACATTGATGCCACGCCGCCCACGTTGGCCATCACCGACAACGTGCCTGGGGATACGGCCGTTGGGGATGTCGCCTTCTCCTTCACCTTCAGCGAAGATATCGGCACAAGCTTCGATGAAACCAAGGTGACGGTCACGGGTGGATCCAAGGGCCTCTTCACCCAAGTGAATCCTTTGCTCTACACCTTGGTGGTCGCTCCCCCTGCCGCATCCACCGGCACGATCAATGTGAGCGTTGCCGCTGGGGCATTCTCGGATCTTGCCAACAACGCCAGCACAACTGGTGCCAGTGGAAGCCAGGCCTTCGATACCAACCTGCCCACCGCGCCGGTGGCGGCACCCCCCCGACCGACGGCGGCTTCGGCCAATGTGATTTCCTTGCTCAGTGAGGCGTACACAAACCACACCGTTGACACCTGGCGCACCAACTGGGGAGAAGCTGCCGTTCTGGAAGAGGTGATGGTGGGTGCAGATCACGTCAAGAAATACTCCTCCCTGGATTTTGTGGGCATCACAACCGAAGCCAGCATGGTGGATGCCACTGCCATGGCCTTTGTGCACCTCGATGTCTGGACCCCGGATGCCACCGTATTCAAGCTGAAACTGGTGGATTTTGGCGCCAATGCAGCTTATGCCGGTGGCGACGATGTGGAACACGAATTGACCTTTGACAGCACCACCACGCCTGCCCTGGTCAAGGGGAGCTGGGTGAGCCTGGATATCCCGCTCACCGCCTTCACGAATCTGACCACCCGGGCTCACTTAGCTCAATACGTCCTCTCGGCAGGCGGCGGCACGGTGTTCATCGACAACTTCTACTTCTACGGACCCACCTCTGCTCCCACCCGGCCAACCCTGGACGCCAGCACGGTCATTTCGCTCCTCAGCGACGCCTATACCAACCACACCGTGGACACCTGGCGCACGAGTTGGGGTGAAGCCACGCAACTGGATGAGGTGATGATCGGCGCCGATCATTTCAAAAAGTATTCAGTGGTGGACTTCGTCGGCATCTCCACTGAAAGCAGCATGGTGGATGCGACTTCGATGAACTACTTCCACCTCGATGTCTGGGTCTCCAACCCGATGGATACGTTCAAGGTGAAGCTGGTGGATTTTGGCGCCAACGCAGCCTATGGCGGCGGGGACGATGTTGAACACGAGTTGGCTTTCAACGCCAGTTCGATACCAGCCTTGGGGAAGGGGACGTGGGTAAGCCTGGATCTGCCCTTGAGCAGCTTCACCAACCTGACCACCCGCGCCCACCTGGCACAGTATGTCCTCTCCGCGTCACCAACTCTGGTGGGCACGGTCTACGTTGGCAACGTTTACTTTCACCAGTAAACGCCCGGGTAATTTGTCCTGGTGGCCCATTCTCCCTGGTCCACAGTGCATGGTTGATTTGCAAGCAAGCGTCGCGAAGATCGTTTTTCAATTGCTCGTTCAGAGTCTCTGGGCCCTGGACATCATTCGGAGGAAGTCATGATTGGGGCAAACCGCTTGGTTCGATGGGGTCTGGTTGCGTGCCTTGGCGCATCGCTCAGCCCTCTCCAATCCCAGGACACGGGCTTTTCCAAGGAGATCAAGTTCCGCCTTGGGTATACCCCAAGCCCCAAGGATCACCTCCGAGGGCCCTATACGGGATTCGGGTTGAACCTCGGCTACGGCATTGGGGTAGGCAGGGTGGCGCTCGAACTGGGCTATTTCTATAAAACGGGTGATAACTACATCACCCAACCGGATGCTACCCGATTGCCCGTCGGGCAATTGCCGATGAACACGGCGAAATCCGTTGAAGACAAGCGCAATGAGCTCTCGGGATTTGCGGCTCGCGTGTCGTTCAGTCGAGCCCTCATGGCCGATTGGCGCTGGCAGGCTGGCCTGCAGATGGGCACCAAATTCAAACACCAGTATGTGGGCGATGCCCAAAGCACACCCTGGGATGCTGCTGCTGGAACCGCCGCCTGGCGCGATTTCTACCTGGGCGTGCCGGAGCAGGGTGGCCTGAACCCAAGCCTGTACGGCGGGGTGATCTGGAAGGTCGACAAGGATTCAAGTCTGGAATTGAACGTGGTGCTCCTGAACTACAAGGCCATCGAATATCACCACTACGTGGGCACAGGCACTGTCTATGACACAGGCGATCCCGGCCGACGATCTTCCGCCAGCACGAGCTTTCCACTGGATTCCTTGGAGAAGCACAGTCGCATCGTGCCCCACGCCGAAATCGCCTATGTGTTCCATTTCTAGGCCCACCGCCCCGAATCGTGGAGAAAGACCATGAATATGCGCAACGCACTCCCACTTTCTGCCATTGCCATGATGCTTGCTGGCGGGATAACCCTGACGGCGCAGACCACTACTGGTGCCTTGCGCGGCCAAGTGACCGATGACGCCGGCAAGCCCATCGCGGAGGCAAGAATCTCCCTGGAGAGTCCTGCTCTGTTTCAGACCCGGGTATTCACCACGGATGCCAATGGTGAATACCGCGCCCTCCTGCTTCCGGTGGGCAACTACACCATCAAAGTGAGTGCTCCAGGAAAACTGGGGAAGACCGCCACCAATGTTCGGGTGGGCGTGGGTTCCAATCTTTCCTTCCCCTTCACCCTCAAGAGCACGGCCGTGGCCAGTGCCATTGTCGAAGTGACCGCCAATTCCGTGGCCGAATCCAAATCGAGTGATAAAACTGCAGTGAATTATTCGGGCGAGATGTTACTGAAATTGCCGGTCTCGCTGCAAGGATTCGACGCCATCACCAACATCGCCCCTGGCATCGCGGGCTACGGCACCGACGCGAGGGTTCGCGGCTCGGATACGAATCAGATCCTGTACAGCATTGACGGGATCAACGTGAAGAATGACACCGGCAAGAGCACCACCCTGTATTCCCCGCTGCCCGATTCAATCGAAGATGTGCAAGTCGTGGTCTCGGGCCTAAACGCGCGCAACGGGCTCGTCAGCGGCGGCCAGGTGAATATGGTCACCAAGAGTGGCTCCAACACCTTCGAAGGCACCATCCGTTCCAACATGTCGCGACCATCCCTCGCGTCCGATTTTTATCAAACCAACCCGAACAACAATACGAACCTGCTGCGGGAAGATCTCACCCACACCACCGACATCACCTTCAGCGGCCCTATTATCAAGGACCGCCTGTGGTTCACTCTCGGCACGCGCTTGCAGCCCTCCGAGGCCAAGTTGGGCCTGTTGGGCTACACCGTGGTGGGCCTGCAAAAGGGGCAGGATGGTTCCTTGACCACCATTCCCTGGAATCAGGTCAAGACCATGCTTCGGCCCATGTCCACCTACGGCCTGAATCCCGGTGTGGATGGTGTGGTCAAGGATGGGCCCGGGGGAGCCTACGCAATGAATACCGAACAGGCAGGCACCCAGCTCAGTTCCTCGACGCGGTTTTATAAGTACGAAGGCAAGCTGACCGGCATGATCACGGAAAACCACTCCTTGAGCCTCACGATGCTCTACCAGGAGCGCACCGAGGGCAATGTCCAGGGGCAAAAGAATTCAGACCCCTGGGAAGGGAACATCCTGCGTGGCATCGGGGATATGACCTCGGAAACCAGTGCCTACACGCTGTCCTGGAACGGCGTGTTGGCCAAAAACTGGACCATTGAAGCCCGCACGTCGTACGCTGCCACTCGGTTAAACGATGTGAAGAACCCGAACCCAGGGGTGGCCGTGGCGGGGTACTTTGCCAGCCCGAATCCCAACCTCAAGCTTCGCGGTGAAACGGGTCCCCATTCCTGGCTGGGCTCCCCGGAATCCTATGACTACGGTCCGTTGCTCACCAACATGTCCACCTACATCAATCCTGAAAAGACAGGGAACCAGACCTACACGGTGAACGCCAAGACCTTCCAGGAATTCCATGGCACCCATGAAATCGATATGGGCGGTGAAAAGGTCACCACGCTCTACAATTTTGGTCGCACCAAAGCCGGGAACCGTGGGGTCTTCACGGGTGGATGGTACCTGGATGCTTCCTCGGGCCAGTATCTTTATCCCGTCTTCCGCCGGGGCGCCCCTGGCACGAATCCCACGGAAATTCTCCAGCTTGGCCCCGGTGAAAACCCTGTGGGTAACGGCTGGACGGATTGGGGCACAAACACCTTGGGTACGCAGGCTCCTTTTCTCCACTGGGAAGCGATTCGCGGCCCCAGTGCCCATATGGAGCGCTTCTTTGATGATCCCGGCGATTCCCAGAACAGCACCACCTCGGTGTGGGTGAACGATAACTGGACGGTGAATTCCAAGCTGAATGTCATGGTGGGAGCTCGCTTCAACAAGCTGGTGATGCAGGACCAGGGCGGTCACCAGCTGAATGACATGAATATCTTTGAGCCACGCCTCCTGGTGAAGTTCAACCCCGATGGCAATAACAAGGAGGTTTATTCCTTCTCTGCGGCCAAGCTGGCCTCCGCCTATTCCGATGGTGTGTCGAACGCCTTCCGGGGCAACGCGTGGGAAGTACGGACGGTGCACCTCTGGAGTGGCATGGGCTTGGCCACGTCGCAGCCAGGGTTTGATACGGCTGCCGCCGGTTCCGATACACCGGTGGGAACCTACAACGGCTACACCTACACTGGCCAGAACATGCACGGTGTGCGCTGGGTGGACTACACCACGCTCACGGACCCCGCCAACTACGGGCCCGCCTACGACATGCTGGATGCCCGCCAGACCTATCTCTCTAAGGGCCTTCGCACGCCCTATGCGGTGGAGTTCAGCCTCGGTTACCAGCGGAATTACGACTCGGGCTATTTCAAGCTCAACGCCACCCGTCGCAACTACAAGGACAATATCATTGGTTCCATCCACGACTATGGAATGGCTTCCATGGTTCACATGGTGAGCCCTGCTCCTGGCGATCCCCTTCGCATCTGGAAGCAGGCCACGGTGTGGCGCAATTCCGAATTCGATCGTGTTTACACCGCCCTGGAAATGAATTTCCAGAAACAGCTATCCGCCCGGTGGAGCGTGATGGGTTCCTTCACCTGGGATAAGTCCACGGGCACGAATGATCTGGACTACTACAACTACAAATCCCTGCGGGAAAAGTTATTGACGCCCGAGCAGCAGAACGCCGCCGTGGGACATGGGGTGCTCAGTCGCAACCAGATCGCCCATCTCTTCCTGACCTACACCGTCCCCGTTGGTGCCGGAAACGTATCCTTCTCGCTGAAAGCGGATACCTGGCAGGGTGGCGTTATTACGCCCCAGGGCTGGACCGATTACCGAAGCCTGCCCGGCTTCGCGGCGCTTCAGTTGCCCAGCACCATTGGAGGCGAGCGGGTCATCGACATCGACCAGCGCACCGGCAACTGGCAGACCTACTTCCCCACCTACGCGGGCGACATGGGCGCCTTCAAGAGCGGTGTGGACTACTACCAGATCGGCGCCAAGATCCAGTGGGATGTGCCCATCGGTATCGGCAAGGCACGGCTGATTGGCTATGTGGCGATCGATAACCTCTTCAACCACATGATCGTGACCAATGTCTACGGCTACTTCTCCGGCGATTCTCCCAACCAGACCAATAATGTCTCGCCGGGTGGCCTCTTTGCTTTGTTCAACGGGGGCCGAACCTACGGCCAGACACCCGGAGACCCCGGCGCAAAGTATGGCGATTACAACCTTGGCTATGGTGGTCGCAAAGTCAGCGATTTCAGCATCGGTTTCAAGTTCTAAGCACACAGAGCGAAGGAGAATTACATGAACATCTTCCGAACACTCCTCCTCGGCATGTTGGCTTTGCCCTTGGCCGCCCAATCCACGGGCTTCAGCGCCGGTGGTGCCGTTATTCTCGGGTTGGATAGCTACAAGAAAGCCGTGAACAATACGACTGGCCTTCATCTGAATGCTGGCTGGGACACTACCGTATACAAGACAGGCATTCCCGCCCGCCTTAGCCTTGGGGTCGGCTTCATGCCCGGCAAGGAAATCAATGGTCTCAAGACCTCCATGATGCTTTATCAGCTTTCGGGAGATCTCTTGATTGCCACCAACACCGAGGGCCTCCGGGGAGTGGTTGGGCTTTCCCTGAACAAATACACGGCGAGTTTTTCCGGCCAGGAAAGCACGGCCGCCTTCGATGCGGATCACCATTTTCCCTTCCACGATGTGGATGGCCTCAAAGGAGGTGTCCGCTTGGGGTTTGAATACAGCATTTCCAAGCGATGGCTCGGAGAAATGATCTTCCAGACCACCGAGCTCGCCGGGCGGCAGCGGAACGATACCTTGATTCGTAAGGGCGCCATCAACCCTGGGTGGCTCCAGTTCGGCGTTCGATACAAATTCTGAGTTGCACCCAATTTTCTGGTCGTGATCAAAGGATGGGAACGTGAGTGATGTGACAGGTAGTGCTCAAATAGGGGAACCATCACTCAGCGAAGGCAAGCTCTCCTTTGGGGAAAAGGTCGGCTATTCCCTTGGGGATGCCGCTTCCAATTTCTACTGGAAGACCTTCGAATTCTTCATCATCTTCTTCTACACGGATGTCTTTGGGATTTCCGCAGGCGCGGTGGGGACCATGATGCTGGTCACCCGGGTGCTGGATGCGGTGGCGGACCCCATCATGGGTACCCTCGCCGACCGCACCAAAACCAGGTGGGGGCATTTCCGCCCTTACGTCCTTTGGTTCGCGCTGCCCTTGGCCCTGGCTGGGGTTGTCACCTTCACCACCCCCAACCTTGGCAGCGGCGGCAAGCTTGTCTATGCCTACGTGACCTACTGCATTTTGATGCTGCTTTACACCGCAGTGAATATTCCCTATAGCGCTTTGTTGGGCGTCATGACCCCGAATTCCAAAGAACGGACCTCGCTGGCTTCCTTCCGGTTTGTCGGGGCCTTTTCCGTGGCAGTGCTGGTGCAGTACTGCACACCCAGCCTGGCGCAATGGTTTGGCATGAGTGCCACGCTGCGGGCGCAACATTCCTTCCTGGCGCACCCTTGGGCGTGGCTCCAGTGGTTCCTCTCCAAGGATTTCCTCAAGCTGCCTTCGGATCCTACCCGCGGGTGGCAGATCACCATGGCGGTCTATGGGCTGGTCGCGGTGATCCTCCTGGTGATTTGCTTCCTGACCACCCGGGAGCGGGTGACACCTCCAGAAAATCAGAACCCCAACTTCAAGCGCGATATGCAGGACATGCTGGGCAGCCGTGCCTTTGTGGTGATCCTTGGCGTGGCCATCATCATGATTACGGCCTTTGTGCTCAAGGGGTCTGTTTCTGCCTATTACTTCAAATATTTCGTCCACCGGATTGATCTGCTCGGACCCTTCCTGGTTTCGAATGCCCTCGCCTTTTTGGTGGCCGTCATCATTGCGCCCGTCATCGCGAAGCGCTTCGATAAGAAAACTCTGTTCATGGCTGCCATTGGCGTGGGCGGCCTGATCATCGGGGGTTTCTGGTTTGCCAAACCTACGGATATTGGGTGGATGTTCGCGCTTCAGATCCTTTCCAGCTTTGTCATTGGTTTCAATTCACCGCTTTTGTGGGCCATGTTTGCCGACACGGCCGATGATGGGGAATGGCGCCTGGGCAGGCGAAACACAGGTTTGGTTTTCGCCTCTGCCATTTTTGGAACCAAGGTCGGGTTGGCCATTGGCGCCTGGGTGACCGGTGGAATCCTCACCCTGTTCGGCTACGTGGCAAACACCGAGCAGTCGGCCACTTCCCTTTTGGGGATCCGCCTATCGATGAGCCTCTTCCCGGCTTTGTTGCTGGTGGTTGCGGCGGTGCTGATGAAGGCCTATCCGTTAAACGATCACCTGATGATCCAGATTGAAAAGGATCTCAAGGCTCGCAAGCACGAAGGTGAATGATCTGTTTTCGAGTGACTTGATGTTTGAACTCTGGGACCCATGGAGTCTGGCCATGAAGAAATGCGGCATCCTGGTCGGCTTGATGCTGTTGGCAACATTGCGTCTGGGCGCGGCCCTCCCCGTGGACCTCGCCAAGCAGCAGTGGAACGGAAATGCCATCTGCTATTCGGGGTACCGTGCGGGGCAGCACCCGGATAAACAGCTTTTCCCGAGCCAAGCCCACGTGCTGGAAGATCTGAAAATCCTGGAAAAGAACTGGAATCTGATCCGCCTGTATGGCTCGGACCAGCACAGCCGGGATGTGCTGGAAGTCATTCAAAAAAATAAGCTGCACCTGCAGGTCATGCTGGGGATCTGGTTGAGTGGAAAACCGGAAAAACAGGCTGAGAATAAGCGTCAAATCGCCGAGGGCATCCGGCTCGCCAATGCGTTTCGCGGCATTGTTACCGCGGTGAGCGTTGGGAACGAGGCGCTGGTTTCCTGGTCTGACCATCGCATGAGCGAAGGCGCTGTGATTGCTCTGGTGAAGAAGGTGAAAGCCGCCGTGCCATGCCGGGTAACGGTAGCGGATGATTTCCTTTATTGGGTGCAGCCGGGCAATCAATTGGTGAAGCACCTGGATTTCATCACCCTGCACAGCTATCCGGTGTGGGGCCACCTGGATATTGATCAGGGACTGGCTGCCACCGTGGACAAGTTCGAGGAAATTCAGCGGCTCTACCCAGGCAAACCCATTGTTTTTGGAGAGGTGGGATGGGCTTCCTACACCGTGGGTGACAAGCATGCGCCCAAGGCCGGTGATGAGGTAAAGCAGAAGAGGTATTACAACGAAATCAATGGCTGGGCCAAAGCCAAGCAGGTGACAACTTTCTTTTTTGAGGCGTTTGACGAGCCCTGGAAAGGCGAAGGCACGGAAGGTCACTGGGGGGTTTTTTCCACCGAGCGAAAGGCCAAATTGGTGATGCAGCAGCTCTATCCCGAACGGATGCCCTCAAGCCCTACATCTCCGGGCTATGCCGAGGCTGCCTTGACACCCACGAAACGGGATGAGAAGTGATGGCGGACCTTGTGTTGGATAAGGAATTATCGGCGGTGTCTTCTGCCTCGGAGGCAGAGGGTTCCTTCCTGGATATCGGCGGAGAGCGGTTCTACCGCATCGCAAACCACGATGTGATGCGTCCCTTCTTCATGAGTCTGGTGAGCGATTCAGATCACTGGTTTTTCATTTCCAGCAACGGCGCACTCACCGCCGGGCGCAGGGACGCCGACCATGCGCTGTTTCCCTACGATACGGATGATCGGATTCACGACAGTCTGGATCAGACCGGCAGCAAGACCCTCCTGCAGATCACCCGGGGCCCGGCCACCGCCCTCTGGGAACCCTTCTCCATGCGCTACGAAGGCATCTACCGCATTACTCGCAATTTGTATAAAAGCGTCTACGGCAACAAGATCATTTTTGAAGAGATCAACCACGATCTTGAGCTGAGCTTCCAGACCCACTGGATGAACAGCGACCGATTCGGGTTGGTACGCCGGTCGGTCCTGGCCAACCAGGGCACGGGGCCAGTCAAGGTCGATCTGCTGGATGGCATTCAGAACGTGCTTCCATGCGGTCTGGGGCGTCGCTTCCAGATGGAATACAGCACCCTTGGTGATGCCTATAAACGCACTGAGCTTCTGCCTAAGGCTGGCTTGGCCCTGTTCCGGCTCAGTTCCATTCCTGCGGATCAACCGGAGCCCAACGAGGCCCTCCGGGTCAATGTCGCCTGGTCCACGGGTCTTCAGTACACCCAATGCCTGTTATCCAGTGCCCAGGTCCGAGCCTTTCGGCAGGGCAAGGCCATCCAAGGAGAAACGGATGTGCGGGGGCAACGGGGCGCCTATCTCCTGAATGCCACCCTCCTTCTGGCGGAAGGCGCTCAACGGGAATGGCATCTTGTGGCGGACCTTGGCCTGGATGCGGTGCGCGTTCAGGCCTTGAAACATCTGCTCGAAACCGAACGGGACCTCACGACTCTGATTCTGGAGGATGTTGAACGAGGCACCCGAAACCTGGTGAATATCGTGGCGAGCGCGGATGGCCTTCAATGGACTGACGACGAATCCAGTAACTGGCGCCACTTCTCCAATACCTTGTTCAACGTCATGCGTGGCGGCCTTCCCGATGATGGCTACCGCATCTCCCTGGCGGATCTTCGGTCATTCCTCAGAAAGGCCAATCGGGACCTCGCAAACAGGCACGCCTCGTTTTTGGATTCGCTTCCAGAAACGCTGCCGCACGCAGAATTGCTTTCTCGGACCGCTGTGCTGAGGGATGTGGATTTGGATCGACTGGTGACCGAATACCTACCCCTCACCTTTAGTCGACGGCACGGAGATCCCAGCCGCCCCTGGAATGTGTTTTCCATTCAGGTGAAGGATGCCCAGGGCAAAAAAATCCTCGGGTACGAAGGTAATTGGCGCGACATCTTTCAGAACTGGGAAGCCTTGGGTTTCTCGTTCCCCGGCTACCTGGAGAGCATGATTTTCAAGTTCGCCGATTCTTCCACAGCGGATGGGTACAACCCCTACCGGGTGATGCAGGGAGGCTTCGACTGGGAGGTGATCGATCCCCACGATGCGTGGTCGTTCATCGGGTACTGGGGCGATCATCAGGTCATATATTTTTTAAAGCTCCTGGAAGCGTCCCACCGGTACCACCCAGGCCAGCTGGCTCGGCTGCTGACGCACAGGGTGTTCACCTACGCCAACGTGCCCTACCGCATTAAACCCTACGCCGACCTACTAGCTTCTCCCCGGGACACCATCACCTTTGATCACGAAGCCCATCGAATGATCATGCGTCGTGCCGAGGCATTGGGCGCCGACGGCAAAGCATTGATGGGGGAGGGCGGAATCTTCCACGCCAGCCTGCTGGAGAAGCTGCTCGTGGTCATCCTCTCCAAGCTCTCGAATTTTGTTCCAGAGGCGGGCATATGGATGAATACGCAACGCCCCGAATGGAATGATGCCAATAACGCGCTGGTCGGCTACGGCGTATCCATGGTGACGCTCTGCTACCTGAGGCGATTCCTGGCCTTTTGCGAGGCGTTATTGAACTCGGGGGAGGCCACTGGCTACGAGATCTCCCAGGAGATCGCCGAATGGCTTTCGGTGATTGCGCGCGTGCTCGAGCAAAACAGCCCGGAGCTTGGCCGTTCGGTTTCGGACATGGAACGCAAAGTGGTGCTGGATGCCCTCGGAACAGCGGGCTCTGACTACCGAGGGAAGATCTACCAAGCTGGGTTCTCGGGAGAGCGGGTGACCGTATCCCCCTCCCGCCTTCAGGCTTTTATCGAGGTTGCCCTGAAGCACACCGATCACGCCATCCGTGTGAACCGTCGCTCGGATGGCCTGTACCATGCCTACAACCTGATGAAGGTAGTGGGCCAGGGCGTTGAGGTTCGACATCTTTACGAAATGCTGGAAGGCCAGGTGGCCGTGCTCAGCTCGGGCGTGCTTTCGCCGGAGGCTGGCGTAGCCCTGCTGGATGCGTTGCGCGATAGCAAGCTCTATCGCGAGGATCAGGCCAGCTACATTCTCTATCCAGACCGTGTGCTGCCCCATTTTTTGGAGATGAATCATATCCCTGCGATGGCGGTGGCGGAATCTCGTTTGCTCAGTGCGCTCCTGGCAGCAGGGGATGGGGCGATTGTGGACCGGGACATCAACGGCGATGTCCATTTCAACGCAGATTTCCGCAACGTCGCCAACCTTAAACAAGCCCTTGAATCCCTGAAACAAGGTGAGCTTTTCGCACTGATCGAAGCTGAGGAAACCAAGCTCCTCGACCTCTACGAGCAGGTCTTCAATCACCAATCCTTCACCGGGCGTTCAGGATCCTTCGCCAAGTACGAGGGCCTTGGGTGCATCTACTGGCACATGGTTTCTAAACTTCTTCTGGCTGTGAAAGAGATCCAGCAGCAGGCGGTGACAAAGGGGGCTGATCCGGCCACCTTGGTTCGTTTGCAGGGCCATTACCGGGAAATTCGCGAAGGCCTCGGGGTTCACAAATCACCCTCAGACTACGGTGCCATTCCCACTGACCCTTATTCCCACACGCCCAGTTTTGCAGGCGTTCAGCAACCGGGCATGACAGGCCAGGTGAAGGAAGATTTCCTGACCCGCTTTGGCGAGATGGGCGTTCAGGTCGATCATGGCCGGCTCTCTTTTGTTCCCGAGTTGACCTCCAGAGGGGAATTTCTTCAACATCCCGCCACCTTCCATTACGTGGATGTGGTTGGAAGGGATCAGAGCATCGCACTGGCAATCGGGTCGTTGGCATTCACCCTCGGTCAGGTTCCGGTGGTGCTGCACCTGGCGGGGCCCCCACACCTGGTGGTCAGCCATGAGGGTGGCGCCAGCCGCACCTCCAAAGGCCTGGTGCTCGACGCGGAGACCAGCGCCACCCTTTTCGAACGTGCGGGGGTGGTGACGCGCATCGATGTGTTCCTGGGAATCGAAACGTAGACACCTGATTGATTCCCGGTGCCTTATTCCCGTCGGAAAATGCCGGTTCCCTTGCAGTTCGGGCAATCGGCCTGGTACTGCAAACTACCACCGCAGCGCTTGCAGGGCACGGTCAGGGAGCCCGTGCCCGCACACTTGGCACAGGGAGACGAAAAGGCGATCTGCACCTTGTGGCCTTTGCACCGGGGGCATTTCGTGCCATCGGCCAGGATGCCCTTCGCTTCACAACGGCCGCAGGGGCCCGCTTTCTGGGCGTAGGTCCCTTTGCCGGAGCATTTCCGGCAGCTCACCACCATTGAACCCTGGCCGCCACAGCGGTCACACGCGGTGAGCAGACTGCCGGTGCCGTCGCATCGCAGGCATTGGACACCCGGGGTTGCGGGTGAAGGCTTCTCAGGCGCAGGGGGCATTTCAGGTGTGCTGTCCATCGATTCCCCCGTGTGAAAGTGACCTGATATTTCTGATGGGCCAGACCGTTTGTCCTGCCGCTGCCAGTGTTGGCGATTCTATCCTGGGCAACCGAAACCGCCCAGTTCTTGGCCGATTTCTCACGGATGCGGGGCACTTCTTTCCTTTCTTGGGCGCAGGGCGCGAACCACCAGGGGAATGGTGATCATCAGGGCCAGCACAATCCCCACGGTCAGGTTCGGGTTCTGGACATAGGCGTTCAGCCGCAAGGTCGTGAGGGCGATGACGGCGTAATAGAGCATGTCACCCGCGATGGCGAAGACCCATCCCATCACAAACCCGTGGCCTGCGGCGAGTGCCGAAGCCCGCCCGGTCATCGGGTCCACGCCGAAGGCGATCAGGATGAGCATCAAGGGGCCCGCGCCCGTGCCGCCGAAATGCTCAACCGTGCGGGCCATGGCAATCTTCATGGCGAGGCTGAAGCGGGCCAGCCGTGGAACCCTGCTCGCCACGCGCACCAGAAGTCTGAGGATCGGTTCAAAGGCTAGGGCGAGGATCACGTCCGAAACGAAATAGAGCCCCGCCGTCACCGGCCAGGCCAAGCCCGTGGCACGCGCCAGCAACACCCCCGCAGGGATGCCGCCACCGACCGGTAGGAGAAAGAGGAGCAGGACAGGAACCATGGGGCAGGAGATCCCAGAAGATGTGCAGCAAGGCAGGACGGTTGGGCTCAACGCCTGGGAATCCTTCCAGGCAGAAATGATTTGAGCACGGCGACCATTCGATTAACGCAAAGGGTCACTGGAAAGGGGATTCCGGGATGTCATCTGTTTTCGGTTAGAGGGTCATCAAGCGAAAGGGAGTTTCTGAGACATCTATCAGGGCTTGCAGGTTCCAATCCCTGTCCAACCTGCGGGCCACCCTCGGCCTGGATGGATCGAATGCACTTGATTTGGGGGTTGTGATCGGTTCGAAGTATCGGGAGCGCAGGGAGTGCTCTCCTTCCCTGCTAACCCATTGTGACCAGGGCACGAACAGGGTCAGAATTCCCTATGCTCCGTCTGATCCTCTTCCTGTCCTTGCTTTGCTGCGCCCTCAGCGCTCAGGCTCCCGTGTTCCGTATTCGGTTCACCCTGAGCGGGACCTCGGGAGAGGCCTCTTACACCTCGAACCTGGAGATTGGCTATGCCCCTTGTGCCCTCTGGACCGGGGGCTCCGGCGGGTGGAAGGGCAGCCCCGCGGGCTACCTGGATGAAGCTGGAGGCCTTGGTGGCATCCGGCCCGGCATGAGCCTTCCCTTCTTCGCGAGTTCCTATTCCGGTGATGCCCGGGGCAGTGATGGTAGTTCCGCCCAGGTGATCACGTTAGGACCAGGTTTCGCCCGTTGGACCGAGCGCAGTGGTTCCACAGAATCGAGGAAGGAAACGGACGCGTCCCTCAATCCGAGCCATCATCAGTCCGCCCGCTTCTACCGCACAGCGACGGGCGCGCGCATCGCGGATTTCACCCTGGGCCTCGTGAGCGCGGGGGCAGGCTCGTACATCGGTTGCGTTCACCCCGAGCAGATGGAAATTGATGGGATGGAGGTCGCGAAGTTCTGCAGCTTCGAAGTCACCAATGAAGAACTGGCAAATTGGAAGTCAGTGAACAAGGTGAAGTCAACGACCTTCAAGGACGCCAACGGCTCCGTAACCGTGGTTCTGACGCTCACCGCTGATATTGAGGATCCCGGCGAGGTCACCCTGGAGCCCCTGGACTATGAGAATTGGATTCCCAAGGGCAACGACCGGGACGCCGCCAAGCCCGGCAACAGCCTGCGGGTGAAGGTGCGGGTCCATCCCACAGGCCAGCCCGACAAGCCCTCCGATCGCAAGGCGAAGATGACCTTTTTCCTGGAAGACGTCACCAAGGAGCCCGGCGTTTGCCTGAACTTCCCGAAGGGTTTGTCCGATGATGATGACCTTCGCTTCCTTGTGGATGAAAACCCGAACCTCCGGGTGGAATCCTCCACCAAGGCGGTGACCCGCGAGAAGGTGAACAAGGCTGAAGTGGTCATCGCCAGCTTCGACTTCGCCTCGTACGGACGGCTGCGGGTGCTGGCGGAGGATGACAAGGGCAGGGCACTGAAGGTGCGCTACAAGGGCAAGGAGAACGTCAAACTCGCCATCCCCAAGGATGATCTGGGAGGTCGCATCGCCGACGCCTGGCGCATCGCGGAAGGGGCGCAGGGACTGGCCTTGGATTGGGATGAAGCCCAGATTTCCGGCCAGACCGCCAAGGGCGATGGCATGACCCTGCTCCAGAAATACCGCGGCCTGATCGTGCGTGTGGCGGGTGCCAACAAGCACCAGCGCATGAAGGCCAAGGAGAAAGTTCACTTCGTCATTGATGAAGCAGGTGCCTTCGATCCCACCGCCTGGCGCAAAGCCACGGGTGGTATTCGCGCTTACCTGATGGATGAAACCTACACGGAGGCCCGCCGCGTGGACTTCAACAGCGACAAGCCCGGCAACAATGGGCTGGGCAAGCGCGCCGTGCGCATCGAGGTCATGTCGGGCGTGGTGGAATCCGACCCGCAGCCTGAGGATGATGGCAGGGTGATCCCGGCCTACGAGGAGCGCCAGTACGCCTACACCATGGGCTTCACCCCCGCCACGAACGAGCGGCTCCGGATCTTCCCCGGCCGTATTCGCGCGATGCTTTCCCGCGTAAAGCGGGCGGTGCGCAAGGAACTGACCAATCCCGAGACGGAAGAAGAACTCGAACACGCCGCCTGGCTCGCCACCCTGGGCACCAAGGAACAATTGCTTAAACTGCTGGACAACGCCGACCTTGCGGCCCGCACCCAGGCCATGATGACCCTCACGGCCACCCACGAGATGGGCCACGTGTGCGGCACCAGCGACCACCTGGACGCCAAGGGCGTGGTGGACGATGGCGCTGGAAACCCCGACTGCCCGATGTACTACCTCACCTGGAAGGACCGCCGTCGATTCCTGCTCTTTGGTGAGCTCACAGGCAGAGGGCTGTTTTGCTCAGGTACCAAGGACGAGTGCTTCAAGCGCCTCAACGTCAAGGGGTGAGGCTACGCTCATGGCTCAGATAGCCGTTCCACACGGCCTATCTATGGCAATGAATCTGTTTCTCGGATCCCATTCGCATGGAGATTCGACTCGCGGCCTGGAAGCTGTCGCTTGAACGTCAGAGCCACCTTTCGGAATTTCGAAAGTGATAAACCGATTTGCCAGATTTCCTGGGAAGCCAAAAGTAGGGTGAAGAAGCTTTCCGGATCCCGGTGACTCCGAGTCATTGGAGCTTGAGAAGAAATCATCCAGCCCCGTGAAGTGGGTCAAAGTCGATATCTGAATCGTGGTAGCTATTGTGGTATTTTTAGCCTCGACCAAATCCTGTCACGCAATTTTCCAAGCCGTGTGATGACCAACGTGTCCAAACTACCTTTGAATGAAGCAACCACGGGTATGAAAACCTGGCTTGCGGAAACCCATTTGCAGATCCAGGCCATGGAGCATCTCGTGCTATCGCTGGAACCGGGCATGGTGCCCGGAGAGATTGAAAAGGCCCTGGCCCTGTTTCGCCTAATGAGTGCTCCCCTGGAGGAACATTCTCGTATTTCATCCGAAACCAACCCTACGAATGCGCCCTCACCACCGGGAAATGATTTTGGCGAACTCGTTGTGTTGGCCCGACAGGAACGGGAATTCCTGGGGCGGCTATTGGCCTTGATGTCACCAAACCTGCAGTGGGATGTCATCGGTGAACAACTCAGGCTTCTTTGTCAGAAGCCTTTCGAGCTTTCAGGTTTCTACTTGGCTCAGGCCAACTGGGCTAGCCAGGAGATCCATTTCCCGTACTTCTACGAAGTCGGACGCATCCGGCAAGTGCACCCAATCCCTCTCACCCCAACTTCGGGCCTAACGGGTTGGGCCATTTTTCAAAACCAGGCGACGTACCTGGACACGGCCGAAGCTTGCCAAGCCAGAGGCATGATCCTTACAGCCTCGGAGCTCCGGAGCGGGTTACATACCAAGAGCTGGTTCGGAGCCCCTCTTCCCTCTCCCGATCCCATGCGTCCGATGGGCCTGATGGGGTTTCATTGCTTCCATCCAAACGCGTTCTCTCCAGAACGTCGACGCAGGATGACCCTAGTGGCCCGACTTACGGCGCTGCACTTACAAGACCAACTAGATGCCCCCTAGATGGGCAAGAGCGAATGAATGACCCGAATCCGGAGCTAACCTTGCGCCTGTTCATGGTGTTAGGGCCTTCCTGTCTCCTGCGAACGCCACCTCCGTGGCGTTCGCAGGAGACCACTCGCAGGTCCCAGTCCTGCCTACGACTCTGGGCGTACGCAAAAACCGGAGCACTTGGCTCCGGTCATCGTCTTGGTTGGTAGCGGGGGCAGGATTTGAACCTGCGACCTTTGGGTTATGAGCCCAACGAGCTACCGGACTGCTCCACCCCGCGGCGGATGGTAAGTATAGCATTGGTGGGGCAAGAGGCAAGGCTCAATTGTGCGCTAAGCTCTTGGGATTCTAGGATCCGTCATGGTTCGTTGCCTGCTTGCCCTTCTTTTCATGGTCACACTGCCGCTGGCCGGGGGTTCCCGGGAGTGGACGCCGGAGCGCTGGTTTGAGCAGCCGAAGTCGGCGCGGGTGGCCAATTATCGGATTCAGGCATCCCTGGATTGGGTGGCGAAAACGCTGGAGGGGCGCGAGACCATTTCCTGGCGCAATGTGGGCACAGCGCCCACGGCGGAATTCCCGCTGCATCTCTATCTGAACGCATTCAAGGGGCCCCAGAGTCTTTTTCAGCGGGAAGGCGGAAGCGAAATCCGGGGGGTCGGATCCAATGCCTCGACCTGGGGCTATTGCCGCCTGTTGGGTGTTCGCCTGAACGGGCAAGAACTCCAGGGCCATTTTGGTGAGGATGAAACGGTCTATTGGGTGCGATTACCCAAGGCGGTGGCGCCTGGGGAAACCATTCAGGTGGATATTACGTGGGAGAGCCGCTTCCCCAAGGCCCAGGCCCGCAGCGGCTGGGGTGGCCTTTTCCTGATGGGTGGGCAGTGGTTTCCGAAGGTGGGTGTCTACCAGCGGGATACCTGGAACTGCCACGCGTACCACGCCAACACGGAATTCTTCTCGGATTTCGGGGTCTATGACGTGGAACTCTCCTTGCCGAATGGGCTCTTGCTGGCACACGCAGGTACCTGTGTGCCACAGAAGGGTGCCGATGGCGCGGAGCGGGATGGCTTCGCTGGATCCCGCGCGCCCGCTGAATGCCATCTGGAAACTCCATGCGGAGGATGTCCACGATTTCGCCTGGGCTGTGATGCCTTCCCGCAGCTGGGGCTACACCCATTTCGAATACCGGAAAACGCAGATCTTCTACTACAGCCAAGGGGCCAATTCAGAAAACCTGCCGCGCCAGCACGAGGCCATCAAGGCGGCCCTGCGCACCTCGGCGGAATGGTTCTTTCCCTATCCCTATCCGGTGCTGACGGTGGTGGATGTGCCGGAGGAGGCTCGCGCCGCGGATGGCATGGAATACCCCACGCTCATCACGGCGGGATCCGTTCCCTTTGATCCCTTCCATCTGCGCATGGAACCCGAAGGTGTTTCGGTGCATGAATTTGGCCACCAGTATTTCTACGGGATGCTGGCTTCCAACGAGTTTGAAGAGCCCTGGCTGGACGAGGGCTTCACAAGCTGGTTTACCCACAAGGCCATGCAGCGCACCTACCAAAGCTATTTTTCCAGCCGCCGGTTCCAGGTGGGTACGGATTTTGGGGAATGGATTGCCTACTGGATGGCGCCTTCCGTGGATCCGCTCACCCAATGGGGCTTTCGGATGCGGGACAGGGCGAGTTATTTTCGCACGGCCTACGCCAAGCCCACCCTGGTGCTCAACCAACTGGAGGCCATGCTGGGGCGGCCGGTGATGGAGGAGATCCTCCGGGCCTACACCACCGAAATGGCCTTCAAACACCCTACCCGGAGCGATTTCAAACGCATTGCCGAGCGGGTTTCCGGGCGCAACCTGGGGGCTTTTTGGCAGGATTTTGTGGAGGGCACCGACACCCTGGACTATGTCATCCGCAATGTGAAAACCGCCGAGGTGATGCAGGGTGGATGGATGGAATCACCGAAAGGCCCAGTGTTTGGAGCGCCACAGTCCGTAGCACCAGGCCGGCGCGGGTCGATCACCCTTGAACGACGCGGTGGTCTGAGGGCTCCGATCACCCTCTGGGTCCGGTTGGAGGACAAATCTGAACAAAGATTGCTTTGGGATGGACAGGCGCGTTGGATCACCTATGAATTCGATCATCCCGTGGTGTCGGCCATCCTCGACCCGGATGGAAACTATCCCATCCTGAAAGATCGCCTCCATGCGGGCTATTCCGCCAAGCCCGTGCGGCGGGGCTTCCACTACTGGAGCCAACTGGTGTGGGGTGGGCTGACAGGCCTGCTTCAGGGGGTTGGCTTGGCCTGAGCCGCGTCACCCATGCGGATGGACTGAATCATGCCGGCGGCGTCGAGGCGGATATCGATGGGGAAATACACCATGGCCAGGGCCTCCAGGGGCGCCCGGCTGGGGACGAAATGGGCCGAGCGGCCCAGGGCGCGGAGCATGGTCGCCGTGTGGGTGGCTTCTGCCAGGCTTTCCCCTTCCAGGGTGGAGAGGTCAGCGGGCAGGTTGCTGGTTTGGGCGGGCACAATCCAGGCCGCATCTGCGGGGGCCGGGGTGTCCAAAAAGGAGACGTAGACCCTGGAACCGAGGCGGGAAAGCGATAAGTCCAGGGGCTTCAGTTCGGGCAGCGTCCAGGCATAGAACCGAGGCGCGGGACCGCCCAGGAGGGCGAAGGCCCGCTGAAAGGTCTGGAAGAAATCTGGAAGGTCCAGTGCAAAGGTGGTCTTCAGCGCCGCCAAACGCGTTTCATCCCCTTCGGCCAGGGCGAAGCAGAGGGCATGGCGCAGGGCCCAGCCCCGAACCACCATGGGACTTTTGGGGTCCGCGAGAAGATCCTCCCAGCCGTGCCGCTGAGCGACGGAGAACTCGCCCCCGCGCGCGCGGGCCTGCCCCCAGCGCCAAAGCGCTGCAAACGAGCCCGCCAATCCGGGCTGCACGGTGGCCAGCAATGCGCTGTAGCGATCGGGAGTAGCCGCCAGCAGGGCCCGAGTCCGTTCGGCTTCCGCATGGGAACGGTGAGCTTTCGGGAATGGATTCTGGGGTTGGGGTTCACTCAGGGCGACCCGCAACCAGGCCAGGGAAGGGCGCTCCTTGGCGATGACCGAAGGGCGTGGCAGCGCGGCGGGGGGGCAGCCGTCATCGAAGGCATCGAGCATCTGGCTCGTGGCTTCCTCCAGCGAAACCGGTGGTGCGGCCTGCAGGATAAAGGGTGCGAGGGGAAGCAGGTGAAGGAGACGCATGGATCGCTCACGCTCGGGAGGTTTCCTGAGAGAATGACAGAATTGATTTTACGCGGAGCCTTCATGCCTGAACCCATGTCCCCCTTGGATCGCCTGGTGGTGGCGCTGGATGTGCCCACGGCCAGGGAAGCCTTGGATCTGGCACAGCGACTCTCCGGGCGGGTGGGCATGCTGAAGGTGGGGCTGGAGCTATTCTGCGCGGAGGGGCCCGCCCTGGTGCGGGAACTGCAAACCCATGCACCCGTGTTTCTGGATCTAAAATTCCACGACATCCCCACCACGGTAAAGCGGGCCCTGGAGGCGGTGTTGGTTCTGAATCCCCGGCTGGTCAATGTGCATGCTCAGGGCGGACCGGCCATGCTGGAGGCGGCCTCGGCTGCGGTGCGCGCGCACCGGGAACGGGGCGGCACCACGGAACTGCTGGCGGTCACGGTGCTCACCAGCCTGGATCGAGTGGCCTTGGGCCGGCTAGGGTCCACGGCGGACCCAGCGGACATGGCCCTGCACCTATCCAAGCTCGCCAAGAAATGCGGGGCCGACGGCGTGGTCTGTTCCGCCCAGGAAGCCCGAGCTATCCGGGAAGGCTGTGGTGAGCACTTCCGCCTGCTCACGCCAGGCATTCGTCCCCAGGGCGTTTCCGTGCAGGACCAGGCCCGTGTGCTCACCCCTGCCCAAGCCCTGCGCGAAGGTGCCACCTGGCTGGTGGTGGGGCGGCCCATCACCCAGGCGCCGGATCCCGTGGCGGCTGCCGAGGCGATTCTGTTGGAAATGGCCGGGCAGTGAGGAGCCTTGCATGACGGTTCTCACACCCTTGATCTTTCGGCCCAGCATTGCCCAGCGGGCCGCGGCTCTGCTGCTGTTCGCAGGGTCCTGGCTGGTGGGCGTGCGCGGGTTGATGCACCTGATCCAGAATATGCCTCGGTTGTTGGCCATGATTCGGCTGGCAGAGGTGAGCGACGAACCCACGTGGCGTCTGTGGACCGCCCTGGTGAGCAGCGTGGCGGCTTGTGGGGCGGGCGGTGTGCTGCTGATGCTGTCGCTGCTCTTTCTCCTGCTGATTGAAGGTACCCAGGTGCTGGTGGATGAAGTGGGATTGTCGGTGGAACTTGGTTCTATTCCGGGCATCCTGGGGCGACGGCTGGGGGCCGGAAGGCTTTCCTGGAAACAGGTGGCTTCCCTGGAGAAGGGGCGCTTCTTTTTCATTTTGCGGAATGGGGGGGAACAAGCCCCTGAGAAAAACCTTGAGCCCTTGCCCAAGGTGACCCTGCGCTTCCTGGTGGTGGATCACCTCGACCGGCTGGTGCTCACGATTCTGGAGCGAAGCCCAAACCTTCGTTTTGAGGACCGGAACTGATGCTCCAGATGTGTCATTTGGGATACGCTAGGGGCTTGAGTCGATCTGCGAGTGCCTACCACCCGTCCTGATCCATGAGACCTAGGCTCGACACCACCGAAAGGGAAACCATGAGGAATTCCATCACCCGCGCTGCTCTCACGCTCATCCCGGCGGCCCTGGTTGCCCAGGCACCGGCGCAGCCCCAGGCGACTTTCACTCAGAGCCTCCGGGCTGCCTCTCCCGAAGTGGAAAAGCTGCTCGCGGAATTCAAGCCCCGGGAAGCGGCAGCCAAGGCCGAGAGTATTCTCCCGGCCACCCTGCCTGCCTGGGATAAATCCAGCCCCCAGACCCAGCTCAGCAGCTACAACAGCTACCGTGAATATGTTTATGCCTACTTCCTGGCGGCCCGGGCGGCGGATGCCGCGGGCAATTGGGAACGTGCCACCGAGCTCTACGTCAAGGCCAAGGACACGGCCAAGACCAACTACGATTCGGTGAAGGAATCCTTCCCCCTGATCATTCGCTACTACAACGACATGGCCGCTGGCGCGCGCCGCACCCTGGATGAAAACGCCGAATTCATCAAAGGGTTGCGGGAAAAGGCCAACCCGGATGATGGCGATAAGCAGCAGCTCGGCCTGATTCAGGGCGAGGAAGAGGCCATCGAGAAGAACAAGAAATCGGCCCAGTTCTTTGTGGACTACATCGAGAGCGCCAAGAAGGAATCCGATTACTACGCCAAGTTCGCCACCGAGGAAGATGCCCAGGTCAAGGATCAGCTCGATCAGCTGGAGAAATACAAGTTCAAGAATGATAAAGCGAAGTTCGTGGACGGGATCATGAGCTCCAAGACCTTCCTGGATCAGCAGTTCCCCGACAAGACCGAAAAGGTGCGCTACCTCTATCGGCTCAATGTCCTGGATCCCTCCAGTCGCAAGGTGGTGAAGGAAATCGAGCAGCTCACCGGGGTCAATCTGGGCATGCCTGCGGGTGAAGACAAGCCCGCTCCGAAGGGCAAGAAGGGCAAGTGAGCATGCGCCTGTTCCCTTCGCTCCTGCTGGTTCCCGCTTTGGTGGCACCGGTGATGGGTCAGACCCTCGCCGATCGCCTGAAAGACACCCACAAGGCCTGGGATATCGCGCTGGAGCGAGGGGATTCCGCCGCGGTGCGACGCAGCACCGAGGCACTTCTGCAGCGCGAAGCCCTGGGAGTGGGCACCTCGGACTACAACGAGATGCGGGCCCTGGTGGCGGTGCAGGATTACGCCGCCCGCGCATGCGTGTTGGAAGGGGCCTGGGAGGACGCCATCGCTCACCTCCAAAAAGCGGCCTCGGCAGCCGATGAGAATCTGAAAATTTCCGAGGGCACCTTTGGTCGCATTCGCAAGGATCACGAGACCAAGATCACGGAATGGCGCGAGACCATCACCCGCCAGGAACAGCGTTTGAAGGAAATCGAAGCCCAGCCAGGGCTTACCGAAGAACACATGAAGCTCCGCGGTCAGATTCGCGGCTTCCTGGATGAACACAAGGCCGCCATCGCCCATAGCGAGTGGTCCCTGAAGGAAATTGATGGCCTCCTGGCCCAGCTCCGCAAGGAACAGGCGACCTATGCCGCAAGCCTCGCCGGCTGGCAGGGCTTCCTGCTTCGGGAAAAACAGGAGATGGATCAGGCAGGCACGCCCATCGCCTTTGTGGCTGAGAAATTGGAACAGGTGAAGGCGGATGATGCCCGTCCGCGCTTTGATCGCCTGGCCTATGCCCGGCGGCTGGTGCGCATGGATCCCGAGAATGCGGATTGCAAACGCTTCGTGAGTGGCCTCATGGGTGTGGGCGAAGACGCCGACCCTCCCGAGCCCCCCGCCAAGAAAAAGGCCAAGGCCAAAAAGAAGTGAGTTTTCACCATCAAAAAACCCCGCCAATCCGCGGGGTTTTTTGATGGTGGGATGGTGCTAGAACACCCAGCCGAAGCCCACGCGCACAAAATCGGCGGGCGTGGGATCACCTTTCGCGGTGTCGATGCCGGTCAAGGACTTGTGGTAGGTGGCTTCCAGCGTGAAGCGGGTTCCAGCGTTGTAGCCAAAGGTATGGCCGATGCCGAAGTTGCCGCCCAGGCGGGATTTCCGGGTGCTATCCACGGAAGCCCAATCGGAATTTAGGTCATCGAAGCTGCGATCGAAGCGCTCGAAGTCGGCGGCGAGGCCCACCAAGAAATAGGTGCCACGGTGGCGGTAGGCGCTTTGGGTGAAGATTTGCAGGTCGCCGCCCACGCTGAACATCACGTGCCTGAGGTTGATTTTGCTATAGCCAGGGGCGGTATTGCTGCCATCGGTGGACTGTGCCCCTAGGTTCACGCGGAAGGCCAGCTTGGGGTCCACGGGGAAACTGAAGGTCACCTGGCCGCCGAACCCGAAATCGTAGCCCTCGGTATAATTATAGATATTATTGGCGTTGTCTAATCCAGTGCCGCTCCTGCTTTGAAACTGGCCCGTGGGCAGCACCAGATTGAGGGAAAGCCCCAGGCGCGGTTCCTGGGCCATCAGGCTGGAGCCCGTGCCAATCAGGGTCATCAGGGCGGGGATCATCAAGCGTTTCATAAAAACCTCCAGGCAAGGCCTAGCGAAGCCCGTGCCAGAGAGGAAAACGCGCCACTTCAAGCAGAGATTAGGCTTCGAGGGTTAAAGAACATGGTGCGAAATGCTGCATGTGTGGCACAGGTGCAACGGGGAGGGATAACCTAGGGTCAACAGAGGTGGATCATGGTGTGGAAACAAGATTTGGCGAAGCTCAAGCAGCAATTCAAGGAGGAGGAGCCTGTCGCCAAGGCTCCGGTGCCCAAGGCGGCACTCAAACCACCGGTGGTCGCAAACCTGAGCATGGAGGAACAGGACACCATGTTTCTCAATGCCATGGGAAGGCGCTCGGCCCCCCAACCCGGGTCCAAGTCCAAGGTGCCTCAGGCTGAGGAGGAAACCGCCACGGTCAGCAAGGAACTCCCCGCACCACCTTTACCAGCCGAGGATTTCCAGGCCGCCATGGGCGGTTTAAAAGGGATCAAGCCCTTGACGCCCAAAATCCCGGTGGCCGAGGTCAAGGTAGAACCGGTGGTGGCAGTCGCACCTATTGTTCTGGAGGCTCCTTCGGAGTCCCTGCCAGAGCTGGCAGTTCCAGAAGTCATTCCGCCCGCAGCGACGCCGACTTCCAAACCCCTTCCGGAGCGGATTCAACTCGCCGCCGGCATGGCCATCGAGGTGGATGTCACCCTGGACCTGCGGGGGCACACCACCGTCGATGCCATGGAGCGGTTCCGGGAAAGGCTCCAGGATGGTGTATTTCTTGGTTGGCGCACCTTTCATGTGGTTTTCGGGATATCCGAAGAACTGAGTCAGTCGTTTCAAAGCTTTCTGGCCAGCAACGAAGCCCACGTTATCGCCCGTTTTGCGCAAGCTCCCATCCCCATGGGCGGGAATCAGGCTTGGATTCTCTACTACGCAGCACCTGGGCATTGACGGCCGCAAAAGATGTCCGAAATTAAGGATCGCGCCCGAACCCTGATATAAAAGGAACCACCAAAGCTTTTTCAGACATGATCTGAGTTGTTGGACTATAATTCTGCCAGATACCAAGGGGGAACATGATGCATCAGCGGCATTGGCTGTTTGCGCTTTCTGCAATGTCTTGCCTCGCGCTAGGCGTTGTGGCCCAGGAACCTAAACCCGCTCCCGCTCCTGCCCAGGCTGTGCAGGAAGTCAAAGCCGGTGATGCGATTAAGGTTGCAGAACATCGTTCTCGCTGGGACTACCCCAAGGAAGTAACCGTTCCCGCCGGAAGCCAGCTTTACCTTGTCGTCAAGGGGGATACGCTCTGGGACCTGGGTCAGCGTTTTCTGGGAAATCCCTTTGCCTGGCCCCAGATCTGGGATCAGAACAAATGGATTAAGGATCCCCATTGGATATATCCTGGCGATCCTTTGATCATTCCCGTTGCCGCCAAGACCGTCGCCACCCCGGGCATGCCCGTGGATACCCCCGCGGATGTGGTGGATGTGCAGCCTGATCGCATCAAGCTGGTGACCAAGCCCAAGCTTGAGGAATATGGCTACTCCTTCCAGGACTTCATTCAGCTGCCCTATCTTGCACCCAAGGGTGCCGAGGCCAATTTTGCCGAAATCGGTGCCTTGGCCATCACCGAGCGTCAGGCACAAAATCGTCAGTTCCTGGGTGATACCGAAACGGTTTACCTGGCTGGCGGCGCGGATCGCGGCGTAAAGGTAGGGGATCGTTTGGTGGTGCTCAAAGTCGCCAAGCGCAAGCTCATGCATCCCTTTGGCAAGCAGAAGGCCCCCCTGGGTGACGTGGTGCAGCAGGTGGGCATCCTCCGGGTGACCACCGTGAACCCCAAGGGTTCCATTGCGGTGATCGAGCGCTCCATGGATGCCATTGAAGTGGGGAATCATGCGGCACCCTTTGTTGAACCGGCCAACATCGTCGCCAATCTCCGGAAGGAAATTGTGGGTCCGCTCACCATCAAGGAACCTGTGGGCACCATCCTGTACGCCCGGGATAATCATGAGCAGACCGCCACGGGCGAGATGGTCATCATCGATCAGGGCGCCAAGGATGGCCTCAAGGTTGGAGACATTCTGCTCTCGGCCCGGGTTCAGACCTGGAATGTCCAGGAGGGCCGTAACGCCAAAGATACGGTTAGCGAAAAGACCGCCTACTACCTGGGGCAAGTCATGGTGGTCAAGGTGGGAGAAAACTCCGCTTCCTGCCGCATTCTCCGTTCCAAAGAGGAAATGCACGCAGGTGATTTCGTCACCCGCTGATCGAAAGCAACGTTTACAAAACCGGGCCCCTAGCGGCCCGGTTCTTTTGTAAGGTGCAGAATGGTTCGACGGCCGCGCTGGGGCAGGGTGTAGGGGAAGGCTTTCGATTGCCAGCCTTCCGGGCAGGGCTCGGTGAGGCTGGCCTCACCTTTCAGGAGCAGCAAGGGCGCGCCTCGCTTGCCGTGACGGTCCCACCAGCCCGTGAGTAAGGGCAGGCTGCCAACGGCCTTGGCGGTGCCCACATCCGCCATCATGGGCGGCAGCGCCTCGGAGCGGCCTGCCATTGGGGTGAGGTTGTTGAGCCCCAATTCCAGGGCTGCTTGGCGCACAAAGGCGATTTTTTTCAACGACTTCTCGATGGCCAATATTTCTAGATCAGGCCTTGCCAGGGCCAGCACGAGGGCGGGAATGCCCATGCCCGTCCCAAAATCCACCAACCTGGATCCGCTAGGGAAGCCTTCCAGGTGGGGCAATAGGGCACAGGCGTCCTGAATCAACTCCTCAAATCGATCCTCGGGAGGCAGGGCCGTAAGAGCGTGCCTTGCATTCCAGTGTTCCAGGAGTTCCAGGAAGTCTTGAATGGGGTTCAAAATGGTGGCCGGGACAGTAGGTTCCATGGGATGAAAATACCCTGACCTGCTGGTGGTTTTCTATCGATGGGCGGAATATTTCTCCGTGAAAATTGACTGCTGATTGTGAAAAAATGGCTGATAGTGTTGACAATGTTTTGATTCGTATTAATAATATTCAAGCTGAAAATAGCTAATTACAGGATTTGACATGAACCACTCGCACATTCCGTTCAAGGTTGATTGGTCCACTCGCAGCAAGTTGCGTGGCCCGGGAGATCGTTCCTTGGGCGAGTTGTTGAATCAGCTGCGCGATCGTTTTGCCCCTGAGGCACAAGGGATTTCCATCTCCTATGTAGACGATCGCATCATGCGTCGGTTGAATCGGGAACACCGTGGGATCAATCAAACCACCGACGTGCTGAGTTTTCCTGCCGAGGCCGAAAAAGGGGCCTTTCCGCATCTAGGGGATCTCGTTGTCTGCCTTCCAGTGGCCGAGAAAATGGCGAAAAAACTGGGAGTCAGTCGGCGCCGTGAGGTGGAGACGCTGGTGATTCACGGTTTTCTCCACTTGTGTGGCCATGATCATGAGAAGGATAAAGGCGAAATGATGCTGCTGCAGCAGCAGGCAGAGAAGGACTTTCTAGGTGTGGATCCACTTCAGATGAGCCTAAAGCGGGGCCGAAAGTCGGGCAGCAAGGTCAAGAAACTGAAAGATGGTTCCCGCGTGGTGGTCACGGGGCGTGCCGCGCAGGCCATCGTCCAGAAAGAAAAAATCAAGAAGGCCAAACCAGTTAAACGCGCCACCAAAGCGAAAAAAGTCGACCCAACTAAGCCCAAGCGGGGTCCAGGCCGTCCTCGTAAGGTGCCAACCGAACTAAAGCCCGCCACCGCCGCCAAACGAGTGGTTCGTCGCAAGCGACCGGCACCTCGGCCCCGGAGCGGCGTCATCGGCTAAGCGCCCATCTGAAGCAAACGTGGAATGGGACTGGTTCCAAGGGTAAACTAGCCCCTTGGCCTTCGGGCCGTCCCAGGGAGTGCGTGTGATCAATCTTTTGCTAGGCCTAGGCGCCGCTGTCCTTACGGTGCTGATTGGCATGTTGTTGCGATGGCCGCTGTGGCTGAGCATTCCCCTGGGCTTGGTGGCAGGCTTTGGCCTGTTCATTTGGTTGGGCCGAAAGGTCCAGGAGCAGCTTGAAAAAATCTTCACCCGTGCGGGTGAGTTGATGAAGAAGCAGCAGTTCGACGCTGCCATCACCGTCATGAAAGAGGGCTACAAGCTCGGCCCCCGCCAGTTCCTGGTGAAGGGTTCCATCGATGGCCAGATTGGCGTAGTTCAATACCTGCGTAAGAAGAACGACGAAGCCGAACCCCTGCTCAAGTCTGCCTCCATGCAGCACTACGTGGCCAAGGCCATGCTTGCCATCCTGCAATGGAAGCGCGGGGAGAAGAAGAAGGCCAAACAGACCTTCGATCTGGCGCTGAAGGCAGGCAAAAAAGAGAGCCTGCTCTACGGTGTCTATGCCTATGCCCTCAACGAAATGCATGATCGGGATGGGGCCATCGAAGTGCTCAATCGCGGTTTGAAAATCTGCAAGGGCGACGAGCGGCTATTGACTAACCGCAGCCTGCTCCAGAATGGCAAAGCCATGAAGATGAAAGTCTATGGCGAGCAGTGGTACCAGTTCATGCTCGAACGTCCCATGCTCCGCCAGGAGCCGCCGCCCTACGCGCGGGTATCCAAGCGCGGCATCCGCGGTTGATCCCCTCGTTGAACTACCGTCCACGCCTTCTGGGAGTCCTTCATGTCCGGCCACAGTAAATGGTCCACCATCAAACACAAAAAGGGCGCTGCCGATGCCAAGCGCGGCAAAGCCTTCACCAAGATCCTCAAGGAAATCACCGTGGCTTCCCGTCTCGGGGGCGGTGATGTGAACGCCAATCCTCGGCTGCGTTTGGCCGTGGATCAGGCCAAGGGCGCGAACATGCCCAAGGAAAATTGGGAACGCGCCATCAAGAAGGGCACTGGCGAACTGGAAGGCGTGACCTACGAAGAAGTCACGTACGAGGCCTACGGACCCGGCGGCGCGGCGATCATCGTGGAAGCCATGACCGATAACAAGAACCGCACCACGCCAGAAATCCGCAGCTATTTCTCGAAATTCGGCGGCGATCTGGGTGCCGTGGGCAGCGTGTCCTACCTCTTCACCCGCCAGGGCCAGATCGTGGTGGAAGGCGAGGTCTCCGAGGACAAGATCATGGAAATCGCACTGGAAGCCGGGGCCGATGACGTGGTTTTGGAAGATGAAGTTTGGATCATCAAGACCACGCCTGAGTCTTACCAGGCCGTCAAGGATGCTCTAGATGCCGCCAAACTGCCTGTGTTGGATTCGAAGATCATCAACGCCGCCAGCACCAGCGCCGAGATTGACCCCAGCAAGCTCAAGAGCTTCCTCAAGCTCATCGATCTACTCGAGGATAACGACGATGTGCAGAACGTTTGGCACAACGCCGAGTATGACGAACCTGAAGAGTAGGGTTTTCGGTCTGCACAAAAAAGCCCGGCCGGATGGCCGGGCTTTTTTGTGGGCCGTGGGATATTACTTTTTGGCGTTTTTGGGCGTGCCGTCCTTTTCCAGATATTTGTCAGGGTCGGTCTGGAGCTTCTTGTCGCAGCCTTTGCAGCACAGGAAGTATTCCTGACCACGAACCACGACCTTGGGGCTCTTGGCGGGGTTCACCTGTTCGCCCATGACTGGGCATTTGGTGTTGGTGGCGGGCTTCGGGGTGGGGGCGGCCACGAGGGCAGCAGTAAGGAAAAGGGTGATCATGGGACCTCTCGGGAAAATCTGATCGCTCGAGTTAACGTTTTACCGGGGCAGCCGGAGTGGGAGTTGGGCTGGCGGTCTTTGCCACGGCCTGGATCGTCGGGTTTGGGACCGATGGCTTTGGTGTCCTTGCCACGGCCTGGATCGTCCTGTTTGGGACCGATGGCTTTGGTGTCCTTGCCACGGCCTGGATCGTCCTGTTTGGGACCGATGGCCTTGGTGTCCTTGCCCCGGCCCGGATCGTCCTGTTTGGGACCGATGGCCTTGGTGTCCTTGCCTCGGCCGGGATCGTCCTGTTTGGGACCAATGGCTTTGGTGTCCTTGCCTCGGCCGGGATCGTCCTGTTTGGGACCGATGGCCTTGGTGTCCTTGCCGTGGCCCGGTTCGTCGGGTTTGGGACCGATGGCCTTGGTGTCCTTGCCTCGGCCCGGATCGTCGGGTTTGGGACCGATGGCCTTGGTATCCTTGCCCCGGCCCGGATCGTCGGGTTTGGGACCAATGGCCTTGGTGTCCTTGGCCTGGCGTGGATCATCCGGTTTAGGGCCGATGGCTTTGGGGGATGTCTGGGCGCACAGGCCTGCTGCCGCGAGACCGGCGAGGGCCAACGTGAGGATCGAGCGATGCATATCCATCTCCAGAGGAAATGGTCCTGGGGTCAGGACCGGTGACACAGTGTAATCCTGCCGCGGCAGGTGTCCAATTAATGCGCTGGCGCCGGGACGGGGGGTGCTTCCCGGGGTAAAGATCGTACTTTCCATAGGTAGTAGATGGCTGGGTAGACCAGCAATTCCAGCAGGAAGCTGGTGGCCAGGCCGCCCACCATGGGGGCTGCGATGCGCTTCATGACATCGGCTCCGGTGCCCACGCTCCACATGATGGGCAGCAGGCCCATGAAGGCCGCAAACACGGTCATGGCCTTGGGGCGCACCCGTTTCACGGCGCCATGGATGATGGCTTCCACCAGATCGGCCCGGGTCTTGAGGCGGCCTTCCCGCTGGGCTTCGTCGTGGGATAGATCCAGGAACAGCAACATGAACACCCCGGTTTCCGCATCCAGTCCCATGAGGGCGATGAGTCCCACCCAAACGGCAATGCTCATGTTGAAACCCAGAATCCAAAGCAGCCAGAAGGCCCCAATGGCACTGAAGGGCACGGCCAGCATCACGATGGAGGCCTTGAAGGCGCTCTTCGTATTGGCATAGAGCAACCCGAAAATGAGCACGAGGGTAATAGGCAGAATGAGCTTCAGCCGCTCCTTCACCCGGATCATGTTTTCGTACTGTCCGGACCAGGTGAGGCTATAGCCCGCCGGGAGTTTCAGTTCCTTCTCGATGGTGGCTTTGGCGTGGCGGACATAGGTTCCCACGTCAATTTGGGAAGTGTCGAAGTCCACCAGTACATAGCCGTTCATCTGGCCGTTCTCGTCCCGGATCATGGCGGGGCCAGTGACCCACTTGAGTTCCGCGATCTCCTCCATGGGAATGGTGGCGCCGTTGGGTGTTGGGATGAGCACTCGCTTTAGCGCCTCGGGGCTCTCGCGGTAATCCTGGGCATAGCGGACATTCACGGGGTACCGGGCGCGACCATCGAAGACTGTGCTTTGGTTATCGCCGCCGATGGCCGTCATCACCAGCATGTTGGCCTGCTCCGCACTGAGACCGTAACGCGCGAGCTGTTCCCGCTTCAGCACGAAATCCAGAAAGTACCCCTGAGCCGTGCGTTCGGCAAAGGCACTACGGGTGCCTGGAACCTTCTGAAGCACTTGTTCCGCGTCGATGGCAACCTTTTGGATCACCTCCAGGTCCGCGCCATTGATCTTGAGGCCCACGGGGGTTCGGATGCCGGTGCTGAGCATATCGAGCCGCGCCTTGATGGGCATGGTCCAGGCATTGGGGATGGCGGGCAATTTCACCACGCGATCCAAATCAGCCACAATTTCTTCCTGGGTGATCCGGTCGCGCCAGAGTGGTCGGAGGATGGATTTCAGGAAGTCGGGGGCCCAGCTTGAGTACCACCGGGGCTTCTCGCGCCACTGATCCTCAGGCTTGAGTTCAATTACCGTCTCCATCATGGAAAAGGGCGCTGGGTCCGTGGCCGTATCCGCCCGACCCGCCTTCCCGAACACGCGTCCCACTTCCGGCACGGTGCGAATCAATCGGTCCTGCACCTGGAGGATGCGCTGAGCCTCGGTTTGGCTCAGACCGGGCAAGGTCGAGGGCATGTACAGCAGCGTACCTTCGTTCAGTGGGGGCATGAATTCGCTGCCCAAGCTAAGGAAGGCCGGGATCGTGCCCAATACCAGCAACACGGACACGGCAATGGTCGCCTTGGCGTGCTTGACCACGAAGCGGCAGGGTGGCTCGTAGATGCGGTGAAGGAAGATGCTGATGGGGTGTTTTTCTTCGGCGTAATATTTGCCAACAACCAGTTGCGTCGCGGTCCAGGCCAGCCACTTCGGCTTGAAGGTGAAGGGCTCCACCCGTGCGAAGAGCATGCGCATGGCCGGATCGAGGGTCAGGGCCAGCAGTGCGGCGATGGCCATGGCGAAGTTTTTGGAATAGGCGAGCGGCTTGAAGAGCCGCCCTTCCTGATCCAGCAGGGTGAAGATGGGCAGGAAGCTCACCGCCACCACCAGCAGGGAGAAAAAGACGCTAGGCCCCACTTCCATCAAGGCTTCGAGCCTGACTTGGTAGAAGCTCCCCGGCTTTCCGGCCTCAATCCATTTCTCGATTTTCTTGTACGCGTTTTCCACTTCGACAATGGCCCCGTCCACGAGAACCCCGATGGAAATGGCGATCCCCGCGAGGCTCATGAGGTTGGCGTTCTGGCCAATGCCGTACATCGGAATGAACGCCAGGGCCACGCTGATGGGGATCGTGACGATGGGTACGATGGCCGAGGGAATGTGCCACAGGAAGAGGAGGATGATCAGTGAGACGACGATCATCTCTTCGATGAGCTTGTGTTTCACGGTCTTGATGGCGTTATGGATCAGCTCAGAGCGGTCGTAGGTCGTCACGACTTCGACACCTTCGGGCAGCCCCTGTTTCAGCTCACCGATCTTGGCCTTCACCCGTTCAATCACGTTCAAGGCGTTCTCGCCCTGGCGCATGACCACGATGCCGCCCACCACGTCGCCGTGGCCGTCCAGATCCGTGAGGCCCCGCCGCATTTCCGGCCCCAGGGAGACTGTGGCCACATCACTCAACCGAATGGGCGTGCCGTTTTCCGCCTTGAGCACCGCCTGTTCAAGATCTTGGGTGGATTTCACGTACCCGCGGCCCCGCACCATGTATTCGCGCCCGCTGTATTCCACGAGCCGCCCGCCCACTTCTGAATTGGAAGCCTTCACGGCCTGAATAACGGACTCGATAGGAATTTTATAGGCCGCCATTTTGGTGGGGTTGATGCTCACCTGGAACTGCCGCGCCTGGCCGCCCACTGTGGCCACTTCGGCCACACCGGGTGTGGCCTGGATGCTGTAGCGCAGGAACCAGTCCTGAAGGGATCGCAGTTCATCCGTACTGTGCTTGCCGCTGCGATCCACCAGGGCGTACTGGTATACCCAGCCCACGGAGCTGGCATCCGGGCCTAACTCTGTTTTGGCGCCTTGAGGAAGGCTGGCCGTGATCTTGGAGAGGTATTCCATCACCCGGCTGCGGGCCCAGTAGATGTCCGTTCCATCCTCGAAGATCACGTAGACGTAGGAGAAGCCGAAGTCCGAGAGGCCGCGCACGGCCTTCACTTTGGGTGCCCCGAGGAGGCTGGTGACGATGGGATAGGTCACCTGATCTTCCACGATGTCGGGGCTTCGGTCCCATTTGCTGTAGACGATCACCTGGGTGTCGCTGAGGTCGGGTAGCGCATCCATGGGGATGTTGCGCATGGTCCAGAAGGACATGACGATCAGCACCGCTGAAGCCGCCATCACCAGCCAGCGGTTCTCCGCCGAGAAACGGATGATTCGCTGGAGGAATGTTGGGTGGTCGGGGTCGTAAGCTACATTTCCACTCATGGCCGCACCTCCTGTGCGGCCACCCAGAGGGCCGCGCTAGTCGCGGTGGCACTTCGCTCCTGCTTCGTGCTCATCTCACCGCCTCAGTGCTGGTGGCCGACCGCAGGGGCGGCGGCGGGCTGAGAAGCGCCCTTTTGGCTCAGATGAGCCAAGGCGGCTTTCAAGCGCGATTCGGAATCGACCAGAAAATTGGCCCGGACCACGACTTCTTCACCGACCTTGAGGCCGGAGCGGATTTCAATCTTTTCGCCCACGGTGGCACCCACCGTGACCTCGCGGGGCTCGAACTTTCCGTCGCCCAAGGAGACGAAGGCGACCTTGGAGGCCCCAGCATCTAGCACTGCATCCAGGGGAATGACGAGACCCTTCCGCCCCTGTCCCTTTAAGAGAACTTCCCCGAACATCTCAGGCTTCAGCTCTCCTGCGGAATTTGCAAACTCCACCCGGGCCTTCGCGGTGCGGGTCTTGGGATCCATGACGGGATCCACAAAGGCGACATGCCCTTTGAATGTTTTCCCGGGAGACGACGGGACGGTTAGCTCGGCGGGCATGCCCACCTTGGCCCGACTCAGCTCCGCTTCGTAGATATCCACGAGCACCCAGATGCGTCCGAGGTCGGTGATCTCGAAGGGGATATCCGCAGGCGTGAGGCGGGCACCTTCCACAATATTTTTGGCAGTCACCACACCCGAGATGGGGCTGCGCAGGGTGAGGGCACGCTGGGGTTCGCCCGTCTTTTCCAGCTGTTCCACGGCCTCCTTGGGCACATCCCAAAGGGCCAGGCGACGTTGGGCGGAATCCAAAAGATCGCCGCCGCTGCTTTGCAGGGAGCCGCCCGCCAGGGCTTTCTGGGTTTTCAAGGCCAACAGATATTCCCGCTGGGCGCTCACGAACTCTGGGCTGTAGAGGCTGAAGAGGGGTGTTCCCTTGGCGACCGGTTTGCCGAGGAAGTCCACGAAGAGCTTCTCGACGAAACCTTCCACCTTCAGATTCACCTTGCGCACGCGGGTCTCATCCACCGCCACCCTGCCCACAGCTCTGAGCTCTCCGATCACGAAACCTTCCGTGACCTTTTCGGTTCTGAGGCCAATGAGTTGCTGGCGTTCGGAGTCGATCATCACCCTCGCGTGGGTTTCGAGACCAGGGCTTTCGTTTAGGGGCGCTTCGCTTTCCATGGGCACCAACGCCATGCCGCAAATGGGGCAGTCACCCGGGTGATCCTGGATGATCTGCGGATGCATGGGGCATTGGACCATCTGCTTCTTGGGGGCCGAGGTCTCTTGGGCGTGGGCCTCTTTTGCGGTGGGGCGCAGGAGGAGGGTGCCGCCGATGCCTGCGCCCAGGCCAAGGGCGAGAAGACCGAGGGTGCGGAGTTTGGAAGTGGGGCGGGGGATGGTTTCGAGGGGTTCGTGGTTCATGGTCAACTCCGGCTCACATGGCTTTCATGGAAGGGCTGCTTTCGCTGCCCTTGGCAGGTGCGGGCCCCGCTTTGGCGGTGCCACCTGGGCTGCTTCCCATCCCCATGGCACTGGCGCTCAAGGCCTGGGCTGAGATGGGTGGTGTGCCGGTCAGGTTGAATTCCTGCTGCGCGATCTGGATGGTCTGGGCCTGGGCAAGGGCCTGGAGGTAGCTGCCCTGGTCCGCCAGCCAGCCGTTGAGGGCCTCCAAGACGCTGAGGAAAGCGCCGCGCCCCGCTTCGTACTGCGCCAGGTTTGCCTGGAAACTGGCTTCGCTCTGCACCAGTAAGCCTTCGCGGTACAACTGGACGATTTCCAGGGCTGCGCCCAGTTGGGCCGAACGTTCCTGGATCCGCTGGTGCAGTAGGTTCTGAACGCTTGATGTTTCGGACCCTTGGGCCCGACGTCGGAGCTCCTGTTCTGCCACCGCTCGGTGCTGCTTCTGGTTGGACCAGATCGGCAACGACACGGAGATACCCACCTGCCACATGGGATCCAGGGAGCCGCGCGGCATGAGCCCGGCGCTCAAGGCCAGATCAGGGTACCGATCTCGCTTTGCAAGATCCAAGTTTCGCTCCGCCTGGCGGGTGCCCAGGCGGGCCGCCTGCACTTCAGGGCTTTCCTCTGCCGCCCTCGCGGCCCAGTTTTCAGCGCTTGGCAGGGGGAGATCCTCGAGTCGGGCCAAGGTGCGCACGGGCGCTTCGGGAGAACCTCCCCGCAGTCGATTCAAGGTTGCCAAGTAGACCTTTTCCTCGGATTGCAGGGAAATGCGAGTCTGCCGCAGCCGAATCTGTTCCAGTTGAGCGCGCAGCAGATCGGCCTGGGTTCCCTGGCCCACCTCATAGCGGACCTTGGTGATTTCCCCAGCTTTCTGCCAGAACAGAGCCTGCTGAGTAAGCAAGGCCATCTGGCCGCGCACAAGCAGCAGGCCGATGTAGGCTCGCTTCACTTCGGCCACTAGGCTCAACCTGGTTCGTTCCCGGGCCCACCGGGCGGAATCCACCCCCAGGCTGGCGATTTCGCCGCGCAACCCGCGCTTGCCGGGCCATGGCAGCGGTTGGGTGACCATCACCTGGTAGTAGCTGGTCTCCATCATGCCGATCTGCAGTTTCTTGAAACCATCGTTCTGTAGCCCCAGGGCCAGGCTGGGGTCGGGCAAGGCGCGGGCTTGGGGAATGCGCTCCTGCTCCGCCTCCACCAGGGCCGTCTTGGCCGCCAGATCGGGATTCTGGTTCAGGGTTTCTTGGATCAGCGTAGAAAGGGGGGTGTCGGCCTCAGACTGGACCACGCTGGGAAGGGAATTGGGCTGAGGCTGGGCGCCCCCGACGACGGCGGAAAGGCCCAGCGCCAGCAGCGCAGATGCGCGCATGGCGATACTCCGGAAAGCGAAAAGGGTTAGGGGCTGCGGTACGACTTGGCAGACCTACCCTCTTAAATCCGGAAAACCCCTAATCGGGATTGATAATCATGGGGCTGACGGGGCGGCCCCTCCCCTGGGTTGAAGCCTTGGCCCGGCAGGGTCTGGGCTTCCCGCCCGTTTGCGATGGCGACGAGCTGGGCAGGGCAGGGCCTGGGTTCGCGCTGAACGGAGGCCTGGGTAGCCATGGGCAAGGGCAAGGCGGGCTTGGATTGAGCCACGCCCAATGCGGTTGGGGCTTGCTGCCCGCCACCCCGGGAGTTGGAGCGCTGGGGCAGGCCGCAGCCGCATGCTTCCTCCACGGTTGTGGTCTCACAACAGCAACAGCGGGCGGGCGCGGCAGGCGCAGAGCCCAGTTCGGCGCTTCCCAGAAGCACCATGACGGCAAGCAAAAGGCGACCCAGCACTCCCATAACCACCAGGATAAGGAGAACCCGTCTCAGGCGCCAGGGGCAGGGCGGACCAAGGTCTGGGTGTCCTTGGCGCTCATGGATACGATCCGCCCAAGTTTTTCATGCACCTTTCAAGCTAGTGCGGTGCTGAAAACCATACGCGAGCTGCAAATCTTAGGGGAAGGCTGCGGTTCCGTACCGACGCAGAGTTCCGCAACTTGGCAGCCCGGGTTAGAGATACCCAGACATGGAACCCCCCCATTCTTAATAGAGATGCAAGCCTTCATCGGCGGATCAAACCTGTTTTTTGGTTGGTGATAATAAAAAATCGATCATATTAATTGAAAAAATCTTTTTTGGTTTTCGCAATTGAGATTTAGACTCACCCTGCTGTTTAAAAACAGCAGCCCCTGGAGGTGGGCCCTATGAAACTCAATTCCACTTTCCGTTTGAGAAACCATGCCTTCGCCTGCCTGATGGCACCGGCGCTGCTTGCCCAGAGTGGTCCCATGCCACCGCCCCCGCTGATGTTGTTTATCCGCGAGGAGATCAAGCCCGGCAAGGGCTCCGCCCATGAAAAAACAGAGGCGGCCTGGACCAAGGCGCTCACCAAGGCCAAATCCACCGACTACTACATGGGCATGAACGCCCTCACCGGCCCCAGCGAGGCGCTGTTCGTGGTGGGCTATGGCTCTTTTGCCGACTGGGAAGCCAAACAGAACGAACTGGACAAGAACCCGGAGGCGAAAAAGGAAATCGCTCAGATTTCTGAAAAGGATGGTGAACTCCTCGCCAGTTCGCGGAGCGTACTGGGCACCTACCGCAAGGATCTGAGCTACGGCCCGCCGGTGGAGATCGGCAAAATGCGCTATTTCCGCGTACGCACCTTCCGCATCAAACAGGGCCAAAACAAGGCTTTCGAGGAAGGCGTAAAGATGGCGTTGGAGGGCTACGCCAAGAGCCATTACGCCGCGTCCTTCGCCTTTTATGAAGTCACGGCAGGCATGGGTTCGCCCAGCTTCATCGTGCTGCGACCTCTGAAATCCTTGGCGGAGATGGATGGCATGGAAGCCAGTGAAAAGGCCTTCCAGGAAGCCCTCGGGGAAGAGGGCCGCAAGGTCATGCAGAAAGTCTTCGCAGATACGGTCAACGCGGTGGAAAACCAGCTCTTTGCCTTCAACCCCAGGCTGAGCTTCGTGGCACCGACCATCAGTGCCAGCGACCCCGCCTTCTGGAACCCCAAGCCCATGGCCAAGGAGACAGCCAAGCCCGCCAACTGAGCTGACCCCCCCAAGCGCCCTGCCGAGAGGAGGCCCGCTATACCTGCGCCAGAAAGGAGAACCCGTGGCCGCAAACAAGACGCAAATCACCCAGGCCAGCGTCGAGAGCTACCTGGCATCCATCGAGGACGAGGCCCGGCGCGCGGATTGCGCCACCTTGGCCAAGCTGATGACCAAGGCTACGGGGGAACCACCCAGGATGTGGGGGCCCAGCATCGTTGGGTTCGGGAGCTACCACTATGTTTACGAAAGCGGCCGCGAAGGTGATTCCTGCGTGGTGGGTTTCTCGGCGCGAAAAAGTGAGATCAGCCTTTACCTGGTGGCGAGTTTTCCGGGTCGCGAGGAATTGCTCGCCAAGCTGGGCAAGCACAAGCTGGGCAAAGGCTGTCTCTACCTGCGCAAGCTCAGCGACGTTGATCTGAATGCGCTGGAACAGATGATTGTGGCTTCGGTGAAGGCGCGGAAGCTCGGGCATGCCTGCGCCTGAAACCGGTAGCCAGCACCCCTCTGGCAATGGGGCAACCTGCCGGCCACTTGGTAATGCAGAGCATTTTCGTCATGACCCGGGCCAGTGTGGGCCCGGAAAAGCGATATCGTGGGCGAGAGGTCCACGATGTCCGCTGTCCTTCCCGAACCCTCTGAATCCAGCGCGCCAGCCAGTTCCATTCCAGAAGTGGCCTTTGTGCTGGAATTGGGGCGGGCGCTGCAGACCTTTGGCGTCAGCGCGCCGACGCTCGAAAAGGCCCTAGGCAGAGTGTCGGCCCGGTTGGGGCTGGAGGGTGCGCTGTACGCCACGCCCACTGGTTTTTTGGCCTCGCTCCGGAAGGAGGGGCATCACAGCAAGACCTATCTTCAGCGCATCGAGGCGGGGGAATCCAATCTGGAAAAACTGGCCGATGCGGAAGGCACCGTGGATCTGGTGCTGGAAGGGCGCATGAACGTGGACCAGGCCCGGGAGTATCTCGCCTGGCTCATGGTGAAGCCCAGGCGTTACGGGCCGGGCCGAGTGGTGGCAGCCTATGGGCTGGCGTCCGCTGGCATGGCGCGCATTTTTGGCGGCGGCTGGCGGGACATGGCCCTGGGCGCGATGCTGGGTTTCCTGGTGGGAATTGCCGTGCAAGTGACCCAGACCCGGCGAGGGTGGGAGCGCTTGACACCCCTGCTCGGGGGAATGGTGAGCGCGCTGGGCGGTGCTCTGCTGGCGGGGTTGGTGCCAGGCAGCTCCCAGTCGGTGCTTGTACTTAGCGGCCTCATCGTGCTGGTGCCCGGGTTGGGCTTGCTGGTGTCCATGCAGGAATTAGGCACTGGCAATCTGGTGTCGGGCACTGCCCGGTTGGCAGGCACCGGCCTTGTTTTCCTGCTGCTGGCCTTCGGTGTGGGTTTGGGCCAGCGCCTAGGCGGGGCCTGGTTGAGTGGACCACCGATGGAACCCTTGGCGCTGCCTGGCTGGACCCTGGCGCCCGTTCTGGCCCTGCTGCCGCTCAGCTTTCTCGTGGTATTTCAGGGGCGCATGCGGGATTACGGGTGGACCCTGGGTGCCAGCTTGCTGGCCTGGGCCCTGGCCACCCTGGGAACCCGATTCCTGGGGCCGGAAGCAGGGGCTGGAGTGGCGGCCTGGGGCCTGGGTGCGGCGTGCAATCTCTACGCTCGTCGCGCCCGGCGGCCCTCGGCGGTGCTGCTCCTGCCCGCGTTGCTGCTGCTGTTGCCTGGGAGCATGGGCTTCCGGGGCCTCACCATGCTGTTGCATCAACAGACGCTCCAGGGCCTGCAGGCGGGCTTTCAGGCATTGGTCGTAACCATGGCGCTCATGCTGGGATTATTGGTGGCCAATGCCACCGTGCCCCGCCGAAGTTTCTGAACCTTGGGTCTGTTTTCAAAGTGGATGCGCGCCTGGCAGCGTCCCGAAGGGCAAATGGCGGCGCCCGGCGCAACTCTGCGTCGAGCTCCTTGTCCATAGTCCCGCTATGGCCATCGTCGCTCTCCCTCTCGGTATCGCCTTCGGCGATACGCGAGGCTAACTGATTTCTGATTTGCTTGGGCGGCGCCATTTGCGCGGCCACACCCCACTTTGAAAACAGACCCTAGAATAACGTTGGCACCACCGGAGACCCTGTGAACAGCGACAACGGGAACCACCCAGAACCCTCGCCCCTTGATACGGCGGAGATCAGCTGCGACGAGATCCAGCGGCGTCTGGAACTGGGACGCTTGAGTGTGAAAACCACCACCCATGGCTCCCGACTGGTGGTCACCCACAGTGAGGCTCCCGAGGAAGAGCGGCGCCACGAAATGGTTCCGATGCCCCTTTCTGAGCGACGGAAATACAAGCCCCTGGATCTGCCAACCCTTTTTCCTGAACAGGGGCCAATCCTGATTCTGCTGGTGGGTGGTTTCGCCGATGATGAGGCGCTGACCCGGTTCATGCCCTTTTGGGAGGACGACGAAGGCAGCGCCCATCTGTTGTGGCAAGCCCTGGCCAAGGCGGGTCTGCTGCACAAAAGGGATGCGGAATTCGCGCTTGGTCGCGGTGGCTTCTGGGACCCGGCGCCACCCCGCACCGTGGGCTTGGCCATGACCTATGTGGGCTATCGGCGAAAGGGTGACGTGGCGGATGTGGAAAAGCTGATCCACACCTGGAACCTGCACCGGTTGCAAACCCTGGTCCAGGCTTGCCAAGCCCGTTCCATGAACCGCCTCAAGATCATCACCCTGGGCGAAGTGGCCCGTTGTCTGATGTGCGCCACGGTGTATGGCATGGCCGATATCCCGGTGCTTTCCATTCCCGAGCCTACGCCCGAAGTCCTCGCGGACCGCGCGGGCTTGGGCAGCCCCACCGCCCATTGGATCGAATGGGCGGCGGACATGTTGAGCATTGGGCGGAGCTAGGCCCTGCGCAATCTCAACGCGTTGAGTACCACCGTGAGCGAACTTAGTCCCATGGCAGCACCGGCGAGCATGGGGCCACCCACCTTTTCCAGCAGGCCGAAGGCGGCAAGGGGCACCAACAGTAGGTTGTAGCCAAAGGCCCAGGCAAGGTTCTGACGGACTACCGTCCGTGTACGACGCGCCAGGCGATGGGCGAGCAGCAGGGGCTCCAGACCTTCGCGCAGCAGGTTCAGCGGTGCGGCCACCTGGGCGGCTTCCAGGCCGGGCAGGGCAATGCCTGCGTCGGCTTGGGCCAGGGCCGGGGCATCGTTCACACCATCACCCACAAAGGCCACCACGGCGCCGTTCTTTTGGAGTTCCTGGATGCGGGCGCGCTTGGCGTCCGGGGTGCAATCCCCCTGGGCTGCGGCAAGGCCCAGGTCTCGGGCGAGCTCTTCCACGACCTCCGCGCGGTCACCGCTCAGCAGATGCAGCTTGATGCCTTCCTGGCGCAGGGCCTGGATGACCTTACGGCTTTCGGGGCGCACCTTGTCTGCCAGCATGATCACGCCCTGCAAAGCCTGGTTATCCGCGAGGCCGATGACCGTGGCACCCGCAGGGCCGGTCGGTGAAGAAAACCCCAGCCAGCCGGGTTGGCCCAGGCGCAGGCGAGTGCCGCGAATCAGACCTTCCACACCGCCACCCGGGTGATCCTTGAAGCCCTCTACCTTGGGCAGCACCAAGCCCTTGGCTGCCTCCATCACACCTTTCGCGAGGGGATGGTCGGAATGCTGTTCGAGGGCCGCGGCGAGGCGCAGCACTTCAGAAGACAAGCCTGTTTCCAGGGGGAGCACTTCCACCACGCTGGGGCGTCCCAGGGTGAGGGTTCCTGTTTTGTCGAACACCAGATCCGTGACATGAGCCAGCCGTTCCATGGCGGCGGCATCTCGCACCAGCAGGCCGTTGCGGGCGGCGGTGCCCAGGGCTGCGGCCATGGCCACTGGCGTGGCGAGGCCCAGGGCGCAGGGGCAGGCGATGACGAGCACCGTGACCGCCGGTCGCCAGGCCAGGGCAAAGGCCCCGGCGTGCAGCCACCAGCCAGCCAAGGTGAGCGCCGCCAGGATCAAAATTCCGGGCACGAATACCGCTGAAATACGATCGGCCAGTGCCTGCACCGGGGCCCGGCTGCCCTGGGCCTGTTCCACTTGTTTGGCGAGGCGCGCCAGCCATGTATCGCGCCCGGCGCCTTCCACGGTTATTTCAAGGCTGCCGCCGTGCACCACGGCTCCAGCGATCACGGCGTCGCCCGGCCCCTTAGCCACGGGCATGGGCTCGCCGGTGAGCAGGGCTTCGGCCACATCCGCCTGGCCCGCCACCACGCGGCCATCCACGGGGATGGCGCCGCCAGGTTTCACCCGCACGCGATCGCCCCGCTGCAGCAGTTGGGTGAGCACAATTTCCTCATCGCCATTTTTGGTCAGGCGCATCGCCACGGGGGGCGCAAGTTCCAGCAGGCTCTCCAGCGCGTTGGTGGCACGGTGTTTGGCCTTGGCTTCCAGAAATTTACCCACCAGCAGGAAGGCCACCAGCGCGGCGGCGGTTTCAAAGGGGGGATGGTCGGCGCCGCGCAGTCCTTCGAAAACCGCGAAGCACCACGAAATGCTGGCGCCCATGGCCACCAGCGTGTCCATGGTGGTTTCCCGGTGCAGCAGTTGCTTGATGGCATTCTCGAAAAAGCGCCGCCCCGTGGCAAAGACGACAAGTCCTGAGAGCAAGGCTTGCCACATCCATGGCAGGTGCAAATGGACGCCGGGAATCATGGGAACCATCAGCGGCACCGTGAATATCCAGGCGGCAATGACCCGGAACAGCGCCAGCTTGGAGGCAGCTTCTTCTTCCAATGCCAAGTCGAGACTATCGGAGGCCACCAAGCGATAACCGCGCGCCTCCAGGGCCTTGGCCAGCACTTCATCCGGCACGCCTTCGGCAGCAATGGTGGCTTCCTCCGTGGCCAGGTTCACGGTGGCACTGGAAACCCCCGGCACGGCCGCCAGCGCCTTTTCCACGCGACGCACACAGCTGGCACAGGTCATGCCCTCGATCTTGAAGGTCTTCACGGCCATGGGGCCTCCCAGCGTTAACGGTACTTCAGGATTTCCATGAGCTCGCCCAGGATTTGATCTTCATCCCCGCGCTCGTGGGCCGTGACCACATGCTGTTTGAGGTGACTCTGCAGCACCAGGTTGCCCACTTTGGCCAGGGCACCATCCACGGCCTTCACCTGCTTGAGCACATCCACGCAATAGACTCGATCGTTTTCCAGCATGCGCAGCACTGCATCCACGTGACCGCGCACAGAGAGTAACCGACGGCGGGCATCCTCCCGGACCGCCGGGTCCAACTTCAAACCCCCGCAACAGGTTGCCATGCTGGTCAGTTGGCCCGGGCCGAATAACCCTCGGCCTCCACGGCGGAAATCAGAGCCTGCAGGTCCGCTTGGCCAGCCACGGTAGCTTCCTTGGCCTGGAGATCCACCTCGGCGGATTCCACACCCTTCACGGCTTGTAGGGCTTCCGTTACGTGCTTGGCGCAGTGGCCACAGGTCATGCCTTCAATGTGCAGCTTGATCATGACGTGCTCCTGTCCCACCCCACCCGGGGTGGGTATAGCAGAGGATAGCCTTAACTCCCAAAAGGGCAAGTGGCGAGCCCCATTGGTGCGAACCTCGATTTGCAAGTATCTGGCACAGCGCGCCTTGGTGCTATCGTTCCGAAATGGACCCTTTAGCCGCGCCACCTGACGAACGTGTTCTGCCAGAGGCTTACCTCGTTGGGGCACGGCGGCAAAAGCGTCGGGTGTTGCTGAGCTTGGCCGTGGGTGCCCTCCTGTTGGGAAGTGCCACAGCCTGCCTGGTTACCCAGCCCATGCCGAAGGTGAAACCAGGCGTCGGCCCGTGCCCAGTGGACCCGGCTAATCTCGAACGTCATGTTCGTTATCTGTCGGAAGCCTGTGTGCCCCGGGATTGGCGGAGCGGGCAAGGCTTGGGGCAGGCAGCTGAGTTCATTGCAGCCACGCTGCGTTCCCATGGCGGCCGAACGTCGGAACAGGTGTTCGAGGTGCGGGGGAAACCGTACAAAAACATCCTGGCCTCCTTTGGCCCCGAAACAGGGCCGCGCCTGGTGGTGGGGGCCCACTACGACACCTGTGATGCCCTGCCCGGGGCCGATGACAACGCCAGCGGAGTTGCGGGTCTGCTCGAACTGGGGCGGCTGCTTGGGGCCGCGGCGCCTGGGATCCGGGTGGATCTGGTGGCCTACACGCTGGAAGAGCCACCCTTCTTCCGAACTCGACACATGGGCAGCGCCCGGCACGCCCAGGCCCTGAAGGCGGAAGGTTCGGTGGTCAAGGCCATGATCGCGCTGGAAATGATCGGGCGCTTCTCGGATGCTCCCGGCAGCCAAAACTATCCTTCGGCGCTGCTTGCACCGCTTTATCCCGATCAGGGGAATTTCATCGCCGTGGTAGGGCGCCTGGGCGATATCAGCCTGGTGCGGGCTGTAAAGGGCGCCATGATCCGAACCACGCCGCTACCGGTGGTTTCCATCAATGCGCCGCGCTGGATTCCCGGCATTGATTTCTCGGATCACCATCCCTATTGGGATGCCGGATTTCCCGCCGTGATGGTCACGGACACAGCCTTCAACCGCAACCGGGATTACCACACGCCCCAGGACACCGCAGATCGGTTGGATTATGTGCGCATGGCGCGGGTGGTGCAGGGGGTTCATGGGGCCGTGCTGGAATTGGCTAGGTGAGGGAGCTTGTGGGGCTGCTCCCTGCGCGCTAGTCTGGTCCTCGCTTCGGAGAGGCCTCTGTTCATCACACGGTTACGAATGGGTTTGGGATCGCAGTTGCGAGCCAGTGAGTGTCTGCCTGGAAGGGTCAGCCCGCGGGCCTGATTGCTTTCCTCTCACATTTGATTCGGAGTAACCCATGAAGGTCGATCTCGTCCGGCTCGTCCGCTGCCTGGAAACTGCCCAGGCTCTGCAAAGCCGATCCTTTCTTCTCGAAGCCATTCGCAAGCGTGCGGATGGCTCCGCGTGCGCCCTGCGCGGACGCTGGGGCTTTGCCCACTACTTCGCGGAAGGCCATTTTCCTCAACCAGGCCTTGGCCCTGGGCCTACGGGGCCCCATTGCTTCTGCCCAGCTTGATCGCATGGAAAGACTGCTGGGCCAGGGCGGGCATCCAGTAGTGGTGGAGCTCGCGCCCACTGCCGATGCCGAGCTGCCTCGCCTGCTTGCGGACAGGGGCTATTGCATACAGTCCTTTCAACACGTGCTCGCACAAAAATTGAATCCCCGAATAAACCACGCAGCGCCCGATTGGGATTCCCGGGTGCAGGTGCGGTGCATCGAAGCCCATGAAATGGGGCTCTGGTGCCAGGTTGTCCATGCGGGATTTTTGAACCAGGATGAGCTGGGATCGGGGGAAGACGCCGCCTCTGGCTTCAGTGCCGAGGCTGCGGGCAACCAGTTCTACGTGGCCACCGTGGATGGGCATCCGGGAGGTGCCGCGGTGCTGGGCTGCTTCAATCGGGTAGGCGTGTTTTCGGGCACCAGTGTCTTGCCCCGCTTTCGGGGCCTGGGCGCGCAGCGGGCGCTGGTGGCAGCGCGCCTAGCGGCAGCGAGGCAAGCGGGCTGTCGCTGGGCTTGTTCCGCAGTCCTGCCCAGTTCCGCCTCTCAGGCCAATCTGGAACGGTGCGGGTTCCGGGTGGTCTATCCGAAATTGGAAATGGCGCGCGGCAGCGACCGCTGATCACTCGGAGGGAATCCGCAGGACCAGATTCAACCCGACATTTGTGACGGTGGAAGGCCAGGGATCCGTGCGGCTTCGCTTCAAGCTCACGACATCCGCATTGGCCTCCACCGCAAAAAAGCGGGTGAGCTGGAAACCGCTGGAAACGCGCAAAAAAGGGCGGCCCGACTGATCCACGGTTCGATAATCCCCTGGGTCGTATTGGTACTGGTGCGTTGAATCATTGAGGACCCAGGTTTCGCTGCGAACCATGTAGGTGCTGGCCACACTCCCCAGGCCCAGACCAGCGCTTGCGTAAAGGCGCATGTTTTCGCGGCGCCAGGGTGTCCACAGCACGTCCAGGAAGCCTTGCTTCCAACCGTAGCTATTGGCTTGAATGCGCAGCATGGCCACCCCGGCCCGTAGGCCAAAATCCTTGGTGAGTGCCCATTCCCCGCCGAGTTCACCGCGGAGCGGAATATTCAGATCGCCGCTGGGGGCGGGAAAGGTGTCGCTTCCGTACGTGGTCATGCCCTGCATGCCTTCGGGGGCCTCCCAGTTGCGACCCCCTTCGTCAAGTCCCTGTGCCCCAAGTTTGAAGTAGACACCGGGGATCTGGGCCATGCTGGGCCAAGCGAAGCACACCAGCAGCAGGGCGAAAATCGAGCGTCGACAATTCATCGGGATTCCTTGCGGAGATGTAGGTTTGCGTGAAGGGATTCACCCATCCTAGCCTCGACTGGATGCGACAATGGTGAGCGGAGTCACTCATGCCCCCGGAATGTGCGGAAATTCTCATCATTGGCGGCGGTATCGCCGGGCTGTCCACGGCCTTCCATCTGGCACAGGCCGGCCAGCAGGGCGTGGTACTGCTGGACCGCGAAGACCTGCCTGGTTTCTATGCCAGCGGCCACAATGCGGGCATCGCTCGGCAGCTCACCGGCAAAGCCGAGCACACCACGTTGACCCTGGAAGGCGCGCGGCGCCTGCACATGGCAGGCCTCATTGATGGCAGTGGCGGTCTATTGTTGGGCGCAAATCCGGGGGGCACCGACGCCCTGGCACGGGAGGCCGAGGCTTTTGGCTTGCCGGTACAGCGCCATGAGGGAACACCGATTACGGGCTTGAAAGCCGCCGAACACCTGCTGATTCCCTCCGATGGCGTCATCGATATCGACTTGATGCTGAATCACTGTGCGGAAGGTGCGCGGGCACAGGGCGCCAGCCTGCGCTTCGGGTGCGAAGTCCGCGCCATTCATTCCAGTGCGGCTGGTTTCGAGGTGGAAACGGATCAAGGGACGCTTCAAACCCGCATCCTCGTGAACGCAGCGGGAGGTTGGTGCGGTGAATTGGGGAAGATGGCGGGTGGTCTGGATATCGCCTTCCAGCCGTTGCGGCGGCACTTGGTGTGGAGCAACGCGCCCTATCCCGCCCATCAACCCTGGGCCTGGTGGGCCGACCGGCCTCTGTATGTGCGGCCTGAAAGTGGTGGGCTGCTCTTGTGTGCCTGCGAAGAGCAGGAAACGCCACTCCCCACGCGCCACACCCAGCCCGAAAACGACGACAGCATTCTGGAAGGACTTGCAGCCTCTCTACGGGAACTGGCGCCCACTCTGGCGGATCTGCCCATTGCCCGCCTCTGGTGCGGCCTGCGCACCTTTGCTCCCGATCGACGTTTCGTGATCGGCTACGACCCCATCAACCCGCACCTGTTTTGGGTCGCGGGGCTCGGCGGTCACGGCATGACCTCGGGTCTTGCCGTGGGGGAACTCGCCGCACAGGCGATTCTGGGCAAGGCGAATACGGGCGTGTTGGATCCAGGGCGGTTGAAGGGCTAGCTCATCCCGCGGGGGAAGTTTCTTCCCGCTTCCCATGCAGCAGTTCAATCACGGACTCGTTGAGCTGTTTGCGGGTTTCATGGCGCTCGTTGGCGCGGGTGAGGTAGCGGGCGCGAATCTCGAGCCCCTGGCTGGTGGTGATGATCTGGACGCCAGGCGTGGCGTTGAAGGCTTTCACCCGGTAGCGGCGGGTGGTGTGGCGCCATTCCTTTTCGGCTTCGGCAACGTTCTTTTCGGTGGCGTGGGTCACGAGATTTTGGATGTGCGCCAGCAACGGATAGGGGTCCTGGCCTGGCTGCACCACCACTTTCAATTCATCCCACATCCATTTGCCAGAGGTCGTGAAATTGAAGAAATGCCCTTCCATGGCGAAACTGTTCACAAAGGCCACGCGCCGGCCCGTCGGATGCCCCGCGTCGCTCCAGCTGCCGGTTTCCAGGAGCACGGTGCGGAGGGGGCCGATCTCCACCACTTCGCCGCCGACCCCCTTGATTTCCACCCAGTCGCCCACGCGGATGCCGTTGCGGCCCATGAGGATGAACCAGCCAAAAAAGGCCACGATGAAATCCTTGAGGGCCACGGTAAGACCGGCACCGGCCAAGCCGATGATCGTGGTGGTCTGGGCAGGTAGGCCCACGAACAGGAAGAGCACACTCACCGCGGCCATGACCTTGATGACGAAGCTTGTGACGGTGTGTGCTGCAGCCCGCTGATGCAAGTGGATTTCCGAAGGCAGGTACAGGCGATCCACCAGGCGGTTTAACAGGAAGGCACCCAGCAGAATGCTGAGCAGCACCACCACGCCCAGGAGCACTGCCCGCAGAGCCCCGCGTAGCTGGATCTGGACCAAGCCAGACCATTGCCCATACACATCCGCCAATCCTCGCTGGTCCTGGATGCGCTTGGCAAAGCTGGTGACCCGGTGCTGTTCCGCCGTTATTTTTCGCATCTCGGCAGCGGCGCTTTCAGCTTCCAGGCTGGAAGCCTTGATGTGTTCGGCGGTGGAAATATCCTTGGCCCATCGTTTGGTGGCCTCCCGTGCGTCCTTGGTGGTGGCCAGGGTTTTCGCCAACACATCCTTGCGTTCCGATAGGCGTTGGACACGGGCCAAGGCTTCCTGTTGGGCTGCGCCAAGCAAGGCCTGCTTGCGCCGCTGAGTGTTCCAGGTCCGTAGCTTGCCCAGCAGACTGTGAGCGGCCAGCGGCGTCTCTTCGGTGTTCACACTGGAGACCTTGGAATCCCGATCCGCGGCTTCGTGGGCTTCCTTCAGGCGCCGCACCTGGGCCTGGGGATCGCCACCCGCCCGCTCGAGATCTTCCTGCGCATCTTCCAGTTCGTCCTGGTGCAGTTCCGCCTGGGCCTTGGCCAGCTCCATTTGGTTTTCAAAGCCAGCGCGATCGCTTTCTCCGGCACCCTTCAGCTGCCGAGTTAGGCGCTGCAATATGGTGCGATCCGTCTCGAGAGCGGCAGCGATCTGATCCCGCTGGGTCTTCAGTTGGATGGCTTCCGGCGTCAGCGGCAGCGGGTTCTCAATGGCCTGGCGGACGGCTTCGGAAAAGGCCAGATCCACTTCGTGGTTGGCCAGACGCTCCGCTTGGAGGGCCAATAGTTTCTCTTCTGGAGTCTGGGCCAAGGGTCCCAGGCGTCGCGCCGTGAGCAAGGCGCGCTGGTCCACCAACCGTTGGCGGGGGCGTGGCTTTCCGCCCTTGGTGGCTTTCTCGAGCTTGGCGGGACCCGAGGCAGGCTCTGCCGCTGCTTCCGGCTCCCGGGTCCACCGCAGACCAAAGAGCGTGGCCCCCAGCAACAGCGCAAGCAGGATTCCCGTGAACCAATGGCGTTTGTTCATGGTGAGGCGTCCGATCAAAAGGCCGTGATTGTGCCCCTCGAATGTATCAGACGTGCGAAGGGGAGCGCAGGTCCTGGAGGCTGCGCACCCGCACCTCGCCGCGCAGGGTTTCAATGGCCTCGCAGGCGGCCAGGGCGGCGTTCAGGTTGGTGAGGCAGGGCAGGCCCAGGCGCAACGCCTCGCGGCGGATGGCGCCCTTATCCTCGAAGGCCTCGCGGCCCTGGGGCGTATTGATCACCCACTGGATCTCTCCATTCTTGAGCAGATCCACCGCGTGGGGCCGACCTTCCGTCACCTTGTTGATGCGCCGCACCCTGAGGCCGAGGGCACCTTCCAAATGCTGGGCCGTGCCCTCTGTGGCGCACAGGCCGAAGCCCAGGTTGAGAAGCCGGGACGCGAGTTCCGGCACCCGTGCCTTGTCGCTGTTGGCCACCGAAAGAAACACCGTGCCGTGCAGCGGCAACGGAATGCCCGCGGCCAACAAGGCCTTGGCGGCGGCCTCGCCGAAGGATTCGCCGATGCCCATGACCTCGCCCGTGCTCTTCATTTCCGGGCCCAGCACCGGGTCCACGCCAGGGAATTTCGCGAAGGGGAACACCACGCCCTTCACCGCCACCGCCAGCGCGGTGCCATCCTGCACGCCCTGCTGAACCAGGGATTGCCCAAGGCCGATGCGGGCTGCGATGCCCGCCCAATCCTGGCCCGTGGCCTTGCTGATAAAGGGCACCGTGCGGCTGGCCCGTGGATTGGCTTCCAAACAGTAGGCCACGCTATCCTTGAGGGCCCACTGCAAGTTCATCAGGCCCAGGACGCCCAGTTCGAGCGCAAGTTTGCGGCTATGGGCCTGCACGGTTTCCAGAATGGTTGGATCGATGCCCAAAGGGGGAAACACCGCGTAGCTGTCGCCGCTGTGCACACCGGCCTCTTCGATGTGGGCCATGACGCCGCAGATGGCCGTGTCGCGCCCATCGCAGACCAGATCTACATCCAGCTCCTGGGCCCCATCCAGGTAGCGATCCAGGAGGACGGGTTTGGTCGCATCGATGGCCGCGGCTTCCTGCACGTATTTATCCAGCCCGGCGTCATCGAAAACCACGGCCATGGCGCGCCCGCCCAGCACGAAACTGGGGCGCACCATGACGGGAAACCCGATTCGGTGAGCGACCTCGCGGGCCTGTTGGAGGTTGCTGGCCATGCCCCATTCCGCTGCTGGAATACCGAGTTTGGAGAGAACCTGCCCAAAACGGTCCCGATCTTCGGCAGCCAGGATGCTTTGGTGCGGTGTGCCCAGCATGGGCAGCCCGGCACGTTCGAGCCCTTCGGCTAACTTCAGCGGAGTCTGTCCACCGAACTGGGTGAAGATTCCCAGCAGCTTTCCGGTGGTGGCTTCCCGGTGCGCAATGGCGCTCACGCTCTCCAAATCCAAGGGCTCGAAGTACAGCCGATCACTGGTGTCGAAATCGGTGCTCACTGTTTCAGGGTTGCAGTTGATCAGAATGGCTTCCACGCCACTGGCGCGGATGGCTTCCACCGCCTGCACGCAGCAGCAGTCGAACTCCACGCCTTGGCCGATGCGGTTGGGCCCTGAACCAAGCACGATGGCCTTGGGTCGATCCGTGGGTGGTGCCTCACTGAACTGCTCCCACGTTTGGTAGAGATAAGGCGTTTCAGCTTGGAACTCGCCCGCGCAGGTATCCACCCGTTTCACGGCGGGGTGCAGGCCCAGCGCATCCCGCCGCGCGGCCACGTCTCCAGCGGTGGTGGCGCAGAAGCTCGCAATCTGGGCATCGCTGAAGCCCGCGCGCTTGGCTTTCTCCAGCAGGTCTTCCGGCAATCGTTCAAGGTTGAAACCGCGCAATCGCCCTTCGAGGATGACGATGCCTTCCATCTCCTGCAGAAACCACGGTGATATGCCCGTCAGACGCTGCAGCTCCGCCACCGTGTGCCCGCCCTTCAGGGCCTGGTAGAGCCAGAAGATCCGCTCGGGGCCTGGGGTCAGGAGATGCTCGCGGAGCCTGGAGAGATCCAGCTTGCCTTCCAGGGCACCGGCCAGGCCATCGTGGCCGGCTTCCAGGCTGCGCAGGGCCTTCTGGAGTGCCTCCTGGAAACTGCGGCCGATGGCCATGGCTTCGCCCACGCTCTTCATCTGTGTGCCGAGAACCGCCTCGGCTTGGGGGAATTTCTCGAAGGTGAAACGGGGGACCTTCACCACCACGTAATCGAGCACCGGCTCGAAGGCGGCCTTGGTCTTGCCGGTGATGACATTGGGTAGTTCCCACAGGCGATAGCCCACCGCCAGTTTGGTGGCCACCCAGGCGATGGGGAACCCCGTGGCCTTGCTGGCCAAGGCGGAACTGCGGCTCACGCGCGGGTTCATCTCCACCACGATGAGGCGACCCGTTTCCTGGTGCAGGGCGAACTGCACGTTGCTGCCGCCCGTTTCCACGCCCACGCCCCGGATGATGGCCTTGGCGGCTTCGCGCATGCGCTGGTACTCGGGATCCGTGAGGGTGAGCGCGGGCGCCACCGTGATACTGTCGCCCGTGTGGATGCCCATGGGATCGAGGTTCTCGATGGAACAGATGATCACCACGTTGTCGTCGAGATCGCGCACCACTTCCAGTTCGAATTCCTTCCAGCCCAGGATGCTTTCCTCCACCAGCACTTGGCGAATGGGGGAAAGATCCAGGCCGCGCCGCAGAATCGTTTCAAATTCTTCGATGTTGTAGGCGATGCCGCCACCACTGCCGCCCATGGTGAAAGCCGGTCGAAGGATGGCGGGAAAGCCCGTGGATGCCACGATGGCGCGACCTTCCTCCAGGCTGTGCGCGAAACCACCCTTGCAGGTTTCCAGGCCCAGTTCATCCATAAGTTGTTTGAACTGGGCGCGGTCTTCTCCGCGCTCGATGGCTTCCACCTGGGCGCCGATGAGCTGCACGCCGTGCCGCGCCAACAGGCCGCTCTTGGCGGCCTGCAGGGCCAAATTCAGGGCCGTCTGACCGCCCACCGTGGGCAGAATCGCATCGGGCTTTTCCTTCTCCAGGATTTTCTCCAGCACCGGCAGGGTGAGTGGCTCCACATAGGTGGCATCCGCCCGTTTCGGATCCGTCATGATCGAGGCTGGGTTGGAATTCAGCAGGATGGTGCGGATGCCTTCTTCCCGCAACGCCTTCAAGGCCTGGGTGCCCGAGTAGTCGAACTCGCAGGCCTGCCCGATCTGGATGGGCCCAGAACCCAGCACCAGCACACAACGAAGATCCGAACGCTTAGGCATGGAAGGCCTCCATCATTCGCACGAATTTCCCAAAGGCGTTCCGCGCATCATGGGGCCCTGGGCTGGCCTCGGGGTGATGCTGCAGGCTGAAGATGGGTAAGCGCGTGTGTCGCAAGCCTTCCACTGTGCCATCGCTGAGATGGCGGTGCGTCACCTCGATTTCGGGCGGCAGGCTGGCCTCCTCCACCGCAAAGCCGTGGTTCTGGGCGGTGATCTCCACGCGGCCGGTGGCCAGATCCAGAACGGGCTGGTTGGCGCCGCGATGACCGAACTTCAATTTGAAGGTGTGGCCCCCAAAGGCATGGCCCAGGAGTTGGTGGCCCAGGCAGATGCCAAAAATGGGCAGCTTGCCCAGGCAGGCGGACACTTCCCGTTGCATATCGGGCAGGGCGGCAGGATCGCCAGGGCCATTGCTAAGAAAAAGCCCGCCAAAGCGGGCCGCGGTGAGTTCGGTGGCGGGCGTGTCCCAGGGAAAGACTTCCAGGTGGAGACCCGCGCCATGGAGCTGTTTCAGGATGGAGGTCTTGATGCCGCCATCCAGCACCGCCACCCGAAAGCGGGCCTCTGGGTTGGGAATTTCGTAATGATCCCGGCAGCTCACTTGGGCCGCGAGGGCCTGGCCAGCCATTTCCGGAAGGGTGGCAGCCTGGATTCGGCCTTCTTCCAGGGAGCCATCACCCTCGGTCCAGATCAGCCCCGGCTGGGCACCCGCGTCCCGCAGATGTTGGGTGAGCGCCCGGGTATCCAGCTCCGTCAACACTGGCACCCGATGGCGCTCGAGCCAGCCGCCCAGGTCGCTCTCCGAAAACACATGGTCAGGCTTTTCGGTGAGACGGCGGCAGAGCAGGGCCGTGGCCCAGGGGCGGGCGCTTTCGTTCAGATCAGCATGGATGCCGTAGATGCCTTGTTCGGGAAAGGTCATGCACACCATCTGTCCCGCAAAGCTGGGATCCGTGAGGAGCTCCTGGTAGCCCATCATGGCTGTGGTGAACACTGCCTCGCCGGAGCCCCCAAAGCCCAGGGGGGCACGTCCCACAAAGAAGCTGCCATCCTTCAAAATCAGATGTGCCCGCATGGCGCCTCCTTCTATAAAAAGCGCCGCCAGGCTTGCTCTGGCGGCGCTTCGATGGGTTAAACCCAAGTTTGGGTCTTGGGGAGTGTGCGGTGTTTTTGGGTTGAGAACCAGTCTCGAATTTTTAAGGCGAGTGGGAGATACTGATCCCTTGTTCCTACCGAGGATTCCGTCCATCCGGGTTCACATGGGAGGATGGCGGCATGTGGTCCGGTGATGATCTCTACTTCATGAAGCTCGCGCTGGAAGCCGCCGAGCAGGCGGACCGCGAAGACGAAGTGCCCATCGGCGCTGTGCTGGTGCTGGATGGCAAGCTGGTGGCCCGGGGCTACAACTGCCCCATCGGCCATCACGATCCCAGCGCCCATGCGGAAATCATGGCGCTTCGCAGTGCTTGCGAATGGCTGAAGAACTACCGCGTGCCCGGCGCCACCCTCTACGTGACCCTGGAGCCCTGCCTCATGTGCTTCGGGGCGCTCACCCATGCGCGGGTGGAACGGGTGGTCTATGGTGCGCCGGATCCCAAAGTGGGTGTGTCGCAGAACCGAGACCTCATCGAGCGGGCCAACCTCAACCACCGCATTGCGCTGGAGGGTGGTCTGCTGGAAACCGAATGCCGTGACATGCTGCAGCAGTTTTTTCGGCGGCGCAGGGTCTGATCAGTTCTTCACCACCCGTCGCGCATCCAGCATCTGTACGGCGAAGGTGCCCAGCCAATGCTCGCCTTCATAGCTACCCGAGGCAATGAAGGGCAGGGAGGCCTGGCCGTGGGCATCCGCTGTTTTCAATAGCGCCTCGCGCCGAGTGTCCTTCGCGCCAAGGGCCGCGGTGATGGGCCATAGGCAGCGGGCGCGGCTCAGGTTCAGCCCGTCCAGATGAACGATCTTGGGATCCGTGCGGTCGGAGACAATGGCTGGTTCCAGCTTGCCGTCGGCCATCAACTCGGGAAGGAATCCGGCCGCCCAGGCACGGAATTCCGCCTTGGAGAGTACCTTGGCCATGAGGGCGGTTTCCTCCAGGCTGGCGGAGAGGAAATCCTCGCCGCTGGGTTCCCAGCGCAGGGGGCCGCTGCGGTCCGTGCCGAAATAGGTGCGGGCGCGTTCCGCGATCAGTGTTTCCAAGCGATGGTCCTTGGCAGACCGGGCGTAGTCCATGGCCAGGGAAAGGCTGAAGGCGGTGTTGGGATGCACCCCCGTGCGGATGGGATAGGTCTGCTTGGGCAAAAAATCCAGAAAAGCCCCCGTCACCCGGTTGGCCAGGGGCTGCAGGTTTGCGGACCATCGGCGTGCCTCCGGGGAATCCCAGTTGCGCAATTCCACCGTGAGTTTGAGCAGCCAGGCCCAGCCGTACGTCCGCTCAAAACTTTTGCGATTGGGTTGGGCAAAGTAGGCCACTTCAGCGGCCATCCGCTCGGGCGCCAAGTTCTCATCGAGGACCGCGCGGATTTCCTTCGCCTCGGGCAATTCTGGGAAATCCCGCAACAGCTTCACCAGCATCCAGTGCCCGTGGACCGAAGAATGCCAGTCGAAACACCCGTAAAAGGCCGGGTGCAGCGCCTTGGGCGATTGCACCTCATTGGGGCCATTCATCACATGGTCCAGCTTGTTGGGATACTCCTGGCGAACGCACCTGAGTGCCAGCTTGGCAAAATGCGAGGCTCGAACCACATCCAGAGCCAATTCTCCGCTCGGCGTTTGGGCCTGCGCCAACAGCACCGGCACCGCGAACATTACAGCCTTCAGGATCCTGTGGTCCATGCAACCCCCAATCCTGAGGATTGTAAACGCACCCGCCTCGCAGCCGTGGCCCAACCCCTGCTAGAATCTCCCCTCTGGAGAGATGTCCGAGTGGTTGAAGGAGCCTGACTCGAAATCAGGTGACGGGGTGACTCGTTCGGGGTTCGAATCCTCTCTCTCCGCCAAAGGCCCAAGTCTTTTAAAACAAAAAACTGGGGAATTTTGTTCTTTCTCCCCCTTTTTTTTCCTCCTTGCTTGTGGGGTTGGCGGTGTCCTGCAGGCGCTCACAGACCTGATCCGCAAATTCCTAAGACTGACATGCTGACTCGCTTTCGCAGGGCAGAATGGAATGCCGCTCGGGTTTAGTACCCCCCGCGAACGCGAGGATGCCTCCATGGATGCCACGAATCCCAAGTCTTCGAGCCATGGGGGAAATGGATGTGGACCTCTGGGAAGCCCCGAGGATGCGGGCGATTTCGAAGCCTACATGGTGGCCGCAGATTTGGGGGGGGTCTCCTCTTGGTTGAATCCCGGTGGTGATCGCCAATACGAGGTGAGGCTCCTGGTGGCCAACCTCGCCATGGGCTACAAGACCATGCTTGAGGACCAGACCCTTTGCGGGAACTGGAAGGAACATGCAAAAACGTTGAACGCGCTTGCGGATCAAGCGAAGTCCCTGGCGGAAGCGCTGCAAACGTTGGAAGAAGGGGCGCGAATCCTATGGAGTCACGCGGAATCCCGCTTGGGCATGGTGGATGCGGGTGAAGGGCTACTTTCGACCCTCCCCATTTTGGTCGTTTCGCCAACTCTTTCAGATTTCCAGATTGATGAGCACGGAGAGATGGTTTGCACGAAACCGCCTGGACCACCGGCAATCACTCCTCCTGACATTGATGCACCCGTCCGCGCTTGCTGATCGTCTTGAGTGCGTTAGGGCGTGGATGAAAGCCTATCGAGGCCGAGTCGGACAGCGTTCAGTCTCTGAGTTGGCCATGGGCCTTCCTGAACTCTACCTTTGGGAGGAAAATCGGGTTGAAGCAACTCGGTCTGATCCTGATCAGTCCTATGAACTCGGTCGGCGCATCTACGCATGGTCATAGGAAAGCCCTCGCACGCATTGGGGGGATGAGGCCAACCGGAAAATCAAAGCCTGGTTCCTTCGCTTGTCGGGCCTTGGATTGGGCGAGCCGGAAGCGCCGGAAGAGATCCGAACGCCCCGCGTGAATGGGCCTGAACTGAGAACCAACCGCAAACGATGTAAGAAACGATCCTCGGGTTGATTCAGGGTGAACCCCCCCTCTCGAAGTGGGACTGTTGACCCAGAAACGAAGTGCCTACCTTGCCTTAAGACGCTCGAAGCTACGAGCGTTTGAGGAGACACAGATGCACAACTTCACATCACCGCAGGAGAAAGCCGCATACAGCATCGCTGAATTCTGTGTGCTCGTGAGCTCCTCGGGCGTTCGCGCGTGTTCGAGGAAATCCGCGAAAGCGACTTCACATCGTGAAAGTCGGGCGCCGAACCTTGATTCCCCAGGAAGTTTCCGCATGGCTGGAGCGCCTATCGGCGAAACCTCAGGGCGTTTGATAAAACGATCGACGCGTTGAACCGGGGGGCCGCGAGGCCCCCCTAGTGTTCACTCACGGGCGTTAATTTTCGCGCCCACCCCTTCGGGATCTCAGATGACAAAAGGACCTCGCAGCAGTGACTTGAACGCCTCTCGAAAGACGGCCTCCGCTTTGGCTGAAAGCATTGCCACGCATCATGCGGATCGAATCTTCGATCCAGGTTCTCCAGCGGATCTTCACACGCTCGCATCCATGGGCCGTGCCCTTGGGTTGGAACGGGATGCACGAGCGGACTTAGAACGCGTCTGTCTCTGGCTTGATCGCGGTACGGCTCCAAGGTTCCAGGCACTTGGGCAAGCCCTCGCAATTCCAAGGCGTCGAGCCTCACTTACTACTGAGGAAATTGTTTATTGGCTCGGTCGAAAAGTCAGTCCTCATCCGGCTCGGTTCCTGGCGCTGGCAGAGTTGTGCAAACAATTGGAGGCCCACCACCTCATGAAAGAAGTCATCAAACTCCTAATGGCTGTGGCGAGCCGTGGGGGCGCGTGGTGCGGCTCTACACGTATCGGCGTGGGGATGGCTCTGAATACAGCCGCACGTATGGCCTGCATTCCTGCAAACCCGTTACTGTGCCAAATGTGGGGAAGAATGAAGGCGAACGCTCGCGCGGAAGAAATCGAAAAGGTATTTTACCTGGCGCAGGAGTGGGGATTTCGACCGGAGCACGTGCGATTCCTCACCCTCACCGTTCCGAATGGAGGGGATATTCCCACCCTTCGCGAGCAGTTGCACGAAGGATGGGCAAAACTTCAGCGCCGCCGCTGGTGGCCGAAGTGGGTGTTTGGATGGATTCCGGGGCAGGCCGAATCGCATTACCGGCAAAGACGGAAATTGGAACCTTCACATGCATGTGGTGCTGCTACTTTTGGGGGCATCGCATCAGCTATGAGCGGATTTGGAACGAATGGGAAACCGCGGTTGGGGAAAGGTCTCAGGTGGACATCGGCCAATTGCACACTCAAAAGCTGGAGCGTGCCCGGCGAAAAGGTGGGCTCGCGGCTGCGGCGCGGTACGTCTCGAAATACGTTAGCAAAGCCGAGGTTGATAACTTGCAAAATGGTCCTGGCGGCCTTGCTCACCACGTGAGCGCTATGCGGAGGATGCGTGTCTTCTCCATGGGTGGCGGTGCCTCGGTTTTGCGGAGAATGGGTAGCATCCTTCTCCCGAACTGGGCCCGTCGCCTGGAGGGCATTCTGGAAGATGCCTATTTGCGTGATGGGATGCCTGCTTACCGACAGGGAGATCAATCCTGAACAGGAGAGGTATTCGACGTTGCCCATCATGGGCCCAGCGCTGGACGCACATGAACGCGCGAAAGCTAAGGGCACTTGCCGAACCTCTGCTTCAGATGGGTGGAACCGTCGGCTAGCCTTGTGGGCCCAAACGTCGATGGAGGCGAATTGGAGAGGTTCCCGGGCGTTCCAAAGTGGTCACTGTGAAAGCCTTTGAGTCATGGATGAAGGCCCAGAAGGATGGGAAACCTGCTGTCAATCCCGTGCAGGGGATTCGGTTCCTGGTTGCAGATGGAAACTGGGCGATTGTGGAGGAACAGGAACCTGCCAAAGGCCAGAAACATTCGCGCACCTTCCGTGTTGTCTTACCAGGAAGACGTTTCGCATGGCGGGACGTGTCCAAATCGCTTCAGGTGCGCCTCGCGGAGGATACGAGTTCCTGGGGACTGCGACGAAAAGCAGCGTTCCTGGGCTGTGCCGGGGAGGCCATTAGCGATCTCACTCGCAGGGATGCCGCTGGCGTGATTCTTAATGGGCTTGCCAAGGGTGAACTCGATGCACGGAAACAAGTGAAGGTGCTGAACCGCGCCCTGGATACCCTTCGTCGCGAGGTTGCCCCGGATCAAGAGAAGGTGGCAGGACTGGAAGGAATGCGGGACTTCCTCCAGTGGGGCATAGCCTTCAACACGCAATGTTTTTCCGAGCCCTTGAATTCTGGACACTGAAGGGATAAGAACAGCAATTCGAGCCATTCAATTTGAAAGGCTGTGAGGAAAGCTGCGAACGTAAATGAGCCTTGGTCCGACCAAAATCCAGTGCAAGCGGTGAAATTGGCTGGCCCAAAATGCGTTCCTTCACTCGAAATGCCTACTATTCAAACGCACATGCAGGCGAAATCGTGGGCGCTGCGTTCACAAACCGAGTGCATGTGTGGAATGTCCGGGCAAGTGCGCACGTAAGCCGTTCGCAATGTGTTCACTTTGCGTGAACGAATCACCTGCGACGCCCGTTCAAGGATTACCCACCCACCCACAATTTGCATGTTCTTGGAAGGTTCTCTTAACGTTCTCATAACGTTCTCTGTATGTTCTTTGCACGTTCTTGGCACGTTCTGTTTAAGGCAGTCTGCATGTCAAGGTGACGATCCATTGAGGAAGCCTCATCGATGGCACATCGCAGGCGATAAGGTCGTGGTTGGGCTTCGAAATCTCGAATGAGAGAAGAGAAATCCAAACGGTTGTTGAGGACATTGCCTCGAAGAGGCAGCGTCCGGGTTGAGCGAAGGTTAGCAGGCGGCGAAAAACATGGTGTCTTTGTCAGGAGTGGTTGTTTCACCGCATTGAGTTACCAATTGAATGGAGGTGATGGTCCACTTACGGTCGTGCTGATGAGCATGAATAAGAAGGTCACCTTCACACCTTGTGCCAGCAAGATGAATGGAAATGCCTTCCGGAATGGGGAATGCGTTGGCTGTGGTGAAGCCTTTGTGTATTGCAAGAGTTGAAACAGGGGCTCCTAGCTTTTCCTTAATTTGAGGATGCTCAAGTATCGACGGGATAACCAATGGAAACACATGCCAAATACGAACACGGCCAGTCGCAAATGTGTAGATGTCATAGCCAATTATTGATGCGGTAAGGAGGGCTACAAGAACGGATGTTCCAATGAGTAAGACGGTGCGATTGAAAAATCGGGCAGGCTTCGCTATTCCATTTTGCGAACCTTGGTTGGACAGCAAGATGCCTAACGATGGAAGCTAACCAGCGCTGCCGAAGCTGCGCGGAAGGATGGAGAAGAGGAATCAAACGGTTGTCACGGACGATGACTCGAAGAGGCCACGCGTCCGCGTTGAGCGGAAGGTTAGGCGTGTCTGCGAGATTCTTCCAACTTGACTGCAAAAGGTATGGCGATGAGCGGTGTAGCAACGACAATCAAATCAAAATAATTAATGCCACATCCAGGAGTCTTCATGAAATAGCAGAAAAAGCCGGAAGGGAGCCGAATCGCAGAGGTTGCGTCCGGGTTGAGCGTGCGGGAGGTTAGGGCTGAGTCGGCGTATAAGATGCCTCAATTTTTGGCCATCAATGAACCGCAGTCTTTTTCGACAACTTGTTCTAGCCGTTTTTGTCGGTTTGCTTTTGTGCAACCAAGGCAATTAATGAGTTCGAAAGATCGACCAAGGTTGCTGGCACCCTGGCTGTCGGCTCCATGTAGTGCCAAAGTAGCCATCTGAGTAATTGAAATAGTATGAAATTCCGTCACAACCAATATGTGTTGAATCATCACTGCGTACTTTGTGCTCTTTAATGCTTTTGACCAAGCAGTAAGAACCAATTTTGCAAGGCGAGTTGGAATTTTACGAGAGGCAGTCGTAAGTTTTGCATCGTGTTGATGATTCGAAGTCTTTGCAATTCGCCTGGCATTTGCCGGAGGAGGCGGTGGTGGTGGAGCCATGAAAGAAGCTGGAGCCTTTGAGTATTGGACTTCGTATGTAGGCTTGGTGAAATCGGTCGACGTGTTCAGAAGTGAAACAGCGTATTCTCCGTCGAATGCGGGGCAAGCGATCATCCAGCAAATCACATTTGATTTTGGAATAAGAACATCCACGCCGAGAGTGAGGTGCGGGTGCCATCGGTTAGGTGGAATAGGTTCAAGATGGTTTGGCCCTGCCTCACTAAAGAGGGGAAGTGCGCACGAAAGACATAGCACTAAAATTACTTTCAGCATGAGTTGCAGCCCTAACGATTGGAGCTAACCGGCGCTGCCGACGCCGTGGCGGTGGTTCGGACGATGACTCGAAGAGGCAGCGTCCGCGTTGAGCGGAAGGTTAGGTTGCGCGGAACCCATTTATTCAACGGGGGCACCTTCACCGAATGCCTCAGGAGCTTCGCCAATCAGTTTGAATTTTTCATCTGTATATGTGCGATAGCCTTTGACTCGATTCCACAGCCAGACGTGTTTATCAGCCCCTTCGCAGACCGCGTAATGGAATGAAACGAAGTTGGTTGGGCTGTACTTGTGAAGCACCCATTTGGTAAATTTGACCTTCGAGGTACATGTCGGACAGATTGGTTTGTCTGGCGTTTTCATTTCCCTCCTCATAGCTGCAGCTACCTTTGCCTTCGCCTCAAGGGAAAATTGTTGCCCATTCAAGTCACACCAAAGCGCCTCTAGGATATTGCCTGACATATCATCTGGTGGCTGATGCCCTTCGATTCGAACCACTTGGCTAAACGCGAACCGGCCCAAAGTCCCCAAGAATTCCTTAACCCCGTTCCCAATCCGTGGTGGGTTAGACCTATCAATTCGCCTTCGTCTTTACATTTCTTGATTTGATACAAAGTGTCCTTTGAAAGGGATTTTTTCAGAGTGATAACGGCGTCTTTGATATCCGCAAAGTACGTATTCTGGCTTTGTTTCAGTCTTCGCCTGAGTTGACGGTGATTGCGTTTCAGGCTTTGCCTGGCCATTGCATATCCAATTTGCTCCTATTAGGAAGCAAAGCACGATAGAGGAAACTGAGATTCGCATTTTCATGGATTTCCAGAGTAGCTACGAAGCAACCTAACGAGGGAAGCTAACCGGCGCTGCCGAAGCGGCGCGGAAAGATGGAGAAGAGAAATCCAAACGGTTGTCGCGGACGATGACTCGTAGAGGCAGCGTCCGCGTTGGCTGGAAGGTTAGGCGCACAGGAAATCCTGTTTGTGCTGATTTACGAATTCTGAAAAAGAGCAGCCCAAACTGAATTATCTCCAGAGACGTAGTCACTAAGTTTGAAAAATTGGTGGCCTTCTGGGAGCGTATTCATAAATAGAATTCGCTGATTTTCGAATCGTTCTGGATTTTCGAAATCGAAAAAACTGACGGCTTTATCGATGCAGGTTGCCGCGTCATTGGCGCCAATTGCGCGATATGCGTCTGAGAATGCCAAATATTCAGGATGGCCCGGCCAATCCATTTCGAAAAAATACTGGAATCCACCGTTGTCGATTACGCCTTGTGCGGAATAAACAAGGAGAAGAATTTGAACAGTCATCGGCAAATCTGAAAACTTGCCGTCTGCCCTATCGAGGCGTTGGACAGATGCTTCGAACGCAGATTTTAATGGCAACAGGTGCGACATAGATGCGCCTAACGACCCGAGCTAACCGGCGCAGCCGATAGCAGGATGATTGTGAGAGAGAAGGAATCAAGAAGCATGAAAGTGAAACCAACTGGTTGAGGCTGCGTCAAGGTTGAGCGATTGGTTAGGCCCGCCGCCGAGATGTTGGTTTTGGGCGATTGTTGTCTGCCTTAAGCAGCTGCTTGGCTGTATTTTCGCTTGGTAAAGGACGTTCTGTATCTATGGTATGCCAACCACCACAGTTCGGATCCGGACAACCGCAGACCGTGAGTTCGGTATGGAATTCGGTCGTACCTTGACGCTTCTGGAGTGAGTTCGTCTTTTCCTGACTTCGTTTCAGGTCGGCGATTTCACCAGGTGTAAGAAATTTTCCGGGCATAGTTTCAAGGGCCTAACGATTGGAGCTAACCGGCGCAACCTGAGCGGCGCGGTGGTTGATGGAACCGAATCGCAGAGGTTGCGTCCGGGTTGAGCGGGGGTTAGGCCGGCTTGGAGGAGACTTTACCTAGGCGATGCAAGCGCCATAAGACAAGTGACACCATAACGGCAACATTGAACAAAATGACTGCGAATGGGATCAAGAAAAATCGTAATATTTCATATAACTTAGCGAATATTTCAGACCCAGGAAATTATGCCCATTTGCGTGTTTGAAATAGCCTTATAAACCACCGGTGGAACGATAGATATAATGAATACAAGAATGGACATGACAAAAACATACCCAATTTTGAATAGCCAAGATTTGATCTTTTACTGTGCTGGTAAGAATGGCGAGAGCAAAAATTGATAAGGCATAATAAATTGTCCCCAATGAAGTAATAACCCAAAAGTAAAATCTTGATGGGCATTACCTTTAATTTTCGAAAACTCAAGGAACAAAGCAAAAATGCCAAACAAGAGAAATGGAGAAGCAAAATACTTCCCCAAAACACTCTAATCTTTAGATTCTTTTTACTTGGATTAGTAGATAATGATTCATCCTGAGTAAGTTTAATAATGCGCGAATACTGAATGCATCCAATAACACCTTGATAAAAAAAGTAAATGAAAATTGCACCTGTAATAAGCCCCGCTGAAGCATACAAAGGATCAATGAAGAAAAAGTAGATTTTCGCATAAACAAAATAGCAAAGAAGAGCAAGGGCGGAAACACGACTCTTTCGATAAACCCCATACGAAAGCCCTGCGATTAGTGCGACGTCGACGAGGCTAGCCCATGTCATTTTGAAAAAAGGGGTGATAAGAACTGAAATGAGGACGAAAACAAGAGTCATCCCGGCGGAAATCGCACCCGCAATTGCAGCAGTTTTGATTTTCTTGAGCGCAGCCTCGAGTGAGCTTGTCGCAACTCCCTCCGATGGCGCGGATGAAAGGGATGAACTTAGGGCATCACTCATGTTGGTTCCCCGATCACTAACGGCCTAACGACCCGAGCTAACCGGCGCAGCCGATAGCGGGATGATTGTGGGAGAGAAGAAATCAAAGCATGAGGGTGAAGCCAACGGGTTGAGGCTGCGTCAAGGTTGAGCAAATGGTTAGGCGCATGGCAGATCGGCCATTTTGCAGTATTTGATGAATTTTTTGGGTGAGCAATAATGTCTACAATCAAAGCAAATCACCTCGCCTTGTTTTAATAAAATTGAAATACCGCGACCAGATATATCGGCGTATGTTTTTATTATTTCAATATCTTCGGCATGAATTGATGTGCCAGTATTCCCTTTCATTTGGGTTATGCCGTGCTGATTGATTAAAATCAGGTCATGCTCGCGTTGCAATAAACCATGAACTCCAAAGAATGAAAGCACACCACCAATAACAACAAGAAGGCCCATCAAAAAATGGAATTCACCAACGGATGTCATGATTGCAATAGGTCCGCCCATAAAAAAGAAACCCGCCAGAACAGCGACAACGAAATGCGAGGCCTTGTGTTTGATCTCCATGGGGCGCCTAACGACTGGAGTTAACCGGCGCTACCGATAGCAGCGCGTTGCGGTGGTGGAAGGGACCGGAAGAGGTAGCGTCCGGGTTGAACGGATGGTTAGGCGAAAAATAGCTGTTATAATTGTTTGTCGAGTAACTTGAAATCAAATAATTCAAGTTCTTCAATTAAGGTCGCTCCAGTGTTCTCCTGTGAATCCTTCCGGTTTAACCAAAAGAACATTTGTTTCTATAAGATTCTCTGATCCGCGCAAACGCATTAGTGCACGGTATTGGAAGTGTTTTTTTTAATTTGCTTTCAACCGTAAGAAGTAGACCGAATTCTTCTTTTGTGAATTCAAATTTAACAACGGATTCAACATTTTCAAAGCTATTGACTATTTTTGGATCACTCAAAATGGTGCCAGAATTTTTAAACTGCAATGATAGCGTTTCACCGGGTTTAATGATGAATTTTGATTGAACCATCGATTTTGATACAACGGGTGTTTGATTCTCTTTGGCGTGCGATGGTTGGGGTATTAATATTAATGAAGCCAAACACTATTGTTAGCATAAAAATTCCCTTTGAAAGGTGCAGGGGATACGTGTGACGCCTAACGATTGGAGCTAACCGGCGCAACCGTAGCGGCGCGGTGGTTGATGGAGCCGAATCGCGGAGGTTGCGTCCGGGTTGCGCGGAGGGTTAGGCCAATCATTTGCTGCGTGATTGCAATTTCATTTTAAAGAAATCGATAGTGCCCAGAGCGAGAAACGTGGTGAAACCAATTATCCACCAGCCATGATTTTTGGTAATGCACCACACAGCTGCCCCGATGATGATTGGCGCGGCCAAAAAATAGATTTTAACTGGGCCAACTAAAATTAGCTTAGCGCTACATGAAGGGCACTGATATTTAACGGGCAAGGACTCACCGGAATACATCGGAAAGCGAAAAACGCGCGCTCCACATTCTGGGCATGAATTCCACTTCGTCATCGAAAGGCCTAACGACTGAGTTAACCGGTCGCTACCGAAGCGACCGAGGTGAAAGAGGAAGGACTGCAGAGCGTTTGTCGAAGAGATTAACCCGAAGAGGTAGCGTCCGGGTTGAACGATTGGTTAGAGCGCCGGTGTAGGACCGCCAATGTGTTCACGCCAAAGAACTTCATTAATGTGAGAGGCATAGCGAACCCAACCGGGCTTGGATTTGAATCTGAAGTTGGAAATGGATTTTTGGATATCTCGAAATTTGGGTGGAGCTGCGAAATGGCAGATCCCATCGTCTCCGTCTAAAACCATGTAGACGTGCCACATTTGTTGCACTCGGTGTTCGCTGTGCATTGGGTTCCGCGCCATCTGAACAAGGAACCATCTTTTGCCGGACTCAGTGTTTGCCTCAGCCCAGACCAGGGCACAATCAACAAAACAAACAAAGTCTTTGTCAAGGCATACCCCTGCGCCCGGAAGATCTGACAGCTTAGCCTTTTCGCGATACCAAGCTAAGACTTGGAGCTTTGAGACTTTTGCGCTTTTGAAAGATGGGAAATAGTTGCAACCTTCGACTGTAGCAGTAGCTGATTCTTGAATTTCATCAACGCCAATATCGGAAAAACTCGGTTCAGTGGCCTGTGCAAGAAGTGCAATTTGGGCCAGCGCAAATATCGGCTTGAGGATCATGAGGCGCTCTAACGAGGGAAGCTAACCGGCGCTGCCGAAGCGGCGCGGAAAGGTAGAGAAGAGAAATCAAAACGGTTGTCGAGGAGGGTGCCTCGAAGAGGCAGCGTCCAGGTTGAGCGGAAGGTTAGGGCGCCGGTGAACTGGGGAAGAACCCTGACGGCCATTTGCGCGTAAAGAATGTTCAACAAGCATAGGCGATAAAAAACAACACTGGGATTGAAATACAGGACCAGAAGCGCCAGTTGCTAAGCAAGGTTGGAATCCTTCGGCGACTGCGCTGGCCTTCCATTTCTGCCAGAGCCTTCTGCATTTGATAGGCGGATGGTTGATCGTTCTGTGGATTGGGGCATGGATGCAGCCACTTTGAATTAGACGAACTCGAAAAACGGAGCTGAGTTCGCCTAAACAGGTTGAATGAGAAATGTAAGTGTTGAAAATCCCGTAGAGCTAGCTATTGAGGGAATCGTGTTAGGCAGACCGTTTTTGGCCGGATGGGAGGCCAAAAACAGGGGTGTGAAGTAGCCCCAGTTCGCCTAATCAGGTTTTGAAAGACGTAAGTGTTGAAAATCCCGTAGCACTAGTAAAAGCAAAGGCGAACTTGGAAGCACGGAATGGGCAATTTTAGCATTTTTCAGGCACCCGAGGCGGCGGCCTACCGATCGAGCGAACCGGCGCTACCGGGGCGGCGCTTGGCGTTGTTGATAGGAACCGGAAGAGGTAGCGTCAGGTTGAGCGACTGGTTAGGTGTGCGGGCGAAATGATTAAACATTAAAGAGCCTATACGAGCTTTCCTGGGTGTCGCAATACTTCGCCCAAGCCTCCATTAGCTTTCGACGCTTTTCGGGCATCGTGGACCGGGAATAGGCCGCCTCGGCCTTGTCCTTGAGCTGATGAGCCAGCGCGTGCTCAATGATCTCCCGGGGGAAGTTGGTTTGTTCCCCGGCCCAATCTCGGAAGGTGGAACGGAACCCGTGGACGGTGATATCCAGGTATTCCATGCGTTTGAGCGTGGCATTCATGGCCATGTTGGAGAGGGGTTCACCCTCCTCGACACCCGGGAAAACGAAGGGGCCGATTTTTACCTTTTCCAGTTCGCGGACGATTTCGAGGGCACGCTTCGACAAGGGGACCGTGTGTTCTTTCCCGGCCTTCATGCGTTCGGCGGGAATGGTCCAGAGTTTCTTAGTGAGATCCAACTCCTCCCAGCGGGCCGAAATGACTTCACCGGTTCGGGCTGCCGTTAGGATCGTGAATTCCAGAGCCAGCGCGCCCAGGCCCGTGCGTTCGCGCAGAACGGCCATGAACGCACCCATCTCGGCGTAGGGTAGCGCCGGATGGTGCTTTGGCTTTTGCACTTTTGAGGGTTTGGGCAGGAGGTGGTCCAGGTGGCCTCGCCATCGGGCTGGGTTGTCACCGGTTCGGTACCCGCTCACGGTGGCCCACGCCAGCACGGATTCGAGGCGCTGCCGCACGCGGGAGGCAGTTTCGTTCTTGGTGGTCCAGATGGGGTCCAGGACTTTTCGGATGAGTGGAAGGTCGATCGTGGCGATAGGCAGCGAGCCGATTAACGGCGAAGCGTAGGTGGCCAAGGTATTGATCCATTGATCCGCGTGCTTTTCGTTTTTCCAACCTCCGCGAAGGTCAGCAATGCAGGCGGAAGCCGCTTGATCGAAGGTCATGCCCTTGGCCGCTTCGGCCTTCAGCCCTGCGCGCCGGGCGTCGCGTTCTGCTTTGGGATCCTTGCCTTCGCGTAAGGAAGCACGAAGCTCAGTGGCCTTTCGGCGGGCCTCCTCCAGCGAAACATCTACATAGGAGCCCAGGCCCAATTCGCGAAGTTTCCCGTTGGCTCGGTCCCGGTACCGAAAGGTCCAGGATTTGGTCACCCCGCCTGAGGCGGTAGGAGGCTTCCCTTCCTTCTTTGGAACGGCTCGCGCCGTCACCTGTAGGTATAGGCCCCCGCCATCGAGCAGGTAACCTGGTTGCGAGCATTTTGCAACCTTCGCTGCACTCAGCTTGTTCCGTCCGCTACCCATACATTGGCCTCACCAAGGGTGAATTCAAGGCCAATTCTACCCATATCTATACCCATACCCAGAACCTGATTGTCGATGAATTCAGGTGGACGCGGGCACGTCCGTGCAATTCGCAAATCAAGCTATAACAATTGAAAGAATGAACCTTCGCATTCGGCCGGACCCTAGCAGACACCGGGTAAGCGGACTGTCTCTCCGCCAGACTGAGCCGCCTCCGGGCGGCTCTTTCATATTCGGAGAGACAGGGATTCGAAGTCACAGAATCGCTGGCTTTCGCCTTGGCCCGAGGGAGACAGCCCAGTGGGCTGTCGAGCCGGGACAGAAAGCCCTGCGATTCGTGCGGAGTGGAGGCCCGAAGGGCCGGAACGAATCCCTGCCTCCAGGCCGCTGTGGCGGAGCCAGGGATTCGAAGTCCAAGAATCGCTGGCTTTCGCCTTGGCCCGAGGGAGACAGCCCAGTGGGCTGTCGAGCCGGGACAGAAAGCCTTGCGATTCGTGCGGAACGCAGGCCCGAAGGACCGGAGCGAATCCCTGTTTCCGTAGGGCTGAGTGAGCGGAAGGGATTCGAAGTCCAAGAACCGAAGGCTTTCGCCTTGGTCCGAGGCTCAAGCCCTGATCATCCCTTCCCAATGGCTTTGCCGCTCCGGCACCATTCGCTGTACGAGCCCATGTAGATGGAGGCGCCGGGAAGGCCGGCCACTTCCAGCGCCAGCAGGGTATGGCAGGCGGTTACGCCGCTGCCGCAATGGACGGCGAGATGGTTGGCGGGCGTATCACCGAGCAGGGCCGAATAGATTTTTCGTAATTCCCATGGGGTTTTGAATCGTCCCTGGGCATTCAGGTTTTCGCCCCAGGCTAGGTTCAGGCTGCCGGGGATGCGGCCGGGTACGGGATCGAAGGGCTCCACCTCGCCGCGCCATCGCTCGGGGGAGCGCACATCCAGTAGTTTCCAGGCGGGGTCGCTGCGTACCTGATCGACCACAGCCAGATCCACCTGGGGCAAGGTCCATGGGTGGACCGGGTAGGGCGCCGCCGGGACAGGTGTCGCAACGGTTTCGGTTAATTCCAGGCCCGCCTCCTGGGCGGCCTTGAGCCCGCCGTCCAACACCGCAACCTTGGCATGTCCTGAGGCGCGGAGCATCCACCAGAGCCGTGCAGCCCCGTTGCCACCGGAAGCGCCGTCGTAGGCCACCACCCAGGTTTCCGGCGTGATGCCCCATTCCCCCAATTGGTTTGCCCAGGTGGCCAGGGACGGCAGGGGATGGCGGCCGCCCCGCGCGGGGTCGAAGCCCGGCCCGGTTGCGGAACTGAGGGTGCGATCAAGGTCGGCATGGAGGGCGCCTGGAAGGTGACCAGCGGCAAAGGGCTCGGTGCCGGGCCGGCAATCCAGGAGCACCCGGGGCATCGGGAGTTTCGAAAGGTTTTCGGGGGAAAGCAAAGGATGAGTTGCCATTCCAGTATCCTGGCACGGGAGTTTCGCCATGATCCAGGTCCGCCGATGCCTTCTTCCTGTTCTCACGGTCGCCCTGCTCAGTGGGTGCGGTTTTGGCGGCGGTGACAAAAGCCCAGGCAGCGCATCCTCCCGAAAACTTGTGAGTCAGGTGAGCTTTTTGGATGCCACCGGCCAGCGGCGCAGCCTGGCAGAGTTCACGGGCAAAGTGCTGGTGGTGGATGTCTGGGCCACCTGGTGCCCGCCCTGCCGAGCCAGCTTGCCGGAAGTGGCTGCCCTGCAGAAGAAGGGCGGAGAGACCTTTGTGGTGCTGCCCATTTCGGTGGATCGGGGCGGCTGGGGCGATGTGAAACCCTTTTTGGATGCCAATGCCAAGCTGGGATTGGAAGCTTTCATCCCAGCTGAATCAGGGGCTTTAGACGCCTTCGGTTCCATTGGCGGCATTCCAACGACTCTGATTGTGGATCGTCGAGGGCGGCTGCGGGAACGCTGGAGCGGCTACTATCCGGGCCGGGTCGAGAAAGCGTTGGAAGCGGCCCTAAAAGAAAACTGAACTGAAATAGGGGTGGAAGCCCGACCTTTCATGCACTAGATTCAGCACATCCTCACCCGAGACCGGGAGTCCAAAGATGACCGAATCGAAGCTCCGCAGGCTGTCATGGCCGTATTTGCTCCTGGGGCTTTTTATCGCGAATTTCCTGGTGGTGGCCTGGATGCTTTTTACGGCCACGGAACCAACCCATTGGCTGCTGGTGGCCTCCGCCCTGCTCATGGGCGGCCTGGGTTTGATGCTCTACAACCGCATGGCTCACCAGAGCCAAAAAGTGAACCTGGCCTTGGAGCACGGCGAAGAATACATCGAGCGGGTGGCCGAGCTTTCCCAGGACATCCACGCCATCATCGAGGTGGATACCCAGTCCTACCTGTACCTGAATCAGGCCGTGGAAAAGCTGCTGGGCTACACCAAGGATGAGTTCCTCCAGGGTGGCATCTCCTTCTTCAACGAACTGCTCCACCCTGATGATGTGCGGGGCGTGACCCAGCGTTGGGAGCGACTCCTCGAGCCAAGGGGAACCACGAAACAAGACGCTGAAACGGTGCAGGAAGAGGTCTACCGCATTCGTAACAAATGGGGTGAATATCGTTGGTTCCGCAGCCGCCGGGTGATCTTCGCCCGACATTCCGATGGCCGCCCCTGGGAAATCCTGGTGGTGGTTCACGACATCACGGAACAGCGTTCCTACGAAGCCGCGCTGGTGCAGGCCCATGAGTTCGAAAGCCTGGGGATGCTGGCCCGGCGGTTGGCCCATGACCTCAACAACATCCTGATGGGTATCCAAGGTTTTGTGGAACTGGGCCTGGAAACCCGGGATTCGGATGGCCTTCGAGAAAGGCTCACCCGGATCGGGGAAAGCACGGATCGTGCTTCCAAGCTCTGCCGCCAGATGTTGGCCTACGCCGGGCGCGGTCGTGTGCATGTGATGCGCCATCAACTGAACGACAGCATCCGGGAGGGGCTGCCCCTGGTGGAAAGCTTGGTGCCGGAAAATGTAAACCTGGTTCTGGAATTGGAAAATGATTTGCCCAAGGTGAATGCGGACCCCAATCAGGTGCGGTACGCCATGCTGAATCTGGTGGTCAGCGCCATGGAAGCCATTGGCAATGGCGCTGGGGAAATCACCCTCACCACGGCCATGAAGTACATGGATGGCAGCGAGGATTCTGAAGCCTCGTCCCTGCTTGGTGAATATGTCTATCTCGAGGTGAAGGACAGCGGACGGGGCATGTCCGAGGACACCCTTAGTGGGATTTTTGATCCCTTCTTTACCAACAAACATCCGGGTCGCGGTTTGGGCATGCTGACCGTGCAAAGCATCGCCCGGGAGCACCAGGGGGCGCTCCACGCGGTAAGTGCACCTGGCGAAGGCTCGGCATTCCGGATTTTCTTCCCCGTGGCGGAAAAAGAGCCCGAGATTCCCGATGAAGGTGATGAGGGAACACCCATCGTGGGTGGGCCCGGGCTCATCCTTCTGGTGGATGACGAGCCCACCATTCGTTCGGTGTTGCGTCAGGGGCTGGAAAAAGCGGGATTCCGGGTCATCGAGGCTGCGGATGGCGTGGATGGTTTTGGCGCCTTTGTGCGGCACCGGTCTTCCATTCGCATGGTGCTGCTGGATCTCACCATGCCACGCATGGGTGGGGATGAGGTCTTTAGCGAAATCCAGCGCATGGCGCCAGAGGTTCCTGTGGTGCTCATGAGCGGCTACAGCCAGCAGGAGGCCACCGCGGCCATGAAAGAGAAGGGCCTCGCAGGATTCCTTTCCAAGCCATTCAGTGTGCGGGAAGCACTGGCGGTGGTGCACCGGGTGCTGGGGCATGTCGGCGAACCTGCAAACTGATGGCGTACTGTGGCTGAGCCAACGGTGAATTCAGGGCTTTGGCGGTGGCGGGGTCTGCTGATCGTGGCTGCCCTGGCGCTGGTGGCCTGGGGCCTTCAATGGCTGCTGCTGCGCATCATCGCGGGGAACGGGCTGGTGCTCGTTCCCCTGGCCTTGATCGGTGCGGTGACCCTGGGCGTCTTCTATGGCCGGTGGGCGGTGCGTTCCTCCGGCACTACGGATCCTTCGCAGAATGCCTTTTTTGGCGGTCTGGAGATGCCCCTGCGTCGGCGCTGGGCCTCGCGTTACGTGGGGCAGGCTGAAGTCTGGTATCGATGGGCCATGGCCTCCCGGTACCCTGATCAGGCCCTGGCCTTTCTGCAGGAAGCCGCCCAGCGCAACCACCCAGAAGCGCTGTTTGAATATGGGCTCTATCTGGCAGAAGGCGGTTTGGGGGTGGGTGGCCGGGTGAGCGCCCGGGACTATTTTCGTCGGGCCGCCGAGCAGGGCCATTCAGAGGGCGCGTTTCAGTTCGCCGAGATGGTTCGCTGGGGTGAAGGGGCCACTCGGAATGGCCAGGAAGCCCATCGCTGGTACGTGCAGAGCGCCAAGCGCGGCTTCGCGCCCGCCATGGTCTGGCTGGTTACGGCCTTCGAAAATGGAGACGGCACCGAACGAAACCCCGAGCAGGCAGCGCTCTGGCGGGATCGGCTGGGGCAAGTGGAGGTGATCCAAAACCTTCGATGCAGCGCGCTCAATCGCATTCAGACGGGTGAACACGGATCGGCGCAGCGGGTGTGGCAGGAGCTGCGATCCGCGTGGGATGATTTTTTTTTGAGTCTGGCAACCGCTTCGGTCTTTCCCTGGCTGCTGGTGGTGGGCGGTGTGCTGCTTCTGGTTCTCCTCGCGCTGTTCGTCTATGTCTGGGGCATTACGATGCTCGCCACCCCGGTTTGGCAGCCCATCTTTGCTACGCTTGGGCTCAGCTTGGTTGGCACGGGTCTGGTGGCCATGCGATGCCGAAAGGGGATGCGGTACGGTTGGCGCACCCGGCGTCAGGATTCCGCCGCAGCCCGCGGTGACACCGAGGCTTGTTTTCGAGTGGGCTTGGATTACCTCCGTGGTACCCACGAAAAACCCAAGGATCCTGTGACGGCCAAACAGTGGTTGCGACAGGCCGCCGAGGCGGGCCATGTGGAGGCCATGTTCCTGATGGCGGATCTGCTGAGTTGGACCATTGCGGGACCCCGCAACCCGGGGGAAGCGGCCACTTGGCTTCAGAAAGCCGCCGACGCGGGTCATGCGGGGGCTAAAACCAGACTTGAGTCACGCACGACAGCGTCCGATTCCATGGATTGAAGAGGCGACCATGAACAGCAAAGGCGTTTGGATATTGGCAGCTGCAGCGCTGGTGGTGATGGGTTGTGCCCGCGACAAGCCCGTCCCCTACCGGGATGAGAAGTTGGGCTTTGCCGCGGTGTTTCCTGGGCCTCCCTTGAATTATCGGTTTTCCGAGCAGACCCCCTTCGGCGCCATCGAATGGTTCAGTCGCGCCTACCATCCGGCCATACAGCTTGATCAGAATTTCCAGGTGGATGTGGGTAATTTGCCCCCGGGAACACAGGGTGGCAGCACGCCCGAGGAAGCGGTGGAAACCTACTACGCCTGGCTGTTGAAACGGTTTGGCAAGGTGGATCGTGCACGGCTCCCCGTTGGAAAGGGGATGGGGATCCGGTATCAAGCGATGAGCCCTTCTGGAAGCCATCTGGAAGGCATTCTCATCATCCGTCGGGGACGCCTTCACCGTGCCGAGGCCTCGGTCACCAAGGCCAAGGACCCAAAGGCGCAGGCCTTTCTGGAGAGTTTCGAAGTACTGCCTTAAGGCATGGGTCTGTGATTCCCCTCGGTCAGCCTTGCCACGGCTGCCAATAGCTGTTCTGCCTCCGCTTCAGGGCTCAGCACAGGGTGATCGCCAGGTACGGCCTCGCCCACGGCCAGAAAAGGGACGTTGGCCTGGGCGGCGGCATCACGGTCGTGGGGGCGATCGCCCACATAGAGGTGCGGACCCGGGCAGCCATTCAGCGCTTGTCGGATGAGACCAACCCGATCCAGGTGGGGCAGGCTTCCCAGGCGCGGAATGCGAGGGTCCACCCCCAGCATGTGTGCCTTGAAATCCAATACCAGCGGGGTATTGCCAGACACCAGCCACACCCGATGGCCCGCTTCCACCAGCTGGGTCATGCCGGTTACCAGGCCTTGATGAATCACTGCCTTGCGGCCCTCGGGGTGAAAGGTGGTCTGGAAGTGGGCCAGGCAAGCGCGATCATAGGCCTCGTAATCCTGGAGGCCTAGCGGCTGACCAAACCGATGGCGGTGGAGTTCATCCACGATTTCCCAATCTGTAGATCCCTTGCAGCCCTGGAGTTCCTCCGCGCTGGGTTCCTGTCCCCAGAGCTCGCCCAGGGCTTTTCGCAACAACAGGTAGCCACCGCCGAAGCTGCCAAGGGTTCCGTCCAGATCGAAGCAAAGGGGCATGTCGTGATTTTATCCCAGAAGTGAGCAGATAGACTGGCTTCCAGATCGCAGCGGCACCGCGCGACGCATTGCCCCGGTGTGGTTCGATCCAGCGAGTGATTGACATGCCGATTTTGCGATTCCTTGGCCTGTGGGGTGTTTCCCTTGTGCTGGGTGCTGGCGTTCCTGAGCCGAATCTAGGCAGCCTGGAATACCGTGTGAAAATCCGGATGCAAGGCGATCCAGTGGCGATCGAGACACGCTTCGCGCTGGTGCCGACCCCGGTAGTCAGTACGGCGAATCGCGTTAAAAAGGCCCGGATGGGAGCCTGGCGGTTGGAGGCTCAACAGCCACGGAATGCCGGGTTCTCGCAAGCGCTGGTGCTGGCGCAGGTGGAGCGAATGCTCTACTTTTCGGGCCCCACCGAGCAGACCGTGCGTCAGAACCTGGTGGTTCGCTTTGGAGACAAAGCCTGTCGGGTCTGGACTACGACGGTGCCTAAGGGGGTTCCGGCCTATGCCTACCTCGCGGAGGTTGCACCGGGTCTGCTCGCGCTCAGCTACTTCAGCGGCAGCTTCACCGCCGGCGATATGGCCAGTCTGGAAATCCAGTTGGAGGACTTCCACCTTCGGCCCGGGGTTGCCCCCTCCGAGGATGGCACGGTGCTGCTGCGCAGCCTGCACCGGCTGACCACCACCTCGGCCAGTGGTTCAGGTGATGGTGCGGTGCAAGTGGTGGAGTAGTCGTTCTCTGCGATGCACCTGCGCTTTGAATGACCAACTATAAAACCCAGCCTTAGCTCAGGTTCACCGTGACCACGCTCTTGGATTGCCCGCGTTCTCCGCCTCCGGAGCCGCTGTTCTCCTTGGTGTGATGGGTGACCACCAGGCGGTTGCCCACCCGGGTGAATTGATAGGTCTCCTTCTGCTGCTGTTCAAAGCTGATGACCAGCAAGGCTCGGCCCTTCGTGTGGACCTGGGTTTCGGCCGCCAAGGGCATTCCATCGGCGCCAACCCAGACCTTCGCCGTGGCCTCCATTTCTTTCACGTATTTCTGATCCTGCTTGGAAAGCTTGGGGATGAGCTTGAATTGCAGCAGTTTGGCCGGCTTGCCCTGCCAGGTTTCGCCCTTTTCCTCCAGGAGCTGGCTTTGTTCAAGGGTTCTCAGCAACTCTTCGGCGCCGTTGAGGTATTCGCTCACGTCGATGGCCTTCAGGGCTTCGATGGCGCGGCGAGTGGTGCCTTTCTTTTCGGGATCCTTGGCCTGGAGCTTGGCTTCCAGGCTGGCCGTCTGGATCAGCGCACGGTTCCAGGACATCTTCAGGCCCTGGGGACCATCCTCCACCAGGGTGGTGGCTTTACCCTCGGTGATGATCGGCTTCTTGTCATCCCCCTGCTTGCTCCAGAAGGCGTAATCCATGCTGGCTTTCAGGGCTTCCTGGCCATTCAACCGGGTGAGGGCGGTTTTCAGGTCGGTGAGGGTGTCCGCCTGCAGCAGGCTGCCAGCGAGCAGGAGGGGAAGCAATCGTAGGGTCAAACGTTGGGTCATTGGGACTCCGGGTTCAATCAGGGGTGCGCCCGGCCGGAATTAGGTTCAGATGCTCATCCGGGCGCAGAGATCAAGACTACGGCATCGTGCGGCGGCAGTTTATGATGGCTCTTTGGGGGTCCTATGCCTTTCAAGGACGAATGCGGTGTTTTCGGGATCTTTCAGCAACCCGAAGCCGCCCGACAGACCTATCTGGGCCTGTATGCCCTGCAACACCGTGGACAGGAAGCCGCGGGCATCTGCACCCGGGATGGTCGGGAACTGATCCTGCACAAAGGGCTGGGCTATGTGGCGGATGTCTTCACGGAATCCGTGCTGGATCGGCTGAAGGGCGATTCGGCCATTGGTCACACACGCTATTCCACCACGGGTGGCAACGTGGCCAGCGCAGCCCATCCCTTTCTGGTGCGCGGACGCTTCGGCCAAGTGGCCCTGTGTCATAACGGAAATCTCACCAACACGGAAAAAATTCGGGCCAGGCTCATTGCCGAAGGCCAAGTGTTCACGAGCCCTTCGGATTCCGAAGTGATCCTGGCCCTGATCAATCGGGCCAAGGCCGACACCCTGGAAGAAGCCGTGGTGGAAGCCCTGAACCAGGCCGAAGGGGCCTTTTCACTACTGATCCTGGCCGAGGATCTTTTCATCGCTGTGCGGGATCCCCGTGGCTTCAGACCGCTGGCCCTGGGCCGCCTGGATGATGCCTGGATGTTCTCCAGTGAGACCACGGCCTTTGATCTGGTGAATGCGGAATACCAGCGCGAGGTGCTGCCGGGTGAAATGATCGTCATCGATGCCAAGGGTTTGCGTTCCCGCTTTGCGCTGACCAAGGCGGAGCCACGGCCCTGCGTGTTCGAACACGTTTACTTTGCCCGGCCCGATTCCTTTGTGTTCAGTCGCAGCGTCATGGGCACCCGCCGGGAAATGGGCCGCTGCCTGGCGCGGCGGCATGCGGTGGAGGCTGATCTGGTGGTGCCCGTGCCCGACAGCGGCGTCCACGCTGCCCTTGGCTATTCCGAGGCCAGTGGCATTCCCTTCGATTTCGGCTTGGTGCGCAACCATTATGTGGGGCGAACCTTCATTGAACCCAAGCAGAGCATCCGTTCCTTCGGTGTGAAGGTGAAGCTCAACCCCTGCCGGGAATTGCTGCGAGGCAAACGGGTGGTACTGGTGGATGACAGCATTGTGCGTGGTACGACCTCGCGCAAGATCGTGCAGATGGTACGCCAGGCAGGGGCGGCAGAAATCCATCTCCGCATTTCGAGCCCACCTACCACCCATTCCTGCTTTTATGGCATTGATACGCCCACCCGGGATCAGCTCATCGCCGCCCAAAAAAGCATCCAGGAAATTTGCGAATTCGTGGGCGCCGATAGCCTCGGCTTCCTCACCGTCGAGGACCTGGAAGGCTCCATGCAGGATCCGGGCGGCCAGGGCTTCTGTTATGCCTGTTTCACCGGTGAGTATGCGGTGATGCCCCCCGAGGGCAAGGGATGACCGAGCCCCACAGTTCGGCCGGACCGGGCGGGGAACCCTTTCGTCGGTTCGAGGATGGCCTGCGATTCCTGGCCACGGCCCTGGCGCTCCAGGTGGACCATCGCAGTCCAGCCCCAGTGGTGAGTGCCGCCTGCGATGCGGTGCAGTGTTTCTTGAAGGTCTTTGAACTGGCCGCCCAGCGCCACCTGGCTGATCCCCAGGGTGAATTCACCCGGTTGCGGGACCAATGTGTGGCACTGCTAACCCCACAACAAAATGCCGAGACCGCCGCGGGCCACGCCATCGAGGCCGCCAAGCTGGCTCGGGACCAGGCAGCGCGCCTGCTGCCAAGCCTGCTTTAAAAATTCCCGCCGCCAAAGCTGTAGACCCGATTGACCACATTCCCACCCGACATGGTGATGTTGGGATCCAGCCAGACCGGCATGGGAGGCGTGCCGGGGAACCCAACCTGCTCCTGCCCGCCAAAGATGCGAAAGTTCCAGGGCGTGATGCGCAGGCTGGGCGGCAGTCTCGTGAGGAAAACCGGAGTTTCGTCTTCCACCACGACCACGGCCCCTGGGATTTCCCGCAAGGCTGCCTTGGTGCCCCGCGCCAGGGAAAACCCGCCCGAAGTCGGCACAACCCCTTTCAGGGGCCGCGTGGGTGGGCCGCAAAATTTGACAAGGGCGGCGGTGGGCGGAGGCGGAGCTTCCAGTGGGAGGAACATACGCAAGGAATGGGAGATGAGGGCTCCGGGTTCCCGAAAACCTACTTGAAATCTCGACTGCCCTTGGACTTCTGCCGCTTGACCTCGGCCTGCTCGGTGGCGGCAGAGAGCACCACGATGGAGATGCGGCGATTCTGGGGATCCTTGGGGTCATGGCCTTCCAGGGGCGTCGTGTCGGCATAACCCGTGGTGCGGCACACTTGGCCTTCTTTGAGGCCGGAAGATTCGAGCACCCGCCGGGCCGCATTGGCCCGCTCGGAACTCAACTCCCAGTTGGTGTAGGCTTGGCTCGCGTATTTTTGGGCATCGGTATGACCGCCGATGACCACCCGATTGGGCAGTTTGCCCAGTTCCATGGCGATTTCCTTGAGGATGGACAGGGTATAGGGCTTCACCTTGGAACTGCCCGAATCGAACAGCACATGGGCGGCCTTGTCCTGGATCTGAATCCGTAGACCTTCCTCCGTAAAATCCATAGAGATCTGATCCTGGAAAGCCTGCAGGAGTTTGTCCTGCTTGAAGGCCTGTTCGATGGAGGTGGCGGTTTCCTCCATGGCGGCCCGCTCTTTTTCCATGGCAGCAGGATCCAGGCCACCTTCGCCACCTTCACCGGGCAAGGGGGACATGCCGCGACCCCCAGGCAGGATGCCCTTGTTATAGGTTTCGATCATCTCCTTACCGCTGGTGGTGTCCCAAAAACCGGGGCCTTCCGCAAAGTGCTTGCTGATGGATTTCTTTACCTCGGCGCTGCCGCTATTGAGTAGCCACATGAGGAGGAAGAACGCCATCATGGCCGTCACCAGATCGGCGTAGGCTACTTTCCAGGCACCGCCATGGGCTGCGGCATGCCCGCCCTTTTTCTTTTTGACGATGATTTTGACTTCGGGGTGTTGCTCAGCCATGCCTGCACGCTACCTCGGTTTGATTTGGCGGACCACTTCCACTCGACAATCGCCTCCGGCGATTTCGAGGGGGGCACTGACAATGGGAAAGTACGGGGCTTCGACGGGCATGGTCTACCTCGGTTTGATTTGGCGGACCACTTCCTCCAGCTCCTGGGAGCCGGGCCGTTCAGTGGAGGGGATGTTTCGACGGGCGAATTCCACGGCGGTCACAGGGGCGGCACCATTGCCAAAAGCGACGAGGCCGGCGCGCATGGCGTTGAAGAAATGGGATTCGGTGGCATTGACCTGGTCGATGTTCTTGGCCAGCGGTGAGATGAAGCCATAGCCCAGCAGAATGCCGAGGAAGGTGCCCACCAGGGCGCCGCCAACCTTGGCGCCGATGATGTTGGGAGGCTGGTCCAGGAAGCCCATGGTGATCACCACGCCCATGACGCAGGCCACGATGCCGAAGGCAGGCATGGAATCGGCGAGGTTGTTCACGGCGGCACCCGGCGCAGCGCTTTCCGCATGGTGCACATCCAGATCCATTTCCATGACCTGATCAATTTCATCAATCTTGGCGCTGCCATTGATGAGCAGCTTCATGGAGTCACAGAAAAAGTCCAGGGCATGATGGTCGTGAACCATGGCCGGGTATTTCTTGAAAATGTTGGAACCGTGGGGGTCGTTCACATCCTGTTCCAGGGCCAACAGGCCGCCTTTCTTGATATTCACGTAGACTTCGTACTGCATCATCAGGGATTCCATGTACACGGCCTTGGTGTACTTGCTGCCCTTGAGGGGTTTGGCGATATTGGCAACCACGGCTTTGATGACGGCCGGGGTGTTGCCCGCCAAGAAGGCGCCAAGGCCCGCGCCGAAAATGATCGTGCCTTCGGGAGCGAGGGGATGCAGCAGGGTGGCGATCTTGCCGCCTTCCCAGAAGTACCCTCCGAGAACGGCCGCCAGCACGACAATGAATCCGATAATTACGAACATGAAAAGGGCCCCTTCCTAGCTTTCGGCTGATCCACGGAATGCTTAACTATAGGAGCGGCAGCTGGGTTTCTGGCGCGGAATCCGGAATTCGGTAGATCAACAGGCAGGCACCGGGCAGGCCGGGCAGGGGGATTCGGCGCTCGGATGCCACGCCGGGAATGGCAAAACTGTGGCTGACCAGCAGGGTGCCTGGCCGCATTTCCCGGGTGGCCTTGTGCCAGAGGGCCGCCATGGGTGCCGGGGAGAGGAACGCAAAAACGAGATCCATTTCCTGCAGGGGCAGGTGCCAGAGGCTCCCGAAGCGAATGCGGCAGTTTGGCCGCAGGGGCAGGCAGCGTACCCATGCCATAAGCCAGACCAGGGGCGACGCCTCCACACCCAGAAACTGGCCCATGGGGCGATGCCGTGCCAGGAAGGCCAAGGGGCCGCCCAAGCCGGCGCCCAGGTCCACCACCCGGATGGCCTCGCCTTCGGGGATCAGTTCGAGCAGCGCCTGCCACGCCGCCGTTCCCGAGTTGTAAAGGGGCACGCGCGTGAGCATGCCGCCCCCGAAGAGCAGGAGAAGCACTGCCAGCAAGGCCGGGTAAAACCAGTGGGGGAACGCATGCCCCAATTGCCACACCAGGGCCATGGGCAGGAGGATCTGAAAAGCCCGCCACCATTTTCCGAGGCCCCATCCCCAGGCTAGGCTGGCGGCCAGGATACCCTGCAGAAGGACCCAGAACCAGAGGGGAAGCCGCGCGGGCAATGCCCATGCCAGCAGTGCGATCGGGAGAAAGGCCATGGCCTGGGTGGCCAGTGCCCGGAACACGGGTGGCCAGGTACCCCAGATGGATTGGCTGCGTGACATGGGACCCATCAACGAGGAAGCGGGATGCCTCAGTTATCGTGGTGCTTTAAGCCCCAGAGATTCGAGTTCCATCGCACCGAGAAGGGCGGAATTTGTCGGGCTGGTGCCGCCATTTCCGGAAGGGTGGGCTGGCCGTCGATGCGGAGGAAGGTTTCCAGGATGGCTTCCACCGTGGCCCAGTAGAACACCTGGGGAATCCGATCAAAGGTGTCGTTCACGGTGTGGTAGAAGGGATCATCGTCGCCGACACAGAAAAACAGGAAGGGCACCCCGCGGTCCAGGAAGGGACCCTGGTCGGAGTAGGCATCGTACTGCTCGAAATCAGGGATGACCGCCACCTTGGAGGTTGCAAATCCGCTCACGAGATGCGGTTTAAGGGCTGCGGTGTAGGAGGTGCCACCCACGAAAATACGTCCCTGGGTGCCCTGCGCGATCATGTCCAGGTTGAGCACCACCTTGATTTTGGCCAAGGTCACGGGTGCCGGAGGGGCAGAAGCAAAGGCTTCCGACCCCAGAAGGCCCGCCTCTTCGCCGTCAAACAGGCCGAACACCACGGAGCGGGCCGGGGGATGGTTTTTCAGATACTCAGCCAACTGAAGCACTGCCGCGGTACCCGAGGCATTGTCATCTGCCCCGCAGACCACCTGACCATTTTTGGAACCAATGTGGTCGAAATGAGCGGTGAGCAGGATGAACTCATCTGGGAACTGGCTGCCAGGAAGGTAGCCCGCCACATTGACGCCGTTGCCGTATGGCGAGGTGAAAGGGATTCGATAGCTGGCGCCCAAGGCCGTGAGCCCAAGGCTGGTAAAACGCTGCTCTAGCAGGGTTCGAGCGGCTTCATTGCCGGGGCTGCCCAGTTTCCTCCCACCCATTTCTGGGGCTGAAAGTAATTGCAAATCATTGATCAGAGGCGATTTGGATAAACGGGGACTGGTGGGTGTGAAGTCAGTGACCACCGGCGGCGCAGGTGGTGGTGTGCCTTCGCTGCCACTTCCCCCACAGCCCGAAAGCCATAGGGCTGACACCAGAAGCATCGCCAGTCGGAAAGAATGGGTCGTGGACATGCCTCCTTTCTACCAGAGCCCGTGCAGGATGCGGTCCCCTGAATCTGAGAAACTATTTTCGAGGACGTTTAGTGCGAACTGACCTACCGACATCCGCATGCGCACCAGCCGTGGGCCGATTTGCGCCTTCGCCCACTGGGATTTTGCACCTGGGCAACCTGCGCACGGCCCTGGCCTCATGGTTGTCCGTGAAGGTCAAAGGCGGTCAGTGGCTCGTTCGCATCGAGGATGTGGACCGTCATCGCTGCCGGGTGGAATTGGCCGAACGGCAACTTCAGGACCTCGCGGCGCTGGGGTTGGTCAGTGATCAGTCCGTGCTCCGACAGTCGGCAAGGGAAACAACCTACGGCGAGGCGCTGGCGACCCTCCAAGCCCAGGGGACCTTGTACGCCTGCACCTGCACCCGCAAGGATTTGGCCCTGATGGCTTCGGCGCCCCACGGAGAGGATGGCCTGCGGCCCTATCCCGGATCCTGTCGAGGCCGCTCCTTAACCCAGGCCAAGGCCGATGCAGTGCGGTTTCATCTGCCTGTGGGGGAAGTGGCGTGGGAAGACCAGGTGCGTGGGCTCCAGCGGGATGATCCCCATCAGTACACCGGAGACCCCCTTCTGTATCGACGCGATGGCTGCTTTGCCTACCATCTCGCCGTGGTGGTGGATGATGGAGCCCAGGGCATCACGGAGGTGGTGCGCGGCGCGGATCTGCGCTGCGTAACGGCCACTCAGCTTCATCTGCAGGCGGCTTTGGGCCTTCCGCACCCAGCTTATGCGCACGTGGCCCTGGTGGCTGCTCCGGACGGTACCCGACTGGGTAAACGGTACGGGGCCCTGGGCCTTCAGGAACTGCAAGACCAAGGGATTGCCATCGCGGAAATGGTGGGTTGGTTGGGTTATTCCTTGGGGTGCCTGGATCGACCGGAGCCCTGCTCGGTACATGACCTTCTTCCAGGCTTTTCCTGGGATCGGGTCCCTGACCGAGCACCCACTGCGGCTCCCCTGCAGGACCTGGTTGAATGGATCGGCCGTCATGCGGGGCCAAGTCTCAGGCCTTGACGAGCGCCTTGATGACTTCTCCCGCCATGATGAGACCCGCCACCGAGGGCACGAAGGATACGCTGCCGGGAATCTGGCGGCGGGAGCTGCAGGTGCGTTCCGTGCCCTTGGGGCAAATGCAGTTTTCCATGCAGTTGTTGTCCTCGTTCACCTGGGGCACCAGGATTTCCTCCTGGGAATAGACCACCTTAAGGTGGTTCACACCCCGCTTGCGGAGTTCCTTGCGCATGGTGCGGGCCAGGGGGCAGTTGATGGTTTTAGCGATATCGGCGATTTCCAGACGGGTGGGGTCCAGCTTGTTGCCGGTGCCCATGCAACTGATGATGGGGATCCCGCGCCGATGGGCCTCGATGACCAGATCAAGTTTCCCGGTCACCGTATCGATGCAATCCAGGATGTGGTTCAGGTCCGGGGCAATGAGTTCGTCCGCAGAACCTGGGTTGTAGAACTTCTGGTGCAGGGTCACCTGGGCCTTGGGATTGATCTCCAGGATTCGGTTCCGCATGGCCTCCACCTTGAGCTGTCCCACCGTTTTGCGGGTGGCGTGGAGCTGCCGGTTGAGGTTGGTAAGGCAAATGCGGTCATCGTCGATGAGGACCAAGTGGCCCACTCCGCAACGGGCCAGTGCCTCCACGGCAAAGGTGCCCACGCCCCCAATGCCGAACACAGCCACCTTGCTCTTTTCGAGCTTCGCAAGCCCATCTGCGCCCAGAAGCAGTTCAGTTCTTGAAAACGCATGCAGCATCCATCACCATCCAGGTTCATTATCTCCGGCCTGATGGCTTGAATGAGAACAGATCGCACTCGAGCTGGAGTGCGTGGCCTCATTTCCAGGGCCAAGGGGCTTCCTGGAGAAAGCCTCCTGCTATGCTGGCCCGCTGGAAGGAGGCCCGTCCCATGGAAAACCCGCTCCCCCAGCGACCCTACCGCCGTGCCGACCACGGGGCCCACGTGCTGGTGGTGGAGGATGTGGCGGTCACGCGCGAATTCCTTCGCAGGCTGCTGGTGGACAATGGGTACCGGGTTTCAGATGCGGCCACAGGCGCTGAGGCCATTGCAACGCTGGATGAGGGCCTGCCAGATCTGGTGTTGTTGGATCTCCTCCTGCCTGATTTTCATGGTCTGGAGGTCTGCCGACACCTGCGTTCCCTGGAAGGCGGCGAAGATGTGCCCGTGCTGGTCATCACCATGGACGAACGCCCCGAAAGTCATGCCGAGGCAGTTCAGGCCGGGGTCGATGATTTCCTTCGCAAGCCCCTGCTGCCCACGGAACTTCGGACCCGAGTTCGAAGCCTGATCCGGCTACGCCACCTGCGCACGGAACTGCGTCGAGACACGGAAGCCATTCTCACGCTGCAGGCTCGCAAGGACGAGCTTCTGCAGTTTGTCGTGCATGATCTGAAAAACATGCTGGGTACCCTGTTGGCGAGTGTGGATCTGCTGGGAGAAGGCGCCTCGCCAACAGAGAAACGCCAGCGTTGCCGGATCGAAGGGACCGCCAAGAGCATGCTGGGTATGGTTCAGAACATGCTGGATCTCTCCATCCACGAGCAGGCGGGCTTGGTGCCACAGCCTGAGCGGATCAGCTTTGCCACCTGGATCGAACAGATCCGCCCAGAATTGGAATGCATCACCCTGCGCCGCAACCAGTTCCTTGAACTGAACGTCCACCCCGACCTGGAAGTGGAGGCGGACCCTCAATTATTCGAGCGGGTGCTTTTCAACCTCCTGGAAAACGCCAGCAAGTTCGGCCCCAAGGAAAGCACCGTGCGGTTCCAGGCGGAACCCTTGGGTTCACTGGTGCGTTTTCAGGTGACGGACGAAGGTGAGGGTATACCAGCCGACATGAAGGATCGCATCTTCGACCGGTTCATCCGGGTGGATGCCCATTCCAGCGCCCACGCGGGCCGAGGCCTGGGCCTGGCCTTCTGTCACCTGGTAACCAACCTGCATGGTGGCCGCATCTGGGTGGAGGACCACGTCCCCAAGGGCAGTCGGTTCCTGATCGAATTGCCCCTGCGCTTTTGGGAACTGGAAGACTGAAGAATCGTCAGGGATTGCCCGATCTGGCGTGCATTGGCCGGTTCAATTGTCTTAGCCTGGATCATGGATACTCATCTGCGTCCCTCCTCGTTGGCTGATCTGGAACGGCATGTGCAGCATCGGATCGCCATGTTCCGGGATATGGACTACGGCGATGACGAGGGTCGCGAGCGCATGGCGACGGCCTTCCGGGATCGCCTTCGGAGCTGGCTCACCACCGGGGAAGTGCGCGGCGTGGTGGCCGAGGAAGGTGGAACGGTCGTGGCTGGCGCCCTGCTTCAATTGAAAGAAGCACTGCCCAATCCCCTTTCGCCCCAGGCCGTGCGCGGCTACCTCTTCAATGTCTTCACCGAGCCCAGCCACCGGGGCCACGGGTTGGCCCGTCGCATGACCGAGGCGCTGTTGGACGTGGCCCAGACCCAGGGCGTAGGCATGGTGGATCTGCATGCGAGCCGGGATGCGGAAACCCTCTACCGGTCCATGGGGTTTGAACCCACACCGGAATTTAGATTGGTACTGGATCCAACCATCCGAAAACCTGGGCAGTGGCTGGAGCGACGTTAGGAGCACCACCGCGAAGAGTTCTCCGGGATGTCACATTCGCTTGGAGGGACGGACGTACGATGGAAAGGGGTTCGCAGCCCCTTTTTGAGAAAGCCACCATGCTCGATTCCGGACCCGAATTGACCCCTTCCGAAGCGGACAACATCCCACTCGACCCGCCCCTCGAAAACCCTGAATTCGTGATGGTGGATGGGGAAAAGGTCTCCCTTGCCGAATTGCTGGCGGAATGGAAAGTGCTCAAGGCTTCCGATCCTAAGCAGAAGGCCATGATCCTGAAGGCGGTCAAGAGCTACCGGAAGGAACAGGAACTGCATCCCTATCAGGCGGAACTGATCCAGATGCAGAATCACCTGATCGCCACCAACCGACGCATGGTCATCGTGTTCGAGGGCCGGGATGCGGCAGGCAAGGGTGGCACCATTCGCCTGGTGGCGCGCCACATGAATGAACGCCATTACCGGATCGTGGCCCTGGGTAAGCCCACTGCCCAGGAAGAAACCCAGTGGTATTACCAGAAGTACGTGGCCCAGTTTCCCTCGGGTGGCGAGATCGTGATGTTCGACCGCAGCTGGTATACCCGCGCCATGGTGGAGCGCGTCTTTGGGTTCTGCACGGAAAAAGAGCACAAGGACTTCATGCGCGGCGTGGTGGGTTTTGAAAAGGACCTGGTCCGCCAGGGCACCATCCTCGTGAAGCTCTACTTCAGCGTTACCCAAGAGGTACAGGCCGCCCGTTTTGAACGCCGCCAGACGGACCCACTTCGGCGCTGGAAACTGAGCCAGGTGGACCTGCAGGCCCAGGATCGCTGGGACGATTTCACCAATGTGAAATACGACATGCTGAAACGGACCAACACGCCCATTTCGCCCTGGTTTGTCATCCGCTCCGACGACAAGCACCAGGCGCGATTGAACACCATGAAACTGATCCTGAACAGCGTGCCTTACGAACGCTTGGACCCCACGCTGGACTTCGTGCCCGACCCCGAGATCGTGATCTCAGGCGCCCGGGAACTGGAAATTCTGGAAGCCGAGCGCCTGAGGAAGGGCAAGGCCCCACAGGAAATCATTGTCTGATCGCACGTCGCGTTAAACGGGAAGCAAGATTCCCAAGCTGGATTAGGAAAGATCCTCTCGCCGCCAAGACATCGGCGTCTTGGTGATCTTTCCTTTTGAACGCAAATCAAATGGCAAACAAAAGAGAAGGGCCACGCCAACCGGCCTAGCCCTTCTCTTTGTTTTTCCCTGTTTTTTTGTCGCGCTGACAGTGCTATTTCGCCGGTAACACACGCTTCCAGAACATCGGCGGGGCCAGACAAAGCGCCATCAGGATGAGTTGCGACGCGATGAAGCCGCTGAGGGCCCAGAAGGCCTTGTCCATGAAGCCGTAGGAATGGAGGCCTACGCCCAGCATGTTCACACCGAACCACGACAGGCTGGTGATGATGTTGCCGAAGATCGCCATGGCCATGATGCCCCGGTCGCGCACATAGCCCGCCAACCGCGCGTGAAGAATGATGGCGTTCCAGAGCACGATGAGCAGCGCTCCGTTTTCCTTGGGATCCCAGCCCCAGAAGCGGCCCCAGGATTGATCGGCCCAGATGCCGCCTAGCACCGTGCCGACGAAGCTGAAGAGCAACGCGAAGCAGATCACGCCAAAGGCCATGCCAGAAAGGGCCTTGGTGGTTTCAGGGTCGGATTCGCCCACGATTTGTTTGCGCAGGGTGTAGCCGATGGCAATGGCCCCGGCCAGGAAAGTGCCGCTGTAGCCGATGGTGATGGCCACCACGTGCGTGGCCAGCCAGAAATTGGAATCCAGCACGGCGCGCATCATTTCCATGGTGTCGCCATCCGCTGCCAAATGGTGGGCCACGATGAGCGAGCCGAAACCCGCGGCGGCAGCCACAGCGGTGCCAAAGCCCTTGCGATAGATGCGTTCCAGGACGATGCCCAGGATCACAGCGCCCCAACCCACAAAGACAGCCGACGAGTAGAGGTTCGTGACGGGCGGGCGGCCCTGGAGAATGATGCGGGAGGCCAACCCGATGGTATGGACCACGGAACCGGCCAGGAGCAGGGCAAAGGCGGTGGGCTGAAGCAGTTCCCGTTTCCAGGCCCAGGAGGTAAAGAGTGTCAGTAGCGCCAGCACGTAGATCACCATGCCTGCGTAGAAGGGCTGGGCGCGGTTGAATCGCAATTCGCTATCGGCCTGATGCTGAGCGCCCGGCTGAAGCGCCAAGTGCTGGCCCCGCAGGTCGGTCACGGCCTGGTTGAAACGCTGGGCGTCCCCAATGGCATAGGCGCCGCCAATCTGGGCGACAAGGCCCAGGCCTGGATGCAGCATCCCCATGCTGCGCGCACGCATGGCTTCGCCGGTGTTCTTCCAGGCGTCCTGGCCCTGTCCTGCCAGGGGAGGCAGGGGCCGGAAAAAGGCCAACTGGATCATCGATTCCTGGCGGGCAGCGATTTCGGGATTGCCCATCTGGGCGAGTTCCAGGGCCAGGCCAGGGCTGTCGGCCAGCTGAATGGAATTCCGCAGGCGGTGATACAAAAGCAGGCGTGAATACAGGTTTTCGATGGCATTTTGGAACCGATCCCGCTTCGGTGCCTCGATGGCGTGGGCCGCCTGTGCCTGGCGTTCGATGGCATCGATGTGAGGAATGATGGTCTCGAAACTGAAATATCGGTCTGCGGTCTGCTGCAGTCCAATGAGGCCGAGCACGTCAGGGTCATTGATCACGAACACCGGCTGACGGTCCGCCACCTGGGGGCGGAACAGGAGATCGGCCAGCCATTCGTCGGGCTGAATGGTGCGCCCTTCAAACCGAAAACTCTGCTGACTGCGAATGACCAAAAGGGAATTCCGCGCGATGGAATTCAACGGCTTGACCCGGCCGCCTTCCAGCACGGGCAGGCCGCCAAAGGCATTCAAGTCGAAGCCGCGCACCGGGGCAGAGGGCAGCGCCAACACCAGCGTGGCGACCAGGGCCAGGAGCCCCGCAACCCAGGGGAGGTATTTGGTGAGCTTCATGCAGACCTCCGGGCCATGGAGCGGCGCAGGGACAGGATGAAATGCAGCAGGAGGCCAATCGTCACCAGCACGCATGAAATGTAGGGCAGGAGCCAACCAGGGTTCTGAACCACCTGCAGAATGGTGATGGTGTCGCCCTCAAAGCCCGATTGATAAAAGGTTCGCCCCTGATACCGCAGTGGCTGGTTCATGTAGATCAGCACTTCCCGGTCTTCACCTCGGGTGGGGTTTTGCAGCTGCACCAGGCTGGAGAAATTCTTGGGGATATCGGTACCGGGATACACGTCGTGGCGGAACTTTTTAAGGCTAAGCGAATAGGGCAAATACTGACGTTGAATGCGCATGGAAAGGATGTAGGTACGCCCTTCGTGGATGAAGGATTGGGGTGCCCCCAGCATGGTGGAAACCAGCCAGACGCCGTAGCTCTGACCACCGGCCATGGGTTCCACCAGGGCCGCGGTCTGGTTCATCTTGTTCTCGGCACTCTCCACCTGAAGCTCGGTCACCTTGACGGTGGCGCCCACCCCCCGGGTGGCCAAAGGCGCATGATCCTCGGGGGCCAGTGGCCCCATGGCCGAATTTTTGTAGTAGCGAGCCACCTTGACCGAAAGGGGACTGCCCTTGAGCGGAATGACCCCGCCCTTGGCCAGGCGCGCCGCAGGAACCGTGAAGACATTCTCGTACCCTGGGTCGGAGACGTCCCGGATGACCAGTTCCGTGTCTCGATAGCTCTCCAGGAAGTTCACCGTTTCGCCTTCGCGAATGATCATGCGGTGCTCGACCTGCATGGAGCCTGAGACGAATTCACCCGCCACCAGGAGGATGAGGCCTAGGTGCACAATCCACAGCCCGGCCTTTTTCCACGAAAAGGTGAAGCGAACAATGAGCGCCACGATGAGGTTGAGGGTGAGGACAAAGCCCACCAGCGCCCCACCGGGGAAAACGGGCACCTGAAAGGCGTACCCCTTCGGCGCCCACCAGACGATCCAACTGCGCATGTAGGTATTCACGGCGCCCAAGGTGCCCATCTCTACTTGGGCAATGGTACAGAGGAAGACCAGGGCGATGAGGAGCGCTAGGCACGTAATCGTGAGTTGCAGCGACGCCAGGGTGGTCCAGATGCGTCGACCCAGTTGGGAAAGGCTAGTTGGCAGATTCAAGGCGCAGGCTCTCCATCAATCGCATGAATTCAGGCTTGGCTTGGGCCACAGGGCCGGCATCGCCCACCATCTTCAGGAACCAGGTGCTGCCATCCGGGGTGGAAAGCTGGCCCGTTACCATGCGGGTTTTAACTTGGCCATCACTGGTGAAATCGAACACTGCCACTGTTCCTGCTTTGGCCTTCACCACTTGGCGAGTACTCGCCAGAGCCTTTTCGTCGGTGGGAGGCAGGCCGATCTGACCACGCCAGCGATTGACATTGGCCAGTTCGCCGCCGGCGGCTCCTGCCAGCACCACGACGGAGACATCCACCTTGCCCTGGACCGGGGATTTCAGGGTGGCGAACCGCATGCCGCTGCCCTTTTCTTCGGTCCAGCCCTTGGGCAGGGTCCACTTCAGCCCGCCACCTGAAGGCGGCGGAGGCAGTTCGCCCGTACCCATATTCATGCCCTGGGTCGGAGGCATGGCCATGGGGGAGGAAGCTGGGCCATTTTCCTTAGCCACGCGATAGGTTTGAACGTCATCCCTGGAACAGCCCACGGCTAAAAAAACCGAGGCCACGAGCGCGGTGCGAAGGGGGATGTTCATCGTGGGAGCTCCTTAAGGATTCAGCGCAATAGGGGTTCAAGGGTCTGATCAATGAGACGCGCCAAGGCCCGGTCCTTTTCTGTGATGCCGCCCGCATCATGGGTGGTCAGGGTAAATCGCACATAACCCCACCCAAAAGCAATATCAGGATGATGGTTCAGGGCTTCGGCGGGTGCCACCACGGCCTGCGCCAGGGTAAAGGCCGACAGGAAATCAGGCGTTTTCAAATCACGTTGCAACGAAGTGGTGGTTTCAATCCAGGTCATGGTGCTTCCTTTCGGGTCGCGCACAGCTCAGTAAATTCTTCCTGCAGAAGCCATTCTTCGGGGTGGCGGGCCACCTCTGCTGCCAGGTGGTTGGCGTCCGTCCCATGGCTGCCTGCTTCCCGGTGATGGCGAATCTTTGAATAAAGGGCGGCCAGTTCGGGTTCCAGGGCTTCGGCCTTGCGCTCGCGGGCCCGCTGCTCGCCTTCGCCCGCCGCAAAGGCGTTGAGGTCCCCAAACCAACGGTCCCAGGCACCGGGATCCGCAGGGCCACCCGCCACGCTGGGCAGACCTCGGCTGAAAAACAATTGCGTCCAGGAGGGCACCTCCAGGCGTTGCTCACCCAAGTGGGCGGAAAGGTGGATGACCTCGTGTTCGCCGATCCCAAATCCCGACAGGCTCAGCCCACTAGGCAGATCAATGTTGAAGTCACCGCGCGGCAACTCGAGGTCCCGCCCAAAGGCCACCAGGGCTTCTCCGGGCCAAGGGCGCTGGTCCCCCGATTGGCCAGTCCGGGAAAGAAGCACGGGGCCATCCAGGCGGGCCAAGGCGGTGGTGAGGGGTTCGGAATGGTTGGTCCCCTGGATCATCTGTCCCACTCGGCCACTGATTTCCAGGCCATTGGAAAGCACCAGATGATTCACCGTGCGAGCCCGCAGGGCTTCCCGGAGCCCGAAGTCCCCCCCGCGCTTCCAGGCCAGAGTGGCCTCGAAGGCTTCCACCAGCTCGAACAGTTGATCAAAGTCTTGAGCCACAAAAAGTTGAGGCTGCATGGTGGTGATGTCGTACTCGGTCTCGGTGCACACCAGGGACAGGGGTAATTTGGCCACAGAGGCAGTCAGGCAATGTTCGGCCTCGCCAATGGAGCTAAGCAGGCCCGCGCCATAGATGCGTGGATTGTCCAGCTCGCCCACCAGACCATATTCTGCGGTCCACCAATACAGGCGGCTGGCTCGGGTGCTTTCGCTGACATAGCGGCGGCTGGCCCCAGCGGCCCGGAGCCGAGCCTCGGCATTCTGGACATCCTCAGGGGTGGCGCTGGGATCCTCCTTGACCACGCTGAGGTTGCGAATGGCTTCGTACACGGCCTGATCTTCCACAGAGGCGATGGTCTTGAAGCCAACCACGCCACAGCGCTGAACGTATTCCGCATAGCGGGGGTCCATCAAGATGGGGGCATGGCCCGCGCTTTCATGGATGATGTCCGGGGCTGGGGTGTAGGCGATGTGTTCGGCCGAACGGATATCGGCGGCAATGGCCAATACCCTCAGGGATTGCAGCTCCGTAAAAACCGCGGGCGGCACGAAGCCGCGCACCGCCACGGCGCTCCAGCCAATGCGACTCAGTTTTTCATTCATCTCATCCAGGCTGGGAATGCGTTCCATCCCGATGCCCGCACCGTCCAGACCCCGCAAATAGCTTGCATGGGCCTTGTCATGAAGATGCAAGGTTAAGCGCCGCAATACATGGCGCCAGGTGGCTTGGTCCCGGGGCGTGTAGGCGTCGTAATCCTGGGCGACCACGTACCTCCGCAAATGGGCGGGCAACTGGGCGATGGCGTATTCCGTGGACGTCATGGCAGGCACCGGCATCCTATATGCGTTAAAGAGTCGCAGTCCCAAGGGGACGGATCAATGGAAAAACCTACTGTTAGACTCAACTATTCCCCGGAGATTCCATGAAGCTTGCAACTTTCTTGAAAGACGGGACTGAACGCATCGGAGCCATTCTGCAGAATGGCGCTGTGCTGGATTTTTCCGTGATGGAGCCGCGCTTGCGCGTGGATATGCTCACCCTCATCAGGCGCCAGGACGAATTAATGCCCATTGCCCGGGACCTGGTGGCGAAATCTCCCCTTGAGGCCGGGATCGACCCAGGGACCATCACCTTCCTGGCTCCCGTCCCTCTGCCGGTGTCCATGCGGGATGGCTACGCCTTCCGTCAGCACGTGGCCACGGCCCGACGGAATCGGGGGTTGGAGATGATCCCTGAATTCGACCTTTTTCCCGTAACTTATTTCACCAATCATCTTGCAGTTACTGGACCAGGGCCGGTGCAGGTGCAGGACCATCACCTGACCCGTCTCGATTTTGAGCTGGAACTGGCCGTTGTCACCGGGCGCGCCCTCAAGAACGCCACCTTGGAAGAGGCGGATGCCGCCATTTTTGGGTACATGGTCATGAACGACTGGAGCGCCCGGCACCTCCAGATGGAAGAGATGAAGCTCTCCCTGGGGCCCTGCAAGGGCAAGGATTTCGCCACCTCTCTGGGGCCGTGGCTGGTCACGCCGGACGAGCTGCCCCTGAAGATGACCGATCGCGGCGCGGTGCTGAAGGCGCGCATGACCTGCACGGTCAACGGGCAGCTCCTTTCCGATGGCAACGCAGATTCCATGAATTGGACCTTCGCCCAGATCCTGCAGCGCACCTCGTACGGGATCCAGATGCACCCCGGTGAAGTCATTGGCAGTGGCACCGTGGGAACGGGCTGCCTCCTGGAACTCAACGGTTCCAAGATTACGGACAACCTCTGGCTGAAGGATGGCGACGAAGTGGTCATGGAAATCGAGGGGTTGGGTCGCCTGGAAAATACGGTTATTCACGTGCCGGAACGGCTGGAGGCCGTGCCGGAATCCCTGGTGGGAGGAACCTTGCCCAACCTCTACGCCAACACGGTGGCTGGGGAAACGGGGGATTGATGGCCACCCGCACCCTGCTCGCGGCGGACCTGAATCCCATTGAGACGAATGCGCTGCTCTGTGGCGGCATCGGCCCCCGGCCCATCGCCCTAGCCAGCACGGTTTCCCAGGATGGCCTGCCAAATCTCGCACCCTTCAGCTTCTTCAACGCCTTCGGCTCCAATCCGCCCATGGTGGCCTTTGCCCCCAATCGGCGCGGTCGCGATGGCTCCGTGAAGCACACCTACTTGAATGCGGTGGCCACCGGGGAATTCGTCATCGCTGCCGTCACCCATGCCATGGTTCAGCAGATGAATGTGGCCAGCGCCGAATACCCTGACGGCGTGGATGAATTTGTGAAGTCAGGATTCACCCCGTTGCCCGCGCAAATCGTGAAGCCAGCCCTGGTCCAGGAAAGCCCCTTCCAGATGGAATGTCGGCTGCACCAGGCGGTGGAATTGGGTAGTGGACCGGGTTCAGGTCTGATGCTGATCGGCGAGGTGCTCGCGTTTCATGCCCAGGAAGACTGCTTTCGGGAGGGCATTCTTCATCCTGAAAAGCTGGACTTGGTGGGCCGGAATGGCGGCGCCTTTTACACCCGGGCCAGTGGAGATGCGCTTTTCCAGGTGGGCAAACCCGTCGGGCGACCGATTGGCTACGATGCCCTGCCCGAGGTGCTGAGACAGAGCCGGATCCTTACGGGCAATGATTTGGGGCGGCTGGCGAATAGCATGGAAATGCCTGACCTGGACGCGATCAAGCCCCAAGCCACTGACCGCTCGGATCCCGACGAACTGGAACGCGCCATTCACGATGCCCTGCAACGCGAGGATATGGCCGAGGCCTGGAGGCTGGTGGGTCTGCGATCCAGGCTTTGAATCCGGCCCTTCCCCTTTTGCCCTTCCTGAGCAGAATGAAACACACCCTTCCGTCCTGCAGGAGTTCGTCATGCCTGGTGCCTACGCTGGCTTCACCCATTTCACGGACTACATGGCCCTGGAAGGGTTGCTCACGGACGAAGAGCGCATGGTGCGGGAAGCCGCGCGGGAGTTCGTGAATGCCGAGGTACTGCCCATCATCGAGGGGCATGCCCAGGGGCAAACTTTCCCTTCGGCGTTGATCCCCAAGATGGGTGAGCTGGGTTTCTTCGGGCCCACCTTGCCTGAAAAATACGGATGTGCGGGCCTCTCCAGCGTGGCGTATGGGCTGCTGATGTACGAGCTGGAGCGGGGCGACAGCGGGCTGCGGTCCTTTGCCTCAGTGCAGGGCTCCCTGGTGATGTATCCCATCTTCACCTACGGTAGCGAAGCCCAAAAGGATCACTGGCTGCCCAAGTTGGCCAGCGGTCAGGCCATTGGTTGCTTTGGCCTCACAGAGCCGGATTTCGGCAGCAATCCCGGCGGTATGCTCACCCGGGCCGAGCGGATCGGTGGTGGAAAGTGGCGGATCAACGGCACCAAGATGTGGATCACCAATGGCACGGTGGCGGATGTGGCCGTAGTGTGGGCCCGCACCGAGGAAGGCATTCGCGGGTTCCTGGTAGAAAAGGGGACCAAGGGATTTTCCGCCCCTGAGATGCACGGGAAATGGAGCCTGCGGGCCTCCAACACGGCAGAGTTGGTGCTGGAAGACGTGATCGTGGAAGAGGACGCCAGCTTGTTGCCCGGTGCCAAGGGGCTCAAGGGGCCTCTCGGCTGCCTGACCCAGGCCCGTTATGGCATTGCCTGGGGCGTGTTGGGCGCAGCGGACGCCTGCTACCAGTGCGCGTTGGACTATTCCAAATCGCGCATCCAATTCGGCAAGCCTATTGGCGCCTTTCAGCTTCAGCAGGAAAAGCTCGCCTGGATGGTGACGGAGCTCACCAAGAGCCAATTGCTGGCGCTTCAGCTCGGGCGCCTCAAGGACCAGGACAAGGCCACCCCCGCCCAGGTTTCCATGGCCAAGATGAACAACGTGAACGCCAGTCTGGAGATCACCCGGCGCGCTCGGACAATCCTTGGCGCCAACGGCATTCTGGATGATTACCCCGTGATGCGTCACATGGCCAACCTGGAAAGCGTCTATACCTACGAAGGTACCCACGATATCCACACACTGATTGTCGGGCAGGAAGTAACCGGCTTAGCCGCCTACGAATGATTTCAAGCACACTTCAGGAGCATCCCCATGGATTTCACGCTGCCCGAACACGTTGAAGCCCTCCGGGACGAGGTGCGCAAGTTTGCCGAAAAGGAGATTCGTCCCCACGTCATGGAATGGGACGAGGCCAAGACCTTTCCCTTGAAGGTCATGAAACAGCTTGGCGAGATGGGCCTCATGGGCATCATCTTTCCCGAGGAATACGGCGGCGCGGGCATGGGCTACCTGGAGTACGCCGTGGTGGTGGAGGAACTGAGTCGCGTGGATGGCAGCGTGGGCATCAGCATCGCCGCCCACAACAGCCTTTGCTCCAACCATATCTACGCCATGGGTACCGAGGCGCAAAAACAGAAGTACCTGGTGCCGCTCGCCAGTGGAAAAATGATCGGCGCGTGGGGTTTGACTGAGCCCGAAGCCGGCAGTGATGCGGGGGCGCTGCTCACCCAGGCCAAGAAAGAAGGTTCCCACTGGGTGCTCAACGGCACCAAGAATTTCATCACCCATGCCACCGTGGGCGAGGTTGCGGTGGTGATGGCACGCACGCGCCCGGGGCATGGCACCGATGGCATCAGTGCGTTCATTCTGGAAAAAGGGATGAACGGTTTCCGCGCCGGGAAACAGGAAAACAAGCTGGGTCTGCGCGCCTCGGATACTTCCGAACTGATCATGGAAGATGTGAAAGTTCCCGAAGCAAACCTGCTCGGCGACGAGGGCGTCGGCTTCAAGCAGGCCATGAAGACCTTGGACGGTGGTCGCATCAGCATCGGCGCGTTGGGGCTCGGCATGGCGCAGGGCGCCTTTGAGGCCAGTGTGAAATACGCCAAGGCACGGAAAACCTTTGGCAAACCCATTGCTGAGCACCAGGGCATCCAGTTCAAGCTCACCGATATGCAGGTGCAGATCGAGGCCGCCCGGCTGTTGATTCACAAGGCTGCCAATCTCAAGGATCAGGGCCTGCCTTACGCCAAGGCTGCCAGCATGGCCAAGCTGTACAGCTCTGAAGTGGCCTGCCGCGTTGCCGATGAAGCCATCCAGATCCACGGCGGGTATGGCTACATCAAGGACTATCCCGTGGAGAAGTTCTATCGCGATGTGAAGCTCTGCACCATCGGCGAAGGCACCAGCGAAATCCAGCGCATGGTGATCGCCCGCTATCTCTTGAGGGAGTTCTGAATGACGCTGATCCGCAGTCATTTAAAACCCTCCTCAGAGGAGTGGCGGCTCAATCACGCGCACAATCTGCAACTCTGTCGGGACCTCGAGACCACAAAAGATTTGCTGCGGCAGGGTGGTGGCGAAAAAGCGCAGGCCCGGCAATCCAGCCAGGGCAAGCTTTTTGTGCGCGACCGGATTGCGGCGCTCTGCGATCCGGGTACGCCCTTCCTGGAAACGGGCCTGTTCGCGGCCCATGGCGTCTACGGAGAAGCGGTGCCTGCGGCAGGGCTGGTGACCGGCGTGGGGATGGTGCAGGGACGTCCCTGCATGATCGTGGCCAATGACGCGACGGTGAAGGGCGGAACCTACTATCCACTCACGGTGAAGAAGCATCTGCGGGCCCAGGAAATCGCCCTGGAAAATCGGTTGCCCTGCCTTTATCTGGTGGATAGCGGCGGCGCCTTTCTGCCCCTGCAAGCCGAAGTCTTCCCCGATAAAGAACACTTTGGCCGCATCTTCTACAACCAGGCGATGCTCTCTGCGGCCGGAATCCCGCAGCTCTCGGCGGTGATGGGCAGTTGCACGGCGGGCGGGGCCTATGTGCCGGCCATGAGCGATCAGTCCATCATCGTCAACAAAACGGGAACCATTTTTTTGGGTGGGCCGCCCCTGGTGAAGGCCGCCACGGGCGAAGATGTCAGCGCCGAAGACCTTGGTGGAGCGAGGGTTCACACCGAAATTTCCGGTGTGGCAGATTACTTTGCCGAGGATGATGCCCATGCCATCGCCATTCTCCGCGAACTGGTGTCCCACCTCGGGGCCACGGAATCAGCCCGGATCGATTTGCGTACCCCGGAAGCACCGGCCTACGATCCCGATGAAATCCTCGGCATCTGGCCCCGGGATCTGCGCCGCCAATGCGATATGCGGGAGGCCCTGGCGCGCCTCCTGGACGGCAGCCGCTTCAGTGAATTCAAGGCCCGGTACGGCACCACCCTGCTCACCGGGTTTGCCCATATCGAAGGCATGCCCTGTGGCATTCTCGCCAACAACGGTGTGCTCTTCAGTGAAAGTGCCCTCAAGGCGGCCCACTTCATTCAGCTCTGCACCACGCAAAAAATCCCCCTGGTGTTTCTGCAAAACATCACGGGCTACATGGTGGGCGCCCAGTACGAGCGGGGCGGCATTGCCAAGGACGGCGCCAAGATGGTGCATGCGGTGGCCACCGCCCGCGTTCCCAAGATCACACTCATGATGGGTGGCAGCTTTGGTGCAGGAAACTACGGCATGTGTGGTCGGGCCTACGACCCCCGGTTCCTCTGGACCTGGCCCACCGCGCGCATCTCGGTCATGGGTGGCGAGCAGGCGGCGTCGGTGCTGGTGACAGTCAAGCGGGATCAGATGGCCCGGGAAGGGCAGGACCTTTCCCACGCGGAAGCTGAAGCCATCGCCAACCCCATTCGAGAAAAGTACGAACGAGAAGGTCATCCGTTCTATGCCTCAGCCCGACTCTGGGACGACGGCGTCATCGACATGCGCGGCACCCGGGCCATCCTCGCCGCCAGCCTTGCCACTGCGCTTTCGGCGCCGTTGGAGGATACACGAACGGGTGTGTTCCGGTTCTGAAATGGACGGGAATCCAGGGATGCACACGGCAGCAGGAACACGAGAGAAGAAGGAAAAGAACAAATAGAAAAAGAACAAAAAGGAAATAACAGGACAGGATGAAAAAGGCGAAAGAGAATCGGGTCAAGGGGTGTTGGTATGGCTTTTCGGAAGGCCCCGCAAGTATCGATGGATGCTTGTCAGTGAGCTTGGGGTAGGGTTCCAAAACCCTGTTTTTTTATCCTGTTTTTCCTGTCCATCCTGTTAATTCAAGTTTTTGTCTGTTTCCTGTTTTCTGTCTTTTTTCTGTGCCTACCTGTGAACCGATTTTTTGGAGTTGCTTCATGTCCTCTGATTCCAAGCTGCTCCGTATTGCCAACGCCGGTGGTTACTGGGGTGATGACCCTCACGCGCTGCGGCGGCAGGTGCAAGGGGATCTCCCCATTGATGTGATTTCCATCGACTATCTGGCCGAAGTCACCATGAGCATCTTGCAAAAGCAGAAGCTCAAGGATCCGAAGGCAGGCTACGCGCGAGATTTCATCGCCCAGGTGGAACCACTGCTCCCGGAGATACTCAAGCGACGGATCAAGATCATCACCAACGCGGGCGGCGTGAATCCGTTGGCCTGCGCCGAAGCGCTGGCGGCCGTGGCCAAGGCCAAGGGGTTGACCCTGCGGATCGCCGTGGTGGACGGTGACAACATTGCCGAGCGCATGGGGGCCATGCGGGCCCAGGGTGTGAGCTTCCAGAACATGGAAACCGGCGAAGCCTTTGATGCGTATGCGGAGAATGTCCTGGCCGCCAATGCCTATTTCGGCGCCCTTCCCGTGGCCGAGGCCATGAAAGGCGATCCCGATATTGTGCTCTGCGGCCGAGTGACGGATACGGGTATCACCTTGGCGCCGTTGATGCACGCTTTCGGGTGGGCGGCGGACGACTGGGATCGATTGGCGGCGGGCATTGTGGCTGGGCATATCATCGAATGCGGTGCCCAGGCCACCGGGGGCAATTTCACGGATTGGCGCAAGGTGCCCTCCTTTATCGATGTGGGCTACCCCATCGTGGAATGTGCCGCGGATGGCTCTTTTGTGGTGACCAAGCATCCTGGTACGGGTGGCCTGGTTACCTGTCAGACGGTTCGGGAGCAGTTGCTGTACGAAATGGGTCACCCCCAGAGCTACCTGACTCCGGATGTCATCGCTGATTTCTCCAGCATTCAACTGGTGCAGGAAGCGCCGGACCGAGTGCGGGTCTCCGGTGTGACCGGTCGCCCCGCCACGGACCTCCTGAAAGTCAGCATTGCCTATGCTGACGGCTTCAAGGCCACGGGTTCCCTGATCCTTTCCGGGCCTGACGCCCGAGCCAAGGCGGATTGCTTTGCAGAAGTGTTCTGGACCCGGTGTCGGCAGGAACTGCAGAAGGCTGGCCTGCCGGAATTGGATGCGCAGTGCACCGAACGGGTGGGAGATGATGCCACCCATCGCGGATTGACGCCTGCCCATCAACCCACTGAAATTCTGCTGCGGCTTTCTGCCCGCAGCCACGATAAGCGCTCTCTGGAGATCTACCGCAAGCTCTTGCCTTCCATGATTCTTTCCGGGCCTTCCGGGGTGGCGGTCACGGGTGGTGCACCAGCGATTTCAGAGGTGGTGAGCTACTGGCCGGCCCTGATTCCCCAGGCCTGCGCACTGCCCATGGTGCGCAATTTTGGAATGGATGAGGAAGGTCGTCTGGAATTGCTCAGCCAGCGAACGGATTTGGAATGGCCCGTCACTAATGGGCAGCCATCGTTGCAGGAACCCGCGATGGATCCCTGGTGTGAAGGCACCCTGGCCAGTGGCGGCATGGTTCGTCTGCCCCTCATGCGGATTGCCCATGCCCGCAGTGGCGACAAGGGTGACACCGCCAACATCGGCCTCATCGGACGCTCTCCGGAATGCTACGTGTGGCTGCGGGACAATATCACTGCAGCCCGTGTGCAAAAGTGGTTCACGGGCCTTTGCCATGGCGAGGTGGAACGGCATTTGGTGCCCAATCTCTGGGCCTTGAATTTTCTGCTGGGTGAAGCCCTTGGGGGTGGCGGCACCATGAGCCTCTTCATCGACGCCCAAGGGAAGACCTTGTCCCAAGCACTGCTTCGCTGTGAGATGGAAATTCCCGAAGTGCTTCTGACCACCATTCGACCTGAAAACGCTCCTTGTGCAGGCGAACTGGTGATTCCGTGATGGCCGTTCAAGAACTCATTTTCAAAGGTGAACGCCTCCGGGTTGAGCGCCTGCCGTACGGCGTCTTCCGACTGGTGCTGGCCCGGCCTGAACTGCGCAATGCCTTTGATGCGGTCATGATCGGAGAACTGCTTCAAGTCCTCTCAGACCTAGCCACCCGTCCCTCGAAGGAACTGCGTGTGCTGCTCCTGGTGGGCGAGGGTAAAACCTTTTGCGCGGGGGCGGATCTGGACTACATGCGGGCCCAGGCCTTGAATTCTGCTGAAGAAAATGAGGCAGACGCCCGGCGTTTGGGAATGGTGTTTCACCGTTTGGCGGCCTTCCCGGCGCCTGTCCTTTGCGGCATTCAGGGCGCTGCCATCGGCGGTGGATTTGGGTTAGCAGCCTGCGCCGACATCGTGGTGGCAGATCCTGACGCGGTGTTTGCCCTTTCGGAAGTACGCCTGGGCCTTTTGCCTGCGGTGATCAGTCCCTTTGTGGTGCGCAAGCTGGGGCTGGCCCAGGCTGCGCCTTTGATGCTGTCCGGGCGACGCCTCGGCGCCCCGGAGGCCAACGTTTGCGGGCTGGTGCAGGCCCTGGTCCCGGCGGAAACCTCCCTGGAGGTGGCGCTCCAAGCCCACGTGCTCGAGCTGCTGCAGGCCGGACCGGAGGCGACCCGGCGCACCAAGACCTTGCTGTTGCGGGAGGTGCCCCTGCCGGATCCTGATTTGGCAGCGTTCACGGCCCATGCCATTGCCGAGATTCGCAGCACTCCTGAAGCCCAGGCCGGCCTTGCGGCTTTTTTCGCCAAGGAATCCGCGCCCTGGATGGTGCAACCATGACCCGCCTGGTGATCGCAAATCGCGGGGAAATCGCCCGGCGCATCCTGCGGGCTGCCCGGGAACGGGGCTACGACGTGGCCGTCGTTTCCACCCCAGAAGATGGCGATGCCCAGGTGCGCCTCGAAGCGGATGCGGTGCTGGAGGTTTCCAGTTTTTTGGCCAGCGATGAAATCGTTGCGGTCTCGCAAGGTTGGGGCGCAAATCTCCTGCATCCGGGCTATGGCTTCCTTTCGGAAAACGCTGCCTTTGCGGCTGCGGTGGAAGCCGCGGGGATAGCCTTTGTGGGGCCGACCTCCGCCAACATGCAGGCCATGGGCGGCAAGGAATCGGCGAAGGCCTTTGCCCGCCAATGTGGTGTTCCCACCCTGGAGGCGCTGCTTTCCCATGAACTGGCGCACTCCGGGCCAGAGGCCTGGGGCCTGGAACTCGAGGCCCGGGGGATCGTGGCGCCCTTCCTGGTCAAGGCCAGTGGAGGTGGCGGGGGCCGGGGTATGCGTGTGGTGGGGCGGGCGCAGGACCTCCCAGACGCGGTGCGGCGAGCCTCCGAGGAAGCCCTGGCGAGCTTCGGCGATGGTACTGTCTTTATCGAACGCTATCTGGTTGCGCCGCGGCACATCGAAATTCAGGTGTTCGGCGATGGGCAGGGCGGGGGTATCTTTCTGGGCGAACGGGAATGCTCGCTGCAACGGCGTCACCAGAAAGTGCTGGAGGAAGCCCCCAGTTCGGTGGTGAATGCGTCTCTGCGCGAAGCCATGGGCCGCGCGGCACTGGCCCTGGTGAGGGCCACCCGCTACCGGGGCGCGGGCACCGTGGAGTTTTTGCTGGACGATGCTGGCCGATTTTTCTTTCTGGAAATGAACACGCGGTTGCAGGTGGAGCATCCGGTGACCGAGTTGGTCTTCGGTGTGGATCTGGTGCAGGGACAATTCGATCTGGCGGAAGGGCACTGGCCGGGATCCTGGCCTGATCCGAGTGTCTTTGCCGTACCTCAACCTCGGGGCGTGGCCCTGGAGGCGCGCATCCTGGCCGAGGATCCACGCCAGGGCTTCCTGCCCACCCCCGGGCCCCTCACGATCTATCGCGAGCCCAAGGGTCCGCATATTCGGGTTGATTCCGGCGTGGCCGAAGGCGGTCGCGTAAACGATCGTTTTGATTCCATGATCGCCAAGCTCATCGTCTGGGGTGAGGATCGCACCCAGGCCTGGACGCGGCTGGCCGAGGCCCTGGAAGGTTTTGTCATCCTGGGCTGCACCACCAATCTTCCCTTTCTGCTGGCCCTGGCCCGGCACCCGGAGGTTCGGGCGGGGCGGATGTCCACCGATTGGATTGGCACCCATCTCACGGCACTGACAGCACCCTTATTGCCCCCGGAGCTCGATGCGTTTTTGCGCAGTGAGCCCTTTCGCAGCGCCCTCAGCAACGCCCTGCGCGGCCTGGGGAAGCCACGGCATGAAGTCGCCGCCCGGTTTGCGGCCTTAGCCCATCCAGAGTTGCGGGTGGGCGGTGCCTCGCCGGGACCCTTTCGGTTGGCGATAACTGACTCGTCTGGAGCCTTTTCGCTCCAGCATCCGACCCTGGCGTCTTCCCCGTTGCAGGGTTTCGCATGTCGCCTGTCGGAGGGTGGCCTCCATGTGGCCATTGGAGGCGAAATCTACCGATTGGCACTACCCCAGGGCATCAGCCCCGAGGGCGATGGCACCTCGGATGGCACCGTGCGGGCGCCCATGGCGGGCAAGGTTCTGGAGATCCTCATTCGGGAGGGGGATTCGGTGGAAACGGCGCAGCTTCTGTTCATTCTCGAATCCATGAAAATGCAGATGGAGATCCGTGCCCCCCGGCCGGGCAAGGTGCTTGCCGTTCATGTGACGGTGAATCAGATCCTCGGCGGTCCCGAGGCGATGGCCAGCCTGAGCTAGCCGCTGGCGCGGGGGTTCAACAAATGGCCAGAGGATTACCCTATTTCCAGCTGGCCCAATAGTCCGGGTTCTCCACCAAGCTCGCTGCCGGCGTGGCGCGCAGGGGCCGGAAGGTATCCACCATCACGGCCACTTCATCGGTGCGGTCCTTGGTGCGGCTGGCGGGGATGGCCTTGGGATGGGGGCCGTGGTGGATGCCCTGGGGATGCCAGGTGAGCATGCCGGGGCCGATGCCTTCCCGAGAAAAGAAATGACCGTCGGAATAGAACAGCACTTCGTCGTAGTCGATGTTGGCGTGATAGAAGGGCACGCGCATGGCGCCTTCCTCTTCCTCGAAGGGGCGGGGCAGGAAGCTGCAGATGACGAAGTTGCGGGCCATGAAGGTGCTGTGGGCGCTGGGGGGCAGGTGGTAGCGGGCGCTCAGGATGGGGCGAATATCCTTCACGTTGATCCGCCACACCGTGAGATCGCCCTTCCAGCCCACTACATCCAGCGGATTGAACGGGTAGAAGACCTTGGTGATCTCGTTCTCGCGCTTGATGTGAACGGCCCACTCCAAGGGGGTCTCATCCACCGGAGCCAGTTCCGGTGTGTCGATCATGGCGGGGTCAAACAGCGCATTGGGGCCCAGTTGATTGCGGTCGGGGATGGTGATTTCGCTGGCGCTTTCGATGAGCAGGTAGCGCTGCTCGCCTTCTGCGGGCAGGAAACGATACGTGGTGCCCCGGGGCAGCACCAGGTAATCACCCTTGGTGTAATCCAGGTTGCCGAACACCGTTTCCAGGCGCCCGCCTCCGGCATGGATGTAGTACACATCGTCCCCGTCGGCGTTGCGGTAGAAGAACTCCATGGTGCCGGGCGAAACCCAATGCAGAGCCACATCCTCGTTGTACAGGAAACAGACCGGGGCAAAGCTGGGCTCCGTGCTGCCGAAGGTGGACACATGAATGGCGTTGGAGGTATCCCAGTTCAGGTGGTTCAGGTCGTAGCTGTGGGGGCGCAGGGGGCCTTCGATGCGGGTCCAGGCGGTAACGGGATGGGTGCGGTAGAGGTGGGTGGTTTTCCCAAAGAAGCCATTGCGGGCGAATTCTTCCTCGAAGGTGCCTTCGGGCAGGTTCACATGGGCCTGGCGGGTGATGGTGCCTTGGCGCAAGGGAAACAGCGGGGTTTCATGGGTCAGGCGCATGGGATCTCCGAGACTTGATCTCAACCGGTCTAGGATACTTGGATGCCGCTATGAACCGGCAGTCTGCGGCATCCAAGGTTTGAATTGCGTTTTTTCCCCGGAGATCCCATGCCCGATCCCTCCTTCGCCCTGAATGCCCCGACGCAGACCAAGGCTGCCACCAATCCGCTGGGGTTGGAGGGCATTGATCATTTCCAGATGACGGGGTCCATCGCCCGGTTGGAGGATCTCTATCGCCGATTGGGCTTTGCCAGGGTCGCCAGCGGGAGCGGCGCCTGGGGCCGGGTGGTCCATTTGAAACAACAGCGCATGGACATCCTGATTTTTGAAGCGGACACCACCCACGCTGCGGGGCGCTATTTTGCAGCCCATGGTGAAGGGGTATGTGCCCTCAATTTCGCGGTAAAGGATCTGGACGTGGCCCTGGCAGAAGCCCGGCAACGGGGTGCCATGGTTCGCCAAGAAATCGAATGCCACACATTAGGTGAGGGCACCTTGCGCTTTGCCGCCATCCAGGGTGTGGGCGAAGTGTGGAACTTCCTTGTTGAGCGTAAGGGTGAGCTGAATGCCTTTTGGCCTGGATTGACGCCGGATCCAGCGCCTGCCCTGAGTGAACCGGGATTGGTGCGGGTGGATCATCTCACCAATAACGTGGGGCCCGGCGAAATGGAGCCGTTGGTGGCCTTCTATGAAAACGTGTACGGCTTTGTGGTGACCCGGGAATTCCATATCCGCGGTGCGCTGGGCACTGGCTTGGATTCCAAAGTGGTGCAGAGTGCCGATAACCGCATCATCATCCCCATCAATCAGCCCACCGACGAAAAGAGTCAGATTCAGGAATATGTGAAGCGGCACAAGGGGCAGGGCGTGCAGCACATCGCCATGTCCACCAACGATATTTTTCACACCTTGAAAACGCTGAAGGCTCAGGGCTTTCGCTTCCTCCAGGTGCCCGGCACCTATTACGAACTGCTGCCCGGCCGCATCGCGGTGGGCGGCTACACGGTGACCGAATCCCTGGCAACGGCCCAGGAACTGGGCGTGCAGATCGATGGCGATTCCAGTGGCTATCTGTTGCAGCTTTTCACCGAAGATCAGATTGGTCCGCTGTTTTTCGAGATCATCCAGCGGCGGGGGAACATGGGCTTCGGCGAGGGCAATTTCAAGGCCCTGTTCGATAGCATTGAGTTGGATCAGAAGCAGCGCGGAGTGCTGTAGGCGCCCCTATTCCCCGTTGAAGAGGCCCTGCGAACCTCTTCAACATTCGCTCCCTGCGTCAGGCCACGCCCGTGGCCTGGCACGGCCGGTCGCGATATGGGCTTCGGCGAAGGCAACTTCAAGGCTCTGTTCGATAACATCGAGTTGGATCAGAAGCAGCGCGGAGTGCTCTGATCTCCGGAGTCGCATGGGCCATTCCCCAAGGTGGTAATCTCAAAGCCTGACAACTGGGCGCGCTGTGACGTGTTGCAGCGAATGAGAGGAACCATCCGATGGACTCTACCCTGCCCGATCGCATCGCTTTTTTGGGGGGCTTTTTGCCCCGCCTCTGCGGCATTGCCACCTTCACCCATGATGTTTGCGAGGCGGTGGCGCTGGCTGCGCCTTCCTCTGTGTGTTTCACCGGGGCGATGAATGATCGCCCCGAGGGTTATCGTTATCCACCTCGGGTGCGCTTTGAGGTGGATCAGAAAGATCTGGATTCCTACCGCCGGGCGGCGGATTTCCTCAACTTCAACAATGCTGACGTGCTGTGCGTTCAGCACGAATTCGGCATCTACGGGGGGCCAGCCGGAAGCCATCTGTTGGCTCTGCTCAAGGAAGTGCGGATGCCGGTGGTCACCACCCTGCACACAATCCTGCGCGAGCCCAATGCGGAGCAACGCAAGGTGATGGATGAACTGGTGCGGCGCAGCGACCGCATGGTGGTGATGGCCCAGAAGGGCCTGGATATTCTGCGGGAGACCTATGGGGTTCCCGAAGGGAAAGTGGACATCATTCCCCACGGCATTCCCGACATGCCGTTCGTGGATTCCAGCTTCTACAAAACTCAGTTTGGTGTGGAAGGCCGCACCGTGCTGCTCACTTTCGGGCTGCTGGGGCCGGGCAAGGGCATCGAGAATGTCATCGAAGCGCTGCCCGAAATTGTGAAACGCCACCCGAATGTGGTGTACCTGGTGCTGGGAGCCACGCATCCGCACCTCGTGGCCCGCGAAGGCGAGACCTATCGCCTGGGCCTGGAACGGCTGGCCGAGGATCTCGGGGTCAAGGAACACGTGATCTTCTACAACCGCTTTGTGTCCCTGGAGGATCTCAAAGAATTCATCGGCGCCACGGACATCTACCTCACGCCCTACCTCAACGAGGCTCAGATCACTTCCGGCACCTTGGCCTATGTGTTTGGTGCGGGCAAAGCGGTGGTGTCCACGCCCTATTGGCATGCGCAGGAGTTACTGGCCGATGGCCGCGGCATCCTGGTGCCCTTCCGGGATCCCCACGCCATCGCCGAGGGCGTTTGCACCTATCTGGATGATCCAGCGCTGTTGAAGGCGACCCAGGAAAAAGCCTATGAGCTTGGGCGTGGGATGATTTGGCCCGAGGCCGCAAAACAGTACCTTGCCTCCTTCCAGCGTGCCCGCAAGGAGCGAAGAGCGGTGCCCCGCGCCGCCTTTGCAGGGTGGACCTTGGCCAGCAGGCCCTACGATTTGCCCCCGCTGCGGTTGGATCATGTGGTGCGCATGAGCGATGGTACGGGCATCCTGCAGCACGCGACCTTCAATGTGCCGAATTTCCACGAGGGCTATTGCACCGACGACAATGCACGGGCCTTCATTCTCTGTAACATGCTGGACGAGTTGGGCGGACGTCCGCCTTCAGAAAACCTGGATCGCCTGGCCACCAGCTACCTCGCCTTTTTGGCTGCGGCCATGAACCGGGAATCGGGCCGGTTCCGCAATTTCATGAGCCATGGGCGGCAATGGTTGGAGGATGCCGGCAGCGAGGATAGCCATGCCCGGGCCCTGTGGGCGCTGGGTTCCGGCGTGGGTCGCTCCCGCAACGAGGGGCATCAAAAATTATCGATGCAGCTTTTTGAACGTGGGGTGTACCTGGTGGATTCGTTTTCTTCACCGCGGGCCTGGGCCTTTGCACTGCTGGGGATCCACGAATTCCTGGGGAGGTTCCCGGAGCATGCCAACGTGAGGTCGTTCCGCAAGGTGCTGACCCAGAAGCTCATTCGACTCTGGAACAGCTGTGCCACGGAGAACTGGCCCTGGTTCGAGACCAGCGCCACGTACGATAACGCGCGGCTCTGCCAGGCCCTCATTCTCAGCGGTCAGTGGATGCCTGACCCGGAGGCCCTTGAGATCGGGTTGAAATCCTTGCGCTGGCTCACCTCGCTGCAAAAAACCCAGGCGGGTCATTTCCGGCCCATCGGCAGCAATGGTTTTTGCGAGCGGGATGGTGCCCGGGCCGATTTTGATCAGCAACCGGTGGAAGCCCAGGCCATGGTGGCCGCCTGCCTCGAGGCCTTCCGCGCTACGCAGGATATGGCGTGGTCCCGGGAAGCGAAACGGGCCTTTGAGTGGTTCCTTGGTCGCAATGATCTGGGCCTGCCGCTGTACGACTCCAGCAGCGGTGGTTGCAGCGATGGCCTGCATCACGATCGCGTCAACGAAAACCAGGGGGCGGAATCGACGCTGGCCTTCCATTTGTCCCTGGCCGAAATGAATTTCGCTGAACATGTCATCGCCACCCCACCGAGTGCCGCCCTATGAACCCCATCACCCTTCGCCGCCATGAAATGGCCCTGGTGCCCGAAAGTGCTCGGGTGATCCTGCGCCCATTCATTCCGGGCAGCACCCATCGCATCACCACCATCATTGGCCGTGCCCTGGCCATGAGCGAGGAGGATGTCACCCGCGATTTGGCTGCCGTGCTCATAGAATTCGAGGCTCGGCATCTGGATATTGAATCGCCCTTGTTGGCCAATTTTGAGCGGGTGTTGCCCCACCTGTTTACCCAACGCCCGCTCAGTCAAGCGCGCAAGCTGCTCATCGGCGCCTTGTTCTCGGGCGAGTACGCGCTGGAATCCGCTGCGCTCTTCAACCCGTCCATCGTTCCCCATCCCGATCAAAGTGGGGTCGCCGAAGGCAGCCTGCGGTTCATCATGAGCCTGCGCGCCACGGGCGAGGGGCACATCTCCTCCATCGAATTCCGTAGCGGCCTCATTGATTCCACTGGGAACGTTGCCCTGGATCCCATCTCCCGTTTTGTGACTGTGCCGGAGATCGACCCCAACCCCAGTTATCGAAAAAAGCCCTTCATCATCAAGCTGCACGAGATGGGCTTTGAAAACGGAGCGTCCATCGCGGTGATGGAGCCGCTGGGGGAAAGCTTCACCCGCAACGACCTCAATGCCAGCGTGGGGCGCATCCGACGGGAAACGGTGCCCGTAACCCAGGGGCTGACCAGCACATTGAGTTGCATCCAGTGGCTGGCGGATTCCAACTACGAAATGCATTTCTCGCCAAAGCTCGCCATGAGCGAGCGGATCATCTTTCCCGTTTCCCCCAACGAAAGCAACGGCATCGAGGACGCCCGCTTTGTGCGGTTTCGTGAGGATGATGGCTCGGTCATGTACTACGCCACCTACACGGCCTACAACGGCCATGCGATCCTGCCGCAGCTCATCGAAACTCAGGATTTTCTGCATTTCCGGGTGCTTACCCTGAACGGCACGGCGGTTCAAAACAAAGGCATGGCGCTCTTTCCACGACGGATCGATGGCAACTACGCAATGCTCTCGCGCCAGGATGACGAAAACCTTTTCATCATGTGTTCGGATAATCCCCACTACTGGAGCGATCCCAAGGTGTTGCTGCGCCCTGCGGAAATGTGGGAGTCCGTCAAGATCGGCAACTGCGGCTCACCCATCGAAACCGAGGCCGGTTGGCTGGTGATCACCCACGGCGTGGGCCCCATGCGCAAATACTGCATCGGGGCTGCGCTATTGGACCTGCGCGATCCAACCCGGGTGATCGGCCGCCTGCGGGAACCTCTGTTGGAGCCGGAAGGCAGTGGCCGGGAAGGCTATGTGCCCAATGTGGTGTACAGCTGTGGTTCTCTGTTGCATGCGGGGGAACTCATCCTGCCCTTTGCCATGAGCGACCGCGCCTCCGCGGTGGCGAGCATTCCATTGAAGGAGTTGCTTACCGCGCTGGGGGCGTGAAGGCTGGATCAACCCTCAAGCTGGATGGCCGCCAGTGCCTTCATCACGTGATCGGCACAGGCCTGGTGGCGTTCGCGGCCGGTGAGTTCTTCGGGAAGCTTGGAAAAATCCACCGGCGGCCCCGGAACAAGAGTGATTCGCCCAGGGCGAGGGTATTTGGCTGTGCGAGGCCAGCATTCGAAGGCACCGAAAAGGCGCACCGGAATAACCGGCACTTCGCACTTGGCGATGATGAACCCAATCCCGGCTTCCGCGGCTTGCAGGCTGCCATCGGGCGAGCGGGTGCCTTCCGGAAAGATCAGGACCCGGTTGCCCTCCTTCAGTAAGGTCAAAATGCGCTTGAGGCTGGCAATATCGCCCTTCCCGCGGTCCACGTGCATGACCTGAATGCGGGGCAGCAGCCAGCCGAGAATGCCCTTGAACAGCGACTTCCGAGCCAGGTAGTAGATCGGTCGCCGAAAGGAAGCCCCCACCATGGAGGGATCAAGGTAACTCACATGGTTGGCCACGATGAGTGCGCCGCCGGATTCGGGGAGGCGCTCCCGATGCAAAGTGCGGTGTCCAAACAGGAGGCGCCCAAAGACACGGCTAAGGGTATGAAAAATCCAATAGATCATGAATTGACTTTAGCACCGAGGGTCATTCGTGGTACCCCAACACCACCAGGAGGCAGGGGCCACCGGCGATGACTTCCAGCCCGGCGGCTTCAGCGGCGGCAATGGCTGCGGGACTATCCGCGCCGGGCTGCATCCAGATGTGTTTGACTCCGGCGCGGATGGCCTCTTGCACCACGGCTTCCGTAATCTTGGGGGGCGTGATCACCGAGATGCCCGTCACCTGTTTGGGTAGGGTTTCCAAGGATGGATAGGCTTTCAGCCCCTCGATTTCCGTGGCCCGGGGATTGATCGGGAAGACTTCCATCCCATGCTGCTGGTAGCAGCGCAACACCTTGTTGCCATATTTTTCGCGGTCAGAACTGGCACCCACCACGGCATAGGGGCCGGATTCCAGAAACATGCGGAGGCGGACTTCGAGGGGGGCGGACATGACAACTCCTGTGGAGGCAGGATACGCCAACCCCCCATTTCCGCGATCATGGGAGTTGGAGATCGATATGCGCACGGTTCTACGGTTCTTCTTTTCCGCCATTGGGTTGCTGGTGGCCTCCGTGCTGGTGACGGGGCTGCACCGGGGCACCTTCTTGGAACTGCTGGTGGTCGCGGTGCTGCTGGGGGCGCTCAATGCCACCCTGGGCGTGATCCTGAAGTTCATCGCCTTCATCCCCATGGCCTGTTCCCTGGGCTGCTTTAGTCTCGTGATCAATGGCCTGGTGTTCTGGCTGGTGGGGAATCTTTCCCTCAGCCTTGGGCTTGGCTTTCGAGTGGATGGCTTCTGGTCGGGCTTTTTCGGTGCGCTGGTGACCAGCGTGATTGCGGGACTGCTGGAACGCATTCTTTTGGGCAAGGAACAACCCCAGCGACCCGAACCACCGCGATCCATCAAGATCGTGAACTAAGAAAAAGCCCCCGAATTTCGGGGGCTTTTTCTTGGGTGGAAGAAGACCTTAGTCAGTGACGGCGAACACGACCTTGTCGTTCTTGAAGCGATCCTTGGTCAGCAGTTTGATGGTGGCGGTCTGCTTGTCTTCGCTGATGGTCACGGAATAATGCTCATCCTTAACGTAGGAGCCGGGCACCACGTTGACTTTGCCGATCTTGGCCAGGCCCACTTCGGTGGCCTTGATGACGATGCTGTCAGCGCTGCGGAGATCCAGGGACTTGGTAAAGACATCGTCCTTCCAGGCCTTGCCGGCGCGATCCTTGGCGAAGACGGGGATGATGATGACGCCGTCCTTCTCCAGCTGCTTGCGGTCGCCAACCACATAGTGGAGGCTGTTCAGCTTGGATTTCTGGGCTTCGTTGGTGGCGGATAGAGCGTTCATGTCTTCGATGAGCTTGGTCTTCTCGGTGCGGAGCCCTTCGATCTCAGAGGTGATCTTGGCCTTCTGGCTCAGCAGGTCGTTGACTTCTTCCTGCAGCTTTTCGCCCTGGGCCACGGCGGTGTCGCGCTCGCCCTCAACCTTTTCGCGCTCTTCGCGGATCAGATCGTTGGGGGTGATCTTGGATTTGCCCTGGCTGACCCAGGTGCCATACACGCCGTTGCTGTAGAAGTGGTACACCTCAAAGCCGGGGCCAGTTTTTCCATGATGTTGACGCGGCTGACCAGGCGCTTGGCTTCGGTTTCGCCCACGCCCTTCTTCTTCAGGAACCGCAGGGCCATGGTGTAGTGGTTGTCGTTTTCCTTCGCCATGTCAGGCTTGGGCAACTGGGCCTTGAGCTTGGTGATCTTTTCGTTGAGTTCCTTGATTTCCTTGTCCTTGTCCAGCACTTCCTGGAGCAGGGCCTGGTAGGAGCTGTTCTTTTCGGCCTTGATGCGCTCTTCGAGGGCCTTCTTCTGCTCCTCGGTCAGCTGCATGGTTTCGGCGTTGGGCTTGACGTCGGTGACGCCCGCTTCCTTGAGCTTGCGGGCCTGTTCCTGGCCAGCCATGTTGGCCTTCTGGCTCGCCTTATCCATCTCCCCGACCTTCTGGGTGATGTCCTGGAATTCCTTGGGCTCTTCGGGGCCCTTCTTGCCGCAGGCAGGTGCCAGCACGAGCAGGGCGACGGTGGCGGCTCCGATCAGGTACTTAGCAATACGGTTTAGGTTCACGGGATACTCCGTAAGAAAAATAAGGGCGGGTGGAGAACTTTAGAAAGTATCTCCAACATACCACGAAGCCCGGCAAGGAGCCGGGCTTCGTTCTGGTCTGGAGATGAGGACTAGCGCTTCTTGGCAGCGAGGAACTCCTGCGCAGCCTTGACGCCAGCATCAAAGGCCTGCTCGTTGAGGGGAATGAGCTTGGCCTTGTCCTTCAGCGCCTGCTTGATGGCGGCCATGAAGGTTTCTTTGGGGAAGAGGCCGGTGGCGGCCTGCAAAGCGCCCAGGGCCACGATGTTCTTCACCACCATGTTGCCCAGGCCAGCCGCGATTTCGGCGAAGGGCACGCCCACCACCGTGATGCTGGGATCCATGGGCTTCACGTCCTTGGCAATGGAACTGTCATAGAGGATGAAGCCACCCTTTTTGACGGTGATGCCGAACTTGGCCAAGCTCGGGGCGTTGAAAGCCAACAGGATATCGGGGGTGGGGCTGGCGGGGTTCAGTACCTCGTCCTTGGCCACATGCACATCGGCGTAGCTCGTGCCGCCGCGGCTTTCAGGGCCGTAAGCGGGAATGTGCGTGCCATCAAAACCTTCATTGATGGCGGCGGTGGCGATGAGCATGGCGGCGGTCTGGGCGCCATCACCGCCGGAACCGGCCAGCTTGAGGCTGATATCGATGGGGTTCAGGTGGGTGGCGAACGTCTTGCAGAAGCGATCGGTGGCATCGGAGCTGGCGCCCACGGCCTTGACGAAATGCTTGGCATCGAAATCGGGCTCAGCCAGTTTGAACCAGGGCTCACCGACGGTGTCCTTCTTCACGCCCAGGGGGAAGATGGGAACCATGTTTTCCTTGACCCACTTTTCCGACTGGTCGGGCATCAATTTCAGGTGGGTGGGGCACTCGGCCAGCACTTCCACGAACGCGTAACCGCGGCCTTCCTTCTGGATCTGGATGGCCTTCTTGATGGCCTTGGCGGCCTTGCGGCGCTCGGCGGGGCTGAAGAGGGCCACGCGCTCCACATAAACGGGACCATCGAGCTGAGCGATGAGTTCGGCCATTTTGATGGGCATGCCGTTGAACTGATTGCGACCGTCGGGGCTGGTGGCGGTCTTCTGGCCCATGAGCGTGGTGGGAGCCATCTGGCCGCCCGTCATGCCATAGATGGCGTTGTTGATGAAGATGACGGTGATCGGCGCGCCCAACTGGGCGGCGGCCACGGTTTCGGCCAAGCCGATGGAGGCCAAGTCGCCATCGCCCTGATAGGAGATGACGGTGGCTTCGGGATTGGCCATCTTGTGGCCCAGGGCCACGGCGGCGGCCCGGCCGTGGGCGGCTTGGGTGTTGCCGGTATCGAAGTAGTAGTAGGCGAACACCGAGCAGCCCACGGGGCTGACCAGCACGGTGGTGTCCTGGATGCCCAGTTCAGCGATGGCATCGGCCAGGTACTTGTGGGCCAGTCCGTGCCCGCAGCCGGCGCAGTAGTGGGTGGATTGGCCCTTCAGGCCTTCGCCGTGGGCATGACGTTCGAACTTCTCGTAGAAGACAGACATGGTGGCCTCCTCACTTTCCGCAGATGGACATCACGTGATCGACCACTTCGGTCTGCTGGGGCAGCAGGCCGCCGAATCGGCGCACGGAGGTGATGGGGGGAAGCTTCTCGACGCCCGCGAGGCTGAGGGCCAGGCGAAGCTCGTTCTCGATCTGACCGCCGGCATTGGCCTCGACCACCACCAAACGCTTGGTCTTGGGCAGCAGAGCCTTGAGCTGGTCCACGGGGAAAGGCCAGATGGTGATGGGGCGGAAGAGACCCGCCTTGATGCCGTGGTCGCGCAGGTTCTGCACGGCGCCCTTGGCGGCGCGGGCAGGTGTGTTGCAGGCCACCAGCAGGATTTCAGAATCGTCCGTGAGGAAGGTTTCCGAACGGGCCTCCACCTTCATGGACTCGTACTTGGTCTGCAGGTAGCGGTTGAAGACTTCCAGATCGGATTCCTGGAGCTGGATCGAGGAAATCAGGTTGCCGCGGTGATCCCGATCGCCGTAGACAGCCCAGGACGGAATGCCGGGCTTGATCATGTGGTCGGGCAACTGCACCTTGCCGGTCATCTGGCCCAGATAGCCATCGGCCATGACGAGCACCGGGCTGCGGTATTTGAAGGTCAGTTCGAAGGCCAGGATGGTGAGATCGAGCATTTCCTGGGGCGTGCTGGGCATCAGGGTGATGGCGTGGGTATGGCCGTGGCCCAACCCGTGGCAGGCCAGCTTCACATCGGCCTGTTCCGGGGCGATGTTCCCCAGACCGGGGCCGCCGCGCATGATGTTGACGAACACGCCGGGCACTTCGGCCCCGATCATGTAGCTGACGCCTTCCAGCATCAGGGAGAACCCGGGGCTGGAGGTGAAGGTCATGGTGGGTAGACCGGCGCCGCCGGTGCCATACATGTGGTTCACGGTGGCGACTTCGGAAACCGCCTGGAGGAAGACACCGCCCAGCTTGGGCTGCAGCTTGGCCATCAGTTCCGCACCCTCGGTGGAGGGGGTGATGGGGTAGCCAAAGACGTGTCGGCAGCCGGCCAGGATGGCGCCGATGGCAGAGGCGTAGTTGCCCTTGATGACCAGGGGGCCGGTCTTGGGCAGCGCCACCTTTTCCGCCGGAATATCAACGGGTTTGGTGACTTCCCGCAGCTTGTCGCCAAAGAGCTTGGCGGGATCCTGGAGCTCGAATTCTTCACCGGCTTCCAGGGCACGCAGGCCGTAGGGCTCGGGGCAGGCATCGATGCAAAGGCCGCAGCCCGTGCATTTCTCCAGGTCCAGGACGATGGGGACCACGCCAGTGGTGGGATTGATCTCATCGGCGAAGGCGATGCAGCCCTTCACGCAGACGCTTACGCACCGACCGCAGCCCTTGCAGTAGTCCGAGACCAGAAATGGTTTGGGCCTTTCCTTCACTTGAGCCATTCGCGCGCTCCTCGAAATTGGAAGTTTTCAGGGGCCAAAAAAAAGCACCGGGCAAGCGCCCGATGGCTGAAGTATTGGTTCCGCTCCGTGTGCATGGGGTCACAATCAGAGTGTTTCTGGTCACACCTCCCATCGATGGAAAGCCCCATGTCCGAAGCCCACGTGATTCGCCCCATTCAGCCTGCCGATGATCCCGTCGTGGCAGCCATCATCCGCGCCGTCATGCCCGAATTTGGCGCCGATGGTCCTGGCTTTGCCATCCATGATCCCGAAGTGGATCACATGGCCGCAGCCTACGGAACGGAGGGCTCGGCCTACTTCGTACTGGAAGTGGGGGGGCGGGTGCTGGGGGGGGCCGGGGTGGCCGCCCTGGATGGCGGCCCGCCAGGTGTTTGCGAGCTGAAAAAGATGTATTTCCTGCCCGAGGCCCGGGGGCAAGGCCGTGGCGAGGCCATGATTCGCCATTGCCTTGCCCAGGCCAAAACACTTGGCTATGGCACCTGTTATCTGGAAACGTTGTCGGGCATGCAGGCGGCGATGCGTCTTTACGCCAAGATGGGGTTCACGCCCCTTTGTTCACCGATGGGCGCCACGGGGCACCATGGCTGCGACCATTGGTATGCGCTGGAGCTCACATGATTCGCGGCCTTGGAACCGACCTCTGCCCGCCTGCCCGCTGGGCGCACCTTATTGAGCGCTTTGGCGAAAAGGCGATCCACAGGGTGCTACATCCCGAGGAAGCCGCCTACCTGCTGCGGGGCAACGCCAGGCGTTTACCCGAACGCATGGCCGGGCGTTGGGCGTTGCGGGAGGCCTTTGGCAAGGCCCTGGGGGTGGGCCTCGATGGATGGTCCTGGAAGGAACTGCGCTTTCTGGAAGGCCGATTGTGGGCAGAAGGTGCCTTGGCGGAACGATTGGTGGCCCAGGGAATCCAAACCCTGCACGGCACGGTTTCTCATGATGCGGGCTTAGCCCTTGCCGTGGTGGTCCTGGAGGGAGAAACTCCTAGTCACTGATTAAAGCCCCGCTCGATTCGGCCGATTCTCCTACTTGGAACCTACCTATGGCCATGCCCACCCTCAACCAGCCCATGACGCCTCAAGAATTTCTGGGCATGAGGGACTTCATCTACGCTCAGACCGGGATTTTCTTCAATGAATCCAAGCAGTACTTTCTGGAAAATCGGCTGCAGCGGCGATTGGGCGACCTGAATCTCAAGGGTTACCGGGAATACTTGGACCTGCTGCAGGGGCCCCGGGGACGGGAAGAACTGAAACAGCTCTTTGTGGAAATCACCACCAACGAAACCAGTTTCTGGCGCAATCCCCCCCAGATCGAAGCCTTCCAGAAGATGGTGCTGCCCGAAGCCGTCAAATTGGCCAAGGAGCGGGGTGCCAACCGTTTCCGGATCTGGAGCGCGGCCTGTTCCTCCGGCGAGGAGCCCTACACCCTGGCCATGATCTGTCAGGAAGCCAAGGATACGGTGCTCAAGGGCATGACCACCGAGATCGTCGCCACCGATATCAGTGAAAAAGTGCTGGCCCAGGCCCGGGATGGGGCCTACGGGTCGTACACGCTCCGCAATTTGACCCCCGTGCAGATGAAGGCCCATTTCAACCAGACCGGGCCCGATGCCTTCGACGTGAAACCGGAACTCAAACAGCTGGTTACCCTCAAGCATTTCAACTTGGTGGATTGGCCCGGCTACAAAGCTTTGGGCTCGTTTGACGTTATTTTCTGCCGCAACGTGTTGATCTATTTCGATGAGGCCGTGAAAACCAAAGTGCTCAAAGGCTTCCACGAACAGCTCCACCCCAAGTCCTACCTGCTGGTGGGACATAGCGAATCGATCCACAGTTTCAATACCGGTTTTGAACTGCTTCACTTCAGCAAGGCCATGGGTTACCGCAAACGCGGCTAAGGCCCGGAGGAATTCCGCATGCCCATTTCACCCCAGGAACTCATCACCAACCTTGGCGATTTGCCGCCCCTGCCTCAGGTGGCCGCCCAGGTGTTGCGCATCGCGGCGGACCCCGACGCATCAACGGATGAGCTCCAGAAGGTCATCGGCACGGATCAGGCACTCTCGGCGCAGATTCTGAAGATCGCCAATTCCGCCATGTTTGGCATGGTGCGGGAAGTCACCACGCTGACCCAGGCCATCATGACCCTGGGCTTTTCCACCATCAAGAGCATCGTCATTGCCTCCAGCGCCAAGAACCTCTACAGCCGTGGCGCTGCGGGGTTGCAGGAACGTTTGATGTGGGAGCACGCCCTGGTTTCGGCCATTGCAGGGCGCGCCTATGGCCGGGCCCTGCGCTTCCCCCGCACCGAAGAGGTGTTCCTGGCGGCCCTGATGCACGATATTGGCAAGAGCGTCATGGCCATCAAGTTCCCCGAGCGCTACGGCGTGCTGATGCGCACCGTCTATAACGAACAGGGTGATGGCCTCTCCCTGGAACTGGACACCTTCGGCTTCGATCACGCCATGGTGGGCGAGGCCTTGCTCCATTCCTGGAATATTGCCGCCAGCATTGAGCAGGCTGCCCGCTGGCATCACGATCCCATCCAGGCACCGGTCGAACACCGCAACCTGGTGGCCATCGTGGCCCTGGGCAACCAGTTGGCCCTGAGCCAGAACATCGGCATCGGCCGCGTTGAATCCCTGGCGACAGCCACCGAGGAAGCGCTGGAAATCCTGGGCATTGATGCCTCCACCCTTGAAGCCCACCAGGAAACGGCACTGGAAGCCCTGGAACGGGACAAGTCCCTCATTTCGGATTTCTGACATGATCACCCAGGATCTCGTTCGACAGCGGGTTCGCAACCTTCCTTCCCTGCCCACCACGGTGGTGTCCCTGGGGCAGGCGGTGGCGGATGAGCGCTGCACGGTGGATCGGATCCTGGGCATCCTCGCCAAGGATCCGCCCCTGTCCGCCGCCATGCTTCGCATCGCCAACACGGCAGGTTTTGCGGGTGACAACCGGGTCAGTGACCTTCGCACGGCCCTGCAGCGGCTGGGCTACGATGCGGTGCTGAACCTGAGCCGCACCACGGCGGTGATCCGCGGTTTCCGGGATTCCAAACATCTGGATTCCATCCTGCTTTGGCAGCACTCCGTGGCGGTGGCGCTCACCTCCAAGGCCATCTGCAAGATCCAGGGCAACCGTGCCATGGAAGAAACGGCCTTCCTGGCCGGGCTGCTGCACGATATCGGCAAGCTGGCCCTGGACCGCTGCTTCACCGATGAATACGCGCCGGTGGTGGAAGCCTTCCATGGCGGCGAATTCATTGTGGATGCCGAGCAGCGCATTCTCGGCATGACCCACGCCACGGTGGGCGCCATGGTGGCCGAGAACTGGAATTTCCCACCCGAACTGGTGGATGCGATCCGAGATCACCACACCCCGCCCAAGGATGCCTTCCTCGCCAACCTGGTCCACCTGGCGGATCTGATGGTGCGCACGCGCATTCCCTATGGGCCCGCCGACGAAACCCTGGTCGTTGCCCTGGAAGAACTGCCTGCCTTCTACGAAGTTTTCAAACCCGGCAAGGATTTCGACCTGGAGCGCTTGACCTTCAGCATCGATGACGAACTCGACCACGCCGTTACCTTTGTGCAGTTGGCCTTCAAGGACTGAGAGGAATCAAAGCTGCCATGGATCTCATTCGTGTCCTGATCGTTGACGACAGCCCCTTCATGCGGAAGGCCATCGAGCGGATGCTGCTGGCCGCCGAAGATATCCAGGTGGTGGGCACCGCCCGTGACGGCATCGATGCCCTGGAAAAGATCCCGCTGCTGAAACCCGACATCGTCACCCTGGATGTGGAAATGCCCCGCATGGACGGGCTGGCCTGCCTGAAAAAAATCATGCAGGATCATCCGCTGCCGGTGTTGATGGTCTCCAGCCTCACCCAGGAAGGCGCCCAGGCCACCTTGGAAGCACTGGCCGCCGGGGCCTTGGATTTCATTCCCAAGGAATCCAGCATGGCATCGGGCAGCATTCTGCAGATTCAGCAGGATCTTCAGGAAAAGGTGCGCAAGCTGGCGCTCAGCCCCCGTTTCCGCAAACCTGCCGCTCGGCCCGCTCTGCCTCAGCCCATTCCACGCACTTCCTTCGCACCCGCCCGCGCCGGAGCCGCCGCCCCGGGAACCATGGCCGGCAGTCCCATGGCCGAGATCCTCGCCATCGGCTGTTCCACGGGTGGTCCCAAGGCCCTGCAGGATCTGCTGCCCACGCTTCCCAAGAACTTGCCGGTTCCCTGCCTTATCGTGCAGCACATGCCCGCCAGCTTCACCAAACCCTTTGCCGAGCGTTTGAACACCATCTGTCAGGTGGAGGTGAAGGAAGCCGAGCACGGTGAATTCGCCCGCCCAGGCACCGTCTACATCGCGCCCGGTGGCATTCACATGAACTACCGGCAGCGCGGCGCCCAGGCCATCATCGAGCTGAATCCCGAACCCGCCGACACGCTGCACAAGCCCTCCGTGGATGTGATGTTCCAGAGCCTGGCCCAGGAATGCAGCAAGCAGATCCTGGCCATGATCCTCACGGGCATGGGCAGTGATGGCGCCAAGGGCATGCAGATGCTGAAGGGCAAGGGCGCCCACACCCTGGCCGAGGCCGAGGAAAGCTGCGTGGTCTACGGCATGCCCAAGGCTGCCTTCGAACGTGGTTGTGTGGATCAGGTGGCCCCTCTGCCGGACATCGGCGGAATTCTCCGCAGGCATTTCGGGATCTGAATTCCCTGCTCCGGCCGTGAGCCCCATGAACCCTGTGACTTCCGCACTCTCCTCCGTTACGGCCCTGACCCAGACGTTGCTGCTGCGTCAGGGGCTCCCGGCGGGGGATGTGGAAGCCCTGGTGAAAGCCATGGGGCAGGAACTGGCCGTGAAATACCTGGGGCAGGGGGCCGAGGGCGCCGAACTGGAATTACCGGGGGGTCGCATCATCACGGCCCAGGGTGAGGTGCCCTTTTCCGAGGGCACCCAGTTGCGGGTGCGGGTGGCCAGCGAGAATGGAACGCTGAAGCTGCAAACCCTGGAAGCCAAGCCTCCGGCCACGCCCAACCTGCTGGCGCCCTTGCTGCAAGGCGAGGCCGCCTCCCTGATCGCTCAGTTGCAGCAACCTTCCCCTGCGCTGGAACTTGCCCCGCTGGTGCAGCTCATGCGTCTGATGGCAGCTGCGCCAGAAGCAGCCCCGCCCACCCTGGAAACCCTCACCCAGGCTATTGCAGCGCTGCCCAAGGACATGGCGGCCAGCCTCGCCCGGGTGCTGGGAGGCGAGGTTACCGAATCGCCAGCCGCCCTGGCGCAGCGGATCCTTGGGGCCAAAGATGCCCTGCTGGTCGCCACTGCCACCGAGCTATTGACCCGACTTCAGCTCCTGTTGAAGCAATCCGGTCTTGCCCCCGAACCGCGCGCCGTCATCGACACCTGGCTGCAGTCCTTGCTTGGCCGCAAAGCCCCCGAAGCTTCAGGTGCCCGGGACCTGCTGCCCTCCCAGGGTTCGCGAATTCTGAGCGGGGCCGATCTGGCCAAGGTGAGTGCAGCGCTCGGCAAGACCACCGCACCGCCACTCCAGGTGCCAGACGTATGGGAAGCCTGGATCAAAGGCGCCGTGCGCACCCTTGCGGACCCTGAGCTGGCCCCGCGCGAAGCACCCTTCCACGCCATTCAGGCCAAGGAAAACACCGCCTTCTTCGAGATTCCGGTGCCCTGGGCTGGCGGCAAACCCTTGCAACTCTGGGTGGAAAAGGACGCGCCCGAGGCGCGTGGGTCAGACTCGGATTCCGTCACACGTGTGTTGTTAGGACTATCACTCACGCGGCTTGGCGAAACCCGGGTGGGCCTACAGCGCAGCGGCAGCGCCCTCGCCGTGCGCATCTGGACCGAACACCCGGAATTGCTGGAAGCCCAGCAACGGGAGATCGAACAGGAACTGCAGGAGATCGCGGCGACCGTGGATGTGCGGGTGCTGCCCTTGGGGCCGGGCCCTGTGCCCGAACTGCGGGCGGTGGTGGTGGGGGCCAGTTGGCATGCGCTGGGGTGAAGGAATGATTTAAAGAAGGTGTTTCTGATTTGTTCTGAATGGCAACACCTGGGATTGGTGGTACTGATCTGAATCACGTTTGATTTGGGCTCAGCAGGCCACAATTTTGATGAATTCCCAACCAAGGATCAGGGCAGAAGAGAGGCCAAAAGCGAATGAGAGTAGAACTGTTGAATGCCATATTCGAGCAAACCAGATAGTTCGGCTGCATTCTCGTGTGTCGAAATCCTGAATGGCTTTGCGAAGACGCTCAATGGATTTCTGATTCTCTGGGTCATTCAACTCTCTTGAGAGTTCATTCATCCTGCGGGAAGTGTCGTACCCTTCCAAATTTCGAAAAAGACAAATATTCCCAACGAAATGAGCATGAGTAAGGCTGCCCGCATCATTTGTTGCTTGGAAATGTGCTCTTTTGTGGCGTTCCACAGCCCAAAAAACCCGGCATACCCAGCGAGGATCATTATGTTGGTATACCCGATCGCTTTTTCATACATTTCAGACATAAATTTTTTCTGTGAATGAATGTATGCCTGCATTTCCAGTGTAAGACTCTCAACGCATTCCGATTTACCTTCTCTTGTTTTGCATCGGCCGCTCCTGTGAACCCTAACGGCCCGAGCTAATCGGCGCAGCCGATGGCGGGATGATTGTGGGAGAGAAGGAATCAAGAGGCATTAAGGGAAAACCAAATGGTTGAGGCTGCGTAAAGGTTGAGCGACTGGTTAGCTGGTGAGTGCCGTAATGGGTGGTTTGCATAGTTTTGTCGAGTTGCAAAACTCAGTGGTAGCCCCATAGATATTTCGCTTTTTCTATTGAATTACTCGAGAAAAGCAAATACCCATTTTCATTATATCTGCTGTGCCAGAACAACAACTCGGATTGACCGTCACCGTCAAAATCCCCTGTGCCAACCAATTCGAGACCAGCGCCAAGATAAGTGGCGCGTTTTGAGAGCATGAAAGTGTGTTGGTCCCAGGCGATTTCGATTGGACCATCGCAAGTGTCAGACTCTTTGGCTGGTCGAAGGCGCAAGGTGACGAGTTGCCTATCTTTCTTGTCTTTAAGACAAGCGAGAACCTCCATGTTTTTCAAGGTGTAGTTGAAGGGAACCGGAGCCTCAGAATTTTTGGGGCAAACAAGGGCATGACCAGCCGCTTTTTTAAACGCACAGAAAAGCCTTTCCTTGTCCTTCCTGCTCAGGATTGATGGTGTCCATTGGGATGGGTCAATTGCTGATCCATTGAAAACGACGATCAGTGGGCGATCCACTGGTGTTGAGCACCAACCCTGGAACCGCTGGCCTTCATTCTTTATGGCAGGGAGTGGCTGACCTGGGATTGGATTCAATATCCTGTCTCTTGGGTAGGTCCATGGATATTCGGTGCTGAACCCAGGATCAGTTGTTTCAAAAGAACCTAATTTTTTCCCCTCAAAATAGACCGCCCACTCCATCCTATCGGCGAGAAAACTCCCCCCAGCTTTTTCGTTGTTTAGTGAGACCCATTCCTTCCCGCTATTCGCGAACAATGCTCTGACACGCACACCACCCTTCTCATTACATTGAGGTGTTTCCAGCACGCCTAGCACAGACGCACTTCCGGCTCCCAGCCTGGATGAAACCAGAGCAAGAAGCAGTAGAGCGCTGATGATCAAGCGGAACATTCTTTAGCCACCTAACTTTGAAATAGAGTGCTTTTACGAAAAAGTTGTCCACGGATGAACACGGATGAACACGGATAAAAGAAAAGGGGTTTCGATTTGTTGAAGCGGGCCACTAAATGTAGATGATCCCGCTCACTCCTCGGCCACCTTCTTGGCCAATTTCCGCAGGATGCCGGGCAGGCGGTTGAGGGCGGCTTGGCTTTCCATCCATTGGCGGTGGGGGCGGGCGGGGAAGCCGGTGGTGAAGCTACCTTCGGGGAGGCTTTTGGCCACCACGCTGTTGCCGCCCACGATGCTGCGGGAGCCGATGTGGATGTGGCCCACCACGCCCACCTTTCCGGCCAGGGTTACGTAGTCGCCCAGCGAGGTGGAGCCGGAAATGCCGGTCTGGCTCACGATCAGGCAGTGTTCGCCGATCTGCACGTTATGGGCGATCTGGCAGAGGTTGTCCACCTTGGTGCCCTGCTTGATGCGGGTGGGGCCCAGGGCGCCCCGGTCGATGGTGACGGCGGCGCCGATTTCCACATCATCGCCCACCTCCACGAACCCCACCTGGGGCACCTTTTCGTGGCGGCCATTCACCATCACGTAGCCATAACCGTCGCTGCCCAGCACCGAGTTGGCGTGGATCCGCACGCGATCCCCAACCCGGGTGCGGCGGTACAGCACCACGCCACTATAGAACTCGCATTCTTCGCCAATCACGCAGTCGTCGCCGATGTGGACGCCGGGGTGCAACACGCCGTACGCCCCGATCACCGTGTTGGCACCAATGGTCACACCCGGGCCGATGCGGCAGCCTTCGCCAATCTTGGCGCTGGGATGAATGGGCGCTTCGCACCAGGCGGGCGTGGGTTCTGGGTGCAGCAACGCGATGGCCTGGGCAAAGCCCCAGTAGGGGTTTGTCATCACCAAGCGGGGCCGCCCCTCCAGCACGGTTTTGGGATCACACAAAATTACGCCTGCGCCGCTGTGCAGGGCCTTGTCGTGATACTTGGCGTTGGCCAGAAAGCTGACCGAAGTTTCGACCGCTTCGTCCAGAGGCATCACGCAGCTGAGGGGCCGTTCCGGCGGGCAATCCAGCAAGGCGCCGCCCAAGCGTTCCGCCAATTCCTGGGCCGTGATCGTGATCGTGGTCATGGGCGCCTCCAAGATTCCAGTATGGGGCAGTGGGAGCCTCGATTAGAGGCCTTCCCTATCCCTACTGGCCTGCTCCAGGCGACAATAGCTAGGAGGGGCGACGTGGTTTGCGCCCTGCATCCTGTTGTTGGAGCGTCATGCACCCCATTCTTTTCCGCATTGGATCTTTCGAGGTCGGCACCTACGGCCTGCTGTTGGCCCTGGGTTTCTTCGCGGCCTTGGCGCTGGCCATGCGGCAGGGGAAAAAGGACGCCCTGGCGCCGGAAGCCTTGTCCGATCTGAGCGTAACGGTGCTCATCGCAGGCGTGGTGGGCTCCAAGTTGCTGATGATTGTGGTGGATCTGATCAACGGTGGAACCCTGGCCCAGGTCTTTGACTTCGCCACCCTTCGGGCTGGCGGTGCGGTGCATGGCGGCATCATTCTGGGCATGGCGGCCTTTTTCTGGCGCGTGCGCAAATGGAAACTGCCCATGGCCGCCACGCTGGATGCGCTGGTGCCCGCCATGGCACTGGGGCAGGCCATCGGCCGTCTGGGCTGCTTCGCGGCGGGCTGTTGCTACGGCACAGAATGTCATCTGCCATGGGCGGTTACCTTTACCAACCCCGATGCCCATGTGTTTTCGGGCACACCACTCCTGCAAGCCCTCCATCCGGTGCAGCTCTACACCTTCCTGGTGGAACTGGCCATTGTCGGCGTGCTGGTGCTGTTGCGCCGCCGGCGGGCTTTTCCCGGCCAGATCGCAGGTGTTTTCTTCATCCTGGAAGGCCTAAGCCGCAGCATCCTCGAAATCTGGCGCGGTGATCTGGACCGTGGCATCTGGCTGGGGCTGCCCTGGCTTTCCACTGGCCGACTAACCGGCATGTTCTTCATCCTGTTTGGCATCGGCCTCTGGTGGTGGTTCCGGAGGCGCCAAACCGCAGAGGCCTGAACCTGGGCCAGACACTCGTCACGTCGAAAACCTGATCGTCATCCTGTCCCTCCGTGGACACTTTCTTTGCCATTTCCGAAAGCAGGCCCCGCATGTCCGTTCGCCATTTGCTTGAAACCGATGCCCCCCGATTGGATCGTTTTCTCACCGAAGTTCACCCGGAAATCCCCCGGTCCCGCTGGGAAGGCTGGATCCGAGCGGGCCACGTGCTGGTGAACGGGGTCGCCGCCACCAAGCCCGGCACGCGGTTGCGGGTGGGTGCCACGGTGGAAACGGAAATCCCTGAACTGGTGCCGCCGGGGCTGCATCTGGAGCCTGAGGATCTGAACCTGCCCACGCTGTTCGAGGACGATCGGCTGTGGATCCTCGATAAACCCGCCGGTGTGGTGGCTCACCCAGGCCCCGGGCATCCTTCTGGCACCGTGGTGAACGCCCTGCTGTGGCGGTTGCGCGAACAGGCGAAGGACCTCGCCATTCCCGTGGAAGAGGAAACAGAGGCACCCGACGAAGAACTGGCCGCGCCCCTGTGGCCTGGGTTGGTGCATCGACTGGATCGTTTCACCACCGGGTGTCTGTTGACCACCAAGGATGCCGACGCGCAGCTGGCCATGCAGGCCCAGTTCAAGGCCCGCACCGTGGAGAAACGCTACCTGGCGGTGGTGCGCATGAGCCGCAAACTGCCGGAACTCGGCTCGATGCTGGTGGATCAGCCCCTGGCGCGGCATCGCGTGGAACGCACCAAAATGACCATCACCGCCTCGGGGCGACCCTCCCAGACACGGGTGAAGGTGCTGGCGAAATCCGCGGGGTTGGCCCTGGTGGAATGCGAACTGCTCACGGGTCGTACGCACCAGATCCGCGTGCACCTGTCCTTCCTGGGGGCGCCAATCCTGGGCGACCCACTCTACGGCGGCATGACCCGCTGGCAGGACGAGGCCAAGCGCCCCATCCTCCGCGAGCATCCGTTGCTGCACGCCTGGAAACTCTCGGTGGATCATCCCGGCACCGGCGAGCGGATTCATGTGACGGCACCCTTGCCGGAGGATTTCCGCGCGCTTTTGGAAAGACTGGAAATTCCGCTTCCGGTCTAGCCAATACTTTTCTGTCCTGGATTGTCCGCCTTATTCAAGGCCGCTGACCGAATTCCGATAAGCCAGCGGGGGTACCGATGAAAGCCACCACGCCTGAGGTTTTGGTTGTCGACGATGACCGCACCACCTTGGCGCTCCTGGAGGGATTGCTCAAGAAGGCGGGCTATCTTTGCATGACCGCGGAGAGCGGGGAACGGGCGCTGAAGGCGCTGGAATCGCACCCGAGGCGATTCAGTGCGGTGCTGCTGGACCGGTGCCTGCCCGGCGTGGACGGCCTGGAGGTGCTCCGATGCATCAAGGCGGATCCGGCGCTCATGGCGCTGCCGGTCATTCTGATCACGGGTTCCACAGCGCCTGGCGAGGTGGTGGAAGGCCTGAATGCCGGAGCCTTCTATTACCTGTCCAAGCCTCTGGATTCGCTGGCGCTGATGGCGGTGGTGCGCACCGCGATTTCGGATCACAGTCGCTATCAGGAATTGCAGGATTGCCTGCAGGCCAGCGGCCGTACCTTCACCCTTCTGGAATCGGGCACCTTCCGCTTTCGCACCCTGGAAGAATCCTTTTCGCTGATCCAGCTCCTGGCCGCGGCCTGTCCCGACCCCGATTCGGCCGTGCTGGGGCTTTCCGAACTGGCCATCAACGCCATCGAGCACGGCAATCTGGAAATTGGCTACGAGCTGAAGGGCCGGCTGATGGCTACTTCTGCCCTTCGGGCCGAGGTGAATCGGCGCCTGCAGGACCCCGTGCTGGGCGCGCGCCGGGTTACCCTTCAGGTGCAGCGGGTGGCGAACCTGATTCGTGCCACCTTCATCGATGAAGGCAAAGGCTTCGATTGGCGCACCTACGCTCAGCCCGCGCCCGAGCGCCTCCTGGACAACCATGGCCGGGGGATTTTCATGGCCCATGCCAGTGGGTTTTTCCGCCTGGAATACCTTGGCAAGGGCAATACCGTGATGGTGGAGATCCTCGTGCCCGAGGACGAATCCTAGGCCTTAGCCGGTGATCAATTCCTGCAGCAACACTTCACCCCGGGGCCATTCTCCGAACCCCGACGCGGTGTTGATGTGCCCACGGGGCCCCACGTTGGTAAACATGGCGTTCCAGGCCTCCGCAAAGGCCCGGGCCCGGTCGATGGATACATAAGGATCGTCGCTGGAGGCCACCACGCGGCTGAGGAAGGGCAGGCCGAATCGCGGGACAGGTGCAAACTCCTTCAGCACCTCGAGGGTGTCAGGGCGTTCCACATCCGTGGGCGCCACCAGCAGCGCGCCATGCACGGGGCGCTGATACCGTTGGGCCCAATGGGCCACGGTGATGCAGCCCAACGAATGGGCCACCAGCACAGGTGGAGCCGTCTGGCTGGCCTCGCGGATGGCGGTATCCAGGGCCTCTACCCAATCGGTGCAATGGGGGAAATCCCAGTTGGGCATGTGCACTCGGCGTGCGTTGCGCAGGTTGGATTCCCAGAGGCTCTGCCAATGGCCAGGCCCAGAATTGGTATACCCAGGAATGATGAGAATGGGGCGCATCTCGTTCCTCACTGGAAAACACCTATAAGTGTGGACCAATCGTGGGAAAAGTCAGGGGCCTTCCTTCACTCCAGCGTGTGCTCCTGGAGCGGCGTCTCCTCTCAGGCCAGGGTGCGCACGGGACCTGCCCGCAGGCCCGGGGTTCCGCAGGAATCCACAACGTGCCCTGCGGGAGGGTGGATGGATTCAGCAGATCCTGAATCAAAGGAATCAAGTGTTGGGTTTCTACCTCCGCATGACGACGCATCCTGCCTGCTCATCACTTGGATTCGATTCCTTGAACATGTGCAGATCCCCAAAAAGGATCTGCACATGTTCGTTTACAAGGTTTTCCTGAAATCCGTGAAGCAGTCTTTTTTCAGTTTCAATCGGTGTTCAAAATGCTTCTCGACGGGCCGCTAAAGCGCAGGTGGAAACCAGAATCTGGGCCTGATCCATTCCCGTAAGCCGGTACCACTTCTGGCGGCACAATCAGGAGTATCGAAACCATCCTTGCCAGCCATCGAGGCAACTCACCCTTGGGCGCCCTATCAAACCTGAACCCGGTGCATCATTGCCTGAGGCTTGTAGGTTTTGATGGCCGTCTGGATCATCAGGAATTCGCCAATGTTGTCAGAGGTGACCAATCCGATCAGGGTTTCACCACGCAGGACGGGCACGGTATGGCACTGGGATTCCTGTAGTCGAGCGAAAAGGGTTTCCAGCATTTCCCCTTCTTCGGAGGTTGGAAACTCTCGCAGCATGGCCGTGCTGACCGCAGTGGTGGCCGGGGCGTGGGCAAGGGCCTCGAAGAGATCCGTGCGGGTAAGGAGGCCAACCACCCCGGCTTCGCTGACCACCGGGAAATCCTGTTGAGAGCCTTGCAGAATAAGTTCCACGGCGCGGGAGAACGGGTCGGTGGGAGCAATCACCCTGAAGTCCGTCAGCATGACGCGGCTGACGGGGATGCCGGCTAAGGCGGATTTCATCTGGACCATGCCGGCTTCCTGAGAAGCCCCAATCCACACGATGAAGGCGATGAAAAGGAGCATCGGGTTTCCGAACAAGCCTGCAAGGCCAAAGAGCAACGCCAAACCCTGGCCGATGGCGGCCGCAATGTTCGTAGCGCGGGTGTATTCGAGCCGCATCGCCAGAACGGCCCGAAGCACTCGCCCGCCGTCCATGGGAAAGGCCGGAATGAGGTTGAAGGCGGCGAGGAACAAGTTCGCCAAGAGCAATCGCTCCAGGAACGGCCCTGTGGTCATGGTCAACTCAGCCAGGGGCTTAATGGTCTGGGAGAAAAGGAGCCAGGAAAACAGGACTGCCGAAATGACCACGTTCACCAGCGGGCCGGCCAGGGCCACCCACAACTCCTGCAGTGGCTTTTCCGGCATACGTTCAAGGCGGGCAATGCCGCCAATGGGGTAGAGCGTGATGTCCCGCGTTTTGATACCGAACTTCCGGGCCGTCAGCGCATGTCCGTATTCATGGAGGACCACACAGGCGAAAAGTGCCAGCACGAACAGGAGGCCCTCAATGACTCCAGATGGCCCAAGCGCCCAGTGCTGCCATGCCACGAAGGCAAGGACCAGTAAGAAAGTCGCATGAATGTAGACATCGATATCGGCGTAGCGACCCAGCTTCCACTGCCACTTCATGGGAAATGCCTCCAAAAAATGAAGTTCCTAGCTCGTTTACTCAGGGTGCCTTGGGATGGACAAAGGGCCCAGTGGCGGTTGGATAACCCATAGAGAGCCACGCTTGGATGCCCCCTTTCAGGTCGGTTACATCAGTGAAGCCATGCTGTTGAAGCATTTTCGCAGCCTGCTGGGTGCGGTTTCCCGAGCGGCAGTAAAGCAGGATGGGTTTGCCTTTCCAGGGCTCCAGTTCCTGGATGCGCCGGGAAAGCTCCTGGACCGGGATGAGGGCATCGGTGCCTGGGATGTTCCGATCGGTATGTTCAGCCTCGGTACGCACATCCACGAGGAGGGCCTTCCGCCCATCAATGATCACTTTGGCTTGCTCGGGCGTGATACGTTTCACCTCCACGTCTGAAGATGAAAACCCACAAGCCTGAATCATCACCATGAGGGATGCGGTGATAAGCCATCGAAACCGAGCGTACATATTTGCCTCCCTGGTTTTTTGGATGCATCAAAAGTAGGGAAAATGCACCAAGCCCACGATGAAAAAAGCAACTTGGGCAAGGCCATGATTCGGGGAGAACATGAGGGTATGAGACGCTTGGGGCGAAAAATCTGGGCAATGCAGCATCAACCAGAGGCTTGCCCATGCAATCCTGCGGGGATGCGGAACTCCTGTGGCATTGGCAAGATCGCGGGACGCCTTCGTGGGTAAGGCAGGCGGGAAGGGACGGGTGACCCTGCCAAAGGACCTGGGGGAACTTGGACTTGCATCGCCGGAGATTGAGGCCAAGTTTGATATCCCTAATCGAGCGGGCTTGGCGGCCCTGAAGGAGCTGGTCGGAAGCACGATCACCCTCATCGACAGCGGAAATCAGCCTGTCGAGTTTGTCTGCACGATGGACAAGGAGAGCTTGTACCTGGATACCTGCTTCGACACCAAGTCCTTCCGATTATTCCAGGGTGGACGGATGGTGCGGGCAAGGCAGCGCTACGACCTGGGTGGTGGTTCCGGGCCTGAATACAGGTTCAAGAAGGCCGTGGTTCAAGCCAAGACCGCTCAAGCTACCCTTACCAGTTTTCACCCCGCAGTGATGGCTCGTGACGAGATTCGGAGTACCGAGAAATTCACATCGCCAGAGGCCTTTGCAGCAAGGCTTCCCGAACTCCTTGCGCCCGGTTCGCGGGACAAAGCGGTATTCGCCGTAAGAAAAGGATTGGCGGAGACCAAGAAGCTCAAACCGGTGCTCGAAATCAGAGATGATCGCTTCTTCATGCGACTCTCCAAGAAGGGGAAACACGATCCGTCTGTGCCTTCCTTTTTTGTTTCCCTAGATGCGGTGCGGTACCAGGGGCTCCTTGGCAAGTGTGGACACGCGGAGGGGCTATACCTGGAGGCCGAAATTATCGATGAAATGACCACTCTTTCTTCCAGGCAACTCCGAAGCATGCTCGCACTGCTAAACAGCCTTGCGGCCTACCTGGAACGCCGCGGACTAACGCCATCGAATATTTCAAAATACGAAGCAGGTCTGCGACTGACCGTGCTCTGAGGGTCGGTCGTATCCATGGTCATCGAACCCGCACGAATCCAAGGGATCCTGCGTCTCTTTGCTCCATTCTCAACGAAATAGCTCTAGCGCCCTTGGCAAGGACAGACTCAACCCATCCGTGGTTGAATCCTCCTATGCATGAAGTTCCGCGCCTCCTGATAGACCTGGCCATGGTGCTCGGAGTGGGAGCTTTGACGAGTCTACTGTTCCGGTGGCTACGCCTGCCGGTGGTGCTGGGCTACGTGCTGGCGGGGCTGGTGGTGGGTCCCCACGTCCCGATCCCCCTCGTGGCAGATGAGGGGAACGTGCGGACCCTCGCGGACCTCGGGGTCGTCCTCCTGATGTTCAGCATTGGGCTCGAATTCAGCCTTGGCAAACTCTTCCGAGCAGGCCCCACAGCCCTCTTGATGGGTTCCGTGCAGGTAGGTTTTGCCATGGCCCTGGGGTTCTTGGGTGCCAGCAGTTTGGGCTGGACCTCTGGCGAAGCCCTCTTCATGGGGGCGGCCCTTGCCATCGGCAGCACCATGGTGTTGGCCAAGCTCTTCGAGGAGCATCGCCCCAGTCGGGCCTTGCGAAGTGCCGTAATGTCGGTACTCGTGGTCCAGGACCTGTTCGCGATCCTCCTCCTGACCGGCCTCTCCACCTATGCGCGTCTTGGAGGACTCCCGGCGGTTGAGCTGGGGCACACCCTCGCGCGCCTCGCTGCCTTCCTGGTTCTGGTCCTGGGATTGGGAAACCTCGTCGTTCCTCGCCTCCTCCGCTGGGTGGCTGACCATGCCCGGCCAGAAAGCCTTCTCATCGCGTCCACGGCCCTTTGTTTCGTTCTGGCTGCAGGGGCAGCCAAATCCGGATTTTCCCTGGCCCTGGGAGCTTTTTTGGCCGGAATGTTGGCTGCTGAAAGCGGGCGCGTGCGGCTCATCGAGCATCTGGTTAGTCCGGTAAAAAATCTTTTCGCGGCGATTTTCTTCGTTGCGGTGGGCATGATGCTGGACCCACGATTTCTTCCTTCCCAGATAGGACCCATCCTTCTCTTTACAGCCCTCGTGCCGATTGGAAACCTAATCTCCCTCACCGCCGGGGGGGTGCTGGCCGGTCTTCCCGTTCGCACGAGCCTCCAGGCAGGCCTGGTCCTCGGGCAGACGGGGGAATTCGGCTATATCATCCTCGGCCTGGGGGTCGCAGCCGGCGTGGTTCGGCCCGAGCTTTTCTCCGTAGGGGTTGCGGTGGGCGTGCTTACGACCTTCCTGACTGCGGGAGTGATAAAAAACTCCGGCCGACTGGCCCACACGCTGGAGATGCGGCTACCGGCCTTTCTCCAGGCCAACCTCGGCTTGTACCAGGCCTGGGCCGAATCCTTGCGCCAGCGTGGTATTCGCCGGGGTGAGGTTAGGGAACTGCGTCGGCCGACCCTCTTCCTCACCCTCGATGGCATTCTGCTCGCGGCCCTGGTCGTGGGACATCACCTCCTCATGAACCGGTGGGAGAGTTGGCTCGCGGAACGCTTTTCCTGGCCCTATGTCGCGGTCCAGACCCTTCTGTCGGCCACCCTTGGGTTGGCGACGGCTTTCCTGCTACTGGGCATGCTCCGTCAGGGGAAGGTTCTGGCCCGTCATTTGGCGGTCCTAGCACCCAATCCGGAAGGTTCCGGGTCGGGCAGGCGAGGGCGGCACCTCTTGGCGGGGGGCCTCCGCATCGCGGTTGTTCTCATGGTCGGTCTGCCCATGGTCGCCTTCCTCCTGGCCTTCGCTCCCCGGGGGCCGCTCCTTTTGGTGGCCCTGGCTGTGTGGTCCGGCACCATGATCATTCAATTTCTGCGGGGGCGGCGCCTTCATCGAGAGCTGCCAGGCACTGCGGAATGGCTCCTGGCCAGGGTTCGTGAACCCTGGGGGGGAGTGGTGGTTGGTCAGCCCAAGGGTCACGGTACCCTGCGAACCCTGCGGATCGGATCCTCCTGCCCCTCCCTGCACCGGAGCCTGAAAGATCTGGATCTCCAGGGTCGGGCTGGAGTCACCCTCGTGGCCTTGATGCGAGAGGGGCTCATGCTCCCCCTGCATCCTACGCCGGTCCTTCAGGAAGGCGACCTGCTGGCCCTGGCCGGACCGGATGGGGCCTTGGACGAGGCCGAGGCCCTGCTAAGCGAGCCGGAATGAGCTCGGATTTTTCGTTTGATGCTGACTAGAAAAAACTAAATCACGGACACAAAACACAGAAAACCGAGAAGTCAGAGGTGAAATTACTCAACTTTTCCTGCCCCGATCTTTCGCCGTGGCCTCTGTGTCTCCGTGGTTCCTTCTTGGCTATTTATTTGCAGCCGCACGATTTGGGTTCACCGCTGCTTGGTCCGACGGCGTCGCCAAGCCTTTTCCAGACTCACGATGGGCAGCACCAGGAGGCTCACCCCCACGGCCTTGGCCCACTCACTTGCATCCAGGGCCGCGGTATGGAAGAGCCCTTGGAGCTGAGGAACATGCACCAGCGCCACCTGGAGCAGCACAAGGAGAATGATGCCGCCGTACACCAGGGGGTTGGTGAAGAGCCCCATCTTCCAGAAACCATCCTTCAAGCTTCGGCAGTTGAGCAGGTAAAAGGCCTGCATCAGGGCCAGGGTGGTGACTGCCAGGGTCTGGGCCTTGCGCAGGGTGAGGTCCGGGGGCAGTCCCTGGGTTTGGTTCATCTCCCACAGGAAAAGGCCCAGGGTTCCTGCTGCGAAAAGGGAGCCAGCCAGCAGGGTGCGTCCGGCCACGAAGCGGCCGAAAAGGGGCTCACCCGGGCGTCTCGGTGGGCGCTCCATGAGGTTGGGTTCCGGGGCTTCGAAGGCAATGGGAAGGGCCAGGGTTACGGTCACCACCAGATTGATCCAGAGGATCTGGACCGGAAGAATCGGAAGCAGGGGCGTTCCATCCCGGAAGGGAAAGAAGAGAACCGCCACCAGAAGCACCATGGCTTGGCCGAGATTGGTGGGCAGGGCGAAAGCTAGGGCCTTGACCAGGTTGTCGTAAACCCGGCGGCCTTCTGCCACGGCAGACCGAATGGAGGCAAAGTCATCGTCCATTAGCACCATGTCTGCCGCCTCGCGGCTCACGGCCGTGCCGGTGATTCCCATGGCCACGCCGATGTCGGCGCGTTTCAAGGCCGGAGCGTCATTTACGCCATCCCCGGTCATGGCCACCACCTCCCCCTGGGCCTGGAGAGCCTGCACAATCCTCAGCTTGTGTTCCGGGCTAACTCGGGCGAAGACATGGGCCTCCCGGACGATCCGGGCGAAGCCTTCGGCATCGAGGGCATCCAGCTCTCGGCCTGTAACCGCCCCCCGGGGGCTGTGCAAGCCGAGTTCCCGGCCGATGGCCTCGGCGGTGCCGGGATGATCCCCGGTGATCATCTTGACGGTGATCCCGGCGCGCCTGCAGTCCGCAATGGCCTGGATGGATTCAGGGCGGGGGGGATCGATCATGCCCTGGAGCCCCAGGAAGGTCAGGTCTTGCACATCCTCATGGGCCATCCGGTCCCCTGGGAAGGGCCGCTCCGCCAAGGCGAGCACCCGCATCCCCTGACCGGCCAGCCGCGCAGCCTCCGCTTCCACTGCCGGGACGTCCAGGGGCGCACCTTGAGCATCTCGGATGCAACGCGCCAGCAGCACCTCCGGGGCTCCCTTGGCGAGCAGGTGGCGGCCACTGTTCAGATCGTGCAGGGTGGCCATGTACTTGTGCTCGCTTTCAAAGGGGATCACATCCAAGCGCGGATGGGCATCCCGCAGTTCACGACTCCGCAGACCTGCTCGTTCCGCCACCACCACCAGGGCTCCTTCCGTTGGATCCCCGTGCAGTACGGTCCTGCCCTCTTCCTCCGTGAACGTGGCATCGCTGCAAAGGGCCCCGGCTTGGAGGAGCCGCGCCAGGTCGGCTGGGGCTGCTTCCAGCACGCGTCCATCCAAAAGAAACCGACCGACCGGAGAGTAGCCGATCCCTTCCACCCGGACTTCGGTTTGTCCGGTCCAGAGGATGCGCACACTCATCTCATTGCGTGTGAGCGTACCGGTCTTGTCCGAGCAGATGACGGTCGTGGCACCGAGGGTTTCCACCGCCGGGAGGCTGCGGATCACCGAGCGCCGCTGGGCCATGCGCCGCACCCCGATGGCGAGGGCGATGCTGATGACGGCGGGCAGGCCCTCTGGGATGGCAGCTACCGCGAGGCTAAGGGCTGCGAGCGCTCCGTCCGCCGCCCCCCAGCCCCGGGCCAGGCCCACCAGGAAGACCAGGAATGCCACTCCCAAGATGGCCCAGGTGAGCTGTCGGCCCAGGCGGTCCATGTCCCGCATGAGTGGCGTTTCCACCGTGGCCGTATCGCGCATGAGTTCAGAAATGTGGCCCAGCTCGGTCTGGGCGCCCGTGCCCACCACTAAGCCCGTGGCGGTGCCGACGGCGACGAGGGTGCCACTGAAGGCCATGGAGGTGCGATCCCCCAGGGCGGCCCCTGGATCGACCTCCGGTATGCCCTTGGCGGTGGGGAGGCTCTCCCCGGTGAGGGCGGATTCCACCACCTGAAGATCCCGCACCTCGATCAAGCGCAGATCCGCGGGTACGCGGTCCCCACTCTGGAGGAAGACCAGATCACCCCGCACCAAATCAGAGACTGGAAGGCCCCGCCGCTGGCCATCCCGGAGCACCATGGCTTGCTCTGGCACCATGTCCGCAAGGGAGGCGATGGCTCGTCCGGCTTTGAGCTCCTGGACGAAGCCGATGAGGGCGTTGAGCACCACCACCGACAGGACCACGCCGGCATCCGTGGGTTTTCCCATGAGCAGGGCGAGGGCGGCGCTTCCGAGCAGGACCAGGATGAGGGGATTGGCCACCTGTCGGCCGAGGAGCACCAGCATGGATTCCCCCGAGGCCCGGGGCAGGAGGTTGGGGCCATTCTCGCTCAAGCGCTGCTGAGCCTCGAGAGTGCTCAGGCCCTCGGTCCGCCCTTGTGCAACCCGAAGGGATTCCTCAAGCGGAAGGGCATGCCAGCGAGGTCGAGCGTCTGAATTCAATTGGGTTTCTCCGAAAAACGAATGAAGGCGAGGGGCCGAAGAATAAAGGTCCTCCAAGTTTCCCAGAGGAAGGCCACTGTGGTGGCCGCGAGATTTAAGGCCAACCTGAATGCGATGAATTTGCGAAAGGATTCCGGCAAAGGTTTCAACAGGTCAAACCTCTGTTTTGGGTTCAGGCTGTACCAGGCCCATCGAAAGGTAGATGCTCGTAACTCGCTCCACGCTTATCCTCGCCGGCCTTACCCGGTCCACAGGAACATAGAGCAGGCCACCGCCGATGGGTACGGGAGCCGTGGGAACCAGAACCGCAAGGTAGGGACTCCCCTCGATGTCGATGGGTTCGGGATTGGGAAGCAAGGCCAGAACGGCCACGCTGCCCTCGCCGAAGAAACACCAAACAGGGCGCATGGCCGCGAGATCAGCCTCCTTGCGCTGATCCAGGAGCCCCACGAACCGATCCGCCAGGCTGTAGAGGCTTCCCACCAAGGGGATCCGCCGGATGGCGGCCTCCGCAAAGCGTGTCAGGGGTTGCTGAATCCGAGACTGCACCAGCAACCCGAGAGGAAAAACCACCAGGAGGAGAAGCAGGAAGCCTGCGAAATATTCAAGCGCTGGGTGGGCCACAAAGGGCTGTCCAAGGAAAACAAAGAAACGCCCTAACGGACTACCTGGACCCAGGTAGACATGCACAAGCTTGGCCAGCCACGCAAGCAGCAGCAGCGTGAGGCCAAGGGGCAAAAGGGCCAGCAGGCCTGCGATCCAGATCCCAAAAAGCCTTCTTGAAAGCCCCATCAATTATTCCTTTCTCCGTGCCGATTCCCAAATGTAACCTCGCCCCGGGGAAATGCAGCTACCCACGCATTGAGATGGTGGGTAATTCAGGCGGGTGGGGTTGCGCTACTCAGCCACAAAAGCCTGAATGTGAATCAGCGGTTCACATCCGCCAAACCACCAACAGTCCCATCGTGCCCACCACTAGCAATCCTATGAAAATGATCGTAATCCGTCGACCAAAGGCCCAACCGCCAGCAAAACCAGCCATGCCTGCCTTCACCAAAGTATTGGAGGCCACACCCAGCAGGATGGTGGTTACAGCCACCGGAGTGCGGATGCTGCCGGTCTGTGCCAAACGGGTCATGGAGAGGGTTATGGCATCCACATCCGTGGTGCCCGCCAGGACACCGGTCAAATAGGTGGCACCCTCCCCAAAATAGGTGGTTGCAGCCTTGGCACCCAGCAGTACCAACGCAAAGAAAGCCGCAAACTTAAAGGCGGTGGTCAGCTCAAAGGGGTTTTTGAGTTGGATGTCGCCCGCCTCGGTGCTTGCCTTTGCCGCAGAGTTTCGCCACAACCAGGCGCTCGTCATGAAGCCACCCCCGGCCATGGCGCAAAGGGGGATGGCCAGGGGCGGCACGAGGGCTGGTGCCAGGATGACTACGGTAACCAATACCCACAAAAACATGATGGATGAGGCCAGGACAATCGCCATGGCAAAGGAATCCACCAGGCGAGGTTCCTCTTTGGCTCGCCCTGAAAGCGAAAGCGTAACGGCCGTTGATGAGGCTAGGCCCCCCAGGATGCCTGTTAGTCCCAGTCCCTGATGTGTGCCCAACGCTCGCACGGCCACAAAGCCCGTGAAACTGATGCCCGCAATCAATACAACCATCAAACCAATCTTGTAGGGATTTAGAACATCCAGCGGCCCCATGGTTTGGTTGGGAAGCTGGGGGAGGATTACCAGGGCCACCAGAAGGAATTTAAGGGTGGCAAAAAGGTCCTCCTTGGAAGCCTTCCGTGCTAGGTCGTGGAGTTTGGGCTTCACACTCAACAGGAGGGTCGCCACCACAGACACCGAAGACACCACAACGATTTTCTGGTGCACCGGGAGCACACCTTCCCCCGCAGCGGCAAGTGCTCCCAGCAAAAAGGTGAGCAAGATGGCGACTTCGGAGGTGAGCCCCCGGGAGCCTGTGGTCCGCAAATCGTGAGCGTAAGAAAGGGCGAGAAACATTAGGAAGCCACCCACGACCACCAAGAGCAAGCCCACCCCCGCCTGACGCGTCATCAGCATGGTGCAAGCGCCGACAATGGCCACCAGAGGATGGGTTCGCACCCCACCCAGGATCTCCCGACCCTCATGGGTATCGGTGTTGGCGTTCTGTTGCCGTTCCAACCCAATCAGCAAGCCCGCGAAAATGGCGAGGAGAAGGGACAGAAAAGGCTCGTACTGGGCCATGCAAACTCCGCAACGGAGAAAAGTGTAGGTTGATTGTCCGAATTCTAATTCGGGATTCATTGGCCCAGGCTACCCATGGTTCTGAATTCGCTTCAGTCAGGGGATGAAACGCTTTACGTGGGCGAGGGACTGGTTGTCGCTATTTCACGCGAAATTTTAGTGAGAGACCAGGCCCAACCATCCACTGCCGGTTCAAGGCTCCAGCTGCCCCAGGTCTTGGGTTTGCGGGATTTCCGCCCGAGGTGGGGCCGCAGCCACGCTGCGAGATCGCGGAGGAATTCGGCTTCGCGGGGCCAGTCCGCTTGGCGGAAGGCCGCCTCCAAGATCCAGCGAAGTTCCACTTCTTCGAAGGTTCCTTTCAGGTGCAACCCATCGTCCTGGATCTGCCAGCGAAGGCCTTTCGTGGCCGCCACCTGGGCTTCGCGGAAGGTCACCAACTCGGCGATCTGCGAATGGGTTTCCCAGAGGTGATCGTCGAGGGTGGGTGCTTCAGCGCGGATGCCTTCCAGCAGCGCCCGCCAACGGTTGCGGGGCGTGAAACCTTCTTCGTTGGTGGCATCTTCCCGCCAGGGGATTTTTTTCTGGCGGAGGTAATCCCGCAGTTCCTCGCGGCGTGCCTCGATGAGAGGCGACCAGCGGTGGGCTTGTCGGGCGGGCAGGGGCGTCAATGCGCCCAGGCCGCCACCCCGGGCCAGGCGGATGAACACGGTTTCCGTGTGGTCGTCCAGGGTATGCCCCGTGGCGATGGCCTCCGCGCCAATGGAGGCAGCCTCGGCCTTCAGCCATTCCCAGCGCAGTTCCCGGGCTGCCGTTTCCAGGCCGATGCCCTGTTCCCGGGCGTGGCGGCGCACATCCAGACTGGCTTCCGCGAGATCCAGATCCAGATGACGGCAAAGATCTCGCACAAAGTCGGCGTCCTCCTGGGCCTCTGGGCGCAGGCCGTGGTCCGCGTGGGCCACCACCAGATCAAGCTTCAGGCTCCGACGGACGCCCCACAGGAACACCAGCAGTGCTGTGGAATCCCCGCCCCCCGAGCAGGCCACCAGCACGCGTGTGTTCTGCACATCATCGCCACGGCGGCGGAGCTGGTCGAGCCAGGTGGATTCAGCACGGAGCATGTCGGATCAGCTCAGTTTCATCACCAGGTCCAGCAGCGCGGGTGCCACGGGCTTTTCGCACCAGAGGCCTTCGGCGTGCTCGGCCATGATCAGGCTGCCCCAATGCATGGCCCGGCCCACGATGCCAGCGCGAAAGCTGGGATGGGCGATGCGAGTCCAGGGTTGGCCTTCGCCTTTGCTGAACTGGCTGCCAAAGGCATCGAAGGCGGCCATGCGTTGCTCCCACACTTCACTCACATCCACCACGAGATCGGGCGCGGTGGGCGGGTTTACGCCACCCACCCAGGCGATGGCCTTGGGCCGCCAGGGTTGCCCATGACAGGGATAGTTCTTCAGGCCCGCGTAGTAGGCGGCCTCACGACCCAGGCGGTAGATGCGGCGGTGATCGGGATGATGATCATCGGGGTGGGGCAGCACCAAGACTTCAGGTCTCGTGTGCCGCAGCACTTCCACCAACTTGATTCGGTAGGTTTCAGATTCATCGAATCGAGCATCGGGAAAATCCAGGATGAAACGTTCCACGCCCAGAATTCGCGCGGCTTCCATGGCTTCTTCTCGCCGGGTTTCGGGGGTGCCTCGCGTGCCCAGATCGCCCTGGGTGGCATCCAGAATCCCTGCCTTCAAGCCGCGTTTGATGCACAGGGCCAACAGCCCTCCCGCATGCACTTCGGCATCATCGGGGTGGGCACCCATCACCAGGAGATCAAGGCCAGTGGTCATGAAATGATTCTCCCACGAAAGGCGAGCTGCGTTGAGCGCGCGGAAGGGCAAGGGTGGTCAGACTACACTAGGCTGTGGCACTCATCCGCCGAGGCTCTGAGGGGGTGGCGTGTTAGCAGGTCCGTTTGTCCGAGGAGGGGATGTGGCAAGTTCGAATTCAGACCCGGTCATTCAGCGGCATCGCGCACAGATTGCTGAGATCGATGGCGAGATTCTGAGTGCCCTCAATCGGCGGATCAAGCTGGTGAAGCACCTCAAGGATTACAAGGAGGCCCAGGGCTTCCCTTTTTTCGACGCGGCCCAGGAGGATGTGGTCATCGCAAACCTGTGCCAAGCCAATGGCGGTCCGCTGTCGAACGAGGGCATTCACGAGATCTTCGGCGTCATCCTCGAACGCCTCAAATCCGAAGCTGCTGGGCTGGGAGAAGATAAGTCTGAGTGAAAAACCTGCCCTCGGAGGATTGCAGCCACCGAGTCAACCCATAGCTGGCTCACCCACCTTACTGTTCCCACCAATAAAATCGGCCGGGGATGCACGGGGATCTTCGGGGATAAAGCCATTTTTGGCTGACGACACCGGCCATTCTGGCCTGGTTTCTGGAAGGGCGGAGCCGCTGAACATGCGCGCATGTTTTCCAGCTCCGCCCTTCCAGAAACTCGTGCGGCCTGGCCGCACGGCCCGCTCTGCGGGCTGGCCAGGGGTCACAACGGAGGCCAAAAAGAAGCTTCACAAACCACATCCCCGCAGATCCCCGTGGATCCCCGGTTAATTGCTTTTGGCTTTCAAAGGTGAAGTGGCGTGAGGAGCGATCAAGCCCTCAGAGGTGTCTACTTCCCGTGCCTTCCTGGCCGCGGATTCGCCCGCCAGCCAGCCGGTAGAGAAGGCGATCTGCAGGTTGTAGCCGCCCGTGTTGGCGTCCAGATCGATCACTTCCCCGGCGAAGTACAGGCCCGCGATTTTCTTGGAGGCCATGGTGCGGGGATCGATGTCTTTGAGCGATACGCCACCTGCCGTGACGATGGCCTCTTCCCAGCTGCCATGGCCCGTCACTTCGAAGCGCAGTTCCTTGAGCAGGTGCAGCAGTTGTTTTCGTTTCGGGTCCCTTAAGCAACCCCGCAGGTGCCGTTTGAGGCAGGCCGAGGGCCGTGCTGAAGACTTCGATCAATTGGGCTGGCAGGAGTGCCCGCAGCACTTGTCCGCAGTTTTCGCCCGGGCGAGCGTCCAGGTCGCGAATGAGCCTCGCCTCCAATTTGGGCAGGTCCAGGGCCGGTTTCAGATCGAGGGTGAGTTCTACGTTTTGACCCGCGGCCAAGGCGAAGACCACCTTCCGACTGAGGCGCAGGACGATGGGGCCTCCGAGACCTTTGGCCGTGAATTCAGCCTCACCAAATTCAGTGGCGTGCTTCTTTCCCTCGATCCAGAGGGTCAGTTGAACATTCTTGAGGCCCAGCCCCGTGGCCTTTCCATAGGCAGGGCGAGTTTCAAGGCTCACCAGCGATGGCCGAAGCGCTTGGAGGAGGTGCCCGGTGGCTTCAGCGAACCGAAAGCCGTCCCCCGTGGAACCCGTGGCGGGGTAGGACATTCCTCCCGTGGCAAGGAGGCCGCAAGGCGCGAGGATTTCCTTCAAGGCACCCGACTGTGTATATTCGAGGCCCGCAAAGGCGCCCTCCGAGATCATCAGGCGCTCGACCTTTGCACGGTGCAGGATCGTCACCCCCTGCGCCTTGGCCCAGGCCACCAGCGCCTCCGCCACATCCCAGGCGCGATCGCTGGCGGGAAACACCCGCTCACCGCGCTCCGTTTTCGTTGCAACACCTTGCTCCAGAAGCAGCGCCACCAGGTCGCGGTTGAAGAAGGCCTGGAAGGCCTGGCGCAGGAAGCGCGGCTCGGGGTGGATCTCCTGGAGGTGCTCCTCCAGGGGTTTCATGTTGGTGATGTTCGCGCGGCCCTTGCCCGTGATGCGCAACTTGCGGGCCGGTTTTTCCATTTTCTCCAGCAGCAACACACGGGAGCCGAGCATGGCGGCACGCCCCGCCGCCAGCAGTCCCGCTGGTCCCGCGCCGACCACCACCACATCCCAGGCGCCAGAGTGGGCGCCTTCGTTAGCCTTCGTTGTCATCAATTCAACTCCTGGACGCAGCCCAGACCTGCTCCTGCGGTGCGATCACTGTGTGCTGAAAGACAGATATCGAAGAACCGGGCCCTTACTGATCCAGGGGAGGGAATCAACACGCCACCTTCACGTTTCATTTGGGTTCAATCGATCGAACTCGGAGACCATCTGTTCATAGCATTCCGGGCACATTCCGTGGGTGAATCGCGCCTCTGTTCGTTTCTGAATATAGGTCTCCATCTTGCTCCAGTAGCCTTCATCGTCGCGAATCTTCTTGCAATGGGCGCAAATGGGAATCAGCCCCTCAAGTGTGCGCACTTCCGAAAGGGCAGATTTGAGCTGGTCGATCAATTCGAGGTTATGGCTGTTCAGGTCAGAGAGGGAGGCATTCAATTTTTTCATTTTCTTGCGGCCGACGAGCAGGATCCCTACTACCGAAAAGCCCAGCAGACTGAGGGCGATCCAGAGCATGACCAAACGGAACTGAATTCGCTGCTCCCGCTTCAGGCTCTCGATCTGGATCTGCTTTTTGTCGGAATCAAAGGCGGCACTGGCTTCGGCGATGTGCTTCCGATCCTCTGTCTGCTTCAGTTCATCGCTGATGGCCTTGAACTCGCGTTCAACTTGATAGGCCTTGCGGTAATCTCCAGCAAAGGCGAATTCCTCGGCCAGATTCCCCGTGATCTCTGCAATTTGGCTTTTGTCCTGGGCGGTATTGACTTGGCGCAGCCCCTCCTGAATGGCTGCGAGGCCTTCTGTGTTCCTGCCAAGCCGGTTCAGGGCAATGCCGCGGTTGACCTGGCACACGGCGACTTTGTCTGGATCTTCAAAAATACCGGACATTCTAAGGGCAGCGTCGGTAACTCTCAGTGCAGCGCTGTAGTCCTTTTTTTGGAGGTAGACATCCGCGAGGTTCACCATGCCCGCAATCTCGAAACTGACATTGCCGGTCTTGCGAGCAAGCTCCAAGGCGCGGTTGAGGGCCTGCAGTTGGGCCTCAGGGTTGTTCTTGAATCGATGCGTGTCCGCCAGGTTTAGATGAAATGCCGCCTGCAAGGCCTGATCGCCCAAAGCCTCGGCCATTTGGATCGCCTGTAGGTGAGAGGCCATGGCCTCTTCCAACCGGTTCAGAAGGGCATAAAGGGTTCCCATCTGGTTCAGCGCAATGGCTTGCTCCCGGCGATCCCCCAATTCATCACCAATACTCTGGACCTTCTGATAGGCACCGATGGCATCGAAGTACCGACCAATGGTCTGCAGTGCCGTTCCCTTCAACCGAAAACCAGTGCCCAGGGCTTTCCCGATCTCTTGGTCCTGGAGGTTCCTTGACCGGAAGGACTCCAGGGAAGGGAGAAGACCATCCAGAAGCAGCTTGGCCTCCCCTGGCTTTCCCGTGTGCAGCAGCAGGGCAGCCGCTCGGATTTCCAGGAGGAACCGCCCCCGCTGTCCACTGGACCGTGCTGCAACCTTTCGGCCTTGTTCCAAGTAGGTCTCTGCCTTCGGATAGTCAGAGAGCACCAGGAGATCATCCACCAAACTGGTGAGGAACCAAATTTCAGACTCAGGATCCGGCTTGACTGCGAGTTCCCGCAGGGCCTCTTCGGCCCACCGGACCGAGGCCACGGGGTGGTCACGGTTATCGCGCTTGATCTTCTCTTTCAGCCCCGCGAGATTCACCACCTCCGCCCGGCCCGGATGTGGCGCCTGGGCGGCGATGTGCGCTGAGAAGGCAAGGCACATCATGGTGCAGAGCAGGATAACTTTTGGGAGCTGCATGGAATTTTCTCGTTTGGTGAAGAATAACTGAATCGCAAGGACTGAAATATTAGGAATGAAGGGAGGAATCAATGCTGGTGGGCCGGAACGGCTGGCGCTCAGCCTTCCCCCGTATCACACGACAGAGCGAAACAAATCAGTGACGCGATTCCTTGCAAAGCACCAGTTCCATCCGGCATTGGGCGCAATCGAAGCGGCATTCCAGGCGGGTGGCGCCGTTTTCGATGAACAGCGGGCCAGAGGGCTCAGGCAAGCGTTCCCAGGGCTCAGGGTTGGCGTGAACGTGGCACCAACCCAATTCGTAGCGAAGGCAGTGCCGGGTGGTCATCACCACGCGGTTCTGAAGATTGGTTTGCAGTTCCGCAGCTGGTTCCAGAACCTTGCCGCCCGCCCGTTCATAGAAGGCGCGGGCCGCTCGGTTGGAAATGTTCCAGGTGAAATCCAGATCCAACGTGGGCAATAGGCGAAGCTGTGGAGCTGCCGGTCTGCGTTTTTCGCGGGGCCGCGGGGCTCGGCGCTGAGCTTCCAGTGCGGATGCGGCTTCCCGACGCAGGTTATTGAGGGCGCTGACCGGCACAAAGCGGGCTTCGGCCACCTGCAGTGTTTCCAGTGCGAAGGGGGTTGTCCCCAGGCGGCCCAGGGCATCCCGGATGGCCTGCGCGGCGGCATCTGCATCCCGGGGCGCCGCGAAATCACCCACGGCCTGGGCTTCAACCATGAGCCCGGAGGGATCTTCCAACCGCAACCGCACCGCACCGGCTGGAAAATCCAGGTGGGCCTTGAGGGGAATCCGCCGCTCCACCTTGGCGCTGCGCAAGGCCTTGAGCCAGTGCAGGTCCATGTTCCGGTGCAGTCGCGTGCCTGGGCGGATGCGGGAAGGGTCCTGAACGAAGACCTGGCGAGATTCCACGGCGTTGACCACCGTGCCCGTCATCTCGGCACCATCCACAAAGGCGAGACCGTCTCCGGGATGCAGTTCTGTGACTTGGTCCAGCACCACGCGATCCCCTTGGATTGAGCGCACCTCGCCGATAAATTCACCGAGATGCCCGGCGGCATCTGGCGTGCCCATGGTCTGGCGTTCTCCCTGGATGCGGTAAGTGGAAAGCCCGCGCTGGAAGGTGCGGGAGGGATCGGGTGTGAACGCATGGCTGACCACACCCAGCGAGGCTCTGCCCAGTTCCGGCCGTCGTTCCAGCAATTCGTCCAGCCTGCGGCGCAAATGGCTGACCACGTTCTTCACGTAGTCCGCATCCTTCAGGCGTCCCTCGATCTTGAAGCTCATGATCCCGGCGTCGGCGAGAGCTTCGAGGTGTCCGGAAAGGTCCATGTCGCGGATGCTCAAGAGGTGTTTGTCCCGGACGATCACGCGGCCTGAGGCATCCATCAGGTTCCAGGGGGCACGGCAGGGCTGGGCGCATTCACCGCGATTGCCGCTGCGGTCGCAAATGGCGCCGCTCAGGTAGCAGTGGCCGCTTTCACCCACACAGAGCGCCCCATAGACAAAGGCTTCCAACTCCACGTCGGCAGCCCCGTGGATGGCCTGGATCTCGGTGAGGCTCAGTTCCCGGGCCAGGATGGCGCGGCTGAAACCCGCGCTGGCCAAAAAGGCCACTTTGCCAGGGCTATCACAGGCCGCCTGGGTGCTGGCATGCAGAGGCAGGGGCGGGAGATCCAGTTCGAGGTAAGCCATGTCCTGGATGATCAGGGCATCGACCCCGGCTTCGTAGAGATCCCAGGCCTGCCGCCGGGCATCTTCCAACTCGGCGTCGAACAACAAGGTGTTGAGTGTGGCGTATACCTTTGCATCCCAGAGGCGCGCTTCCCGGGTGAGTTGCTCAAAGTCTTCCAACCCATTTCCCGCCGCCTGCCGGGCGCCAAAACGCGCCCCGCCCATGTACACCGCATCCGCCCCGCACCGCAGCGCGAGGGTGCCTTGCTCCGCATTCCGCGCGGGGGCGAGAAGTTCGAGACCCATGGGTTTCAGAGTACCAGCGGGTTCAAGGTGGCCAAAACGGACTCCCTTTGGCGTTCAACAGTCAGGTCTGACGGACCCTCTGCGTGGCTGCCCTTGAGCCGCGGCCCCTCGACCGTCACACTGCCATGAGCCTCCCCCGCACGGGTTCAGGAGCTCGCATTGGATTCTCGGCAGCCCGTTCAGCTCATTGGCATGGCCCTTCTTCGGGGGCTGCTGGACGAATCCGCGCTGCGCCAGGCCTTGGGTTCGGAGCGGGCGCTCCTGGAAGCCTTGCAGGCCCAAGGTAGCCTGGACGCCAATGATTTGGCGGACCTTGCCCATCTGCTAGAGAACAGCCGTGACTCGCCTACTGGTCCCTTGAACGAGGACGAAGCTGCCGCCCCTCCTTCCGAGGATGCCGTGGGCCAGGATCCCTGGGAAACCCAATCGCCCAAGCCGACTGGGGGCGATGGCTCCGGGCGGCAGGTGCTGCGGGTGTTGACCCTGCCTGTGTGGAAGCACTACCGGAATCTCCGCTTCGTGGCCGAGGGTGGCATGGGGCGTGTGTTCAAGGCCTTCGATCCACGGTTGAAGCGGATGGTGGCACTCAAGTTCCTGCGGGGAAGAGACGCCGAACTGGTGGCCCGTTTCCGCCTGGAGGCCCAGAATCAGGCCCGGGTGGAGCATCCGAACATCTGCAAGGTTTTCGATGTAGGTGAATGGCAGGGGCAAAGCTACATCGCCATGCAATTCATCCAGGGCGAAACCCTGGAAACCGCCGCGCTGGGGCTGAGCCTGATCGACCAAGTGAAAGTAATGGAGGCGGTGGCCGAGGCCATCCACGCTGCCCACCACCAGGGCCTGATTCACCGGGATCTCAAGCCCGCCAACATCATGGTGGAAAGAGGTGAGCGCGGCCCCAAACCCACGGTGTTGGACTTCGGCCTGGCCAAGGGGCAGGAGCCCACCGGGCTAACGGTGCAGGGCATGGTGGTGGGTACCACTCACTACATGGCCCCCGAACAGGCCCGGGGCGATCACGCCAGTGTGGGGCGGCGCACCGATGTGTATGGCCTGGGCGCCACGCTCCATCGCGTCCTCACGGGCTGTGCCCCCTTCTCTGACAGCATGGGGGCGGAGGTGTTGCGGCGCACCCTGGAAGAGGATGTCCCCAGCCTGACGCACCTGCTGCCGGGACTCTCCGAGGATCTGGACACCATTGTGCGCAAGTGCCTGGAGAAGGAGCCTTCCCGCCGCTATGAAAGCGCCCTGGCGGTGGCGGAGGATCTGCGGCGCTGGCGCGAGGGCGAACCCATCCTGGCCCGGCCCGCCACTCTGGCTGGCAGGCTGTGGCGCCGGGTGAAACGTCACCGCACCCTGTCGCTAACTCTCGCCGCTTCGGTCCTGGTCGTGATCGGACTGTTGGGCTGGAATGCCCGCACCCGCATGCTCGGCCGTCGGCAGGTGGAAGTGGCCCAACGCTTCGGCATGGAGGTGAAGGAAATCGAAAGCCTGCTGCGCATCGAACGCATGCTGCCCGCCCATGATATGCGCCCCGTGGAAGGGCGGGTGCGCGCGCAACTCGAAGCCCTGCGCCGGTCCATGGCCACCCTTGGACCCAGCGCCGAGGGACCGGGGCAGTACGCCCTGGGCCGAGGCTACCTGGCCATGCGCGATTACGGCAAGGCGCTGGAGGCGTTGGAACGGGCCTGGGGTTTGAATTACCGACCGTCGGAGGCCGCACTTTCGCTGGCGCAGATCCACCTGGTTTTGGGAAATCCCACTCGCTTCAAGGTCGGAGGCGCATTGGAAGGGGGGCAGAAGGGGCAAAATGAGGTTGAAACCGCGAAATTTCATCGCGAACAAGCCCTCACATTCTTTCACCTATCCGATCGTCAGGGGATGGAGGCGAGCCCGTATTCACGTGCGCAAATCGCCTATCTGGAAAATGATTGGAAGAAGTGCCGTGCGTTCTCTGAACAGGTTGTTCAGGAGCAACCCTGGCGCTATGAGGCACTTCTACTCAATGCGATGGCATTGGAAAGGAATTTATACGAAAAAAGGAATTATCAAGGCCATTCTGCGGAAATCATTCGTCCCCTGCTTCAGGAAGCGGAAAGGGTTCTATCCAGAGCCGCAGATCTCGGTCGCAGCGATGGGGAAGTGCAGATGATGCTCTGCCAAATCACCAACGAATTGGCCATGCTTGAGAGCGAAAGTGGACATCCAACCCTTGATCCCCTGCTTCACGCGCGAAGCACCCTCGAAAAGGCGTTGCTGATCTATCCCCACGACGAACTTTTGAGTACCTTGCTCGGCACCATGGACCGAGAAATTTTGCTGCGCTTGGCTGCCGGTGAGGACACTCGGGAGCTTTGCCGACAAGGCATCAAGCTCTCCGCCGAGGGTGCTGCCCTGACGCCCAAAGGCATCGGAACCAGTCGTGGTCAATTTGGCATTCTTCACTGGTTTTATGGAGAGTCCCTTTGGAGGCGTGGAGTCGATCCCCGTGCCTTCCTTGAAACCACGTTGTCGGCGATTCCAAAGGCAGAAATGGAACAGGCGGAGGCTCTAAATGTGCTCTCACGCTACGAGGGGCAACATGGGCAGGATATCCGCCAGCACATTCATCGCGCGGAAGGAATTCTCGAGCAACTGATTCGAGAGCGTGGGGAATATTTCTACCTCCGAACCATTTGGGGGGAAAGCATGGCGGTGCTGGCCCACTGGGAATATTGGACGGAGCGGGACCCAGTGGGCGCCATCCGGCGCGGGCGTGCCCAGTTAGAAAAGGCCATCAAAATCCAGCCGGAGGTCGTCTACAGCTATTTCCACCTGCCCCTGCTCCACGCCATGGAAGCCCGCCTCGCCCTGGCCCAGGGGCAGAACCCAGCGCCTTCAGTGGCGGCGGCGCTGCAGGCGGCTCGCGCGGGGGCGGCGATTCGGGCCAATCATTTCCGCACCCAACTGGCTCTGGCCGAGGCTCACCATGTGGCTGCCCTGGCGGACATACAGGCCCATCGCGACCCGATGGCTCACCTGACCCTGGCCCGAAAGGCCGTGCGGGATGCCTGGGCCCTGAATGGCACCGATTGGCGCATCGCCCTGGCGGAATCTCGCCTGGCCCTCACCGAGGCCGAGCTCGACCAGGCCGTCGGCAAGGCACCCGGTGCCAACTTGCTGCGGGCTGACCGCGCCGCCGAGAAAGGCCTGCGCGTGAAGGCCGATGCCCCCGAACTGTTGCTCTGCCGAGCCGAAAGTGCCAAGCTCAACGCCCGCTGGACCGGTAACCCCGAAGCCCGAGCCAAGGCGGAAGCGTTCACCCGGCAAGCCCATTCCTTCAACCCTGAGATGACCTTTCCCCAAGGTCACTGAGGGGCCTTGCGGGTACCCGTTTCAACGTTCGGATGGCTTTCGAGCCCAGGCAATACACACAGGAGCGTCGTCAAGCTTTGCCCTTCTCCATCGAACTCAATGGTAGTGGTGCTCGATGGGGAAGGGCATTAATGGGAGCCTGAACTGCCAAAAATCGGGAGCGACAACCGGCAGCCCGCGCCTTTTGTTAACGGCAAACCTGCGGGCACGTGACGGGTAGGGAAGCGGAATTGCGGGGCACTGGCGTTGCTCCCACCGTAAAGTCTGCCGAACAGTTGCCCGTCCGGTCACAGCCATTGTTATTGCGAACAGCTGCGGTCGTCACGCTAAGGGCAGATGTGGGTGAGCCTGCGCAGAGAACGGCGGTGCCATAGCCCACTTCGTCAATCACGGTGCCTGGAACGATGCTTCCACAAGCACCTAGGGGCGTTGAGATCGTCGCGAGGGCGACCTTTCCGCTGGTTCCGCTCAGGGCCAGGGTTCCCGTTGCATCAGCGGTCACAGGAATGGCCGCTCCTCCGGTTCCTGCCGTTCCTTCCACAAACAGGGCGTACCCACCTGCCGGAATGGTGATCGTGGGCAGAACATGGATGTTGGTTGCAACACTTCCGTAATTCCCTGCCGCGGATCCGTACTGCAGTGACCATCCCGCCGGGATCGTGAAGGATGCCGAGGATCGGTTGTGGAGTTCGATGTAATCCCGGTTGTAGGTTGCGGTGGCACTCGTGCCACCTCCCCCTCCGTAAACAGCGCTGATCACAACCGCGGGTGCGCAGGTCACTGCCAGGGTGTGGCTGGAAGGGGCGGAAGCGAGGTCCGACAACCCCAGCCCGGCGGCATTGTTCATGAGATCAATCTGTGCTTGAGGCTGGGTTGGCGCAGCAGAATGAATGCCAACCCCATAGGTGTTGTTCTTTCCATAAAGGACGTACACCTTGATCGGGTCACCACCCACGGCACCGGATCCAATGGCGGAATAGGGAATCCGGAAATGATACCGACCCGCAGCCACATCTTGATTCATGGCCACTCCGGCTGCGTCCGCGGAAGACGTCGCCCCTGTGATCGTCTTGTGGTGCGTCTGCGTCAGCGTTCCATCCGCGGCGAAAGATCCAACCTGGAAGAAATCGAAGTCGCCACCGGCGCTATTGCCGATGGTGTAGGTGCCAGGCACAGAAAGTGCCCCGATGGTGCCCGTGGGATCGTAGGTCAGAGCCCCAGGCCCTGTCATACCTGAAGCGCGGTTTGTGTCATCCACCAACAAAAACAAGTCGCTGCCGTTCGGAGGCGTGTCCATCTTGACGGTGACATAGAGATTCGCCCCATCCGAATCCACGAGCACATCCTTGATGCTCGCCAACAGGCCGTTTCCGGCGCCATTCGACTGAAGCTCACCGACAGTGAATACACGGCCCTTAAATGTGTAGGGGGTAGCCGTTGGATTGTTGAAGTACCAACGAACCGTGGCAGATCCGCCTGCAGGAATGTTGCCGAAGGCCCACAAACCGTTGGCGCTCGTGATGGTTGTGGAGCCGGGAAGTGGGGAAGCGTTGCTTGAGCAGGATTCGCGGCCCGCCAATGACAGGTTTTGAATTTCTGCATACACGTTGTTCAACGTTGCGCCACTCGTATTGGTGATGGTCACGTTGTATTCGTAGGAAGAGCCTCCGCACCCTGTGCCGATGGGATCTACCAGGGAAGTTGAGAATTCGATCCCCATCCCTGATGTAAGTGTGAGCCCCGCAGTGCTGGATCCCGGATCGACTACGCCGTCGAAATAGGCGATGAAGTTGGTGATGGCGGGGGCAGCAGTCACCACGATACCTGCCTGACTACCGGTCAGGGTGGCAGTGATCGTATCCGTGGCCGTAATGGATTGGGTTCCTTCCGTGTTTAGGGTCAGGGCGAAGGCGTGGGTGCCACTATCTCCGGCTGTGTAAGCATAATTAGCCGGCAAGGTTGCCGAGGCGTCAGAGCTGGTGATGTGTACTGTTCCCGTGTAGGCCACGGCTGTATTTTCATTGGCGTCCAGTGCGGTGACAGTGAGGATATGGGGGGCTCCAGCCACCGTTGGGTTACTGAAGCCACTCACACCAAAGTGGGTAGCCGTCCCAGGATTCACAACGATGCCTGTCTGACTTCCCGTGATGGAGCTCGAGACAGTATCCGTGGCCACTAGGCTCTGGATGCCTGCAGTCTTCAGGGTCGCGCTGAACGTTCCCGTGCCACTGGTCAGGATGCCATCGACAGGGAGCGTGGCTGTGCCATCTGTGCTGGTGAAATGAACGGTGCCAGGGTAGGAGGGAACCACATTACCATCGGCATCCTTCGCCGTTACAGTGAAGGAATGGGTGGCCCCCGAAATCGTCGGGTTGGCAAAACCAGAGACCGTAAACGAAGCTGCGGTACCAGGATTCACGAGGATGCCTGCCTGGGTTCCTGTGATTGAGGCCGTGACAGTGTCGATAGCGGTCAGGGCCTGGGTTCCAGCTGTCTTCAGGGCTGCATTGAAGGTGCCAGTACCAGCGATCAGGGTGCCGTCAACCGGAAGCGTGGCCGAGCCATCTGTGCTGGTGAAGTGCACGGTGCCGGAATAACCTGTGGCTGTGTTGTTGGCGGCATCTCGTGCACTCACCAAAAAGGTGTGGCTGGCACCGGCCAGGGTTGGATTCGCAAAACCCGACACGCTGAAGTGCGTGGCGCTGCCTGGATTCACCGCGATGCTGCCTTGGCTTCCTGCAAGGGAGGCTGTGACCGTGTCCGTGACGGTGATGGTGTGGGTGCCTGCCGTATTGAGCGTAATGGTAAATCCTTCCGCACCGCTATTGAGAATGGTGAAGGTGAAATCACCTGGCAGTACCGCGCTGGGATCCGAACTGGAAAAATGCACTGTGCCAAGGTAACCCGTGGCGGTGTTGTTGTTGGCATCAAGCGCCGTGACAGTCAGCCCGTGGGCGACACCTGACACCGTTGGGTTTGGATAGCCGGTGACGGCGAAATGAGTAGCAGTGCCAGGGTTCACCAGGATCCCTGCTTGGCTGCCGGTGACGGAGGCATTCACGGTATCCGTGACGGTGATGGCGCGAGTTCCCACCGTGGCAAAGGCGAGGTTGAAACTGCGGACACCATTGTCACCGGCCGTAAAACTATAATCAGCGGGAAGGTTCGCGGCGGAATCAGAACTGGTGAAGTGGACGGTGCCTCGATAGCCAGCGGCCGTGTTATTGGCCGCATCCAACGCCGTAACCGTGAAGGTGTGGCTGACGCCTGCCGAAGTGGGATTGGCATAGCCAATCACGCCGAAGTGCGTGGCCGCACCTGAATTCACCGTGATGCCCGTCTGGGTCCCCGTGATGGAGGCAGTGATGGAATCTGTGGCTGTGATGGACTGGGTTCCCACGGTGTTCAAGGTTGCCGTGAAGGACAAGGTTCCACTGGTCAAGGTTGCGTCGGAGGGCAGAGCTGCGTTGCTATCCGTGCTGGCGATATGCACGGTGCCGGCGTATCCGGTGGCAATGTTGTTCGCAGAGTCCAGGGCCGTTACGGTGAAAGAATGTGAATCCCCTGCGACGGTTGGATTCATGAATCCGGATACTGAGAAATGGGTGGCGGCACCAGGATTCACGTTGATGGCAGCCTGGCTTCCGGTCAGGGCAGAAACGACCGTGTCCGTCACTGATATGGTCTGGGAGCCAGCGGTTTTCAACGTGACGGCGAAGGTGCCAACCCCGGTCGTGAGTGTGGCATCGGTGGGAAGCATGGCCGCGGGATCTGTGCTGGTGAAATGCACCGTACCGCTGTACCCAACGGCAGTGTCATTGTTGGCATCCAGGGCCGTTACCGTAATGTTGTGGGCTGTCCCGGCAATGGTCGGATTCGTGAATCCCGACACCGAGAAATGAGTCGCGGCCCCTGGGATGATGGTGATGTTGAGAGGCACCGTGGTGCTGCCACCCGCGTTAGTTGCTGTCACCACATAATTCGCGGCGGCAGCCAGGGCTGTGGGGGTCCCTGTGACTACTCCCGTGGTGGCGCTGAGATTCAGGCCAGCGGGAAGCGCCGGAACCACCCCGTAGGAGGACACTGCCCCTCCGGTGCTGTGAGGGGCATTCGCGGTGATGGCCGTGCCCTTGGTGTACACCGCCGGGTTGACAGTGTAGGTCAGGGCTGTGGGCGGTTGGAGCGCTGGGGGCTGCGGCTCACTGCTGCTTTTGCAGGCAAGGGATAGCAGGATCACGCCAGCGCAAAGCACCTCCATGACCAGGCGGAACTGTCGCGTAAAACGGGAGAGGAGATTCGAATTGACACGAACCTGGTGGGCCTGGGGCAGCATGGGAACCTCCCGATTTTATTGATTTTTGTGATCTATTTGAACACAGGCCGGATCTTGCAATTGGATTGTTTTTTAAGTTATAAACCTTATCAATTCTTTCTTTACCGAACATAAGGGAGGATTTTCCCCGTTTGAGGCGAGACGCGTCTTGGATGGAATGGCACCGCTAAGCACAAGCGGTGTGGCTGCGCGGGTTCCCGGATGACGCGGTTCGGAGCTGTCCCGAAGAAAATACATGTCACAACATTTATACGACCGTCATCCCACCAGCACCGGACAGTCCGGAACAAGGATGATTATGACGGTGGATCTTTTTGCTCCTTTTATGCTGGGGGACATCACCCTGCAGAACCGGATTGTGATGGCGCCCATGACGCGGAGCCGGGCCATTGGTAATGTGCCAAACGAGTTGATGGCCACGTACTACGGCCAACGGGCCACGGCGGGGCTCACCATCACGGAGGGCACCACGCCCGCGCCGGAAGGATTGGGTTACGCCCGCATTCCCGGCATCTACAGCGAAGCTCAAGTGGCCGGTTGGAAGCTGGTGGCCGATGCGGTGCATGCGAAGGGCGGACGCATCTTCGTCCAGCTCATGCATACCGGGCGTGTGGGGCATCCCGCCAACCTGCCCGAAGGGGCGGAGATGTTGGCGCCTTCGGCCGTGACCGCGGCTGGGGAGATGTGGACGGACGCCCAGGGCATGCAGCCTCATCCCACGCCACGTGGCATGACGGAAACTGAGATTACAGGAGTCATCGAGGCCTTTGCCCAGGGCGCACGCCATGCCCGGGCTGCGGGTTTGGACGGTATCGAGTTGCACGGTGCCAATGGTTATCTGCTGGAACAGTTTTTCCACCCGGCTACCAATCTCCGGGCCGATGCTTGGGGCGGCGACTACCAGGCCAGGGGGCGCTTCATCCTGGAAGTGGCCAAGGCCTGCGCGGCTGCCATCGGCGCCGGGCGACTGGGCATTCGCCTGAGTCCTTTCGGGGTCTTCAACGATATGGCCCCCTACGAAGGTGTGGATGAGGCCTACACCTGGCTGGCCGGTGAATTGGGCGCCCTTGGGTTGGCCTACCTGCACGTGGTGGACCACAGCGCCATGGGGGCGCCCGCGGTGCCGCAAAGCACCAAGGATTCGATGCGTCGAGCCTTCAAGGGCACGGTGATTCTCAGCGGCGGTTATGACTTGCCTCGGGCCCAGGCGGACGTGGCGGCTGGGAAGGGCGAACTGGTGGCCTTCGGCAGGCCCTTCATCGCCAATCCGGATCTGGTGAGCCGACTTCAGAAGGGCCTGCCGTTACAGGAGCCTGATGCCGCCCTGTTCTATACGCCGGGGCCCGCAGGCTATAGCGACTACGCCGAGGCGGGTCGATAGGCAGGAGATTGCTTCCTGAGCGAGCGTGACGGTTTTGGAAGGGCTTCCACCAGATAGCCTGGAGGTGCATCCTTCCCCTTGGAGGACATCATGCTGACAGTTCTACAGGAACTGTATGCCCATCAGGCCTGGGCGGATGCCCGCCAGTGGGGCGCCATTCTGGGCCATGAACCTGCTCGCCTGGACTCTGACCTCTTTGCGCGGTTGGTGCATCTGCACGGTGCCCAGCATGTCTGGCTTGCGCGCTGGCAGGGCTCGCCGGTCCTGTTTCCCGTGCCGGGGGATTTCCAGGACCTCTCGGCGCTGCTCGCCTTTGCGCAGGACGTGCAGCTCCGATCGACCGCTTTTCGATCGGGCCTCACACAGGCTGATCTTGAAAGGCCATTGGATTACCGCGATCTCCATGGACATCCCTGGTCCCAGCCGCTGAGCGAGATGATGTTGCACGTGGCGCTCCACAGTCAGTACCACCGCGGGCAGCAGGCCACGCGGCTGCGGGCCCTGGGCGCGGCCATGCCACCGACGGACCTGGTGGTATGGCAGCGACTGGGTCGACCCGGGGCCGTGTGGCCGGAACCTTAAGCGGGGTTATTCCCCCTTGAATACCGGTGGCCGCTTTTCCAGGAAGGACTGGATGCCTTCCTTGTAGTCGTGGCTGTCATAGACTTTGCGGCGCAGGCCCTGGATGCGTTCGAACATGTTGGGCGGCAGGGGCGAGGCATTGCCCAGCAGGCGGAAGCTTTCCTTCATGGCAGCGATGGAAAGGGGGCTGTTGCGGCTGATTTTTTCGGCCATGGCGAAGGTGAAGGCTTCCAGATCTTCCGAAGGCACCAGGTGATTCAGGATGCCCACCTGTTGCGCCCGCTCGGCGGGGATGGGCTGGGCGCTGAAGAACATCTCCTTGGCGGTGTTGATGCCCAGGATGTTCATGAAGCGCAGCAGGCCGCTCGGATTGTAAGGCACGCCGATCTTGGCGGGAGTCATGGTGAACTGCGCCTTGGGGGTGCCGATCAGGATGTCGCAGGTGAGCGCCACATCGCAGGCGCCGCCCCACACGCTGCTATCGATCATGGCGATGACGGGCATGGGCAGGTGCTGAATTTCGCGCAACACGCGCACCAGCGGATCATCGTAGCCCAGGGGATCGCGGCCGGGCATTGGGAAGTTCGTTCACATCGTGGCCTGCGCTCCACACCTTGGCACCGTCGTGGGCGCGCAGCACGATGACCCGGGCCTTGCGATCCCGCATTTCCTCGAAGGCGTCGAACATCTCGCTGATCATCTGATCCGAGAGCGCGTTGCGGTGCTCGGGGTGATTCATGGTGACGGTGCCGACAAAGCCGTCGAGGTGGCTCAGGATCATGGGCATGGCATCCTCCCTGGCGTACATGGCGAATTCAAGGTGTTGGCATCTGGGCCCGCTGCGAAAGATTCGAGGCCCAGAACCTAACGCCAATTCTCAGCCTAGGGAAGACCGGAGGTCTGCACAACGGAAGGTGACGAAGTGTAAACAGCTGGGGCGCCCTGCCCGTTGGCTATCGGTTGGGGGAGGCTTCCACCATCACGAGCTTCTCGTCGCTGCCCAGGGCAATCAGGAGGCGGTCCAAAAGGGCTTCATCCCGCAACCAAAAGGCGCCAGGCAGCACCCGTTCCTGGGGTTTGCCAAAGGGGAAGAGGCGCTGCCGGAGCCGCTCTGGATCTTCACCCAGAAGGTTGCCCACCCGATCCCGGTGCAGCCTGCGATCCAGCTTCAGCAGGTGGTGTCGGGCCCGGGCCAGTTCCTGCCGAAAACGGTTGCCGATGCCCGTGCCCCACTCCGCCTGCGGTTGGCCCAGCAGGGCTTGGCTGGGCAAGGGCAGGGTTTCCGGGAGGAAGGCCTCCCAATAGCCCGCCCGGAGCGCTTCCAGCTGGGAGGGCACCAGGCTGAGCCCACCGGGCACCACATACGCGGTGGGGCGCGGCACGATCTGAGGTGGTGTGAGCTCCACCTTTTCCCAAAGGGGTTCCGCCAGGCGCCAGTAGGCCCGCTCGGCGGGACCCAGCACCGCATGGGTCACGGGCAGCATGAGGGATTGCATGAGGGGCCGCAGGGCGGCGCCTGGGCTCAGCCAGCAACCCGCAGGGCAGGGAGCCCCCGTATCGAGCCGAAGGCGCCGACCGGTTATTGGATCGAGGCTGAACCAGGCTGCCTGCTCACGGGGATCGAGTTTGAAATCGAAGCCTTCAGCCTCCAGAGTCTCGGCCTGGCGCACGAGGGCGGCTTCCAGACCCAAGGTCCGCCAGCGTTCCAACTCAGGCTGGATGGAATCCCGGAGCGTGCGTTCGGTGGGGGAAAAGAACCTCAAGCCCCGGGACCAGAGGGGTTTCCCCAGGGCCAGCACATGGTTGCGCAGGGTGGGCCGATCTGGGGTTGGCAGCGGCCCCCACAGCGCTTCCGCTTCCTGCTGGTGCACGTCGGTCCAGGGCAACCAGCCCGTGGCGGTGCCCTGGGGTGAAGCGAAGGTAAAGCGGTGCCGGTGCAGCCGATCACCCTGGAACGCCACGGTGGAAGCCACTTCCAGGCGGTCATGATCTTCGTCGGCCATCCAGTAGATGGCTTCCCCGCCCAGGCGCTGGGCCAAAGCCAGGGCCGCGAGGGCCTTGATCACCGAAAGCGCGGGCGTCCAACCCACACCGATCTGTTGGCCCGTGACCACCACGGGGCGTTGAGTTTCCATAGGGCCAAGCCTAGCGGAAACGGGAGGAAATCGGGTGGCCCCCCCTCATTTGCAGCGGAGGTAGAACCCTTCGAAGGCCACCTTCCAAGTCTTTCCGCCATCGGAGCTCTGTTCCCAAAGCTGCAGCACCCGGCCATCCGCCTGGGGCGTCCAGGTAATGCGCTCCGCCACGGTGCCTTCCTTGGTGGCGGTGGCGCCCCGAAGGACCATGCTGTTCCCCTCCGGGCCACCTTCCAGATCCAGAAACGACCCTTGGTGATCCAACCACGTTTGGCGCCAAAGGCCCTTGGTCGGCTGGTAGGCATTGAGGCTGGTGCCTTGGCCGCCCTTCGCGCCCTCCCAGTGCTCCTGCAGCACGGCGCCGTTCAAGCGTGGTTCGATGCGGTTATGGCCGAGCAGAACGCCCTCCCGGGAGCGCACTTCCCAGGTGCCGATCCAGAAATCAAAGGCTTGGTGCATGGCTTTCTCCTTCTGAATCGTGGCCGGGGGCGCAGGTGGTGGCAGGGACGGAGCCTGGGCGTAGAGCAACAGGCAGGGCAGGGACAACACGGCCGGGAACATGGCTGCCTCCAGGGCTCCAGCTTCCCCAGGCTCTGCTGGGCGAGCAAGGCCTCCAGGGGCGAAGGGCGAGGCTGGTGGGGTAGGACCCCGCCCAGCCTCGCCCCTGGGTGAGGGAAGGATTCAGGAAAGCACGGTGATTTCCGGTGTGCGCGGATGGGCCGCACGCCAGCGGCGGAAGCCCCAGAACCCGAGTACCGAAAGCAGCAGCCACGGTGAGCACACGATCAGCACTTCGAGCACAAAGGCAAAGCTGGAGATCAAGCCGGACCGACCATCCTTCAGAGCCCCCGCGATGGGTTCCCAGAGGGTGCGTTCGTTGAACTTCGGGGGCAGCGGCGGTTCGGCCACATCGGCGCGCAGGGTGGAGTATTGGATCTGACCATCCATGGCGCGTTTTTGCGCTTCCATGCTTTCCAGCTCTTCCGTTACCTGGCTCAGGGCCTGCTCGGCCTCGATGACATCGGAGAGCTTGCCCGTGCGGTTGGCGATGAGCTCGCGCAGGCGGGTCGCGGCAATGCGCTTGTTGGCGCGCCGGGCTTCCAGATCGGCATAGGCGCGGGTGACATCCTCCACACTCACCTCCTCTTTCTTGACCGTGCCGAGGGTTTTGAATTCAGCGATGGCCCCGTCGAATTTTTCGGCCGCGATGCGCAGGGTGAGATCAGCCCTCTTGCGGCCACCCTCTTCATCGGTGATGCGTAGGTCGGCAAGGTAGCCGTAGCGCCCAGCCAGGGCCCGGCAGGCCTTCTCGAAGCGGGGGAAATCCTTCACCTCCAGGCCCAGGCGGGCCGTGCGGATGAGCTTCTGGGGCAGGAGATCCAGCGAGGATTCCGTGGCAGAAGCTTTTCCGGCTGAAAATTTTAAGGACAAGGCCGAGGGCGGCGGAGGTGCGAAATTCATTTCCTCCCTCTCGCACATATCCACGCCCACGGTTTTCTTCACGATGTCCTGAACGTTGCGACGGAATGCGGTGGCGCCCACCAGGGCCAGCAGGGCTAGGATGCAACCGGTACCCACCAGGGCCCAGGTTTTCGGAGAAGTCATCGGGAACAATCGCATGGGATGGCTTTCAGGGAAGGCCCATGGGCATGGCCCTGGGGAGATGGGTTACCCACAGGGCCAGGCCGAGCATGGCCGTGGAAATGGAGAGGAGGACGATCCAGCGAGGCAGGCGCATGGCAGCCTCCCTATTCACCGGAGGCGGAACACGATGGTGAGCCGGAATTGCGCCGAAACGGCTTGGCCATTCAGGCGGGCGGGTTCAAAGCGCCACATGCGTGCTACCCGCATGGCTTCCTGTTCGAGGGAGGGATGGGGGCCCGACAGCGCCTTGACCTCCGAAGGAATGCCGTGGGGATCCACGAGCATGAGGAGCACCACCTCACCCTGGACCTTGGCGAGTTTGGCGAGGGCGGGATACATGGGGTCCACCCGGGAAAGAATTCGCATCTGGTTGAATTCAAAATCCACGGTGGTGGGGCCTGCGCCGGCAACTGTGCGGCTATCTTGCAGGCCCACTCCTGCCGGAGGCTGTGGCGTGCTGGCATTCTCTCCGTTGGTGAGCGAGGCGGAAAAATTGTTTTCCGTGGGCAGGCCCGTGGGTGTTACGGGAACCACGTTTGATGGGACCGGTGGTACCCACCCATCTGACCTAACCGGCGCCAACTTCGCGGTCAGAGCACGGAAATGCACCGGTGGCGGTGGTTTCACGGGGTTCAGCTCTACGTTGATATGGGGCGGGTCTGCGGGGACCACAAAGCCGTTGCCGCCGGTCTTGATGCCTCCAAGGTTGCTGACGCTCAGGCTGGGCGCCAGGGTCATGGCCAATCCGCAGCCTGCGTAGATGATGCACGCGCCCAGGAAACCCAGTCGGCGCGGGGCGGGAGGGGCCATGGCAAAGATGGCGTTGGGGGTGAGGGTGGGTGGCAAGGCTTCGATAGGCCGAAGGCTGCCCAGGGGCAGGGCGTGGGTGAACATGGAAACCTCCTGTGGGGTGGGGATCCCGGTTCATCGAGGCCCACCCAGGAGATGGACGCCGCGCGTGGAATGGTCTCGGAGCCACGCAGCCTCGGGATCAATTCACGTCAGAGAGAAGGGGAAACTGGTTTGGCTTTTCCGCTTCTGCTCTCGATGTCCCAAAGACCGTTTGCACAGGTATCGGTTCGCCAGAGTGGGAGTCAATACGTCGCAAATAAAATTACGCGAACGTGGCGTTGACGGGGGTTTACCACGGGTTTGTCATGGGCTCAGGCGGTTCGTCGACAAGGATCAACAGGAAGCCACAAGGCGTCCGAAGCGGCGATTTCTAAGCGCTACTAAGCCTCTCAAGCTACTTCGCCTTCGCGAGGCAAATGTCCTTTTTTATGCAAAACCAAGGGCTGGTTTTGGCAACGGTGCGCTTGTTGTACGCGCCGCAATTCCCATTTTCAGGTGAGCATGCGGTGAAGTACGTCGTAGCTGCCGACTTTGCCACCCAGCTCACGGATGAGGCGGCTGCGCAGGAGCTCGGTGATGACCCTTGCCGCTTCACTGCTGCTGGGGTCGGGCGCCTCTTCGGCTGGCGCGGTTCGCAGGAGGCGTAGGTATTCCCGGCTACCGGGGGGCAGGGCTTCCTGGAGATCCACCGGTGTGCATGCCGCGCAGCGCCAGCCGCGATCATCGGACAGCATCACCAAGGGTGCCGAGTCATTGCCACAATAGCCGCAGGTGCGGGGATGGGGCAGCACGCCCAGGCAATGCAACAGCCAATGTTCAGCATAGGCCAGCACCGCCATGGCCTCATCGGGTCTGGCCTTGATGGACCGGCTGCAGGCCGAAAGCAGCCGAAAGAGGCGCTCGTCTTCCACACCCTCCCGGGCAATGCGATCAAACAGGTCCGCCAGGCAGGCCACCACCAGATTGGACTCCAGATGCCCCAAGGTCAGTGGAGAATGCTGGAGTTCGCACCGGGTGATGCGCCGCACTTCCACCTGTTCTTTGCCAAAAAAACTCACCCGCACCAGCCCCAGCGGTTCGAAGGAGGACACCCACTTGGCAGCGGGCTTCTTGGCGCCCTTGGCCAGACCCACCAGGCGTTCCCCGTGCTCGGTGAGAAACGAGACGATGAGGCCGCCCTCCTGGAAGGGTGTGGGGCGAAGCACGATGGCTGCGTGCGTGCGGATCATGGTCATGGATGTTCAGTGTGGGTGCGGAGGGCTGGAAAACAAAGATGGTCACCTGGGCTCGGATCGAAAACTTGGGGGACCCTCACGCAACTGGCCCCTGCCGCTAACCTAGAAGGCGGAGCACCCCATGGTTCGGATCTACCGCTTGGCAGTCCTTCTCTTCCTGCTGGTTTCCTGGGCACAGGGCCAGGAGACCACCCGGTTCCGGGTTTGGATGGGTGGGCAGGAAGTGGGGGGTCAGGAACTGGTGGCGTCCCGAACTGGGCACCAGGAGCGCATTGAGAACCGAGAATGGATACGTGTCGCGCGCCTGGGTACTGCTACGGAACAGAAGATTCACCAGACAGCTCTGCGCGGCGCCGATGGCGCCATGGAATTTACCTGGTCCCTGCAGCTTTCCCAGGAGCGCATGGAAGGCCGTGCCCTTTGGAATCCCGCCGAACCTCTGAAACTGCGTGTGCTTTTCAAGAATCTCCCTGAGCGCAGTGTGGCGCTGGAGGCAGGAATCCTGCTGTGGCCCGGGGAGGTGGAGGCGCGCCTGAAAGAAGCCGCCCGCACCCTGCAGTCTGTAAAGATCCAGGGGTTCAAGCCAGCGCTCCAGCAATCCACTGAACTGGAATTGCGCGTGGTGGGGCGGGACCCCTTACCCGGCTTTCCGGATGCGGTGCGCTTTCAGGGGCGTAGCCGCGAAGGTGTCATGGTTTCGGAGACCGAGATGTGGATCTCTCCCACGGTGGGGGAACTCAAGGAAGCGGGTTCACCCGGCGGGCTAGCCATGGTGGCCCAGCGCGCAGAATTACCCATGCCTAACTTTGCGGCTGGCCCCGACGCTTTCACCCGGACCCTGAACCCCCTGCCGCCCCATCCCTTCCTGCCCTGGCTTGGGGAGGCCAACCTGCAGTGGAAGGGGCAGGGCGAGCAACGCTTGCCTGAAGATGAACAGCAGAAACGGGTGGGCCTCAATCGCCTTCGACTCATGCGAGCGGCGCTGCCCAACCAGATCGAAGCGGCGCAAGTGCCCGTGCGGGGGCGCCCCAGCGCGGAGGAGGCTTCCTTCCTGGCGCCTAGCTCCCTGCTGCAGTTCGAGGATCCACTTTTTGATGGATTGATTGCGAGGTTGCGCCCGCCCGCCCAGGCCACCCGGTGGCAGTTGGCCCAGGCGGTGAATCGCTTTGTCTTCGACTGGATCGTGGAAAAGGATTACACCGTTGGGTTTGCCTCGGCCCTCGAAGTGGTGCGCCATCCCCGAGGTGATTGCACTGAGCACACGGTGCTGGCCGTGGCCCTCCTGCGCAAACTGGGAGTACCCGCAAGGGGCGTGTTGGGCTGGATTGGCACCGCGGAAGGCATGGGTCTGCATATTTGGGTGGAGGTTAGACTGCACACCCGCTGGGTGCCCCTGGACCCCACCTTCGACGAGGCACCTGCTTCCACCTTGCATCTGAAAGTTGGCACCACGGATCTGGCCGACTTGGGCAGCGTGGGTTGGGATACCGTGGCCACCCAGGTGGCTGGCGGCGCCTGGGTACCCGAGGCGCCCTGGGCGGAAGTTCTTCGAGTCGAATTGGACACCGTGTTGACACCGGCGCGGGAAGGGCTGCGTCTCAAAGGCGCGTCGTGGAAACTGGCTGATGGTGAGCTCAAGCTGCGATGGCGAGGTGTGCATCAGGTGATGGCCGTGCCGCGCCCTCACCCCACAGCCTTGAAGGTGACGCAGGTTTTTGAGAGTGCCCAAAGCCATCGGCGTGGCTGGTGGCACGCGGGGCAGCAGTGCCTTTGGATCAAGCTTGATGAAGGGCACTGGCTGCGGGTCTCAGACCTTGAGCAGGCCAGTGCGTTGGTGTTACTGGATCAGCTGGAATGGCTGCCCGTTTGGAATGCGGAGGGGCTCCGATGACCTTGGATTCTGAAATCACCCTGGAACGCTGTGTGACTGCCTTTGCGCACTGGCATAGCACTTCTCGCCTTGCGCGCCGCAATCTGCTGGAAGCCTGGCTTCAGCATTACCGCCTGGCCACAGAGGAACTGGCGCACCTCATCACCCAGGAAACCGGCAAGCCCATCACCTTGGCCCAGGGCGAAGTGCAGCGGGGCGTGGCCACCCTTCAAGCCACCATCGAGGCCATTGGCACCTTCGGCGAGGAAGCGGTGCCCTACGATGTGATGGATGGCGCCGAAAGCTGCCGGGCCACCCTGCGGCGCTTCCCCCGGGGACCGGTGCTGGCCATTACTCCCTTCAACTTCCCGGTGAACCTGGCGCTGCATAAGCTCGCCCCGGCCCTGGGTGCTGGGTGCAGCGTCATCTGGAAGCCCTGTCCCCAGGCGCCTCGGCTCGCGACTCGTCTGTTTGAAATCTTCGAGGCAGCGCGGCGGTCCACGGGCGCGCCGGACCATGTGCTGCAACTCGCCCAGGTGGAACCGGCGGAGGCCGAAGCCCTGGCCACGGATGTGCGCGTCGCCGTGGTTAGTTTCACGGGCAGCGAACGGGTGGGCCTGCACCTGCAAGACATCCTTCGTGGCAAGCCACTCACCCTGGAATTGGGCGGCAATGCGGCGGTGGTGTTGGATGCGGGCATCGATGCGGAATGGGCCGCCCAGCAATTGGCACCCGCGGCGGTGGCAGGGGCGGGGCAGAGCTGCTGCAAGGCCCAGCGATTCTACGTCCACCGGGAATTATGGGATGCCTTCGTGCCCGCCTTCGTGGCGGCCGTGAAGGCCCTTCCCGTGGGCGACCCCATGGATCCAAAGGTGAGGGTGGGCCCACTCATCGATGAGGCCGCCGCGATTCGCATGGAGGCCGCCCTGGATGCCGCCGTGGCCCAGGGCGCCCAGGTGCTGCTACGCGGCACTCGGCAGGGGAACTTGCTGCCACCGGCCGTTCTCACCGGGGTTGATGAAACGAATTTTCTGGTCTGCGAAGAATGCTTCTCGCCCATTTCCGTAATGATTCCGGTGGGCAGTTTTGAGGAAGGCCTCGAGAAGGCGAGTGCCACTCGGTTCGGCCTGCGTGCCTCGGCTTACAGTCGGGATGCTCGGCACCTGCAACGGGCCGCAACTCGCCTACGGGCCGGTGGGGTGCTGCTCAACCTGCCGCCCACCTTCCGCCTGGATGCCGCCCCCTTCGGGGGGCTAGGGCATTCCGGCAATGGCCTGGAAGGCCCACGGTGGGCCATGGAGACCTTCACCGAGGCCCGGCTCATTGTTGAGGGCCCAGCCCGTTAGGGTTGGAAATCCGCATCCGAAATTCGGCCTTGAAACCCTTGCCTTGACAACTACACTTTAATTCGTACTATTTTCCGTGTAGTTATCGCGAGGCCCCATGCGACCACCCTTGAACCGACCCACCGATGTGGAACTCTCCATCCTTCGTGTGCTCTGGACCCTGGGCCCCGCCACCGTGCGGCAGGTGCACGACATGATCTGCGAGGATCGGGCGTCTTCCCTGGCCTACACCGCGGTGCTCAAGATGATGCAGACCATGGTGGACAAAGGACTGCTGGAACGGGATGAACGCGACCGGTCCCATGTCTACCGCCCGGCCCAGGCCCGGGAGCACACCCTGGGACACCTGCTGGATGACCTGCTCGACCGGGCCTTTGGTGGCAGTGCGACCGATCTTTTCGCTACCGCGTTGGCCAGCCAGAAATTGAAGCCGAAGGATCGGGAGGAAGTGGCCCGCCTGCTGGCCCAGGCCAAGGAGCGGCGGTCATGACATCGCTACTCACCACCCCCCTGGCCTTGCGCATTGCGTGGACGTTGGTGCATTTCCTCTGGCAGGGCACCCTGCTGGGCCTCGTGGCGTGGGGCGGGTTTGCGGCCTTGAGGGGGCGAAACTCCCGCCTCCGTTACGGCATGGCTTGCACTTTCCTGGCGCTGTGCGCCCTGACTCCGCTGGCCACCTTTTTGTTGCTGGCCGGGCCCTCCGGAGGATCCCATTCCCTGCAGGCGCCCCTGGTGCTGGGCCTTGACCCGGCCTCTGTTCCCCCCGTGGGGAGCGCGATGGGCGTCGCGACATATTCCTGGCAGGCGCAGGTGCTGCCCTGGCTCCCCAGCCTGCTGATGGGCTGGATGATTGGTACCGCGTTGCTCGGGCTGCGCGCCGCGGGCGGCTGGTTCTGGCTTCAACATCTGCGCCGCCAAGCCTCGCCAGTTGTAGAGAACGGTTGGAGGGAGCGAGTAGAGGTGCTGGCCCTTCGTGCCGGTATCAAACGCACGGTGCGACTCCTGCAATCGGCTCGGGTTCGAACGCCCATGGCCCTCGGAGTGTTGCGCCCCGTGATCCTGGTGCCCCTAGGCTTTTTCGCGCAAGTGGATGCGCTCGGGGCTGAGGCAGTGCTGGCCCATGAATTGGCCCATTTACGCCGATTGGACCCCTTGGTGAACGGCCTGCAATGCCTCCTGGAAACCCTGCTGTTCTTTCACCCTGCCGTGCATTTCATTTCCCGCCGCGTGCGCACAGAACGGGAATGCTGCTGTGATGACGAAGCCGTAATGGCCTGCGGCGACGCCATCCTCTATGTCGAAACCTTGAGCCGCCTGGATGCCTTGCGCTCGCGGCCCCTTTCCCTGGTGCTTTCTGCCAGAGGAGGCAATCTCATGGAACGTATCAAACGGCTGCTTTCACCAACGCCGGTCCCTCGCCTGGCAGTGCCTTCCCTGGCCCTGGTGCTGGTGGCCCTGGGTGCCACCGCACTTTTGGCCCAGGCCCCCAAGAAACCCTCGCCGCCGCCAGCCCCAAGCGCCGTGACCCCGCCGCCGGCGCCGTTGGCGGCACCTGCGCCGCCGCCACTCCCCGCTCCCGCCGCGCCCGTGGCTCCCCTTGCGGCCGATCCCTGGGGTGACAAGGGTGACCGCGCGCCCTTCCAACTCAGCGCAGAGTCCCTGCACGAGGCGATTTTGAAATTTGCCGAGGCGCGCAAACTGGACGCGGTGATCGGGTCGGGTATCCAGGATCGTCGCGGTGTTTTCATTTTCCGCCATTCTCCCTGGCGGGAGGCCCTGGATGGGCTTGCGAAAGCCCACGGTCTGGTCTGCGTGGTTCAGAATGGCATCCTGCGTGTGGCCTATCCCCAAGACCTGCAGAACGAGGCTCAGTGGGCACGACAGTTGGCCCCTCGCACGGAACCCCGGCAGTCGGTGGCGCCCGTCGCCCCAGAGGCTCCTCAATCTCCCGCACCGGAGGCCAGCAAGGCTACACACTCAACCGTCACGACCTATGTGCCCACGCGGCGCGTCAAGTTCACCCTGCGTCAAGGCAAGGAAGGGACCATCAAGCTGAGGATCGAAACCAGCCGTGTGTCCCGGGAGGAACTCCTGGAGGCGCTGCGCAAAATCGAACACCTGGCCAAGGCAGGGGTCGATGTTGATCGCCCCCTTCAAGGGGAGTGGGTATTACCCAGCAAAGAAGAGCATTCCACCGACATGCTCACCTTCGACCTGGATGGTGTCACGACGCAGTCCGTGCGAGAGCTCTACAAGTAGCCCACGGAAGAGGTGAACCCTCGAACTCAGACAGGGGTTCGGGGGTGCCTTACTCCAGGTATTCTCTGCCGATCCACCGCGCCGCCCAGAGGCCCACGCCGCTGAGGATGCTGCCTAGCACCACGGCGGTGGTAATGCCCACGAAGGCGCCCAACCACCAGCCGAGCCATCCTGCGAGGCTCATGCCGATGAAGCCAAAGATGCCGCGCATGTTCATATCAGGCGGTGCCCCGGTCCTTACAGAAGGCGGCGAAACTGCGGTCCCAGAGGGCTTCGCCAGCCTTGGTGAACAGGCACCCGGGCACCTCGCCCACGCGCCTGTGTTTGGTGACACAGGCACAGCACTTGCCCCGCAAGGGGCAGGCCAGGTAGGTGCAGGTGCAGCCCTTCAGGTTTCCCTCCGTGGTGCATTCCATGGGGCGGCTCCCGGGTCGGTTCAGTAGGTCAACACGCGCATCATGTTCGTGCTGCCAGCCGTCCACAGTGGGTGGCCCAGGGTCATCACCACGCGATCCCCGGCCTTCAAACCATGCTCAGCTTTCAGGATCGGTTCGATGGAGGCCACCATTTCGGAAAGATGCTCCGCGCGGGGGACCACCAGACTTTTGACACCGCGCAGCATGCCCATGCGGCGGGCGTTCTTCACATCAGTGGTAGCGCCCACCACGGGAGTATTGCCCGCCAGGCGGCTCACCATGCGCGCGCTGCCGCCGCCCTCGGTGAAGACCAGCAGCAGCTTGGCCTTCAGCTCTTCGGCGGTGCGGCAGGCGGCAAAGGCCACGGAGATATCCGTGCGGGTGGTGAGGGATTCCGGCAGGCGATCCGCCCGTCGTCCGGAGGTGGGTGGCACGTGCATGTCGGCATCTTCAGCGATGCGGGCCAGCCACTGCACGGCCTCCAAGGGATACCGCCCGGCGGCACTCTCGGCGCTGAGCATCACCGCATCGGTGCCATCCCAGATGGCGTTGGCGATATCACTGGCTTCGGCGCGGGTGGGCTGGGGATTCTCGATCATGCTTTCCAGCATCTGGGTGGCGGTGATGACAGGCTTGAGGGCCTGGCGGGCCATGCGGATGATGTGCTTCTGGAGGCTGGGCACCTTTTCGACCCCCAACTCCACGCCCAGATCGCCCCGGGCCACCATCACGCCCCAGGAACACTGGAGGATTTCCGTAAGGTTATCCAAGGCCTGCGGGTGTTCGATCTTGGCGATCACCGGTTGATTGCCGCCGAAGGCACGAATGGTGGCCTGCAGGGCCTGCACATCCGCCGCCCGGCGCACGAAGCTCTGGGCGAAGAATTCCACACCCTGCTCGATGCCCCACTTGATGTCTTCCAGATCCTTGGGTGTCAAGGGGTCGAAGGCCACGTCCAAACCGATGGGGTGCACGCCCTTCCGTGGTTTCAGCAGGCCGCCCACCTTGACCTTCGCCCCGATGAAGCCGCTGCGAACTTCGGTCACTTCCAGTTCCAGATTGCCATCATCGAGGAGCCAGGATTGGCCGACCTTGGCACCCCGGAAAAGTTCGGGGTGGGGCAGGGGGATGGCCCACGCAAACCCGGCGGGTGCTTCCGCTTCGGCAGGGTACAGGGCACCTGCGCTGCCTTCGACCAACTGAATTGGTTCCATCTTTCCCACCCGCCATTTGGGCCCTTGGAGGTCTAGGAAAATGGGGATCCGGCGGCCCAGGTGCTCGGTGAGTTCCCGTACCTGATTGAAGAAGGGGGTGCGCTCTTCGGGAGTGGTGTGACTGGCATTGATCCGGACGGCATCGGCGATTTCGAGCACTTCTTTCAGGGGGCCATTGTTCCAAAGGGCCGGGCCCACGGTGATCACAAGCTTTGTCTTTCGCACCATTTCCTCCATTCTTTCCACAGGTATTCCGCAGAGTTTTCCACAGCCTTCGACGCGAATCCCGCGAGAAATGAGGCTTCGCAACTCATTTTATCGATGCTACCTTCGATGCTCACCTTTTTTAGAACGGAAACCCCAATGCGTCGGCTACTGCAGGAACTCGTCGAAGAAATGGTGAAGAAGGAGATTCCTCTGGAACTCGCCAAACGAGAGTTCGAGCGCGCCTACCTGCTGCAAATTGTGGCGGCCCACGAAGGCAATCAGAGCGCGGCCGCACGATCCCTTGGCATCCACCGTAACACGCTCTCGAAGAAGCTAGAGCCAATGGTGGTCTCCCTGCGGTATCCTGAAGCTCACTGCTAGGATTTCCGCACGGCTGCGAGACCCGTTTCCGTCCTGGAGAATCCCGGTGACTTGACGGAGGGTCCCATGACCAAAATTGGCATCAATGGCTTCGGGCGCATCGGCCGCATGGTGTTTCGTGCTGCCATTCAGCATTTCCCTGATCTGGAAATCGTGGGCATCAACGATCTGCTCGAGCCCGACTATCTTGCCTACATGCTGCAGTTCGACTCCGTGCACGGCCGCTTCAAGGGCGATGTGAAAGTCGAAGGCTCCAACCTCATCGTCAACGGCAAGAAGATCCGCCTCACGGCCGTGAAGGATCCCGCGGAATTGAAGTGGGATGAAGTGGGCGCCGAAATCATCGTTGAATCCACGGGCATCTTCCTTGAGAAGACCGGGCCCAAGGGCGCAGACAAACACATCCAGGCGGGCGCCAAGAAGGTCATCCTCAGTGCACCCTCCAAGGACGACACACCGATGTTCGTCTACGGTGTGAACCACACCGCCTATAAAGGCGAGGACATCATCTCCAACGCGAGCTGCACCACGAACTGCCTGGCCCCCATCGCCAAGGTGCTCAACGACGCCTTCGGCATCAAGCGTGGGCTGATGACCACCGTGCATGCCGCTACCGCCACCCAGAAGACCGTAGACGGCCCCTCCAACAAGGATTGGCGCGGTGGCCGCGGCATCCTGGAGAACATCATTCCCAGCTCCACCGGCGCCGCCAAGGCCGTGGGCAAGGTGATTCCTGAGCTCAACAAGAAGCTCACGGGCATGGCCTTCCGCGTGCCTACCTCGGATGTTTCGGTGGTGGATCTCACCGTGGAACTGAACCACGAAGCCACCTACGAGCAGATCTGCGCTGCCATGAAGGCTGCCAGCGAAGGCCCCATGAAGGGTGTGCTGGGCTATACCAACCAGAAGGTGGTCTCCACCGATTTCCGTGGTGAGAGCTGCACCTCGGTTTTTGACGCCGAAGCTGGCATGTCCCTGGACCCCACCTTCATCAAGGTTGTGTCCTGGTATGACAATGAGTGGGGCTACTCCTGCAAGGTTCTGGAAATGGTCAAGGTGATGGCCAAGTAGGAAGACTTGAACCTCCAAAAGACCGGCCCCCTGGGCCGGTCTTTTTATACCTGGGACTGAACGCCGCAGATGGTTCTTCGTAGCCATGGCATTGTGCTTGGCTCGAGGTCCATGAATGAACGCTGCGATTCCCTTTCTGGTTGCGACGGCGCTGGTGGCGGGGCAGGCCCCCCAGCCCCCGCGCCTGGCGATGCCGAGGCTTCCCAAGGCACCGTCCATGGCACGGATGCGGACCTCACCACGTGGGCTGGGGCCCTGGTGGTGGACGATTTCGGCATGATCATGCCTGATGACAAGGGTGAGAACCGCTGGCGCACGGTGGCGCACCTGGCCTGGGGGCCCGACGCGGTCTACGTCGCCATGGAGGCTTTCGACCCTGAGCCCTCTCAGGTGCGTGGTTGGCCCCACAAGCGGGACGATTTCGGTGATCAGGAACTGGCCATTCTCGATCTGGATCCCTCGGGCAAGGGCCAAAGCTGCCTGCGGCTCATCGTCACACCGCTGGGCGGGCAAATGGATGCAATCGTGCAGGACAGCAAAGGCGAAGATTACAGCTACGACTGTCTGTGGGATTCCGCCGGGGTGCGCACCCCCCAGGGCTATGTGGTGAAGTTCCGGGTGCCCTACAGCAGCCTGCGGCGAATGCCGGGCGATTGGGGCGTGCGGATGCTGCGGATCATTCCGCGAGAACGTCGCTACGGCATCACCTGGCCCCGCATGAGCCGCGATATCCAGTGTGATATCTGCCAAATGGCCAAGGTCTCTGGCGCGCCCGTGGAAAAGCCGGGCTCACCCTTCCTTCTCATTCCTTTTGCGGCGGCCAGTCGGGAGGAATCCCTGGAGCGCGCCACCCTGGGACGACCCGAAGCCCACCAGCGGCTGGGTTTGGACCTGCGATATTCCAGCACATCGTTAACCCTGGATGGCACCTATCGCCCGGATTTCAGCAACATCGAGGCGGATGTGGATCCCCTGCAGATCAATAGCCGATTCCGCGTGCTGTACCCAGAAAAGCGCCCCTTTTTCCTGGAAGGCACCGACCTTCTGGGCGTGGAAGGTGCTCAGAGGCAGTTCTTCAGCCGGTCCATCATCGATCCCCTCTACGGCATAAAGGCATCGGGCCAGGCCTCCTGGGCCAGTTGGAGCCTGCTCACGGCCAAGGATCAGGGCGGTGGTGTGGCCCTTGGCTATAACGGTGCCTCCGGCGTGGACGCACTGCCGACTCGGGACACCATTGCAGCCATGCGGTTTCGCACCGATTCCCGAGGTAGTGCCATTACGCTGCTGGGCACGGATCGGCTGCTGCTGGGAGGACCTGAAGCCTCTGGGGGTCGCAGCGGTGGGGTGTATGTGGATCAGTACTTGGGCACAGAGTGGCATGTGATCGCCAGTGGCATTCGTGCGCTTTCCCGGCTGCCTCAGGCCGATGGCACCGTATCGGTAAGCGATGGCAGTGCTGCCTCGGCGGAATTGGATTGGAACAACCGGAATTGGGGTGCAGCCGCCTGGACCAATGCCACAAGCCCTGGCCTCGTGCTGGTATCTGGCTTCACTAACTTGCAGGGCTACCGCACCTGGGGGGCCAACGTGAGTTGGCGGGAGCGCTGGAACACCGGGCGTTTTGCTCAGGCCTCAGTCAATTTGAGCTACCAGAACTACCAGTGGTGGGACGCCGCGCCCATGGATCACCTGCCGAGCCTGAACGCCTACCTGGAAACCGTGGGCAGGTGGAGCGCAAACGTGAGCTTGACGGCGGGCGGACGTTCCTGGGCCGAGGGGCGTTCCGTGGGCACCCGTGGGGTCACGCTGAATGTTGGTTGGCGGCGCCACGGCTATTTCCAGGCCTGGACCAACGAACGATGGAGCCGCACCATCGATCTCGAGACGGGCGACGCCGCGATTCTTCGCAGGGCCAGTGTTGGTGCGAACGGCAATCTCTCGGCCTTCGGGTATGAGGTCTCGGCACAGGACACCCGCTTGGATCGGGAAGCGGATGGCGCTTGCCTCATTCGGGCGCGCCAGGTCACCGGTATGGCTGGTTGGCAGTTGCCAAGGCACTTCTATGTGAGAACCCAAGGCTTTGTGGTGTGGTACGACGAACCGGGCCATGCCACCACCGAGCGCTACGCCAAACTGCTTGCGGGTTGGCAGCCCAATGCCTTCACCCAGGCCTACCTGGGCTGGTCCACCCGGCGGAAGCGGGATCCCTTGGATCATCTTGAACGCGAGCAAATGACGGATCGCGGGCTTTTCGCCAAGGTGGCGTACGCCTTCCAGTTCTAGGTTCCTTCTTGATCAACCAGCCACTGCGGCAGGAGGCCCAGGTGCGCCAAGGTGGCGAATGCGCCTGGGTCTGCGTCTTCCACGTGTTCATGGATCCAGGTGGTTTCGTAGGGAACATGCACGGCATGGGCGCCCAGGGCCACCGCGGGCAGGATATCGGATTTGACGGAGTTGCCCACCATGAGGAACTCACCTGGGGTGATCTGGTGTTTTTCGAAAATGCTGCGGTAGGTCGTTTCGTTTTTGTCGCTCACGACTTCCACCGCTGAGAAGAAATCGCCCAACCCTGAGCGGGCCAGCTTGGCTTCCTGATCGAGGAGATCTCCCTTGGTGATGACCATCAAACGATAGCGGCCCTGGAGTGCCATGAGCGTCTCCCGAGCCTGGGGCAGGGGTTCCGTGGGATGGGCGAGCATCTCTTTGCCAAGATCCACGATGGCCTGGATCTCATGGCCCGTAACCTGACCCTCCGTGAGCTCGATGGCCGTTTCGATCATGGAGAGCACAAAGCTCTTGATGCCGTAGCCAAAATGACTCAGGTTGCGCATCTCCGTGGCGAAAAGGCGTTCCTGGATCCAGGTTTCATCGTGATAGGCCGCCAGCATGCGGCGGAAACTGGCCTCGGCATCGCGGAAATAGGCTTCGTTGTGCCATAGCGTGTCATCGGCATCAAACGCGATCACGCGAATCATGTGGTTCTCTCCTTGGCCAAGGATACCCCGCCCAAGGCCAGCAGGCCTGCGATGGCAGGCCGCCCCATGCGAGAATGAAAGCTGGAGGATGTTGCGTGAAGGTTGCCATCAATGGCCTAGGCCGCATCGGTCGCTTGGTTCTGCGTCACCTGATGAAGGTGCCCGAGCTGGAAATCGCAGCTGTCAACGACCTTGCGGAACCACGGATCCTGGCTCACCTCATCAAGCATGATTCCGTGCATGGCCGCGCCGCCTTCCCGGTTTCCTTTGATGACCAGCATTTGATTCTGGATGGCATTCGGGTGCCGGTGTTTCGGGAACATCATCCAGCCAACATCCCCTTTGGACCCACCGGTGCAGCATTGGTGCTGGAGTGCACCGGGCGCTTCACGGATCGGATCTCGGCTGCCGGCCATCTCAAGGGCGGAGTGAAGCACGTGCTCATCAGCGCACCTTCGGAGGAAGCCGACTGCACGCTTGTCATGGGTGTGAACGAACAGACCTTCAACCCGGCCAAGGATCACATTCTGTCGGCGGCCAGTTGCACCACGAACGGCCTGGCCATCATGGCCAAGGTGCTGGACGATGCCTTCGGCCTGGACTATGGCCTGATGACCGCGGTGCACAGCTACACCAGCGATCAGAACATTCTGGATCTTCCCCACGAGGATCTTCGGCGCGCGCGGGCCGCGAGCATGAGCATGATTCCCACCTCCACAGGCTCCGCCCAGGCCATCGACCTGGTGCTGCCGCACCTTCGCGGCCGTCTGGATGGCATTGCGGTGCGGGTGCCCACCCCCGATGTGAGCCTCACGGATCTCACCGCGATTCTGCGGCGCACGGTGACCCGGACCAACGTGAATGAAGCCTTTGAAGCCGCAGCCCGCGGCTCTTTGAACGGCTTTCTGGAGGTGCTGGACGAGGAATTGGTCAGCACCGATTTGGTGGGTACGGAGGCCAGTTGCCTGTTCGACCCCTTCCTCACCAAGGTGATGGACGGCACGATGGTGAAGGTGCACGGCTGGTACGACAACGAATGGGCCTACGCTGCGCGTCTCAGGGACTTGGCTCTGCTCGTGGCGGGGGCGCCATGATCGGCATCAACGGGCTGGGGCGCATTGGACGGCTGGCCGCACGCAGCCTGGCTCTGCGGGTGCCTGGGCTTTTACAGGCCATCAATGATCCGGCGGAACTCGACACGCTGGTGCACCTGCTGCGCTACGATTCGGTGCACAGCCACGATCACCTGGACGTGGCAGGAGAAACCAGTAACGGCCAGGATTTTTTGTTGATCGAAGGGCAGCGCATTCCGTTGTTCCACGGAAAGGCCCCAGCGGACATTCCATGGACAGATACCGGCATTCGGCTCGTGGTGGAATCGTCAGGTCGTTTCACCAAACGGGCGGATGCGGCGCGTCATTTGCGAGGCAGCATCAGTCACGTTCTTCTGAGTGCGCCCAGTCCAGATCCCGATTTCACGGTGATCGCCCCTGTGAATGGTATGGAATTGGATTTAGCCCAGCACCGGGTGATTTCCAACGCCAGCTGCACAGCGCATGCTACAGCTCCCATGCTGGCTGTATTGGAAAGGGCCTTTGGTCTCCAGGCCAGCACCATGAGCACCGTGCATGTGGCCACCAACGATCAGCGCCTGGTGGACGCGCCCCATGCGGATTTGCGCCGGGCCCGCGCGGCCATGATCGGCATTCATCCCACCACCAGTAGTGCCTTTGGCGCCCTGAAAAAGGCCATGCCCTGGTTGCGGGCCGATTTCGATGGCTGGGCGCTGCGGGTGCCAACCCTCAGCGTCAATCTGGTGGATCTGACCGCCACGGTGAAACAGGATGTGTCGGTGAACGCCGTGAATGAGGCCTTCCGCGTGGCCGCCTGCGGCGAACTGAAGGGCATTCTCGGCATTGCCGAAGCTCCCTTGGTGAGTTGTGATTTCACGGGGCGTGAGGAAAGCGTGGTCATGGACCTGGAACTGACCCGGGTGCTGGGTGGCCGGTTTCTCAAGGTCTTCGGCTGGCACGACAACGAGATCGCCTATGCCGCTCGGCTGGTGGAGCTGGTTCGGTACATGGCGGAAAGACTCTAAACGAAATCAGCCATAAAGAACGCTGAGATGGTGCACCAAAGCTAGTATTTGTGCACGTTGTGCGCGTCTCGTGGCCAATGTATCTTTTCAACCTGTTCCTCTGGAGCTTACCCAGGCCCTTCAGCCAAGCTCTTCCAGCGCATCGACAAGCAGTCTTCGCGCCATGGCGTAATCCAGGCGGCGCCTTCGTCGGCCTTCATGGTTGTTGCCCTTGAAGGGAGATAGCACAAGGTCATGGCTAGCGTGCCGAAGTACCGCAAGACGCCGGTTGGCGATGGCAATCAGCTCGTCTCTGCGGCTCGCGGGTAAATTTTTGATGCTGAGGTAGGTGAGCAGACGGCTGGAAACTTTGATGTTTTCTCGGCCGTACGCAAAGGCTTCCGCTGGCAGGAACGCGATGGGCGCTGCGGGATCTGTGCTGTCCACTGCACGCAGCGCGATGGCCCCCTTCGGGTCGTTGAAGCGAATGGTGGTGTTCCGTGGCACTGACCGTCGCAGCGCGGCAAGGCTACCCATTGAGAGGCAAAATGAATCGTCCACGAACAGCTTTGCGTCATCTTCTCCCGTGGTTTTCTGGTGGTCGAAGCACGCGACGCAAACGGGGTTATCGGTGTCCTGGAATGGGCTGCGTTCCAGCACCGAAATTAATACCAACGCTTGTTTTGGGAAATCACTGTTGAGAAAGGTTTCCGGAATGATGGCCACGGTGAAACGGGCGGCTTCCAGGCAACGCGTAAGCGCAATCTGATAGAGATCATCCAGACCCGCGTCAGCATAGTACGAAGCCACCGTTTCACCCACGCCCTTGCGGCTAGCACTGTGTTTGGCCAGGTAGGGTGGGTTGGTGACGATGATGGCGTCCGTGGGTGGGATGTGCCGCAGGGAATCCAAGATGGGCCAGCGCTCCGCATGCAGATCGAATCCCGCCACCGGCTGCTGGAAACGCTGGGCACAGGCCTCAAGCAAATGGCCCTCCCCCGCGAATGGGTCCAGGAAGCCATTGGCATTCATTAATGCCACCTGGATGAATTCCATGACTGGGCGTGTCAGCCAATGATCCTGAGTCGTGTAGTACCGCCCACCCGAGGTCCTGGCGGCATCGATGTCTTTGTAGCGGTTCCGGGCGCGGGAAATCAGCATCCGTGCTGTGGCGGGCTGACTCATGCGTTGCCTATCGTCTTTGGCTCACTGGTGTCCCTGAGCCGTCGCGCCATTTCCGTGAGCATGTCCCGGGGAATGCCGGGGAATTCACGCATCAGGGTGTCAATATTCTCTTCGTGGATCACCAAACATTCGCAGTCTTTGCAGGCGATGGCGGTGGCAGAACGAGGTTGTCCGAGGAGGAAGGACATTTCCCCGAAGAATGCCCCAGGGCCGAGGATAGCCAGCTCCTTGCCCTCTTTTTGGATGCTCACGGTGCCCTGGAGGATATGGAACATCTCACGGCCCGCATCCCCATCCTTGAAGAGCACAGTTCCGGCGGGAATACGCTTCACTAGGCGAGTACGGCCCAATAGGGGGAGGCCCCGTTTGCCATCCATCAGGTGCTTGATGAGCACGGATTCATGGCGGTGGAGGGCTGCCACGACCTCGGCGCCAAACAGGAACACCGCCTGGGAGTAGTAGATCCAGATAACGATGATGAAGATGGATTTGAAGGAACCGAAGGTGACGCCATACCCGTGGTGGTAAGTGAGGAAGAGGCTGAAGGCGGGCCGCAGAAGGAACCAGAGCACGGTGGTAGTGAGGGCACCCGCCAGCATGTGAAGGGCCTTGGCGCGGGGTGAGAACACGGCGTACATCAAGAGCACGAGGGCCGTGGTGGTGGCAAAGGGCAAGAGGAACTTGAGGCCCGCAGGTGGGGTGAGGTCGAGGGGAAGCGTCTTTAGGAAACGGAGAAAAACGCCCATGCCCGCCACGGCGGAAATGCCAGTGATGAAGACCATGGCCGTCAGGAAATCGAAAACCTTGGTGATCCAGAAGGAACGATGCGGTGTTACACGGAAGATGCCGTTGAAGATGCTGCGGGTGCTGGCCACTAGCGGTGTAACCGCCCAGAACAGGATTAAAAAATTCAAAATCCCCGCACCCGATTTGCGGTGGGCAAGGGTGCCCACTTCCTTGAGGATCACATCCCCGAATTTCGGAATCACATCGCCCACGAATTCCGTTACCCGCTGCATGGCCACGCGGGAGGATCCAATGCTCACCCCCAGGATATTGGTGAGCAGGAGCAGGGCTGGAATGAGGGCCAGCATGGTGGCAAACGCCAACGAAGAGGCCTGGCGCAGCCCATCGTTGCGTCGGAATCCGCCTGCCGCCTCCAGCAGCACCAGCTTGGAGACTTGGAGGGCCTCCTGCAGGCGTGTTTTCAGGGCAGGGGAATCGATCACCATTAGCCGCAGGAGGCGCAGCCCGATGTGTCTGAGCAGGAGCCACAGGCGTCCGTGGGCTCGGGTTCGGGCATCAGCGGCAGATCTTGAAGGGACAGCACCGTGCGGCGCAATTCGGGCAGACAGCAGGTGCCCTGGGGATTCAGTTCCTCGCAATGGCATTCACCGGCTCGCACCTTGGCCATGACCTCCATCACGGCGGAGACACAACCCTTTTCCTTCCACTCCGCGGCGAGGCTCTCCACCGAGTGATTGAAGCAATAGCAAACGGGCCGAGGGCCTTCCGTCTCCTTGAGGCCCAGCCGCACTGAAAGCTGATCCTTGGGGATGGCAGCGCCCAGAGGGGCGTAGTAGGCCACAGGACAGGCCGGATGCGGGCAGAACCGAGATTCGCCGGAACCCAAGGAGGTCAAGGCTTCTGGTGTGATGAAGTGGGCCACCGTTGCGCGCGCAACGGCTTTGCCTACGGAGCCACAACTCGGGCAGGCCAGATGGCCCGTGACGCGAGGGCCGCAGCAGGCATGGTCGGGGGAATGGTCATGGTCGTGCATGGAATTATTTTATCCGGTGAATTGGCGCCGCGCGCGTTTCTCAGCACAGGTGCCAATCGTGAATCCCAGTCAGCCGTGCAACCACCAAGACCACAGCCTCTGGCGCGGGTTGGCCATGATCCCGCACCCGAAGACGACCAGGCTCGATCAGGTGGACTACGTGCACCGAGGTACCTCCCGGGAAATCCGGGTGGATGGCCAGGGGCTGTGCCAGTGATGGCAGATCCAGAGTCTTCAACCAGTCTTTGGGTAGCACTTCCATGCGCGATTGTCGAAGCAGAGCCCCAATTTCCCGCACCTGTAGCAGCACCAGATGATGCGTCCCATCAAACACCTGCCAGCAGAGAAAGGGCGGCAATCCGCCAAAGGCCACCCCTGCCAATTGGACCTCCGGCCAGGCCCGCAGGGTGGTGATGTCCGCTGCATCGGCGGCCTCCCAGGCCAGTCGCTCCAGGGAGGGCAGACCAGGAGGAATCCAGGGCGAGGCTTGGATCACCGCAGCGGCCTTCGCAGCACAAAGGTATCCATCAAATCCTCCCCGTGCGTTGGTGTCCGAACTGGCGGCATAGGCGGAAGGGCCGCTGGTGTGACCGGTGCGCCGAGCCACTGGGCCAGCAGGGCGTACGCCTGGGCGGAATCGGCGGTGCCGAGGGTGGCCAACTTGGAGCCGTGATTGCCGCTGGGCGCCACGAATTTCCAGACATCCCGGGAATGGGCGCCGGCTGTTACCTCCAGCGCTCCGGCGGTCCATGGATCGTTTTCGCCGTAAACCAGGATCACGCGCTGGGCTGACGTGCTCAGCCAGGTCTGGACCGCCTGCATGGCCACGCCGCCATCGTAGCTTTTGGAAGCACCCGCCGGGGGATAATTGGCCGGCACATCCACACCTGGGTAACTGAGCAGGCCCGCAAGATGGCTTTCCTTGTTGGCGGGATAACCCAACTGGTTGGCACATTGTTGGTAGTAGGCCTGGTAGTAGTTCAGGGTGGCATCGGACCAAGTATTCACCACGCCGTTATTCACCTGATCCAGGTAATTGTAGAGTTCCTGGGCTGAAGCGCTGGTGGTTGGCACCTGAGCGGCGAGGACCGCATCGCCGTACTGCCAAAGAATGAAGGGCGATTCGAGCACGGCGAATTCAAGGGTTCGATCCGCGCCGAGTAACGTGAACGTGTCACCGGAAGTCGCTGCATCCGCTTGGAGCAGCGCGAGCACTTCGGCTCGTTTGCTGAAGATTGCCTGCTGCCAAGCTTCAATGGCGAGGCGCGAGGCGCTGGTGCCCCGGGCATCAATGAAAGGCGGGTAGCGAGTATCCCCGTTTTCGAGGTTGATGGGCGCCACATACGCGAGGGTGGCATCCACATCGTTGGGGTAGAACCGGCGGTGGAACAGGGCCGTCATGCCCCCTTTGCTGCCACCGGTGTTCAGCCATCTGCCGCTGAAGAGGGGCTTGAGGGCGGAAACCACGGTGTGTTCATCCGCGGCCGATTGTTCGATGGAAAGCTTGGACCAGTCCGCGGGTGATGGCGTGGAGGTGTTGAAGAACCGGTGCTCCATGGTGATCTGGTTGGCGGCCAGAATGCGCGTGGGCTCGCCCTGGCCCGGGTTCTGGGAGATGCTGTAGCCCGTGGTGGCGAGCACCACCGGTGCCGTTCGCGAGCGGTACAGCAACGTGATCAGTTGCGGGAAGGTGGCACCACCGGTGACCGTGTGATCCACCGGCTGAGCCAGCCTGAAACGGAAAAACCGCGTACCGCTAATGGTGCTCGCCACTTCAGTCACGCCAGAAACTCCGGGCGTGGCGCGCAGGGCCTGATCGATCTCGAGCAGGGGCGGTGGTGCCGGGGGAGGCGTGTCGCTTCCGCAGGCCAGGGGCAGCAGAAGGAGCGCTCCCACGGCCAGGGACCTGACGTTGCGAAGGAGGCAATTCCATTCCCGATCAGACATCGTCTACCTCTTGGTTCCCGGAGCCAGGATCTCCACCCGTTCAAGCTTCGCCCCCAACTCCAGGTCATCCAGGACCTTCATGGCCTGATCGAGAGCTTCCACTTCGCCTACCCGGGTGTATTTGCCGGTGAGATGGGGCGTGGCGTTGGTGGTGATGAAGAATTGGCTTCCGCCGGTGTCCTTGCCGCTCAGCGCCATGCCCACGCTGCCGGGGCCGTACCAGGCGAGGCTGTTTTCACAGCGCACGGTGTAGCCCGGGCCGCCATCCATGGTGTCGCAGGGGCTGCCCATCTGGACCACGAAATCAGGCACCACCCGTGGCACCAGGCGGCCATTGAAGAAGCCCTTGCGAGCCAGGATGACGAGGTTCGCCACGTTCATGGGGGCGTTGATGGGGTCGAGTTTCAGTACCACCTGACGGTTGCCGCCAAAGATTAATCGCATGCGCACCGGCCTGCCTAGCGCAGCAAGACGGGTAGCTTCTTTGAGAATCATGCGGTCGGTGGCAGCAGGGCTCGGCACCATGGGCCAGGGTGTTTTCGGCTCGAGTTTGGATAGTGCCGTCCAGGCATCCAGCCGTGCGGTCCAGCACGGGTGCGTCAGGAAACGCTGAAGGATGGCCCGGCGGCGGTCTTCGGGTAGTTTCCACTTGGCGAGGGCTGGCAGCAACACCTGCACGCCGTCGTATTCCTCTGTCTTCCACAGACGCTGAATGAGCGCGTCCAGATCGCTGGGGGCTTTGGTCATGTCGTCAATGGCGGCGGCGCGGGCGACGGGATCGGCGCAGGTGAGCAACTGGGCCTGGGCCTTGTCAGCCACCTCGGGGAGATGTTTGCGGAGCCCGGGAAGCAGGGTTCCCAGCATTCCAGAATCGAGAGCAGACAGACTGGCTCGAAGGCCGCTGAGTTGATCGGGGAGGAGTGCCTTGAATTTGGGAAGGGTTTGGGCCGCGTACCACTGCGCCAGGGGTTGGTTTGCGCAGGCCCAGGGCGCGCCGCCCATTTTCAGGATTTCCTCCGGAGCAGGATCCGGCGTTCCTTCGGAAAGCCGGGAAAGGATGCCCACACAGGCTGTTTCCAAGGTTGCCTGGTCTGGCCGCACAAGGCCCATCGCAGGCCATGCGGGAGAGGCCGGATCAAGGGCCTGGAAACCGACCAAGGTGATGGCTCGCCGTTTCTCCCAGGGCGCACGGTTCCAGGCATCCAGCAGCGCGAGCAGACTGCCGGGAGTGGCTGCAACCGCAGGCAGCAGCTCCTTTTCCTTGCCTGCCATCACCAGGCGCAGTCGCGCTGCCTGGGCCCGCACGGGGTCGACCTTTCCCGCCTGCTGCAATCCATCCAAAAAGCCTTGGAGTTCAGGCCCTACCTGACCTCCGTTTAATCGGGCCGTGGCAAGGCCGGCTTCCAGATGCAGGAATTTCGGCCAAGTCTTGGCATCGTCTGCAGTGAGCCCGTTCAGGGCGGTGAGGGCCCGGGGGCTTTTCAAGCGATTCAGAAAGTAGAGCGCCGTGAAACGGTCCTGGGGCAGCTTGGCTAGGCTGGCCTTGGCCTCCCAGCTTTCCAGGGTGGGCTTTTCCAACTCGGGCGGCAGGAGCGCTGGGGCCCCAGGCGCACCGATGCGTGCGAGGGTTTGCTCCAGGCGCACGCGATCGACCTGGGGCAGCTGCCTCTTTTCTGCGTCACTGAAGGTCGGGGCCTGGCGGCGCCATTCGGCTTGAAGGGCGTCCTTGGCCGTGAACACGGGCGAGGTGGCCAGCAGGGGCAGACCTAGCAGGGCAAGGGCGAGGCGCATGGGCATCTCCATTGGGTTGCCCTCGATGATGGCACGGGGCCCTATGCAATACTTGGATTCTGGACCACGCCTGCGCGCCGACAACCACCATGACCAAAACCCTTGCACCCACCTTTCATCACCGCCTTGAATACGGCCTGTTCCGCACCGCTGAGGCGCTGATCCGGCTCTTGCCCTGGCGGGCTGCGCTGGCTCTGGGTGGGGCTGTGGGGCGCACTTTCCACCGGCTGGATTCTCGTCATCGGCGGGTGGTGCGAGAGAACCTGCGGCGCTCGGATCTGGGGTTATCGGAAACGGAAATCCGGGTGGTGGCAGGCGCCTGTTTTTCCCATTTCGGTTCGCTGCTTTTCGGTACCGTGCGCATGCTTCGCATGTCCGAAGCCCAGGTGCGCAGCCTGGTGCGTTTTGAGGGGCTGGAACATTTCGATGCCGCAGCCGCACCAGGCAAGGGCTTCATTGGGTTGACAGGCCATTTCGGCAACTGGGAACTGATGGCCCTGGCCCTGAGCCTTGAAGGGCGAACCCTGGCCGTGATCGGGCGCGAACTCGATAACCCACTGCTGGAGCCCTATCTGCGCGGATTGCGCGGGCGTTTCGGTAACACCGTGATTCCCAAGGAAGGTGCCATGCGAGGCACACTGAAGGTGTTCCGGCAGGGCAAGGCCGTGGGCTTCCTGCTGGATCAGGACGCCACCGTGAACGGCGTGTTCACTCGTTTCTTCGGCCGCTGGGCCTCCACCCATCCCACGGCGGGACTGCTGGCTGTGAAATACGGGCTGCCCATCGTGCCGATCTTCAACCGCGTGCATCCGGATGGGACGTTGACCGTGGTGGTGCATCCGCCGTTGGTAGTGCCTTCCAGTGGGAACCTGGAACGGGACACCTGGATTGCCACCCAGGCGATGACGTGGTGCATCGAAGCCGAAGGGCGCCGGGATCCCGCCCGATGGTTCTGGATGCACCGTCGTTACAAAACACAACCAGTGCAGGGAAGCGAAGTGGTGCCCGCCGAGTGGCAGACTGCCGCTGCAGAGCTTTGGGAACGTTACCGGCCCAGCTCTTTGTAGAGGCTTTCCCGTTCCATCTTGAACCCAGGCTCATCGATGGCCTGTTTGAGGATGGCTTTGGCAGCTTCACGCTGGCCCAGTTTCTGCTGACAGGTGGCGCGCATGAGCGCCACCCAGCCCACATTGGCCTTGGAGGCCTGAATGGGGTAGAGGCTGAGGGCTCCGCGCCAATCTCCGGCTTTGGCCCGCAGATCTGCCACGAGAATCACCAGGGGTTCCCGGTCCGTCCCTCTTTCAGAGGCTTTGGCCAGCCAGGCTTCTGCGTCTTTTTTGCGCATCTCGGCGCTTTCAGTGGGTTCCAGGTAACGTCGAAGAAAGGCCAAAAGCGCTGCGATCCGATCCGCGCCCGGCTGCGCTTTGGAGAGGCTAGCCCGCACGGTTTTGTAATCCTTAAGGGCCATCGCGGCCTGGGCTCTGCGCAAAGCATCCTTTGCGCTTTCACCTTTGGCGGGGGCCGCTGCCAAGGCTTCTGTGGGATGCAGGCTCGGGGACGTGGTTTCAGCGATGAGTTTTTGCAGGGTCGCCCGCTCCGAGGCTGGGGCCAGGGCTGCCAGGGTGAGGCCCGCGGAGGGCAGGCCCGCCTCCACCAAGCGCCGGGTCAGCACGGTGCGTTGTTCCGTACTCAGGGACTGGATGCCTTCGGTATCCAAATGAGGCAGCAAGGTATCCACCTGGTTTTTTTCGAGCAGATCCTGGGACCAGGCCCGGAAGGCACCGGCGCGCAGGGAAGTCACCTGGGCCGCTTCCTCCTCGCTAGGGTCCTTGCCGCGGATGGCGGTGGCCGTTTCGATGGCTTCCTTCCAGCGGGAGGCACCCACTTGGCGACGCAGCTTCAGCAACAGCGTGCGGCGGCCGAGGTCGTCCTTTTTGTCCCCTTTTTTATGGATCTCGGAGAGCAGTTGATCCGGATCGGGGTTGCTCTGGCCTTCGGCGGGATTCAATTTGCCATCGGTGATGAGGGCAGCCAGGGCCAACCGGGCTTCATCGGCTTCCGGGGCATTGGGGGTTTCATGGATGATGCGCTGCAGCCCTTCGGCACTTTCCTTGGCGTCGCCCAGGTGGCCCAGCATGCGGGCGGTGGCCAGTTCGGCCCGGGGGATGAGGGCGCCTTTGGGGTACAGATTGCGATAGTCCTTGAGCACACTTTCCGTCTGGTCCTTGCGCTTGGCATGGGCCAGTACTTCCACCATGGCCACCAGGCCTTTTTCCGAGGGTTTGGCGGTGCCAAGGGGGATGAGCGAATCCAGGATGGAGAGGCCTTTTTCGGGCTGGGCCTGTTCCACCAGGCTCCAAAGCAGCCATTCCTGGGCTCGGCGTTTGCTCTCGGCGGGCACCTCGGCTGTGAGGACCCGGCGCAAGCGCGATTCGGCATCCTTGAAGCGCTTTCGTTCCGCGGCTTCCTGGCCAAGGATGACCTGGGCTTCTGGCAGGTAGGGGGATTTGGGCCAGACCAGTTCAAGCTTCTTGAGGGTGGCGGCCGCCTTGGTGGTGTCTTCCAGCCGATCCTCCAGCATGCCCTGGGCGAACAGGGTGTATTCCCGCTGGGGCGCTCGGCTGGAGCGGAACCGGTGTTTGCGCAGTTGGGCCAGGGTCGCCTTCTGGAGTTCCCGGTCGCTGGATCGCATGGCCTGCTGGGCCAGGGCCTCGATCTCGGCATCCTGCGTAGGCTTGGCGGTCTTGGCAGGGGGCTCTTCGCTGGCAAATCCAACCAGTGCTGGAAGGCATAGTGCGAGGCTTGCGCCGACCCTCACGCCAGCCACCGGGAGAAGAGGGCTTTCTTGGCAGCCTCGAACTGCTCTTCGCTGAGCATTCCGCGGGACTTCAGGCCCGCCAGCCGTTCCAGATCGCCCAGGGCTTCGGAGCCTGAATCCGCGGCGGGATTGATCCGGTTCGCCAGCATTTCCATGCGGCCCTTGGTGGCCTCCAGGGAATCCACGGCCCGTTGGAGTTCCGCGACACGGGTGCGAAGGTGATCCCGTTCATGGATGAGTTCAATGCGTTCCATGAGGCGCCGGAGCATGTTGCGGAAATGATCCAAATGCAAGGGTTTGGTAGCCATGCCGTAGGCGCCCTGGTCCATGGCCTCCGTGGCTTCCCGCACGCTGCCGAACCCGCTCAGGATCAGCACGGTGCAGCTGGGATTGACTTCCAGGGCCTTCTTCAGCACATCCATGCCGGATTTCCCGGGCATGACGAGATCGGTGAGCACCAGATCGAAGGGCGGATTGGCGGCCATCAGCAGGCGCTCGGCACCTTCCCCAGATCCGGCCGTGGTTACCTGGAATCCCTCGTGCCTGAGGAGGTCCGTAAGGGTCTCCAGCAGCACAGGGTCATCGTCCACCAGCAGGAGCCGGTGGGGGGCCAAATGGGGTGGGATGACAGGAGGTGGCACGGTATTGACCTTCAGTGGTAGGAGGACTCCCTATCTTTCGGCCGTTCCCTCCGAAAACCATAGTCCTATGTTTTAGGCCGCACCCCGCAACCGGTAGACCAGGGCCAGGACCTGAGCCACCGCGTGGTAAAGCTCGGGCGGGATGGGCCGGTCCAGTTCCACGCTGCGGAACAGGCTTCGCGCCAGGGGCGGGTTTTCAATGATGGGAATGCCGGAGACTTTGGCCCGTTCCCTGATTTTAAGGGCCAGGTGATCGGCGCCCTTGGCCACACAGATGGGGGCGGCGGTCTTCTCGTCGTACCGGAGGGCCACCGCAAAGTGGGTGGGGTTGGTGATGACCACGGCGGCCTTGGGAACTTCGGTTTTGATGCGCCGCATGACCGAGGAGAACATGATCTGCTTCTGGCGGCCCTTGATCTCAGGGTTGCCTTCGGAATCCTTGGCTTCCTCCTTTACCTCCTGCTTGGTCATCCGAATGCCCTTTTCGAACTCGTGGCGCTGGTAGAGGAAATCGGCGACCGCCAGGGCCAGCATGGCGAGCATGACATTGCGATAGAGCAGGAACAGGGTTTCCTGCAGAAACCGAATGCTCTGATGCAGGGGCATCTTGAGGGTGCCCAACAGAATGGGCATGCGGGGTGCCAGGATCAGGTAGGCCATCCAGACCACGATCATGAATTTGCCCAGGCTCTTGAGGATTTCCACCAGGGATCGGGCCGAAAACAGGCGCTTGAAACCCGGCGCGGGGTTCAGCTTCTCGAACTTGGGCCGCATCTGCTTGAAGTTGGGCTTGAACCCGTGCTGGATGAACTGGTTGACGAGGGACAGCAGGAGATTCACACCCAGAAAGGGGAGCAGGATCCGCAACACGATCCCCAGGAAATCCACCACCAGGCGTTGCAGGTTGTCCGGCACCAGCAGGCCCTGCTCGGTGGCCCGGCCCAGAAAATACGCCACCTGCTGTCCCATCAAGGCAAAGGCCGCTCCCCAGGCCGCCATGAACAGGAACATATTGCCCCAGAGCATGATGGAGGAATCCAGATCGGCCACCCGCAGGACGGAGCCCTCTTCCCGGGCCTTCTCTCTGCGCTTGGGAGTTGCCTTCTCGGTGCGTGAGGGATCATTGGCCATGGCTTACCTCAGCATCCGCAGGGCTTCCCGGGGGGCCGCCTCGATGAAGGGCAGCAGCCAGGCCGAGAATTCCCGGAGCACCACGCCCAGCATGGTCAGGCCCACGGCAATCTTGATGGGGAAGCTGAGCTGAATGAGCTGGAGCTGGGGCATGAAGCGCGCACTGATGCCCTCCAGCACATCGATGAAGAAGAGGGTGAGCATCACGGGAAAGGCCAACTGCAGGCCTCGGGCCAGCAACTGACCAACCATGGCCACTACCTGCAGGGGATTGCCGGGGAGGCCAGCGCCGATGGGCACGATCCGGTAGCTTTCCACCAGGGCCAGAATCATCTGGTGATGCAGGCCGCTGATGAAAATGAAAAGGAGCGCGAGCTGCATCAAGAGAGATCCGGAGATGGAGGTGGGCCGGGCACTGGCGGGGTCCAGAAACTGCACAAAGGAAAAGCCCATCTGCATATCCATGAGGTGGCCCGCGAAGGACACGGCCTCGATGATCCAGGAGACAAACAGGCCCATCAGGAGACCGGCCGCCAGTTCTGCCACCATCAGCCCGAGCATCTGCCACATCCCGGTGGGTATGCCAATGCCCACCGGGATAACCGGCGTCAGAATCACCGCGATCAGGATGGCGAGGGCCGCCCGGATGGGCAGGGGAATGCGCTCCTGGCCCAGGCCAGGCAGGGTGACCAGCATGCCCGTCACCCGCACCATCACCAGCAACCAAAGCACAATCTTCCCCTGAGCGAGGGCCCAGAGCACAGGATTGGCCAGGGTCGTGGGCACGCTTCAGGCCTGCCGGTCGAGATCAGACCATGGGAAAAATGGGTTCATGGCAGTTGCTTCACGACGAAATTAAAATCCGTGAACATTTTGGTGGTGAAGGCCACCATCACACGAACCATCCACGGGAAGCTGATGACCACCACCAGCATCACGGCGACGACCTTGGGCACGAAGGCAACGGTCTGATCCTGCAGGCTGGTGACCACCTGGAATACCGAAATGGTGAGGCCAACTACCATGGACACGATGAGCGCCGGACCCGCCACATAGATGGCCGTTTTCAGTGCCTCACGGGCGATCTGGATGATGATGAGTTCGTTCATCCCGTATACCCCCGTACGAGGCTGCCAATGATGAGGTACCAACCGTCGACCGCGAACCCGATGCGGGTCGCGAGTGAACGCTGCGGTGCAGCGTTCCGAGCGGGGCCCCCGCACGGGTGAGCATCACCGGTAAGTAGGCAGGACGCGAGTGATGGTCGACTGTTCATCCCGTATACCCCCGTACGAGGCTGCCGATGATGAGATACCAACCGTCGACCATCACGAACAGCAAGATCTTGAACGGCAGAGCGATCACCACCGGGGGCAGCATCATCATGCCCATGCTGAGCAGGATGGAGGCCACGACCATGTCAACGATCAGGAAGGGCAGAAAGATCATGAAGCCGATTTCAAAGGAGGTTTTCAGCTCGCTGATGAGGAAGGCTGGCACGAGCACTTCCAAGGGCACATCCGCCTTGGTCTGGGGAGCCGGGGCCTTGGCAATGCTGAGGAAGAGCTGAAGATCCTTCTTGCGGGTGTGTTTGAGCATGAAGACCTTGAGTGGCGCCGCCGTGCGGGTCATGGCCTGATCGACGGTGAGCTCGTTCCGGTTCAGGGGCATCAGCACGGTCTGATTGATTTCTCGACCCACTGGGGCCATCACGAAAAAGGTGAGGACCAGGGCCAAACTCAAGAGCACCTGATTGGAAGGCGTCTGCTGGGTACCCATGCCCTGGCGCAGAAAGCCAAGCACCACGATGATTCGCGTAAAGCAGGTGGTGGTCACCAGGATCGTCGGTGCCAGGGTGAGCACCGTCATCATCAGGATCACTTGCATGGTGGAGCTGAGGGCGGGCCCCTGCGGGGTCTTGCCGAAATCGATGGTCACCGTGGGTAGGCTGGTCGGTGCGGCCTGGGCCTGGAGGGCGACGCCCGCCGCCAGGAGCAGCAATAAGGGCAGGAGGCGGCGCAGCCGTTTCATGGCCGTCCGCCCTTCATCATGGCTTCCACTTCCCGTACGGAGGTGGGCCGGGTCAATTCCACGTGCTGTTCAAGGGCTTCGGAAAAACTGGGCGGGGGTGCGGTTTCCACCCCATCCAGGCGTGCCAACAGGGTGACGCCCTGGGGGCCCAGGGCCAGGAGGAACAGGTCCTCGTCGGCCCGGAGGATGGACACAAAGCGCCGGTCACCCAAGGCCAGGGTTTCTTCCACCTTCAGGCGGCTCCCGCCACTACCGGGAAGGCGCTTGATGCCATACCGTCGGAAGGCCCAGAGGGCGCCCCCGGCCAAGCCCAGCACCAGAATGGTGGAGCCGATGGCCCGCCAACCGGAGGCTTCGGACCGAACCGGCTGCCCCTGCGTCGGTTTTACGTCATCCAGGGCCAAGGGCTGTTGCAGTTCTTTTTCGGATGGGCTGGCAGGCGGAGTCTGCGCATGGGCCCCAAGGGCCATGACGCCAATAATTCCGAGGCAAAGCAGCAGTTTTCGCATCAAGACGGACTCCCGACAGGGCAGGGACTCTGTGCGATGGCTGTGCCAGAAATGGCGGTAGCCCCACGGGGCTTGGCGAACCGCCGGTGATGCCAGTGATTCTGGCCCTGCTGAATGCCTTCGCCGCCGCCACGGGCAAGCGGGTGCCCTGCTTGCCCCTGCTACCCTCGGAGGTTGTGTGAGGGTGTTATGACGAGTGCGTTGCAGATTTTTCGACTGCTCAAGGAACTGGATGGGCCCGCGGTGCTGGCCACGTTGGTGGGCGTTGAGGGTTCCTCCTATCGCAAGCCGGGCGCGCGCCTTCTGTTGGGCATCGAAGGCCCGAAAGCGGGCAACATCAGCGCAGGGTGCCTGGAAACCGATATCCAGGCGCGGGTTCAGGAGGTGCTGGCCACAGGGCAATCACGGATCGTGGCCTACGACCTGGGCATTGAACTGGATCTGGTCTGGGGCACGGGGATGGGCTGCGAGGGCAAGGCCGAAATCCTGTTGGAACCGGTCCTGCCAGGCCGCCTAGCCCCCTGGGTGCATTTCTGTTCACAGCAACTTGAACGACGCCGCACCTGCGCCCTGGGCACCGTGGTCGCCACCACCGGCGCCGTGGCCTTTGCCGTGGGTGATCGCTTTTCCTACGACGACCGCAACCACGGTCTGCTGCCCATCGATCCACAGCTCTCCATCGAGCTCGGCCGAGTGTGCGCCCAGGTGCGCGAGGCGGGCGGCCCTGTTCGTCAGCGCTTCCAGGTGCCGGGTGGCAGTGTTGATCTCTTGGTGGAGCCCTTGATTCCAACCACGGCGCTCTGGATCTATGGCGCCGGTGAACACGCACGTATCCTGGCCCAGTTGGCCGGTCAGTTGGATTGGCAGGTGGGGATCCTGGATCATCGCCCCGCCTTGGCCACGCCCGAACGCTTTCCCGGGGCCGAGGTCGTGCGCGCGGGGCATCCAGTGGAAACCATGGCCGATCTCCGCCTGGATGCCCGGAGTGCCGCGGTGGTGCTCAGCCACGTCTATGCCAAGGACAAGGAAGCCTTGACCTTTTTCTTGCAATGCGGGGCGGGTTTCGTGGGGCTTCAGGGCAACCGGAAGCGCAGTGAAAAGCTGCTGAAGGAATTGGAAACCGAAGGTTTTCAGATCACGGACACCATGCGCGAGCAGCTCTATTATCCCGTGGGCCTGGACCTGGGCGCCGAGGCTCCCGAGGGCATTGCGCTATCCATCCTTGCCGAGATCCAAGCCGTGCTTGCCGGGCGTTCCGCTGGGCATCTGCGGGACCGTAAGGCCGCCATCCATTGATTCCCGTACCTGCAATTATCCTGGCGGCAGGCGCTTCCCAGCGCTTGGGCACGCCGAAACAGGCGGTGGAATGGGAAGGCGAAGCACTGCTCCACCGCGCCGCCCGAGTGGCCCTGGAAGCGGGCTTCAGCCCGGTTTTCGTGGTGGTTGGGGCTGCGGAAGCGGTAAGTCGACAGGCCCTTGGGACCTTGCCCGTCGAGGTGGTTTCCAATTCGGATTGGGCTGAGGGTATGGGCGCTTCCATTCGGGTAGGGGTGGCCGCGCTGCCTGCCCGCACCAGTGCCGTGCTGCTGCTGGTGTGCGATCAACGCGCACTGAACAAGGACCTGCTGGTGGAATTTGCGCGGCTGCACCGTCAGGCTCCAGATCGGCTGATTGCCGCGCACTACGCGGGCACCCGGGGTGTCCCGGCCCTGTTCCCCGCCCACCGCTTTCCTGAACTGCGGTCCCTGAGCGGAGACAGGGGTGCCCGGTGCGTGTTGAAGGGCGAAGGGGTTCTGGAAGTGTCCTTTCCTGGTGGTGAACTGGATGTGGATTCCCCCGGGGATCTGGACCACCAGCCGAAATAATTGTCTGGATTTTCCACCTGCTTCCGGGGAATTGCAGGCAAGCTAGGGCCATCCATCCACGCCGGAGGTTCGCCCATGAAGGTCTTCATCGTTCATGCCCACGAGGAACCCAGGTCCTTCAATGCGGCCATGAAAAACACCGCCATCAAGACCTTTGAGGAGGCCGGACACAGTGTGGTGGTCTCGGATCTGTATCGCATGGGGTTCAAGGCCGTGGCGGATGGTGAGGATTTTCTGGAACGACGGGATCGTCACTACCTCAAGCGCCAGGCCGAGGAACAGGCCGCGGCCTCCCTGGGTACCTTGGCCCACGACATCCTGGAAGAGCAGGAAAAGCTCAAGGCGTGTGATCTCCTGATTCTGCAATTTCCCCTGTGGTGGTTTTCCATGCCTGCGATCCTTAAAGGTTGGGTGGATCGGGTGATGACCATGGGCTTTGCCTATGGCGGCGGCAAGTGGTACGACAAAGGTGGGTTGCAGGGCCGGCGCGCCATGTTAGCCATTACCACGGGTGGGCCAGAACCTTCGTATCTGGAGCGCGGCATCAACGGCGCCATGAATGAAGTGTTGTTTCCCATTCAGCACGGCATCCTGTATTTCTGCGGGTTTGAGGTGCTGCAACCCTTTGTGGCCTGGAGCCCAGCCCATCTGGAACTACCAGCTCGCACGGAGGTTTTGGATCGGTACGCCGAAGCCCTGGCAGGCATCGAAGGCAGGGAGCGGGTTCCCTTCCATCCCTTGGCTCACTACGACGAGGGCATGCAATTGAAACCCGATTTTTCCCCCCACCTTTGAGGAGTGCATGAGCGCTATTACCGGATCCACCCTGACCCAGCAGTTGCAATGGCGGTACGCCACCAAGAAATTCGATGCCACCAAACGCATCGACCCCATCACCTGGGCAGCCCTGGAAAATTCCCTGGTGCTGTCCCCCAGTTCCTATGGCCTCCAGCCCTGGAAGTTCCTGGTCATCACCGACCCAAAGCTCAAGGCCAAACTGCGGCCGGTTTCCTGGAACCAGGCCCAGGTGGAGGATTGCTCCCACCACGTGGTGTTCCTGGTGAAGAAGGATCTGGGGTTGCCTGAAATCGAGCACTTTGTGGATCGCATCGCCGAGGTGCGGCAGGTTTCCCGGGAATCGCTGGAAGGCTACCGTGGCTTCATGGTGGGCGATCTGGCCCAGGGGCCCCGCGCCCAGGTCATCAACGAATGGGCCGCCCGGCAGGTCTACATTGCCTTAGGAACATTCATGACCGCGGCGGCTCTGCTGGGCGTGGATACCTGCCCCATGGAAGGTCTGGATCCCGCCAAATACGATCAGATCCTTGGCCTGGAAGGCACCGGTTGGGCCACCCTGTGCGCCTGCCCCACGGGGTATCGGGCGGCGGATGACAAATACGCGGAGCTGCCCAAGGTTCGGTTCAAACCCGAAGAGCTCATCGAGCACCGATAAAAAAAAACGGGGCCCCGCGGGGCCCCGTTTTTTAGGGTGAGAAGGCTTACTTCAGTTCCAGCTTGCGGGCTTCCAGCAGGTTCCCCAGGGCCTTTTCCAGGGCCGTCACGGCCTTGGCGTAGCTGATCTGGGACTGGAGTTCGGCGCTCTTGGCAGTGTCGAGATCATTCTGTTTGGAGAGCACCAGGAAGTTCGTGCTCATGCCGTTTTCGTACTTCTTCTGTTCAGCTTCCAGATCCTTGGCGCGGAAGATGCGCGTCTTTTCAGCCGCCTTCACGCCCTTTTCAGTGGCGTCCACGTTGCGGAAGGCCGTGCGCACTTCCAGGGTGATGCCCAGTTCCAGATCCCGCATGGTCAGCTGACTGCTGCGGGTGTTGGCGCGAGCCTGGGCCATCAGGCCCTTGGACGCCCGATTGGGAAGGGGCATGGAAAAGGTAAGGCCCACGTTGTAACCAGGGTTCTTGGCGCCCCAGAGGTCCGTGTTCACCGGGGAATAGGTATCGTGGTTGGCGGCACTGCCGTTGTACCCAAGGTTGAGATCCAGCTGAGGCGACAGACGGTTCTTGGCCACGCCTTCCAAGAGCTGCTTGGATTCGGATCGAGTCGGGCGCTCTTGAGCTCAACTCTGCGTTCGATGGCCATCTTCTCAGCGCTTTTTTCATCGGTGGTGAGATGGCTGAGGGTGGGAGCTTCAGTCAGTTCCAGGCCCGCCGGGCGTTCGCTGGAGGGATAGAGCGCGCGAATCAGGGCGTCCTTGGCGTTATCGAACTGGGCTTCGGCGGCGATGATGTCCTGCTCTCGCTGGGCCACGGAGGCTTCGGCGCTGGTCACTTCGATGGGCGCCAGGGTGCCTACCTCCACGCGAATCCGGTTTTCCTTGAGCTGTTTCTGAGCCAGAGTCAGGGCCTGCTGCTTGTTCTCGAGGTTGCGCTGGGCGAACACCACGTCCCAGTAAAGGGATTCAGTGCTGGCCACCAGATCGATGATGGCTTTTTGGTATTGGTAATCCGCGGCAATGGCGCCCTTCTTGGCCACGATTACATTGGCCTCAGTCACCTGACGCCCGAAGCCTTTAAGCAGAGATTGGGTGTAGCTGGCACTCAGGGTTCCGGTGTAGGGCGTGGTTGTGACAGAACTGGAAGGCGTCGCGCCAGTGATATTGGTGGTTGTGGATTGATAGGGTGGGGTTGTAGGTCATCGAAAAGGTGCCGCCCCATTCAAAGGGCTTAACGATACCTAGGGATAAATTTTTGGAATCCGTCTTGGAATCGCCACTGGAGGGAGGGAGGACCGGTGAAAAGCGCTTGTTCTCGAATGTTGATTTGCTATAGCCGTAGGACGCATTGCCATTCAAGGTCCAGTCGAAGGCGCCCTGGGAAATAAGCACGCCCGCCTTGGTATAGTCCTTGGTCTCGACCGCCACCTGCACCTGGAGGTTGTTCTCCAAGGAGGTCTTGATCGCTTCCTGGAGGGAAAGTCGCACGGGCCCCGTGGGCGCCGGGGTCTGGGCCACCAGGCCGAAACTGATCAGCAGGGTCGAAATCATGGGGGCTCGCAGCATCGCCACTCCTCGAAGGATCAAAAGAACTGTCGTATTCGGACGAAGGGCCTACGCCATGATCCGATCCCTGGTTTAGGCCCGGTCCTTCTTGCAGGATGCACACCTCGCGAGCTGAGGGCAAGGATCTGTGTCATTCCCACCCCGGGGCGGGTTCAGCTGTCGATTTCAGCCGCTGGATTGCAGGTAAGCCACTCCGGACTCAAAGGTCCCGCAGTCGCTGTTGGAGGGAGGGCACATCCTCCGGAGCCACCTTGCGGGCCAGGGCCAGGGCCTGTTCCATCCGGCGGCGGGCCTCCTCCCGATGGCCTCGGGTCGCCATCTCCAGGGCTTCGGCCCGGAGTACGAAGGGGTTTTCGGCCTCTTTTTCCCGAGCCTGTTTCAGAAGTTGGGCCACCCGGTCGGGCTTGGCCGAGCGCCGACCCAGGATGGCCTCGGCCTGGCCCGCCAGATCCTGGGCCAGCCCCGAATTGTCCTTGAGTTGAAGGTGCAGGTCGGCGGCTGATTGAAAATGGCTCAGGGCTGTGGTTTTCTGGCCCGCGCCCAGTTCCAGACAGCCGAGCTGAAACCGCACCAGGGCTTCCATGGGACGTTTGCGCAATTCCTGGCAAAGGGCCAGGGCTTCGCCCAGAAATGCCCGGCCCGTGGTCCAATCCCCTTGCACGCGCCCGAGGATGCCAAGGTTGGTGAGGGGAATTACGGTGCCGGAGCGATGGCCGATCTCCCGTTTGATGCGCAGGGATTCCCGGAAAAAACCTTCCGCCTTGGCGAAGGCGCCGTTGCCAATGGCCACATCACCCAGGTTATTGAGGGCCAGGGATTCGGCCCAACGATCATCCGTTTCCCTAGCGCTGGCTAGCACCCGTAGGTAGTTCTCCTCGGCGATCCGGAAATCACCCCGGTCCTTGGCCGCCACTGCCAGATTGTTGAGGGTGAGCATTTCCTCGGCCTTTTTGCCCAGCCGTCGCTCGATGATCAGGGCCTGGCCCAAAAACTGCTCGGCCTCCTGGGGACGTTTCTGCTCCAGGGCCAGAAACCCGAGGTTGTTGAAGAGCACGGATTGAAAGTCCTCATCCCCTTGGGCACGGGCGAGGGCCAGGGCCTCGTCAAAGGAGGCGCGGCTCTCTTCCCATTGCCCCTGTTCCATCCGCAGCAGGCCCAGTTGGGTCACCGCCTGGATTTCACTGCGGCGGTTGCCCATGGCCCGTGCTGCCCAACGGCCCCACTGAATGGCCAAATCACAGGTGGGATCCCCGAGCTTTTGGAGGCAAATGCCGTACTGCACCACGGCCCCACTGAAAAAGGGCGCCGATTCCGCCGCCTTTTTCAGGTGCCCCCGAGCCTCCTTGAAATCCCCGCGGTCCATGAGTTCCTTGCCCTTGGCATAGGCCTGGTAAGCCTCCGGCGGGAGGGTGATTTCTTCGGTGGGGCGATGGCCAAAGGGATCCACGGCCTTCAACAGATCCAGGGACGCTTTGCGAGAAAGGGTCTGCAGACCAAAGCGATCCGAAGTTTCCTGGGAATCATGCCCCTCAGCGCGGATGCGGCCTTGGCGGTCCAGTAGGCGGTAGGACAGCAGCCAGCCTCCGGTGGGGGTTTTCTTCAATTCGGAGGCCAGGCAAAGCTCGGTGCCCAATTTTCGGTGGATTTTGCGAGCATCCTCGGCGGTGATTGCTTGTTCCGTGGAAAGTTTAAGGTCTGAGACGGCTTCCATGGGCACCACCCGCAGCCGGGTGCTGGTGCGGAGCCCAGCGCCCACCAGATCCGGCAGCACCCAGCGCAGTTCCGCCTGCATGGAGGCGTCGCCCGTGCGATTCACTACCGGCAATACGGCGATGCCTGCGGGTCGCTCCTTCACCAGGTCCGCCACCACGCCGCGGCCAAGCAACACGTAGCCTGTGGTGCCGAGCACCAGGGTGACCATAGCCGTGAGGGCCGCCACCCCCATGCGTCCCAGGGGTCGCAGGATCCGTTTCAGTTCCTGCGCAACCTGCGCGGCGGTCAGGCGGTCCTCGGGTTTTGGCGCGAGCATGCCCTCCAGAAGGGCCGCGCCACTTCGGGAGAGGCGGCGCACCTTCAGGGGCTTGCGGCGGTTGGCCAGCACGGCCTTGAAGCGTTCCCGCCCTTCGCCCGGGAAGGGGTGCTCCCCGGCCAAAAGCTCCCAGAGCATGATTCCCAGGGCAAAGACATCGCT
>JADKBC010000050.1 GCA_016715205.1 Holophaga sp.
AGTCCTCTTTTACCAGGGCATGGAAAAGGTCCTGGATTCTGGCGTCAGGATTCTCGTGGAAATTGGACCGCATCCGGCCCTCACCCCGGCTGTCGCTTCTGCATTTGATACGCCAGATTTGCGCGATTCCGACCCTGGCGCGACAAAAAGACAGCGCCAATATCCTCGGCGCCCTGGCTGCGCTATATGTCAACGGCGCCAGCCTGAAACTTGACCGCCTGTTCTGGAGCCCGGTCTACCACAAGGTCTCGCTGCCCCTCTATCCATTCCGGCAGGAGCGCTACTGGCTGACCTCAAACGGCATCCTGGATGTGGCCCCCGAAACCTACATGGTGGTGTCACGCGAGAATTACAAAAAGGAAGAAACTCTGGAACATTCAGAGCTTCCGGAACTGCCAGAGCTCCACCCGCTGCTTGGCAAAGCCGTGACCCGCACGTCCCGCAAGACAGTCTTTGAGACTGGTCTAAAGACCTCCAGCCCCTGGACAGATCACCGCGTGTTGGATGCCACGGTCTTCCCCGGCACTGCCTACCTGGAAATGGCTGCCCGCGGCTTCGCCGCTGTCCACGGGCTAACCTGGCAGTCGGTCCAGATTCGGGATGTGGTTTATGAACGCCCGCTCCTGCTTTCCACCCCTGCAAAGAAAGAGCTCACTTGTTTCGAAACTCCCCAAAACGGCAGCGGCGCAGTACCGCAGATTCACCGGCGGCGACCCGCGCACTCCGTCTACTGGGCGGGGCGTGACGGCAGAGGCCAGCCCGTCCGTAGACCTGCAGGCTGAATTTGAGCCGCCGGGATACCGGAAATGAAGATCGGTATATTTCTGGAGAACTGCGGATGCGCGGCTCGAATACGGCGCTCAGTTTGCCAACGTGCGAGCTTTGGCTGGGCAAACCCGGCTCTGGCGAAGCCTTTGCCGGATTGCCACCACGGCTGCCGCCGGCGGCCTGAACCCTTCCACAACGCCGTGGTTCTGGACGGCAGTCTGCATGTCTTTGGCGCCGCTCTGAGTACAAGGATGTCCGCATGGGCGCTGAACGCCTATGTCGGCGACAATCCAGTCGGTGACATTCTCAGGCGAGCTGCCCGGCCAGATCTGGAGCCATGAAGGTCAGCGCCAGCCGCGATGGGCGCGCTGCCCTGGCAACCATCCGGGTGATGGATGAGACCGGCCGCCTGTTGGCCGAGTTTGCCAATCTCGAACTGCGCCGGGCAACCTCCATGACAGCCGGAAGTCAGTCTGGCCTGGCGGGCAAGCGCAGCGGCGGCGGCGATTCCACCCCAGAACTTTCAAGACCCGGGCCCAACTCTCCCGGAATGCTGCGCCATTGTCCCGCCGCGAACGGGTCCTCCAAATTTCCAGGTGGCTGGCAACCGAAGTCAAAGACACCCTCGGGCAGGCTGCCGAAGGGTTAAACATCGACAAGCTGCCGCCCTCCACCGCCTTCATTGAGATCGGGCTGGATTCGCTGCTGGTGACTGAGCTGCAGCGCCGCATCCAGGAAAAGCTGGAATTTCGTTTCAAACCCATGCAGGGGTTGGGTTACCAATCAATTGAAAGTCTGGCAGAGTTCATTCATGACGATGTACTCTTTGCAGATATCAGGACCGATGCCGCCCTGCCAGAAACCAAGTAAGCTTTACAGATGACAACAATATGAGCAACCTTTCTGGATGTTAACTTCGCCCTCGATTTTATCGAAAGCCACCTGGACAAACGCCAGGTGAACAAAATTCAACACTCTTTTCCTTCACCCCGCTTTTGGAATGAGCCCAACGTGCCGGTTCAACAAACCCTGGCCGACCGCCAGAAGCTGCATTCGCTCAAGATGGGCTCGCCGGTCAATTTGTATTTCGGTGTGCCCTACTGTATCCAGACCGACCCCGGTAAATGCGGGTACTGTCTGTTCCCGGTTGAGGTGTTTTCCGGAAATATTGATCTGGAGATCTACTTCGACTACCTGCGCCGTGAAGCTGCCATGTACAAAGACTTTCTCAAAGATATCCCCCTGGGGGCGGTTTTCTTTGGCGGCGGCACCTCCAATCTCTACAAGGAGACCAAGTACGGCGAGCTGATGGACCTGGTGCGCCAGCTTTTCCCAGTGATCCCAGAGTATGTGGATATCACCCTGGAAGGTATTCCGCAGTTGTTCACTCGCGAGAAAATCAAAGCCATCAAAGATGCTGGCATGAACCGGATCAGCATGGCGTTCAGCAGGTAAATGAACGTCTGAACAGTTTCAGCGGCCGCAAACAGAAAACCAAACACGTCATCCAGACCCTGGATTGGAGCGTGAGTTTGGCCTAGCTGCCAATATCGACCTGATGATCTTCGGCTGGCCCAGCAAACGGTCCAGACCATGGTCGAACCTGGAGACTGTCATCAAATGGGGCGTGTACGAGATCACCCATTACGAGCTGAATGTTGCGGGCCCACCGACTTTGCCCTGAATCGCTACCACGAACTTCCCAGCACGTTCTCCAACCTGGAGATGTACCGGGTCTCGCGTGATCTTCTGAAAAGCCATGGCTATGAACAGGTCACAGCCTATAACTGGCGCAAACCTGGCGATCCATTTTCGCGTGGCCCCATAGAAGGGTACCTCAACGCTTTGACATGGATACCCTCGATTGGGTTATCCACGCCCAAACCTTCTTCGCGATACCGCCCTGGGAAGCAGGGGCACAACTGGTCATTCATGTAGGAGCAAACTGGACGAATACCAAGCCGCCATCGTGCCGGACGGTTCCTCCGGCCCGAAACGCGTTTCCGCCACTCGCATAATTTCATGCTCTCTGGTCTGGCGCAATCTTTTTGGCCTGGAATTAACCGCGAGGAATTCGCTGCTGCCTTTGACAAGAGGATGTCGATGTCTTGGGAGGTGTTGAAAGGCCCTCGAGCAGGTTAATTTTGTAGAGATCACGCCGGAGAAGGTCCAGCTCGTCGGTGACGGACCTTTCTACACGCCTTTAATCCAGACTTTGCTGGCTGAAAACCGCTACCGCCAGCTGCGGGAGAAAATGGTCAACTTGGGCGGGATGGCCTTGTATATCGAACAGGAAACTGAACGCCCATCAGACCCAAAAGAAGAAGGCCGCCTCCAACCCGGTGGAAGTACCAGCGCAAGATGGAACTGGCTCCATCCCAGCAGCATGGCACCATCGCCCAGCCGCTGCTCCGATGAAGCCAGCGCAGCCTATAACGACGCCATCGCTGTCCGTTTGCAGGGAGCCCTGAATGGAACTGCCCTGCAGGCAGCCGTGGAAGAGGAGGGCGCAGCCGGTAACAGAGGCGGCGCTGCATGCATCATTGGATCCCGATTCCAACACACTCGTGGTGGGCAGCGGTGAACCCCTGGAACTGACGGTGTCAATTTCCACCCAGACCGGCTGGCAGCGCGCCTGGATGATATCGTCGGGCGGCCGTTCAAAAATCGGCTCCGGCTGTTTCGGGCAGAACTGCTGCGCCTGAACGAGAGCGAGCATATTCTGGGTACTGGTTGATCACCAGCTTTATTGGAAATGCAGGCTTTGATTGAAATCCTGGCAGACATTGCCCGGCTGTACCAGTTGTTTTCGGTAAACAAGGAGGCCGGAACTGCTCCGCCCGTCCTTCAATGGACGGATTACCTGGCGCTGGTGAGACAGCCGAAGCCAAAACCGCCCACCAGGAGGCAGAAATTAATGGAAAGCGCTCCCTTCCGGCGTGCCGCCCTCAATCTGCCGGAAGATCTGCCGCGCCTGGTGAAAAGTACAGGCGCCCCGTCTGGCGCTGGAGCGGATCCAGGCCTGCGCCGGGCCCGCTGCGCCTGCAGGCTGATGGGCTCGGGCTGGACCTGGAGTCTCTCCTGCTGGCTGCCTTTGATTGTATCTGCACCGCCTTTCCGCCGGGCCGATCTGGTGATTGGCGTCGAGAGCCAGCCTTTTTTCAGCGATACCGGCATCCCGGCGATCGCCCGGACGCGCAACCTGCTGCCCATCTTGTCGTTCTATGAGCCCGGGCGCAGTTTTCAGGAATGGGCCAGGTCACTGGCCGCCTGGATGCAGGAGGCCCAGACTCACCGGCACATGCCGCTGGCCGAACTTCTCCACCTGCTTAGCCCCGCCTGACCAAAGCCGTTCCCCGTTATTCGGTGTGGGTATCCGCACGGTCTTTCAGCGGCGCCAGCCTCAGCGGGCGGCGGCAGTCGGCCTGGGCTGCCCTTCCTGGCTCGGGGGCCCGCTATGACCTCGATCTGACAGCCGAAATCGATTCGGCCGGCATCCGTCTGGTGTGCGATTGCAGCAACTAGCTTTTCGCCCGGCCAGTGTGGAGCGCTGGCTGCGGGGTGTACAGGCTGTACTGCGCGGCAGCCTTGCCAGCCCCGATCAACCCTGCGCCAGCCTGCCTGTGCAGCCCGAAATGGAACAGCACATCCTCGAGGTGGCCTGGAACCGCACCGAAAGAGCCTTTCCGCGTTCGCAAACGGTTCTCGATCAGATCCAGGTCCAGGTGCTGGCACGGCCAGAAAGTCCGGCCCTGCGCTTCCATAACGCACACCTGACCTACCGGCAGCTTGGCCTGCGGGTCGATCAAATGGCGGCTGCCCTCCTGGAACATGGCGTCAGCCGCGGAGACCGGGTGGGTATCCTGATCAGGCGCTCGTTGGATCTGGTGCCCGCCATCTGGCAGTTCTGGCGGGTGGAGCGCTGTATGTGCCCCCCTGGATATCAGCTTCCCGACCTCCCGCCTGGCGTACATGCTGGAAGATGCCTGTGCAGATCGTGCTTGCGAGCCGGGAGGCTGTTCCGCTGCTGGATAACCAGCCCGGAATTCGAATTGTGGTTCTTGAAGATATCCTGGCCGCGGCCCCAACATCCCTGGCGGCGCATCCTTCAGCCTCAAGCGCTGACAGCGCCATCATCCTGTTTACCTCCGGCTCAACCGGCAAGCCAAAGGGTGTCGAGATCCGGCATTCGTCTTTGCTCAATTTGCTGCTGGCTGCAAAACAGCTTCTGGATTTCCAGCCGGGTGACACCTGGCTTGCGCTGACAACCATCACCTTCGATATTAGTGAAAACGAACTGCTGATGCCTTTGATGACCGGCGGGTGCGTGGAGATCGGCGAAGAAGGCCTGACTGCAGATGGGATCCAGCTTGCCGCCCGGATCGCCGGCTGCAAGCCAACCCACATCCAGGCCACACCCAGCACCTTCAAGGCCTTGTTGGCTGCCTCCTGGCAGGGAGACCCGGCGCTTTGTCTGGTTTCAGCCGGTGAAGCACTCAGCCGTGACCTGGCCGAGCAGCTCCTGCCAAAGTGTCAGGAGTTATGGAACCTG